>NZ_JBWKDV010000006.1:281801-541343 GCF_056435825.1 Streptomyces sp. NPDC043876 | reverse complement strand
CCTGATCCCGCTCGTTCCCCCTCCGTGGCCGCCGCCCCACCCCCCCCCCACCCCCCCCCCCCCCCCCCCCTCCCCCCCCCCCTACCCCCCCCCCCCCCCCCCCCCCCCCCCCCCCCCCCCCTCCCTCCCCCCCCCACCGCCGTACGGCCGTTCAGTGCGCCGGGACCGCTTCCGGGGCGGTGGCCGGGGCCACGCCCTTGCGGCTGCCCAGGTGGTTGAAGGCCAGGTTGAGCACGATGGCCACCACGCAGCCCGTGCTGATGCCGGAGTCGAGGACGACGAGCAGATCCTTCGGGAAGGCGTGGTAGAAGGTCGGCGCGGCGATCGGGATCAGGCCGATCCCGAGGGAAGCGGCGACGATCAGGGCGTTCTCGCCCTTCTCCATGGCGGCGCCCGCCAGGGTCTGGATGCCGCTGGCCGCGACCGATCCGAAGAGGACGATGCCCGCGCCGCCGAGCACCGGCAGCGGGACCAGCGCGATGACGGAGGCCGCCATCGGGCACAGGCCGAGCAGGATCAGGATGCCGCCGCCGGCCGCGACGACGAACCGGCTGCGCACCTTCGTCATGGCGACCAGCCCGATGTTCTGGGCGAAGGCGCTGCACATGAAGCCGTTGAACAGCGGGCTGATGGCGCTGCCGAGGGTGTCGGCGCGCAGACCGCCCTCGATGGTCCTCGCGTCCGCCGGGCGGCCGACTATCTTGCCCAGCGCCAGGATGTCGGCGGTGGACTCGGTCATGCAGACCAGCATGACGATGCACATCGAGATGATGGCGGCGACCTGGAACTGCGGGGCCCCGAAGTGGAAGGGGGACGGGAAGCCGACCACGTCCGCGCTCTTGATGGGGCCGAAGTCGGTCATGCCCAGCGGGATCGCGAGGAGCGTGCCGGCGACCAGGCCGAGCAGGATGGCGATCTGCTGGAGGAAGCCGCGCAGGAACTTGCGCATCAGCAGGACGATGACCAGGGTGACCGCGGCCATCCCGATGTTCTTCATCGATCCGTAGTCGGTCGCGGTGCGGTTGCCGCCCTGGGACCAGTTGAAGGCCACGGGCAGGAGCGAGACGCCGATGAGGGTGATCACCGTACCGGTGACGACCGGCGGGAAGAAGCGGACCAGTTTGCCGAAGTAGGGGGCCGCGAAGAAGCCCACCAGACCGGCGACCATGATCGCGCCGAAGATGACGGGGATGGCGTCCGCGCCCTCGCCCTTGCCTATCGCGATCATCGGGGTCACACCGGCGAAGGAGACGCCGTTGACGAAGGGGAGCCGGGCGCCGATCTTCCAGAACCCGAGGGTCTGGAGGAGGGTGGCGAGTCCCGCGGTGAAGAGCGAGGCGCCCATCAGGAACGCGGTCTCGGTCGGGGAGAGTCCGACGGCCGGCCCGACGATCATGGGCGGTGCGACCACGCCGGCGTACATGGCCGCCACGTGCTGGAGACCGCTGGTGAACATTTTCAGCGGAGGCAGGGTCTCGTCGACCGGGTGCTTCTCCTGCGGTACTGCGACTGCGTCTTTGCGAAACCTGGGCGTTGCGGCCACGGCTTCCTCCGGTCGGGTAACACGTCGGCAGGGACGTGGGTGTCTTGGAGGTGGTGCGAAAGCTGTGCGAGTCGAGCCTTGGAAACGGTGTTCGGTTGTGGGGTGTGCCTGTGGGTGCTCGTGGGGGCAGGCGACGAGGTGGAGGAACGATTCGCCCGAGTCGTTCTCCGGGAAGTCCGTGGGGCGGCGAGAGCTGGAGGTGCCGTGGCAGTGGCGCGGGGGCACGTGCCGTGGAGCCGGTGGCACGAGTCACCGTCCCCGGGGGCGCCGTAGGAACGCGGCACCGCCCGGGACCGGCTGCCGCGGACCCCGCTCGGGTCCGCGGCGACCGGTCGGGGGCCGTCCCCCCCGACCGGACTCCGTGGGATCAGGCCTGCACGGCCGGATCGCTAGGACTGCAGTCGCGCGAGGCGCTGCGCCTCTTCCCGGGTGGACACCGCGATGGCGTCCTCGTCCGCGAAGAGCAGTCGGTTGTTCTCGACGATCTGCTTGCCGTTGACCAGCGACAGGGTCACCGGGGCCGCGGCGCCGAAGACCAGGGCGGTCACCGGGTCGGCGATCGAGGAGTGGGCCAGCGTGCTCAGGTTCCACATCACCAGGTCGGCGCACTTGCCGACCTCCAGCGAACCGATGTTGTCGGCGCGGCCGAGCACCTGGGCGCCGCCGTACGTACCGAGGCGCAGGGCCTGGCGCGCATTGAGGGCGCGCTCGCGGTGGACGGGGTTGAGGCGGTTGATGAGCAGCGCGTTGCGCAGCTCGGTGTGCAGCTCGCCCGACTCGTTGGAGGCGGTGCCGTCCACGCCGAGGCCGACCGGGACGCCGGCGGCGAGCATGTCGGGGACGCGGGCGATGCCCGCGGCGAGGCGCGCGTTGGAGGACGGGCAGTGCGCCACACCGGTCTTGGTACGGGCGAAGGCGGCGATGTCGGAGTCGTTCATGTGGACGCTGTGCGCCATCCACACGTCCTCGCCGAGCCAGCCGGTCGACTCGAAGTAGTCGGTCGGGCCCATGCCGAACAGTTCCTTGCAGAACTGCTCCTCCTCGACGGTCTCCGAGCCGTGCGTGTGCATGCGCACGCCGAGGCGGCGGGCCAGCTCGGCGCCCTGCTTCAGCAGCTCGGTCGAGACCGAGAAGGGGGAGCACGGCGCGACGGCGACCTGGGTCATCGCGTCGAAGGAGTGGTCGTGGTGCTTCTTGACGGTCGCCTCGGTGTCGGCGAGCGCGCCTTCGAGGGTCTCGACCGCGTGGTCCGGCGGCAGACCGCCGTCCTTCTCGCTGCGGTCCATCGAGCCGCGGGCGAGGGTGAAGCGGACGCCCATCTCGGACGCGGCGCGGATGATCGAGCCGGAGAGGTCGCCGGAGCCCTTGGGGAAGACGTAGTGGTGGTCCATCGCGGTGGTCACACCACCCTTGGCCATCATCGCCAGCGAACCCTGGGCGGCCGTGTACGTCATCTGCTCGTCGATGCGCGCCCAGGTCGGGTACAGCGCGACGAGCCAGTTGAAGAGGTTGTGGTCGGTGGCCAGACCACGCGTGATCCACTGGTAGAAGTGGTGGTGCGTGTTGACCAGACCGGGGGTCACGAGGTGCCCGGTGCCGTCGATCCGACGGACGACGTTCTCGAGGTTCTCGGGGGCCCTGCCCGCGCCGATGGACTCGATCCTGTTGCCGGCGACGACGACGTGACCCGAGGCGTACTCGGTGTCGTTCGCGTCGACGGTCGCAATCGCACAGTTCTCGATGACGATGCGCTCTACCGCGCCGTCAATGGCTGCCGATGCTGCCATGGGACTTCCTCGTGCTTTCAGTGGCGGTACGGGCACGGCAAAGCCCAGGGTTTTGAGTGCCGGAGCCGGGGGCCTTGACAGCTGACAGTACTGCCGCCCCGTGTGGTGCGTCCGGGTGCCGATTCAGGAAGTTGGAGAGTGTCGCGGTCCCGGGGCCACTGCGGAGCCCCGGGACGCGCGTGCCGCGTCAGAGGTTGGTCATGTCCACGGGGATGCGGGCGTCGACGCCGTCCCGCAGGACCGTCGCCTCGATCAGCCCGTACGGGCGGTCCGCGGCGAAGTAGACCTCGTTGTCGTTCTTGAGGCCGAAGGGCTCCAGGTCGACGAGGAAGTGGTGCTTGTTCGGGAGCGAGAAGCGGACCTCGTCGATCTCCGAACGGTGGTTGATGATGCGCGAACCCATCTGGTAGAGGGTCTGCTGCAGCGACAGGGAGTAGGTCTCCGCGAAGGCCTGCAGCATGTGCTTGCGGGTCTCGGCGTAGGACTTCTCCCAGTTGGGCATCCGCTGCTCGTCGTCCGACCAGTTGAAGCGCCAGCGGGCCGAGACCTGGGTGGCCAGGATCCGGTCGTAGGCTTCCTTGAGGGTCGTGTACTTGTCCTTCACGTAACCCCAGAACTCGGAGTTCGTGGAGTTCATGACGACCAGGTCCTTGAGGCCGGAGATGACCTCCCAGTTCTGGCCGTCGTACGTGATCTGGGTGACCCGGGTCTCCTGGCCCTCGCGGACGAAGGAGTGGTTCACCTCGTCGGAGCCGATGAACTTGGAGTTGGCGTCCGAGGTGGCGATCCGGGACCAGGAGTACTCCTCGATCCGGATCCGGGCCTTCTGGATCGGCTCCTGGCTGGTGACGAACCAGCGCGCCAGGTGGATGCCGAACTGCTCGGCGGACTCGATGCCGTACTCCTTGGCGAAGGCGTACACCGTGTTCTTGGTGGTGTCCGTCGGAAGGACGTTCGCGTTCGAGCCGGAGTAGTGCACGTCGTCCATGTCGCCGGAGAGGGCGACCGAGACGTTCAGGTCCTTGATGTGGTGGGTGTCGCCGTCCCGCGTGATCTTGACGACGCGGTTCTCTGCCTTGCCGTACTGGTTCTGGCCCAGAATCGTGGCCATGACTAGCTCCCTCGGTAAACGGAGTAGCCGAACGGGTTGAGCAGCAGCGGTACGTGGTAGTGCTCGCCCGGGTTGACCGCGAACGTGATGGTCACCTCGGGGAAGAACGCACCGCTGTCCCTTACGCGGGGGGCGTCCTGCTGCGCCTCGGCTTGCTTGTGTGCACTGTGCTTGTTCGAGAAGTACGTCTCGGTCTCGAAATCGAGCCGTACGTGGGTGGTGCCCTCCGGCAGAGCCGGCAGGTCCTTGCAGCGGCCGTCCGCGTCGGTGGCGGAGCCGCCCAGGGCGGCCCACGCGCCGTCGAGGCCCGTACGGGCCGACAGGGCGATGGCCACGCCTTCGGCGGGGCGGCCGATGCTCGTGTCCAGGATGTGCGTGGACACGGAAGCGGTGGTGTCGGTGCTCATGCGCTCTCTTCCTCCACGAGTCGGGTCAGGCGGATCCGGTTGATCTTGACCAGCTCGCCGCGGGCGATCTCCCGCTCCTGCTCCGGCGAGTTGCCGATCCGGGTCTTGACCGCGTCCCGCATGAACTCACCGGTCGCACCGGTGGCGCAGATGAGGAAGACGTGACCGAACTTCTCCTGGTAGGCCAGGTTCAGTTCGAGCAGCTCGGCCTTCAGCTCTTCGGAAGCGCCGGCCATCCCCCGCTGTTCGCGGGCGGAGGTCGGGTCACCGGGCTTCGGCCGGCCGATCGGCGCGTGGCCCCCCATGGCCTCGCCCAGGTCCTCGGCGGTCAGCTCCGCCATGGCGGATTCGTTGGCCGAGAAGAGGGAGTCGACGGTGGAGAAGGGGCGCTGGGCGAGCAGTTTGCCCACCCAGGCCGAGCTGGCGCACACCTCGTGCAGCTCAGCCGTGGCCGCGCTGTCGTCCAAGGTGTTGATCCGGGTGAGACCCGGGGTCGGACTCGAAGTCACGGTAGGCCTCCGTGGCCTTGTTGCTTAACGGGCTGGGCATAGCTAACGCCCTCGACAACACCGCGTCAACACTTTGTTGAAACTTCCCGTACACAAAAGCCGCCGCCCGGATGAATAGGGCGGCGGCTCGTCACCGTGGGTCAGGCGGCGTTCACTCCGGGGTCGGCTTGGCGGCCCCCCGGGGAGGGTTCGACTCCCTGTTCAAGTAGTTGTAGACCGTGAAGCGGCTGACCCCGAGGGCCCCCGCGACCGTCTCCACGCCGTGCCGGACCGAGAAGGCGCCGCGCGCCTCGAGTATCCGGACCACGTCCTGCTTGGTCTTGCGGTCCAGCTGCGCCAGCGGCACGCCGTGCCGGCGCTCCAGCGCCGCCAGGATGTGGTCCAGGGAGTCGGACAGCTGCGGCAGCCGTACGGCGAGCAGGTCCTCGCCCTCCCAGGAGAGGACGACGTCGTCGGGCTGGGCCAGGGCGGGGTCCATCAGCTCGCCGCCCATCGCGTCCACGAGCGGCTTGACCGCGGCGACGAACGGGTGATCGCGGGGCTCGGTCACGGGGTGTCCTCCCCGATCACATTCACCTGGAGGGACACGCGGGTGGCCCCGGCGCCCAGCGCGTCGCGCAGCAACGCGGTGACCGCGTCCAGCACGGCGGCCGATTCACCCTCGGCGGTGTTGCCGAAGGGGCCGACGTCCACCGCGTCCAGCCGGGCCCGCCGCATGACCTCGCGAGCGGCCACGGCATGGTCGGGGGCCTCTTCGAGGTCGAAGGGCTCGGTCGTGAACTCCACTCTCAATCGCACGCGGTCAAGCTACCCGGCGGCCGGGGGCGGCGCGACAGCGCCTCCGTCCCGTGGTCGCACGGCGGGCGCCGCGGGCGAACGGGACTTTCCGGCGGTGCGCACTTGACAAGTGCGCCGCCCTGCTTGCAGTCTTCCATCAGGCAGAAAACAACTTCCGCAATACGGAAGGAGCGCACACCCCTCATGGGATACACGGACCAGCGCTTCGATGTGAACCTCTCGATCCTCTTCACGGAACTCCCGCTCCTGGAGCGTCCCGCGGCTGCCGCCGCGGCCGGCTTCACGGCGGTCGAGCTGTGGTGGCCCTGGATCGAAACCCCCACTCCCGCCCAGTCCGAGCTGGACGCCCTCAAGAAGGCCCTCGAGGACGCCGGCACGCAGCTGGTGGGCCTGAACTTCTACGCCGGCCAGCTGCCCGGGCCGGACCGCGGCGCGGTCTCCGTGCCCGGCGAGGAGTCGGACCGCTTCCGCGCCAACATCGACGTGGCGGCGGACTTCGCCGCCTCGGTCGGCTGCAAGGCGCTGAACGCCCTCTACGGCAACCGCGTCGAGGGTGTGGACCCGGCCGTCCAGGACGAGCTGGCCCTGAAGAACCTGGTCGTGGCGGCCCGCGCCGCCGACCGGGTCGGGGCGATCCTGCTGATCGAGACCCTGAACAAGCCCGAGTCGCCGCTCTACCCGCTGGTGAGCGCGCCGGCCGGCATCGAGGTCGTGGACAAGGTGAACGAGGCCACCGGCCTCGGCAACGCCAAGTTCCTGCTCGACCTGTACCACCTGGCGATGAACGATGAGGACCTCTCCGAGGTCATCGAAAAGTACGCCGCCAAGACCGGCCACGTCCAGATCGCCGACAAGCCCGGGCGCGGCGCCCCCGGCACCGGCGAGCTGCCCCTGGAGGGGCTGCTGGACCAGCTGAAGAAGGCCGGATACGAGGGCTACGTAGGCCTCGAGTACAAGGCCGCCGACGCCGCCGCGTCCTTCGCGTGGCTGCCCGCCGAGGCGCGCGCAGCGCGCTAGGCGGACGAAGTCCAGGCGATCGGCCAGGCACGCCCCACACTTTTCGTACGAAGCATTAAGAGAAGGACCCTCATCATGAGCACCCTCCCCAAGATCGCCTGGATCGGCCTCGGAATCATGGGCTCCCCCATGGCCGAGAACCTCCTGAAGGCCGGCTACCCGGTCACCGGCTTCACGCTGGAGCAGGACAAGCTGGACCGCCTGGCGGCCGCCGGCGGCAACGCGGCCGGCTCGATCGCCGAGGCCGTCAAGGACGCCGACGTCGTCATCACGATGGTGCCCGCCTCCCCGCAGGTCGAGGCCATCGCCTACGGCGAGAACGGCATCCTCGAGAACGCCAAGTCCGGCGCGCTGGTCATCGACATGTCGTCGATCACCCCGCAGACCTCGATCGACCTGGCGAAGAACGCCGCCGAGAAGGGCATCCGCGTCATCGACGCGCCCGTCTCCGGTGGCGAGGCCGGTGCCATCGAAGCCGTCCTGTCGATCATGGTCGGCGGTGAGCAGGCCGACTTCGACGAGGCGCTCCCGATCCTGGAGGCCCTCGGCAAGACCATCGTGCTCTGCGGCCCGCACGGCTCCGGCCAGACGGTCAAGGCCGCGAACCAGCTCATCGTCGCGGTGAACATCCAGGCGTGCGCCGAGGCCGTCGTCTTCCTCGAGAAGTCCGGCGTGAACCTCCAGGCCGCCCTGGACGTCCTCAACGGCGGTCTGGCCGGCTCCACGGTCCTGACCCGCAAGAAGGACAACTTCCTGAACCGCGACTTCAAGCCCGGTTTCCGGATCGACCTGCACCACAAGGACATGGGCATCGTCACCGACGCCGCCCGCAACGTCGGTGCGGCCCTTCCGGTCGGCGCGGTCGTCGCCCAACTGGTCGCCTCGCTGCGCGCCCAGGGTGACGGCGGCCTGGACCACTCCGCCCTGCTGCGCGCGGTCGAGCGCCTCTCCGGCGCGCAGATCTGAGCCGGCGGCCCGCACGCCGGGCCGCCGCTCCGCTCCCCCACCGGGAGCCCCGAGTTTCCGGATGGTGCCGGCGCTGACACCTGTCCTGTCGCGCCCAGGCGTCGGCACCGTCCGGATCACCACTCCCCGGGCCGCCCGGCTCCGGACCCTCTCTCTTCATCTTTCTTCAACAAACTGTTGACGGTGAGTTCGAGCCGAACCTAGGCTCACCTCCGCATGACGGAAGACCCTTTCCGCCAGCAGTTCCCGTACGGAAGGTCACCATGTCGAAGCGCACGCTGACGACCGAGTCCGGCGCCCCGGTCGCCGACAACCAGAACTCCGCCACCGCCGGCGTCGGTGGCCCGCTCCTGATCCAGGACCAGCAGCTCCTGGAGAAGCTCGCCCGCTTCAACCGCGAGCGCATCCCGGAGCGCGTGGTGCACGCCCGCGGTTCGGCCGCCTACGGCCACTTCGAGGTGACGGACGACGTCACGGCGTACACCAGCGCGGCGTTCCTGAACACGGTCGGCAAGAAGACCGAGACCTTCCTGCGGTTCTCCACCGTGGCCGACTCGCTCGGCGGCGCGGACGCCGTGCGCGACCCCCGCGGTTTCGCGCTGAAGTTCTACACCGAAGAGGGCAACTACGACCTCGTCGGCAACAACACCCCGGTGTTCTTCATCAAGGACCCGATCAAGTTCCCCGACTTCATCCACTCCCAGAAGCGCGACCCCTTCACGGGCAAGCAGGAGCCGGACAACGTCTGGGACTTCTGGGCGCACGCCCCCGAGGCGACGCACCAGATCACCTGGCTGATGGGTGACCGCGGCATCCCGGCGTCCTACCGCCACATGAACGGCTACGGCTCCCACACCTACCAGTGGACCAACGCCCAGGGCGAGGCCTTCTTCGTCAAGTACCACTTCAAGACGAACCAGGGCATCCGCTGCCTCTCCGCCGAGCAGGCCGCCGAACTGGTCGGCAAGGACGCCAACTCGCACCAGACCGACCTGCTCCAGGCGATCGAGCGCGGCGTGCACCCGAGCTGGACCCTCTACGTCCAGATCATGCCCGCCGCCGAGGCCGCGGACTACCGCTTCAACCCGTTCGACCTCACCAAGGTGTGGCCGCACGCCGACTACCCGCTGCAGCGCGTGGGCCGCCTGGTCCTCGACCGCAACCCGGACAACGTCTTCGCCGAGGTCGAGCAGTCGGCGTTCTCCCCGAACAACTTCGTCCCGGGCATCACCGCCTCGCCGGACAAGATGCTCCAGGGCCGCCTCTTCGCGTACGCCGACGCCCAGCGCTACCGCCTCGGCGTGAACCACACCCTGCTGCCGGTCAACGCCCCGAAGGCGACGCAGGCCCAGAACTACGGCCGCGATGGCGTGATGGCGCTGCGCAACGGCTCGCGCCACGACAAGAACTACGAGCCCAACTCGTACCAGGGTCCGGCCGAGACCGGTCTGGCGCTCGGCGCTCCGCTCGCGGTCAGCGGCCACACGGGCACGCACGAGGCCCCGGCGCACACCAAGGACGACGACTTCTTCCAGGCCGGTGAGCTGTACCGCCTGATGTCCGAGGACGCCAAGCAGCGTCTGGTGGCGAACATCGCCGGTGGCCTCTCGCAGGTCACCCTCGAGCACGTCATCGAGAAGAACCTGGCTCACTTCCACGCCGCCGACGCCGACTACGGCAAGCGCGTCGAGGAGGCCGTTCGCGCCCTGCGCGAAGGCTAGGAGCCCCCGAGCTGCGTCCGGAATGTGACGGGAGGTCAGATTCCGGACGCTCGGCCCGCACCGTGGACCCGGATGAGGGGTGGTACGCGGTGAGGGCAGGACGAGGACCGCGGTGGTGTCGAGCCAGTGCGGTGGTAAAGGCCCAGCGGCTTGTCTCTTGACCTGAGGGAGACGAAGCCAAGGTGTCCTGTCGCCACCACCGCGGTCCCAGCCTCTTCCTGCACGACCTCCCACCCGTGCAGGGGCCGCGCACAGCGCCCCCCCTGTACCCAAGACCCCGCCCGGCGGGTGCGAACGTCCTGTCGCGCCAGCCTCGTCCCGTCGGGCGGTCACACACCAGAGCGCCGCGTCACGGACGGTCCCGTGACGCGGCGCTTTGTCGTGTCCGGCGTCCACGGCCGTACGTCGACGATACCCGGGGCGGGGCGGTCAGGAGCGGGGCGCCCCGGGGCCGGCTGTACGGGACCGAGGCCTCCCGTAGCGCCCTCCTGCGGCTCCTGGCGACTCCTGCCCGCGAAGCCCATGGGACGGCGTCCGGGTGCGCCTTGAGCGGTTCCCCGGCGGTGGAGCGGGCCCCGGCACTGCCCACCGCCACCGGCCCCGGCACCGGCACCGGCACGGTGGACGCGGAGCCGGGGCCCGCGGCCCCGAGGAGGGCGTGCGGGGGCCCGTACCGGACACCGGACGCGGGAAGGCCCCCGTCCCTCCTTGCGGAGGGGCGGGGGCCTTCTCTTGCGGCTCGGCCGGGCGGGCCGGGCCGGTGGCTCAGACCAGCGGGCGGATGGCGGTCGGGGCGTGGCCCGGCTCGGTCGCGATCTCTTCCCACTCGTTGATGGCGTCGATGCCGGCGGCGCCCATCGAGATGTTGGTGACGCGCTCCAGGATCGCCTCGACGACGACCGGGACGCGGAACTCGGCGGCGAGCTTCTTGGCCTGCTCCAGGGCCGCGCCCAGCTCGTTCGGGTCCGTCACGCGGATGGCCTTGCAGCCCAGGCCCTCGACGACCTTGACGTGGTCGACGCCGTAGACGCCCAGCTCCGGGGAGTTGATGTTCTCGAACTCCAGGTTGACCTGGAAGTTGATGTCCAGGCCGCGCTGCGCCTGGCGGATCAGGCCGAGGTAGGCGTTGTTGACCAGCACGTGGACGTAGGGGATGTTGTGCTGCGCCCCGACGGCCAGCTCCTCCAGCATGAACTGGAAGTCGTAGTCACCGGAGAGCGCGACGACCGGGGTCGTCGGGTCGGCGGTGGCGACACCGAGCGCGGCCGGGATCGTCCAGCCGAGCGGGCCGGCCTGGCCGCAGTTGATCCAGTGGCGCGGCTTGTAGACGTGCAGCATCTGCGCACCGGCGATCTGGGACAGACCGATGGTGGTGACGTAGCGGGTCTCGGGGCCGAACGCCTTGTTCATCTCCTCGTAGACGCGCTGCGGCTTCATGGGGATGTTGTCGAAGTGCGTGCGGCGCTGGAGGGTCGCCTTGCGCTCCTGCGTCTCCGCGGCCCACGCCGAACGGTCGGGGAGCCTGCCCTCGGCCTTCAGCTCCTTGGCGACCTCGATGAACAGCTCCAGCGCGCGCTTCGCGTCGGACGCGAAACCGAAGTCCGGCGCGAAGATCTTGCCGATCTGGGTCGGCTCGATGTCGACGTGGACGAACTTGCGGTCCTTGGTGTAGACGGCCAGGTCACCGGTGTGACGGTTGGCCCACCGGTTGCCGATGCCGAGGACGAAGTCCGAGGCGAGCAGGTTCTCGTTGCCGTAGCGGTGCGAGGTCTGCAGGCCGACCATGCCGGCGTTCAGCTCGTGGTCGTCCGCGATGGTGCCCCAGCCCATGAGGGTCGGGATGACCGGCGTGCCGGTCAGCTCGGCGAACTCGACGAGCAGCGCGGAGGCGTCGGCGTTGATGATGCCGCCACCGGCGACGATCAGCGGCTTCTCGGAGTCCAGGAGGAACCGGATCACCTTCTCGGCCTGCGCGCGGGTCGCCTGCGGCTTGTAGACCGGCAGCGGCTCGTAGGTCTCCGGGTCGAACTCGATCTCCGTCAGCTGGACGTCGATGGGGAGGTCGATGAGGACCGGGCCGGGGCGGCCGGAGCGCATGAGGTGGAACGCCTGCTGGAAGACGCCGGGGACCTGGGCGGCCTCCAGGACCGTGGTCGCCGCCTTGGTGACCGGCTTGGCGATCGAGGCGATGTCGACGGCCTGGAAGTCTTCCTTGTGCAGCTTGGCGACCGGGGCCTGGCCGGTGATGCACAGGATCGGGATCGAGTCCGCGATGGCCGAGTAGAGGCCGGTGATCATGTCGGTGCCGGCGGGGCCGGACGTACCGATGCAGACACCGATGTTGCCGGGAGCGGTGCGGGTGTAGCCCTCGGCCATGTGCGAGGCGCCCTCGACGTGCCGGGCGAGGGTGTGCTTGATGCCACCGACGTTCTTCAGCTCGCGGTAGAAGGGGTTGATGGCAGCGCCGGGCACGCCGAACGCTTGCGCGACACCTTCACGCTTGAGGATCTCCACTGCAGCGGCGGCGGCTGTCATACGAGGCATCGAGTACTCCTGCGGGTCAGGCGGTCAGGCTTTTCCGTAATCCGGAAGTTTTGTTCTGCTATACGGAACAAGCTAAGCGGCGAGTTCCCGATCGTCAAGGCGGTGGAGAACCCCGGAACCCACCAAAAGCCGCGATCCGCTCGGTGAGTTGTACGAAGGGCCGGACCGGGGACGCGGACGGGCACGGAGATGGCCGACCCACCCCCCGGACGGTCGCGGGTGGTGGAGCATGGACCCACGCACAGCGACGGAGGGGGCACACGGCTCATGGCGGAATCGGTTCCGGTGCGCTGCCCGGCGTGCCTGCGCGAGAACGGCTACACCGCTCCGGTCTTCCCCTGTGCGTGCGGCAGCCCGGTCGCCCCGCCCCTGGACCGCTCCGCGCCGCCCCGGCCGCTGACGCACCGCACCTGGTCGGAGGCGTGGGTGTCGGTGCGGTGCGCGGCGTGCGGGCGGGTGAGCGAGTGGCCGCAGCCGGAGGCGGGGTGCGCGGCGTGCGGGACGGTGGTCCGGCTCGCGGTCCTCGCGGCGGAGGCGGTGGGCCCGGCGGAGGCGGTGGGCCCGGCGGAGCGGCGCGGGCCGATGGGGCCGGGGGGCGAGGGGGCCGCGCAGGTGCCCGCGCCGGGGCCGACGCCTTCTGTGGCGCCCTCGGTACGGCCCGCTTTCCGCCCGGTGACCATTCGTACCGCCCGCGACGCGGTGTCGACGGCCGCGCTGTACCTGCGCTGGCTCGGCTTCCGGGACGTACGGCAGCCCGACACGCGCCCGGTGCCCTCGGCGGCGGTCGACCTGCGGGCGCCCGGGCTGGTGGCGCAGGTGGATCCGACGACGTCAGCGGCCGGGCTGCGGGCGGTGGAGTGCGTGTGGCTGAACGGCCTGACCGCCTCCGCCACCAGCGTCTACTTCTCCCTGGCCGGATATACGGAGGACGGCCGGGCGCGGGCGGACGACCTGGGCATCCCGCTGTTCGTCATGGACCTGACCGGGATGCCGCAGCCGGTGAACGACGCGGCGGACGCGCTGGTGGTGACGGGGGCGCCGTACTGACCGGTGGGCGCGGAACACGCGGGGCCCTCGCGTTGTTGGCGGGAGTGCCAGTCCTGCCTTCCAAGGAGAGCGTCTTGAGCCTGTACGACATTCCGCTGACCACCCTGTCCGACGAGCCCACCAGCCTCGCGGCGTACAAGGGCAAGGCGATCCTGCTCGTGAACACCGCCTCGCAGTGCGGCCTCACCCCGCAGTACTCGGGGCTGGCCCGGCTCCAGTCCACCTACGCGGACAAGGGCTTCACGGTGATCGGCGTACCGTGCAACCAGTTCGGCGGCCAGGAGCCCGGTACGGCGGACGACATCCAGACGTTCTGCGCCACCGGCTTCGGTGTCACCTTCCCCATGCTGGAGAAGTCCGAGGTCAACGGGGAGAACCGGCACCCGCTGTACGCGGAGCTGGTGAAGACCGCCGACGCCGAGGGCGAGGCGGGCGACATCCAGTGGAACTTCGAGAAGTTCCTGATCTCCCCCGACGGCGAGGTCGTCGGCCGCTTCCGTCCGCGCACCGAGCCGGAGGCCCCCGAGGTCGTCGCCGCCATCGAGGCCCTTCTGGCCGCCTGAGGTCGGCCGCCCGAGGTCGGCCGCCCGAGGTTCAGGCAGTCGTCAGCGCAGATCGCCCTCGTCGTACTCCTGGCCCGCGCCCAGGGCGGTCAGCTCGCGCAGTTCCACCCGGCGGATCTTGCCGGACACCGTCTTCGGCAGCTCGGCGAATTCGATGCGCCGGATCCGCTTGTACGGGGAGAGCACGGCGCGGGAGTGCTCGAACAGGGCCCGGGCCGTCTCCGGCCCGGGCTCCCAGCCTGCCGCCAGGGCGATGTACGCCTTGGGCACGGCGAGCCGCAGCGGGTCCGGCGCCGGGACGACGGCCGCTTCCGCGACCGCCTCGTGCTCCAGCATGGCGCTCTCCAGCTCGAACGGGGAGATCTTGTAGTCGGAGGCCTTGAAGACGTCGTCGGCCCGTCCGACATAGGTGAGGTAGCCCGCCGCGTCGCGCGAGGCGATGTCACCGGTGCGGTAGACACCGCCCGCCATCGCCTCGGCGGTGCGCTCCTCGTCGTCGCGGTAGCCGGTCATGACCCCCGCGGGGCGGGTCGCCAGGTCCACGCACAGTTCGCCCTCGTCCGCGGATTCCTTGCCGGTGACCGGGTCCACCAGCACGATCTTGTATCCGGGCGCCGGGCGGCCCATCGAGCCGGGCTTGACCGGAACGCCGGGGAAGTTGCCCACCTGGAGCGTGGTCTCGGTCTGCCCGAAGCCGTCGCGGATGGTCACGCCCCAGGCCCGGCGGACCTTGTCGATCACCTCGGGGTTGAGGGGTTCGCCGGCGGCGACCGCCTCGCGCGGCGGGGTGCGCAGTGCGCCGAGGTCGGACTGGATCAGCATCCGCCACACCGTCGGCGGGGCGCAGAAGGAGGTCACGCCGCCGCGGTCCATCTCCGCCATGAGCCGCTCGGCGTCGAAGCGGGCGTAGTTGTGGATGAAGACGGTGGCGCCCGCGTTCCAGGGGGCGAAGACGTTGGACCAGGCGTGCTTGGCCCAGCCGGGCGAGGAGATGTTGAGGTGGACGTCCCCGGGGCGCAGGCCGAGCCAGTACATGGTGGACAGGTGCCCGATCGGGTACGAGGCGTGCGTGTGCTCCACCAGCTTGGGCCGGGCGGTGGTGCCGGAGGTGAAGTAGAGCATCAGCGGGTCCCCGGCGAGGGTCTCCCCGTCGGGTGTGAAGAGGGGGGCGGCGCCGGGGCGGGGCAGGGCGGCTTCGGGCATACCGGCGCGGGGCACATCGGTATCGGGCACATCGGTGTCGGGCACATCGGTACCGGGCAGGCTCGCGTACATGTCGGACAGCCGCAGCCAGCCCGCCGGTACGTCGTCCCCCGCGGCGATCCGCGTGTAGGCGCCCGGTACGTCCGCGAACTTCCCGGTGTCCTCGGCGCGCACGATGACGTGGCGGGCGCGGCCCCGCTCGACCCGGTCGCGCAGGTCGACCGGGCCGAGCAGCGGGGTGGCGGGGATGACCACCGCGCGCAGTTTCATCGCGGCGAGCATGACCTCCCACAGCTCGCGCTGGTTGCCGAGCATGACGATGATGCGGTCGCCCGCCGCGACGCCCTGGTCGCGGAGCCAGTTCGCGGCCACGTCCGACCGTACGGCCATGTCGGCGAAGGAGACGCCCTCGCTCGTCCCGTCCTCCTCGACGATGCGCAGGGCGTCGGCGGTGTTCCCGGCCGCGATGTGGTCGAACCAGTCCAGGGCCCAGTTGAAGCGCTCGGGCCGGGGCCAGGTGAAGTGCGCGTACGCCTCGTCGTAGGCGCCGCGCCGCTCCAGGAGGAAGTCCCGGGCGGCGAGGAACTGTGCGGTGGCGGTGGCGGACGCGTCGTCGTTCGATGTCATGGAACGCATCGTGCCGTGCCCGCCGGACGCACCACCAGAGCGGCGTCAGCCGGTGATTGACCCGAAGCGCACGCCGCCGTGCGGGGCGTCCGCCGTCCCCGTGGGCCGCACCATCGTTTCGAGCAGCAACTCCCCTTCGGCGACGACCTCTTGGCGCTGGGCCCGGGTGAGCTCCCGGAACGGTTCGACAGTCAGGACCCCGTCCGTCTCCTTCCACACCCCGGCGAGGAATCCGTCGACGAGCAGCGTGCGGTACGCCTGGTTGCCCTTCCACGTCCGGCCCTTGAGGCCGGCGGGGACCACCCGGGTGCGGTCGGCGTGGGACAGGAGCAGGTTGTCGAACTCGGGCAGGAAGCGCGGGGGCGCGGGCGCGTCGGCATCGGGGCGGGGCGCGTCGGGCAGGTCGAAGAGTTCCACGCCGTTCTCGTCGCGGAAGACGAGCAGCCGGGGCCGCAGCCGCTCGAAGGCCGCGCCCAGCCGGGTGAGACCGGCCCAGACCTGCATGTCCTTGACGGAGGCCGGCCCGAAGGCGCCGAGGTAGCGCAGGACGGCCTCGTCGACGGGCGGCGCGGCTGACGCGGACTCCGCCGGCTCTGTGGCGGGTACGTCGGGGGCCGGGCGGCCGAGCCAGTGGTGCAGGGTGGTCAGCCGGACTTGCCCGCTGCGCCCCCACACCCCGCGCGGGGTGACCTGGACGAGGGGCAGGGCGCAGCGCGCGGCGGTGGCCAGGGACGGGGGATCGGCGTCGGGCCACTCGCGCAGCAGCTCCTGCCCGATCTCCCCCATGGTGCGGGGCTCGTCACCCTCGACGAAGGCGCGCGCGAGCCGGGCGAGGCGCGCCAGGTCGACGCCGACCAGCCCCTTGCGGAAGACGGCGATCTCCCTGTCACGGGCGGGCTGGACCAGGGGGCGCAGGGCGAGCGCGTCCTCGGCGGTGTGCGTGTGGATCGTCGACCGCATGGTCACCATGCGCACCACCTGACGCGTTTCCATCAGCTCGGCCAGCTCTTCGGGACGGAATCCGGCGAGCCGGGCGTGCAGCTGGTAGTAGGGCGGCTTCACGTTCTGCGCCTGGAGCCCGACCAGGTGCGCGACGGCGTCCCCGGCCGACCGCTCGGCCCGGTCGAGGAGCAGCTGGCGGGCGAGCGTGGCCCGGTTCAGCGCGCGGGGACCCAGCACGGGAACGGACGGCTGCGCGCGGGCGGCCTGATGCGGCGTCGAGGGGACCATGACGGCACGCTAACCCAACGACCCACCCACGCCACCCGGCCCGCCCGATCCCCTTACCACCCGCATTCCGACCATTTCCCGCATATCCTGCACATGCGCCTAGTAAGGAACCACTCACAGTCACATTCACCACTCACCACTCACCACTGACCCGAAGCGGACCCCGATGCCGGAGCGCCCCGACCGCCGCCGCCCCACACCGCCGCCGCCCCCTTCCGGCCGCACGCCGACGGGCCCGGACCCGGCCCCCCACCGGTCCGTGGTCGACTCCGCCGTCTACCACGCAGGCCGCAGGGTCGCCTCCCCCACCGGCCTCGCCGAGACCTTCCGCCGCCTGCGCGAGCAGCCCGGCGGCATGGCATGGATCGGCCTGCACCGGCCCACCGAACCCGAACTGCACTCCCTCGCCACGGAGTTCAACCTCCACCCCCTCTCCATCGAGGACGCCCTGGAGGCCCACCAGCGACCCAAGCTGGAGCGCTACGGCGACACCCTCTTCGTCGTCCTGCGCGCGGCCCGCTACGTGGACGCCCTGGAGGAGGTCGACTTCGCCGAGCTGCACATCTTCGTGGGCCCGGACTTCCTGATCACCGTCCGCCACGGCGCGGCTCCCGACCTCTCGGCGGTCCGCCGCCGCATGGAGGCGACCCCGGAACTCCTGGCCCTCGGCCCGGAAGCCGCCCTCTACGCGATCCTCGACGACGTGGTCGACGGCTACGCCCCGGTCGTCGAAGGCGTCCAGAACGACATGGACGAGATCGAGACCGAGGTCTTCCGCGGCGACCCCGAGGTATCGCGCCGCATCTACGAACTCTCCCGCGAAATGGTCGAGTTCCAGCGCGCCACCCGCCCCCTGGTCGGCATGCTCCACAACCTGATGGCGGGCTTCGCCAAGTACGGCACGGACGAGGAACTCCAGCGCTACCTCCGCGACGTCGCGGACCACGTGACCCACACGAGCGAACGCGTGGACGGCTTCCGCCAGGCCCTGACCGAAATCCTGACGGTCAACGCCACCCTGGTCTCCCAACAGCAGAACGCCGAAATGCGCGCCCTGGCAGAAGCCGGCTTCGAACAGAACGAGGAGATCAAGAAGATCTCCTCGTGGGCGGCCATCCTCTTCGCCCCCACCCTGGTCGGCACGATCTACGGCATGAACTTCGAGACGATGCCCGAGCTCAAGTGGGCGGTCGGCTACCCCTTCGCCGTCCTGCTGATGGCGGTCGTCTGCGTGAGCCTGTACGTCGTCTTCAAGAAGCGCGACTGGCTGTAAGTCCGTACGTCGGCTCCGTTGCAGCAACCACTCCTCATGGCTGGGCCGGTCCGTTGCCAGCGGAGGCCCGTCGGTCAGTTCGCCGTCGCCCGTACCGCCTGCCTGATCAGGTCGGCCACGCGGGTGGGCTCTGACAGGAGGACGGCGTGGGAGGCTTCCGGGAGTTCGACGACGACGGCGCCGGCGCGGGCGGCGCCGAAGCGCTGGACCTCGGGGGCGATCGTGCGGTCCGCGCCGGCCACCAGGGCCCAGGACGGTTTCGTCCGCCACGCCGCCGCGGACGCAGTTTCGGTGAAGGCGGTTGTCGCGAGGGGACGTTGGGCGGCGGCCAGGACGGCGGCGACGTTCTCGGGGACGTCCGCCGCGAAGACGGAGGGGAACACCGTCTCCTCGATGGTGACCTCGACCGCCGAGCCGCCGTCGGGCAGCGGGTACGTCCACTCCTTCAGGTGGCCCGTCAATGGGGACGCGGGGAAGTTGCCCTGGAGCCGCCCGACGCTCTCGCCCTCGTGGGGTACGTAGGCGGCCACGTAGACCAGTGCGACGACGTTCTGCGCCGTGCCCGCCACGGTGATCAGCGCACCGCCGTAGGAGTGGCCGACGAGGACCGCCGGGCCGTCGACCTGGGCCAGGACGGAGGCGAGGTAGGCGGCGTCCGACGCCAGGCCCCGCAGCGGGTTCGACGGAGCGATCACCGGGATTCCGCTGCTCCGCAGTTCCGAGATGACGCCTATCCAGCCTGTCGCGTCGGCGAAGGCACCGTGC
The DNA here is from genome assembly GCF_056435825.1 of Streptomyces sp. NPDC043876. NCBI lineage: Bacteria > Bacillati > Actinomycetota > Actinomycetes > Kitasatosporales > Streptomycetaceae > Streptomyces > Streptomyces sp. NPDC043876. Next base: position 522,232 of record NZ_JBWKDV010000006.1, on the reverse strand, counting down.
ACCAGGACAACGGTCGGGTGGGGCATGCGAGTTCTCCTCTCCGTGCGACGGTTGCTCACGGTAGGGCCGTGGAAGCGGCACCTGTTGCAGGTGCGCGCATCCGCGCTGTCATGACGGCGCACACGCGCCTCAACGCGCTTGCGCGCCAAGGGCTTCGGCAGCCGGTGACGCGAAGGCCGAGGTCGCCAGCGTCTGCCATTCGCTGGGGCTCATGCCGTAGGCCCCGCGGAACGTGCGGCTGAAGTGCGACGGGCTGCTGAAGCCCCAGCGGTGCGCCACCGCGGCCATGGTGGTCCGCCGGTGGGTGCGGCCCAGTTCGATGCGGCAGAACTCCAGCCTGCGCTGCCTCACCCATTGGCTGACCGTGCTGCCGTCGTTCTGGAAGAGCTTCTGCAGGTAGCGGACGGAGATGTGGTGGGCGCGGGCGATCGACTCCGGCGAGAGGTCCGGGTCCATCAGGTGTTCTTCGATGTAGCCGTGGATACGGGCCAGCATCTCGTGGCCGGCCCCGGACGCGTCCCCGGCGGCCCCGTCCGTCGTGTCCGCCTCCAGGAGCTCCATGACCAGGACGGAGAGCAGGTGTACCGCCGTCCTGGCGCGCCGGTCCCCGATCACGGACCGGCGGGACTCGGCCTCGGCGGCGAGCGCCGTCAGGAACTCGGACGCCAGCGCCCCGATCCCCTCTCCGCCGCGTACGGGTACGCCGATCACTCGGTCCAGTTCCGGCTCCGTGACGCCCAGATAGCAGCGGGGCACCCGGAAGAAGATCATCCGGCAGTCCTCGCCGAACCGCAGCAGGTGCTGCCGGGCCGGATCGCAGAAGACCAGGTCGTTCGGCTCCAGCAGGGTCTCGGCGCGCCCGTGGACGACGGCGACGGGCCCGCGGACGTGGACGCCGAGGTAGATGTGGTTCCGGTCGTCCGTCTCCGGCATGTCGGAGAGCATCCGGACCAGCCACCCCGAGCGGGAGGAGGGGGCGGAGGCGGAAGGGGAGGGAGAGGCCGGTCGGGGCGCCTGCCGGGGAACCCGTGCGGGCGCACGGGACATCAGTGCGGGGGTCATGGGGTTTCCTAGCCGTGGGTGGGCGGGGGGGGTGGGTGGGGGCGGACGGAGGGGGATTCACGCGCCGTTCGCCGGCTCCTCGCCCAGGAACTTCTCCACCACGGCGTTGAAGGCCGGCGGGTTCTCCAGGAAGGCGAAGTGCGAGTTCGCCACGTCGGAGGGGAAGACGTGCAGGCGTGCGCCGGGGATCCGCTCGGCGACGAAGCGCTGCGAATCCGGGTGCACATGACTTCCCTCGCAGCCGATCACCAGGGTCGGCACATCGATGCGGGGAAGGACGTCGCGCCAGTCCTGCGCGCAGTGGTCGAACAGCAGGGGTACGCCCGCGTGGGCGGGTGTCGACCGGATCTCCTCCTGGACGAAGGCCAGCAGCTCGGCGTCGGGCTCGCCGGAGAACATCCCGCGCACGAAGTCGGCGCGGACCGTGTCGCCCTCCGGCCCCGCGAGGGCCGCCCCCAGGTACAGCAGTCCCGACACGTCGAAGATGGCACCACAGTCGCGCTGTTCCCCTCCCGTCATCCAGGGCACGGCGGCGACCGCAGCGGGCTGGTCGACGGCGACGAAGCGCCGGATGCGTCCGGTCCCGTACTGGTCGATGAAGCTCCACCACACCGAGACGCCCATGGACCAGCCCAGTGCGTCGAACCGGTCGAGGCCGAGGTGGTCGACGAGTTCGAGCACATCGCGCGAGAGCCGGGCGATGCGGTGGCCGTGACGGGGCTTGGCGGACTTCCCGTGGCCGCGGAAGTCGACGGTGACCACGCGGCGGCCGGGCGCCAGGCCCTCGCTCTGGTGGCGGAACATCGCCTGCGTCTGCCCCCAGCCGTGCAGCATCACGAGGGGGACGCCCTCGCCGCCGGTGTCCTGGTACGCGAGCCGCGCGCCGTCCGTCGTGATCAGTTCCTGCATGACCTCTCCCCTGGTCAGAGGCGGTACCTCGCGGTCCCGCCCTCACGGACATCATCGAACGGGGCCCGCCGCCCGCACCACCGCGCGCTGTAGGAATCGGGCCGTGGATCCTTCTCGCTTTGTCGAAGCGGGTCGCATTGTCGAAGCGGGTCGCGTTGTCGAAGCGGGTCGCGCTCAGGCGGCGCTCTCCCCGGCCCGGGGAAGGAGTTCCTGGATCCTCAGTCCGAGGTGCAGGGTGAGCCGGTGGGCCCCTTCGTCGAGGTCCAGGCCGGTGATCTCCTGGATCTGGCGCAGCCGGTAGTAGAGCGAGGTCCGGTGGATGCCCAGCGTGTCCGCGGTGCGGGGAATCGATCCGGCGTGTTCCAGGAAGCAGCGCAGGGTGTCCCGCAGGCGGTCGCCGCCCTGGGCGCCGCTCAGGGTCCGGAGCGCCTTCGGGACCAGGGACGCGTTCAGGGCGTGCTCGGGCAGCTGGAGCAGCACCGCGAGCTCACCGAGCAGCTCCCAGTCGCCGACGCCCTTCAGGGTGGGCAGGCGGCGTGCCGCGCGCGCCGCCACGAGCGCCTGCTCGTACGACGTCCAGGCGTCGTCCAGGGCGGGATGCCGGCCGCCGACACCGATCACGGGGTCCGCCGACGGGCCCAGGAACGTGCGGAGTTCGTCCAGGATGCGGGCGGACTGCGCGGTGACCTCCTCCGGGAGCGGTGGGCGGTCGCGCAGCTGGAGCAGGGTCGCCCGCTCGGTGCCGACCGCGATCAGGGCCTGGGCCGAACGCGTCTGGCGCACCACCTCCAGCGCCCCCCACAGGGCCGCCTCGGACTGCTGCACGAGCTCGGTCGCGCAGCCGAGCTGGACGACGGTGACCATGACGTGCCCGGCCGCTCCGAGCAGTCCCCGTTCCTCGCCGCGCCGCCGTGCGGTGGTGCGGGCGGCGACGTCGGCGCCGACGAGTGCGCGGACGAGGTCCCGCTCGTCGGCCTTCCGGGAGTCGGTGGCGATGCGCTCGCCGTGCATCAGGGCGGCCATGGCGTCCGCGGCCCCGGCGATGGCACGTCTCTCGTGCTCCGCGAGGGTCTTGTCGGGCACGACCACCAGGAGCAGTCCGAGAAGGTGTCCGCGCTCGCGCAGGGGCGCGACGTACCGGGGCAGCAGTCCGAGATCGTCACGGCCGTCGATGAATCCGGGCCTGGACCACCGGGTCACGCCCTGCGCGAGGACGTAGCGGATGGCCGCGTTGTCGGCGCGGCCCTGCAACAGCGTGCCGATGCGCACCGGGTCCTCGTCGCCGAAGTGACGGCTGGTGCAGACCATGCGGACCAGCGGGTCGTCGACGGCGACGGACCGGCCGAGCCGCTCCGCGAGCTCGTCGACGAGCGCCTGGAGCTCGGGACTGCCGGGGCGGGCTCGCTGGAGCCTTGCCGTCATGCGCTGTTCCTCTCGTGACCGGTTCCCCGCGGACTTCTGGCTTCCGCGGCTTTGATCATTCTGAGGAAACGACGGCGTCGGCACATCGCACGAATCGTCCATTGCCCCGGGGCCCCGGGGGATACGAAGTGACTACTCTGCGCTGTCACGCTGCTTCGCCAGTCGGGTCAGCTCCCCGCGGGAGGTGACGCCCAGCTTGGTGAAGGCCCGGCGCAGGTGCGAACCCACCGTGTGCGGCGAGAGGGAGAGGTCCTCGGCCACCTGCCGGTTGGCCAGACCCCGGGCCACGAGCCGTACCACCCGCAGCTCCGCGGCCGTCAACTCGGGCCACTCGCCGGAGAGTCCGGGCGCCGCGGGCCGTCGCCGGACACCGGCGGCCCGCAGGCGCCGGCGGACGCGGGCGACGTCCCGTGCGGCGCCCGCTCGCGCGTAGAGCGCGAGGGCCGTGTCGAAGTACGGCACCGCTTCGGACATGCGGGTGAGCGCCAGCTTGCGTCCCGCGTCCTCCAGTGCCGACGCCCGGGCCAGCGGCCGGGGGCAGTCCTCGTACAGACGGGCCGCGCGTACGAGCGTGGCGAGGTCGTTGTCGAGGAGCCCGCGGGCGTGCGCGGCCGCGGCGGCGAGGAACGCGAGGCCGGGGTTGAGCACGGCGAGCCGCTCGGCCAGGGCCACTGCCTGCGCGGCCCGGTCGGGGGCGCCGCCGCGCAGCGCCAGGCGGACGAGGACCGGGGCGTCGGCGGGGTCGATCAGGCCGGCGTAGGCCGGCCGGTCCGCGGCGGGCGAGGTCGTCACCTCGTCGAGTGCGGCGACGGCCCGGTCGGGCCGGCCTTCGGAGTCCGCCAGCAGCGCCAGCATCCAGGAGCCGAAGTAACGGACGACGGGTGCGGCGTCGCTGCGCATCCGCCTCGCCTGCGCCGCGTACGCGCGCGCGGTCCGCCGGTCGTCGGTGTGCAGGGCGACGCGCATCATCACGTACCGGAGCGTGACGTCGGCGAGGTTGCCCGGGCCCGGATCGTCGGCCGCCGCGGAGGCGGACGCGGCTTCGGCGTCGGCCCGGGCCTCCGCCAGCCGCCCGGCCTCCAGGAGGATGCGGGAGCGGGTCATGAGCCACATGCGGGTGGCCGCCGTCCGGCCCTGCTCCCCGGTGATCCGGATGCCCTCCTCCGCGGCGGCGAGCGCCTGCGCCGAGCGTCCGGTGGTGTGCGACAGGAGGGCGTGCCACAAGGCCTCCGGAACCCACAGCGAGGTGCTGACGCCCAGGGCGTCGGCCAGCGCCGCGGCCCGCTCGGCCTGCCGGAACGCCTCGGCCAGGTCCATGCGGTGGAAACTCGCGGCCGAGCGGACCGTCGTCAGCGTGGCCTCGGCGGAGCGGTCCCCCGCCGCCGCCGCGGCCTCCCACGCCTGCGCGGCCACCCGCTCGGCGGCCGAGTGCTCCCCCGACATCGACAGCCCGACGGCGAGCACGGCGAGCAGGCGTCCCCTCATCTCCACGGGGATCCCGGGCAGCGCCGCCCCGGCGCGGGCCTGGCGGACGGCTTCCGAGAAGTCGAACGGTACGGCGAGGCGTGCCAGGGCGAGGCGTACGCGCGCCTCGTCCTCGGGTCGCAGAGCGCCGCCCGCCAGAGCCGAGGCACCCAGCTCGCGCGCCCGGGCGGCCCGGCCGGTCTGCCAGAGCAGCGGGATCGTCTCGGCGATGGCCCTCGGCCACTCCGGAGCGTCCGGGGCGGTGAGTTCCAGGGCCTTGAGGCAGCGTTCCGCGGCGGCTCCCGGGTCGGTGGCCGCGAGTTCCGCCGCGGCGGCGCGCAGCCGGCCGGCCTCCGTCCCGTCCCGCGGTACGGCTCTCCCGGCTTGCCCCGCACCGGCCGGCGGGGCCGTCCCGTCGGCGGAGGGGACGGGACGCCCGGCGGGGGCGGCGGCGCTCCCCGGAGCCCGCCCGGCGGCCTGATCGCGCAGGGCCCGCCGCAGGGGCAGCGGGAGGCCGGCTTCGACCGCCTCGCGGACCAGGTCGTGGCGGAAGGCGAGGCGATCGCCGCTTTCGGTGAGCAGGTCGGCGTCGAGGGATTCCCGGACGGCGGTGATGAGCGCCGCCGGGGACCTGCCGAGCAGGTCGGCCAGCAGGGCGACGGTGACCGGGCCGCCCACCGCGGCCGCCGTCCGCACCAGTTCGCGCGCCTCGTCGGAGAGCAGGCCGAGGCGGCGCACGACGGACGGGAGCTCCCGTGGGGCGGGTGCGCCCGCCGGCAGCCCGGCCGTGCCGTGCTCGATCGTCACCGCCTCCCGCAGCGAACCGAGCAGTTCGACCAGCAGCTGCGGGACTCCTTCGGCGCGCCGGGCGAGGCGCAGGACGTCCGGACCGGGAGCGGCTCCGAGGACGTCCTCGGTGATCCGTGCGGTGGCCCGGTCGTCCAGCGCTCCCAGCGCCAGCTCGTGCGCGCCCGCGCGCCGGATCCGGTCCAGGGTCGTCCGCACTCCCGACGGCACGCTGCCGCCGCGCACGGCGATCAGCCACAGGATGGCGTGCGACGAGAGTCCGGCCGCGAGGGTGTTGACGGTCAGGAGGGTCAGGTCGTCGCACCACTGGAGGTCGTCGAGGACGACCAGCAGGGGACCGTTGCGCGCCGTCTCCCGCAGCCGGTCCCCCAGTTCCTGGAGCAGCCAGAAACGCCGGCCGGGCGTCGTGGCGAGGTCCCTGAGGCGGACGGCACCCGAGAGCGGTGCCTCGCCGGAGAGCAGGCCGTCCAGGAGCGGGCCGAGCGGCACGGACTGCTCGTCGGGGTCCGCCGCTCCCTCGAACACCCTCGTCCCGCGCCGCCTCGCGGCTGCCGCGGACTCCGCGAGGATCCTGGTCCTGCCGGTGCCGACGGGGCCTTCGACCCGGATGATGCCGCCTTCGCCGCGGTCGAGCGCGTCGAGCCGCGCCCCGATGAACGCCATTTCGGCGTCCCGGCCGCGCAGCGGTGTCCGTACGTCCTCGCGTTCCCCGGGCACGGTTCTCGTCGTCACTCGGTTCGCGCTCATCAGGCGGAACAGTATGAACCATGCGCACCACGGCGCCGTGGCCCGGCCCCGGAGGCCCGTCTCAGTCGAAGCGCAGGTCGGCGAGTTGCCGTTCGAGGACGGTGACGTCGTCCTCGGGCTCCTCACCGGCCGGGCGGGCCGCCATGAGCGCGGCGAGCTCGGCGCCGGCCCGGCGGACGCGGCCGGGAAGGCCGTCGGTGTACTCGTCCGCCCCCGAGCCCCAGTCCTCGGAGGCCGCGAACACCGCGGTGGGGACGACGACGGCGCGCAGGTACGCGAAGAGCGGGCGCAGGGCGTGTTCGAGGACCAGGGAGTGGCGGGCGGTACCGCCCGTCGCCGCGGTCAGGACCGGCTTCCCGGAGAGGGCGGCCGGATCGATCACGTCGAAGAAGGACTTGAAGAGACCGCTGTAGGAGGCCGCGAACACGGGAGTCACCACGATCAGCCCGTCAGCCGCGGTCACGGCGTCGATCGCGGCGCTGAGGCGCGGCGGCGGAAAACCGGTCACGAGGTGGTTCGCGATGTCACCGGCCACCTCCCGCAGCTCCACGACCTCGGTCGACGGCGGCCGCCCGAGGGCGGCGAGTCCGTCGCGGGCCGCCTCGGCGAGCCGGTCCGCGAGCAGGCGGGTGGAGGAGGGGGTGCTCAGCCCCGCGGAGACGACGACCAGCTTCACGCGGCGGACACCTCCGAGGCGGCGCGGAGCGACGCGTGCGCGGGGGCCTGCGGCACGTCGGCCGGACGCCCCTGGGCGAATTCCCGCCGCAGCACGGGCACGACCTCTTCGCCGAGGATGTCCAGCTGTTCGAGGACGGTCTTCAGCGGCAGGCCCGCGTGGTCCATCAGGAACAGCTGGCGCTGGTAGTCGCCGACGCTCTCCCGGAACGACAGGGTCCGCTCGATGACCTGCTGCGGAGAGCCCACGGTCAGCGGGGTCTGCTCGGTGAACTCCTCCAGCGAAGGGCCGTGGCCGTACACCGGGGCATTGTCGAAGTAGGGGCGGAACTCCCGCACGGCGTCCTGGGAGTTCTTGCGCATGAAGACCTGTCCGCCCAGGCCCACGATGGCGTCTTCGGGCCTGCCGTGCCCGTGGTGCGCGAACCGGCGCCGGTAGAGCTGCACCATGCGCCTGGTGTGGTCGGCGGGCCAGAAGATGTTGTTGTGGAAGAAGCCGTCGCCGTAGTAGGCGGCCTGCTCCGCGATCTCGGGGGACCTGATGGATCCGTGCCACACGAAGGGCGGCACGCCGTCCAGCGGCCGGGGTGTCGAGGTGAAGGCCTGGAGCGGCGTACGGAAGGTGCCCTCCCAGTCGACGACGTCCTCGCACCACAGCCTGCGCAGCAGTGCGTAGTTCTCCTTGGCCAGGCTGACGCCCTGGCGGATGTCCTGGCCGAACCAGGGGTAGACCGGACCGGTGTTGCCGCGGCCCAGCATGAGGTCGACCCGGCCGTCGGCCAGGTGCTGGAGCATCGCGTAGTCCTCGGCGATCTTCACCGGGTCATTGGTGGTGATCAGCGTCGTGGACGTGGACAGGATCAGCTTCTCGGTGCGGGCGGCGATGTGGCCGAGCAGGGTCGTGGGCGATGACGGGACGAACGGCGGGTTGTGGTGCTCGCCCGTCGCGAAGACGTCCAGGCCGACTTCCTCGGCCTTGAGGGCGATGGCGACCATCGCCTTGATGCGCTCGTGTTCGGTCGGGGTGCGACCAGTGATGGGGTCGGGGGTCACGTCCCCGACGGTGAAGATGCCGAACTGCATGGGGTGTCCGCTCTCTTGAGCTCGTGCGGTTCCCGCGCCGGGAACCGGGGCCGGGGCGGCGCCGGAAGCTCCGGCGCCGCCCCGGTGGGTCGGCGGTGCGGGTGTCACTTCGCCAGGAAGGCGAGGAGGGCGGTGTTGACCTCTTCGGCGTGGGTCCACAGCAGACCGTGCGGGGCGCCCTCGATCTCGACGTAGTCGGCCGACGGGAGCGCCTTGTGGAAGGGGCGCGCGGTGCCCTCGGCCGGCAGGATGCGGTCGGCGGTGCCGTGCAGGATCAGGGCCGGCACGTCGATGGCGGGGATGTCGGCGCGGAAGTCGGTGTACCAGGTCGCCGGCGCGGCGGACGCGGCGACGGAGCCCCCGCGGGCGGCGGTGTCCCAGCTGTTGCGGACGGCCTCCTCGCTGATCCGGATGCCGAGGTTCTCGTCGAGGTTGTAGAAGTCGTTGAAGAAGGCCGTGTAGTAGGCGTAGCGGTCGGCCTTGACGGCGGCCACGACCCCGTCGAAGAACTCCTTCGGGGCGACACCGTCCGGGTTGTCGTCGCTCTGGAGCAGGCAGGGCTCCAGCGAGGCCAGGAAGGCCACCTTGGCGACGCGCCCGGAGCCGTACGCGGAGACGTAGCGGGCGACCTCGCCGGTGCCCATGGAGAAGCCGACCAGGACGGCGTCCTTCAGGTCGAGGGTCTCCATGACGGTGTTCAGGTCGGCCGCGAAGGTGTCGTAGTCGTAACCGGTGGTCGGCTGCGAGGACTGCCCGAACCCGCGGCGGTCGTAGGTGATCACGCGGTAGCCGGCTTCGAGCAGCGCGGCGCTCTGGCGCTCCCAGGAGTGGCCGTCGAGCGGGAAGCCGTGGATGAGGACGACCGGCTGCCCGGCCCCCCGGTCCTCGAAGTACAGCTCGACGGGGTTGGTGTTCTCCTGGCCCACGGTGATGTACGGCATGGGGATGGTCCCTCGATTCGGGTCGGGTGGTCCGCGCGTCGAAGCGGCGCGGCATGCCCGTCACGCTAGGACCGGTCCCGCGCCCCGCATTGCCGTACGGCGCACCGTGCCTTGCACGGGGGCGCAGGGTTCGCTCAGCCGCCGGTGACCGCCCCGGCGTCGCCCTGCGCGAGCGCGATCCGGGCCAGTTGGACCCTTGAGCGCACGGAGAGCTTGCGGAAGATCGACGCCAGGTGGGTGTTGACCGTGTGCGGGGAGACGACGAGGGCCTCGGCGGCCGAGCGGTTGGTGTGGCCCGCGGCGATCAGCCGGGCCACCTTGCGTTCCGAGGCCGTGAGCGCGTCCCAGCCCTGGTCCGGGCGCGCCCGGAGACTTCCGGCGCGCCGGCCGGAGCGGCTCGTGGCCCGTTCGAGAGCGGCCCGCACCCACTCCGCCTCCGCGTCGGCGCCCGCCCGGGCGTAGAGGTCGTGCGCCCTGGTCAGGGCGGGTGTCGCAGCGGGGTCGCCCGTATCGAGGAGAGCGCGCCCGAGGTCGGCGGACGCGGCGGCGAGGGGCATCGGCCGCGGGCCGGCGAGGAGGATGCGGACCGCGCTCTCCAGGAGTCCGTGGTCGGCGTTCACCAGGCCGGCCGCGTGGGCGGCCGTCCCCTGTGCGGTCGGCACGGAGGGGTTGCGGGTGGCGTGCCGCTCCGCCTGGGCCGCGAGGTCCTCGGCCAGGCCGCGGTCCCCGCCGCGCAGCGCGATCCGCACGGCCTGGACGACATGGGGGCGCAGGAGCCGCCAGCGGAGGAACGGATGGTCGCGCTGCACGGACCGGAGCCGTTCGGCCGCCGCCGCGTGGTCGCCGTCGGCGTCGGCGACGACGGCCTCGGCGTAGTGGTGCGCGGCGTGGTTGCCGATGTTGGGCCGCTCGGCCACGCTCGCCCGCACGACGTCCAGGTGTTCCCGGGCGGCTTCGCGGTCGCCGCGCAGCAGCGCGAGCAGGCCGCGGTTGACGCGGATGTTGACCAGGTTGCCCGGCACCCGGAGGTCCGCTTCGAGGCGTTCGGCGGTGACGAGGTCGGCGTCCGCGTCGTCGAGCCGGCCGAGGCCCATGTTCAGGGTTCCCTGGGCCCAGCTCAGCATGGCGGGGCGCAGGGGGGCGTCGCCCGCCGTCCGCAGGAGTCGCCGGACGGTGTCGAAGTCGTCCAGGTGGATCCGGGCGACGGCCTCCTCGGGCAGGAAGGCGCTGTCGAACACGCTCAGCGCCGTGTGGTGTGCGACGGCGGTGGCGCAGTCGCCCGCATTGAGGGCGCTCTCGCCGAGGCCCCACAGCGCGAGGACGCGGGCCTCCCGGTCACCGGACCGCTCGGCCTCGGCGAGCGCCTGTTCACCGGTTTCGCGCGCGGCCTCCAGGTCGCGCCCGCGGGATCGGGCAAGGGCCTGCCGGGCGGTGAGCCGGGCGCGGATCACCGGGTCGGTCACGGCCGCCAGCGCCGCGGTCGAGCGGCGGGTCAGCTCGTGGACCTCGTCGAGGTGCCACAGGGCGTCGCCGAGTACGGACTGCAGCCGGGCGAAGGTCTCCAGCGGCGGGTGCCGGGCGAGCAGGGTGTCGCCGGTGTCCCGGGCCAGGGTGTAGCGGCCCGCGCGGGTCAGCGCGACGATGGCCCGCTCCCCCACGTCGAACAGCATGGGGTCGCGGGGCGGTACGAGTTCCACGGCGCGTACGGCCAGGTCGGCGGCGAGGTCGGGCATCAGGGCGAGCGCGTCCGCGGCGGCCGCGCCGAGCAGCGCGATCGCCTCCCGGTCGCCGGGTTCGGCGCTCTTCAGCAGATGCGGGACCGCGTCGGTGGTGCTGCGGCCCGCCGCGACGAGCCGGCTCGCGGCCTCGCGGTGGAGCGCCCGGCGTACGGACGGGGCGAGATCGGCGTACACCGCCTGGCGGAGCAGGTCGTGGCGGAACAGCAGGCGCTCGCCGTCGTCGTGGAGGAGGGCGGCGGCGATCGCCTCGTCCACTTCGGCGCTGAGAGCGGAGGCGGGCCGGCCGCACAGGGCGGCGGCGTCCGCGAGCGAGAACGCGCGGCCGAGGACCGAGCCGATCCGCAGGAAGTGCAGGGTGTCCGGCCGCAGGTCGGCCAGCCGCTCGCGCACACCGAGGACCAGCCGCGCCGGCGGCTGCTGCGCGTCCGCGCCCGACGCCGCGATGCCCGTGAGCATCTCGGTCGCGAGGAAGGGGTTGCCTCCGGCCCCGTCGAGAAGGGCCGCCACCGGTGTCGGCGGGTCCTCGCCGAGGGCGTCCCGGGCCAGTTCGGCCAGGGCGGCGCCCGAGAGCGGCCGCAGGGGGAGGACCGTCGTGCGCGGCCCCTGCCCGTACGGCTCCGGGTCGTTCCTGCTCGTGAGCAGCCAGAGGACGGGGGAACCGAGCAGCCGTGCAGGCAGGACGCTCAGGGCGAACCGGCTCAGCGGATCGGCCCACTGGACGTCGTCGACCGCGATCAGGACCGCAGTGCCCGCCGAGCGTTCCTCGATCAGCTGGGCCAGTCGTTCGACGAGCCAGATGCGCTGGTCGTGATGGCCCGCGAGGTCCGCGAAGTCGGCGGCGGACAGCAGGGGCGGGTCACCGTGCAGGAGGCCGGAGGCCAGTGATGCCAGGGGCGCCAGCTCGTGCAATTCCTCAGCGCGTCCCAGGCTGACGGCGAACCCGCGGGCCCGCGCGAGCAAGGCGATCTCGTGCAGCAGTACGGTCTTCCCGATCCCGGGCTCGCCCGAGAGCAGCGCGACCGCTCCTCCCTCGCCGCCCCGCACCGCCTCGACCAGGGCGCGCAGCCGCTCCAGCTCGGCTTCGCGGCCCCGCAGCCCGGGCCGGCTCAGCCCCGTGCTCCCGGGCACCGCCCTGCCCTCTCCCCCGGCGCGCTCAGGGCTCATCCCTTGACCGATCCGTCGAGCAGTCCCCGTGCGACGTGCCGGCGCAGGCAGAGGAAGACGAGCAGCGGGACGGACGCCGCCACGAACGCTCCCGCGGTGAGCCGCTGCCACTCGTTGCCGTACGTCCCGGCCATGCCCGCCAGTCGGACCGTCACCGGCGCCGTCCCGGCCGTCCCGCCGGACAACGTCAGCGCCACGAGGAGGTCGTTCCACACCCAGATGAACTGGATGACGGCGAAGGTGGCCAGGACCGGCCGGGCCAGCGGCAGCACGATCCGGAGCAGCAGCGTCCCGTGCGACGCGCCGTCGACGCGGGCGGCCTCGATCAGCTCCCGCGGCAGTCCGGCCAGGAAGGTGTGCAGGAGGAACACGGCGAACGGCAGCGCGAAGACCGTGTGGGCGAACCAGACCTCGCCGAAACGCGCGGGACCGGTGGGCTGCCACCCGGGCAGGAACAGCCGGCCGCGGGAGAACAGCCGCAGGAGGGGGACGAGCGCCATCTGGAGCGGCACGGCCTGGAGCGCGAAGATGCCGACGACGAGCGCGTCCCGCCCCCTGAAGTCGATCCACGCCAGGGCGTACGCCGCGAGGAACGCCAGCACGAGCGGGAACAGCACCGAGGGCAGGGTGATGACGACGGAGTTGACGAAGTACTCCGCGAGCCGCCCCGGGCCGCTGCCGCCGCCGGACAGCACGTCGCCGTAGTTGTCGAGCGTGAGGTGCGGCGTCCCGAGGACGGTCCACCAGCCCGTCGTCTTGATCTCCCGCTCGGGACGGAAGGAGGAGAGCAGCAGACCGAGGGTCGGTGTCGTCCAGAGGACCGCGATGACCACGGCGACCGACGTGAAGGCGCGGGAGGTGAGCCGCTCCCGCACGCCGTTCACGCCGCCCTCCGCCGGGCCCGGACCTGATGGGCGACGAGGGGGGTGACGAGGACGAACAGGAGCACGGCGAGCGCCGCACCGCGGCCCGTCTCCCCGTAGCGGAAGGCCTGGTCGTACATCTCCTGGGCGAGGACGCCCGTGCCGAACTGTCCGCCGGTCATGGTCTTGACGATGTCGAAGGACTTGACGGTGCCGATCGCCAGGGCGAGGACCACGACGAGCAGAGTGGGTCTGATGGAGGGCACGGTGATCCGCCAAAAGACCTGCCGGGGGGACGCGCCGTCGAGCCGGGCCGCCTCGGCCAGCTCCGCGGGCACGGCCCTGATCGCGCCGGCCAGCAGAACGGCCGCGAAGCCCGCCTGCGTCCACACCATCACCGCGACGAGGAGCAGGACGTTCCAGGGAGAGTCGACGAGCCACTGCCGCGGTTCGCCGCCGGACGCGACGACGAGCTGGTTCAGCAGCCCGATCTGCCGGGACTGCCCGGCGCGGTAGGCATAGACGAACCTCCAGACGACACCCGCGCCGACGAAGGAGACCGCCATCGGCATCAGGAGGAGGGACAGCGCGAACGCTTGGAACCGCGACCGTACGACGGCCGCCGCGTAGAGCAGTCCGACCGCGGTCGCCGACAGCGGCACGAGCACCATCCACACCAGCGTGTTGCGCAGCGCCACCAGCGCGCGGGGGTCGGTGGCCATCCACACGTAGTTGTCGACACCGGCCCACGCCTCTCCCGAGCTGTCGGTGAACGACAGGGCCAGGGTACGCAAAGCAGGCAGCACGAGGCCGACCGTGAGCAGCAGCAACGCCGGGGCCAGCAGCAGGAAGGCCGCGGCCCTGCGCCGTACCGGCCCGCGGTGCAGCGCCAGCAGGAGCAGGGAGACGACCGCCGCGAAGGCGGCGACGCCCTGGAGCAGGTACAGCAGCTTGGGCTGCTGGGCGAAGAGGTCGAACGACATCAGTGGCTCGGCCAGGACCGCTCGATGGAGTCGGCGACCTGCCGGGTGCTCGCGCCGCCGATCCAGTCGACGGATCCCTTCCAGAACGTCCCGGCGCCGACCGAAGCGGGCATCAGGTCCGAACCGTCGAACCGGAACCGGGTGCCGGGGTCCTGGAGCAGCCGGATCGAGAGCCGGTCAACCGGGTTGGCGGCGTTCGCCGGATCCACGCCCTTGTTCGCCGAGACGAACGGACCCTTCGCCATCCGCGCGTTCGCGAAGTCCGCGGAGGCCAGGTACTCCTGGAACGCGCGCACTTCGGGGCGGTCGGTGAAGGTCGCGGTGAACACTCCCCCACCGAGGACGGGGCGGGTGTCCGGGTCGGCGCCCGGCAGGAGGAAGGCGTAGACGTCCCCGTCCGGACCGATCCGGGTGCCCTCGGGCCACAGTCCGGCATAGAAGGAGGCCTGGCGGTGCAGGGCGCAGTCGCCGGAGAGGACCGGTGTGCCGGCCTCCTGGAAGGAGACGGACGCGATCGACTCGGCCGGGCCGAAACCGCCGTTGGCGTACCGGTCGTTCCTGAGGACGGACCCCACGGTGTCCATGGCCCGGATCACCCGCGGGTCGTTGAACGGGATGGCGTGGGAGACCCACTGGTCGTAGACGTCGGCGCCCTGCTGGCGCAGCAGGACGTCCTCGATCCAGTCCGTCACGGGCCAGCCGGTCGCCTCGGCGGATTCGATCCCGGCGCACCACGGCGTGACGCCCGACGCCGCGATCTTCTCCGTCAGGGCCATCAGCTCGGACCACGTGCGGGGAACGCCCAGTCCCCGCTCCCGGAAGAACGACGGGGAGTACCAGACGAACGACTTCACGTTCGCGACCAGCGGCGTGCCATACAGGGTGCCGTCCACGGTCGCGTAGCGGTTCCAGTCCGCCGACCAGCCCTGCTGCGCGAGGGCCGCGACCCGGTCGCTCGCGGGCTTGAGCCTGCCGGCCCGCGCGAAGCGTTCCAGGAGCCCGGGCTGGGGGAAGAACGCCACGTCGGGGGCGTTCCCGCCGTCGACCCGGAGCTGGATCCGGGCCTCGAACTCCCCGTCGCCTTCGTACTGGACGTCGATGCCGGTGCAGCGCGCGAAGTCGGCCCACGTCGCTTCGAAGAGGTCCGCCTCCCGGTCGCGGTTCTCCGCGTAGACGGTGACCCGGGTGTTCGGGTGGCTGCCGTACGCGGCGTACGGTCCGCAGTCCACGGCGGTGTGCGACGATCCCGAACCACCGGCCTGCGGATCGCCGGCCCGCGGAGCACCACAGGCGGCGGCAAGGACGGCGAGGGCGCCGACGGCGAGCGCGAGCCGCGCACCGAACCTCATGGGTGGATCTCCTCCGATCGCCCGCCGAAAGGTTCTCGGGGGCGATCAGAAGCTACCAGCGCTCGAACAAAATCGACTAATCGTTCGATCTTGAACGATCGGGTCGGCGGCCGGCGGTCAGCGGGTGGTGGGGGCGGTGGCCCGCACCGCCTCCAGGATCAGCTCCGCCACGGCCTGCGGCCGGGAGAGCATGACCAGGTGCGAGGACTCGACCTCGACGGTGGTCATGCCGGCGCGCTCGTACCCGTAGCGCTCCACCTCGGGATTGATCGTCCGGTCGCAGGAGGCGACCAGGCCCCACGAGGGCTTGGTCTTCCAGGCCGCGGCGGGCGCCGCTTCCGAGAAGGCGCGGGCGGCCAGCGGGCGCTGGGAGACGGCGAGCACCGCGGCGAGGTCCGGGTCGACGTCCGCCGCGAAGAGGGCGGGGAACTCGGCGCTCTCCACCGAGACGTCGGTGCCGCCCTCGGTGGAGCCGGCCACCGGGAACGGGGTGTAGACGAGCGCGTCGGCGAGGCCGGAGTCCGGGAAGCGGCCCTGCAGCTCGCCCAGGCTCTCGCCCTCCTCCAGCGCGTATCCCGCGAGGTACACCAGCGCCCGGACGTTGTCCTCCGTGCCGGCGAGGGTGATGACGGCGCCGCCGTAGGAGTGCCCGACCAGGATCACGGGGCCTTCGACGGCGCGGACCACCGAGGCGATGTAGGCGGCGTCGTCGACGAGGCCGCGGTTGGGCACGGCCGGGGCCACGACGTCCAGGCCGGCGGCGGTCAGCTCGGGTATGACGCGGGCGAAGCTGGAGGCATCGGCGAAGGCGCCGTGGACCAGGACGACGGTGGGGCGGGCGGGTCGGGACATGGGGGAACTCCTGAGTTGGTCACGTGGGTTACGTGGGTCGGGGGGCGGGTCAGAGGGTGCGGCGGACGCCGGCCTGGCGTTCCAGGTTGCGGAGCTGGACGGCCAGGTCGCCCTCCACGGCGAGGTGGGCGGGGCCGCTGCGTCCGACGGGCAGGACCTGCTCGCTGCGCATGTCTTCGAGCATCAGGGCGAACGCCGTGTACATCGCGACCAGCGCCACCACGAGGCCGAGCGCACCGGACGTGCGCGTCAGCCATTCGGCGCCGGTGACGCCCGCGAGGCCGGTGGCCGCCCAGCGCGGGAGGGACACCGCCAGGACGAGCCACAGCGCGCGCTTGGGCCGGGTCACGGCGGTCATCAGGGCCCCGAAGCAGAGGAGCGCCAGGTTGAACACGCCGAGGACCCGCAGGCCGTCGTCGGCGCCGCTGAGCATGATGAGCGAGTAGGGCAGCCAGCTGCCGGCGAAGATGCCCATCAGCGTCGCCGCGATCACGTCACGGGCGCCGAACGCCAGGAAGCTCACGAGGAGTTGGAGGACGAAGGCCGGCAGCACGGTGAAGGCCACGGCGGCGCGGGCCCCCTCGTCGAAGAACCCGAGCTGAAGGCAGCCGGTCATCACGGAGGCAATGGCGATCGTGAAGAAGCCGAGCGGCATGGGTGAGGCGATGGGGCGCAGGTTGATCCGTGTCATCGACCGGAGGTCCGGTTCGAAGCGGCGCCCCGGGGGCGCGTCCGGCTCGGTCACCGGGGTGTCGCCGCCGGCGGCGGGAGAGGCTGCGGTCATCGGGTGGATCTCTCTTTCAGTGCGCGAAGCAGGGGTCGACGAAGGACGGCGCCGCGTCGTGGACGGAGCCGCGGGCGACGCGCCAGCGGCGGTGCTGCTCGGACTCGGCGACGGCTTCCGCCACGGCCTGCGCCTGCTGGGCACCACTGCGGTAGCCGCCGAAGTGGGCCACCGGGCTCCACGCGGGGCTCACCGGCGGGACGGACTCGTCCAGGCCCTCGTACTCGGCGGCCGCGTAGACCATGCGGCCGCCGACGACGGTGAGGACGGACTCGATGTCGGGGATGGCGTCCTCGGGCACGGTGAGGTAGTCGGCCGACAGGATCGCGAAATCGCCGTAACACCCCTCTTTCAGCAGGCCCTTGACGTCCTGTTCGCCGGTGAGCTGCGCCCCGCCGCGGGTGTAGAGGCCGAGGGCGGTGGCCCGGTCGATCAGGTTGCCGGCCGGGTAGAGGGCGGTGCCGCCGACGGTGCGCCCGGTGACCAGCCAGTGGAGCGCGACCCAGGGGTTGTACGAGGAGACGCGGGTGGCGTCGGTCCCCGCGGCGACGGTCAGCCCCCGGTCGAGCATGGCCCGGACCGGCGGGGTGTGGGCGGCGGCCCGGGCGCCGTAGCGGTCGAGGAACGCCGCGCCCTGGAAGGACATCCTGTTCTGGACGGAGAGGGCGCCGCCCAGGGCCGCGATCCGGTCGAGGCTGTCGGCCGAGACCGTCTCCGCGTGGTCGAAGAGCCAGCGGTTGCCGCCCGGGAAGAGCCCTTCGGCGGCGAGCTTCTCGAAGACGGCCAGGTCGCGGCGGATCGTCTCGTCGTACGTCGCGTGGAGCCGGAAGCCCCAGCCGTTCTCCAGGAGGAGCCGGACGGCGCTCTCGAACTCGCTCTCGTAGCCGGCGGCGAGTTCGGGCCGTGGTTCGGAGAAGTTCTCGAAGTCGGCGGCGGCCCAGGTCAGGTTCTCGCCCGCGCCGTTGAGCCGGAGCCATTCGTCCCCGTCCCCGGGCTTGACCGTCTCGGTCCAGCGCTTGAGGTCGGCGAGCTCCTGGCCTGCCGTCTGCGGAAAGAGGTGGTAGGCGATCCGGAGGGTCAGCTCCCCCGAGCGGGCGAGGTCGGCGACCGTGGCGTAGTTGTCCGGGAAGTTCTGGAACCCGCCGGCTGCGTCGACCGCGGACGTCAGTCCGAAGCGGTTCAACTCGCGCAGGAAGTGGCGCGTCGACGTCCGCTTGTCGGCCTCGTCGAGAGCCGGCGCCTTGGCGAGGGTCGAGTACAGGATGAGGGCGCTCGGCGCCGCGAGGAGCACCCCGGTGGGTTCGCCGTCCCGGCCGCGCACGATCTGCCCGCCGCGCGGGTCGGGGGTTTCCCGGGTGAACCCTGCGACCTGGACTGCGGCCCGGTTCATCAGCGCCGACTGGTACAGGTGCAGGACGAAGACCGGGGTGTCGGGCGCGGCGGCGTTCAGCTCGGCCACGGTCGGCATCCTGCGCTCGGCGAACTGCTCGGCGGTCCAGCCGCCCACCACCCGGATCCACTGCCCCTTCGGGGTGCGGCCGGCCTGCTCGCGCAGCATGGCGAGGGCGTGCCGCAGGCTCCGTACGCCGTCCCAGCGCAGCTCCAGGACGTAGTTCAGGCCGCCCCGGATGACGTGCAGGTGCGAGTCGTTGAGGCCGGGGATCACCCGGCGGCCGAGGGCGTCGACGACCTTCGTTCCCGGCCCGACCAGGTGGGCGAGGTCGTGGTCGTCGCCGAGGGCCGCGACCCGGCCGTCGCGGATCGCGACGGCACGGGCCTCGGGCCGGTCGGGGTCGCCCGTGAAGACCTTGGCGTTGCGGACGAGGAGGTCGGCGTGCCCGTGCTCCCTGCGCGGGGCGGGGACGAGCCCCGCCACCGGCATGCTCGGCGACGGCGCGGTCATGCGAGGGCCTTGCGCAGGGTGTCGGCGGCGAGACTGATGGCGAGTTCCGCGCCCTGCGTCCCGCGCAGTGCGTTCAGCATCACGAAGTCGTGGATGACGCCCTGGACGCGCAGGGCGGTGACGGGGACACCGGCGGCGCGGAGCTTCGCCGCGTACGCCTCGCCCTCGTCGCGCAGGACGTCGGCCTCGGCGGTGATGACCAGGGCCGGCGGCAGGCCGGCGAGCTGCTCGGCCGAGGCGCGCAGCGGGGAGGCGGTGATCTGGGCCCGCTCGGCTTCGGAGGCCGTGTACTGGTCCCAGAACCACCGCATGCCGTCGCGGCGCAGGAAGTAGCCCTCGCCGAACTCGTGGTAGGAGCCGGTGTCGAAGCTCGCGTCCGTGACCGGGTAGAAGAGGACCTGCTGGACGAGCACGACGTCGCCCCGCTGCTTGGCCATGAGGGTGAGGGCGGCGCTCATGTTGCCGCCGACCGAGTCGCCCGCGACGGCGATCCGCGTGCCGTCGAGGTCCTTGTGGTGTCCCTCGCGGGCGACCCACTGGGCGACGCTGTAGTTCTGCTCGATCGCGACGGGGTAGCGCGCCTCGGGCGAGAGGTCGTACTCGGGGAACACCACGGCCGCCCCGGCGCCGACGGCGAGTTCGCGGACGAGCCGGTCGTGGGTGTGGGCGTTGCCGAAGACCCAGCCCGCGCCGTGGAGGTAGACGATGACGGGCAGCGGGCCGGTGGCGCCGCGGGGGCGGACGATCCGGGCGCGGACGTCGCCGGTCGGGCCGCCCTGCACGGTGATCCACTCTTCGTCGACCTCCGGCAGCGGGACGCCCTCACCGCTCTGGACGCCGTCCACGGCTTTTCGGCCTTCGGCGACGGGGATCTGGTAGAGGTACGGCGGCCGGGCGGTGGCGTCGGCGAAGGCCTGGGCGGCGGGTTCGAGGACCGGACGGTTCTTCACGAGGGGTTCTCCTTCGGGGGACGGACGAGAGGGCGCGTTCATCAGCTGCGCACCAGAGGGGTGTCGACGAGGTGCTCGGCCAGGAACCACACCTGCGCCTCGCCGGTGCGCACGACATCGGAGACGAGCAGGTCGGCGCTGCCCTCGTCGCCTTCCCCGGAGAGCCGGGCGGCCGCCTCCCGGGCGTCGATCAGGATCCGCTCGTGCGCGTCGAGGAGCCGCGACAGCATGACGGGCACCGGCTCGACGCCGTCCGGCGGACGCGGGATCGCCGTCAGTTCCGCGACGTGGCGCGGGTCGCCGACGGCGACGCCGCCGAGGCTCTGCACCCGCTCGGCCAGCGCGTCCACGATGGCCAGCTGGGCCTCCGCGTGCTTGTCCAGCATCAGGTGGAGCGAGTAGAAGGTCGCCCCCCGCATGAGCCAGTGGTGCTTCTTGTAGAGGGAGTGGAGGATCTGCGTGTCGGCGAGGACGCGGTTCAGCCGCTGGCAGGCGTACATGCGGGTGTCGTGGCCGAGGCCGATCGGCAGCTGCTTGAGCGTGCCGAACGCCTGGGTCTCGGCGCCCTTCTGGTGCAGCAGCGGCTGGCCGCCGCCGTGCGGGCTCGTGAGGGTGTCCATCGGGGGGCTCCTGTTCGGAAGGAAGGGTGGGGAGGACCCGGCCGCCCGGTCGGGGGTACGCGGGCGGCCGGGCCCGGTCCGTGGGGTTCGCGCTCAGCGGTCGGCGGTCGCCGGGGCGGGGGGCCGGTGCAGGACGAGCCGCGTGAGGAGCCCGCTGCCGAGGCCGGCCACGAGCGCCGGGGCGGCCCACCACGGCGGGTACGGCGCCAGACCGAGGGCCGCGTCCAGGGACCAGGCCCCGGGGCCGGTGGCGGCGAGCGCGGCGGCGGTGCCGATGAGGACGAGCGGGTACTCGTAGCCGTCGTTCTGCACCCAGAGCCCGTGGCGCCATTTCACGGTGAGCGCGACCGTCATGACCCCGATGGCGCCGGTCGCGGCGAGCGGGGTCAGGAGGCCGCCGACGAGCAGCAGGCCCGAACCGATCTGGCTGGCGCCCGCCGCGAGGGCGGTGAGGGCGCCACCGCGGAAACCGTCGGTGCGGAACTCCTCGGCGCCGCCGTCGAGTCCCTTGCCGCCGAGGTGCGAGCTGATCTTCTGCACCCCGTGACCGGCGACGAGCAGTCCCACCAGCAGGCGCAGGATCAGAAGGCCGGTGTCCACGGGGGTCAGCCGGCGGCGTGCGCGCCGATGACGCTCTGCGCGTACACGACGCCCAGGCCGTACGCGCCCGCGTGGGCCTTCACGATCTCCATGACGGCGGGGTACGTCTCCTGGCGCGCCCAGTCGCGCTGCAGCTCCAGCAGGACCTGCACCCAGGTCACGGGCACCGCGCCGGCGGCCAGCATCCGCTGCAGCGCGTGCTCGTGGGCCGCGGGGCTGACGCCGCCGGAGGCGTCGGAGACGACGTACACCTCGTAACCCTGCTCCAGCGCGGAGAGCGCGGGCAGCACGAGGCAGACTTCGGTCCACAGGCCCGCGAGGATGATCTTCTTGCGGCCGGTCGCCTTGACCGCCGCCACGAGCGCCTCGTCCTCCCAGGCGTTCATGGTCGTACGGTCGATGACCTCGTGCTGCGGGAACACCTCGGCGAGCTGCGGCAGCAGGGGGCCGGAGAACGACTCGGCGGCGACCGTGGTCAGGACGGCCGGCACGTCGAACGCCCGAGCCGCCTTGGCGAGGCCCACGGTGCTGTTGATGATCGCGGCGCGGTCGCCGCTGCCGGTGCCGAAGAACATCTGCGGCTGGTGGTCCACGAAGAGCATGACCGAGTTGTCGGGCGTGAGCAGATCCGCGCTGGGGGCGGCCTGCACCGTGGCGATGTCGAACACGAGGGGTCCTCTCGAAGCAATGGGTAACGTGCCCGGTCGCGTCCGCGGCTCGGCACTCCTCCACGCTAGGAGCGGCCCGGCCGTCCCCGTTGACCTCCTGCGCCCAGGAGTTGGCACGACAGCGCACAACCGGTCGAGGACCGTCGGCGCATGTCCGCCGCTCACCCGCATGGCGGACGTGCGCGCACGCGATTCGAACGCCTGCGCGAGTCGGGATGCGGACCGCGGGGGAACGGGAGATCCTCGGTGCAGGGCAACCGACCCAAAGGAGAACGGCTATGTCCGTGATGGACAAACTCAAGCAGATGCTGAAGGGCCACGAGGACCAGGCGGGCAAGGGCATCGACAAGGCCGGCGACTTCGTCGACGAGAAGTCCCAGGGGAAGTACAGCTCCCAGGTGGACACCGCGCAGGAGAAGCTCAAGCAGCAGCTCGGCGGGGACCAGGGACAAGGCGGTCGGCCGCCCCAGGTCTGACGGGCACCGGACGCATCGAGCGCGCCACGGCACCGGCCGTCCCTCGCACGGCTGAGGGGCGACCGGTGCCGGCGCGCCGGGCCCGGCGGCTCCGGGGGCCGGGCGGGGCCGGGCGCGGGCCGGGGCGGGCGGTCAGGCGCGGGTCAGGACCGCCACCGCATTGTGGCCGCCGAAGCCGAAGGAGTGGCTGACCGCGGCCTCGGACTTGTGGGTGCGGGCGCGGCCGCCGACGAGGTCGATGTCCATGGCGGGGTCCATGGCGGGGTCCGGGTCCGTGAGGCCCGCCGTGGGTGGGACCGTGTCCTGCGTCAGGGCGAGGACGGTCCGGGCCGCCTCGATGATGCCCGCGGCGCCCAGGGTGTGGCCGAGCGCGCCCTTGGCCGAGGTGACGGGCGGCCCGTGGGGGAAGACGCGGCGGATGAGCGCGGCTTCGATGCCGTCGTTCTGCCGGGTCGCGGTGCCGTGCGCGTTGACGTGGTCGATGTCCCGGGGGCCGAGGCCCGCGTCCGCGAGGGCGGCGCGTACGGTCTGCTCGGCGCCGCGCCGAGCGCCCAGGCCGGGCGCCGCAGGGCCTCCAGCCCGAAGCGCCAACTGCTCAGCGCTCCCGTGAGTTCCGCCCCCGCCTGCTTCGCCGTGAGGGCCGCGTCCGCGAGCAGGACCGAGGCCGCGATGAGGAGTTCGGCGTCGGTCCGCTCGGGGGCCGGCGGGGCCGACGGGGCCGGCTGCGTGCTTTCGGCTCCGGGCTCCGGCCGCTGCCGCGTGGGGAGAGCCTTCTGGTCGACCACCTGAGGCGTCACGTTGCTACCTGCCATGCTGTCCGACGGCTTCGCCGCTGTGCCGACTGTGTGCGCAGGCATGGTGGCACCGACTGATCGCCGGAAAGCAATCGGCGTCCCCCAGAGGTGAATGACGGCAGAACGGTGTTGACGGGGCCCACCGCCCTGACCGAACACCGCTGCGCTCCCTGCGCCGCCACGTCGCCCTTCGAGCGATCGCCCTGGCAGGGCGCGGTCCCGGTCCGGCCCGCGGGGCCGCGCTGCCGGGCCGCTCTGCCGGTCACTCATGGCCGCTCGCAAATGGCCGGTGGCGTGGCCTGTCAGCCGGTCGGCCGGCCCCTCCACCATCGGGACGTCCAGTTCGAACGGAGAGGGGACAGCGCACATGAGCCACCACCATCCGGACCCGAACGACGGCGCCGTGGGTCGCTTCGGGCCGCCGCAGAGCTTTGGTCCCCCGCAGGGGTTTGGTCCACCGCAGGGCTTCGGACCCCCCGCCGGCTTCGGACCCCCCGCCGGCTTCGGGTCGC
This sequence comes from Streptomyces sp. NPDC043876, assembly GCF_056435825.1. NCBI lineage: Bacteria > Bacillati > Actinomycetota > Actinomycetes > Kitasatosporales > Streptomycetaceae > Streptomyces > Streptomyces sp. NPDC043876. The sequence goes on along the minus strand of NZ_JBWKDV010000006.1, from coordinate 498,865 downwards.
CGGAGCCGGCGCCGAAGAAGCGGAAGAGGACCGGCGTGGTCGTCACGGGCGCGGTCGTCGCCCTCGCGGTGATCGCCGGCGGCGCGTACGTCGCGCTGGGCGGCGACCACGACGGTGACGGCAGCAGCACGGACAACAGCGCGGTGTCCGCCGGGACCCGGGGCTACGTGCTCGTCGCCCCCGACGCGGTCGACGCGTACACGAAGTCGAAGTCGGGCCCTGCGCCCGGTGAGCTGAACGCCCAGCAGAAGAAGGAGGCCGACGCCCTCGGGGTGAAGAACGCCCGTGCCGTGTCGGCCGTGTACAACGCGCCCAGCACGGACCCCGCCGATCCGTCGAAGACCGGTGGCAGGCGGCTCGTCTTCGACGGTCTGTACGGCGAGATCACCGATCCGGCCGCGGCGGTCGACCGTTACCTCGCCGGCGTGGGCGACAAGGGCCCCAAAGGCGACGGGAAGAGGCCCGGAATCGAGATGCGGCGCGTCGGGCAGGCGAGGGTCGTCAAGCCCGTGGGCTTCGAAGGCGCGCTGATGAAGTGCCAGGACGTGCAGGTCGTCCACGCCAAGGACGCCGGGGCCTCGAAGAGCGCCGACGCGGACTACCGGATCCCGGTCTGCGCGTGGTCCGACTACTCCACCGTGGGCGGCGCCAACGTCTTCCAGCTGGCGCAGACCAAGACCGGTGGCCCGGGGGCCACGCAGGACGAGGCCGCGGCGCTGACCGCCACGCTCTACCTCGCGGCCCGCCGGAAGGTCTGACGCCGGCCGTGGCCGGCGAGGCGGCGGGCCCCCGGGCGGAGGGCCGGGCCGGGGTGCCGGCGCGCTCGTGCAGGCGTCCGGCACCCCGGCCCCGTCGGATGGGGCCGGATCAGCTGCCGCTGGACAGGTTGCCGGACAGGACCGGGATGTTGTCCAGGATGTGCGAGAGGGACTCGTCGCCCTTGGCCTGGGTGGAGTTCTCGGTGCACTGCTGGTTCATCGGGTTGGACAGGACGTTGACGTCCTGGACGCCGATGTTGGCGATGATCGCGACCAGCGACTGGGCGTTGACCTTGGCCGGCAGACCGATGCAGGGCTTGTTCAGGGTGCCCTGGACCAGGCTGAGCTGCGGGCTCTTGTCGCCGGTGGTCTTCTGGTTGCCGTAGACCTGGGAGGCACCGTTGCCGTTGACGGTGTTGATCCCGTTGTCGTTGCCGATGGCCATGGCCGGCGCGGCCACCGCGGCACCCGCTCCGAGGATGGACGCGGTCGCGGCGGCGGTGGCCAGAATCTTGTTGATCATCACAGGTCTCTCTAGTCGCACGAATGCAGGGTAAGGAACGCCCGGCTCAACGACCGGCCCGCGCCGGGGTATCGCTGGTCCACCTGAACAGCCGCAGGAAACGGCCCCGGGGGCGCCGCCTCGACGGATCCGCGGCGCGGGCGGCCGAACAGCTGCGCTCCCCTTCCGGTTGACGGGAGATCAGGTGATGTGAGGGATTGCCGCCGCTCTCGTGAAGAACTGCTTAACGGTTCGGTGCCGGGTGGGGTGGGGGGTGGCTGGTGGGGGGCTGAATGGGCATGTCAACCCGCCTCCGGGGTACGTGGGTTGGGCGTGGGTGCGGGGTCGGCGGGGGTCCGGGGGGATGAAGATCCGGTGATAGCATCCCGACATCTGTGATCTTGATCCATTTTGACGCAGATGCCGATGTGTGACCGGCGGCGCGTTTCGCGCTCGACGGCGGGCGAACCTGCCGGTCAGCTGTGTTGCGGGGCCTCGCGAGGTGTATCTGCAGCCGTCCGCATGCCATGCGCCGGGAAAGGTTTCCATGAATCGAGACGCACTTGTGTGGTGCTTGGTTGCGGTGGCGGCGATAGCCGTTGTCGCGGTCGGGGCACTCGTCGCCCGCAACAGAGCGCTGGGGGCGAAGAAGGAGCACACCGAGGCCGAGCTGCGCCGCCAGTTGCTCGCGGCGGACGCCCATCTGCACGCCACGCACGCCGAGCTCCAGAGGTTCCGCGGCGAGCAGGACGCCACGCTCCGCGAGGCGAAGGAAGCGGCGGAGGAGAACACCAAGGCGGTCCTCAAGGGCGCCGCCAGCCTGCTGCAGAGCCTCGCCGCCGAGCAGACGACGCTTCTGGACGGCATCCAGCGCAAGTACGGCGGCCACGGCGTCCTCGGCGATCTGCTGGACGTCAACCACGCCAACGCCCAGATGGCGCGCAAGGCGCAGGGCATCGCCGTCATGTGCGGTGCGCCGCTCGGCCGCCGCAACAGGCCCGCCAGCGTCTACGACGTGGTGCGCAGCGCCCAGGGGCAGATCCGCAACTTCCACCGGGTCGCCATCATGCAGCAGACCAGTCTCGCCCTGAAGGCGTCGGCGGTCGCGCCCGTCGCCCTCGCCGTGGCGGAGCTGCTGGACAACGCCGCCAGCTTCTCGCAGCACGACGCGCCCATCGAAGTAACGTTTCAGCGGGTGCAGAACAACCTGTGCATCGTCATCGACGACGCCGGTGTCAGCATGAACGACGAGGAGCGCCAGCGGGCGACCGCGCTGCTCTCCGGTGACGTCGCCCCCCGGTTGTCGCAGCTCGGGACGCAGCCGAAGTTCGGCTTCCCGGTCATCGGCCTCATCGCGCGTCAGCACGGCTTCCGGGTCGACGTGACCGGGGTCTCCCGGTACGGCGGCGTCCGGGCCGTCGTGCTCTTGCCCGAGGAGCTGTGGACCATGGAGGAGATCGCACCCGCCCAGGAGGCCCCCGTCAGCGAGATCCGGCGGGCCCCCGAGAGCCGGCCCCCGAGCGCGACGTCGCGCACGATGCACGGGCTGCCCAAGCGCGGCGCGCGCCAGGCCCCCATCGCGAGCGTGCCCGATCCCGACGCCGCGCCGCCGGCCCCCCGGGCCGCCGGGGAGACGGGGCGCGCTTCCGGGCGCAGCCTGGGGGCGTTCCAGCGCGGCACGCTCTCCGGCCGCAACCTTGACGCCACCTCGTTCGAAGGGCCCGAAGAGGCATGAGCGCAGACCTGTCGTGGATGCTCGAGGACATCGTGCACAACGTGCCCCGCGCACGGCACGCCGTCCTGCTGTCCGCGGACGGCCTCCCGCGCGGTGCCACGGAGGGCCTGGCCGAGAAGGACGTGCGCACCATCTCCGCGGCCATGGCCGGGATGCAGTCCCTCAGCCGGGCGACGGCCCACTTCGCCGGACCGGAGGAGGAGCGGCAGTGGAACCAGACCATCATCGAGTTCTCGCACGGCTGGAGCTTCCTGATCGGGGCGGGGCAGGGCTCCTACCTCGCCGCCGCGGCCGCGCCCGACGTGGACATGCAGCAGATCTCCTTCCGCATGCACCGGCTGGTCGCCCGGCTCGGCAACAACCTGACCTCGCCGCCGCGGGTACGGGCCGAGGACGCCGGGGGGCGGCGGGGCCACGCCCCGCGGCAGCAGGGCTCCGGTGACCCCGGGTTCGCCCTGGGCGCGCTCGACCGGGTGATGTCCGAGGTCAAGGGCGCCCGCCACGCCGTGCTGCTGGGATCGGACGGTCTTCCGCGCGGGGCGACCAGCGGCATGAGCCGCGACCTCGCGGACACGATCTCCGCGGCCATGACGGGCATCCACGCCTACAGCCGGGTCACCTCCCAGTTCGCCGGCGTGGAGGAGGACGCGCAGTGGCGCCAGACGGTCATCGAGTTCCAGCACGGCTGGATCTTCCTGATGGCCGCCGGTCCCGACGCGCTGCTGGCGGCCGCCGCCGAGCACGACTGCGACATCGAACAGTTCACCACGCGCCTGCACGAGGTGGTTCCCGGACTGACCGCGGCGGCCGCACCGGGGAAGGGGCCGGGTCATGTCTGAGGGGTTCGAGCAGGACGAAGAGCTGGAGCTGACGTCGCCGTTAGTCCCCCTCTTCGTGATCACGAACGGACGGGCGCTGCCCCCGGACCACGAGTACGAGCACACGACGCTGGTCACGGCGGTGCCGGAGAGCGATCAGGCCGCGGCGGCGCGCACGCTCTCACCGGAGGCCGGGCAGGTCCTGGACCTGGTCGCCGACGGCTTCCTGTCCGTGGCCGAGGTGGCGGGACACACGCACCTGCCGCTGGGCGTCGTCCGCATCCTGCTGGCGCAGCTGGAGGCGGACCGCCTCATCCTCGCGAGGTCGCCGATACCGCGTGCCGAACGGGTCGACAGAGAACTGGTCAGTGCCGTGCTCGAGGGCCTGAAGAATCGATTCGGAGCGTAACGCGTGTACCTGGATCCAGATGTCTCCCATGCGGTGAAGATCCTCATAGTGGGACACTTCGGGGTCGGCAAGACCACCTGCATCGGCAGTCTGTCCGAGATCGAGCCCCTGCGGACCGAGGAAGAGATCACCGAGGCCAGCGTGGGCTTCGACGACCTGTCGGGCACGCCCGACAAGAAGACGACCACGGTCGCCATGGACTTCGGCCGGCTCACGCTCAGCGACACCCTGGTGCTCTACCTCTTCGGCACGCCCGGCCAGGAGCGCTTCAAGGAGATGTGGGAGGAGCTCTCCCGCGGCGCACTGGGGGCGCTCGTCCTCGTCGACCCCGAGCGGCTGCACGAGTCCTTCCCCGTGCTGGACCTCGTCGAACGCTTCGGGCTGACGTACGCCATCGCCGTGAACCACTTCGAGGGCACCACGCACTACCCGCTCGACGAGGTGCACGAGGCCCTGAACCTCACCGCCGACACCCCGGTCGTGGAGTGCGACGTACGGGACGAGAACTCCTCGGCGCAGGCCCTCATCACCCTCGTGAAACACCTCATGTCCCAACTCGGCTAGGAGCGCAGGAATGCAACAGCCCCTCGACCCGCAGGAGATACCTCCCGGCTGCCCCGCGCACGGGAACGTCCAGATGTACGGGCCCCCGTTCGGAGCCGACCCCGACGGCCACTACGCGCAGCTGCGCGCGTTCGGCCTCAGCGCGCCGGTGGACATCGCTCCCGACGTCCAGGTGGAACTCGTCACGAGCTACGACGCCGCCCTGTTCGTCCTGCAGAACCCCGGCTCCTTCGTGCGCGACTCCCGGCGCTGGAACGCGCTGAACGAGGGGCGCGTCCCCGCCGACAGCCCGGCCCTGCCGATGATGGGCTACCGGCCCAACGCGCTCTTCAGCGACGGCGCGGCGCACGCCCGCCTGCGCCGGGCCGTCACCGACAGTCTCGCCACGGTCAACGAGCACCAGCTCATCCGCCAGACGCAGCAGTCGGCCCAGTACCTGATCAGCCAGTTCAGCACCGACATCCGCGGCCAGGCGGAGCTCATGGCGGAGTACGCACAGCCGTTGCCGCTGCTGGTGTTCAGCAACCTGTTCGGCTGCCCGCCCGAGATCGGCGACCGCGTGATCGCCGGGATCAGCGGCATCTTCGAGGGGACGCCCGGGGCCGACGAGGTGCTCGGCGGGGCGCTCACCGAACTGATCGCGCTCAAGCGCAGGCGGCCCACGGACGACCTCACGACGCGCCTGATGGAGCACCCGGCCCAGCTGACCGACGAGGAGGTGCTGCACCAGCTGGTCACCCTGCTCTCCGGCGGCACCGCGCCGCTGACCGCGGCCATCGGGACCAGCAGCGCCCTCTACCTCGGCGAGGACTGGCAGGTGGGCCTGCCGGTCGAGGACGCAGTGTCCCAGACGCTCTGGAACTACGCGCCCATCGCCAACTACGCGGCCCACTACCCGACGCACGACGTGGAGCTCGGCGGCCGGGTACTGCGGACCAACGACCCGGTCCTCATCTCCTTCGCCGCGGCGAACACCGACCCGAAGCTGACCGAGCACCGCGAACAGCTCAGCGCCAAGGCGCACTTGGCGTTCGGCGCGGGCCCGCACGCCTGCCCGGCCAAGGACCCGGCCTTCATGATCGCCGTGACGGCCGTCGAGGCGCTGCTCAACCAGCTGCTCGACGTCGAGCTGCGCGTCCCGTTCAAGGCGCTCACCTGGGCGCCGAGCCCGTGGAGCCGCTCGCTGGTCACCCTCCCGATCCGCTTCACCCCGCGGGCCGTGTCCCCGGCGGCCGGGCCGGGCGGCTCGAACGCGGGCCAGGCGCTCCCGCAGCAGAAGACCGCCTCCGCGGCCCCCGGCGCCGGGCCCTCCCGTACGGGCGGCAGCGCCGCTCCGCAGCCCAAGGGCGGCCTGTTCAGCCGCTTCCTGGCCTGGACCAGGGGCGAGTGAGGCAGATGTGATGCTGGTAACCCCTTGAGTACTCAGTGGTAGTGGATGCTTTAACGATCATGTGGGTATGCATGGCGGCTGGTTCTCAGAAAGGAGCCGCCATATGGGGGTTGCCACAACTCCGTCGCACGACCGCCGGGCGTCCGCCTCACTCTTCTCCCGCCTGCGGACAGCCAGGGGGCAGGCCGACCCCTTTCCGGTCTACGCCGAGCTGCTCGCGCGCGGCGAGGTGGTGCCGGCCCCCTGGGGCGGCTTCGCCGTACCGGGCTTCGCCGCGTGCGACCAGGTGCTGCGCAGTCGGCAGTGGCTGGAGCCCGACCGGGACTGGCGGGAACGGCAAGGGGCAGGGACGCGCTGGAACGCGCCGTCCTCGCGGGAGATGAGCCACACGCTCGCGGCGCTCAACACCCCGGACCACACCCGGGTGAGACGCGCGGCGGGCACCTTCGACCGGGGCACGGTGGAGCGGATCGGCCGCTCGGTGCACCGGACCACGGATCAACTGCTCGACACCTTCACGGAGCGAATACGCACCGGCGAGGCGGACTTCTCGGAGCTCGTCTGCGAGGAGCTGCCGGTGGCCACGATCGGGGAGTGGCTCGGGCTGCCGCGGGCCGACTGGCCGCGGCTGCGGCAGTTGACCCACGACCAGGTGTTCACGCAGGAGTTGCTGCCGTCCGCCAGTCAACTGGCGCTGTCCGACGCGGCGACGGCCGAACTGCGCACGTACTTCATGGAGCTGGTGCGGGAGCGGCGCTCCCACCCCGGTGAAGGCCCCGTCACCCGGTGGATCCAGGCGTGGGACGCGATCGAGCCGGACCGGGACCAGGCCGACGAGGCGGTGTACTTCCTCGTGCTGTTCGTCGTCCTGGCCGCCCTGGAGACCACCGCGACCCTGCTGTCTGCGATGATCCTGCGGCTCGTCGAGAGCCCGGAACGCTGGAACCTGGTCGCCGACAACCCGGACCTGGTCACCGGCTTCGTGGAGGAGACCCTCCGCTACGACCCGCCCACCCACGTGATCAGCCGGGTCGCCTCGCAGGACTGCGTGCTGGGGGGCATCGAGATCCGCCGCGACGAGATGGTCCACCTCATGGTCGGAGCGGCCCACCGGGACCCCGCCCGGCACCGCGACCCCGACCGGTTCGACCCCGCTCGCACCCCTGACCACCTCGCCTTCAGCGGGGGCGTCCACTACTGCCTCGGCGCGCCGCTGGCCCGCCTCGAAGCGCAGACGCTGCTGCGCCAGGTGCTCCGGCGCCTGCCGCGGCTCACCCTCGTACGCCCCCCGTCGATGGCGCCCCGCGTGGCCTTCCGGCGCCTGCTGAACCTGGACGTGGCCCTCGCATGACCGCACCGACCCCCGGCCCGGCGCACGCTCCCGGATACGCCCCCGCGCACGCCCTCCCCTCCCCCAAGGCGATCCGCACCGAACAGGACGGTCCCGTCCTGCACGTCCTGCTCAACCCCTGGGGGCAGGACGACACGCTGGACGTCGCGGTCCTCGACGACCTCACCGCCCTGCTCGACGGTCTCCACGAGCGGCCCGACGTCCGGGTCCTGACGCTGTCGTCGCTCGGCACGGACTTCTGCCTGGGTGCCGACCGGGGCGAGTACGAGCAGGCGCTGGCCGCCGATCCGTCCGGCGCGGGGCTGCGGCGCATCGCGGACAAGGCCCACCGGCTCTGCCAGGCGCTGGAGAGCACCCATGCGGTCACCATCGCCCGGCTGCACGGGCGGGTCGTCGGCGCCGGTCTCGCCCTCGCCTCCTTCTGCGATCTGCGCGCCGGCGCCGACACCAGCCGCTTCCGCATGCCGGAGGTCGGCATCGGGCTGCCCCCGGCATGGGGCGGGGCCATGGGACGCCTGGTCTCCGAGGCCGGGGCCTCCCGGATCCGCGAGCTCATGCTCACCTGCGACGTCTTCGACGCCGACACGGCCCACCGCATCGGCCTGCTCCACCGCTCGGCCCCGCTGGACCAGCTGGACCGGGTGGTCGACGCCTGGATCAGGCCCCTCGTCCGGCGCGCGCCCGAGGCGCTCGTCCTGACCAAGCGGATGCTGTCCGGTTACGCGCGGGCGGACCGGACGGCGGACGTCTCCCTGCTGGATTCCCACCTCCTGGCGGCCACCCTCTCCCAGCACGCGAGGGGCTGACCCGCCGGGCACGGGCGGCCAGTGGGCGGGGTGGGCGTCACCGCGGTGACGCCCACCCCGCCCTTTCGCATGCGCTCCCCAAATACCCGTTCTGGTCCGCTATTTCGGCTTACGACCCGCCACTAGCGGATCGTTAGGGGCCCGTTAGGCGCACGGCACACGCTGGTGGGGCAGGGGCGAGGGCGCCGGAAGGCGCTCTCGGCACGCGTCTTCGCCACGAGCAGCTGGGGATCCGACAGATGGAAATGGTCCGCGAGTTCACCTTCGAGGCGGCGCACCGGCTCCCTCTGGTGGCCGAGGACCACACGTGCGCCCGGTTGCACGGGCATTCGTACCGCGTGGACGTCACGGTCAGCGGCGAGGTGCCCGGTGAGCGCGGCTGGGTGGGGGACTTCAGCGAGATCGAGGCGGCGTTGCAGCCGCTGCGCGAGGAGCTGGACCACCGCTACCTCAACGAGGTGCCCGGCCTGGAGAACCCCACCAGCGAGGTGCTCGCGCGGTGGATCTGGGACCGGCTGAGCGCAGCGCTGCCGCTGTCCTCGGTGACGGTCCGCGAGACCGCTGCCTCCGGGTACGTCTACCGGGGGGCACGTCCGTGACAGGGTGGGCGGATGACTGCACACCGCACGGACCGCGCCGCTGACCCGGCCCCCTGGCCCCTGACCGGCGCCGACGCGCCGCACGAGGAGCTGCTGGCGGCCAAGGAGCTGGTCTACGACCCCTGCGGGTTCCGCTGCTCGCGGCCGGTGGCCGAGGCCGAGAGTGCCGCCTACGCCGCGCACGCGTTCACGCTCGACGGGCGGTCCGTGCGGTTCCGGGCGGCCAGGGTGACGCCGACCAAGGCGGGCCAGTTCGTCACCGTGTGGAAGCGGGCCGCCCCGGGTGGTCCCATCCAGCCGTTCGACGCGGCGGACGGCATCGACCTCTTCGTGGTCAGCACCCGCGACGGGCGGCACTTCGGGCAGTTCGTCTTCCCCCTGGACGTGCTCCGGCGCCACGGCGTCCTCGCGGTGGACGGGGTCGGCGGCAAACGGGCCTTCCGGGTCTACCCGCCGTGGGTGAGCACCGCCAACCGGCAGGCCGACCGGGCGCAGGAGTGGCAGCTGGGCCATTTCCTGCGCCTGGACGAGGGCCGGCCCGTCGACCTCGGCCACGCCCGCGCGCTGTACGGGGGCTGACCCCGCCACAGCGCGGCCTACCCGTGCAAGGCGCCCGGGAGGCCGGCCACCGCGAGCCGGGCCACGTCGGCGGCGTGCTCCGTCAGGTAGAAGTGGCCGCCCTCGAAGACCCGGGCGGAGAAGGGGCCGGTGGTGGCCGTCGCCCAGAGGGCGGCCTGCTCCGGGGTGATCCGGGGGTCCGCGTCGCCCGAGAGGGCGAGGACCTCCGCTCGCAGGGGCGGAGTGCCGGGGGCGCGGCGGTAGGTGTCGATGAGGCGGTAGTCGTTGCGGATGATCGGGAGCAGCAGCCCGCTCAGCTCCGGGTCGTCCCAGACCTGCGCGTTGGTCCCGCCGAGGGCCTTGACCGAGGCGATCAGTTCGGCGTCCGTGGTCTCGCCCGCGCCGACCGGGGGCGCGTCCAGGGCGCGGCCCGAGGCGCAGAGCCGGGTGACGTGCGCGGCGCCGGACGCCTCCAGGAGCAGGAGGGTCTCGTAGGCCACCATGGCGCCCATGCTGTGGCCGAACAGCACGGTGGGGAGCGGCGGTTCGGCCAGCAGCTCGCGGTGGGCGCCCGCCGCGAGCGGGGCCAGCTCCCCGACCAGCGGTTCCGTGAAGCGGCTCTCCCGGCCGGGGTACTGGACCGCCAGCAGCTCGACGGACGGGGACAGGTGCCGGGACCAGCCGCGGAAGTAGCTCGCGCCGCCGCCCGCGTGCGGGAAGCACACCAGGCGCACCGTGGGGGCGGCCGGTGCGGTGTGGCGGACCAGGTAGGGCATGGGGGCTCGATTCGTCAGCCGAGGATGGCCTCACCCAACGGGGTGAGGGTGTGGACGGAGCAGTTCCGTCTGCGTTCGGTGGTCACGAAACCGGCCCGGCGCAGGACGGTGATGTGCTTGCTGGCCGAGGGGCTGGAGATCTGGAGCCGGTCCGCTATCTCCCCGGTGGAACGGGCCTTCTGCAGGGTGGCCAGCACGTCGGCCCGGGTGCGGCCGAGCAGGTCGCGCAGGGCTGATTCGCCTTCCTGGCCCTGCCACATGGCGGTGGCCGACTCCGGGTCCGGCGTGATGTTGTAGACCAGGATGGGCAGGCCCTGCCAGCCCATGTGGGCGTCGATGAGGAAGGGCTGCGGGGCGAAGAGCGAGGGCACGATGGTCATTCCGCGCCCCGCGAGGTCGGCCGTGCGGGGCGCCCGGGAGTTGGCGACGCGCAGCACCGGCGACGTCCAACGGATCGCGTGGTGCAGGCTGTTGAGCACGTGCTCCATCCCGCCGGCCAGCATGGCCCGCCCGCACGCGTCCCGTTCCGCCTTCAGGGCGCGCGATATGCGGTCCCAGAAGGGTTCCACGGCGGTGGCGTGGAACAGGTCCCCCTCCCGCGGCACCGGTGACGTCAGGGTTTCCAGCAGCGAAAGCGGCGGTTCCAGCGCCGAATGCACGGTGGACGTGCGGCGCATCCGGTGCCGGGTGGTCCGGCGCCATTCGGCTAATCCGTCGCGCTGCTGCTCGGCCAGCCGGCTCCAGGCGAAATGCGTCTCGAATGCGACGCCGAGCGTACTGACGACATGAATACGGGCCAAATCCTCGACATTGAGGCGCAGTTCCAGCAAAGCGACGCTCCCCCCGGAAAGGTCCTCTTGATCATAAACAGCCGGGAACGGCCCGCGCCACTCCGGGGTCAGCGCCAGTCCACCGACACGGGCAGGCCGCTGTAGCCCTGCACCAGGTTCGACCGCATCCAGCGCACCTCGCCGCGCAGCCGCACGCCCCGCGCCTCGGTGGCCAGTTGGCGCAGCAGTTCCTTCAGCTCGACCCGGGCCAGGGCCGCGCCCAGGCAGTGGTGCGGACCCGTGCCGAAGCCCAGGTGACGGTTGGGGGAACGGTCCGGCAGGAAGGTGTGCGGGTCCGGGAAGAGCCGCTCGTCGCGGTTGGCCGCGGACAGCCAGGCCACCACGGGCTGGCCCCGCCGGACCGCGCGGCCGCCGATCTCGCAGTCCTCCGTGGCCACCCGCAGGACGTGCGCGGCCGGGGAGGTCCAGCGGACCAGCTCTTCCACGGCCCGGTCGGTCTGCCCGGGATCGGCGTGCAGGGCGTCCAGGGTGCCGGGGAACCGCTCGGCGACGTGGAAGGCGCCGGTGATCGAGTGCCGGGTCGTCTCGTTGCCGCCGATCAGGACGTTGTCGCAGTTGATCAGGACGTCCTCGGTGCTCAGCCGGCCGTCCGCCAGGAGCGCGCTCACGAGGTCGTTCCCGGGCTCCTTCCGGCGCCGTTCGATGAGCTCGTGGAAGTAGAAGAGGATCTCCGTGTGCGCCTCGGCCGGGGTCATCTTGTCGAAGGAACTGTCTTCCCCGCCGAAGGCGTGATGTGTCAACTCGATGAGCTGCTCGCGCTCCGCGACGGGTACGCCGATGACCTCGCACACGATCGCGGCGGGCAGCCGGGGCCCCACTTCCAGGGCGATATCGGTGATGTCCTCGGCCTTCAGGCGCTCGATGATCTCCGTGACTTCACGGCGCAGCACCGATTCGAGTTCGGGGGCCCGCAACCGGGAAAGGAAAGGGCCGATCAGCCGCTTGAGAAGCGAATGCCAGCTGCCTTCGCTGACGACGAGCATCCGGCCGCCGGAGTTGTCGGAATGCTCCGCGTCGAAGCCGATCATCATGCCGTGTTCGGAGGTGAAGGGCGCCTTCGGGGAAAGGACGGCGGAGACGTCCTTGTGCGAGAAGACGGACCAGAATCCGCTCGGGGAAATGCCCGGTTCGCTCCAGACCACGGCGTCGGTGGCGACGTACTCGCGCCACATCGCGAAGCGGTCTTCGCTCGTGTAGAGGTCCGGGTCCGCCAGGTCGAGGGCGGAGCGAGAGGGGGTGGAGGGGCTGGAGAGGGGGGTGGTGGTCATGGTGGGGTGTCCGTGCCCGTCTTTCGTCAGGAGGAGGGTGGAGGCGGGGATCGTCGGGCGGGGGCCCTTTACGCGGGGCCCCTGCGCATCGCCGGGCTCAGTACGGCCGACAGGGCGATCGCGGCCATCGCGGCGGCGCACGCCAGCAGTCCCGCGGACCGGCCCGCGACGTCGAGGAGCACGCCGCCGCCGAGCGGGGCGATCGCACCCCCGGCGCCGCTGCAGATCCCCGCGACGCTGATGGCGCGCCCGCGGTGGCTGTCGGGGGTGAGCATCAGCAGGTACGTCTGGAAACACGCGCTGGCCGTGGGCGCGGCGAACGCGATCGCGCCCAGCAGGATCCCGGGCGTGTAGCCGCCGGGGAGCACCGCGATGGCGACGGTGAGCGACGCGAACAGCCACAGCACCAGGTGGATGGGCCGCGGACCGGTCAGCATCCGCATGAGCAGGGGCGCCGCGAGCGCGCCCAGCAGGCCGCCGACGCCGAGCAGGCCCGCCATGAGGCCGATGAGCCCGGCGTTCATGCCGCTGCTCTGCGCGGAGGCGATGACGATGAAGTAGATGGCGCCGAAGAAGAGGTTCGTCGCCGTGGCGTAGCAGAGCGCGAGCCGCAGGAACGGGTGGCGGGCGATCCAGCGGATCCCTTCCAGCAGGTCCCGCCGGCCGCCGGCGGCCGGGCCGGAGCCGGCCGTGTCCGCTTCCCCGGCGGCTCCGGGCGGCCCGGCCGCCGTCGCGGCCGGCCGACTCGGCATGAACAGCAGCAGGACCAGCCCGGCCAGGTGCGCGGCGCAGCCCGCCACGAAGGGGAAGGCGTTCTTCAGGGCCAGCAGGAAGCCGCCCGCGGAGGTGCCGGCGAGCTGGCCCGCGTACGTCCGCGCCGAGTTCATGGCGACCGCTTGCGAGAGCTTCGCCGCCGGCACCAGGCTCGGGATCATCGCCTCGCCCGCGGCCGTCATCATGGCCGTCGCCGCGCCGTTGACCAGCGCGAGCGCCACGAGCGCGAGCAGGGAGGCCTCCCCCGCCCAGAGCAGGAGGGCGAGGGTGGCGAAGACGGCGACCAGCGCGGCCTCGCACCAGAGCATCACCGCCCGCCGGTCGTACCGGTCGGCGACGGCCCCGGCGGGCAGCCCCGCCAGGAGCATGGCCGCCGCGTCGACGAAGCCGATGATCCCCGCCTGGGAGGGCGAGCCGGTGAGCGCGAGGACGAGCAGCGGCAGCACGATGAGGGAGGTGCTGTACGCGAACTCGCTGAACGCCTGGCTGATCCACAGGAGGGTGAACCCGCGGCCGCCGCCGCGCCCCTCGACCGTGACCGGCGGCTCCTGTACCACCGCCATCAGGCGAGCAGCCGCGAGCGCGACTTGGTGTGGACGTAGGTACGGCGCAGGTCGCGCACCATGCTCGTGCGCTTGAGCCACCGGTCCGTGCCGTCGTAGCGCGGGGTGAAGGTGTCCCGGCCGTGGATGACGCGGTAGTTGTCGATGAACGCGGCCTCGCCCGGGCTGAGCACGACCCGCTCGGCGGCGGCGGCCAGCTGCTCGGCGGCCTCCTTCATGGCGCGCTCGGCCTCCACGTCACCCGCCAGCGGGCTGGTGAAGTCCGCGTCGATCCGCAGGTACGGCGAGTCCTGCGGACCGAAGAGCACCGACGCCACCTCGTGCGGCCGCTCCTCCAGCGCGGACGGGTGCTCCGCGCTGTGGTGGGGCACGACCTCGTGCGAGTCGTCCGGGAAGAACCGGAACCGGTCCTGGTGCAGCACCTCGCGCAGCGGCTCCGCGATCTCCACCGCGTCGACCGCGGCGACGGTCGTGCCCACGCCGTCGGGGTTGCGCAGGCACATCAGGGCGACGTAGTCGCCGCGGCAGGTGTGGAAGACGTCCTCGGTGTGCAGGGTCAGCTGCTGCTCGCTGCTGGCGCTGGTCAGCGAGGCCTCCTGCCCCTTGGAGGGGCAGACGTCGTGGACGAGGCGCCCGTTCTGCTGGCTGGTCCAGGCGAACGGGTCACCGAGCACCGAGGCGATGAGGAGCAGGACCAGCTCCTCGCGGATCGCGGCGCCCTCCTTCTCGGCGATCTGCCAACTCGGGGGCGTCGGAACGAGGTTCTCGTCGACGGGGAGGTTGGCCACCGCGATCACCGCCTCCTCGGCGGCTCGGGCGGAGACGAGGAACTGCCGGACGCCGACGGGGAGCCGCTCGGCCTCGACGCGTATCGCGTCCGCGTACTCCATCGGCTCCCACACGGGGTGCGCGGCGAGGAACGCGTCGGCGAGGGACGCCACGCCCTTCTTCTCTTCGTCACTCAGCACATAACGGGCCATGACAATGTCCTTCCGGGAGTGGTCAGTTACCGGCGATCGCGGCGATCTGCCGCAGAGCGGTGCGGTACGCGTCCGCGAGGGCGCGGACGGTGTCGGGAGTGTGGACGGCGGGGCAGTGCATCCAGTCGACGCGCAGTTCCCCGTCGCTGACGGCGGCCACGATGTCGATGAGGTGCGGACGCGGCTGCCCGGGTGCCTGGTCGGCGCCGAGGCCCTCGAACCGGTCCCGGATCAGGCCGGTCCCGCCCGCGCCCCCGTCCCACTGACCGAGGTAGTTGAAGCTGATCCGCGGGTGCGGGGTACCGGCGAGGGCGGTGTGCGCCGCGCTGCCGGGAGCCGACAGGTAGCGCAGGGCGCCGTAGCCGATGCCGCGGCCGGGGATCTTGCGCAGGTTCTTGCGGACCGCCTTGAGGGCGGGGCCCCAGTCGCCCGCGGGGACGTCGAGGGTGACGGGGTAGATGCTGGTGAACCAGCCGACCGTGCGGGAGAGGTCGATGTCCTCGAAGAGTTCCTCGCGGCCGTGGCCTTCGAGGGCGATGGTGACCGGGTCGCCCGCCCAGTCGCCCAGCACCCGGCCCAGCGCCGTCAGCAGCACGTCGTTGATCCGGGTGCGGAACGCCGCGGGGGCCTTGTGCAGCAGCGCCTCGGTCTCGGCGCGGCTGAAGCGCACGCTCTCCACCGCCAGGTCGCCGTGGACGGCGGTGCGCGGGTCGTGTCCGGCGACGGGCCGGGCCGCCTTGCGCCAGTACGCCGTCTCGTGGTCGAAGCCGCCGTCGCGGACGTGGTCGGCGAGGCGCCGGGCCCACTGCTGGTAGCTGCTGGACTTGGCGCCCAGGTCGACGGTCGTACGGCCCGCCGCGAGCTGCTCGTACGCCGTGGCGAGGTCCTCCAGGACGACCCGCCAGGACACCCCGTCCATCACCAGGTGGTGCACGGCCAGGAACAGCCGGGGGGCGCGGCCCCGGGGCAGGCGCAGGAACACGCCCTTCACCAGGGCTCCGGAGGTCGGGTCGACGGCGCGCTGGGCCTGCGACGCCGCCTGGTGGAGGGACTCGTCGAGGTCGGCTCCCGGCGCCAGGTCCTGTACGGCGAGCGCCCCGGTTACGGCCTCCCCGTACTGCTGGGTCCAGCCGCCCGCCCCGTCCGGCGTGAAGCGCAGGCGGAGCGCGTCGTGGTGGGCCACGACCGCGTCCAGCGCCGACGCCAGCAGAGCCGGGTCGGTCTCGGGTGCAAGGCCGACGTGAACGGACATCGTGTACCGCTTCGGGTCGACCGTGTGCTCGTCGAAGAACCACCGCTGTACGGGGGTGAGTTCGACGGCGCCGGCCACCTCGGCGGGCTCGTCCGGCCGGTCCTGGAGCCGGTCGGCGGCGGGGGCGGTCCGCTCGACCACGGCGGCCAGCTCGGCCACCGTCTGGTGGACGAACAGCAGCTTCGAGGTCAGCCGGAGCCCGGCCTGGCGGGCCCGGGAGATCAGCTGGATGGAGAGGATCGAGTCCCCGCCGAGGTCGAAGAAGTTGTCGTGTATGCCGACCTTGTCGACTCCGAGCACCTCGGACCATATGGCCGCCAGCGTGTCCTCGATGTCGTCGCGGGGGGCGATGTACTGCGTGCCGAGCTGCTCGGCCTGGACCTCGGGCGCGGGCAGCGCCCGCCGGTTCACCTTCCCGCTCGGGGTGAGCGGGAGCCGGTCCAAAGTCACGAACACCGCCGGCACCATGTAGTCCGGCAGGGTCCCGGCCAGATGGGCCCGGAGCTCACCGGTGGTCGGCGCTCCGTCGCTCACCAGATACGCGACGAGCCGCTTGTGGCCGTCGGCTCCCTGGTGGGCGGTGACGACCGTCTCCCGGATCAGCGGGTGACCCACCAACGCGGTCTCGATCTCGCCCAGTTCGATGCGGAACCCACGGATCTTCACCTGGTCGTCCGCACGCCCCAGATACTCCAGCGTCCCGTCCGCCCGCCACCGGGCCACATCACCCGAGCGGTACATCCGCTCCCCCGGCTCACCGAACGGATTCACCGGGAACCGCTCCTGCGTCAGCTCCGGACGATGCAGATACCCACGCGCCAGACCACCACCCGCCACATGGATCTCACCCGCCACACCCACCGGAACCGGCGCACCCCGCTCGTCCAGCAACAGCACCCGGTAACTCGGCAAGGGACGCCCCGCCGGCAACCGGCCACCCGCCACCACATGCGCCGCCGTTATCTCCTGATACGTCACATGCACCGTCGTCTCGGTGATCCCGTACATGTTCACCAGCCGCGCACCGGACCCACCGAACCGCTCGAACCAGCCCAGCACGTGCTTCGGCTCCAACGCCTCCCCACCGAAGATCACCCACCGCAGATCCGGCAGCACCTCACCCGCACTCCCCACCAGCTCACGGAACATCGACGGCGTCTGGTTGAACACCGTCACCCGCTCCGCCCGCAACAACTCCCACATCAACTCCGGGCTCCGCGCCGTGTCCTGCGCAACCACCACCGCACGACCACCCGACACCAGCGCACCCCACAACTCCCACACCGAGAAGTCGAAGGCGTACGAGTGGAACACCGTCCACACGTCATCCACCCCGAACCCGAAGAGCCCGTCACAGTTCGCCAGCAGGTTCAGCACCGACCGGTGCTCCACCGCCACACCCTTCGGACGCCCCGTCGAACCCGACGTGTAGATCACGTACGCGAGGTCCGAACCGGTGACACCCGTCTGCGGTGGCGTGGCCGGCCGGGCCGCGATGGCCTGTGCCTCCGCGTCCAGATCGACCACCCGGGCATCGGTGGCGGCGAGTTGTCCGTTGAGCCCCCGGTGGGTGACCAGCAGCCGCGCACCGGAATCGTCCAGCATGTACGCGAGCCGGTCCGCGGGATACGCCGGGTCCAACGGCACGTACGCCGCACCCGACTTCATGATCCCCAGCAGACCCACCACCATCTGCACCCCGCGCTCCACCGACAGCGCCACCAGAGCATCCGGCCCGGCACCCAACGCCACCAGATGATGCGCCAACCGGTTCGCCCGCTCCTCCAACTCCCCGTACGTCACCCACTCGTCACCGAACGACACCGCCACCGCATCCGGTGACAGCGCGGCCCGGTCGGCCACCCATCCGTGAATCGTTCCTGCCGGAGCCTCCACCCCGCCCGAGGCGTTCCACTCCCGCACCACCCGGTCGAATTCCCCCGCGGTCAGCAGCGGGAGGTCCGCCACGGCCCGGTCCGGGTCCGCGGCGACGCCGTCCAGCAGCACGTTCAGGTGCTCGCCGAAGCGGGCGATGGTGCCGGCGTCGAACAGCTCGGCGCTGTACTCGACGAGCGCCCGCAGACCGCCCTCGTACTCCTCGAACTCCAGGGTCAGGTCGAACAGCGCGGTGTCCCGCTCCAGCCGGTAGTCCGTGACCTCGACCCCGCCCAGCGAGGGGTGCGCGCCGGGGGCGTTCTGGAGCACCACCATGGCCTGGACGAGCGGCGTGCGGCTGGTGTCGCGCTCCGGCTGGAGGGCCTCCACCAGGCGCTCGAAGGGCACCTCCTCGTGCGCGAACGCGTCGAGGACGGTCTCCTTCGCCTGGTCCAGGACCGCCCGGAAGGGCATGTCCGGCTCGATGTGCGACCGCAGGACGACGGTATTGACCAGGAAGCCGATCAGCTGCTCCAGGTCGCCGTTCCCCTCGCCCTGCCCGCGCCCGGCGGACGCGGTGCCGACCGCGATGTCCTGCCGGCCGGTCCAGCGGGCGAAGACCGTCTTCACCGCGGCCGTCAGGGCCATGTAGAGCGTCGCGCCCTGTTCGCGGGCCAGCTCCTTGAGCGCGCCGAGCGTGGCCGCCGGTACCTCGAACCCGTGGACCGCGCCGGCCGAGGAGCGCACCGTCGGCCGCGGCCGGTCGGTGGGCAGTTCCAACGGTTCGATGCCCGCGAGCCGCTCACGCCACCAGCCGAGCTGCTCCTCCAGCAGACCGCCGTCCACCAGCCGCTCGCGCTGCCAGGCGGCGAAGTCCGGGTACTGCACCGGTACGGCGGCCAGCTCCGCCGGGCGGCCCTGCGTGCGGGCCGCGTACAGCTCGCCGAGCTCGCGGGCGGCGACGCCCATCGACCACCCGTCCGTGACGATGTGGTGCATGCCGAGCACGCACACGTGCTCCTCGGCGGCCGACCCGGTCATCCGGACGAGCAGCACGCGCACGAGCGGGCCGTTCTTCAGGTCGTACGGGCGGACCAGTTCCGCCTGCGCCAGCTCCCGCAGCTCCTCCTCGGTCCCGGCCTCGGCCGCCTGCCACTGGGGCTCCAGCACGGGGTGGACGATCTGCACACCCTGGCCGTCGGCCACGTCGAAGGTGGTCCGGAGCGCCTCGTGGCGCGCCACCAGGTCACCGACAGCCGCGCGCAGCGCGGCGGCGTCGAGCGGTCCGGTCAGCCGCAGGGCGGTGGCCGAGTGGTATTCGGTGCTGCCCTCGTTGAAGTCCTCCAGGAACCACAGGCGCTGCTGTCCGAAGGACATCGGCAGCAGGCCGTCCCGCGGCACCACCGGAATCCCGAGGGCCGCCCCGGCCTGCGCCCCCTGCGCACCGGAGTCATCGGGGGCCACGGCGGCCGCCAGTTGCGCGACCGTCGGGGCTTCGAAGAGCAGGCGCGGGGAGAGACTCCCGCCGAGGGACCGCCGGGCCCGCGACACGACCTGGATGGTCAGGATGGAGTCGCCGCCGAGGTCGAAGAAGTTGTCGTGGACGCCAACCCGCTCGACACCGAGCACGTCGGCCCAGATACCGGCCAGGATCCGCTCGGTCTCATCGCGCGGGGCGGTGTACTGCGTGCCGAGCTGCTCGGCCTGGACCTCGGGCGCGGGCAGCGCCCGCCGGTTCACCTTCCCGCTCGGGGTGAGCGGGAGCCGGTCCAGGGTCACGAACACCGCCGGCACCATGTAGTCCGGCAGGGAGGCCGCCAGGTGGGCCCGTAGCTCCGCAAGGGGCACGACGGTGTCCGTGACGACGTACGCGACGAGCCGCTTGTGGCCGTCGGCGCCCTGGTGGGCGGTGACGACCGTCTCCCGGATCAGCGGGTGACCCACCAACGCGGTCTCGATCTCGCCCAGCTCGATGCGGAACCCGCGGATCTTCACCTGGTCGTCCGCACGCCCCAGATACTCCAGCGTCCCGTCCGCCCGCCACCGGGCCACATCGCCCGAGCGGTACATCCGCTCCCCCGGCTCACCGAACGGATTCACCGGGAACCGCTCCTGCGTCAACTCCGGACGATGCAGATACCCACGCGCCAGACCACCACCCGCCACATGGATCTCACCCGCCACACCCACCGGAACCGGCGCACCCCGCTCGTCCAGCAACAGCACCCGGTAACTCGGCAACGGACGCCCCGCCGGCAACCGGCCACCCGCCACCACATGCGCAGCCGTGATCTCCTGATACGTCACATGCACCGTCGTCTCGGTGATCCCGTACATGTTCACCAGCCGCGCACCCGCATCCGGGAACCGCTCGAACCAGCCCAGCACGTGCTTCGGCTCCAACGCCTCCCCACCGAAGATCACCCACCGCAGATCCGGCAGCACCTCACCCGCACTCCCCACCAGCTCACGGAACATCGACGGCGTCTGGTTGAACACCGTCACCCGCTCCGCCCGCAACAACTCCCACATCAACTCCGGACTCCGCGCGGTGTCCTGCGCAACCACCACCGCACGACCACCCGACACCAGCGCACCCCACAACTCCCACACCGAGAAGTCGAAGGCGTACGAGTGGAACACCGTCCACACGTCATCCGCCCCGAACCCGAAGAGCCCGTCACAGTTGGCCAGCAGGTTCAGCACCGACCGGTGCTCCACCGCCACACCCTTCGGACGCCCCGTCGAACCCGACGTGTAGATCACGTAGGCCAGGTGGGAGCCGGTGACACCGGTCTCCGGTGCGGACGCCGGGGCCGCGGCGATCACGTCGGCGTCCGCGTCGAGGTCCACCACCGCTACCCCGTCCAGCGGCAGTTGGCGGTTCAGTCCCCGGTGGGTGACCAGCAGCCGCGCACCGGAATCGTCCAGCATGTACGCGAGCCGGTCCGCCGGATACGCCGGGTCCAACGGCACGTACGCCGCACCCGACTTCATGATCCCCAGCAGACCCACCACCATCTGCACCCCGCGCTCCACCGACAGCGCCACCAGAGCATCCGGCCCGGCACCCAACGCCACCAGATGATGCGCCAACCGGTTCGCCCGCTCCTCCAACTCCCCGTACGTCACCCACTCGTCACCGAACGACACCGCCACCGCATCCGGCGACAGCGCGGCCCGCTCCGCCACCAGCCCGTGGATCGTTCCCGCCGGAGCCTCCACCCCGCCCGACGCGTTCCACTCCCGCACCACCCGGTCGAACTCACCCGGCGCCAGCATGGGCACGGCCGCCACGGGACGACCCGGTTCGGCGGCCATCCCGGTGAGCAGCGCCTCCAGATGGGCGGCCAGCCGCGCGATGGTGTCGGCGTCGAAGAGCTCGGGGTCGTAGGCCAGCGCGTACGCCAGTTCCTCACCCGCGTAAGCGACCAGGTTCAGCGGGAAGTTGGTGACGTCCGCGCCCTCCAGGCCGTGCAGGCGCACGCCGTCACCGTCGCCGTCGTGCCCGCCGCCGTCCGCCGGGAAGTTCTCGAAGGCCACGAGGCTCTCGAAGAGCTGGGTGCCGCGCGGGGCGCCGCTCCAGCCCTGGATCTGCGGCAGCGGTACGTACTCGAACTGCCGCGCCTCCACCTGTGCCTGCTGGAGACGGGCCAGCCACTCGCCGACCGGCGCGTCGGCGTCGACCTCGACCCGCACGGGCAGGGTGTTGATCAGCATGCCGACCATGGCGTCGGCCCCGGCCAGGTCGGCCGGGCGGCCCGAGACGGTCGCACCGAAGACCACGTCCCGCTCGCCCGAGTAGCGCGACAGCAGCAGCGCCCAGGCGCCCTGCAGGACGGCGTTGACCGTCAGGCGGTTGGCGCGGGCGAAGGCGTACAGCCGGTCGGAGGCCTCCGTGCTCAGCCGGGTCACCAGCCGCTGCGCGGACTGGGCCCGGTGCGTCGCGGCGGGTCGCCGGTCGAAGGGCAGCGCGGTCGGTTCGGTGACGTCGCCCAGCAGCGCGCTCCAGTACGCCTGCGCCTCGCCCAGGTCCTGCCGCTCCAGCCAGTCGACGTAGGCGGAGAAGGGGCGGCGGGCGGGCAGCGCGGGGTGCTCGCCCGCCGCCACGGCCCGGTAGGCGGTGACGAGTTCGTCGAGCATCTGGAAGGTGCTCCACCCGTCGAGGAGCACGTGGTGCGAGGTCCGCACGACGCGCACCGAGGTGTCGGAGGTCCGTACGATCGCCAGGCGCACCAGCGGCGCGGCGGACAGGTCGATGCCCCGGGCACGGTCCTCGGCCAGGTGGCGCTCCAGCGCGAGCGCCTGTTCACCGGCGCTCAGCGTGCGCCAGTCCAGGTGCACGACGGGCAGTTCGGTACGGCGGTGCACGACCAGCAGCGGCCGGTCGACGCCCTCCCACCGCACGGCGCCGCGCAGGACGTCGAGGTGATCGTTCACGTGCTGCCACGCGCGCTCCAGCAGCGCCGGGTCGCGCACCCCGTCCACGGTGAAGCTCATCTGCTCGAAGTAGGCGCCGGAGCCGGGTTCGGCGAGGGTGTGGAAGAGCATGCCCGCCTGCATCGGCGTCAGCGGGTAGATGTCCTCGATCTCCTTCGCGGCGCTGCCGCGGCCGGCGATCCGGTCCACGTCCGCCTGGTCCAGGGCGGCGAGCGGGAAGTCCGAGGGGGTGGCGCCGCCGCTGTCCGGGAGCAGGCAGTGCGCGATCAGGTCGCGCAGCTCGGTCAGGAACTGCCGGGCGACGCGTTCCACGGTCGACGGTTCGAAGACCTCGGCGGAGAAGATCCAGGTGAAGCCGAGGGTGCCGGATTCCACCATGCCGACGACGTCGAGGAGGTAGGGGCGGGGCTCGTCGAGCGCGTGGTCGAGGCCGAGGGCCGGGAGCCGGTCGCGGATGAGGCCGTCCTGGCCGGTGGCGCCGTCCCACTGGCCGAGGTAGTTGAAGCTGATCTGCGGGAGCGGGTCGGAGCGCAGGGCGTGGCCCGGGGTGCCGGGTGCGGAGAGGAAGCGCAGGGCGTCGTAGCCGAGGCCCCGGCCGGGGACGGCGCGCAGCTGTTCCTTGACGGACTTCAGGGTCCCGTCCCAGGCCCGGTCGCCGGGGAGGGCCAGGGCGACGGGGAAGTGGGTGGTGTACCAGCCGACGGTGCGGGAGAGGTCGAGGTCGTCGAAGAGCTCCTCGCGGCCGTGGCCCTCCAGGCCGAGGACGAGGCGGTCGCTGCCGGTCCAGTCGGCGAGGGTGCGGCCCAGGGCGCTGACGAGGACGTCGTTGATCTGGGTGCGGTAGGCGGAGGGGACGCGCTGGAGCAGGGCCTCGCTCTCCTGGCGGCCGAGGCGCACCTCGACGGTGCTTTCGTGGGCGGTGACGTTGCTGCCGTCCGGGTGGTCCGCGGGCAGCGCGGGGGCGCCCGCCGGGTCGACGGCGCGCCAGTGGTCGTACTCGTGGTCGAGGCCGCCGGCGCGGACGTGGTCGGCGAGGCGCCGTGACCACTCCTGGTAGCTGCTGGACTTGGCGCCGAGGTCGACGGCGGCGCGGCCTGCGGCGAGCTGGTCGTAGGCGGTGGCCAGGTCGTCGAGGAGGACGCGCCAGGACACGCCGTCCATCACGATGTGGTGCACGGCGAGGAAGAGCCGGGGCAGCCGGTCGGGGCCGAGCCGGAAGAGGACGCCGCGCACCAGGGTGCCGCCGGCCAGGTCCAGGGCGCGCTGGGCGGCCAGGGCCGCGTCGTGCAGGGGCTGTTCGAGGTCCGGGCCGGCGTCGAGGTCCAGGACGGACAGGAGGCCGGTGGGCCGGTCCCCGTACTCCTGGATCCACTCGTCGCCCTCGCGGGTGTACCGCATGCGCAGGGCGTCGTGGTGGGCCACGACCGCGTCGAGGGCGCGCTCCAGCAGGGCCGGGTCGGTGTCCGGGGCGAGTTCCAGCTGGACGGACATGGCGTAGTGGTCCGGGTCGACCGTGTGCTCGGCGAGGAACCACTTCTGGATGGGCGTGAGTTCGGCGCGGCCGCTGACCTCGGTGGTCACGGCGGCGGCCGGTGCGGCGGCGACGGCGGCGCCCGCCAGGGCGGCGATGGTCTGGTGCAGGAAGAGCAGCTTCGAGGAGAGCTTGATCCCGGCCTGGCGGGCCCGGGAGACCACCTGGATCGAGAGGATCGAGTCGCCGCCCAGGTCGAAGAAGTTGTCGTGGACGCCGACCCGCTCGACGCCGAGCACGTCGGCCCATACGTCGGCCAGGATCCGCTCGGTCTCGTCGCGGGGCGCGGTGTGGTCGGCTCCGGAGCGGCCGGCCTGGATCTCGGGCTCGGGCAGCGAGCGGCGGTCGACCTTGCCGCTCGGGGTGAGCGGGAGCCGGTCCAGGGTGACGAACACGGCGGGGACCATGTAGTCGGGCAGCAGGCCGGACAGGTGGCCGCGCAGGGCGGAGGTGTCCGGTGCGCCGTCGGCGCCCGCGGCGCGGGGGACGACGTACGCGACGAGCCTGCGGCGGCCGGACTCCTCCTGCCGGGCCAGGACGACGGCGTCGGCGACGTCCGGGTGGGTGAGCAGGGCGCTCTCGACCTCGCCGAGTTCGATGCGGAAGCCGCGGATCTTGACCTGGTCGTCGGCTCGGCCCAGGAACTCCAGGTCGCCGCCGGGCAGCAGCCGGGCCCGGTCCCCGGTCCGGTAGAGCCGGTCACCGGCGACGAAGGGGCTGTCGGCGAAGCGTTCGGCGGTGAAGTCGGGGCGCCCGTGGTAGCCGCGGCCGATCCCGTCGCCGCCGATCCAGATCTCGCCGGGCACGCCGACGGGCACGGGGCGGCGGCGCGCGTCGAGCACGTACACGCGGGTGCCGGGCAGCGGGCGGCCGATGGGCACGTACACGGTGGTGGCCGGCGCCTCGGCGCTCGGCACGAAGACGGTGGAGTCGACGGTGGCCTCGGTGCCGCCGTAGGCGTTGACGACGACGGCGTCGTGCCGGATCTGGCGCAGGAGGGTCGCGCAGTCCTCGACGCGCCAGGCCTCGGAGCCCACCGAGATCAGGCGCAGCGGCGGGAAGCCGTCGCCGCGCCGCTCCACCTCCTGGAGGACGGCGTTCAGCAGGGAGGGGACGATCTCCAGACCTGTCGCGCCGGTCTCCGTGATCAGGTCGAGCAGGGCCGGCGGCTCGGTGGTGACGTCCTTGGAGGCGATGATCAGCGCGCCGCCGAAGGGCAGCGAGCGGATCAGGTCGGCGAAGAAGAGGTCCACGGAGAGGCTGGAGACCGACAGGAAGCGCAGCCGGAGGTCGTCGAGGCCGTAGCGCTGCGCCCAGGAGGCGCAGATGTGGCGGACGTTGCGGTGCTCGATGGCGACGCCCTTGGGGGTGCCGGTCGATCCCGAGGTGTAGATGACGTACGCGAGGTCCCGGGCGGTGACCGTGGTGCGGGGCGCGGTGGCGGGGCGGGCGGCGATCTCCTCGCGCTCGGCGTCGAGGTCGACGAGGCGGGCGCCGGACGCGGGCAGCCGGTCGCGGACGGCGCTCTCGGTGACGATGAGCCGGGCGCCGGAGTCGGCCGTCATGTGGCCGAGGCGGTCGGCGGGGAAGGCCGGGTCGAGCGGGACGTAGGCGGCGCCCGCCTTGAGGATGCCGAGCAGGCCGACGGCCATGGCCGAGCCGCGGGCGACGGCGAGGCCGACGAGGGAACCGGGGCCCGCGCCCAGCGCGCTCAGGTGGTGGGCGAGCCGGTTGGCGCGTTCGTCGAGCTCGCGGTGGGTGAGGGTAGCGTCCTCGGCGATCACGGCGACGGCGTCGGGGGTGCGGGCGGCCTGCGCCGCCAGTCGCTCGTGGATCAGTTCCACGGGGAAGCCCGGGAGTTCGGTGGCGTTCCAGTCGACGACGATCTGCCGGTGTTCGGCGTCGGTGAGCAGCGGGAGCGCGCCGACGGCCGTGGCCGGGTCGGCGACGGCGCCGTCGAGGAGGACCTCCAGGTGGCCGGTGAGCCGGGCGATGGTGCTCTCGTCGAACAGCTCGGTGCTGTATTCGATCAGGCCGTGCAGCCGCCCGCCGCGCTCCTCGAACTCCAAGGTGAGGTCGAAGAGGGAGGCGTCGCGCTCCAGCGGGTAGGCCGCGGTCTCGGCGCCGGGCAGCGCGAGGGCGTCGGCCGGGGCGTTCTGGAGGACCACCATGGCCTGGACGAGGGCGGTCCGGCTGGGGTCGCGTTCGGGCTGGACGGCCTCGACGAGCTTGTCGAAGGGGACGTCCTCGTGGGCGAAGGCGTCGAGGACGGTGTCCTTGACCCGGCCCAGCAACTCGGCGAAGGACAGCTGCGGTTCGACCTGGGTGCGCAGCACGACGGTGTTGACGAGGAAGCCGACGAGCCCTTCCAGCTCCCGGTGGCCGCGGGCGGCCGAGGAGGTGCCGAGCGCGATGTCCTCCTGGTCGGACCAGCGGGCGAGGACCGCCTTGACCGCGGCCGTCAGCACCATGAAGAGCGTCGCGCCGTGCGCGTGGGCCAGCTCCCGCAGCGCGGTGAGGGTGTGCTCCGGCAGCTCGAAGGCGTGCACGGCGCCGGCGGAGGACCGGACGGCGGGCCGGGGCCGGTCGGTGGGCAGTTCGAGCGGCGAGATGCCCTTCAGCTGTTCCCGCCACCAGTCGGTCTGCCGCTCCAGCAGTCCGCCGTCCTCCAGCCTGCCGCGCTGCCACACCGCGAAGTCCGGGTACTGGACCGGTACGTCGGCCAGGGCGGCGGCGCGTCCCTCGACGCGGGCGGTGTACAGCTCGCCCAGCTCCCGGGCCACGATGCCCATCGACCAGCCGTCGGTGACGATGTGGTGCATGCCGAGCACGCACACGTGCTCGTCGGCCGCGAGCCGGACCAGCAGGACCCGGACCAGCGGGCCGTCCGCCAGATCGTAGGGGCGCGCCATCTCCGCCCGGACGATCTCCCGTGCGCCGTCCTCGCCGTCCGCCTCGGCGGCCGTCCAGCCGGGGGCGAGCCGGTCGTGGACGACCTGGAGGGCCTTGCCGTGCTCGGCGCGGAAGGTCGTGCGCAGCGCCTCGTGGCGTGCCACGAGGTCGCCGACGGCCGCCCGCAGCGCTTCTGCGTCGAGCGCGCCGGTGATCCGCAGTGGCAGCGCCGAGTGGTAATCGGCGCGGCCGGGGTCGAAGTCCTCCAGGAACCAGAGGCGTTGCTGCCCGTAGGACAGCGGCAGGCCGTCCCCCCGCGGGACCGCGGGGACCAGCGGCCCCGCGGCCGCGGCGGCGGGCCGGGCCCGGCCGGCGAGGCGCTGGGCGAGCGATTCCCGGAGCCGGTCGGGCAGGGCGGCTATCCGGTCCGCGCGAGAAGACGGCGTGTTCATCGAGGGATCCCCCTGGGAGTGCGGTTCAGCGGTTCGGAGCGGCGGGAGCGGTGTGGGCCGCTCGTGACGTAGGGCGCGGTGTCAGCCGCGTGCCGCCGGGTCGGCGGCCGGGGCGGCGGCGGGGGCCGCGGACGCCGCGGAGGCGGTGGCCAGGCTGCGCGGGCGCATGTCGGTCCAGTTCGCCTCGACGTAGGCGAGGCACTCCTCGCGCGGCCGGTCGGCGAGGACCGCCTGCCAGCCGGCCGGGACGGCGGTGCCGGTGGGCCAGAGCGAGTGCTGGCCCTCGTCGTTGACCAGGACGGTGTAGGAACGGCCGGGCTGTTCGAAGGGGTTGGACACGGTGGGCCTTTCGGAACGAGGGAAGGAAGGAACGTGGGTGGACGGGGGTGGGACGAGGTGGGGGGCTGAGGGCCGTCAGGGGGTTTCGGCGGCGCCGGGCACGTCGGCCGTGGTGGACGCGTCCGGCGTGTCCGCCGCGTCCGCCGTCCCGGCCGCGGCCTCCAGCTCGGCGAGGATGATCTCCTCCACGGCCCGGGCGGTCTCGGCGACGGTCGGCCGGTCGAAGAGGGACCGGGGCGAGAGGTCGGTGCCGAACATCTCGTTGATCCGGGAGGCCGTCCGCAGGGCGAGCAGCGAATCGCCGCCCAGCGCGAAGAAGTTGTCGTGCACGCCGACCCGCTCCACCCCGAGCAGTTCCTCCCAGGCCTCCACCAGCACCTCTTCGGTGACGCCGGCCGGGGCTTCGTACGCCGTCGCGCCCGTCAGGCGCCGCTCCGCTTCCGGTGCGGGCAGAGCCGCGCGGTCGACCTTGCCGTTCGCGGTCAGCGGCAGGGCGGCCAGCCGGGTGAAGGCGGCCGGGAGCATGTGCGGGGGCAGCGAGGCGGCCAGGTGGGCGCGCAGCTCGTCGGCGTCGGGGGCGGGCGCTCCCGCGGCGGGCACCACGTGGGCGACCAGGACCGTACGGCCGGATCCGGACCCGGCGCCGTCCCCGCCGTCGGTGTGCGCGACGACGGCCGCGTCCCCCACCGCCGGGTGGGCCACGAGCGCGGCTTCGATCTCGCCGGTTTCCACGCGGAACCCGCGGATCTTGACCTGGCCGTCGCTGCGGCCGAGGAACTCCAGGGTGCCGTCGGGCCGCCAGGCCACCAGGTCGCCGGAGCGGTACATCCGCTCCCCCGGGGCGCCGTAGGGGTCGGCCACGAACCGCTCGGCGCTCAGGCCCGGCCGTCCGAGGTAGCCGCGGGCCAGTCCGGCACCCGCGATGTACAGCTCGCCGGGAACCCCCGGGGCCGCGGGCTCCAGGGCCCCGGTCAGGACGTACACCCGGGTGTTGGCCAGCGGGGCGCCCAGCGGGACCGCGCCGTCGCCGAGGGCGCCGCGCAGGTCGTGCGTGGTGGTGAAGGTGGTGGCCTCGGTGGGCCCGTAGCCGTTGGTCAGGCGCAGCCCGGGGTGGGCGTCCAGCACGCGGGCGCAGTGGTCCGGGGAGAGCCGGTCGCCGCCCGCGATGAGCTGGCGCAGTCCGCTGAAGGCGCCGATCGCGTCGTCGGCGACCTGGTGGAACAGGCCGGCGGTGAGCCAGAGGTGGGTGACCTCGTGGTCCTTGACGAACCGGCCGAGTCCGGCGGCGGTGGGCAGTTCGGCGGGGTGGACGGCCAGGCGCGCCCCGCCGAGGAGGGCCGCCCACACCTCGAAGGTGGAGGCGTCGAAGGACAGCGAGGCGAACTGCGCGACGGTGTCGCCCGGGCCGATGTCCGTGTACGCCGCCTCGTGCACCAGGCGTACGACGGCCCGGTGGCTGGTCAGGACGCCCTTGGGGGTGCCGGTGGAGCCCGAGGTGTAGAGGACGTAGGCGAGGCCGTCGGGGGCGGTGGTGACGGCGGGGGCGGTCGCGGGGCGCTCCGCGATCCGCGCCGCGTCGGCGTCCAGGTCGACCAGTACGGCGCCGGGGGCGTCCGGGAGCCGCTCGCGCAGCGCGGCGTCGCTGACCAGCAGCCGGACTCCGGCGTCGCCGATCATGTGGGCGAGCCGGCCGGCCGGGTACCCGGGGTCGAGCGGCAGGTAGGCGGCGCCCGCCTTGAGGACCGCGAGGAGCGCGGTGACGGCCTCCGGTCCGCGCTCCAGGCACAGGCCGACGAGCTGCTCCGGGCCGGCGCCGAGGGCGACCAGGTGGTGGGCGAGCCGATTGGCGCGCTCGTCCAGTGCGGCGTACGTCAGTTCCCGGCCCTCGTAGCTGAGCGCGACGGCGTCGGGGTGCAGGGCGGCCCGGGCGGCGAAGAGTTCGTGCAGGGTGGCGTCCGGGAGCGGGCGGGCGGTGTCGTTCCAGGACCGCAGCGTCAGCTCGGCCTCGGCGTCGGTGAGCATCGTCAGGGCTGCGACCTGCTGGTCCGGGCCACTGGCGGCGATCGAGGCCAGCAGGGCGTCGAGGTGGCCGCAGAGGCGGGCCGCGGCCTCGTCGTCGTACAGTCCGGCGTCGTAGGCCAGGGTGTAGGTCAGTTCGTCGCCCGCGTAGGCGATCAGGTTGAGCGGGAAGTTCGTGGCCTCGGTGCCCTCCAGGCCGTGCAGGCGCAGCCCGTGGGCGGCGGCGGCCCGCTCGTCGACCGGGTAGTTCTCGAAGACGACCAGGCTCTCGAAGAGGCTGGTGCCGCCCTCGACGCCGCTCCAGCCCTGGATCTGCGGCAGCGGTACGTACTCGTACTGGCGGGCCTCC
The DNA here is from genome assembly GCF_056435825.1 of Streptomyces sp. NPDC043876. NCBI lineage: Bacteria > Bacillati > Actinomycetota > Actinomycetes > Kitasatosporales > Streptomycetaceae > Streptomyces > Streptomyces sp. NPDC043876. Next base: position 469,014 of record NZ_JBWKDV010000006.1, on the reverse strand, counting down.
ACCTGGGCGCGCTGCACCGCGGCCAGCCAGTCGCCGACCGGGGCGTCCTCGTCGATCCGTACCCGCACCGGCAGGGTGTTGATCAGCATGCCGACCATGGAGTCGGCGCCCGGCAGTTCGGTGGGGCGGCCGGAGACGGTCGCGCCGAAGACGACGTCCCGCTCCCCCGCGTGCCGGCCCAGCAGCAGCGACCAGGCGCCCTGGAGCACGGTGTTGACGGTGATGCGGTGGCTGCGGGCGAAGTCGGCCAGCTCCCGCGAGAGCTGCGGCGACAGGCGCCGCACGGTCCGGCCGGCGGCTCCGGCCCGGTGGCCGCTCGCGCCGCCGCGGACGCCGGGCAGCGCGGTCGGCGCCTTGACGCCGGCGAGCAGGTCCCGCCAGTACGCCTCGGCCTCGGCGAGGTCCTGGCGCTCCAGCCAGTCGACGTAGGCGGAGAAGGGGCGGCGGGCCGGCAGGACGGGCGTCTCGCCGGCGGCCAGAGCGGCGTAGGCGGTGTACGTCTGGCCGAGGACGTCGAAGGTGGACCAGCCGTCGAGCAGGATGTGGTGGAAGGAGCAGACGAGCCGCACGGTGCTGTCGGAGAGCCGGATCAGGGCGAGCCGCATCAGCGGGGCGGTGCTCAGGTCCAGCGGCCGGGCGCGGTCCTCGGCGAGGAACGCGCGCAGGGCGCCGCGCTGCTGCTCCGCGGTGAGCGTGCGCCAGTCGAGGTGGGTGACGGGCAGTTCGGCGCGGCGGCCGACGACCATCAGGGGGCGCTCGGTGCCCTGCCAGACGAGCGAGGAGCGCAGCACCTCGGTGTGGTCGGCGACGCTCTGCCAGGCGGCGGCGAGCAGGTGCGGGTCGCGCACCCCGTCGAGGGCGAAGGTCAGCTGCTCGAAGTAGGCGCCGGAGCCCGGTTCGGAGAGGGTGTGGAAGAGCATGCCCGCCTGCATCGGCGTCAGCGGGTGGATGTCCTCGGTCTCCTTCGCTGCGCTGCCGTGTCCCGCGATCCGGTCGACGCCGGCCTGGTCCAGGGCGGCGAGCGGGAAGTCGGCGGGGGTGGCGCCGCCGCTGTCCGGGAGCAGGCAGTGGGCGACCAGGTCGCGCAGGGCCGCGAGGAAGGCGTCCGCGAGGCGCTGGACGGCCTCGGTGGGGTGCGCGGCGGGCGCGTGGATCCAGTCGACGCGCAGTTCTCCGTCGGTGACGGCGGCGACGATGTCGATGAGGTGCGGGCGGGGCTGGTCGGGGGCCTGGTCGGCGCCGAGGGCGGCGAGGCGGCCGCGGACCAGGCCGCTGCGGCTGGTGGTGCCGTCCCACTGGCCGAGGTAGTTGAAGCTGACCTCGGGGTGCGGGGCGGTGCGCAGGGCGTGGCCCGGGGTGCCGGGCGCGGAGAGGAAGCGCAGGGCCCCGTAGCCGAGGCCGCGGCCGGGGATGGCGCGCAGCTCTTCCTTGAGGTGCTTGAGGGCGGGGCCCCAGTCGCCCGCGGGGACGTCCAGGGTGACGGGGTGGATGGTGGTGAACCAGCCGACCGTGCGGGCGAGGTCGATGTCCTCGAACAGTTCCTCGCGGCCGTGGCCTTCGAGGGCGATGGTGACGGGATCGCCCGCCCAGTCGCCCAGCACCCGGCCCAGCGCCGTCAGCAGGACGTCGTTGATCTGCGTGCGGTAGGCGGCGGGCACCCGCTGGAGGAGCGCCTCGGTGTCCGCGCGGCCGAGGGTGACGGAGGCGGTGGCCGCCGTCCCGAAGGTGTTCGGGGCGGCCGGGTCCGCGCCGGCCGGCCGGGGCAGGGGGCGGGTGGCCGCGGCGACCCGCTGCCAGTGGCCGGCCTCGTGGTCGAGGGCGCCCGTACGGACGTGCTCGGCGAGGCGCTCGGACCACTGGCCGTAGCTGCTGGACTTGGCGCCGAGGTCGGGCGTGCGCCCTTCGGCGAGCTGGGCGTAGGCGGTGGCGAGGTCTTCGAGGACGACGCGCCAGGACACCCCGTCCATGACCAGGTGGTGCACGGTGAGGAACAGGCGCGGCGGGCGGGCCGCGCCGAGCCGCAGGAACACGCCCTTGACGAGGGCGCCGCCCGCGAGGTCGAGGGAGCGCTGCGCGCCCGCCGCGGCTTCGTGCAGGGCCGCTTCGCGCTCCGCGTCACCGAGGGCGGACAGGTCGCGCACGGAGAAGAGCCCGGCCGCGCGGTCCGCCGGGTCGGCGTATTCCTGGATCCACGCGCCACCGTCACGGGTGAAGCGCATGCGCAGGGCGTCGTGGTGGCCGACGACCGCGCCGAGGGCGCGCTCCAGCAGCGCCGTGTCGGTGTCGGGAGCCAGCTCGACCTGGACGGACATGCCGTAGTGGTCGGTGTTCACGGTGTGCTCCGCGAAGAACCACCGCTGGATCGGCGTGAGTTCGGCGCGGCCCGACGCCTCGGCCGGTGCGGCGGCGGCCGCGTTCTCGTCGACCGTGGTGACCGCTCCGGCGAGGGCGGCGATGCTCTGGTGGACGAAGAGCAGCTTGGAGGTGAGCAGCAGGCCGGCCTGGCGGGCCCGGGAAACCACCTGGATGGAGAGGATCGAATCCCCGCCGAGGTCGAAGAAGTTGTCGTGGATCCCGACCCGTTCGACACCGAGTACGTCGGCCCAGACCGCGGCCAGGGTCTCCTCGGTGGCGTCGCGGGGCGGGGTGTGGGCGGTGTCGGTCCCCGCGGTCTGCGGCTGGGGCGCGGGCAGGGCGCGGCGGTCGACCTTGCCGCTGGGGGTGAGCGGGAACCGGTCCAGGGTGACGAACTGTGCGGGCACCATGTAGTCGGGCAGGGACCCGGCGAGGTGGGAGCGCAGTTCCCCGGTGCTGGGGGCGCCGCCGGGGCCGCCGTCGGCGGCGGAGCGGGCGACGAGGTAGGCGACGAGGCGCTTGCGGCCGCGCTCGTCCTCGTGGACCACGACGACGGCGTCGCGGACGGCGGTGTGCCGGCCGAGCGCGTTCTCGATCTCGCCGAGTTCGATGCGGAAGCCGCGCAGCTTGACCTGGTCGTCGGCGCGTCCGAGGTATTCGAGGGCCCCGTCGGCGCGCAGCCGGGCCACGTCGCCCGAGCGGTACATGCGCGATCCGGGCTCCCCGTAGGGGTCGGCGGTGAACCGCTCGGCGGTCAGCGAGGGCCGGCCGTGGTAGCCGCGGGCCAGGTGCGGGCCCGCGAGGTACAGCTCGCCGGGCACCCCGACGGGGACGGGCTGGAGCGCGGCGTCCAGGAGCCGGACCGCGGTGTTGGGCAGGGGGCTGCCGATGGGCGGGACCGCCCCGCCCGTCAGCGGCAGGCTCATCGCGGCGACGACGGTGGACTCGGTGGGGCCGTACGCGTTGATCATCCGGCGGCCGGGCGCCCAGCGGGCGACCAGGTCGCCGGTGCTGGCCTCGCCGCCGACGACCAGGGTGCGCAGCTCCTCCAGGCCCTCGGGGACGAGGGTGGCGACGGCGGAGGGGGCGAGCAGGGTGTGGGTGATCCGGCGTTCGCGCAGGAAGGCCTGGAGGGCCTCGCCGACGATCGGGCCGTGCGGGGGCAGCACCAGGGTGGCGCCCGCGGGCAGGGCCATCAGGACCTCCATGACGGCGCCGTCGAAGGAGGAGGAGGCGAACTGCAGGACGCGGCTGTCCTCGGTGACCCGCAGCCGGTCGATCTCGGCGGAGGCGAGGTTGCCGATGCCCGCGTGCGGGACGAGGACGCCCTTGGGGGTACCGGTCGAGCCGGAGGTGTAGATCACGTACGCCAGGTCCGCGGGGTGCAGCACGACGTCGGGGGCGCTCGCCGGGAGCGCGTCGATCAGGGCGCGGTCGGCGGTGAGGTCCACGATGCGGGCGTCCGTGGGCGGCAGTGCGGCCAGCGGGCCGGTCTGGGTGACGACGATCGCGGCGCCTGAGTCGGCCAGCATGAAGGCGAGCCGGTCGGCCGGGTAACCGGGATCCAGCGGCAGGTAGGCGGCGCCCGCCTTCATGATGCCGAGGAGGCCGACGACCAGGTCGGCGCCGCGCTCCACGCACAGGCCGACGATCGAGCCGGGTCCCGCGCCGTGGGCGACGAGGTGGTGGGCGAGCCGGTTGGCGGCCTCGTCCAGCGCCCGGTAGGTGAGGGTGGTGCGGGTGTCCTCGACGGCGATCGCGTCGGGGCGCCGGCGCGCCCGGGCCTCGACCAGCTGCGGGAAGGTCCCGGTCAGCGGCTCGGTGCGGGGGCCGTTCCAGTCCCGTACGACCTGCCCGAACTCCTCGTCGCCGAGCATCGCGAGGGCGCCCAGCGGCTGGTCGGGAGCGGTCGCGGCGGACAGCATCAGGGTGGAGAGGTGGCCGGCGAAACGGGCGATCGAGGCCTCGTCGAAGAGGGCGGTGCTGTAGCCGACCCGGGCGGTGAGGGCCCCGTCGGTCTCGAAGAACTCGACGGTGAGGTCGAAGGGGGCGGCCTCGCGGTCCACCGGGTAGGCGGTGGCGCTCACGCCGGGCAGGCCGAGGTCTTCGGCGGGCGCGTTCTGGAGCACCACCATGGCCTGGACGAGCGGGGTCCGGCTGGTGTCGCGGTCGGTGCGCACGGCCTCGACGAGGCGCTCGAAGGGCACGTCCTCGTGGGCGAAGGCCTCCAGGACGGTCTCCTTGACCTGGCCGAGGAGCTGCCCGAAGTTCATGTCCGGCTCGACCCGGGAGCGCAGGACGACGGTGTTGACCAGGAAGCCGATCAGCTGGTCCAGGTCGGCCTGGGCGCGGCCCGAGGTGGCGGTGCCGACCGCGATGTCCTGCTGCCCCGAGTAGCGGGCGAAGACGGTCTTGACGGCGGCGGTGAGCACCATGAAGAGGGTGGCGCCCTGCTCCTGCGCGAGGTGGCGCAAGGAGGCGGTGGTGTCGGCGGGGACGGAGAAGGAGTACACGGCTCCGGCGGAGGAGCGGACGGCCGGTCGCGGGCGGTCGGTGGGCAGTTCCAGCGGGGCGATGCCGTCGAGGCGTTCGCGCCACCAGCCGAGCTGCCGCTCCAGCAGGCCGCCGTCTTCGAGGCGGCCGCGCTGCCAGGCCGCGAAGTCCGGGTACTGGACGGGTACGTCGGCCAGCGCGGCCGGGCGGCCCTCGGTGCGGGCGGCGTACAGCTCGCCCAGTTCGCGGGTGACGACGCCCATGGACCAGCCGTCGGTGACGATGTGGTGCATCCCGAGGACGCAGACGTGCTCGTCGGCGGCCAGCCGGACCAGCAGGACGCGGACCAGCGGGCCGGTCTTGAGGTCGTAGGCGCGGGCGGTCTCGGCGCGCACCAGCTCGCGCAGCCGCTCCTCGCGCTGGGCGGCGGGGACGTCGGTGAGGTCGGCGGTGCGCCACTGCGGGGCCGCCTCGGGCGCGTCGGGAGCGTGCACGACCTGGACGCCGCGGCCGCCGACGACGCCGAAGGTGGTGCGCAGCGCTTCGTGGCGGGCGGTGAGGTCGGTGGTGGCCGCGCGCAGGGCGGCGGCGTCCAGGGAGCCGGTCAGCCGCAGGCCCATCGCGGTGTGGTATTCGCCGCTGCCCGGGTCGAAGTCCTCCAGGAACCAGAGGCGTTGCTGGCCGAAGGACATCGGGAGCACGCCGTCGCGGGAGACGACGGGGATGGCCGTGTCCTGGACGCTCTCCTCGGGGGCCACCGAGGCGGCGAGGGCGGCGATGGTGGGGGTGTCGAAGAGGATGCGCGGGGACAGCTTGACGCCGAGGGCGCGGCGCATCCGGGCGACGGCCTGCACCGAGAGGATGGAGTTGCCGCCGAGGGCGAAGAAGTCCTCGTGGATGCCGACGCGTTCGAGGCCCAGCACCTCGGACCAGACGCCCGCGAGGGTTTCCTCGACGGCGTTGCGCGGGGCGCCCGCGGCCGCTTCGGCCTCGCCGGCCGTTTCGGCGTCCGGGGCGCTCTCGCGGACGGAGCCGGGCTCCGGCAGGGCCTTGCGGTCGACCTTGCCGTTCGGGGTGAGCGGCAGGTCGTCGAGGACCACGATCACCGAGGGGATCATGTGCTCGGGCAGGTCGGCGGCGAGGTGGGTGCGCAGCGCGACGGCGGTGGGGCGGCGTCCGGCGGCGGCCGAGACGTAGGCCAGCAGGTTGGTGTTGTGGGTGAGGACCACGGCCTGCGCGACATCGGGGTGGAGCGCCAGGGCGCTTTCGATCTCGCCGAGTTCGATGCGGAAGCCGCGCACCTTGACCTGGTCGTCGGCGCGTCCCAGGTATTCGAGGGTGCCGTCGCTCTGCCAGCGGGCGATGTCGCCGGAGCGGTACATGCGCTCGCCGGGGGCGCCGAACGGATGGGCGATGAAACGTTCCGCCGTGAGCCCGGGGCGGCCGTGGTAGCCGCGCGCCAGGCCGATGCCCGCGATGTACAGCTCGCCGCGCACCCCGGCCGGGACCGGGTGCAGGGCCTCGTCCAGGATGTAGATCCGGAAGTTCGCGATGGGTGCGCCGATCGGCGGTACGGCCGCGCCGCCCAGCGGGGCGCTCATGGTCGCGCAGACCGTGCTCTCCGTCGGGCCGTAGGCGTTGATCATCCGGCGGCCGGCGGACCACCGGGACACCAGGTCGCCGGTACTGGCCTCGCCGGCCACGATGAGCGTGGCCTCCGGGGGCAGGCCGCGGCCCTCGGGCAGCACGGCGACGGTGGCCGGGGTGAGGGTGGCGTGGGTGACCCCGTGTTCGGCGGCGTAGGCGGCCAGGGGCTCCCCCGGCGCCAGCGTCTCCTTGCGGCCCATGACCAGGGCCGCGCCGTTCAGGAGGCCCATGCAGACCTCCCAGAACGCCGCGTCGAAGCTGGTGGAGGCGAACTGCAGGACCCGGCTGTGCGGGGTGACCTCGAAGGCCTCGGCCTGTACGGCGGCCAGGTTGCCGATGCCCGCGTGGGAGACCAGCACGCCCTTGGGGCGGCCGGTGGACCCGGAGGTGTAGATGACGTAGGCCAGGTCCTCGGGGGCGAGTGCGACCTCGGGGGCGGTGGCCGGGCGGGCGTCGATCGCGGCGCGGTCGTCGGTCAGGTCCACCAGGACGGCGTCGGTGGCGGGGAGCGCGGCGCGCAGGGCGCGTTCCGTCAGCACGATCCGTGCGCCGGAGTCCTGGAGCATGTAGGCGAGGCGTTCGGCCGGATAGGCCGGGTCGAGCGGGAGGTAGGCGGCGCCCGCCTTCATGATGCCGAGCAGGCCGGCCGCCATGGCGGCGCCGCGCTCGACGCAGAGACCGATCAACTGGCCGCGCTCCGCGCCGAGTTCGATCAGGTGGTGGGCGATCCGGTTGGCCCGCTCGTCCAGTTCGCGGTAGCCGACCGCCCCCTGCTCGTCGATGACGGCGGTCGCGTCGGGGCGGGCGGCCGCGTGGGCGGCGTACAGCTCGGGGAAGGTGGCGAGCGGCACGTCGCGGGCGGTGTCGTTCCACTCCCGGACCACCTGCTCGAACTCCTCGGCGGTGAGCATCGGGAGCGCGGACAGCGGGCGGGCCGGGTCCGCGGCCGCCGCGCCGAGCAGCACTCCGAGGTGGCCGGCGATGCGGGCGGCGGTGGACTCGTCGAAGAGGGCGGTGCTGTAGCGGATCCGGAGCAGCGCCGCCGCCGGGTCCGTCTCGAAGGACAGGTCGAGCGGGTCGAACTCCTTTAGTTCCCGCGGCAGTTCACTCGGTACGGCGACCACGGCCTGCACGAAGGGGGTGATGCCCGTATCGCTGTGCGGGGCCAGGGTGCGGGCCAGTTCGTCGAGGGGTACGCCGTCGTGGGCGAGGGCGTCGGCCAGGCGCGCGGTGGTCTCGGCGAGCAGCTCCGCGAACGGGGCGGAGGCGTCGACCGTGACGCGCAGGACGACCGTGTGGCCGGTGCGCGGGGAGGGCACGCCGAGGGCGATGTCCTCCTGACCGGAGTGGCGCGCCAGGACCGCGATGGCGGCGGCGGCCAGGACCGCGGTGGCGTCCGGGCCTGCCGTCGCCGCGGCGGCGGGAGCGGGGAGCGCGCATTCCACGGTCGCGGTGCGGGGCTTGCGGATGACCGGGCGCGGCCGGTCGGCGGGCAGTTCGAGGGGGGCTATGCCCTCCAGCCTGTCCCGCCAGAACTCCACCTGGCGGGGCAGGTCCCGGTTGTCCGACGCGTCGGCGCGAGCCACGTTGTACCTCCAGAAGGGGTGGTTCCGGGCATGGGGATGCCGGGGCGGGCAGCCCGGAAACCGGTGAGGGTGCGGTGAGGGTGAAGCGAAGAAGGGGGGCCGCGGGGGCGGAGCCGCGCCGCGGCGAGCAGGAAGAGCGGAAGTTGGGGGGTAGCGGGGGGCGGAAGAGCGGGGGCGGCCCGGCCGGGCGGTCAGGTCCCGGCCGGGCCGCCGCTCGGGGAGCGGCGGCGCACGGGGCGGCGCCGGAGCAGCGGGCCGGCTGCTAGCGGACCGCCACGCGGCGGGCGGACCGTCCGCCCAGCTGCATCAGGACGGCCTCGCCGGTGGCCGGGTCGAGGACGAACCGGCCGGTGTAGGGCGCCTCGTCGGCGTCGGCGCGGCGGGCGGTGAAGACCAGGCCGTCGTGCAGGGTCAGGTCGGCGACCAGGCCGGTCCCGTCGGAGAGCCGCAGCCCCGGACAGTCCGCGTCGTGCGCGCCGCGGCCGACGTCGCCCCGGGTACGGACGGTGAAGTACGTGTCGCCGTTGCGGAATTGACCGAGCAGGGCGCTCGTGTCCGCGCCGGGCGGCGCCTGCGGGGGCAGGGACGGCCGGTAGTCGCCGACCGGAATGCCGCGCGAGTGGAGCAGGTCCACCACATCGGCCCACATCCGCGTCCCGGTGGTGGAGTTGGTGGTCAGGGCGACGGCGGTGCCGCTCGCCGGGTGGAACCGCAGGTGCGCGGTGCCGCCGTCGACGGTGCCGTCGTGCCCCAGCCAGTCGCCTTCGGGCGAGGCGTAGTGGGCCAGGCCCGCACCCCACCCGTCGGCCATCCCGAAGGCGTCGGCCGCGGCGACCCGTACGCCCGCTCCGGCGAACCCGTCCGCACCCGCCACGACGGCGGACGCGGGGTGGCTGCCGAGGTGGAGCCGGGCCAGGGCGATCAGGTCGTCGGCGCTCCCGGCGAGTCCCGCGGCCGGCGCCCAGCTGGGCGGCACGTACAGGTCCGCGGGGCGCGCCACGCGCTCGCCGGGGCGCACGGTGTGACAGTCGGCCAGGGTGCGGCCGGGCGCCGCCGGGCCGTGCAGGAACAGCGGGTCGATGGCGAGCGGGCGCAGCAGGAGCCGTTCCGTCGCCTGCCGCCACGTCATATCGGTGACGGCTTCGATGACGCGGCCCAGAATGTTGTATCCGGAATTCGAATAGGAAAAGTGGCCGCCGGGTGCGTGCAGCGACCGGGTGGTCGCCATGTCCGCCGCATAGCGGGCCAGGGAGGCGTCTTCCGCCCGGTCCGGCTCGTGGTCGGCGATCAGGCCGGCGGTGTGACTGAGCAGATTCCGCAGGGTGACGGAAGATATCGCCTCGTCCGTCGCCGCGTCGAACTCCGCCAGGTACTCCCCGACGCAATCGTCGAGTTCGAGATCCCCGTCGGACTCCAGTCGGGCCACCACCGTGGCGGTGAAGGCCTTGGTGACGGATCCGTAGGCGAACGCCGTGGCGGTGGTGACCGCTTCCGGGCCGCCGGCACGGACGACTCCGGTGGCCGCGGACAGGTTCCGCCCCGCCCGGTGAATGGTCAGCTGCGCGCCGGGAACGGTGTGGTCGTGCGCGAGTTCCCGCAGCCGCTCCGCCGTGTGGTGCGCTTCCACGTCTCTCCCCCATCCCTCCGGTAGGTGCGGCTACCCGCACCCCGGATGGTGCGGCTACCCGTACCCCCACATCCTCGGCCACCCGGTCAAGGAAGGGCAAGGAGTTTCGATGTGAGGCAAAGTCGCAGGTCAGACCTTGTTCATCGACCAGGGGAGGATGGCGCGCACCGTGGTGGGGCCGCCCTGCGGACTGGCGACATCGAGCCGTCCGCCCAGGGCGGCCGCCCGGTCCTCCAGGCCGCGCAGGCCCGTTCCGGCGGTACCGGCGGCGCCGCCGACGCCGTCGTCCGTCACCGAGACCACGAGGTGGTCCTCGTCCTGCTCCAGCCGGACGTCGATGGCGGAGGCCTTCGCGTGCTTGACCGTATTGGCCAGGCATTCCACGATGATGTAATAGGCCGCCGACTCCACATTGACGTCCGGCCTGCTTTCCAGTCGGCCGGACACCGAGACCGGTACGTGGAATTTCTCGGTCAGCGCGATCACGGCCGCGTCCAGACCGCGGTCGCTGAGAATGGGCGGCTGGATTCCGCGGACCAGGTCCCTTATCTCGTCGAGCGCCCTGCGGACTTCTTCCCGGGTTTCCTCGATCAGCGCGGTGAGGTATTCGGCGTCACCACTCCGGCGCTGTTTCGCATACGAAAGGGTCATCAGCAGCATGGCCAGCCTGGCCTGCGCGCCGTCGTGCAGATCGCGTTCCAGGCGGCGGTAATCGGCGTCGTTGACCCGCAGCGCGGCGATGCGCTGGCGTTCCGCGGCGGCTTCCCGGCGCTGCGCCTCGGCCTCGTCGATGCGACTGAGGATGCGGCGCACCATGCGGGCGCGCAGCCGGCCCATGCCGAACAGCAGCCCGATGAGGACGGCGAAGACGAGTACGGAGCCCAGGGCGACCAGGATCCGGGTGCCGGGGCCGTCCACCAGGATCGTGTTGCCGGGGCCGAAGGCGAGCTGCTCGGTCGGGCCGACGGGCAGCGCCACGAGGAAGGAGACCACCGGGATCGCCAGCGCGGCCAGCGGGATCAGCCACACCGTGCCGAGCAGGAGCAGACCGAGGTAGCCGATGTCGTCCCAGCTCGCCTCCGAGGACTGGCGCTGCTCCTCGCGCAGGGCGTTCGCACGGTGCGGCGGCTCGCCGGGCGCCGGGCGGTCCACGGCGACCGAGTGGGCGAGCAGCCGTTCCAGGTCGGCGACGGCGCGCAGCATCGGGAGGCTGAAGGAGAAGCCGTCGCGCAGGACGGCCATCCTGGCCGGCACCTCCCGCAGCGCCTCGCACAACGGGCTGTCGCGGGACGGCCGGTCGGCGGGAACCCGGCCCGCCCAGCGGGCGAGGGCGGCCGCGCCGCGCGCGCAGAGGATCACCGCGCGCGGCAGGCCGACGAGCGGCAGCCAGGAGACGCCGCGCAGCACCAGGGAGACGACGACGAGGGGGGCCAGCAGGAGGCCGACCAGGCTGCCGACGGAAAGGTAGATGAGGCCGGCCGCGACGCGGTAGGGAGTCGGCAATTTCACGGAACTACGAACCACTACATTTCACTCGGTGATGTCCTGCAGCCGTTCGATGCCCCGCAGGTAATCGAGGACCGCGAGTACCCTGCGGTGGTTCTCCCCGGTATTGGGGATCTGCAGTTTTCCGAGGATCGCGGTGACGTGCTTTTCCACGGCCCGTTCGGAGATGCCGAGGCGGTTGACGATTCCGCCATTGGTGAGGCCGGTCGCCATGAGTTCGAGGACCTGGCGTTCACGGGGCGTCAGTAGATCCGTGGCCCGCTTCTCCCGCGGACTGCCGACGAACTGTTTGAAGATGTCGGAGTCCAGGACGGTCTCGCCGGCGCGGACCCGTTGCAGCGCGGAGAGGAACTCGTCGAAGTCGCCCACCCGCTGCTTGAGCAGGTACCCCGTCCCACCTCGGGCGTTGCGGACGAGTTCCTCGGCGTAGGTGTGCTCCACGTACTGGGACAGGAGCAGGACCGCGGTCCCCTCGCAGGAGCGCTGGATCTCGATGGCCGCCCGGATTCCCTCGTCGGTGTGGGTGGGCGGCATCCGGACGTCCAGGATCACCACGTGCGGCCGGGTGGTGCGCACCACGTCGAGCACATTCGTGGTGTCACCCATGGAAGCGACGACGTCAATTCCTTCGTCGGCCAGCAGCCTCGTTATTCCCGCTCGCAAGAGCGCGGAATCCTCGGCGATCGCGACGCGCATGGAAACTCCTGCTCGTGAGGACCAAGCCAGTTGACGGGCACGGGCCGTCCAATGGTGAACGTGAAGGGGGTGTGTCGTGTGGGGGGGCCCAGCATAGGCGCGAGGTGACAGAGAACGCTACGCCGATCACCCGCCGGGTCCTACTGCCGGGAGGTGATCGCCGCCACGCCGGCGTGCCGGAGCAGACGGCCGGTCGCGACGAGACCGACCACCACGCCCACCACCGCGCAGGCCCCCGCCAGGCCCGCGAGCAGCGCCCACGGCACGCTCAGCGGGGCTTCACCGCCGAGGACGGTGAGCGCACCGCGGTAGGAGCGGGCGCCGAGGGTGACGAGGACGGCGGCGATCCCCACGCCCGCGACGGTGGTGCCGAGGGTCTCCCACACGGCGGTGCGGCGCAGTTGACCGGTGCTGACGCCTATCATGCGCATCCCGGCGACCTCCCGGCCGCGCCTGCTGTAGGACATGACCAGGGTGCTCGCCACGGCGATGAGCGCGTACAGCGAGGCGGGCCCGGTCAGGACGAACAGGACCAGGCGGTTCAGCCGGTCCTGGCCGGTGGAGGCGTGGTCGAACCAGTGGGCGCTCTCGGTGACCTTGACCCGCTCGGGGCCCAGGCGCCGCGTCAGTTCGGCGGCGACCGCGCCGGCCGAGCCCGCGGCCTGCGGGTCGAGCAGGACGCTCGCCCGCTCGGGGGCGGCGGCCGCGCCCCCGGCGTCCGCCGCCGGGAGCAGCAGGTGCGGCACCGCGGACCCGCCGTCCAGGACGGCGGCCACCGTGGCCTTGACGGGCCGGCCGCCGAAGAGGCCGTACGTCACCTCGCTGCCCGCGTGGCGCCCGTACCAGTCGGCGAACTCCTTGGACACCGCGACCGTTCCGGGGGCGAGCATGCCCGCCTTCCCCTCGGTGACGGTGATGCGGTGGGTCCGGGTGAGGCTCGCCGGGTCGGCGACCGCCGCCTGGTCCTTCCACACCTCGATCGGGCCCGCGACCGCCACGTCGAGCGGGGCGGGCGCGGAGACGGCGGCCACCCGCGGGTCGGCGCGCAGCGCCGCCAGGTCCGCCGCGCTCAGCCCGCCGTCGCCCACGGGCTCGACGACCAACTGGGCGGTGGTACGGGCCCGGTCGTCCGCCTCGGTGGCGGCTCCGGCGGTGGACAGGACGGTGGTGAACACCCCGACGACGGCGGTGATCGCCAGGACCGGTCCCACCAGGGAGGCGGTGCGGCGGCGCGAGGTGGTGAGGGACGCGGCGGCCATCCGCCCGGCGACCGGGTCGGCCCAGCGCAGCGGCAGCGAGAGCAGCCCCAGCAGGGCGGGCAGGTACACCGGGCCGAGCAGGGTCGCCGCGACGGCCAGCGCCATCGTGCCGAAGAGGGCCAGCGGGGTGGCCGCCTCGGCGCCGGCGCCGGGGGCGAGGAGCACCATGACCGCTCCCCCCACCAGGAGTGCGGCGCCGCTCACCGCGCGCCCGCCGGTCATCGTCCGGGCGTCCAGGTCGGCTTCGCGCAGGGCCTCGGTGGGCCGCACCCGGGCCGCCCGCTTCGAGGCGGCGTAGGCGCCGAGGACGGCGATGAGCAGACCGCTGCCGGCCGCGAACAGCAGGGGCCACAGCACCGGTCCCAGGTGCAGCTCGACCGGGGAGAGGCCGGTTCCGTTCAGGGCGTCCAGGACGGCGGGCGCGGCGACGGCCGCGGCGAGGCAGCCGGTCAGGGCGGCGGGCACGGCCACCGCGAGGGACTCGCCCAGCACCATCCGGCGCACCTGCGGGCCGCCCGCGCCGACCAGGCGCAGCAGGCCCATGTCCCGGCGGCGCAGCGCGATGCCGAAGGCGCAGGTGCCCGCGATGACGAAGACGGTGACGAAGGCCGAGACCACCCCGGCCATGGCCAGCACGCTCTGGACGCCGCCCATGTCGAGGGCGCCGCCGGAGAGGGTGCGGGCCTTGCCCGTGCCGTCGGTGAGGGTGACCGAGGGGAGGTCGGCGGCGGGGGCGGGCACCGACCAGGTGGCGGCCAGGGCGGCCGCCGAGACGCCGATGAGGGCCACGCCGAGGGCGAGCGCGACGAACGTACCGACGAACAGGGCCCAGTAGTGGCGCACGGACTGCACCGAGATGCGCCACATCAGCGTTCCCACACGCTCAGCTGGGCGGCGACCGCGTCGGCCGTCGGGTGGTCGAGGCGGCCGACGACCCGGCCGTCGGACAGGAAGATCACCCGGTCCGCGCAGGCGGCGGCCGCCGGGTCGTGGGTGACCATGGCGACGGTACGGCCGGCCCGGTCCACGATGTCGCGCAGCAGCGCCATGATCTGCCGGCCGGTCTGCCGGTCCAGGGAGCCGGTCGGCTCGTCGGCGAAGACGATCTCCGGTTCCGCGACCAGGGTGCGGGCGATCGCGACCCGCTGCTGCTGGCCTCCGGAGAGCTGGGCCGGCCGCCGGTCCGCCTTGTCCGCCAGCCCGACCTGCGCCAGGGCCTCCACCACGCGGGCCTTCCTGACCCGGCCGCCCTGGAGCCGCAGCGGCAGCGCCACGTTCTCGTAGGCGGTGAGCATGGGCAGCAGGTTGAACTGCTGGAAGACGAAGCCGATCCGGTCGCGCCGGACCCGGGTCAGCTCGCGCTCGCCGCAGGCGGCGAGGTCGGTGTCGCCGAGGAAGACCTGCCCGCTGTCGGGGGTGTCCAGGCCCGCCGCGCAGTGCAGGAGCGTGGTCTTGCCGGAGCCGGAGGGGCCCATCACCGCCGTCAGCGCCCGCTGCGGGAACCCCACGCTGACCGCGTGCAGGACGGGGACGGGTCCCGCGGCGCTGGGGTAGCTCTTGGTCACGGAGGCCATGTGGACGGCGGGCAGCTGGGTATCGGTCAGCAGGGGCATGCGCCCAGTTCAGCAGGGTGGGACCGGCCCGCGCAGTGGGTCTGCGCGGAGACCTCGGGGTGGGGTTTCCCCTACCGCCGGCGGGCTCTGTGATCACCTAGAGTCGAGTACGGACCATGATCCTTGGTCGCTGCGGACCGTGACGCTGGAGGCCCCCGCCATGACGACCGTCGCCGTCTGGGAGGCCCTGCGGCGGCGTCCCCTGCGCTACCTGGTGTCCCGCTGGCCGCTGCGCGCCGCCGCCTTCCTGCTCGGCGGCACGCTCTGGGGCTTCCTGGTGCTGCTCGGCTTCGCCCTGCTGCTGTTCGTGGGACTCGGGCTGTCCGTGCTCGGGGTCGGGCTGCTCGTGCTGCTGGGAGCCGCCGTCTTCGGGATCCCGGTCGCCGCCGCCGAGCGGCGGCGGCTGCGCCTGGTGGAGCCGGAGCCGCTGCTGGACCCGCACGGCTCGCTGCCGGGGACCGGCGCCCTGCCCTGGCTGCGGACCCGGCTGCGCGAACGGGCGACCTGGCGCGAGCTGGCGTACGTACCCCTCCTCGGCGTGGTGTTCACCGCGACCGGCATCGGGTTCACGGCCCTGCTCGGTCTGTCGCTGCTGCTGGTGGCGACCCCGGTGATCGTGTGGGCGATCGCCCCCGACCGGGTGATGCTGGGCCCCGGGCATGCCATCGAGGATCCCCTCGCCGCCCTGCCGGGGACCGCCGCCGGGCTGCTCGGGCTGGTCGTGGCGGCGTACGCGGGCGGGGCGCTGGCGGGTGCGCAGGTGTGGATCGCGCAGTTCCTGCTCTCCGCCCGCGAGGAGGACCTCGGCAACCGGGTCATCGAACTGACCCGCTCCCGGGCCCGGTTGGTGGACGCCTTCGAGGCGGAACGGCGCCGGATCGAGCGTGACCTGCACGACGGCGCCCAACAGCAGCTCGTGGCACTGAGCATGACCCTGGGGCTGGCCGAACTGGAGCTGCGCGGTGCGGAGTCGGCTGCGTCACCCTTGATCGCCCGGGCCCGCGGCGAGGCCCGGCAGGCGCTGGAGCAGCTGCGCGGCCTGGTCCGCGGGATCCATCCGCAGGTGCTCACCGACCACGGGCTGGCCGCGGCCGTCGCCGAACTGGCGCTGCGCAACCCGATTCCGGTGAGCGTGGACATCGACCTGCCCGGGCGGCTGCCGTCCCCGGTGGAGACCGTGGCGTACTTCACCGTCACCGAGGCGCTGACCAACGCGTCCAAGCACAGCGGCGCGGGCGCGGTCGCGGTGGTCGCACGGATGCACGGTGAGCGGCTGGTGCTGCTGATCACCGACGACGGGCGGGGCGGCGCCGATCCGCTCGCCGGGTCCGGTTTGCAAGGATTGGCGGACCGTGTGGCCATCGTGAAAGGCAGGCTCATCGTGACCAGTCCCGTCGGCGGACCGACCCAGCTCCGGGTGGAGGTGCCGTGCTCCGCCTAGTGCTCGCCGAGGATTCCGTCCTGCTGCGGGCGGGGCTGGTGGAACTGCTCTCCCGGGTCGGCCACGAGGTCGTCGCCGCCGTCGGCGATGCCGAGGAGCTGGCCCGCGCGGTGGACGCGGACCGGCCCGACGTCGTCATCACCGATGTGCGGATGCCGCCCGGCTTCCGCGACGAGGGGCTGAAGGCCGCCCTCGCCCTGCGCGCCCGCCACGCGGACCTGCCGGTGCTGGTGCTCTCGCAGTACGTGGCCACCGCGTACGCCACCCAGCTCTTCAGCGGCGCCTCCTCGGCCGAGGGGGGCCTCGGCTACCTCCTCAAGGACCGGGTCGGCGAGGTGTCGGAGTTCATGGACGCCCTGGACCGGGTGGCGCAGGGGCAGACGGTCATCGACCCCGAGGTGGTCCGGGTCCTGCTCCAGCAGCAGAGCGCGGACAGGCCGCTGGCCCGGCTGACCCCGCGCGAGCGGGAGGTTCTGGCGCTGATGGCCGAGGGCCTCAACAACCAGGCGATCGCACAGCGGTTGACGGTGACCGAGGCCTCGGTGGTCAAGCACGCGGGGAACGTCTTCATGAAGCTGGACCTGGATCCGACGGAGGGCAACCGGCGGGTCCTGGCGGTACTGGCCCACCTGCGCGGCGAGGCGCCGACGGGCTGAGGGTTCCCGAGGCGCCCCGGCCACCGGACCCGACGCGCCGGACCCGACGCGATGGGCCTCACGCGGCGGGAGCCGCGCCGTCCCGGTCGGCAGGGGCGGCCAGGTCCCGGGCCACGGCGGGGGCCACCCGCACGGCAGGGGGCGCGGGGGGCGGCGGGGCGGGCTCCGCGCGCCGAAAACCGTTCGTCACCAGCATTGTCAGCGCCCCGGCGAGCAGCCCCCAGAAGGCGGAGCCGATCCCCAGCAGGGTCACGCCGGAGGCGGTGGCCAGGAAGGTGACCACGGCGGCTTCGCGGTACGTCTCGTCCAGGAACGCGGCGGACAGCGAGTTGGCGATGGTGCCGAGCAGCCCGAGTCCGGCGATGCCGAGGACGAGCGCCGTCGGCAGCGCGGTCAGCAGGGAGCTGACCGTGCCGCCGAAGACGCCGACGCACAGGTAGAACAGCCCGGCCCAGACCCCGGCGAGGTACCGGCGGCCGGGATCCTCGTGGGCCTCGCGGCCGGTGCAGATCGCGGCCGTGATGGCGGCCAGGTTCAGGCCGAAGCAACCGAACGGCGCCAGCAGGAAGTTGACCGCGCCGGTCCAGCCGATCAGCGGGGACACCGGCACCCTGCCGTACCCGGCGCCGCGCAGCACCGCCACACCGGGCAGGTTCTGCGAGGCCATGGTCACCACGAACAGCGGCAGCGCCACGCTGACGATCACCTGCCAGGAGAACGCGGGCGCGGTGAACACCGGCTCGGCGAGGGCGAAGTGGACCAGTCCGGGCCGCAGCGAGCCCTGCCCGGCGGCGACGGCGACCCCGACGGCGAGCGCCAGGATGATCGCGTACCGGGGCAGCAGCCGACGGGCCAGCAGGTAGGTCGCGAAGAGCGCGAAGACGACGGCGAAGTGGCCGTCCATGCTGCGGAAGAGTCCGGTGCCGAACTGTACGAGCACGCCCGCCAGCAAGGCCGAGGCGAGTGGTACCGGGATCCGGCCCATGATCCGCTCGAACCATCCCGTGACCCCGCTGAGCACGATCAGGGCGGCCGAGACGAGGAAGGCGCCGACCGCCTGCGCCATGGTGACCCCCTGGAGCCCCGACACCAGCAGGGCGGCGCCCGGCGTGGACCAGGCCGTGATGACCGGCGCGCGGTGGCGCAGGGAGAGGCCGATGCAGGTGATGCCCATGCCGATGCCGAGGGCCAGCATCCAGGAGGTCACCTCCCGCGCGTCGGCGCCCGCCGCCCGGGCGGCGGTGAAGACGATCGCGGCGGAACTGGTGACGCCGACCAGGACCGCGATCAGTCCGGCGGTGACGGCGGACGCGGGGGCCGCCGTCCGTATCCTCGCGCCGAATCCGCGCCGCTCGCCGGGGTCTTCGGGCTCGTGGGGGGCGGTCCGCTGGGTGCTCATGAGCCAAGATCGCACACCGCGCTCCCCCCGGACCAGGACTTTCCGCCCGCGTGCCCGGGCGGCGGGCGCCCGCGGCGCCGAGGCCCGAAGGAACGGGTTCCACACCCCTATGCGTGATCTGTGACATGTGAAATATTACCCCCGCCCCTACCGAACTCCCAGAAAGGGCAGCCACGTTGCGCAGACTCGTCGCGGCAGGAGCGGCGATAGCCCTCGCCCTCCTCGCCACTCCCGTGCTCTCCCCCGCCGCGCTCGCGGCGGTCCCACCGCCCCCAGGGCAGCAGATCACCCGCAGCGAGGAGGCGGCCTCGCCGCCTCCCGCGCCCCTCGAACTCCAGCGCCAGGCCCTGCGCCGCCAAGCCCTCGAAGACGTCGCGGCGGGCCCCGGCGGCGGCCCCGGCGCCCTGCGGGCCGAGGCGGACGGCACCCTCCCCCGCACCGCCAAGGTCGGCAAGCGCTACGTGGAACTGGCCCAGGAACGCAAGGACAAGGTGTTCGTGATCCTGGCCGAGTTCGGCGACCAGGTGGACAACACCACCCAGTACGAGGGCAAGCCGCGCTTCGGCGGCACGCCCGGTCCCCGGCACAACACCATCGACAAGCCCGCCGCGAGCGACAACCACACCTTGTGGCGCAAGGACTTCAGCCAGTCCTTCTACCAGCAGCAGTTCTTCTCCGACGCCCCCGGCGCGGTGAGCCTGCGTTCCTACTACGACCTCCAGTCGTCCGGCCGCTACGCCATGGACGGCCAGGTCAGCGGCTGGGTGAAGCTCCCCTGGAACGAAGCCCGCTACGGCACGGACAACTGCGCCGAGCCCGGCCAGTGCCGCACCAACTGGGACCTGGTCCGCGACGCCACCGACACCTGGTACAAGGGCGAGGTGGCCAAGGGCCGCACCCCGGCCCAGATCAAGGCGCAGCTGGCCGAGTACGACGTCTGGGACCGCTACGACGCCGACCACGACGGCAACTTCAACGAGCCGGACGGCTACCTGGACCACCTGGTCATCGTCCACGCGGGCAAGGACCAGACCTGGGGCGGCGGTGCGCAGGGCAAGGACGCCGTCTGGGCGCACCGCTGGTTCGCGTACTACGACCGGGCGGGCACCGCGGGCCCGGCGGGCAACAAGGCGGGCGGCACCCCGGTCGGCGACTCCGGGATCTGGGCCGGTGACTACCTGACCGGCGGCGAGAACAGCGGAGTGGGCCTGTTCGCCCACGAGTTCGGCCACGACCTCGGCCTGCCCGACCTGTACAGCTCGGACGGCGACAACAGCGTCAACTTCTGGTCGCTGATGTCCTCCGCCTCCTACCTCGGCAAGGGCCGCGGCACCACCGGCGCCTTCCCCGGCGACCTGGACGCCTGGAGCAAGCTCCAGTTGGGCTGGCTCGAATACACCGAGGCCGACGCGGGCCGCAGGACCAGGGCGGTCCTCGGGGTCTCCGGCTACAACACCGAGGATCCGCAGGCACTGCTGGTGCACCTGCCACCGTCGGTGACGCGGACCGAGCTGGCCGATCCGTACGAGGGCACGTCCCAGTGGTGGAGCGGCACCGGGGACTTCATGGACAACACCCTCACCCGCACGGTCGACCTGACGGGGGTCCCGGCCGGCGCCCCCGCCCGGCTGGACGCGCGCGTCTGGTACGACGTGGAGCAGGACTTCGACTTCCTGACCGTGGAGGCCTCCACCGACGGCGGCGCCACCTGGGCGGCCCTGCCCGGCACGGTCGGCGGCGCCCCGATCCCGGCGAAGGGCATCTCCGGAACCTCGGGCGGCTGGGCGGCGCTCGGGGTGCCGCTCGACGCGTACGCGGGCAGGAGCGTCTCGCTGCGACTGCGGGTCACCTCCGACAGCAACACCCACGGCAAGGGCGCGGCCTTCGACGAGCTGCGGATCACCGCGGACGGCCGGGAGCTGCTGCACGACGGCGCGGAGCAGGGCGACGACGGCTGGACCGCGCTCAAGTGGTCGCGCACCGAGGGCCGTACGGGCACCGCCCAGCACCCGCGCGCCTACGTGGTGGAGAACCGGCGCTACACCGGATTCGGCGAGTACCTCAGGACGGGCCCGTACAACTTCGGCCGGGGCGACGAGTCGGTCGAGTTCTACCCCTACCAGCAGGGCGTGCTGATCTGGCTGTGGGACACCGCCTACAGCGACAACACCACCAAGGCGCACCCCGGCGGAGGACTGCTGCTGCCGGTCGACGCCCGGCCCGCGGCGCTGCGCTTCACCGACGGCTCCCTGGTCAACGCGCGGGCGCAGACCTTCGACGCCCCGTTCTCGCTGCGGCCGAGCGACCGGATCGTCCTGCACAAGGCCGGGGCCCCGCTGGTGGTGCCCGCGCGGCCGGGCGTGCCCGTCTTCGACGACCGGCACGGCCAGTACTGGAACGCCGACCTGCCGCAGGTCGGGGTGAAGGTGCCGGACACCGGGACCCGCATCGCGGTGGTGAAGGAGGCCGCGGGAGGGGCGCTGACGACCGTGCAGGTGAGCCCGGCCGGCTGAGCCGGCGCCGCTGAGGGATCACGGGGATCCCCGCTGCGGGACGGGTGCGGGACAGGCGGGTTTTCACGGGCAGCTGCCCCTGACCAGGGTGTCGGTTACCATCCGACCAACCTCAACACGCCTGTCTCGTCCCACAGTTGGCCCGCACTGCCAAGGAATCCCCGTGATCAGCTTCGAAAACGTCAGCGTGAAGTACGACGACGCGCCCCGCTCAGTGCTGCGGGACGTGGACCTGACCATCGGCGAAGGGGAGTTGTGCCTGGTCGTCGGGCGGACCGGTGCCGGCAAGTCCACCCTGCTGGGCGCGGTCAACGGCCTCGTCCCACACTTCACCGGCGGCACCCTCTACGGACGGGTGACCGTCGGCGGCCGGGACACGGCCGAGCACCCGCCGCGCGAACTGGCCGACCTGGTGGGCGTGGTGGGCCAGGATCCGCTCGACGGCTTCGTCACCGACACCGTCGGGGAGGAGCTGGCCTACGCGGTGGAGCAGCTCGGCGTGGACCCGGCGGTCCGGCGCAAGCGGATCGAGGAGACCCTCGAACTGCTCGACCTGACCGCGCTGCGCCACCGGCCGCTGCACGAGCTGTCCGGTGGCCAGCAGCAGCGCGTGGCCCTCGGTTCCGTGCTGACCGCGCACCCCCGGGTGCTGGTCCTGGACGAGCCGACCTCCGCCCTGGATCCGGCCTCGGCCGGCGAGGTGCTGGCGGCCGTGACCCGGCTGGTGCGGGACCTGGGCGTGACGGTTCTGCTCTCGGAGCACCGGCTGGAGCGGGTCGCCCAGTACGCGGACCGGGTCATCCACCTCCCCGGGGACGGGACCGTGGTCTGCGGGCCCCCGGCCGAGGTGTTCCGTACGTCGACGGTCGCGCCGCCCGTCGTGGAGCTGGGCCGGCTCGCGGGCTGGGACCCCCTTCCGCTGTCGGCGCAGGCCGCCCGGCGGGTCGCCGCACCGCTACGGGCCCGGCTGGCGGGACGGACCCCCGCGCCGGTGCGTCCGGCCAGGACCGCGGTCCCGGCCGCGGGGGCGGGCGGGACCGAGGCGCTGCGGGCGCGTGCGGTGACCGTGACCCACATGGGACTGCCCGCCGTGCGGGAGGTGGACCTGGTCCTGCGCGCGGGAGAGGTCACCGCGCTGATGGGTCCGAGCGGCTCCGGGAAGACCTCTCTGCTGTGCGCCCTGCACGGATCGGGGCCGCGGCGCTCCGGCACGGTGACGGTCTGGGGCGCAGGGGGTGCTCCGGGGATCGATCCGGGGGCGCTGCCGGCCGCGGAGGCCCGGCGCCTGGTGGGGATGGTCCCCCAGACGCCCACCGACCTGCTCAGCTGGGGGACCGTACGGCAGGAGCTGGCCCAGGGCGACGCGGAGGCGGCCGGGTCGGGGGCCGGGCCCGCGCGGGAGCTGCTGGACCGGCTGGCCCCCGGCATCGACGACGCCATGCACCCCCGGGACCTCTCGGAGGGCCGGAAGCTGGCGCTCGTCCTCGCCGTCCGGCTGACCGCGGCGCCCGGGGTGGTGCTGCTGGACGAGCCGACGCGCGGCCTGGACCGCAGGGCCAAGACGGCGCTGATCCGGATCCTCGACGACCTGGCGGCGGCGGGCCGGGCGGTGCTGATCGCCACGCACGACGTGGAGTTCGCGGTACGGGCCGCCGACCGGGTGGTGATGATGGCGGAGGGCGAGGCCGTCGCGGAAGGAGCGGCCGCCGAGGTCCTCGCGGCCTCGACGGTGTTCACCACGCAGGTTGCCGAAATCCTGCCGTCGGTCGCCTGCCTGACGGTCGCTCAGGTGGCGGGATTGCTCAACGGGTCCTGACGGGGAGCCCGGCCGGGATGTCCCGGCCGGGCGCCCGGGGCCGGGAGGTCAGCCGCGCGGGACCACGGTCGCGAGGACGGCGGGCAGCGGGTACCAGTCCGCCGAGACCACGGAGGCGTGGTACTGCCCGGCGAGCAGGGCGACCCGGTCGCGGGCCTGGGCCTCGGTGGGGCGGGTCCCGTCGATGGCGGGGACGACGCCCTGGGCATCGGTGGCGATCAGCAGGTAGTGGTTGCGGTCGTACCAGCCGGTGTCGACGGCGGGCGCGGTGTAGGCGCTCGCGTCCCCGTCGAAGACCACGAACCACGGGCGCAGGGAGGCGTCGGCGTAGCGGGCGCGGGGGTCGCCCGCCTCTGCCCGGTGCACGGCGGGGAAGGCGGCGGCCTGCCCGAGGCGCCCGGCGGCGGCGAGGTCGCGCAGGTGGGTGGCGTACTCGCGGTCGGTCCAGAGGGTGTCGGCGGAGTTGCCCTCCTCCACGGTGCCCGGGATCAGCTCGACCAGGAACTTCCCGGCGAGCGCGGCGCGGCTGGGCCAGGCTCCGGCGCGGGCGGCGCTGTCGAGGTCGGGGTGGCCCGCGGCCAGGTCGCCGGGGCGGTAGAGGGCGTCACCGAGGCGGGCGCCCAGGAGCGCGTCGAGGTCGGCCGGGCCCCGGCCGAGGTTGGCGGCGAAGCCGTCCTTGAGTTCCATCTTCAGGATGACCGGGCGGTGGCCGGGGTGCGCGTCGTGCCAGCTGCGCAGATCCGCGAGACAGCCCGCGAGGTTCTGGTTGCGGGACTTGGTGCGCAGCTGGGCCGGGGTGGTGGCGTTCTCGCAGTTGTTGTCGTTGCCGATCGGGTTGCTGTGGGAGACCCGCCAGGAGCTGCCGAAGAAGTTGGTCCACACGTCGAGTTCGAGCATCGCGGCGCCCGAGTCCAACGCATCCGCGAAGTAGGGGTACTTGGCCTTCTCGTACGCGTTGTGCACGCCGACGCCGGTGGATCCGGCGAAGGACAGCCCCACACCCTGCGCCGCCGCCCCGGCCGGGGCGGCCCCGGCGGGGACGGAGGCGAGCGCGAGGACTGCGGCCACGGCGACGGCGACGGCCGCGGCCGCCCGGTTGCGGGATCTCATGCTGGTGGCTCCCCTATCGGTCCGGCCGACGCCGGTGCGGCGGCAAGTCGGCTGGAGCGTAGGGGAGTTGGGTGAAGCAGGGGAAGACCGCAGGTGTCCCGGGGGCGCCCGCGGGGAGGGGCGATCGGGCCGGGCCGGGCCGGACGCCCGGGACGGTCAGCGCGCGAGAGCGGTGTAGGAGACGGAGGTGAGCTTCTCGGAGGCGGCCCAGAGCGCTTCGCCGGACGCGTCGTCCAGGGTCCACTTCGCCCGCCAGGAGCGGGCGGGCGCTCCGCGCCAGCCGAGCTTCGGCCCGATGAAGGCGTCCGATCGCACGCCGGGCGCGGTGGCCGCGTACAGCGTGGGGAGCGCGCCCGCGGCTGCGGGCTGCGCGATGACGGCGTTCGCAAGCGCCATCACCCGCTCGGCGGCCTTGCGGCCCTCCTGCCGGGCGGCGGCGGTCTGCAGGTTGGTGTCCGCGTAACCGGGGTGGGCGGCGGCCGCGACGACATCGGACCCGGCGGCCGCGAGCCGCCGGGACAGCTCGTGCACGAAGAGCAGGTTCGCCGTCTTCGAACGGCCGTAGGCGACCCAGCGCCGGTAGTTACGCTCGCTGTTGAGGTCGGCGAGATCGATGTCGCCGAGGGCGTGGAAGCCGCTGGAGAGGGAGACGATCCGGGCGCCGGGCGTGCGCAGGAGATGCGGCAGGAGGAGGCCGGTGAGGGCGAAGTGGCCGAGGTGGTTCACGGCGAACTGGGTCTCGAACCCGTCGGCGGTCCGCCCGTACGGCAGGGCCATCACCCCGGCGTTGTTCACCAGCAGGTCGAGGGCCTCGCGCCCGGAGCCGTAGCGGGCGGCGAACTCCCGCACCGAGCGCAGGTCCGCGAGGTCCAGCGGACTGAACTCCACCATGGCTGAGGGGACTTCACGCCGGAGCAGTGCCTCGGCGGCCCGCCCGCGGGCCTCGCTGCGGCAGGCCAGCACCACCCGTGCCCCGCGCCGGGCGAGTTCGCGGGCGGCGACGTAGCCGATGCCGCTGTTGGCTCCGGTGACCACGGCCGTGCGCCCGCTCTGGTCGGGGATGTCGTTCGCTGTCCAGCCCGGCATACCGGCTCCTCCACCCGCACCACCGCGGTTACCAACGGTAACCACATCGTGCCCCCACCCTAACGGCCCCGGGGTCGCGAGCTCTCGCAGGGACGGGTCCGCGACGCGGCCCGTCGCGGGCCTTCGCCGTGGTCACCCCCGGTCCGGGCCGCCGGAAGCGGGCCAGTAGAGTGCGGTCCCACCCCCTTCCTCCGAGGTACCGCGCCATGAGCCCCCTGCCCCCCTCCCCCGTGACGACCGGACCGGCCGTCACGGTCGTCGGCATCGGCGCGGACGGCTGGGCCGGGCTCACCGGCACCGCCCGGGCCGCCCTGACCGCCGCCGACGTGCTGATCGGCGGGCCGCGCCAGCTGGTGCTGCTGCCGGACGCCGAGTGCGCGGGCGAGCGGGTGTCCTGGCCCAGCCCGCTGCGCCCCGCCGTGCCGCGGCTGCTGGCGGAGCACGCCGGGCGCCGGATCGCGGTGCTGGCGAGCGGGGACCCCATGTTCTACGGGATCGGCCGCGCCCTGTCGCAGGAACTGGGCGCGCAGGCCCTGCGGGTCCTGCCGCACCCCTCGTCCGTGTCCTACGCGTGCGCGCGGGCGGGCTGGCCGGTGGAGGACACCGAGGTGGTCACCACCGTGGGCCGGCCGGTCACCCGGCTCGCCGCAGCCCTGCACGAGGGGCGCCGCGTGCTGGTGCTCAGCGCGGGCCCGGGCACCCCGGGCGAGATCGCCGCTCTGCTGCGGGAGCGGGGCTTCGGCCCGAGCCGGATGCGGGTCATGGAACAGCTCGGATCCGCTGACGAGCGTACGTACGACGGCACGGCCGACCAGTGGGACCACGCGCCGGGCGACCCGCTGAACGTGGTGGCCGTCGACTGCCGCCGAGCGGCGGACGCGCAGCGCCTGGGCGCGGGCCCGGGTCTGCCCGACTCCGCCTACGAGCACGACGGCCAGCTCACCAAGCGCCACGTCCGTGCCGCGACCCTGGCCGCCCTGGCCCCCGCGCCCGGCGAACTGCTGTGGGACATCGGCGGCGGCTCCGGCTCCATCGGCATCGAGTGGATGCGCACCCACCCGTCGTGCCGCGCGGTGACGGTGGAGCGCGACCCGGAGCGGGCGGCGCGGATCACCCGTAACGCCGACGCCCTGGGCGTGCCGGCGCTGCACGTCGTCCTCGGCGCCGCACCGGCCGCCCTCGACGGACTCCCCGCGCCCGACGCGGTGTTCATCGGCGGCGGGCTGACCGCGCCGGGGCTGCTGGAGGCGGTGTGGTCGGCGCTGCCGGTGGGCGGGCGGCTGGTGGCCAACACGGTCACCCTGGAGTCGGAGGCACTGCTCGCGCGGTGGTACCGGCGCCACGGCGGCGACCTGGTCAAGCTCGCCGTCGCGCACGCGGTGGCGGTCGGCGGATTCACCGGCTGGCGCCAGGCGATGGCGGTCACCCAGTGGTCGGTGACCAAGACAGCGGATGAACCGGCGGGCGAACCGTCGGGCGACCCGGCGGCGCAGGAAACAGGAGAGGACCGCACATGACCGTGTACTTCATCGGAGCGGGCCCCGGCGCCGCCGACCTGATCACGGTGCGCGGCGCGCGCCGGCTGGCGGCCAGTCCGGTGTGCCTGTACGCGGGCAGCCTGGTCCCGCGCGAACTGCTCGCCGAATGCCCGGCGGACGCCCGGCTGGTGGACACCTCGCAGCTCAACCTGGACGAGATCCTGGGCGAGTTCACCGCCGCGCACGCGGCCGGCCTGGACGTGGCACGGCTGCACTCCGGCGACCCGTCCGTCTTCAGCGCGGTCGCGGAGCAGATGCGGCGCCTCGACGCGGCCGGGATCCCGTACGAAGTGGTCCCGGGCGTACCGGCGTTCGCGGCGGCGGCCGCTGCGCTGAAGCGGGAGCTGACGGTGCCGACGGTGGGCCAGACGGTGATCCTGACCCGGATCGCCCAGCAGGCCACCCCGATGCCGGAGGGCGAGGACCTCGCCACCCTGGGCCGCAGCGGGGCGCTCCTGGTCCTGCACCTGGCCACGCGCTACGTCGACCGGGTGGTCGACGAACTCCTCCCGCACTACGGGGCGGACTGCCCCGTCGCGGTGGTGGCGATGGCCAGCCGCCCGGACGAACTGATCCTGCGCGGCACCCTGTCGGACATCGCGGACGCGGTGAAGTCCGCGGGCCTGGTCCGCACCGCGGTGATCATCGTGGGCCGCACCCTCTCCGCCGCCCAGTTCCCGGACAGCCACCTCTACTCCCCCACCCGCAACCGCCATGCCTGCTGACCAACCAGCCCAGCCAAACCCAGCCCGTCCGGCGTTCGCCCGGCAAGCCCAGCCAAATCCAGCCCGTCCGGCGTTTGAGGACCCGCCGGAGGCACCGGCACCCCGCACCGGACCAGCGGCAAGAACCACCCCCCGCCCCCACCACGCGCACCACGTGCTGATCCTCGGCGGCACCACCGAGGCCCGCCACCTGGCCGAAGCCCTCGCCGAGGACCTCGCCGAAGGCACGGCAACCCCCGAAACCCGGCGAACCCTCGTCACCACCTCCCTGGCCGGCCGCGTCACCCACCCCACCCTCCCCCCGGGCGCATCCCGCATCGGCGGCTTCGGCGGCCCCGAAGGCCTGGCCGACTGGCTGCGCAGCCACGCCGTGGACGCCGTCGTGGACGCCACGCACCCCTTCGCGGAGCGGATAAGCTTCAACGCGGCAGCAGCCTGCGCAGCCACCGGCATACCCCTGCTGGCCCTGCGCCGCCCCGCCTGGACCCCGGCCCCCGGCGACGACTGGCACCACGTCCCCACCCTGGCCGCGGCCGCCGCCGCCCTCCCCGCCCTGGGGAGGCGCGCGTTCCTGACCACGGGCCGCACCGGCCTCGCCGCCTTCGCGCACCTGGACGCGACCTGGTTCCTGGTCCGCTCCGTGGACGCCCCCACCGCCCCGCTGCCCCGGCAGACCGAAGTCCTCCTGGACCGGGGGCCGTTCAGCCTCGACGGCGAGCGCGCCCTGATCCGCGAGCACCGCATCGACGTACTGGTGACCAAGGCGAGCGGCGGCTCCGCGACGGCCCCCAAGCTGACGGCGGCCCGCGAGGCGGGCATCCCGGTGCTCGTGGTCGACCGCCCGCCGGTCCCGCAGGGCGTACCGGTCGCCGAGTCGGCCCGGGAGGCGGCGACCTGGGTGCGCGCACGCACCCGGGACGCCTGACCCGGACCCCGCCCGGGACCCCGGAACCCCCGGGCCCGCCCGGAACCGCCCGTAACCCGGACTACCCGTAGCGCCGCGGCGTCCAGACGATCTGCCGCCCGTCCCCGCGCCGGACCACCCGCGTCTGCGACGAGCCGATCAGCAGCAGCGTCCGCATGTCCACCTGCGCCGGGTCCAGATCCGCGAGCCGCACGATCCGGATGGACTGCTCCGGGCCGCCCACATCACGGGCCAGCACCACCGGGGTGTCCGGCGCCCGGTGCTCCAGCAGCAGTTCGCGGGCCTTGCCGACCTGCCAAGTGCGGCTGCGCGAACCGGGGTTGTACAGGGCGATCACCAGATCGGCCCCGGCCGCGGCGTGCAGCCGCTGCGCGATGACCTCCCACGGCTTGAGCCGGTCCGACAGCGAGATCGTGGCGTAGTCGTGGCCGAGCGGCGCGCCCGCGGCCGCGGCGGCCGCGTTGGCGGCGGTGACCCCGGGCAGCA
The DNA here is from genome assembly GCF_056435825.1 of Streptomyces sp. NPDC043876. Taxonomy (NCBI): domain Bacteria; kingdom Bacillati; phylum Actinomycetota; class Actinomycetes; order Kitasatosporales; family Streptomycetaceae; genus Streptomyces; species Streptomyces sp. NPDC043876. The sequence continues at coordinate 440,537 of NZ_JBWKDV010000006.1, read as the reverse complement.
CCCGGACCGGAATGTCCGCGTGCTCGTCCTGCGAGGCGACTTCCAGGACCGCCGTGGCCATGGCGAAGACGCCCGGGTCGCCGCCGGAGACCACCGCGACCCGCTGCCCGCGCCGGGCCAGGTCGAGCGCGAACTCGGCCCGCTCGGACTCGACCTTGTTGTCGGAGCCGTGCCGGACCTGCCCCGGCCGTACGGGCACCCGGTCGAGGTAGGTCGTGTACCCGACCAGCGCGTCCGCGTCGGCCAGCGCGCGCTTCGTCTCCGGCGTCAGCCACAGCGGACCGGCCGGTCCGGTGCCCACCACGACGACCTCGCCGACGGCGCCCGGCGCGGGCGCGGGCCGGCAGCCGGGGTTGCCGATCCGGCTAGGCAGCACGGCGACGGCGAAGTACGGCACCGTCTCGGGGTCGGTGTCCGCGAGCATCCCGGTGCGCTCCCCGGCCATCGTCGCGCGCTCGACGTAGCGCGCCTCGGGCAGCCGCCCGGACGTCTCCATCGCCCGCCGCACGGCGGGGAAGGTGCGGCCGAGTTTCATCACCACGGCGGAGTCGGTGGCCGCCAGACGGGCCGTCAGTTCTTCCTCGGGCAGCGTGCCGGGCAGGATCGTGAGCACCTCCTCGCCCTCGACGAGGGGGGTCTGCAGGCGGGCGGCGGCGGCGCTGACGGAGGTGACCCCGGGGATCACCTCGGTCGCGTACCGGTCGGCGAGCCGCTTGTGCATGTGCATGTACGAGCCGTAGAAGAGCGGGTCGCCCTCGGCGAGCACGGCCACGGTCCGGCCCGCGTCGAGGTGGGCGCCGAGCCGGGCGGCGGAGGCCTCGTAGAACTCCTCCATCGCCCCCTGGTAGCCGCCGGGGTGATCGGTGCTCTCGGTGGTGAGCGGGTAGACCAGCGGCTCTTCGATGTGGTCCGCGCGCAGGTGGGCGGCCGCGATCGAGCGGGCGATGGAACGTCCGTGGCGGGCGCTGTGGTAGGCGACGACGTCCGCCTCCGCGATCACCTGGACGGCCCGCAGGGTCATCAGGGAGGGGTCGCCGGGGCCGAGGCCCACGCCGTAGAGCCGTCCGGCCGCGGCTCCCGTACCGGCGGCACCGGTGGTGGCGGGGGTGGTCGTCGCGCTGGTGGCGCTGGTGGCGCTGGTGGCGCTGGTGGCGCTGGTGGCGCTCATTCTTCCTCGCTCGCGATCGCGTTGACGGCGGCGGCGGCGATGGCGCTGCCGCCGCGCCGCCCCCGGACGATCAGGTGGTCAAGCCCCGAGGGGTGGGCGGCGAGCGCGTCCTTGGATTCGGCGGCGCCGATGAATCCGACGGGCACGCCGATGACGGCGGCCGGGCGGGGCGCGCCTTCCTCGATCATCTCCAGCAGCCGGAAGAGTGCGGTCGGCGCGTTGCCGACGGCGATCACCGAGCCTTCCAACAGGCCGCGGTCGCGCCAGAGTTCGAGGGCGGCGGCGCTGCGCGTGGTGGCCATCTTCGCGGCCAGGTCCGGTACGGCCGGGTCCGACAGGGTGCAGATCACCTCGTTGTCGGCGGGCAGCCGCTTGCGGGTGACCCCGCTGGCGACCATGCGGACGTCGCACAGGATGGGCGCCCCCGCGTTCAGCGCGGCGCGGGCACGCAGCACCACGTCCGGCGTGTACCCCAGATCCTTGGTCAGGTCGGTCATCCCGCACGCGTGGATCATGCGTACGGCGACCTGCGACACCGAGGCGGGCAGCCCGGCGAGGTCCGCCTCGGCGCGGATCGTGGCAAAGGACTGGCGGTAGATCGCGGCGCCGTCCTTCTCGTACTCGAACACTGTGTACTCGCTCATCTCTTGAACTACATCTGCCGCTGAGGCTGCTGGGTGTGCTGGGTCGGGTGGGGCTGGTGGAACGCGGCTTTCGCATCCGCTTCCGCGAGGGCGGCGGTCAGGTCCTCGGGGGTGGCCGGTACGTCCTCCCGCACCGTGTGCCCGGCGCGCGGGCCGGCCACGGTGACGCCGTACCCCCGGGGCCCGGCGACCAGGTCCACCCAGGCGCGGGCGCGCGGGTGCCCGCAGCGCCGCTCGCACCCGGACCAGTGCACGGGCAGCGCCGCGGCCGCGGGGGCCGGTGCGTCCGGTCCGCCCGCCGCGCCCGAACGGGCCACGACCGCGCGGGCGTCGGTCCGTACGTCGGCCAGTGCCTTCGCGCAGCCGGGCCGCCCGGTGCAGGCGCTCACGTTCTCCCACGGGTCGCCGGGCGCCGTCACCAGCCCGGCGTCGGCGAGCCGGGCGAGGGTGTCGGCGGCCGTGGCCGCGCGGACACCGGGAACGACGATCCCGCGCCAGGGCGTGAGCCGCAGGGTCCCGGCCGCGGCGGTGGCCGTGGCGGCGAGCAGGCGCCACTGGGCGCTGGTCAGCCGGCCCAGCGGGGCCAGTACCGAGAGGGCGACGTGGTCCGGGTCCAGCCCCGCCACCGGACCGGGGCGGGGCCCGGGTCCGGTCCGGCGCCGGAAGCCGTGGGCCCGCTCGGCCGAAATGCCCTGCTCCCGCAGCCGATTGAGCAACTCCCCGGACTCCGGGCGTTGTTCGGCGGGAAGCTCGCTCACCCGCCAGGCCTTGGTGCCGGCTTCGCGGACCACGTCGAGGAAGTACCGGGCGACCGTCAGGGCCGCCCGGGGCGCGTCCTGGTGGCCCACGGCGACCGCGTCGGTGTCATCGTGCGTCCACAGCACGGCCATTCCGCGCTTCAGGGCCAGCACGTGCACGTCGGGTGCGAGCGAGGACACGTCGCCGCGTCCATCGTCGAGGGCGAAGAGGAAGCGCCCGGACAGCGCGGCCGCGGGCCCGCTCGCGCACAGCAGCCGGTCCAGCGCGCCGACCCACGGCGTGACGTCGGGGCGGCCCTGCCGGTCGAGCCCGGACAGGGGCGAGGCGACGATGTTGCGGACGCGTTCGTGGGTGGCCGCTGCGGCGGGCAGCAGTTGGGCGGCGGTCAGCAGGGCGGCGAGTTCGCCGCCGCAGCTCGCGCCGAGGCCGCGCAGCTGCGCGTTGCCCCGCGAGGTGAGGTCGAGGTGCCCGTCGCCGAGCCGGTCCGCGGCGTCGGCCACTGCGACGGCGGCATCCGCCGTGAGCAGACCCCCGGGGATCCGGATCCGGGCGAGGTGCCCGTCGTCCGCCGCGTGCAGGCGCAGCGCGCCGGGGCAGGCGTCGCCGCGGTCCCGTATGACGGGTTCGTCCCGGGATGCGGCGGAAGAGGGCGGGGGCATGGCGGCGAGCATACCCACGATCGGCGCCCACCGACCTGTGTCCGTCACCACGCCCCGTCCCCCCGCCCACGCCCCGCCGCCCCATACCCTGCCCGCCCGCATGCCGCCGCCCGGGCCCTGCCACCCGCATGGCGCCGCCGCGCCGCGGCCCGACCTGGCCCGGCACGCCCGCATGCCGCCGACCCCGGCCCGGCACCCCCGGCACGCCGCCGACCCTGGCCCGGCCTGCCCGCATGCCACCGACCCGGCCCGGCCTGGCCCGGCACGCCCGCATGCCACCGCCACCGGCCCGGCACCCCGGCACGCCGCCGCCTCTAGCCCGGCACGCCCGCATGCCACCGACCCGGCCCGGCGCACGCCCAGATGCCGCCGGCCCCGCGGCCCGGGCCTGCGCGCCCGTCAGCCGCCGGTGCGTTGGCGACTGCCGCCATGTGGAGCCTCCGGCGGCGCCTCAAACGCCGGCGAGGCTGAATTTGCCCGCATCCCGGCGCAGCAAATTCCAGCCCCCACACCCTGGCCACACAACCACCCCAGTCCGATCCGGCCTGCCCGGTACCCCGGTCGCCAAATTCAGCCCGCCCGGCGTTTGAGGGCCCGCCGGAGGCCCCACCACCCGCACCCGCCAACACAGCCAAGGCCACCACCACCCCGGCCCAACGACCCACCCGCCTGCCAATCCCAGCCCGCCCAACACCCGCAGCCACACACCCACCCGAGCCAATTCCAGCCCGCCCGGCGCTTGAGGGCACCCACCCCAGGCCCCGCGACCCGCGGCCACACACCCACCCGAACCAAATCCAGCCCGCCCGGCGCTTGAGGGCACACCACAGGCCCCACCACCCGCACCCGCCGCCAAAACCCGGCCCCGCACCACCAAACCCCGGCCCCGCGCCAGCGATCCGCCCCGGGAACCGCCCCCACCTGCCATCCGCTCGCCCCGGCACCTAAGATGGCCCCTCGACGGGCCATTCGGCCCGTCATCGCCGAGGACGGCGACATGGGAGGAAGCCCGGTGCGATTCCGGCGCGGTCCCGCCACTGTGAATCCGGCAGCGCCCCACCGCGCCACCGGGTGAGTCAGGAACTCCCGTCGTCCTCACTGCCCGGGGCGCGGAAACCCCGAGGAAGGCCCGCCGCCGCATGATCCTGCTGCTGTCGACGTCCGACACCGATCTGCTCAGTGCCCGCGCCTCGGACGACGGCCCGGTCCCGTACCGGTTCGCGAACCCTTCCCGGCTCCCCCTCGACGACCTCCCCGCGCTGCTCGACGGCGTGGACCTGGTCGTCGTACGCCTCCTCGGCGGCCTGCGCGCCTGGCAGGAGGGGCTCGACCTGCTCCTCGCCGCCGACCAGCCGCGGCCGGTCGTCGTCCTGACCGGCGAACAGGCCCCCGACGCCCAGCTGATGGAGGCGTCCACCGTCCCCATCGGCATCGCGGCCGAGGCCCACGCCTACCTCGCGCACGGCGGCCCGGCCAACCTGGAGCAGCTGGCCCGCTTCCTCTCGGACACCGTGCTGCTCACCGGCCACGGCTTCGACCCGCCCGCGGCCGCGCCCACCTGGGGCCGGCTGGAGCGCGCGGCAGAGCCCGCCACGGGCCCCCGGATCGCGGTGCTCTACTACCGCGCCCACCACATGAGCGGCAACACCGCCTTCGTGCACGGCCTCGCGGACGCCGTGGTGGACGCGGGCGGCGTGCCCGTGCCGCTGTACGTCTCCTCGCTGCGCTCCCCCGAGCCGGAACTGCTCGCGGAGCTGGCGACGGCGGACGCCATCGTGACCACGGTCCTGGCGGCGGGCGGCACCCGCCCCGCCGAGGCCTCGGCGGGCGGCGACGACGAGTCGTGGGACGCGGGCGCGCTCGCCGCCCTCGACGTACCGATCCTGCAGGCGCTGTGCCTGACCGGTTCGCGCGAGACGTGGATGGAGAGCGACGAGGGCCTGTCCCCGCTCGACTCGGCCAGCCAGGTCGCGGTGCCGGAGTTCGACGGCCGGCTGATCACCGTCCCGTTCTCCTTCAAGGAGATCGACGAGGACGGCCTCCCGGCGTACGTCGCCGATCCCGAGCGGGCCGCCCGCGTCGCGGGGATCGCCGTACGCCACGCCCGGCTGCGGCACACCCCGAACGCCGAGAAGCGGATCGCGCTCGTCCTCTCCGCGTACCCCACCAAGCACTCCCGCATCGGCAACGCCGTCGGTCTCGACACCCCCGCCAGTGCCGTCGCGCTGCTGCGCCGCCTGATCGCGGAGGGCTACGACTTCGGCCCGGCCGAGGAGATCCCCGGCCTGGTCTCCGGCGACGGGGACGAGCTGATCCGCGCGCTGATCGAGGCCGGCGGCCACGACCAGGACTGGCTCACCGAGGAGCAGCTGGCCCGCAACCCGGTCCGCATCCCGGCCGCCGACTACCGCCGCTGGTACGCCACGCTCCCCGGCGAGCTGCGCGAAGGCGTCGAGGAGCACTGGGGGCAGGCGCCCGGCAACATGTTCCTGGACCGCTCGCGCACCGCGGCCGGCGGCGACCCCGACGGCGACATCGTGCTGGCGGCGCTGCGCCGCGGGAACCTGCTCATCCTCATCCAGCCGCCGCGCGGCTTCGGCGAGAACCCGATCGCGATCTACCACGACCCGGACCTCCCGCCCTCGCACCACTACCTCGCCGCCTACCGCTGGATCCAGGCCGCGGCCGAGGACGGCGGTTTCGGCGCCGACGCCATGATCCACCTGGGCAAGCACGGCAACCTGGAGTGGCTGCCCGGCAAGAACGCGGGCCTGTCCGCCTCCTGTGCGCCGGACGCCGCGCTCGGCGACCTCCCGCTCGTCTACCCGTTCCTGGTCAACGACCCGGGCGAGGGCACCCAGGCCAAGCGCCGCGTGCACGCGACCCTGGTCGACCACCTGGTGCCGCCGATGGCCCGCGCGGAGTCGTACGGCGACATCGCGCGCCTGGAGCAGCACCTGGACGAGTACGCGCAGATCTCCTCCATGGACCCGGCCAAGTTGCCCGCGATCCGCGCCCAGATCTGGACCCTGATCCAGGCCGCGAAGCTCGACCACGACCTGGGCCTGGAGGCCCGTCCGGACGACGACGGCTTCGACGACTTCCTGCTGCACGTCGACGGCTGGCTCTGCGAGGTCAAGGACGCGCAGATCCGCGACGGCCTGCACGTGCTGGGTGGCGCCCCGGCCGGCCCGGACCGCGTCAACCTGGTCCTGTCCATCCTGCGCGCCCGCCAGATCTGGGGCGGTACGACGGCGCTTCCGGGCCTGCGCGAGGCGCTCGGCCTGGACGAGGCCGCGCCCACCCGGACCTCGGCCGACGAGGTGGAGGCCGTGGCCCGCACCCTCGTCGAGGCCATGGAGGCGGCCGACTGGGCCCCTTCGGCCGTCGCCGCGGTCGCCGAGGGCCACCCGGCCGGCGTCGCGGACATCCTCGCCTTCGCCGCGACCGAGGTGGTCCCGCGCCTGGCGGCCACGACGGACGAGCTGACCCACGCGGTGCACGCGCTGGCGGGCGGCTTCGTCCCGGCGGGCCCGTCCGGTTCGCCGCTGCGCGGGCTGGTCAACGTCCTGCCCACCGGCCGCAACTTCTACTCCGTGGACCCGAAGGCCGTCCCCTCCCGCCTCGCGTGGGAGACCGGCCAGGCCCTCGCGGACTCGCTGCTGACCCGCTACCGCACGGACAACGGCGAGTGGCCCGCCTCCGTCGGCCTGTCCCTGTGGGGAACGAGCGCCATGCGCACCGCGGGCGACGACGTGGCCGAGGCGCTGGCGCTGCTCGGCGTCCGCCCGGTGTGGGACGAGGCCTCGCGGCGCGTGACGGGCGTCGAACCCGTCCCGCTCGCGGAGCTGGGCCGTCCGCGCATCGACGTCACGCTGCGCATCTCGGGCTTCTTCCGCGACGCGTTCCCGCACGTCATCGGCCTGCTGGACGACGCGGTACGGCTGGCGGCGGGCCTGGACGAGCCCGCGGAGCAGAACTTCATCCGGGCCCACGCCCAGGCGGACCTGGCCGAGCACGGCGACGAACGGCGCGCGACCACCCGTATCTTCGGCTCGCGCCCGGGCACGTACGGCGCGGGCATCCTCCAGCTGATCGACTCCCGCGACTGGCGCACGGACGCCGACCTGGCGGAGGTCTACACGGTGTGGGGCGGCTACGCCTACGGCCGCGGCCTCAACGGCCGCTCCGCGCGCACCGAGATGGAGACCGCGTACAAGCGCATCACGGTGGCCGCCAAGAACACGGACACCCGCGAGCACGACATCGCCGACTCGGACGACTACTTCCAGTACCACGGCGGCATGGTCGCCACCGTCCGCGCCCTGCGCGGCACGGCCCCCGAGGCGTACATCGGCGACTCGACCCGCCCGGAGACGGTCCGCACCCGCACCCTGGTGGAGGAGACCTCGCGCGTCTTCCGCGCCCGCGTGGTCAACCCGAAGTGGATCGAGGCGATGCGCCGCCACGGCTACAAGGGCGCCTTCGAACTGGCGGCGACGGTGGACTACCTGTTCGGCTACGACGCCACGACCGGCGTGATCGCCGACTGGATGTACGACAAGCTGACGCAGACGTACGTCCTGGACCCCGAGAACCGCGCCTTCCTGGAGGAGGCCAACCCCTGGGCCCTCCACGGCATCGCCGAACGCCTCCTGGAAGCGGAATCCCGCGGCATGTGGGAAAAGCCGGACGCGGCAACGCTGGAAGCCCTGCGCCAGGTGTACCTGGACACGGAAGGCAACCTGGAGGCGGAGGCGGAGTAACTCCGGCAGCCGCCGGGGCCCTCCCGGCGGCCAAGGAGTTTCACCGCCGAGCACAAAACGACGAAGGCCGTCCTCCTCGCCCACCGTAAGGGCGGGAAGGGCGGTCTTTTTCGCGGTCGCAACGCGAAGAGGAAGCAATAGGGCTGCAGTAACGGCTGGACACAGCCCGCGCGGACACCGCACTCATCCTGGAAGGGCGGGCTGTACGTCGCCACACGCCAAAGGACCCACGGGACAGCCCAGTCAGGCCTGACCCGTGGGCCCGTTGTTAAGCGAGAGACGGTGCTCTGCTCAGCGCTCAGATGAACGGACCGTCGAGCACCTCGTACTCACCCCACATCCCGATGGCGTATTGCTTGGAGTAGATCCCTTCACGCCCGACCTGATCCGGCGACCAGGGGTCCGGGCCGGGATGCAGATCCAGCACGCACCGCTCGGGCGTACAGTCGAGGTTCAGCCCATCCGAGAGGATGAAGTACGAGTACTTCTTGCTACATGTGAACTGGTATTCATATACCCCGGCCACGGTGACCCGGACCAGACGCCAGTCGTTGCCGCACGTCGCGTCCATCGCCTGAATGTCAAAGGTTGCGAGTTGCCCCTCGGACGAATCTCGCGGCAGATGCAATCGAATACCGGTGATCACACCGTCTTCGAACCCCCCGAAGCGGTCGAAGAATGCTCTGAAATTATCCTCAGCGAGGCGCACAGCGGTCAACGTATCAGCCTTCCGTGACGGTTCATGGGGTAATGCTCCAGCCGGGCGGGAGGTTTGCCGCTGGTATATGTGGTGCACCAGGACCGTGCCCGCCCGGCAGCCCAGGCTCCGGGAAAACGTGCCCGTGCGGCCCACCCGTGCCGTGGTGCTTGAAGTCGAAGTGCCCGACCGCCTCACCCTTTTCGTTGTAAATGGTGTTCTGGACGGGTGTACCGTCCTTCCCGGTCCTTGTGTACACAGAATGCGGGGCCGCACCCGACCTCGGTGCATCCGTCGTACCCGACGTGTGTCCACCGACCGGGATCCCGTTTTCGTCGAGCGGGAACTCATGCGGCTCGGTGGGGCAGTTGTGCACGAGTACATCGGCACCACCCGCGCGCACATAGTACGTGTGGAGGTTCTCCACCGTGAGGTTGTGCGTGGTGACGGCGTACGGGTAGTTACGGATGGCCTGGATGGTCAGCAGGGAGCCGTCGGGCTGCCTGAGCTGTTCGCCCGAGGTGAGTTCACCGGCATCGACCCACTGGTGGCGGGTCTCACTCCAGTAGGGGTGGTGGTAGGTGGAGGTGATGCCGGCAGGCGGCCCGCGGGGCCCTGCCTCGTCGGTGAGGGTGAGGTCGGTGAAGTCCTTGTCGTCCGGCGTGGTGATGGTGGCCGAGACCGTCTCGGGCCTGGTCTCCCCCGTCTGCGGGTCCGTGGCCATGACCACGTCGCCGTCCTTCACCTCCTCGATGGCCTTGGCACTGCCGTCGGCCATCAGGACCTGGACACCGGCGGGGAAACTGTTGCAGGTCACGCCCGGCTCGGGGTCGGAACCGGCGCTGCCGCCGGACTCTCCGCCACCGCTGTGGGGTTCCTCGGCACCGGTGGGTGAATCGGCGTCCGCCCGTTCCTTGCTGGCCTTGCTCTGCGTGCCTGCGCTATCGCTGACGGACTCCTTCTCAGCCTTCTCCGCAGCTGATTTGGCAGCCTTGGCCTCGGCCTGTCGGGCTTCCTTGACCGCCTTCTTCGCCGAACTGAAAGCCTCAGCAGCGCGGGCGGCTCCCTTTTCGGCCGAGTGGATGGCGTCGTAAGCCTTATTGACCTCCTTGTAGATCTTGAAGGCCTTGATGCCGATCTTCACGGCTTTGAAGAGCTTCCCCCAGGGGACAAAGTTCAGGGCCGTGTTGATGCACGCCATGGCATCACCCTTGGTGAAGCAGTCCCGGGCGTCGTTGAAACCGATCAGGTCACCAACGATGTCGATGACTTCCTCGATGAGCTGGTCGCGCCTCTTCTTGGCCTTGGCGACGTTCGCGTTGGCAGCGGCCAACTGGCGCGCGGGCTCCGCGTCCTCGTCCTCCCATGCGGAGCTACTGCTCACATGGCTCTCGACGTACTGGGCCTGCTCACTGCACGGGTTACCCTCACCACCGCACGTGAAGGACCTTAGACCGCTAGGGTCCGACGCGTTGACCGGGCTGTTGTTGGAGTACGCGTACGCGTTCCACTGCTGGGGATCGGAGGCATCGATGATCGGGTCGGGGCTGATGAACCGCCCCGTCACAGGATCGTATTCGCGGGCGCCGAGGAGGGTGAAGCCCGTGGCCTTCTCCTTGGTGCCGCCGACGAAGCCCTTGTCGCCGGCCCAGGCTCCCGCGACCGGCTGGGTGCCGCGCGCGTTGCCGAACGGGTCCGCGGGCCGCCGCGCGTGCACAAGGTCAGTCGCGTTGAACTGGACGCCCCCGGTGCCGTGGTGATCGGCACTCTGGTACGTCAGTGCCGAGGTGCCGCCGGTGGTCGTGCGGGTGACGGACAGACCGCCCGGGGCCCCGTACGTACGGACGTTGGTGACCTTCCTGCTGGCGGTGTCCAAGGTGATCTGGTCACTACCCAGCAGGAGCGTGGTGCTGTTGGGATCGCGGCGGATCAGCTGGTTGCCGCCCGTGTCGTACAGGTAGCTGGTGCCCGCACTCTCTCCGGTGCCGACGATCTTGTCGAGCTTGCCCTGGCCGTCCCAGGTGAGGACCTTAGTACCGGAGGTACTGGTGATACCCGCGGTGTTTCCGGTCGCGTCGTAGGTGTAGCTGGTGACCTTCGTGCCGGCCTGGCTGGTCTCGGTGGAGGTCATCAGCGCGTGCGGGCCGCCCGTGCCGCCACCCGTCTTGGGGTCGGTGGACGGGGTGTTGGGGCCGGTGCCGAAGGTCTGGGTGACCGTCGTGTCCTTGGCCGTGGCTCCGGTGACGTCCTTCTTCACCAGCTTGGTGCGGTTGCCGAGCTTGTCGTACTCATACTGCTGCCAATACGGCGCGGGACCGCCCACGCTGGGCTTGCCCGTACCGTCGACCGCCGGACCGCCCGCGTTGGCGCAACCGCCGATACCGCGGACGCTCGGCTGAGGAGCCGTCGTCTGGGCACCGGTGTCAGTCCATGCCTGGGTGAGACGGCCGAGGTAGTCGTGCGTGAAGCACTGCAGGTCGCGCGCCGCGCCGTCCTGCGTGTCACCGATCGAGGTCAGCTGACCGACCTGGTTGTACGTGTAGTCCATGACGTCGACGCTCGCCGTCGCCGCCGTCTGCTTGTCCAGCGTGGAGCGCACCTGGAGCCCGGTAGCCGCGTCGTAGTCGACAGTGGATACGACCTGTTTGCCCGTCGTTCCGGCCGTGGTCCGGATCGCGCGGCCGTTCGGGTCGTAGCGCACGTCCACGACGTACGGCGTCTGAGCCAGACCTATCTTTCCGCTGAGCGAAGTCGTGTTGCCCGCGATGTCGGTACCGAAGGTCAGGGTTTCGGTGTTCAGGCCTGCCTTGGACACAGCAGGCATCTGCATGTTCTGCAGCTGGCCGTAAGAACTGTAGGTGTTCTTCGTTTCGTAGACGCCGGCAAGCTCCTTCTCCGCCGCCGGGACCGTCGTTTTGTTGCCGAGCGGGCGGTAGCCACCGTCGTACCCGGTGACCTCGGATACGTACGCGCTGCCCGCGGCGCCACCCACGTATCGGGTGGTGCTAGTGGGCTTGCCCAGTGCCAGGCTGTCGTAGGCGAAGGCACCCACCTGTTTGGCCGGATCGACCGTCGTGCCCTCGTAGGTCGCGACGGCGCGGCCGAGGAGGTCGCTGACCGTCGTGACGCTCTTGCCGCGGGCATCGGTGGAGGTGACGAGGTTCTTGCTGTCGTCGTAGACGGTGGTGCCCGTGCCCGCGTCGGGGTCGGTGACCTTCACCTGCCGACCGAGAAGGTCGTACGCGAAGGCCCACTGGTTACCGGCTGAGTCCTTGCGCCACAGTTCCTGCCCTTGGCCGCTGTAGCCGTACGTGGTTTCGTCGTACGCACCCGTGGGCGTGTTCGACTTGTACTGGCGCAGGGCGACCTTCTGGCCCTTGCCGTCAGTGATCGTCGCGGTGGCGAAGCCGCCGCTCGGCGGGATGGAGCGAACCTCGTCGGCGCCGGGGTATTCGGTCCTGGACCTCGACTGTTCGACGCCGTAGGACTGGAAGACCGAGGCCGTCGTCCGGCCGAGGCCGTCGAAGACCGAGACGGTCTGCGAGGGGATCTTGCTGTCCGGCATGACCCCGCCGTTGGGCAGGAAGAGCGCCCCGGACGGGGAGCCCTGGTCCGTGTAGTACGCCGCGCTCGTCTTGACTTGCCAGCCGTGCGAGTCGAACAGGGCGTCCGTCAGCATCCGCCCCGTCACACCCGACGCCGGGTTGGCCTGGGTCTGTCGGATCCGGCCGAGACCGTCGTAGATCGTGTAGCTGGATGTGTACGAGTCGTCGTTCATGAGCGCCCGGCTCAGCACCGTGGACGGCGCGTTCGTCCCGTTCATCGCATACGAGAACGTGCGGACCGGCAGCGCGCTGTTCGCACGCTCCTGCCCGGGCTGCCAGATGGACACGACGCGCCCGAGGGCGTCGTAGTCCCGCTCGGCGGTGTGACTGTTCTCGTCGGTGGTCTTCAACGGCAGCGAACGGCCGATGTCGAGGCTGGTGACCGACTTCCAGCCCAGCGGATTGGTGTGGGTGACCTCGGAAGGCACCACGCCGGTGGCGGGCTTGTAGTCCGTCTTGGTCACGGCCCCACCGGGGTGGGCAGCGTCCTTGCGGGTCTGATTGGTGTTGCTGGTGACGCGGCCGTAGGCGTCGTAGGTGGAGGTGGAGTTCAGGCGGTACACCGGCTTGCCGGCGCCGTCGTACTTCTCCAGTACCTCCGTACCTGTCCCGTCGGCGGTGACACCCGCCTGTCCGAGGGGCAGGCCGTCGAAGTACGAGCGGGTGTCGCCCACCGTGTTCGCGGCGGTCGGTGTCTGACCGCAGACGCCAGACAGCACGAGAGTGCGGGACGCGATCTCCGTGACCGCGCCGCCGGGGCCGGTCGGGTATTCGAAGGTGGTGCACAGCCGCTGGTCGGGACGGGAGGTGTCGCTCCAGTCGTCCACCTGAAGCGGGCGCGTGGCGACCGTACTGTCGTACGTCGAGGCCCGTTCGGAGGTTCCCCACGTACCGTTGGCGCGCTTGGCCCGTGTCGTGACCTTCGCCGCGTTCCGTGCCCGGGCCGTGATCGACGGCATGCCGCCGGACTGGGCGCGGGTCGCGGTGACCGGGCCGAGCCACGGCGTGGTGACCTCGTCCGAGACGACCGAGCCGCCGTCGGCGTCGTATGTCTCGGACTGCCGGACGAACCCGGACAGGACGTCCTCGTCCTTGATCGTGCCGCCCTGGGCGTCGGCCACAGACACGGTGCGCTTGGTGCCGTTGGCGAGGGTGTCGCCGTCCATGCCGCGCAGGTAGGTGGTGACCGTCTTCGGGCGGGGCCCGTCTGTGCCGTTGCCGGTCCGGGTGGTGACGGTCGCGTAGCCGCGGAACTGGTCCCAGGTGCGGGTCTTCGCGTCGGTGAACTCGGAGTCGTTGCGGTGCCACGCGATGCCGCCGCCGTACTCGTACTCCACCACCGTCGGGACCTGTCCGGCGACCAGGTCCTGCTGGGTGACGGACTGGACGACGACCTTGTTGAACCAGTCGTTGACCGGGTCCGCGAAGGACTGGCCGGGCAGGTACCACTTGACCGGCATGCACGCCATCGTGTTGGCGTCCTCGGAGGACGGCATCGTGTTCTTCAGGCGCGAGCACTCCGGCGCCTTGTAGACCACGTTGATCCGGCCACCGGTCTCCGTGGTGATCGCCTGGATCCGCGGCCGGTTGTAGCGGGGCGCGGAGGCCTCGGTGCCGTCCGGGCGCTTGACGACGCCGTCGACGCGGTTGGCGATCTGCAGCGGCTGGAAGGTGACCGCCGGGAGGGTGATCGGGGTCTTGCCGTTGGAGCCGGTGCGCTGGATGGAGTCCAGCCACAGCGTCGGTGAGGTGCCGTCGCCGGGGTCCTGGAAGGACTGGTTGAGGGTGTAGGTGTCGACGACGCGCGGGGCGGTGCCGGTCCACACCTGGGTGGTGATCTTGGTGAACTTCTTCGTGGAGAAGAAGGTCGGGGAGAGGTTCAGGCACTGGCCGGTGGCCGCACACTCCTGGTCGACGGGGGTGTCGGGCCAGGACTTGGCGTTCGCCTTCGTGCGCTGCGCGGGGTCACAGGTGATGGCCCCGGCCGCGACGCAGCGCTCAGAGGTGGCGAGGGAGACTTCGGCGGCCGGCTTGGCCGCGCCCTTGGCCGCGATCTGCTCGGGCAAGCGCTGGCCGTAGCCGATCCAGGTCGGGTAGCTGCCGCGCTGGTACAGGGTGTTGGTGCCGGTGCCGTTGTTCTGGCCGCCACCGCGCCCGTAGTAGTTGTTCTCCTGCTCGTAACGGTAGGAGACCAGGTTCTGGTGCGGGTCCACGACGTAGTCGAGGTTCCACTCCCAGCCCAGCTGCTGCCACGTACCGTTCGCCGGCGTCTGCGCTCCGAGGCACTTGTCCTGGCCGCTGTTGAAGTAGACGGGGACGGTGGAGACCGATTTGGCCTCGGGGTCCGTGCCGTCGCCGCCCGGCAGGCGGTTGGAGCCGAAGTAGTACTGGGTGCCGTCGGTCGTGGTGACCTTGAAGCCCTCGCCCTTCCAGGCGCTGTTGCGCTGCCCGGTCAGGCGCTCGATCTTCGTGCCGTCCTCACCCTGGAGGCGGTACACGCACGTCGTGTCGTCCCGGACGATCTGCCCCGCGTGCCCCGCCAGGCTCAGCGAGAGGATGTCTCCGGCCCAGCACTCGTCGCCCGACTCCGCAATCCCGGCGTCCTTGCAGGACTTGTACGTCCGCGAGATCGAGCCCGGACTCCAGTCCCAGCCCTCGCCGACCGGACCGGCCTGCGCGTTCGTCGACGCGGTACGGCCGTCGATCGACGACGAGTCGTAGCCGAGACCGATGCTCGGCGCGCCACCCGCGATGGAGGAGGGCACCTCGATCGTGTAGCCGTAGGTGAAGTTCGCGGCGTTCGCGCCCGCCTGCCAGGAAGCGGACGGCAACAGCGGCGTCGCCGTGAAGTCACCGCTCGCACCGGAGGGACCTGGCTCGACCGCGAGGGCCACACCCTGCGTCGCCAGCATCTGCGGAGCGGCGGCCGGAGCGGCGGCGCTCGACGTACCGGCTGCTGCCGGAGCGGACCGCATGTCCGCCGCCGGGGCCGACTGCGCCTTCAGCGCCGCAGTCCCCGGATTCGTCGGTACGTCGACCTCCGCGACCAGGCGCCCGGACGCGTCCCGGTGGGACGCCACCGGCGTACGGGTCGTGCAGCCCGCGGCTCCAGGGGTGACGAGCGCACAAGAAGGCAGCTGCACCAGCCGGGCCCGGTCGGCCCAGTTCGCACCCGCGGACTTCGCCCACGCCGCGACGTCCAACCCGACCCGGACCTTGCCCGAAGGCGCCGCACCCGCGGCGTCAGTCAGGGTGACCAGCGCCCCGTTCACTCCAGCGGCGCGGGCCTTGTCGCCGTCCTTGACCTCGACCCGCAACGCCGGGTCGGCGGCCGTGGCCGCACCACCGGCCCCGACGGCCAGCTCGGACAGCTTCGCGACCGGGCGCTTCACATCCGTCTCGGGCGCGACCCACACCGGCAGCGAACCGGCCTGGACCGCACCGGAACCGGTGACGGGCTTCGGGGCGGCGGCGGATCCGAGAGCCACGGTCGCGGCGCCGGCGGGCACGGCCGCCTCGGCGCCCGGTGTCCATTTCCGGCCACTCGGCGTCGGCTTGGCCGATGGCTTGGCCTCGGAGCCCTTGACGGGCTTGGTGTTGGGCAGGGGCGTCTTCGGCGGTACCCACACCTTGGGCGGCTTGTCAGCCGCCTCGACCGCGGGAAGCCCGAGGCCGGAGGTGAAGACCGCGAGCGCGGCGACGGCCGCGACACGTGCTCGTGCACGCCGTGAAGGCATGACGAACCCACTCCAAAGAGACAACTGATATCCCCCCACAGGATTCAGGAAGCATGAAAAAAACTGGACCGAGACGGGTCCAGATCGAACGCACACTAAGGAACGGACGTTCGACACGCCGAAGGTTTTCTTAAAATTCCCTTACATGAGCAATGTCACGCGTGGTACAAGGCCCTCCCACTCCCCCCGTAGCCGGACAAACAGACATGACGATGTGTTGACAAATTTCCATCTGAGAAGGAACCGTGCGCTGACTTCACATCTCCATCACCGATCACAGCGAGGACCTCCGCCGATGAGGCCATCACTTCGTTCCATCCTTTTCAGGCCGGGGGGCCTCCGCGATCGGCGGAAGACCTCCAGTGCGCTGATACTTCCCGTCGTCGGCGGCGCCGCCGCGCTCTCCCTCGGCGCGGGCCTGCTCGTCGGCCCTCCCGCCTTCGCGGCGCAGACCACCGCTCCGAAGCCCGACGCCGCCGCACCCACCGCGGAGCAGAAGGCCCTCGACTCGGCCCGTACGCGGGCGAGGAGCAGCGGCAAGCGCGTGCTCGTCGAGGCGCTGACGACCAGTACGTCGCAGACGTTCGCGAACCCGAGCGGCACCTTCACCACCGACACCTCCCCCGCTCCCGAGCGGGTCGAGGGCGCGGACGGTGCCTGGCGTCCCCTCGACGCGACGCTGCGCGCCAATGCCGACGGTTCGCTGTCCCCCGTTTCCTCGCTGTCCCCGCTGCGGTTGTCCGGCGGCGGAAGCGGCCCGATGGCCACCATGACCACCGCCGACGGCAAGAAGCTTGCCGTCAAGGCCCCGTTCCCGCTGCCCGAGCCCACGCTCAGCGGTGACGACGCGCTCTACGCGAACGTCCTGCCGGACGTCGACCTGCGCCTGACCGCCAATCAGCTCGGTGGCTGGAGCCAGGTCCTGGTCGTCCGGACCGCGCAGGCGGCCGCGAACCCCGCGCTGCGGAAGATCCGCCTGGACGTCGACGCCCCCGGCCTGAACCTGAGCACCGACACCGCGGGCAACCTCGGGATCAAGGACGGCAAGGGCAGGCTCCGCTTCTCCAGCCCCACCTCCCTGATGTGGGACTCGGCCACCGCCGCCCCCGCCTTCTCACAGGCCGCCAGGGCCGCGGCCACTCCCGTCCCCGAGGGGCCCGTCCCCGTCCCCGAACGTCCCGCCGTCTCCAGCGCGGACGCCCCCGGCGCCGGCGCCGCCGTGACGCCGATCGGGACCCGGGTGGACACCCAGGGCATCGAACTGTCCCCCGACACCTCCGTCCTCGGCCGGGGCACCGGCCCCTGGTACATCGACCCCGGTATCAACCCCACCGCGGACAACGCCGCCCAGGCCTGGTCACAGGTCCAGGAGGCCTACCCGGACACCAACGAGTACAACGGCACCGCGGACGGCCAGGACAAGCCCGCCGCCGGCTACTGCGGCTTCTCCACCTGCACCAGGAAGGGGCGCGAGCGCGCCTACTTCCGGATCGGGATCAACACCGCCATCCACGGAGCCGAGGTCATCGACGCCCGGCTGAACGCGACCGTCGTCTCGTCCTCCAGCCCCAATTCGCCGACCCCCATGGGCCTCTACTGGACTGGCGCGATCGGCAATCCCACGAGCTGGAACCACCAGCCCTGCGACAAGAACTCCCGGATGGGCGGCTGCGCCAAGATCGGCGGCATCAACATCTCGGGCACCGGTGACATCCAGTACGACGTCACCACCCAGATGAAGACCGCGGCGGCGGAGCGCTGGAGCGACTTCACCTTCGGCTTCGCCCCGGACAACGAGAACGACATGTACCAGCGGCAGCGCTTCGGCAACAGCCCGCACGTGGTCGTCGAGTACGACGTGCGCCCCACCATCTGGTGGCCGCGCACCCGCCCCACCCCGGGCTTCGCCGGCACGGGCGCCTACGCCGACTGCCGCACCCCCAACACCGTCAACGCCTGGGACAACCCGGGCTGGGTCGGTAGCAACAGCAACATCACGCTGACGTCCTCGGTCTACTCCGCGACCGGCCGCCAGCTCCAGACCACCTTCCAGTACTGGGACGACGACAACGCGGGCAAGACGGAATGGGCCAAGTCCGGCTGGACCGGCTCCTTCGGTGACGTCTCGGTCGACATCGGTAAGCTGACGGACGGGCACCAGTACGGCTGGCAGTCCAGCACCACAGACGAGACGCTCACCAGCACCATCTCCGACATGTGCTTCTTCCGGGTCGACCGCACGCCGCCCACCGCCGCCGTCAGCTCCACCGACTTCCCGGCCTCCGGCACGATCGGCGCCCACCCCAAGCGCGTCGGCGAGGAGGGCACCTTCACCCTCACCGGCGCCGACCCGGCGCCCGTGGCGGGCGGCCGCACCTCCGGTCTCGCTTGCGCACGCTGGACCGCCGACCCCGTCGCGGCCGCGTCGACCTCCTGGAAGTGCACCGACACCAACGCGGGTGTCGTGCCGTTGACCGCGGGCAGCGCAACGGTGAAGTACACCCCCAGCCGCTGGGGAACCAACTTCCTCTACCTGCAGACCCAGGACGTGGCGGGCAACCTGTCCCAGCCCGTCGCCTACAGCTACTACACCCCCTCCAACCCCAACAGCCCCGCCCCGGTCTTCGGCGACGTGAACGGCGACGCGAAGGCCGACGTCCTGCTGCCGGACAGCGCGGGCAACCTCCGCCAGTTCAACGGCGGCGCCGACCCGGCGGGCGCGCCCAACGCCCGCACCCGCCCCTCCCCCAGCGGGACCGGCTGGAACGGCATCCAGATCAGCCACCGCGGCAGCGCGGGCTACAAGAACGTCGACGACCTCTTCGCCCACCAGCCCGGCCAGCCCAACCTGTACGTCTACACGAACGACAACACCGGCCTGCTCGACGGCCAGGCACCCGTCAAGGTGACCAAGCCGACCGGCTGCGTCACGGCCGACTTCGCCTCGCTCGACTGCGCGGCCAACGGCTACGGCGCCACCTGGACCGGCGTCAGCCAGATCGCCGCCTTCGGCTCGGTCTTCGGCGAAACCGCGAAGGGCGGCGCACTGGGCCGCACGTCGCTGCTGTTCGTCGAGAACGGCCGTCTCTGGCTCAGCCTGGCGGGCACCACCAACCAGCTCGACTCCCAGTCCGTCCTGCTCTCCGCGAACGACACCCGCTGGGGCGACTACGAGCTGATCACCCCGGGCCGCGCGCAGGGCACCGACTTCCCGACGCTGTGGGCCCGTTCGAAGACGGACGGTTCCCTGCACGCCTTCAGCGTCACCGGCACCGCGGACGCACCGGTCCTCACCGGTTTCACCAACCCGGCAGCCGGTGTGCTCGCCGGTACGGTCGACCCGGTCCGCTACCCGCGCGTCGGCTCGGACGGCGACCTGACCGGTGACGGCATTCCGGACCTGTGGGCCGTCGACTCCACCCAGCAGCTCGTCTCGTTCACCGGTACGGGCACGGCGCCCAACGGCACCAGCGTCGCGCACCCGACCGCGACCGGCATCGACCCCACGATCGTCCTGCTCGGCAACCTGAACACGCCCTCCGCCCAGTGGAAGCTGACCGGCCAGAGCGGCACCACCACCCCGAGCGCGGTCGGCGCCTTCCCGGCCACCACGGCCGGTATCACCTTCCCGACCGCCTCGGTGAACGGGGTCAGCACCCCGTACGCCGCCTTCAACGGCACCGGTTCGACGATCACCACCAGCGCTCCGGTCGTCGACACCCGCAAGAGCTTCACCCTCAGCGCCATGGCCAAGGTGACCAGCACCGGTGCCATCGTCCTCAGCCAGGACGGCACCACGAGCAGTTCCTTCATGGTGTACGCCGATCCCGCCACCAAGGAGTGGCGCTTCGCCCTCGCCAAGGGCGACACCGCCGGCTGGAACTTCGACTGGTCCGACGCGGCGCAGAACGGCGGCTCCCGGGTCGTCTTCGGCGCCTGGACCCGGCTGACCACGGTCTACAACGCCGACACCGGCCTCATGAGCCTCTACGTCAACGGGACGCTGGCCGCAACCGGTCACCACCAAGCCGCCAGCAGCCCCGCCCCGTCGGGCCCGCTGGTGCTCGGCCGGTACAAGATCAGCGGCCAGCCGGACCTCTTCGGCGGCTTCACGGGCGGCGTCAGCAACCTCGCCGTCTACCCCTACGCGGCCGCCCCGACGACACCGGGCGCGCTCAGCAAGATCACGCTGACGGACGCCGGTACGCACTGCGTCGACAACAACACGGGCAGCACCGCGGACGGCAACAAGATCCAGATCTGGAACTGCAACGAGCAGGGAGGCGGCGCGGCCCAGAAGTTCGAGGTCCGCGCCGACGGCACCCTGCGCATCCAGGGCAAGTGCCTGGACGCCACCAACGCGGGTACCGCCAACGGCACCCCCATTCAGCTGATGGTCTGCCACAACAACCCGGCGCAGCAGTTCATCCCCCGTGCCAACAACTCGGTCTACAACCCGGTCTCCGGCCGCTGCCTGGACCTCGACCACATGAACACCACTGACGGCACGCAGCTCCAGCTCTGGGACTGCAACGGCTCCAACCCCCAGCGCTGGACCATTCCGTCCCTGGCCACGGCACCTCTGCCGATCCCGGTCCTGTAACCGCAGGACGCACCGGCGCCACGGAGGCCGCTTCCCCGCCCGGGGAGGCGGTCTTCGCCGTTCCCCCCGATCCTCCGGAGCCTTCCGCCCCGGCGCAATCCCTCGTTGGGGGGTGGCGCACCGTCCGGGTGGTTCGAACGCCGGATCACGGGGAGGGAAGGCGGTGGGCCTTGGGGCATGGCCCCGACTCCGCACATTCGAGCGGGCATTAGCTCCCGGGCGGCCGTGACCCTGTCCTGAACAGGGCCGTTCTAGCGGCGTCAGTTCGCAGTGGCGTCACCTCGGGAGGAATCGTGCGTTCCGTGCGTGCTCAGCGTGTTCATGTGGTGTTCGATCACGAAGGTCCGCGGAGCGGCTCCGCCGACGTCCGCCCGGGCGGACGCGGCGCGGCGGGGGGTGGGCGCGCATGAGGCTCCTCAGGCGGCCTTCCGTGCCCGAGCGGCCGACCGCCTCCGCCAGCGAGCGGCAGCTCTTCGGCGGCCCCCTGCGCTACGACGCCGGGTGGGCCAGCCACGACTACGCCCAGCTGGAGAGCCGGCTCCTGAGCACGCTGCGGACCATGCCCCGCATGGTCGGCGGGACGCTGCGGCTCGCCTGGGCCACCGACCGGGCCGCCCTGGTGACGGTGGCCGTCGCCGAGGCCGGCCAGGGGCTGACCTCAGCCGTCGGGCTGCTGGTCGTCAACCAGGTGCTGCGGACCCTGTTCGGCGGAGGCAGCCCCGCCGACCGCCTGCACTCCGCGCTGCCCGCCCTGGCCCTGGGCGCGCTGGTCGCCGTACTGGGCGCCGTCTTCGCCTCCCGGTCCACCGCTGCCGCCGGGCGGCTGGAGCCCAAGGTCGAACGGGCCGCCACGGAGCGGTACTTGCAGGCCTCGATCACCGTGGAACTCGACGCTATCGAGGACGGCGAGTTCCGCAGGCTCCTCGACAGCGCCCAGTGGGGGCCTCCGTCCGCCCGTCGGATGATCGGCGCCTGCGTGGCGACGCTCAACGGTCTGCTTTCGCTCGTCGCCGCCGCCGGCGTGCTCACCGTGCTGCATCCCGCGCTCCTGCCGCTGCTGGTGCTGATCGCCGCCCCGCGCGGCTGGGGCGCGATGCGGGTGGCGCAGCGGCGCTACCTGTCCGTGATCACCTGGGTGGAGCACGTCCGCGCGGCCCGGCTGATCGGCCAGCTCCTGATCAGCCGTACGTCCGCCGCGGAGGTACGGGTCCACGGCGTCGGCCGCTATCTCCTCGGCCACTACCGCACCATGGCCGAGCACGCCGAGACCGAGGCCACCCGCCTCGCGAAGGACAAGGCCGCCACGGAACTGCTGGCCGCCGCGCTGTCCGGGGCCGCGGCGCTGGTGACGTACGCCGCGATGGGCGCGCTCATCGCGAGCGGTCGGATGGACCTCGCGGTGGCCGGTACCGCGGTGCTCGCCGTCCGGACGGGCTCCGCCGCGCTCGGCGCGCTCGTCGATACCACCAACACCCTGCACGAAGAGTCGCTGTACGTACGGGACTTGGACCGCTTCGTCGAGGCCGCCGAGGGCCGCGCGATCCCCTCCGGCGGCCTGCCGCTGCCCGATCGCCTCGGTACGGTCCGCCTCACGGGGGTCGGGTTCAGCTACCCGGACCGGTCGGAGCCCGCGCTCACGGACATCTCGCTGAGCATCGAGGCGGGCAGCGTCGTCGCGCTGGTCGGCGAGAACGGCTCCGGCAAGAGCACCCTCGTCAAGGTCCTGGCGGCGCTGCACCTGCCCGACACGGGGACGCTGACCTGGGACGGGGTGGAGGTCCGGGAGGCCGACCGGGCTGCGGTCTTCGACCGGGTGGCGCTGCTCACGCAGGACTTCGAGCGCTGGCCGGTGACCGCAGGTACCAACATCGCCATCGGCCGGCCGGACCCGGCGGAGGCGGACCGCTCGGTCGAACGGGCCGCCGAGGTGGTCGCGGCCGCCCGGTACGCCGGGGCCGACCGGGTGGTGGAGTCGCTGCCGCACGGCTACGAGACCCTGCTCGCCCGGGTGTTCCGGGGCGCGTCGGAACTCTCCGGCGGCCAGTGGCAGAAGTTCGGGCTGGCCCGCACGCACTACCGCGACGCCCGCGTCCTGATCGTGGACGAGCCCACCTCTGCGCTCGACCCGGAAGCGGAGATCGCGGCCTTCGACAGCATCCGCGGCCTGGCCGGTCCGCAGCGGGCGGTGGTCCTGGTGACGCACCGGATGTCCGGGGTGCGGTACGCCGACGTGATCTACGTGCTGCACGAGGGACGGCTGGTCGAACAGGGAAGTCACGAGCACCTGTTGGCCCTCGGCGGCCGCTACGCGGCGATGTTCCGGATGCAGGCCGGACAGTACGGGCAGCAGGGACCGCAGGGGCAAGCCGGTCAGCGGCACGGTCACGGCGCGCAGGACGTGCAGCACGCGGGCACCGACGGCGGCCCGCCCGTCCTCCCGCAGCAGAGCGCCTGCGCACCGGACCAGGACATCACCGGGACCCCCGCGGGGTGACGGCCCGGGGGACGCGGCGCCCATGTAGTGCCGCGGTGGTGCGGCGCGCCCCCTCCCGGACGGGGTGCGCCGCACCCCCTCCCGGACGGCGCTACGCCCGGTCGGCCCCCTTGCGGCCGCGCCGGGCGAGCACCGACCGGAACACCGCCGAGAGCCCGAGGAGCACGGCGGCCCCGATCCCGCCGATCAGCCAGGGGCGGGTGTCCGGCACCCGCTCACCGGCGATGGTCACCTGCCGGGTGGTGGTCTCCTTGCCGTGATGGCTGACGGCGGTCATGGGGTACGTCCCCACCGCCGTGCCGGCGCGGACCCGGGCGTGCCCCGCGTAGACGGTGCCGCCGTCGTCGCACTTGCAGCCGGGGTCGTCCGGACCGTCCCGGCGGAGCGTCACCGGACCGGCGAAGACGGGCGAGGTGACCACCACGGTCTTCTCGCCGTCCGCGGGCCGGTAGTCGGTGAGGACGATGAGGGCCTCCGCGCCCGGCCGGACGGGCGTCGAGTCGCTGCCGCCCAGGAAGTCCTCCCTCGGGCCGAAGGCGAACCGGCTGATGTACGCCGCGCCCGGCGCGACGACCGTGATCCGGTCGGTGGCGACCGTACGTCCCCCACTGCTCACGGTGACGGGGTACGTCCCGGGGGCGATGCCCGCGCGGACGAGGTAGGTGTGCGCCGGGTCGGCGACCTGGCCGGTGCCCGGCGGCCCCCCGGGCGCGGGGACGAACGGAACCGGCTCCGCCAGCGCGGGCGAGGAGACGACGGCCTCCTTCCAGCCCTCGGGCATCCCTTCGAGGCCGACGTAGACCCGCTCACCCGTCTCGATCTGGAGGGTGGTGGCCCCGGAGAAGCCGAGCCGCGGCCCGTCGTCGGCCCGCGGGGACTCCAGCGGACCCGCCACACCCGCCACATTCACCACACCCACCGCTCCCGCCGGCCCCGCCGCCCCCACCGCGACGAGCAGCACCAGCCCGGCCGCCCCCACGACCCGGCCAGCCCCTCGGTACAGATACGACACGAACACTCCCCCTTCTTCCCTGGCTGCGGCCCCGGACACGGCCCCGCATCCCGACCACCGGCCGACCGGGGCACGCCCCCACCCATCATGCCCGCCCCTCCCCGCCGAGCCCCGCCCACCACCGTCCCGGGTCCCCACCACATCGCGCCCGCCCGCGCCACCGAACCCCGCACGTGTCACCTGAAGAAGTGAACTACCCCTTATCCGACCGGCATCAGGGGTAGGGCCCTGCTGACCTCGTGCGGGGGCGCCGCCGGATCCGCACCCCCGCACGCCCTGACGAAAGGCCGAGCCTCCCGTGACGCAGCCGTTCCAACTGCCGGACTTCTACGTGCCGTATCCGGCGCGCCTGAACCCCCACCTCGAATCCGCGCGCGCCCACACCAAGCAGTGGGCGCGCACGTTCGGGATGCTGGAGGGGTCCGGGGTCTGGGAGGAGCACGACCTGGATTCGCACGACTACGCGCTGCTCTGCTCCTACACCCACCCGGACTGCGACAGCGAGGCCCTCTCGCTCGTCACCGACTGGTACGTGTGGGTCTTCTTCTTCGACGACCACTTCCTGGAGATGTACAAGCGCTCCCAGGACCGCGACGGCGCCAAGGACTACCTCGACCGGCTCGCCGCCTTCATGCCCATGGACCTCGCCGACGGCTTCCCCGAGGCCACGAACCCGGTGGAGGCGGGCCTGGCCGATTTGTGGGCCCGGACCGTCCCCCACATGTCGATGGCCTGGCGCGAACGGTTCTCCGTGAGCACCAGGAACCTGCTCAACGAGTCGATGTGGGAACTCGCCAACATCAACATCGGGCGGATCGCGAACCCGCTGGAGTACATCGAGATGCGCCGCAAGGTGGGCGGCGCCCCCTGGTCCGCGGGTCTGATCGAGTACGTGTCGGCCGAGGTGCCCGCCCGGATCGCGCACTCGCGCCCGCTCGGCGTGCTGCGCGACGCCTTCTCCGACGCCGTGCACATCCGGAACGACATCTTCAGCTACCAGCGCGAGGTGGCCGACGAAGGCGAGCTGTCCAACGCCATCCTGGTGCTGGAGACCTTCCTGGACTGCACCACCCAGGAGGCCGCCGAGGCCTCCAACGACCTGCTCACCTCGCGGCTCCAGCAGTTCGAGCACACCGCGCTCGCCGAACTCCCCCAGCTCTTCGCCGACCACGCCCTGGATCCGGCGGAGATCGCGGCGGTCCTCGCCTACACGAAGGGCCTGCAGGACTGGCAGTCCGGCGGCCACGAGTGGCACATGGTCTCCAGCCGCTACATGAACAAGGAAGCGCGGTCCACCACCCCGCTCACCCTGCCCTTCCTGCCCTCCGGGCTCGGCACCACCGCCCTGGACGTCCGCTCGGTGTTCGCCCCACGCGCCCACGACCTGCGCCGTCGCAGCTTCACCCACGTCCCCTTCGAGCGCACCGGCCCGTCCGTGATCCCGGACATCCGCATGCCCTTCCCGCTCGAACTCAGCCCCCACCACGCCCACGCGCTGGAGGAGTCGGTCGCCTGGTGCCACCGGATGGGCATGCTCGAACCGCAGCCGGGCGATCCCGCTTCCGCCATCTGGACCGAAGAGAAGTTCCGGGGCTACGACTTCGCGCTCTGCTCCGCCGGGATCGACCCGGACGCCACGCCCGAAGCCCTCGCGCTGAACGCGTGCTGGCTGAGCTGGGGAACGTACGGGGACGACTACTACCCCGTGGCCTTCGCGCACCCCAAGAACCTGACCGCCGCCAAGGCGGCCACCGCGCGGCTGATCGGCATGATCCCGGTGGATCCCGCCGAGGCGCTGGTGCCGGTGACCGCCATGGAGCGCGGGCTCGCCGACCTGTGGCTGCGGACCGCGGCCGACATGGACGAGACGGTGCGCGGCGAGTTCCGGGCCACGCTGGTGGACATGATGTCGAGCTGGCTGTGGGAGGTGGAGAACCAGATCCTGAACCGGATCCCGGACCCCGTCGACTACGCCGAGATGCGCCGCGCCACCTTCGGCAGCAACCTCACGATGTACCTGTGCAGGCTCGGGCAGGCCGGCCGCGGCATCCCGGAGGACATCTACCAGTCGGGGATCATCCGGTCCCTGGAGAACGCCGCGGCCGACGCGGCGTGCCTGATCAACGACATCTTCTCCTACCAGAAGGAGATCGAGATCGAGGGCGAGGTGCACAACTACGTGCTCGTCACCCGGAACTTCTTCGACATCGACTACCCCCGGGCGCTGCACATCTGCCACGCCCTCCAGGCGCAGCGCACCGAGGAGTTCGAGCACATCGCGCGGACCCAGCTGCCGCTCCTCTACGACGACTGGAAGCTCGACGCGCAGGCCCGGGCCGGACTCGACGCCTATGTCCACGAGCTCCAGGACTGGCTCGCGGGCATCCTCAACTGGCACCAGAAGGTGAAGCGTTACCGCGCGGAGGACCTGCACGCGTTGCCGCACGGCCCGGGTCCCGGGTTCACCGGCGCCTCCGGGGCGGCGGGAGCCGCGGTCTTCCCCCGGCTCGGCGCGGACTTCGGGATGTCCGCGGTCAGGGCGATCGACGCGCTGCGGGCCGCGCCGACGCCCTAGAACTCGTCGGAGGTGTGCGGCAGGACACCCGTCCGCAGGGCGTCGTCCAGGGCGGCCGCCGCACCCGGTGTGCGTTCCTCGACGAGGCCCGCGCGCACCAGTTCCGCGACCCGGGTCCCGCCGAGGTAGCAGGCCGCCAGGTCGCGGACGTCGAGCGCCAGGTCCGCGGCCGCCCCGGTGGTCTCGTACGCCGCCCCCTCCGGCCCCGCCGCCAGCCGGAACCGGCCCGCGTTGGCGGGCAGGCGCCCGTCGGCCACCTCCAGCACGAGGTCGACGGGCGCCGCCCACGACCGCGCGGTCAGCGCCGCGCGTACGTCGACCAGCCGCAGCCACAGCGCCGGGTACTGGCCGGTCACCCGTACCTGGTCGCGGTCGGCGGCGAAGTGCAGCAGGGGATCGTCCAGCGGGCGGTTGTGGGCGACCACCCTCCCGGTCAGGTCCAGGGCGGCCAGGCAGCTCCACAGGGCGGCGGCCACGGCCGGGGTGTCCGCCTCCAGCTCGTCGACCCGGACCAGTCCGGGGGCCTTGAGCGGCCCGCCGTCCCCCTCCGGCTTCGTGCGGTAGAGGACGTATCCGGCGAGCGGCTCCCCCGCCTCCCCCAGCGCGATGATCCGCGGCGGGCTCAGCTCCTCGTCCTCCTCGTCCTCCTCGCGCAGCCATTCCTCGCGCCAGCGGTAGGCGTCGCGGGTGGGACGTCCGGCGCGCCGGGCGCGGGAGGCCTCGTGGTGGGGGCCGAGCACGTCCGGCGCGTCCGCCGGGTCGATCAGGCGCAGCGGGCGCCCGTCGGGGCCGACGCGCAGGGCGAGCGGGCGGGTGGAGTCGATCTCGATGGTGGCGCCCTGGGTCGCCGAACCGTAGCCGAAACGGCCGTAGATGAGGGATTCGGAGGCCCAGAGCGCGGCGACGGCGCGCCCGGAGTCGGCCGTGCGGCGCAGCATCTCCTCCATCAGCGCGGTGAGCACGCCGCGCCGCCGGTGGGTGGGGGCGACGGAGACGAAGGTGATCCCGGGGCAGGGCAGGTCCGCCCCGGGCACCGAGAGCCGGAAGCGGTGCGCGGCCATGAAACCGACCAGCGCGTCCCCGTCGTAGGCGGCGAGCCGCTCGCAGCCGAGCAGCATCGTGTGGTGGTGCGCGCGCACGTCCTTCGCGGGGCGGTCGTGGAAGACCATGTACGCGAGTTCCAGGGCCCGGTCCACATCGGACTCGGGCACCTCACGAATCTCCACCGTCTTGTCTCCGCTCCGCTCCGCTCCGCCCGCATGTCCGCCATGATCGCGAGACTAATCGCTCACGGATGGACCGGTCACCGCAAAATGGCTGGATTCGCCCGCCTGACGAGTTCGAGCGCCTGCTGCGGGAACCAGTCACCGGCCGGGGGTCCGGCGGTCCCGCGCTCGGGGTCCAGCGGGCCCGCGGTGCCGCGCAGGCAGGCGCCGTCCGAGGCGCCCGGGGTCTTGATCCAGAACCGGGCGTCCTCCAGCGGGTCGCCGGTGGCGGTGGTGGGGCGGGCGCCGAGGCCCCGGCCGGGCGGGTTGCACCAGTCCTGCGGGTCGGGGTACCGGCCCGCGGGTGCGGTCCAGGCGCCCCTGCCGTTGCGGCCGGTGTCGCTGACGTAGTGCTTCATCCGGGCCCGGGCGGCGGTGCCGGGGTGCGTGGCGAGCCAGGCGCGGGCCTCGGCGCGCGGACGCCACTGGTCGGGGCAGTCGGTGGCGGGGCCGCCGGTCTCGACGTGGGCGAGGCAGGCGGAGACGAGGGTGGCGAACCAGCTGGTGGCCTCGTCCGACTGGTACTGGGCGACGTTGACGGCGAAGCCGGTGGCGGCCGCGATTCCCGCCTGCCGCAGCCGGGGGACGATGGTGTGCACGGGGTGCCAGGCCGCATGTCCCGCGTCGAGGTACACGGCGGTGGCGGGTCCGGCCTCCAGGACGCGGGCGGCGTACCCGATCTCCGCGAGGCGGGCGGCGGTCCGGCGCCCGGCCGTCTCCTCCGCGGGGCGGGCGGCCGCGCCGTCGGCGCCGCCCGTCGCGGGGGCGCATTCCCGCGGCAGCAGGGCCAGCGAGTCGGGCTCCAGGATCACGCTCGCCGGGCGGTCGCCGATGCCGCGGGCGACCGCGTCGACCCAGGCGCGATAGGCCGCGCCGTCCCTGGCGCCGCCCGCGGAGTACTGCCCGCAGTCCCGCCCGGGCACGTTGTAGAGGACCAGCACGGGCAGCGCCCCCTGTCCGGCGGCGGCCTCGGTGACGGCCCGCGCCTCGGCTTCCGCGCGGGCGGGGCTCTGGTCGCCGAGCCAGACGGCGTGCGGGGTGGCGGCCATGGCGGTGATCCCGGCGGCCTCCCGGAGGCGGCCGGCGGCGGCCAGTTCCCGCGCCTGGACGGCGGCCCCGGGGTGGGCGGGGGGCACGAAGAGCGTCCGGCCGTGGCCGGTGGCGGCCCGGACCGCTGCGGGCGCGGTGAGGGGCGGCGGGGCGGTACGGGCGGTCGCGGACGCCGGCGCGGTGAGCGCGGCGAGGACGGCGACGAGCAGGCCCGTGCGGGCGAGGTGTCGGTGGCGCATGCCCGGCGACGCTCGCGCAGCCGCGCCGCCCGGGTCAAGGGCGGTTACCCGGGCGGCGGTACGGAGCAACCCGTGCGGGTCGCGCGCATGGGCGTACGGCGGGGGCGGGCCGGGACGGAGCGCGCGCCGGGCGCAGGGATCACCGCGCGCCGGGCGCGTACGGTCCGGCGCGCGGGGCGCCCGTACGGATCGGCGCGCCCCCCCGCGTACGGACCCCGGCGCGCCCCGCGTACGGACCGCCCCGCGCACCGGGGCGTACGGATCGGCGGGCGGCCGGACGGATCAGCGGGCGGCCGGTCCCGTCCAGCCCGCCGGGACGTGGCCGAGCCGGACCCGCTGGGGGTGGTCACCGACGGGGACGGAGACCCGCTTGGTCCCGGTGGCGAAGTCGATGGCCGTGACCCGGTCGGCGCCGCTCTCGGAGATCACGCAGCCGGTGCCGTCACCGTCGACGGTGGCCCAGTACGGCTTGTCGGCGGCCACCAGCGGGCCCTCGGCGAGGGTCGCCCGGTCCACGACCGTGGCGTAGTCGTCCATGGTTCCCGCGATGCAGAGCTTGGCACCGTCGGGGCTCATCGACATGCCGTGGTGGCGGGAGTCGTTGACCCAGGTCGTGCGGTCGGTGTTGGTGGCCGGGTTGGTGGGGAGGGTCTTGATCCGGGTGATCTTGTCGGTGGCCACGTCGTACTCCAGGAACCCGTTGAAGAAGGAGACCTGGAAGTAGAGCTTCGACTCGTCGGGGCTGAACGACATGGGGCGGATCGCGTCGGAGAGGTCCGGTCGGCCGAAGGCGTCGAGGCGCTCGCGCATGTCGATGACGCGGACCGTGCGGAAGGTCTGCGTGTCGACGACGGTGATCTTCCGGTCGCCCTTCGTCCAGTCCAGCCAGGACGCGTCGAGGGCGGAGGTCACGTCCCCGATGGAGCTGTTCCACAGGTAGCGGCCGTCGTGCGTGAAGGTGTTCTCGTGCGGTTTGTCGCCGGTGGCGAAGGAGCCGAGCTGGCGGCCGGTGGCGATGTCGAGGACGTGCACGGTGTTGGCGGTGGAGGCGGAGACGGCGACCCGGCTGCCGTCCGGTGAGACCGCCATGTGGTCGGCCCGGTAACCCGCCACCGGGAAGCGCCAGTTGAGCCGCCCGGTGCGCACGTCGACGGAGACGACATCGGCGAAGCTGGGGCGGGAGACGACCACGGCGCTGCCGTCCGGGGTGGTGTACATGTCGTCCACGAACTGGTCGTGGCCCTCACCGGCGGTGCCGCGGATCCCCAGGAAGAAACCGAGCTTCACGGGGTTCAGGTAGATCTCCCGCAGCCGCTCCTCCTTGTCCGGGATCACGTTGATCCGGCCGACCTTGCCGAGGCTGCCGGTCGAGGCGAGGACATCGGCGGTGCCCTCCCAGTTGTTCCCGACGAAGAGCACCTCGCGCAGGGCCGGGTCGGCGGTGGCGGTGGCGGCCGCGGGCGCCGGGCCCGCCGTGAGCAGGGCGGCGGCCAGGGCGCTGACGGCCGCGAGGACGCGTAACGAGGAGGTCCGGGACATTCGCTCAACTCCGTGGGGAAAAGGCGCTGTTACCGGCCGGTAAAATAGGCCCCACGGTCAAAGGGCGCAACCCCCAGGGGGTCACGCCCTTGTGTCAGTCCCGCGGCTCACCCTCTCAAGCGACGGCGCCTATCCGGCCGACCACGGGGGCGGAGCCGTCGTGGTGGATCGGTGTGTGGGCGCCGGTGAGGGCGCGTCCGCTGCCGCCGCGACGGCTGGCGACGATCTCCGCCGCGATGGACAGCGCGGTCTCCTCCGGGGAACGGGCCCCCAGATCCAGACCGATGGGCGAACGCAGCCGGGCCAGCTCCCGCTCGGTCACACCCACCTCCCGCAGCCGCGCGTTACGGTCCTCGTGCGTACGCCGCGAACCCATCGCACCCACATAGGCCACGGGCAGCCGCAGCGCCAGTTCCAGCAGCGGTACGTCGAACTTCGCATCGTGCGTCAGCACGCACAGCACCGTACGGGCATCCACACCCGTGGACGCCAGATACCGGTGCGGCCAGTCCACCACGATCTCATCGGCCTCGGGGAAACGGTTCCGCGTGGCGAACACCGGCCGCGCGTCACACACCGTCACGTGGTACCCGAGGAACTTCCCCACCCGCACCAGAGCCGAGGCGAAATCGATCGCCCCGAACACGATCATCCGCGGCGCCGGCACGCTCGACTCCACCAGCACGGTGACCGGACGCCCGCAGAGCCTGCCATCGGCGCCCATCTCCAGCGTCCCGGTCCGCCCCGCGTCGAGCATGGCGCGCGCCTCCTCGGCGACCGTGCGGTCCAGCTCGGGACGGCCGCCCAGGGTGCCCTCGTGGGGCCCCTCGGGGCGGACCAGGATCGCCCGGCCCATCAGCTCGGCCGGACCGTCCGCGATCCGGGCGACGGCGGCCGCCTCACCCCCGGCGGCGGCGGCCAGCGCGGCCTCGAAAACCGCCCGGGCGGGTGACTCCACGGGGAGCGGAGTCACCAGGATGTCGATGATTCCGCCGCAGGTCAGACCCACGGCGAAGGCATCGTCGTCGCTGTACCCGAAGCGCTCCTGGACGGTCTTCCCGTCTTCGAGCGCCTGTCGGCACAGCTCGTACACCGCACCCTCCACGCATCCACCGGAGACCGAACCGATCGCGGTGCCCTCGCCGTCGACGGCGAGGGCCGCACCGGGCTGCCGGGGCGCGCTGCCGCCGACCGCCACGACCGTGGCGACGGCGAAGTCGCGTCCCTGCTCGACCCACCGGCTGAGTTCTTCGGCGATGTCCAGCATTGCGGCCTCCTCGGAGGTTCGGTGTCCGGTGACGGGATGGCGTGGAGGGTCAGGAGTCGTACGCCCGACCCGGGTGGCTCAGCTGACGCCGAGCCAGCCCTCGATCGGGTGGAGCGCGTAGAAGATCACGAAGATCACCGTAAGTGCCCACATGAACCCGCCGATCTCGCGGGCCTTGCCCTGGGCCACCTTGATGGCGACGTAGGCGATGACGCCGGCGGCGACACCGGCCGTGATCGAGTAGGTGAAGGGCATGAGCACGACGGTCAGGAAGACCGGGATGGCGGTGGCCGTGTCGGACCAGTCCACGTGGCGGGCGTTCTGCATCATCATCGCGCCGATGACGACCAGGGCGGCCGAGGCGACCTCACCCGGGACGATCTGGGTGATGGGGGTGAAGAAGAGGCAGGCCGCGAAGAGCAGGCCCGAGATGACGGAGGCGAAGCCGGTACGGGCACCCTCGCCGACGCCGGTCGCGGACTCGACGAACACGGTCTGGCCGGAGCCGCCCGCGACGCCGCCGATGGCGCCGCCGGCACCGTCGATGAACAGCGCCTTGGACAAGCCCGGCATGCGGCCCTTGTCGTCGGCGAGCTTGGCCTCGGTGCCTACGCCGATGATGGTGGCCATCGCGTCGAAGAAGCCGGCCAGCACCAGGGTGAAGACGATCATGCCGACCGTCATCACGCCGACGTCGCCCCAGCCGCCGAACTCGACCTTGCCGAAGAGCGAGAAGTCGGGCATGGAGACCGCGGAGCCGGACAGCTCCGGGGCGCCGCTGCGCCAGGCCTTGGGGTCGATGTCCGCCACCGCGTTGAGGATGACGGCGAGGATGGTGCCGGAGACGATGCCGATCAGGATCGCGCCGGGCACCTTGCGTGCCTGCAGCATGAAGATGGTGAGCAGGGTCACGGCGAAGATCAGGACGGGCCAGCCGGCGAGCTCGCCGGTCGCGCCCAGGCTCACGGGGGGCCCGAATTCGGAGCCGTGGCCCACGAAGCCGGCCTTCACGAGGCCGATGAGGGCGACGAACATGCCGATGCCCATGGTGATGGCGTGCTTGAGCGCGAGGGGGATCGCGTTCATGATCATTTCGCGGAGGCCGGTGACGACCAGGAGCATGATCACCACGCCGTACATCACGCACATGCCCATGGCCTGCGGCCAGGTCATGTTCGGTACGACCTGCGAGGAGAGCACACCGGACACGGAGAGGCCGGCCGCGAGGGCCAGCGGAACCTTGCCTACGAAGCCCATCAGGAGGGTGGTCACGGCGGCGGCGAAGGCCGTGGCCGTGATCAGCGCCTTCTGGCTGAGGGTGTCGCCCGCGACGTCCTTGCCGGAGAGGATCAGGGGATTCAGCAGGAGGATGTACGCCATCGCCATGAAGGTGGTGACACCGCCGCGCACTTCGCGCGAGACGGTGGATCCTCTGTGCGTTATGTGAAAGTACCGGTCGAGCCAAGACCGCCCGGCGGGGGTGAGAGAGCCGTCGCCGGCCTCTTCCGCGGTGGTCTTGGGCTCCACAGACGACTGGGTCATGGTGCCTAACTCCCAAGGTTCAAAGGGGCACCCGCATGAAGATTGGAGACGCGGGATTTGGGATGGTGCGTTTGGCTGCACGACCCGGGGGACGGCCCGAGACGAAGCGCGTGAGCCGCGGATGCCGCGGCTCCTTCGTTACCACTGGTACTGCGGGGTGAAGCGGGTACTGCGGGTGGGGCGGGTACTGCGGTGGAGCGGGTGCTGCGTACTGCGGGGGGAAGCGGACCGCGAGCGGTGCGGTACGTCGTACTCCGGGCGGTGCGACTGGCAAGTGTGACGTTCCCGTGTCACACCGCCCGGAGAGCTTGGGTCCCGGCGGGACCGGACCCTAGAGGGTGCCGGTGAGCGCCTCGGGCCGGATCGGGGTCTTGGTGATGTCCAGGCCCGTCGCCGCCCGGATCGCCGCGATGACGGCCGGGGTGGACGAGAGGGTCGGGGCCTCGCCCATGCCGCGCAGGCCGTAGGGGGCCTTCGGGTCGGCGAGCTCCAGGACGTCGACCGGGATGGTCGGGGTGTCGAGGATCGTCGGGATCAGGTAGTCCGTGAAGGAGGGGTTGCGCACCTTCGCGGTCTTCGGGTCCACGATGATCTCTTCCATGATCGCCACGCCGAGGCCCTGCGTGGTGCCGCCCTGGATCTGGCCGACCACGGAGAGCATGTTCAGCGCCTTGCCGACGTCCTGGGCGGTCGCCAGTTCGACGACCTTGACCAGGCCCAGCTCGGTGTCCACCTCGACCACCGCGCGGTGCGCGGCGAAGGTGTACTGGACGTGCCCGTTGCCCTGGCCGGTGACCAGGTCGAAGGGGACGGTCGGGTGGTGGCGGTACTCGAGTTCGAGGTCGATCGCCTCGTCCCCGAGGATCTCGGCGATGTCCGCGAGGACCTCGCCGCCGTCGGTGACGATCTTGCCGCCTTCGAGCAGCAGCTCGGCGGTGGCCCACGCGGGGTGGTAGGAGCCGTTCTTGCGGCGGCCGATCTCCAGGAGCGCCTCGCGGACGGCCTCACAGGTGTTCTTCACCGCGCCACCGGTCATGTACGTCTGCCGCGAGGCGGACGTGGAACCGGCGGAGCCGACCTGCGTGTCGGCCGGGTGGATGGTCACCTGCGTGACGCCCAGCTCGGTACGGGCGATCTGCGCGTGGACGGTGATGCCGCCCTGGCCGACCTCCGCCATGGCCGTGTGGACCATCGCGACGGCCTCGCCGTTGATGACCTCCAGCCGCACGCGGGCGGTCGAGTAGTCGTCGAAGCCCTCGGAGAAGCCGACGTTCTTGATGCCGACCGCGTAGCCGACGCCGCGGACGACGCCCTCGCCGTGGGTGGTGTTGGAGAGGCCGCCGGGCAGCGCGCGGACGTCCGCGCCCTCGCCCGCGGTCTCCCACTGGCGCTCGGGCGGCAGCGGACGGGCCTTGACCCGGCGCAGCAGCTCGGCGACGGGCGCCGGGGCGTCCACGACCTGGCCGGTCGGCATGACCGTGCCCATCTCCATGGCGTTCAGCTGGCGGAACTCGACCGGGTCCATGCCCAGCTTCGCCGCGAGCTTGTCCATCTGGGCCTCGTAGGCGAAGCAGGCCTGGACGGCGCCGAAGCCGCGCATCGCGCCGCAGGGCGGGTTGTTCGTGTAGAGCGCGATCGCCTCGATGTCCACGTCCTCCAGGACGTACGGACCCACCGAGAGGGAGGACGCGTTGCCCACGACCGCCGGGGAAGCGGACGCGTAGGCGCCGCCGTCCAGGACGATGCGGCACTTCATGTGCGTGAGCTTGCCGTCCTTGGTCGCGCCGTGCTCGTAGTGGAGCTTCGCCGGGTGGCGGTGCACGTGGCCGAAGAAGGACTCGAACCGGTTGTAGACGATCTTGACCGGCTTCTGCGTGGCCAGGGCCAGCAGGCACGCGTGGATCTGCATCGAGATGTCCTCGCGGCCGCCGAAGGCACCGCCGACGCCCGAGAGCGTCATGCGGACCTTCTCCGGCGGCAGACCCAGGACCGGAGCGATCTGCCCGAGGTCCGAGTGCAGCCACTGGGTGGCGACGTACAGCTCGACGCCGCCGTCCTCGGACGGTACGGCCAGACCGGACTCCGGGCCGAGGAAGGCCTGGTCCTGCATGCCGAAGGTGTACTCGCCCTCGACGATGACGTCGGCGCGCTTGCGGGCCTCTTCCACGTTGCCGCGGATGATCGGCTGGCGGTGCACGATGTTCGGGTGCGGGACGTGACCGATGTGGTGGTCGTCGCGGCCCTCGTGGATCAGCGGCGCGTCGGGGGCGAGGGCGGAGGCCTCGTCCGTGACGAGCGGCAGCTCCTTGTACTCGATCTTGATCTTGGCGGCCGCGCGGCGGGCGGTCTCCGGGTGGTCGGCGGCCACGAGGGCGACCGGCTCACCGTGGTGGCGCACCCGGCCGTGGGCGAGAACCGGCGTGTCCTGGATCTCCAGGCCGTAGTTCTTCATCTCGGCGGGCAGGTCGTCGTACGTCAGCACCGAGTAGACGCCCGGCATCGCCAGGGCCTCGGAGATGTCGATGGAGACGATCTCGGCGTGGGCCACGGTGCTGCGCAGGGTCTGGCCCCACAGCATGTCCTCGTGCCACATGTCCGAGGAGTACGCGAACTCGCCGGTCACCTTGAGGGTGCCGTCGGGGCGCAGCGTGGACTCGCCGATGCCGCCCTTGGTGTGCTTCTGGCTGACGTTCGTCGGAGCGCCTGCGGGCACGGTGCGGGTGTTCTGAGCCATGGTCAGACCGCCTCTCCCTGACGGGCGGCCGCGAGGCGGACCGCGTCGAGGATCTTCTCGTAACCCGTGCAGCGGCAGAGGTTGCCGGACAGGGCCTCACGGATGTCCTGGTCGGACGGGGAGGAGTTCTCCTCCAGCAGCGCGTCGGCCTGGACCAGGAGGCCCGGGGTGCAGAAACCGCACTGGACGGCGCCGGCGTCGATGAACGCCTGCTGGATGGTGGAGAGCTCGACGCCCTCGCCGGTCTGCGAGTCACCGGGCTTGGCCTGCCACTGCTTGGCCGCGTCCAGGGAGACGCCGCCCTTGCTGCCGCAGCCGCCGCCGGTGCCGCACGCACCGCCGTGGCCGTGCTCCTGGCGCTGCTTGGCGAACTCCGCCAGGCCCTCGACGGTCACGACGTCGCGGCCCTCGACCTGACCGGCCGCGACCAGACACGAACAGACCGGCACGCCGTCGAGACGGACGGTGCAGGAACCGCACTCGCCCTGCTCACAGGCGTTCTTCGAACCCGGCAGCCCCATGCGCTCGCGCAGGACGTAGAGGAGGGACTCGCCCTCCCAGACGTCGTCGGCTTCCTGCGGACGGCCGTTGACAGTGAAATTGACGCGCATGATTACGCAGCCCCTTCAAGCGAGCGGCCGTTTCCGGTACCGCGGTACTGCTCCCAGGTCCAGACGAGCTGGCGGCGAGCCATGATGCCGACCGCGTGACGGCGGTACTTCGCCGTGCCGCGGACGTCGTCGATCGGGTTGGCCGCGCCGGAGGCGAGGTCACCGAACTGCTTGGCGATCGACGGGGTGATGACCTTGCCGGACTCCCAGAAGCCGCCCTCTTCGAGCGCGGCGTTCAGGAACTCCTCGGCGGCCTTCGCCCGGATCGGGGTCGGCGCGGCCGATCCGATGCCGGTGCGGACCGTGCGGGTCTGCGGGTGCAGTGCCAGACCGAAGGCGCAGACCGCGATGACCATCGCGTTGCGCGAGCCGACCTTGGAGTACTGCTGGGGGCCGTCCGCCTTGTCGATGTGGACGGTCTTGATCAGCTCGTCCGCGGCGAGCGCGTTGCGCTTCACACCGGTGTAGAACTCGTCGATCGGGATGAGGCGGGAGCCGCGTACGGACTCCACCTCGACCTGGGCACCGGCCGCGAGCAGCGCGGGGTGCGAGTCACCGGCCGGCGAGGCGCAACCGAGGTTGCCGCCGACGCCGCCGCGGTTGCGGATCTGCGGGGACGCGACCGTGTGCGAGGCGAGCGCGAGACCGGGAAGCTCCGTGCGGAGGTTCTCCATGATCTGCGTGTACGGGACGGAAGCGCCGAGCCGGACCACATCCTCGCCGACCTCCCACTCCCGCAGGAGACCGATGCGGTTCAGGTCCAGAAGGTACTCCGGCCGGCGGTGGTCGAAGTTGATCTCGACCATCACGTCGGTGCCACCCGCAATCGGCACAGCTGAGGGGTACTCGGCCTTAGCGGCGAGCGCCTCCTCCCAGCTGGCGGGGCGAAGGAAGTCCATGAGCGGCTCTCTTCTTCTTCATCGTGTCGATCACTTCAAGCCAGCGGGCCCAAAGACCCTCGACTGGTCGTTCATCTGCTGTTAACGCGGTGTGGAGTCAGTACACAAGCCGCGCGTCCCCCGGGTGCAGTCACCGAAACCATGAAGGAGTTGGCTGACGGCCTCCCTCGTCTTGTAGATTCGTATGAAAGGCAGGATGCACTGACCTGCCCGATTTCCAACGGCAACATCGAGACAGATCGGCGGCGACACCATGCGGCTGCGCGCACTGCTGGAAACCGAGGCGCTGGGGCTGCGGCTGCTGGGCGGCCAGGAAGAGCTCGACCGGACGGTCCGGGGCGTCATGACCACGGACCTGAGGGATCCCAGCCGATACCTGTCCGGAGGCGAACTCGTCCTCACCGGCCTGGCCTGGAGACGAAATTCGGACGACTCCGAGCCGTTCGTACGAATCCTCGCGAGCGCCGGAGTGGCCGGCCTCGCCGCCGGTGAGGCCGAGCTGGGAGACATCCCGGACGATCTGGTATCAGCCTGTCGGCGCAATCGGCTGCCGTTGTTCGCCGTGAACGAAGACGTTGCATTCGCCACCATCACCGAGTACGTCGTCCGGCAGGTGTCCGGGGAGCGCGCGGGGGACCTCGCGGCCGTCGTGGACCGCCACCGCCGCCTGATGACCTCGGGCCCCGCGGGCGGGGGCCCCGATGTGGTCCTCGATCTGCTCACCACCGACCTCGATCTGCGCGCCTGGGTGCTGTCCCCCACGGGCAGGCAGATCGCCGGGGCGGGCGAGCCGCTGGCGCCCGGCATCTGCGCGGCGCTGGCCAGCGAACACCTGGCGGCGGTCCGGACCGGCCGCAGGGGCCCGCACCGGATCTCCCTTCAGGGTATTACCTACTCGCTCTTCCCGATCAGGGGACACGGCCGGGGACCGGGCGGCCCCGCCGCCCGCGACGTGCGCGAGAGCGTGCTGTCGGACTGGCTGCTGGCCGTCGAGGCCGACGCGGGCGACTGGCCCGCGGAGCGGCTGGACCTGCTCCAGGGCGTCACCCAGCTGATCGCGGTCGAGCGGGACCGGCGGGACGCCGCCCGTACGGTCCGGCGGCGGCTCGCCCAGGAGGTGCTGGAACTGGTCCAGACGGGTGCCCCGCCCGCCGAGATCGCGGCCCGGCTGAGGGTCGCGGCCCCGGTGCTGCTGCCCGGGCTGGGCGCCGCGCCGCACTGGCAGGTCGTGGTGGCCCGGGTGGACTGGGACGGCGGGGACATCCCCGGCGGCCCGGTGGCCCAGTCACTGCTGGAAGAGATCCTGATCGACCCGTCGGTGTCGGGTCCGGAGCCCTCGGACCGGATTGCCGTCGCCCACGCGGGCGACGAGGCGATCGCGCTCGTACCGCTGCCCGCGCTGGCGGCGGAGTCCGGCGAGCCCGCGGCCGACAAGGGTCCCGACACCGCCCTGCACGCCGACGTGCTCCTGACGGCCGTACGGGAGCCCCTGGCGGCCGGTCTCGCCGACGACGGGCGGCTCACCCTGGGCGTCAGCGCGGCGGTGCACTCCGCCGAGGGGCTGCGCGGGGCGCTGGAGGAGGCCCGGCACGCGCGCCGGGTGGCGGCCGCCCGGCCCGGCCGGGTCTGCGCGGCGGGCCACCACGAGCTGGCCTCGCACGTCCTGCTGCTGCCCTTCGTCCCGGACGACGTGCGCCGCGCCTTCACCGCCCGGCTGCTGGACCCGCTGCGGGACTACGACCGGCGCCACCGGGCGGAACTGATCCCGACCCTGGAGGCCTTCCTCGACTGCGACGGCTCCTGGACCCGCTGCGCGACCCGGCTGCACCTGCACGTCAACACGCTGCGGTACCGCGTCGGGCGGATCGAGCAGTTGACGGGGCGCGATCTTTCGCGGCTGGAGGACAAGCTGGACTTCTTCCTGGCGCTGCGGATGAGCTGATCAGCGGCCCGGCCGGGGGTTCCGCCGGGCTCCCGGCGGCGGCTGACGAGGTGTCCGGACTTTGTGAAAAGGTTCACCCGACCCCTTGGCCGATCATGCGCATCCGTGCTCTCATGTCGCCCCAGGGCGCGGGCAGCGCGCTGCATGGTTGCTTTGGGGAGGGCAATGTGGCGGACACCGCCATGTCGGGTGCCGGAATGACCGGGGGAGACGACCCCCTCCAGCGAGCGATATGGCGGCTTCGCTCGCGAGGCTGCTGGACGGATGCGGCGGCCCTGCTGGACCCGCACGCGGGCAGCGCGGGACCTGCCGTGCAGCGCACGGCGCTGCTGGTCGAGCGGTGCCTGTTCACGGGCCAGGGGTGGGCCGAGGCGGAGGACGCGCTGCGGATCGCCGAGGCGGTGGCGCGGGACGACGACGAGCGGGGCGCGGCCGCCTGCGAGCGCGGCCAACTGGCCTACGCGGCCACGGTGCTGGGGGTCCGGGACCGGGCCGACGAGGCGCGCTCCGCGCTGGGGCGGGCGGCGGCGCTGCTGGCCCCCGGGTCGCCGACGCGGCCCCTGCTGGACTTCCGGCGCGGACTGGTGGCCGAGCACCTCGCCGACTCCCCGCAGGCGGCGCGGCCCGCGTACCGGCGGGCGCACGCGGGGGCCACGGCCCACGGGGACACCCTGCTGTTGTCCTTCACCTGGCGGCACCTGGCCGGGCTCGCGCTGCGGGACGGAGAGCTGGCCGAGGCCCGGCACGGCTTCGCGGAATCCCTCCGCATCCGGGAGGAGCTGGGGTTCCTGGTGGGCACCGCGCCCGCCCTGGCCGCGCTCGCGGAGGCCGAGCCGGAGCCGGAGGCCGCGCGCCTCCGCGCCGAAGCCCTCCGTCTCTTCCGCCTCCTGGGCGGCATCCCCACCTGGCTGGCCGCCCACCTCTCCCCCGCAGCCTGACCTCCCCGGCCGCCGGGTCCGCGACCCCCGCCCCCCAGACGGCCGTTCGCCTCAAACGCCGGCGGGCTGGGTGGGCCGGGCCTCACCAGGGCCGGACTCACCTGCCAACCGGACAGGGAGCCAGCCGACGACGGCGCCCCACCAAATCCAGCCCGCCCGGCGATTGAGGGCCCGCCGGAGGCCACACCCAGGAACACCCGACCAACCGGGCCCGAACCATCGCACCCGCGCCTCAAACGCCGGCGGGGCTGGATGTGCCGGGCCCTGGCTCAACAGTCCGCCGGGCCTGCACCGCCATACCCAGCCCGCCCGGCGATTGAGGGCCCGCCGGAGGCCGCACCCAGGGACACCCGACCAACCGGACCCGAACCATCGCACCCGCGCCTCAAACGCCGGCGGGGCTGGATGTGCCCGGCCTCGGCTCGACAGCCGGCCGCGGCGGCACCGCCACCCTCCAGCCCGCCCGGCGATTGAGGGCCTAGTGCGGGGGCCAGGCGAAGTGGGCCCGGATGAGGGCTTCGGCCGTGGTGAGGTCGGCGGCGGCCAGGGCGTCCAGGAGGGCCACGTGCTGCCCGGCGTCGGTGCGCAGCACCGAGGGGAGGCTGCGGGCCGCCGCCCACTGGACCCGCCGGTGCGCCTCGTCCGCCACCCGGATCAGCTGACCGTTGCCCGCCAGCCCCAGCACCCCCCGGTGAAACGCCCGGTCGGCCTCCGCGTACCCGGCCAGGTCCCCCGCCTCCGCCGCCGCCACGCCCGCCACGGCGAGCGGCCGCAGCGCGGCCCAGGCGGCGGGTTCGGCCGTACGGACCAGCCCCAGCATCACGGGCACCTCCAGCAGGGCCCGTACCTCCGCCAGCTCGGCCAGCTCGGCGGCGGTCCGGGCGATGACCCGGAAGCCGCGGTTCGGGAGGCACTCCACGGCCCCCTCCAGCGCCAGCTGCTGCATCGCCTCGCGCACCGGCGTGGCCGAGACCCCGAAGCGTTCCCCGAGGGCGGGCCCGGAGTAGATCTCGCCGGGGACGAGTCCGCCGTCGACCAGCGCCGCGCGCAGCGCGTCGAGGACCTGCCCGCGGACGGAGTGGCGGAGCACCGGCCGCCGCACGGGACGGGCCTGCGGGCCCCGCGGGGCGGCACCCTCCTCGTCACCCTCCGTACGCGCCTGTTCGGGCACCCGGGCACGGGCCGTGTCCTGCACTCGGTCCTCCTGCGGTCGGGCCGGGCCCTGTCTGCTGTCGCCTGCTCCCGAGAATAGGTGACACAGCGCGGTCGCCGCCGGTACGGACCGTACGAGACGGATCGGGTAAGGTATGCCTTACCTATCTACCTCCTCGCCCGCCCCCGATCCCCACGGTGGTCACGCATGGTCTCCCCGGCCGTCCCGGCGACGCCCTCGCCGTCCCCCCTCGCCGACGCCTACGCCCGCCTCGCCACGCTCCCCGCGGGACCGCGGGTGACGGAGCGCCCGGCGACCCACCCCGCCCCCCGCGGCGCCGGCTGGGTCGGCGCGGACGAACTGGCCGACGCGGGGCCCGCGTTGGACGCCTTCCTCGCGTGGGACGACGCCCAGGTCCTACGGGATTACGGCCACCAGGGCCGCCCCGACGTGATCGCCGGTTTCGGCCTGCACCGCTACGCGTGGCCCGCCTGCCTGCTGTTCACGGTCCCGTGGCTGCTGGCGCGGCGCGTGCCCCGGCTGCCCGCCGACCAGGTGGCCTTCCACCGGAGCACGGGGCGCATCAGCGTGCGCGCCGACCGGTTCGCGTGCCTGCCGGACGATCCGGCGGCCGCACTGCCGGGAGCCCGGGTGGTGCCCGACGAAGAGGCGCTGCGCGCGGAGGTGCGGGCCGCCGTGGCCGAGCACCTCGGTCTGGTGCTGGAGGGCTTCGGGCCCCGGATGCGACGCGGCCGCCGCGCCCTGTGGGGCATGGTGACCGACGAGGTCGTCGAGGGGCTCTGGTACGTCGCGGAGCAGTGGGGCGAGGGAAGCCGGGCCCGGGCCGAGCTGGACCTGCTGCTGCCGGGCGCGACCGCTCCGTACACCGGCGGCAGCGGTTTCCGCACGCTCACCGGCCCGGCGAGCGAGGAACTGCCCACCCGGGACCGGGCCGGCTGCTGCCTCTTCTACACGATCCGCCCGGCGGACACCTGCGTCACCTGCCCCCGGACCCGCGACGCGGACCGGGTCGCCCGGCTGACGGCGGCCGCCGCGGCGTGACGCCGCGCGCGAAGCCACTCGTTCGGGTGAGTCCGTTCGAACTCAAATGACCTTGTACGAGCGCTAGTTCGACCCACAACGCCCTATCCGGCGGTCACCGCCCCCCGTTGGCGTCCTCTTGCCCCGAAACCCGCGTGCGGCCCTTGCGCGATCGGCCACTATGGCGCCCGGAAAGCCGCATACGCGAGGCAAGGGACACCGCATGAGACTGACCGACATATCGCTGGACTGGCTGCTGCCCGGCAGCCTGCTGATCCTGGGCGTACTTGCGGCAGTCGCGGTGCTGGCCAAGAGCAAGCGCGAGGGCGAGAAGGCCGCGTCCGAGGACAGCTGGGAACGCAGCGAGGACCGCCGCCGCCGCAAGGAGGCCGTCTACGGCACCGCGTCGTACGTCCTCCTCTTCTGCTGCGCCGCCGTCGCGGCGGCGCTGTCCTTCCACGGACTGGTCGGCTTCGGCCGGCAGAACCTCAACCTCTCGGGTGGCTGGGAGTACCTGGTCCCCTTCGGGCTCGACGGCGCCGCCATGTTCTGCTCGGTGCTCGCCGTCCGCGAGGCCAGCCACGGCGACGCGGCCCTGGGCTCGCGGATACTGGTGTGGCTCTTCGCGGGGGCGGCCGCCTGGTTCAACTGGGTCCACGCGCCCAGGGGGTTCGGCCACGACGGCGCTCCGCAGTTCTTCTCCGGGATGTCGCTGTCCGCGGCGGTCCTCTTCGACCGGGCCCTGAAGCAGACGCGCCGTGCGGCGCTGCGCGAACAGGGCCTGGTGCCGCGGCCGTTGCCGCAGATCCGGATCGTGCGCTGGCTGCGGGCTCCGCGGGAGACCTTCGGCGCGTGGTCGCTGATGCTGCTGGAGGGCGTGCGCACCC
This sequence comes from Streptomyces sp. NPDC043876, assembly GCF_056435825.1. NCBI lineage: Bacteria > Bacillati > Actinomycetota > Actinomycetes > Kitasatosporales > Streptomycetaceae > Streptomyces > Streptomyces sp. NPDC043876. The sequence continues at coordinate 396,711 of NZ_JBWKDV010000006.1, read as the reverse complement.
TGGACGAGGCCGTCGACGAAGTCCGCGAGGACAAGCGGGAGAAGGCGCAGGACCGGCACCGCAGGCGGGACCAGAACCGGCTGGACCGGGCCCGCATCAAGGCGATGGGTCGCCAGAGCCGGGCCTTCGGCCGCTCGCGGGGCCGCCAACTGGAGGAGGTCGTCAGGGAGGACCGGGAGGTCGTCCCCGGCGCGGCGGCGGGTGCGACGCCCGCCCTCGGCGCGGATCCGTCCCCGCCCGACGCGGGCCAACTGCCGCTGCGACGGCGCCCGTCGCTCCAGGCCGTCACCGGATCGGATCCGGCGGAGGCGGCCTCCCGGACGGTGGACCTCACCGCCGAGGACGACACCCAGACCATCCCCCGGCTCGACTCCCTGGAGCGCAAACTGAAGGATCTGGAACAGCAGTTCGGCTGATCACCCGGTCGGCCGGTGCCGGGAGCCGGCCACCGCGGCGGCGGGGGCCGGTACCGGGCGCCCGGCGCTCAGGCCGGCTCCGCCGCCCACACCGCGTCGGCGCCCCGGTCGAGTTCGAACCAGACCACCTTGCCCAGGGAGCCGCCCAGGGCGTCCACTCCCCAGGTGTCCGCGAGGGCCTGCACCAGCACCAGTCCCCGCCCGTGCGTACCGTCGTCGGCGGTCGGTACGTACGGCGTGGGCCGGCGGTCGGCGTAGTCCCGCACTTCCACCCGCAGCCGGGCGGCGGTGAGGCTGGCGTACACCTCGGCCCCCCGGTCGGTGTGGACGAGGGCGTTGGTGACGATCTCGGTGGTGAGCAGCTCCGCCACGTCGGCCGTGTCGCACCGGCAGCGGTGCCGCAGTAACTCCCGTAAAGTCCGGCGCACGTCGCCGATGGCTCTCAAGTCCGCGCGGCGCACCCGGCGGGTGACCCACAGGGTCTCCCCCGCGCTCGGGTCGGCCACGGCAGACGGTTCCCGCGGCACGGGCCGCCCTCTTCTCGTCAGTTTCCCGGTATTCGCCCCCACCCGCACGGCGACAGCCCTCCGTATCCCGCGTCCTTCTCGAACAGGCCTACGGGAGGGCTTCTTCCCTCCGGGGGAATCCGCACGCCTCGCGCCTCAGGGCCGCGGCACGTGGCGCAGGCGGGATCGAGCCATCCGGATCATGCCGCCGACGCCGCCGTCGGGCACGATCTTGCTGGCCCGGGGTTCGTGGTTCCGTACGAACGCAGGCCGGAAACCAACACTTACAACTCCACCATTCCAAAAAGGAGTTGTCGAAGAGGATCGCTTTGACTGGGCGGTCGTACTGCACCAGGGTGAGGAAATCTCCCCTCGGCAGCGAGAAACCACCATGCCGGGCACCGGAACCACTTGACGCCGCCGGTCGTGAACCGCGCACCGATCGCCTGCGGAAGGGCGCTGTCCGGGGAAAGATAGCGCGCGGCCCACACATTGCACATGCCCGTCTCTGGAGTGAACACCGCGTGACCGGTGAGCCGCGGGGGCGCTAAGCGCCCACACCGCCCAAGCCGACGGGCATGGGCAGCGGATTACCACTGTGCCCCAGCCATGCCCACTGTTCCCGCTCGTCGACCGTCAGGCCGAATTCCGTGACCGGCGGACGGCCCCGCTCCTGATACCAGGTGTACGCGGACGTGAGTTCCGCCCACAGATCACGCGGTCCCCACGAGCGGATGGCATCGGGCTGCCACCAGCCGCCGTATCGGACGATCGACACCGACGTACCCGTCAGGTCGACGAACTGGACCTCCTTCTCCTCCCCCTCCCCGCGGTGCGAGTACGTGACGTCCGGGACCTGGAGCCCCATGGCGAAGTCCTGTTCCCATCCGCCGCCCAGCACCTCCGCGGGGCGGACGGGGGACGCCCGGCGGCGCGGTCTTCCGTCGACGCGGACGGTGTGGGGCGGCCGGTGGCCCCGCACCCACATGTACGAGGAGCTGCCCGCGAAGCGGCCCGTGGCCCGCCGACCGTGCGCCGTCAGCCGGAGCAGCCCCGCGTTGCTGTACGCGGTGCCGAACGGCGTCAGGATCACGCCGCCGTCCCGCGTCTGCTCGACCCAGGCCCACGGAACCCGCCTGACGGAGGCCGTGTTGATCACGCGGTCGAAGGGTGCTCTTTCTGGCACCCCCGCGAGTCCGTCACCGCACACGAGGTGCGGCTCGTAGCCCGCGGCCTTCAGGTTCTCGGCACCCCGCGCCGCGAGCGCCCCGTCCACTTCGACGGACGTGACCCGCTCGGAGCCGACGCGCTCGCACAGCAGCGCGGTGTGATAGCCGGAGGCGTACCCGATCTCCAGCACGGAGGACGTGAAGTCCCCGTCCGCCGCGCCGGTCGGGGCGGTCCGCCCGTCGTCGAGCTGCGTGACGACGGACCGGTGGGGGTCCCACACGGCACTGCTCCAGGCCCCCGGGTCGGTGGCGCGGTCGAGGAACTTCCAGAGGCCCCGCTCGTCACGCTCCGGCAGCCACACGGCCGCCGGCACGAACGCTTCACGATCCACGGCGTCGAACGCCGCGGACATCCACGGCTCACGGAGCAACGCCATGGTCTCCAGCGCCGTACGGCACACGGCCCGGTCGAGCCCGCTCACCGGGCTCGCGGCCGGTCGCCGTCGGGGCTCGGCGGGGTCGGGGGCGGTGTCCACGGCTTGTCCTCCGGCGGTCCGCCGTGCTTGCCGTCTTCGAGCATGGTGATTCCCCTCTTATGCATAGGAGTTGTCATGCTTTACAACCATGATGCGGGACGGAGTTCCGCTCGCCGGGTGTGGCCGTCAGGAGCGGACAGGACCGGAAGGCCTCACCCGATTCCGGTCCTGTCGCCCCTCCGCGCGCCGGCCGAACGGGCAGCCGGCGGCGGGTCCGTGGGTCCACCCGCGGGGCACTCCAGGTGCACCGCGAGATCGTGTGCGTACTCTGCGGCGGCCACAGCGAAGACCGACGCGCTCCGCTGCTCGACCGCCGTCTTCACCGCGTGCTCCAGTTCCGCCAGGTACCGCGCGCTGAAGCGGTAGCCGTGGGCGCCGTCGGCGCTCATGCGGACGACGGCCCGTGGCCCGGGTGCCGGCGGATCTCCACGGCCGCGTCGGCCGCACCCGACGGGTCGTACTCCGGCGAGCGGGGGTCCTTGCGTCCGTGCCACTGCCGCAGCAGCGCGCCGCAGACGTCGCATCCGGGCGCGGCGATCGGTACACGGGGGAAGAGCTGGTCGACCGTTGCCACAACCGGCGCATTCATCTCGTAGGACATACGTCGCCCCTCACTGTGATCGGTGCACTACGCACTGTGCTCGCAGACCCAGCGTGGCAGTTGCATAGCCGTATTGCAACCACAGCCACAGATTCTGCGAAATTGCATGGCTCGGCGTCAGTTGCGCATGTGGAAGCATGCGTGCAGGGAAGCCGGTGAGGCACGAGGGGAAGGGCGAGGCCATGAGCGCTCCGTCAGTACGTCAGCGACGACTTGGGGCCGAACTGCGGACCCTGCGCGAGGCCAAGGGGCTGACGCAGGAGGAAAGCGCGCAGGCAGCGGGCCCGGGATGGGACAAGACGCGGCTGTCCCGCGTGGAGCGAGCCCAGTTGGGCATCAAGCCCGACGTCGTCCAACTGCTGCTCGACAAGTACGGCGTGAGCGACCCGGAGAAGCGCGAAGCGCTGGCGGCTCTCGCCCAGGCCGGCACGCGCCGCGGCTGGTGGCAGACCTACAAGGACATCATCTCGCCCGCCTACGCCGAGCTGATCGCGCTGGAGGCCGATGCGAAGAGCCTCCGGTCCTACCAGACGCTCCTCGTCCCCGGTCTGCTGCAGACGGCCGCGTACGCCCGTGCGTCGATCGCGGCCATCAACATGTCGTCCACACCCGATCAGGTGAACGCCCTCGTCGAAGTACGGCAGCAGCGACAGGCGGTCCTGTCCCGCCCGGAGCCGCTGCAGGTGTGGGCGATCATCCACGAGGCGGCGCTCCGGCCCACCGTGGGAGCGCGGGGCGTCATGCGGGACCAGTGCCAGCGGCTGCTCGATCTCATGGACCTTCCGCACGTCTCGATACAGATCCTGCCGCTCGGCGCTCCGGCGCATCCGGGGATGGCCGGTCCCTTCACCGTGCTGGGGTTCCCCGAGAGCGCGGACCTCGACGTAGTCCTCGTGGAGCACCTGGCGAGCGCTCTGTATGTTGAGGATGCCGCCGATGTGTCGGTGTACGGGAGCGCGTTCGAGCACCTGAGAGCGCACGCCCTCCCGTTCGGCAAGTCGGCCGACCTCACCGCGAAGATCAAGCAGGAGCACACATGACCACTCTGGCGAACTCATCCGCCGTCGGCCTCACTTGGACGAAGTCCAGCTACAGCGACGGCGGGAACAACTGCATCGAGGTGGCCGCGGGCCAGTTCCCCGGTGCCGTCCCCGTCCGTGACTCGAAGGTCCCCGCAGGCCCCGCGCTCCTCGTCGCCGATGCCCACTGGACGGTGTTCGTCGACGCCGTCAAGGCCGGGCGGCTCTAACCCGGCCCCGGGGGCGGCCCGGGCTTCCGGACCGCCCCCCACTGCCTCAGGGCCGCGGCACGTTCCGCAGGTTGGACCGGGCCATCTGGATCATGCGGCCGACACCGCCGTCGAGCACGATCTTGCTGGCCGACAGTGCGAATCCGGTGACCATGTCGGCACTGATCTTCGGTGGGATCGACAGCGCGTTGGGATCGGTCACCACATCCACCAGGGCGGGGCCCTTGTGCCGGAACGCGTCCTTCAGGGCCCCCGCGAGCTGCTTGGGCTTCTCCACCCGGACCCCGTATACCCCCGCCGCGCGGGCGATGGCGGCGAAGTCCGGATTGTGGTTCGTGGTTCCGTACGACGGCAGGCCGGAAACCAGCATCTCCAACTCCACCATCCCCAAGGCAGAGTTGTTGAAGAGAACCACTTTGACGGGCAGGTCGTACTGCACCAGGGTGAGGAAATCTCCCATCAGCATCGAGAAGCCGCCGTCGCCCGACATCGAGACCACTTGGCGCCGCCGGTCGATGAACTGCGCGCCGATGGCCTGCGGAAGGGCGTTGGCCATCGAGCCGTGGCTGAAGGAGCCGATGATGCGCCGCTTGCCGTTCGGGGAGAGATAGCGCGCGGCCCACACGTTGCACATGCCCGTGTCCACGGTGAACACCGCGTCGTCGTCGGCCAGTTCGTCCAGGACCGACGCCACGTACTCGGGGTGGATCGGGGTGTGCTTCTCCACCTTGCGCGTGTAGGCCTTGACCACGCCCTCCAGGGCGTCCGCGTGCTTCTTCAGCATCCGGTCCAGGAACCGGCGGTCCGTCTTGACCTTGACCCGCGCGTTCAGGCAGCGCAGCGTCTCCCGCACGTCGCCCCAGACCGCGAGGTCCAACTTGGAGCGCCGGCCCAGGTGTTCGGGGCGCACGTCCACCTGGACGATCTTGACGTCATCGGGCAGGAAGGCGTTGTACGGGAAGTCGGTGCCCAGCAGGATCAGCAGGTCGCACTCGTGGGTGGCCTCGTAGGCCGCGCCGTAACCGAGCAGCCCGCTCATGCCGACGTCGTAGGGATTCTCGTACTGGATCCATTCCTTTCCGCGCAGCGCGTGCCCGACCGGTGACTTGACCCGGCCCGCGAACTCCATCACCTCGGCGTGGGCCCCGGCCGTGCCGCTGCCGCAGAACAGGGTGACCCGGTCGGCCCCGTCGATCATCCGGACCAGCGTGTCGATCTCGGCGTCCCCGGGCCGTACGGTCGGCCGCGCGGTGACCAGGGCGTGCTCGATGGACCGTTCGGGGGCGGGCAACGAGGCGATGTCCCCGGGCAGGGTCACCACGCTGACCCCGCCCCGGCCGATGGCGTGCTGGACGGCGCTCTGCAGCAGCCGCGGCATCTGCTTCGGGTTGGAGATCATCTCGCAGTAGTGGCTGCACTCGCGGAAGAGCTGCTCGGGGTGGGTCTCCTGGAAGTAGCCGAGGCCGATCTCGCTGGAGGGGATGTGCGAGGCCAGCGCCAGCACGGGGGCCATCGAGCGGTGGGCGTCGTACAGCCCGTTGATCAGGTGGAGGTTGCCGGGGCCGCAGGAGCCCGCGCAGGCGGCCAGCCGTCCGGTGAGCTGGGCCTCGGCGCCCGCCGCGAAGGCGGCCGTCTCCTCGTGCCGGACCTGGATCCACTCGATGGCGGCGGTCCGCCGGATGGCGTCGACGACGGGGTTGAGGCTGTCCCCCACGACTCCGTACATCCGGCGCACCCCCGCGCGCACGAGGATGTCGACGAACTGCTCCGCCACGTTCTGCTTGGCCATGGAGGGGGCGCCCTTTCCGGTCCGGCTCTGCGTGCGCCTCCCATCCACGCACGGCCGGGCCGGTTACGCCTCCCAGACCGCGGCGGCGGTGCGGTCGTCCGCGTACCCCTTCAGGCGGAGCTGGGTATCCGCGAGGAAGGCCGCGAGGCCCGGCGGATCCGCGCCGTCCCAGCGCGCGGCCAGCTCGGCGGGCAGGGAGGCCTCCTCCCGCATCGGTTCGGCCAGTCCGCCGGAACAGAGCAGCAGCGTGTCCCCCGGACGGGCCACGGTGGCGCGGAACCGGAATCCGGGGCCGGCGGGCTCCCCCGGCGCGGAGGCCGGTCCGGGCAGCGCCGCGGCGGGCGCGGGCGCGGGGGCTCCGGCTGGTGAGGGGCCCGGTCCCGCCGGTTCCAGGTCTTCCCATTGCCCCGCCCGCAGCCGGAACAGTCCGCCGGTCCCCGCCCCGAAGCACACCCGGGTGCGGCACTCGGGGTCGACCGGGAGGAGGAGCGCGCGCAGACCGGCCGTGTACCCCTCCTCGGGCAGCCCCAGCTCGGCGGCGCGGGCCCGCAGGCGCCCGTACCCGCGGTCGGTGAGCCGTTGCAGGCCCGAGCGCAGGGCGTCGCGCCGGCCCGCCCGGATGTCGTCGGCCAGGCGGGCCCGGCTGCGGCCGACGGCGGCCGCGACCCAGCGGCACACCGCGGCGGCGGCGTCCTGCGCGCCGGGCGCGCCGCGGGCCCCGCCCGCCAGGGCGACCAGCACCAGCGCGTCGTCACCGCCGCCGAAGCGGGCGGTGAGCAGCACGTCGCGCCGCGGCTCGGCGCGGAAGCGGGCGGAGTCGCCGCGCACGGAGGCGGCCCGCAGCGTGTAGGTCCCGTACCGGGCGCCCTCCAGGACGGTGTCGGGCACGAGCGCGTCGAGGGCGCCCGGGTCGGCCACGGGCAGCGCGCCGGGCTCCGCGGCGTACGTCGGCGCCCGGTCCCCCAGGTGGCGCACCTCGGGGCGCGGTACGGGCGGCGGCCCGGCGGGGCCCGGGGCGGGGCGGCGAGGGTCGGCGTGCCCCGGTCCGCCGCGGCGGGGCTCCGGTACGACGGCCGTCGGCGGCGCCGCGGGCAGCGGAGGCACCGGCGGCGGGGGCGGAAGCGGCGGAGGCACGGGCGGCACGGCCGTGTCCCCGAGCGCGTACCCGGTCGGCGCGGCGGCGCCCGCCCCCTCGCCCCCCGGCTCCGCGCCGGACGGCGCGGCGGGCACCGGTCCGGGCCGGGCACCGGGCAGCGGGCCGGGCGCGGTGCCGGGAAACGGCCCGGACCGTGCGCCCTGCTCGGTGCCGGGCGCCGTATCAAGCTGCGGGCCGGACCCCGGGCCGGAGACCGCGCCGGACCGCACACCCGGCACCCGGTCAGACCCCCCGCCGGGCGCCGGGCCGGGCCCGGCGCCCGGCTCCGGGCCGGACACCTCGTGGGGCGGCGGCCCGGAAGGGGCTTCAAGCGCAGGGCCGGACCCCGGATCAAGCCGCGGGCCGGCCCCCGCGCTGGAGACCGCACCGGACCGCGCACCGGGCACCCGGTCGGACCCCGCACCGGGCAGCGGGTCAGACCCCGCGTCAAGCTCCGGGCCGGACCGCGCACCGGGCAACGGGCCAGTCGGGGTGCCCGGCACCGGGCCGGGCGCTGGGCCGGGCAGCGGGCCGGACCGTGCCCCCGGCAGCGGGCCGGGCGCTGGGCCCGGTGCCGGGGCCGGATCGCGGGGCGGTGGTACCTCTCCCACCAGCACCGACGCCGAGCTGAAGCGGCTGTCCAGCGTGTCGGCGGGATCGGCGGGGGCGGCGGAACCGGTGGGTCCCGGCTCCGGCCCGGCCGGGTCCTCGTAGAGCTTCTGCCACCAGTTGTCCGCGTCCCCCTGCTGACTCATGCCCCTAGTGTCGGCCGCCCGGGGCGGCGGAAAACGCGGAACGCGCGGAAAAGGGCCCGCCGGGCTACTGCCCGGCGGACCCCTTGCCCTCTGGCGCCGAACGGGTTACCGGACGTCGTAGGCGCGTGCGACCGTCTGGGTGACGGTGGCTCCCTTCGCGTCGGTCAGCTCGACCCGGAGCGAGACCGGCTTGCCGGCCGCGCCCGCGTGGTCGACGACCGCGCTCCAGCGGCCGTCCCGCTCGCCGACCAGAGCCTGCGTCCAGTGCTCGTCGTCGTAGCTGTAGGACAGCTTGGCGCTCGCGAGGGCTCCCGGCGCGTAACCCGCGTGCCCGGTGACTCCCAGCCCGATGCGCTGCCCGTTCCGGGCGGGGAGGGTCTTCAGGCCGTCCTCGGGGAGGGTGAGCGCCGGGAAGAGGACCGGCAGGCCCGTCGAGTAGGCCGACGCGTCGAGCGCGGAGCGGAAGGTCCAGGTGGTCCGTACGCCCTGCGAGCGCTGCCAGTCGCGCGCCGGTCCGCCGATCTTCTCCAGGGTCTGGGTGAGCGCGTACGTCCCCGCTTCGGCCGGGACCTCGAAGACCCCCGCGTTCGGGTACCAGCCGGTGCCGATCTCCACGCCGTCGCGGGTGAGCGTCAGGCCGCCGATGTCACCGAAGGATCCGGGCAGCGCGTAGTGGCCGCTGTCGCCCCACATCGCGGAGGAGAAGCCGATCAGGTTGCCCTGCCGCTCGGCGGCGAGCAGCGGCTTGCCGCTCGCGTCGCGGGCAGCGACCGGGCCGATCACCCCGTCGTACCAGGTCTCGGAGCGCCGGCCGCCCTTGGTGTGGGTGCGCTGCTGGTCGGTCATCAGCTCGCCCCAGGGGAAGCTGCTGGAGACCATGTGGTCCCAGGCGGTGTCCCCGGCGGTGTAGTACTCGGTGCGCTCCCCCGGGACGGCGACGGTGTCCAGGGAGCCGAAGGACACGGCCGTGCCCAGCGGCCGGTAGGCGCCGGTCAGGTCCATGTAGGCGGAGTCGACGCCCATCGCGCGGTAGGTGGAGCGGACCGTACCGAGGTCGCGGTCGCGCACCCGGTAGGTCCGGTCGCCGCGCAGCGTGCCCTGCTCGGTCTGGGCGAGGTTGTAGACGTACGGGCTCTTCGCGGTGCCCTGCCAGGTCAACGTCACCTTGCCCCGCGCGAGCCGGGCGAGCAGCGCCTTGGCCTCGGCGGTCTCGATGGACAGCGCGGGCAGCGGGCCGCCGGTGTAGCCGTTGAAGCCGACCCAGCGGCCGGGGGCGTCGCGGTGGGCGAGGACGGCCTTGGCACCGGCCGCCTTCGCATCCTCGGCGAGGTCGTACAGCGAGCCGTCGCCGGTCTTCACCAGCACGATCGCGCCCTGCGCGCCGGCCGCGGCCAGTTCCGCGGGGGTGCCGGCGCCCGCGTCGACGAGCGGGGCGCTGCCGCGTCCGTCGAGGTTGTCGCTGCCGGTGGAGGCGGTGAGGGGGTGCAGCACCGGGCCGCCGGACACCTTCAACTCGGCCAGCAGGGGCGCGGCTTGCCGCCAGTAGCTGCCGAACTCGAAGCCGCCTTCGGTGGCCCGGCCCTCGACGGAGGCGTAGAACCCGCGGATGGTGCGGCCGCCCATCGCGGTGCCGGCGTGCAGCCAGTTGGGGTCCCAGTGGCGGGCGAAGGCGAGCGTGGCACCGCGGGTCTCGGTGGGCCGGTCGGCCTCGATCGCGAGCCGCCCGGCGGTGCGGGCGTCCAGCACGATCGTGGTGTCCTTCCTCAACTCGACCTGCGGGCGCCCGAGATAGGTCAGGGAGTCGACCAGCGCGTTCTCTGCGCCGCCCGCGTCCGGGGTGGCGACGAAGGAGGAGAGGAAGTACGAGCCCGGGCGGAGCCGGTAGACCTGGTCGGCGGAGCCGTCGTTGAACCGGCGTTCGCCGCTGGCGTCGTCGGTGCCGATGACGTCCAGGGAGGACGGTCCGGCGGCGGGCCTGCCCACCCGGTCGAGCAGTTTCACGCGCAGGGTGACGGTCTCGGGCTGCACGTACAGCGAGAAGGGCGTCGAGACGCGCAGGCCGCCGGGGCCGGTGGCCACCACCCGGCCGGTGACGTCGCCGTACTGGGCGCGCTCCAGGCGGGCCGCGGGGTCCAGCGCGAGGGGCACCGTGACGGTGGCTCCGGAGGGGACGGTCACCTCGCGCCGGTCCAGGCGGGCGACCTGGCTGCGGACCGCGGAGCCGTCGTTGCCGGTGAGGTGTTCCACGCCGAGCCGGAGGGTGACCGGCGCGCCGCCGGTGTTGGTGTACGGAACGGTCACGGTGGTCCGGTCGCTCCGGTCCTGCGGCCAGTTGTACGCGCCGCCCTGCACGGCGGGGGCGGAGGTGACCGTGGTCCCGATGGCCCGCTGCACGTCGAGGCGGCCGCCGCCGGTCTCGCGTACGTCGCCCGGGATCCCGGTCTCTGCGGAGCCGACGAGCGCGGCCTTGACCTGCTGCGCCGTCCAGTCCGGGTGGCGCTGCTTGACGATGGCCGCGGCGCCCGCGACGTGCGGGGTGGCCATCGAGGTACCGGACATGGCCTGGTAGGCGTACACCCCGCGGCCGCCCATGGCGGCGGCCGAGATCTGGACGCCGGGGGCGGCGATCTCCGGCTTGAGGGTGTGCGCGAGGCCGGCCGGCCCGCGGCTGGAGAAGGAGGCGGTGGTGTCGTCGCGGTCGACCGCGCCCACCGTCAGCACGCCGGGCGTGCAACCGGGCGAGGAGACCGTGTTGTCGCCGGGCCCGGAGTTGCCGGCGGCGATGACGAACAGGGTGCCGCCGCTCTGGGCGAGCCGCTCGGCGGCGGCGCTCATCGGGTCGTCACAGGCGGTCCGGGAGGGGTCTCCCAGGCTCATGGAGACGACGTCGGCCTTGCTCGCGACGGCCCATTCCATGCCCGCGATGATCCAGGAGTCCAGGCCGGAGCCGGAGTCGTTGAGGACCTTCCCGCTGAGCAGCCGCGCGCCGGGGGCGACGCCCTTCTTGGCGCCGCCGCTCGCCGCACCCGAGCCGCCTACGGTGGAGGTGGTGTGGGTGCCGTGGCCCTGGCGGTCGGCGTCGGTGTCAGAGTCGGTGAAGTTCTTCGACTCGGCGACGCGGCCCTTGAGGTCGGGGTGGTCGAGGTCGGCGCCGGTGTCCAGGACGGCGACCGTGGCGCCGGAGCCGTCGTATCCGGCGGCCCAGGCGGCGGGTGCGTTGACCTGCCGGGTGGAACGTTCCAGGTTCGCCCGGACCTTGCCGTCGAGCCACAGCTTCTTCAGGCCGCCCGCGCCGCGCGTGCGGGCGGCGGCCTTCGCGGTGACGTCCGACCAGAAGGTGGCAGCCTGCGCCTTGTCGGCCGAGAGCGCGACCGCGCCGATCGAACCGAGGACCAGGGAACGCTCGGCGCCGCGCGGGGCGGCCGGGGCGCTGCGCGCCGTGTCGAGGCCGTCGTAGACCGCGATCAGCGGCAGCTTCTTGGCGTGCGCGTCGTCGTAGCCCTGCCGGATCAGGCCGGTGACGTTGAAGAGCTGCTCGTCGACGGTGCCCGCCGCGAGCGCCTCGACCGCGCTCTCGGGGTAGACGTAGACGTCCTTGCCGGACTGCCGGGTCTGCACGAGCGGCTGGGTGCCGTCCTCCCGGGGCAGGGCGGCGGCTGCGGAACGGCCGGTGGCGTCCGTGGACACCAGGATCCGGTCGCCGGTGACCAGGGTGACGGTCACCGGTCCGGTGGGCTGCCCGGCGGCCGCCCCGCTGCCGGTCAGCGGTCTCTTCGCCGGCCCGCCCTCGCTCGGCTGCGCCGCCGAGGTGCCGACGGCTGTGACGGCGAGGACGGCCGCCGTGGCCACCCCCACTGCCGTACGCGATATCGGGCGCATCGCTCTCCCCAGGTGAATTCCGGCCAACGGGCCCATTGCACGGCAAAGTTGCCGCGCGGAGGGCTTCGGGCCGGCGGTTGGTGGTGCTGCGGTGGCGTCACCTTGGCAGAGAGGCGGTGGGTGCGGTGATGATGTCCACGGCGGGTTTGCGCCGTGGCCGTTTCCCGCCAGAGCGGGCGGCCTGGGACCGGGTGGAGAGTGGGGTGGACGGGTTGCTGGGTGCCGTAGGCCTGGACGAGGGCCAGGAGTCGGCGTACCGCGCGCTGGTCGCGCTGGGGGCGGCGGAGGTACCGGACCTCGCCCACCGGCTGGCCCTGCCGGTGCCGCAGACCGAACGGGCCCTGCGGCACCTGGAGCGCCACGGCCTGGCCGCGCAGTCCTCGGCCCGCCCCGGCCGCTGGGTGGCCGCACCGCCCGGGGTGGCGCTGGGGGCCCTGCTCACCCAGCAGCGGCACGAGTTGGAGCAGGCCGAGCTGGCCGCGGTCCTGCTGGCCGAGGAGTACCGGGCGGAGGCGGCGGAGCCGGCGGTGCACGACCTGGTGGAGGTGGTGACGGGCGCGAGCGCGGTGGCGCACCGCTTCGTGCAGCTCCAGCTGGGCGCGGTGGAGGAGGTGTGCGCGCTGGTCACCGGCCGGCCGCAGGTGATGACGGGCACGGAGAACGAGGCGGAGGAACGGGCCGCCGTGCGCGGGGTCGACTACCGGGTGGTGATCGAGCGCGAGGTGCTGACCCTGCCGAGGGGGCTGCGGGAGGCCTCGACGGCGCTGGGCCGGGGCGAGCGGGTCCGGGTGACGGGAGAGGTCCCGACGAAGCTGGTGATCGCGGACCGGAGCCTGGCGATGGTGCCGCTGACGGCCCGCACCGCCGAACCGGCGGCGCTGGTGGTGCACGCGTCGGGCCTGCTGGAATCCCTGATGGGACTCTTCGAGGCGGTGTGGCGGGAGGCGCTCCCGCTGCGGCTGGGGGCGGGCGGCGGGATCGACGAGTCGGGCGGCGGCCCGGACGCCACGGACCTGGAGATCCTCTCGCTGCTGCTGGTGGGGATGACCGACGCGAGCGTGGCGAAACACCTGGAGCTGGGGCTGCGGACGGTGCAGCGCCGGGTCAAGGGCCTGATGGAGAGTGCCGGGGTCACGACCCGGATGCAGCTGGGCTGGCACGCGTACGAACGGGGCTGGGTGGCCCGATAGCCCCCGGTCGGTCACGCTGATCAGATGGATCTGCCTCAGCTGCTCCTGGTGGGCCTGGTGCTGCTGCTCGGGGTGCTCGGGGTGCTGGTGCCCGGCGTCCCGGGGACCCTGCTGGTCTGGGCGGGCGTGCTGTGGTGGGCGATGCACGAGCGGACCGCGCCCGCCTGGTCGCTGCTGGTGTCGGCGACGGCGCTGCTGCTGGTGGTCCAGGTGGTGAAGTGGCAGCTCCCGCCGCGGCGGCTGCGGGGGGTGGGCGTCACCCGGCGGATGGCGGTGTACGCGGGCGCGGGCGCCTTCCTCGGCTTCGTCCTGGTGCCGGTGCTGGGCGCGGTGCCGGGCTTCATCGGCGGGATCTACCTGTGCGAGCGGCGCCGCCTGGGCACCCACGGCGAGGCGGTGACCTCGCTGCGGGCGGTCATGCGGGCGGTGGGGACGAGCGTGCTGGTGGAGCTGTTCGCGTGCCTCCTGGTGACCGGGGCGTGGCTGGCGGTGGTGGCGACCACCCCCAGCCCCGCCGGCGCTTGAGGCGGCCCGCGGCCAGCGCCGCCATCCCAGCCCCGCCAGCGCTTGAGAGGCCCGGGGCCAGCCCCGCCACCCCAGCCCCGCCGGCATTTGATGCGGCCCGGGGCCAGCCCCGCCATCCCAGCCCCGCCAGCGTTTGAGGCGGCCCGGGGCCAGCCCCGCCATCCCAGACCCGCCAGCGTTTGAGGCGGCCCGGGGCCAGCCTTGCCATCCCAGCCCCGCCAGCGTTTGAGGCGGCCCGGGGCCAGCCTTGCCATCCCAGCCTCGCCGGCGTTTGAGACGGCCCGGGGCCAGCCTTGCCATCCCAGCCCCGCCGGCGTTTGAGACGGCCCGGGGCCAGCCTTGCCATCCCAGCCTCGCCGGCGTTTGAGGCGCCCCCGGAGGGCACGACCGGCCGAGGTCGGGGTGAGGGCTCGGGCGAGCACCCGGTCCCCGGCGGGGTTGCCTCGTGGCTGATCCGGCCCCGCCGTGCGGGTCGAGGGCCCTTCGGGGGCGCCTCAAACGCCGGCGAGGCTGGATGTGCGCCCCCGGCGGCGAAAGGGGCCGAGCGGCCCGGCGCCCCCAGCCCCGGCGAGGCTGGATTTTCGCCCCCGTCGGTGCAGTGGGCCGTGCCGCCCCGGCACCAAGCCCCCGGATGGGGGCCCGGGGCCGGGAGGTCGGCCCCCGGGGCGGGGGTCAGGGGCGGCCGCTTCGTTTGGCGGCGTAGTTGGCGCGGCCCTCGGCCGACTTGATGCGCCAGTCGCGGCGGATCTCGGAGCGGAGCCGCGCATCCGTCTTCGCCACGATCCGCTGGTTCTCCCGCAGCAGCTTCCGGTAGCTCTCCAGCCGCCGCTCCGGCAGCGCCCCCTCCTCCACCGCCCGCAGCACCGCGCACCCCGGCTCCGCCTCGTGCGCGCAGTCGTGGAAGCGGCACCGGGCGGCGTACTCCTCGATCTCGGAGAACACCTGCCCGACGCCCGCCTCCGCGTCGAAGAGGCCGACGCCGCGCAGGCCCGGGGTGTCGATCAGGACCCCGCCCTCCGGCAGGGCGAGCAGGTTGCGGGTCGTCGTGGTGTGGCGGCCCTTGCCGTCGACGTCACGGGCGGCCCGGACCGCCATGACCTCCTCGCCGAGCAGCGCGTTCGCCAGGGTGGACTTGCCCGCGCCCGAGATGCCGAGCAGCACGCTGGTCCCGGAGGCGACGATGGCGGTGAGGACGTCCGTACCCTCGCCGGTGACGGAGGAGACGGTGAGGACGCCGACGCCCGGCGCCGCGGTCTCCACGTCCTCCACGAGGTGCGCGAGGGTGACCGGGTCCGGGACCAGGTCCGCCTTGGTCAGGACGACCAGCGGCTGCGCGCCGGACTCCCACGCGAGGGCGAGGAAGCGCTCGATGCGGCCGAGGTCCAGCTCGACGGCGAGCGACACCGCGATGATCGCGTGGTCGACGTTGGCCGCGAGGATCTGCCCCTCGGAGCGCTGCGAGGAGGTGGACCGTACGAACGCGGTCCGGCGCGGCAGGTACGCCTTGACGTAACGGGGGTTGCCGGCCGCCTCGACGGCGGCCCAGTCACCGGTGCAGATGACCCGCAGCGGGTCGTGCGGGGTGACGAAGGCGGTGTCGGCGCGGACGATCCCGTCCGCGGTCATGACGTCGCACTGGCCGCGGTCGACCCGGACGACGCGGCCGGGCACGAGGCCCTGCTCGGCGTACGGTGCGAACTCGGCGGCCCAGGCGTCGTCCCAGCCGTAGGCGCCGAGGGCGTGGGAGAGGGAAGCGATCTGCGGGAAGGCAGAGGAAGACAAGGGGAACCCTTCACAGGGTGGCCCCGGCAGGACGCGCGCGCTGCGCGCGGAAGTGCGGTGAAGGTCAGCCGGAGACCACAGGAATGAGATTGATGAACTCCTGAGTGCGGGCAGTGCCCTGCTCGACGACAGTCATCAATGGACTCACCTCCTGTGACGTGCGGATCCGCACGCAGCGGCTCCGGTCCACTCGGCGTGAACGGCTTCACGGTAGCGCGCGCCCGCGCCCCCGCGCCAACCCTTTTTATTTCAACGCCCCGGGCGGGCAGCGAGACTTGCAGATGTCCGCGCGGCTAGTGCTTGCGCAGCCGGGAGGAGTAGTCCTCCGGCGGCAGGAACTTGGACCAGCGTTCGGGGAACTCGGACGGCATTCCCGCGTCCTCGTCGTCCTCCGACTCGCCCTCGGCCAGGGCCCGCCAGGCGGCCGCACGGGCGATCAGCTGGGCGGCCTCCGCCTCCCGCACCCGCTCGTTGGCCTCGCGGGCCGCCGCCGTCGCCACGGACGGCCAGACGCGGTCGATCGCCGCGTTGACGGCGGCCCCCACGAGGACGGCGAAGGCCGAGATGCCGATCCAGAGCAGGATGGCGACGGGCGCGGCCAGGGAGCCGTAGATCGTCGGTCCCTCGACCGTGTTCGTGAGGTAGATCCGCAGGAGGAAGGACCCGAGCACCCACATGGCCAGGGCGACCAGCGCCCCCGGCACGTCCTCGATCCACGGCGAGCGCACCGGTACGGACACGTGGTAGAGCGTGGTCAGGAAGACGATCGACAGCAGGGTGACGGTCGGCCAGTACAGCACCGCCACCACCTCCGTCCCCCAGGGCACCCACCGCACCACGGCGTCCGGGCCCGCCACGAGCAGCGGCAGCACGATCGAGCCGACCAGCAGTGCGACGACGTACAGCACGAAGGCCAGCAGCCGGGTCTTGACGATGCCGCGCTGGCCGTCGAGCCCGTACATGACGGTGATGGTGTCGACGAAGACGTTGACGGCGCGCGAGCCCGACCACAGGGCGAAGGCGAAGCCGAGCGAGATCAGGTCGGGGCGGGCCTGGCGGGTCACGTCGTCCAGCATGGGCCGCGCGATGTCGTTGACGCCCCGGTCGGAGAGCACGGTGCCGACCGCTCGCAGGATGTTCTCCTCGATGCTCTGGACCGAGGTGGTGCCGCTCCAGCCGTCCACGTAGCCGACCAGCCCGAGCAGGCCCAGGAACAGCGGCGGCAGCGAGAGCAGCGTGAAGAACGCCGCTTCGGCCGCGAGTCCCAGGATCCGGTACTCGATGCACGAATTGACCGTGTCCTTGAGCAGCAGCCAGGCCATCTTGCGCTTGGAGACGTTGCGGTAGAGGGCCCTGGCCCGGTGGAGCCGCCCCGGAGGCCGCTCGGGTGTTTCATTTGCTGGCTGCACCTCCTTACCGTATCGGCATGGCAGCCACCACCCACACAGTCAGCAACCAGGCACCACCCCTGGTCGGGCACGACGTCTACGGGGGCGACCGCGCCCTCACGGAGGGCGTGGAGCGGCACCTCGCCCCCGAACTCCGCAGGGAGGCAAGGGAAGAACTCACCGCGCTCGGGCTCGCCGCGGGCTCCGCGCAGGCCCAGGAATGGGGTGCCCAGGCGAACGAGAACCCACCGAAGCTCCGCACACACGACCGGTATGGGAACCGGATCGACGAAGTGGACTTTCACCCTTCCTGGCACCGGCTGCTCGACCGCGCGGTGAGCGCCGGGCTGACCGACGCCTGGGGGCGGGAGGCGGGCCACCTGCGACGCGCCGCCGGGTTCTTCGTCTGGTCGCAGGCCGAGTCGGGGCACGGCTGCCCGGTCTCCATGACGCACGCGGCGGTGCCCGCGCTGCGCGCGGACCCGGAGCTGGCCGCCGAGTGGGAGCCGCGGCTCACCTCGCACGTCTACGACCCGGGCCTGCGCCCGGCCGCGCAGAAGCCGGGCGTCCTCTTCGGCATGGGGATGACCGAGAAGCAGGGCGGCAGCGACGTGCGCGCCAACACCACGCGGGCGGTGGCGCTGGACGCGTCCGGCGAGTACCTGCTGACCGGGCACAAGTGGTTCTGCTCGGCCCCGATGTGCGACGGCTTCCTCGTCCTGGCGCAGGCACCGGGCGGGCTGACCTGCTTCCTGGTGCCGCGGGTGCTGGCGGACGGGACGCGGAACGTGTTCGCGATCCAGCGGCTGAAGGACAAGCTCGGCAACCGGTCGAACGCGTCGAGCGAGGTGGAGTTCGACGGGACCTGGGCCCGGCGGGTCGGCGAGGAGGGCCGGGGGGTGCGCACCATCATCGAGATGGTCGCCGCGACCCGGCTGGACTGCGTGATCGGGTCGGCCTCGCTGATCCGGCAGGCGCTGACGCAGGCCGTGCACCACGCGGAGCACCGCTCCGCTTTCGGAGCGAAGCTCTTCGACCAGCCGCTGATGCGCAACGTGCTGGCGGACCTGGCCGTGGAGTCGGAGGCGGCGACCGTGCTGACGCTGCGGCTGGCGGCGGCGTACGACGCGGGCACCGAGCAGGAGCGCGCCTTCCTGCGGATCGCCGTCCCCACCGCGAAGTACTGGGTGACCAAGCGCTGCACCCCGGCCGTCGCGGAGGCGCTGGAGTGCCTGGGCGGCAACGGGTACGTCGAGGAGTCCGGGCTGCCGCGGCTGCTGCGCGAGTCCCCGCTGAACTCGATCTGGGAGGGCTCGGGCAACGTGCAGGCGCTGGACGTGCTGCGGGCGCTCCAGCGCGAACCGCAGGCGCTGAACGCGTTCCTCCAGGAGGTCGGCCTCGCCCGGGGCGCGGACCACCGCCTCGACGCGGCGGTCAAGGACCTGCTGACCGAGCTGGCCGACCTGGAGGGGATCGAGGCGCGGGCCCGGCGCGTGGTGGAGCGGATGGCGCTGGTCCTGCAGGGCTCCCTGCTGGTGCGCTGGGCGCCGCCCGCGGTCGCCGACGCCTTCTGCGCCTCGCGCCTGGGCGGGGACTGGGGGGCCGCCTTCGGGACGCTGCCGCACAGCCTTGACCTGGGCGCGGTGGTCGAACGGGCGCGGATCACGGGCTAGGAGCGGTCCCCAAACCACTCCGAGCCGGATCCGGCCCGTCTCCGCAGCAGGGCGGCGCCGCGCCGACTCGGCACCACGCCTGCTCCGGGCAGCCCCGAGGAGGAGCCTTCACGCCGCCTGTCGGCGTGACGCACAGTTTCGGTCGGGCGACCGGCACTTGGCGAGGGTTGCGTACCGTTGCAACCTGTGGGTCCGCTGTGGGGCCAGTGGCGCGGGCGGCGGTGTGGTCCGTACGGCGCCGCGCCGGCCCGCGCGGCAGTCCACAACGCACGGTCCGGCTTCATTCAGGAGGATCCTGTGGCAACCACTGCAGGCGGCTCGGGTACCGCGGGGGGCGCGGTCGACGTGGCGCGGCTCGCCGCCATGGACGCGCGCGCCGCGGCCCGGCTGCTCAGGGGCGTCCGGGCGGCGGCGCTCGCCGGGGACCGGCCGCCCGCCGCGCCGCGCCCCGAGATCGCCGCCTCGTGGCGGCGGATGATGGAGGTCGGGGTGCACCCCGACCGGGACGCCCGCTCGCGGATGCTGTCGGCCGCCGAGACGGAGGAGCGGCGGCAGGTGTCGCCGCTGCGGACGCTGCTGCCGGTGCTGCGCGAGGGGCTGCTGCCCGCCCTGGACGAAGCGCTGCACATCATGGTGATCGCCGACGCGGACGGGCGGCTGCTGTGGCGGGAGGGCGCCGCCTCGATACTGCGCCGGGCGGACCGGCTGGGCTTCGGGGTGGGCGCGCACTGGGACGAGGCGGTGGTCGGCACCAACGGGGTCGGCACCGCCCTGGTCACGCGGCGGCCCGTCCAGGTGTTCTCGGCGGAGCACTTCGTCTCCAGTCACCACGACTGGACGTGCGCGGGCGCGCCCGTCCACGATCCGCGCGACGGGCAGCTGCTGGGCGTGATCGACGTCAGCGGGCCGCTCGCCACCATGCACCCGGCCACCTTGACCTGGGTGGCCTCGGTGGCGCGGCTGGCGGAGCGGGAGCTGCGGATCCGCCACCTGGAGTCCCTGGAGGGGCTGCGGGCGGTGGCGGCTCCGCTGCTGGCGCGGCTGCCGGGGCGGGCGCTGGCGGTGGACCCGCACGGCTGGACGGCCGCGGTCACCGGGCTGGCGCCGGTGGAGCGGGTGTCGCTGGCGAAGTCCTTCGGACCGGGGCGGCAGTGGGTTCCGCAGCTGGGCGACTGCGTGGTGGAGCCGCTGCCGGGCGGCTGGCTGCTGCGGGTCGCGGAGGCCCGTACGGGCGCGGCGGCGGGCCGGGTCGTACTGGACCTGAGCCGGCCGCGGGCCTGGTCGGCGACGGTGTACGGGGCGGCGGGCAGCTGGACCCAGGAGCTGAGCCCGCGCCACGCGGAGCTGCTGTTCCTGCTGGCGGACAGCCCGCGGGGGCGGTCGGCGGCGGAGCTGGCGCTGGAGCTGTTCGGGGACGCGACGCGGACGGTGACGGTGCGGGCCGAGATGTCGCGGGTACGGCGCCACCTGGCCGGGGTGCTGACGCACCGGCCGTACCGGTTCGCGGAGGACGTGGAGGTGGAGGTGGTCCGGCCGGAGCGGCCCGCCGACCTCCTGCCGCATTCCAGTGCCCCGGCGGTGGCCAGGGCGCGGCGGGCCGGGGATGTGATTCCCTGACCTGCATGAGCACCCTCACCCTCACCACCTGGTCCCTGGAGATGACCTCGCCGGACGACCTCGTACCGGCGGCCGTTCCAGGTTCCGAGATCACGATCTCGCGCGCGGAGGTCCCCTCGCCCGAGTTCAGCCGCTTCCTGTACGCGTCGGTGGGCGGTGACATCCACTGGACGGACCGGCTGTCGCTGACGCGGGCGCAGTGGGTGGAGCAGCTGGGGCGTCCGGGGGTGGAGACCTGGGTGGCCTACGACCGGGGGACGCCGGCGGGGTACGTGGAGTTCGACCCGCAGGACGACGGTGTGGTGGAGATCGTGTACTTCGGCCTGCTGCCGGACTTCCGGGGGCGGCGGATCGGCGGGCACCTGCTGTCGGTGGGGGTGGCCCGGGCGTGGGACCTGGCGGTCCGCTGGCCGGAGCGGGAGCCGACGAAGCGGGTGTGGCTGCACACGTGCAGCCAGGACGGGCCGACGGCCATGGACAACTACCTGCGGCGGGGGTTCCGCCTCTTCCGCACGGAAACCGAACCCAAGCCCGCCACTCCGACCCCGGGCCCCTGGCCGGGCGCCTGACCCCTGGCGGGGGTGCCTGACCCCTGGCGGGGTGCGCCCGTTCCCCCTGGCCCCGGGGCCCCGCATCCCCTGACGGGGGAGCGCCGGTCGACACCCCGGCCGCGGCCCGGCCTCCCCTTCGGGGGCGCCTCAAACGCCGGCGGGGCTGGGGTGGCCGGGGGCTCCCCACCGGCGAGGCTGGAGGTGGCCGGGGGCCTCCGCGGACGCCCGCCCGGACTGCCCTCCGGGGGCGCCTCAAACGCCGGCGGGGCTGGGGTGGCCGAGGGCTCCTACCGACGAGGCTGGGGGCGGCCGGGGGCTCCCGACCGACGAGGTTGGGATGGCCGGAGGCTCCCAGCGACGACGGTGGCCGGGTCCCGGTGATCGGCCTGAGCAGCCCCCGGTTGCAGCGCACCCTCCCAGCCCCGCCGGCGTTTGAGGCGCCGCCGGAGGCACCCCGGGGGGATTGGGGGCCGCAGACGGTTCGGCCCGGCCAGCCACCCCACCCCCGTGCCATGACCGGACCGCCACGGGCGGCAATCCAGCCCCGCCGGCGTTTGAGGCGCCGCCGGAGGCGCCACGGGGTTCGACCCGGCCAGCCACCCCCGTGCCGTGACCGGACCGCCACGGGCGGCAATCCAGCCTCGCCGGCGTTTGAGGCGCCGCCGGAGGCACCCTCGATCGGACTGCGGAGCCGCTCCGCCCCCGGACCCCCGGGCTCCTCGCGCCGCCGGGGCCCGGGGCGGTGTCCCCCGGCGCGGTCCGGCTCGGCCCCCGGGACGTGACCCGGGACACACGTCTCGGGATGCGGGACGCATTCGTCCGGATGCTGGACAGTAGTGGACTCCTCCAACAGGCCCATGCCACGCTTCCGCCATGAATGGAGCTGGAATTGCCTTGGTGAGTCGGCGGCACGTCGACCTCGGCCGCATGTCCAGCGCCATCTGTCCGGCGAGCTGACGGAACCAGCCCCGCCGCACCTCGTCGCCGCCGCCTCCGCGGACGCGCCGATTCCGCAAGCCCCCGCAGGCCGAGAACCGCCCCCGCCCACCGGCGAAGGGGGGCGCGATCCGCCGCACCTGTCCGCGCACCGACGCGCATCACCGCAGGTCGAAGCCGCGGGGCAACGCCGCTCCGCCCGCCCCTGCTTCGAGCCGCCACAGAAGGACGTACCGCCATGGCCGCCACCCCCGAAACGCCCGCAGCCGCCCCCGCAGCCGCGCGCCGCAAGCCCGGCCGCCACCGCGGCGAGGGCCAGTGGGCCGTCGGCCACCACACGCCCCTCAACGGCAACGAGCAGTTCAAGAAGGACGACGACGGTCTCAACGTGCGGACGCGCATCGAGACGATCTACTCCAAGCGCGGCTTCGACTCGATCGACCCCAACGACCTGCGCGGCCGGATGCGCTGGTGGGGCCTCTACACCCAGCGCAAGCCCGGGATCGACGGCGGCAAGACCGCGATCCTGGAGCCCGAGGAGCTGGACGACGAGTACTTCATGCTCCGCGTCCGCATCGACGGCGGCCGCCTGACGACCGAGCAGCTGCGCGTGATCGGCGAGGTCTCGCAGGAGTTCGCCCGCGGCACCGCCGACCTCACCGACCGGCAGAACGTGCAGTACCACTGGATCCGCATCGAGGACGTCCCGGAGATCTGGCGCCGCCTGGAGGCGGTCGGCCTGTCGACCACCGAGGCCTGCGGTGACTGCCCCCGCGTCATCCTCGGCTCGCCGGTCGCCGGCATCGCCAAGGACGAGATCATCGACGGCACCCCCGCCATCGAGGAGATCTACCGCCGGATCGTGGGCAACAAGGACTTCTCCAACCTGCCCCGCAAGTTCAAGTCGGCCGTCTCCGGCTCGCCGCTGCTCGACGTGGCGCACGAGATCAACGACGTCGCCTTCGTCGGCGTGAACCACCCCGAGCACGGCCCCGGCTTCGACGTCTGGGTCGGCGGCGGCCTCTCCACCAACCCCAAGCTCGGTGTGCGCCTGGGTACCTGGGTCTCGCTGGAAGAGGTCCCGGACGTCTACGAGGGCGTCATCTCGATCTTCCGCGACTACGGCTACCGCCGCCTGCGCACCCGCGCCCGGCTGAAGTTCCTCGTCGCCGACTGGGGCCCGGCCAAGTTCCGCCAGGTGCTGGAGGACGAGTACCTGCAGCGCAAGCTGACCGACGGCCCCGCCCCCGAGCAGCCCACCGGCCAGTGGCGCGACCACGTCGGCGTGCACCAGCAGCAGGACGGCCGCTTCTACGTCGGCTTCGCCCCCCGGGTCGGCCGCGTGGACGGCGCCACCCTGACGAAGATCGCGGACGTGGCCGAGCGCCACGGTTCCGGCCGGCTGCGCACCACCGCCGAGCAGAAGATGGTCGTGCTGGACATCGAGGCGGACCAGGTGGACTCCCTCGTCGCCGCGCTGGAGGCGCTGGACCTTCGGGTCAAGCCGTCCCCGTTCCGCCGCGGCACGATGGCCTGCACCGGCATCGAGTTCTGCAAGCTGGCCATCGTCGAGACGAAGGCGCGCGGCGCCTCGCTGATCGACGAACTGGAGCGCCGTCTGCCGGACTTCGCCGAGCCGCTCACCATCAACATCAACGGCTGCCCCAACGCCTGCGCCCGTATCCAGGTGGCGGACATCGGTCTCAAGGGCCAGCTGGTCCTGGACGACGACGGCAACCAGGTCGAGGGCTACCAGGTGCACCTCGGCGGCGCGCTGGGCCTGGAGGCCGGTTTCGGCCGCAAGGTCCGCGGCCTCAAGGTCACCGCGACCGGTCTGCCCGACTACGTCGAGCGGGTCGTCACGCGCTTCGAGGAGCAGCGCGAGGACGGCGAGCGCTTCGCGTCCTGGGTCGCGCGCGCAGACGAGAAGAGCCTGGCATGAGCGAGCGCGCCGCCCCGTTCCACTGCCCGTACTGCGGCGACGAGGACCTGTTCCCGAACGAACAGGGCCACGGCGCCTGGGAATGCCGGTCCTGCAACCGGGCCTTCCAGTTGAAGTACCTCGGGCTGCTGTCCCGCGGACTTCGCACCGGTAGTGGTGGAAGGGAAGAGATATGACGACGGTTCAGGACGCACGCACCGCCGAACTGCGCGAGCTGGCCGAGCGGGCCGGCCGCGACCTGGAGGACGCCTCCGCGCTGGACATCCTGCGCTGGGCGGCCGACACCTTCGGCCCGCGGTTCGCCGTGACCTCCTCGATGGAGGACGCGGTGGTCGCCCACCTCGCCTCCCGGGCCCGCCCCGGCGTGGACGTGGTCTTCCTCGACACGGGCTACCACTTCGAGGAGACCATCGGCACCCGGGACGCGGTCGAGGCCGTGATGGACGTCAGGGTCATCACGCTGACGCCGCGCCAGAGCGTCGCCGAGCAGGACGCCGAGTACGGTCCGAGGCTGCACGACCGGGACCCGGACCTGTGCTGCGCGCTGCGCAAGGTCAAGCCGCTGGAAGAGGGCCTGACGGCGTACGACGCGTGGGCGACCGGGCTGCGCCGCGACGAGTCCCCGACCCGGGCGAACACGCCCGTCGTCGGCTGGGACGAGAAGCGGCGGAAGGTCAAGGTCTCCCCCATCGCCCGCTGGACCCAGGACGACGTGGACGCCTACGTCGCCGAGCACGGCGTACTGACCAACCCGCTGCTGACGGACGGCTACGCCTCCGTCGGCTGCGCCCCCTGCACCCGCCGCGTGGCGGCGGGCGAGGACGCGCGGGCCGGCCGCTGGGCCGGGCGCGGCAAGACCGAATGCGGACTGCACGGCTGATGACCGAGTCCGCGAACCGTACGGAACCGACGGAGAACGAGCAGATGAGCGTGAGCGACCAGGGCGCCACCGTGTGGCTGACCGGGCTGCCGAGCGCGGGCAAGACCACCATCGCCCGCGCGCTGGCCGAGCGGCTGCGCGGCGAGGGCCACCGGGTGGAGGTGCTCGACGGGGACGAGATCCGCGAGTTCCTCTCCGCCGGGCTGGGCTTCACCCGCGAGGACCGGCACACCAACGTGCAGCGGATCGGCTTCGTCGCCGAACTGCTCGCGCGCAACGGCGTGAAGGCGCTGGTCCCGGTCATCGCGCCGTTCGCGGACAGCCGGGAGGCGGTGCGGAAGCGGCACGCCGCCGAGGGGACGACGTACCTGGAGGTCCACGTGGCCACCCCGGTCGAGGTCTGCTCGGAGCGCGACGTGAAGGGCCTGTACGCCAAGCAGGCGGCGGGCGAGATCTCCGGTCTGACCGGGGTGGACGACCCGTACGAGGCCCCGGACTCACCGGACCTGCGGATCGAGTCGCACACCCAGTCGGTGCAGGAGTCCGCGGCGGCACTGTTCGCGCTGCTCAACGAGAGGGGTCTGGCATGACCACCACGGTCGCCCACGTCCACGCCGAGGCGGACGCGCCCTACGCGCTGTCCCACCTGGACGCCCTCGAGTCCGAGGCCGTGCACATCTTCCGCGAGGTGGCGGGCGAGTTCGAGAAGCCGGTGATCCTGTTCTCCGGCGGCAAGGACTCCATCGTCATGCTGCACCTGGCGCTCAAGGCGTTCGCCCCCGCGCCGGTCCCCTTCACGCTGCTGCACGTCGACACGGGCCACAACTTCCCCGAGGTGCTGGAGTACCGCGACCGCACGGTGGCCGAGCACGGACTGCGCCTGCACGTGGCGTCCGTACAGGAGTACATCGACGCCGGGAAGCTGCGCGAGCGCCCCGACGGCACACGCAACCCGCTCCAGACCGTCCCGCTCACCGAGGCGATCCAGCGGCTGCGCTTCGACGCGGTGTTCGGCGGCGGCCGGCGCGACGAGGAGAAGGCCCGCGCCAAGGAACGGGTGTTCTCGCTGCGGGACGAGTTCTCCCAGTGGGACCCGCGCCGTCAGCGCCCCGAGCTGTGGAACCTGTACAACGGCCGGCACGCGGCGGGCGAGCACGTGCGCGTCTTCCCGCTCTCCAACTGGACCGAGCTGGACGTGTGGCAGTACATCGCCCGCGAGGGCATCGAGCTGCCGCAGATCTACTTCGCCCACGAGCGGGAGGTCTTCCAGCGGCACGGCATGTGGCTGACCGCCGGCGACTGGGGCGGCGCGAAGGAGGGCGAGGCGACGGAGACGCGCCTGGTCCGCTACCGCACCGTCGGTGACATGTCCTGCACCGGCGCCGTCGACTCCGACGCCACCACGCTGGACGCCGTGATCGCCGAGATCGCCGCCTCCCGGCTCACCGAGCGGGGCGCCACCCGCGCCGACGACAAGATGTCCGAGGCCGCGATGGAAGACCGCAAGCGCGAAGGGTACTTCTAGACATGACCGCCACCACCGAGCAGTTCGCCGACCTGGGCGATCCGTCCGCGACGACCCTGCTGCGCTTCGCGACCGCCGGATCCGTCGACGACGGCAAGTCCACCCTGGTCGGACGCCTCCTGCACGACTCCAAGTCGATCCTGACCGACCAGCTGGAGGCCGTCGAGGCGGCGTCCGCGCGGCGCGGCCAGGACACCCCCGACCTGGCGCTGCTCACCGACGGCCTGCGGGCCGAGCGCGAGCAGGGCATCACCATCGACGTCGCCTACCGGTACTTCGCCACGGCCCGGCGCCGGTTCATCCTCGCCGACACCCCCGGGCACGTGCAGTACACCCGGAACATGGTCACCGGCGCCTCCACGGCCGACCTGGCCGTGGTGCTGGTCGACGCCCGCAACGGCGTGATCGAGCAGACCCGCCGGCACGCGGCGGTCGCCGCGCTGCTGCGGGTGCCGCACGTGGTCCTGGCCGTCAACAAGATGGACCTGGTGGGCTACGCGGAGAAGGTCTTCGCGGCGATCGCCGAGGAGTTCACCGCCTACGCCTCCGGCCTCGGCGTCCCGGAGATCACCGCGATCCCGATCTCCGCGCTGGCCGGGGACAACGTCGTGGAGCCCTCCGCGAACATGGACTGGTACGGCGGCCCGACGGTGCTGGAGCACCTGGAGACCGTCCCGGTCAGCCACGACCTCACCGCCTGCCCGGCCCGCTTCCCGGTGCAGTACGTGATCCGCCCGCAGAGCGCCGAGCACCCCGACTACCGCGGCTACGCGGGCCAGATCGCCTCCGGCGTGCTGCGCGTCGGCGAGGCCGTCACCGTCCTGCCGTCGGGGCGCACGAGCACCATCGAGGGGATCGACGCGCTCGGCGAGAGCGTCGACATCGCCTGGGCCCCGCAGTCGGTGACGCTGCGGCTGAGCGACGACATCGACATCTCGCGCGGCGACCTGATCGCGCCGTCCGCGAGCGCCCCGGCCACCACGCAGGACGTCGAGGCGACGGTCTGCCACGTCGCCGACCAGCCGCTGGCCGTGGGCGCCCGGGTGCTGCTCAAGCACACCACGCGCACGGTCAAGGCGATCGTCAAGGAGATCCCCTCGCGGCTGACCCTGGACGACCTCTCCCAGCACCCGGAGCCCGGGCAGCTGGTGGCCAACGACATCGGCCGCGTGGTCGTGCGGACCGCCGAGCCGCTCGCGCTCGACGCCTACGCCGCCTCGCGCCGTACCGGGTCCTTCCTGCTGATCGACCCGGCCGACGGCACCACCCTGGCGGCGGGCATGGCGGGGGCGGCCTTCGCCGCCCGGGCCGAGCCCGCCGACGAGGCCCCCCAGGATGACGAAGGGTGGGACTTCTGAGCATGACCACCGACATGTACTCGACCTTCGCGAAAGAGGGCGGCCGCGTGGGCAGCGGCGTCCTCGGCAGCGGGCAGGGCGGGGTGGCGCGATGTGCGCGATGACGTACGCGCACCGCTTGCGCGCCCACACCCCCCACGCGCTCCACGAGCCGTACCCGCCCCCGCTCCGTAGACGAAGACGTGCGTCGTGAGATCACGACGCAACGAGAGGAACACCTCCCGTGCCTGCCATCCGCACCACCCGCACCGCGCCCTCCCGTAACGGCCTGCGCCGCGGCGCCGTCGCCGCCGCCGCACTGCCCCTGCTGATCGGGGCGCTCGCCTCCTGCGGCTACGGCTCCGAGGCCGCGAAGGACGAGCCCGCCGCCGACCGGGCCAAGGCCGCCCCCGCCGGCGCCGAGAAGCTGTCGGCCTCCGAGGTCCGCATCGGCTACTTCCCCAACCTGACGCACGCCACCGCGCTCGTCGGCATCCAGGAGGGCCTGATCGCCAAGGAGCTCGGCGGCACCGCGATCAAGCCGCAGACCTTCAACGCGGGCCCCTCCGAGATCGAAGCCCTCAACGGCGGCTCCCTCGACATCGGGTTCATCGGCCCCTCGCCGTCCATCAACGGCTACGTGAAGTCCAAGGGTTCCAACCTGCGGATCATCTCCGGCTCGGCCTCCGGCGGCGTGAAGCTGGTCGTGAACCCGGACAAGATCAAGACCCTGGACGATCTCAAGGGCAAGAAGATCGCCACCCCGCAGAAGGGGAACACGCAGGACGTCGCGTTCCTCAACTGGATCTCGGAGAAGGGCTGGAAGGTCGACCCGGAGTCCGGCAAGGGCGATGTCTCCGTCGTCCGTACGGACAACAAGGTCACTCCCGACGCCTTCAAGCAGGGCTCGATCGACGGCGCCTGGGTGCCGGAGCCGACGGCCTCCAAGCTCGTCTCCGACGGTGGCTCCGTGCTCCTGGACGAGACCTCCCTGTGGCCCGACAAGAAGTTCGTGATCACGAACGTCATCGTGTCGCAGAAGTTCCTCAAGGAGCACGCGGACGTGGTCGAGGCCGTGCTGCGCGGCACCGTCAAGACGAACGAGTGGATCAACGCCAACCCGGACAAGGCGAAGGCGTCCGCGAACGCGGCGCTGAAGACCCTCAGCGGCAAGGAGCTCGACGCCAAGGTCATCGACCCGGCGTGGCCGAGCATCCTGGTCACCGACGACCCGCTGGCGGCCACGCTGAAGACGGAGTCCGACTGGGCGGTCAAGGCCAAGCTCATCGAGCAGCCCGACCTGAACGGCATCTACGACCTGTCGCTCCTGAACAAGGTGCTCAAGGCGGCCGGCAAGCCCGCGGTCTCCGACGCCGGTCTCGGCGCCAAGTAATCCGTCAGCGCAGTTGATCCCCAGGAGGTGACGACCATGGCCACCACACTCGCCAAGGCTGCCGAGGACACGGCGGCGACGGCGTCCGCGACGCACGCCGCGCGGATCGAGCACGTCTCCAAGTCCTTCTCCGGCCCGGCCGGTTCGCAGCTCGTCCTGGACGACATCAGCCTCGATGTCGCGCCCGGCGAGTTCGTCACCATCCTGGGGGCCTCGGGGTGCGGCAAGTCCACCCTGCTCAACCTGGTCGCGGGGCTGGACGCGCCGTCCGCGGGGTCCATCGAGACCCCCGGCGGCCGGCCCGCCCTGATGTTCCAGGAGCACGCCCTCTTCCCGTGGCTGACCGCGGGCAAGAACATCGAACTCGCCCTGCGGCTGCGCGGGGTGGCCAAGGCCGAGCGCCGTCCGGAGGCCGAGCGGCTGCTGGAGCTGGTCCGCCTCGGCGGCGCCTACGGCAAGCGCGTCCACGAGCTGTCGGGCGGCATGCGCCAGCGCGTGGCGCTCGCCCGGGCGCTGGCCCAGGACAGCAGGCTGCTGCTGATGGACGAGCCGTTCGCGGCACTGGACGCCATCACGCGTGACGTGCTGCACGGCGAACTGACCCGCATCTGGGCCGAGACGAACCTCTCCGTCCTCTTCGTGACGCACAACGTCCGCGAGGCCGTCCGGCTCGCGCAGCGCGTGGTCCTGCTCTCCTCGCGGCCCGGCCGCGTCGCCAAGGAGTGGACGGTCGGCATCCCGCAGCCGCGCCGCATCGAGGACCCGGACGTCGCGGAGCTGTCCGTCGAGATCACTGAACACCTGCGTGGGGAGATCCGCCGCCATGGCCAGCACTGAGATCACCGAAACGGCCGCGGCCAAGGCCCCGAGCGACGACCTGGCCGGCCTGGAGGCCGGACTGGACGCGCTCGACGCGGTCCAGACCCACCGCACGCCACTGCGCGAGGTCCTCGTCAAGAAGGTCCTGCCGCCGGTCATCGCCGTCGGCCTGGTCCTCGCCGTGTGGCAGGTGCTGGTCTCCGCGCACGTCGCCGACCAGACCAAGCTGCCCTCGCCGTCCGCGGTCTGGGACGGCCTGTCCGCGATGTGGCTCAAGGGCACCCTGCTGGAGGTCGTCTGGACCAGCGTGTCGCGCGGTCTGCTCGGCTTCCTGCTGGCCCTGGCCATCGGCACCCCGCTCGGCCTGCTGGTCGCCCGGGTGAAGTTCGTCCGCGCCGCGATCGGCCCGATCCTCCAGGGCCTGCAGTCCCTGCCGTCGGTGGCGTGGGTGCCGCCGGCCGTCATCTGGCTCGGCCTGAACGACTCCATGATGTACGCGGTCATCCTGCTCGGCGCGGTCCCCTCGATCGCCAACGGCCTCGTCGCGGGCCACGACCAGATCCCGCCGCTGTTCCTGCGGGCCGGGCGCACGCTGGGCGCCACCGGCGTCAGGGGAACCTGGCACGTGGTCATGCCGGCGGCGCTGCCCGGCTACCTCGCGGGCCTCAAGCAGGGCTGGGCCTTCTCCTGGCGCTCGCTGATGGCCGCCGAGATCATCGCCTCGTCGCCCGATCTGGGCCTGGGCCTGGGGCAGTTGCTGGAGAACGGCCGCAACAACATCGACATGCCCGGGGTGTTCCTCGCGATCATCCTGATCCTGCTCGTGGGCATCGCCATCGACCTGCTCATCTTCAGTCCGCTGGAGCGCCGGGTGCTGCGCACCCGCGGTCTGCTGGTCAAGAGCTGACACCGCCATGAGTCCCGTTCTGCTGGTCATCGCCCACGGCAGCCGCGACCCGCGGCACGCGGCGACCGTGCACGCCCTCACCGGGCGGGTGCGGGCGCTGCGGCCCGGGCTGCGGGTGGAGACGGCGTTCCTCGACTTCAACGCCCCGGCCGTACCGCAGGTCCTGGCGGCCCTGTACGCGGACGGGGTGCGGGACGTCGTCGCCCTGCCCCTGCTGCTGACCCGCGCCTTCCACGCGAAGGCGGACGTCCCGGCGGCGCTGGAGCGCTCCCGGGCCGCGCTGCCCGGGCTGTCCGTGCGGGTGGCCGACGTGCTCGGCCCCTCGCCCCTGCTGACCGGCGCCCTGGAGCGCCGGCTCGCGGAGGCCGGCCTGCGTCCGGCCGACCGTTCCACCACCGGCGTGGTGCTCGCGTCCGCCGGTTCCTCCGACCCGGAGGCGATCGCGGTGATCGCTGACATCGCGCGGGAGTGGCGGCACACCGGCTGGTGCGCCGTGCGGCCCGCGTTCGCCTCCGCGGCACTGCCCCGTACGGAGGACGCCGTACGGGCGCTGCGCGCCGAGGGCGTCCACCGGGTGGTGGTGGCGCCGTACGTCCTGGCCCCCGGGCGGCTGCCGGACCGGATCGCGGCGGGCGCCGCGGCGGCCGGGGCCGACCTGGTGGCCGAGGTGCTCGGCGCCGCCCCCGAGGTGGCCCGGCTGCTGCTGCGCCGCTACGACGCGGCGGCGCTGAGCCCGGCCCGCGTGCCCGCGCTGACCGCCTGAGCCGCGCCGCGCGCGAAGGCGATGATCTCCGGGGCCGCCCCGGCGAGCGTGCTGAAGTGCCGGTGCGCGCCGTCCGCCGCGTCAGCGGTGTTGACCCCCCACACGGTCGTCCCGGCGGCCAGGCCCGCACGCACCCCCGACGGCGCGTCCTCGATCACCAGGCAGTCCCGCGGGTCCGCGCCGAGCAGTTCGGCGGCCCGCAGGTAGGGCGCCGGCGAGGGCTTGCCCTCGGTCACCGCCGCGGCGCCTGGACGCTCGTCACCTCGAACTGCGCGCACCGGGTGCGGGGCCGCTTCGGGCGGGTGCGCAGCGCGACCCGGTACGCCCCGGCCGGGTCCGGCCCGTACCGACGCGCCCAAGTGGCCGACACCCGGCGCTGGTTGTCGAGGCAGTCGTCAGGGTGCCGTCTACGTCAAACAGGACGTACCGGCTCACGCGCGGGCCTGCGCTTCGTCGGCGAGGGCGGTGAGGTCCCCGATGGTCATGGAGCCCGGGGGCAGGCCCTCGCGGGCGAAGATGTTGGCCGCGCGCCGCAGGACGTCGTTGACGGGGGTCGCGATCCCGTGCAGCCGGCCCAGCAGGGAGATCTCCCCGTTGAGGTAGTCCGCCTCGATGCTGCCCGTGCCGCGGCGCAGGCTCTGCCAGGACGAGCCGCCGCGCACTCCGGGCGGCTGGGCCGCCTTGCCGTCGCGCGCCGCCGCTTCCTCGGCGGGCGAGGCGTACGCGATCCCGGCGGCGGCGAAGACGGCCTTCGCCTCGCGGACCGCCCGCACCAGCAGGGCCCCCTTGGCGGGATCCGGTTCGGGGCCGGTGGTGGCCTGGACGGCGTTGCCGAGGTTGCCCAGCAGCTTCGCGTACTTCCAGCGCATCACGTCCTCGGTGACCACCGTCGCGAACCCGGCCCCCGCCAGGTCGGCGCCGATCCGCCGGGCGCGCGCGTCCACCCCGCCCGCGGCCCGGCCCAGGTGCAGGATCCCGGTGTGCGGGCTGCCGAGGGCCGAGACCGCGCCGGGTTCCAGGAAGGTGGCGGGCAGCCAGACGCACAGGCCGTAGACCCGGTCGAAGCGGCGCAGCGCGAGGCGCTCGCTCTCCACCCCGTTCTGCGCGCAGACCAGGGCGAGGCGCTGGGCGGCGGTGCCGCCGCCGGTCACCTCCGCGTCGCCCCACGCGTCGAGCGCGGCGATCGCGTCCTGGGTCTTGACGGCCAGCAGGAGGACGTCGTCGGGGCGCAGCTCGCCGAGTTCCTGCGGTCCGGTGACCACGGGCAGCCGGTGCACGCGGGCGCCGTCGGCGGTGGTGAGCCGCAGGCCGTCCGCGCGCAGGGCGTCCGCGTGCGGGCCGCGCGCGACGAGGACGACCTCGCCGCCCGCCTCCGCGAGCCGCCCGCCGATGGTGGCGCCGATCGCGCCCGCGCCGATGATGATGTAACGCATGGGACGAGCCTGGCACATCGCGGGCCCTGCGTTACGGTCGGGGCATGGTGGACACGGTGTTCAGTCTGGGCGGGGACCTGCCGGTGCGGCGCCTCGGCTTCGGTACGGGCGGCCTGGTCGGCCCCGGGTACTGGGGACCGCGCGGGGACCGCGGGGCGGCGCGGGAGCTGCTGCGCGCGGCGGTGGCGGGCGGCGTCCGCCTCGTCGACACCGCCGACAACTACGGCCCCGAGCTGGCCGAGGAGCTGATCGCGGAAGCGCTGTACCCGTACGACGGCGACCTGGTGATCGCCACCAAGGGCGGGGTGGTGCGCACCGGTCCGGACGCGTGGCACGTGGCGGGCCGGCCGGAGCAGCTGCGGGCGGCCTGCGAGGCGAGTCTGCGGCGGCTGCGGGTGGACCGGATCGACCTGTACCAGCTGCACCGCTTCGATCCGGCCCTGCCGGAGGCCGAACAGCTGGGCGTGCTGGCCCAGTTGCGGGCCGAGGGCAAGATCCGGCACATCGGTCTGGACAGCGTGGGCGCCGACCAGCTGGCACTGGCCCTGGAGTGCGAGCCGGTGGCCGCCGTCCAGAACGCCTTCCACCTGCTGGACCGTTCGGCCGCGCCCGTCCTCGCCCTGTGCGAGGCCGAGGGGATCGCCTTCCTCCCCTATTACCCGCTCGGCAGCGGGGCGCTGACCCGCGACGGGTCGGCCGCGCTGGCGGCGGTGGCCGCCGCGCACGGCGCCGGGCCGGGCCAGATCGCCCTGGCCTGGCTGCTGCACCACTCCCCGGTGCTGTGCCCGACGCCGGGGACCGGTTCGCCCGTCCACCTGGCGGAGAACCTGGCCGCGGCCTCGATCGCGCTGTCCCCGGCGGAACGGGCGCTGCTGGATGCCCTCGTGCCCTAGCTTTCCTCCTGGGTGAGTTCGACGAGCTTGGTGACCGTGTTCCAGTTGCGGCTGGTGGCGTCGAGGCCCTTGAGCAGGGCCGGGCGGGCCAGGACCTCGCCCAGCTTGGAGCGGCCGAGGCCCTCGGGGGCGTAGAGGTAGACGACCCGGTCTCCGAGGCGGAACTCCTCGGGGAGGAAGGCCTGCGCGTCGAGGGCGGCGAAGCGTTCCTCGTCGGGCTGTCCGGACAGGAAGGTGACGTGCAGCTGCCTGCCCTCCAGCGTGTCGGCCGGGAAGGGGCAGGCGGCGACCACGGCCCGCAGGTGGGCGCCGTCGACCACGAGGCAGGGGACGCGGAAGCCGAAGTGTTCCTCGATCGCCGCCTCCAGCTCCCGGGCGAGGGCGGCCGGGTCGGCGTCGGCGCGCGCGGTGGTGAAGACGGCGTTGCCGCTCTGGAGGTGGGTCCGGACCCCGGTGTGGCCGAGCCCGGCCAGGACCTGGCGCAGCTCGGCCATCGGGACCTTCTTGTGCCCGCCGACATTGATGCCGCGCAGCAGGGCGGCGTACGTCCGTGTGGTCATCCCCGAACGATAGGGGCGCCCACCGACAGCGCCCCCGAGGCGGCCCTCCCGCCCGTCGGGGCGGCGCGCGGCGGGATGCGAGACTTGGCCGTTCACGACGGCGCGGGACCGGATCGCAGCGGGACCGGAACGGAAGAGGGCGGCGGGGCGGCATGGACGAGGCACGGGCCAGGGACGTACTGACGGCGGCGGGCCTCGGCCGCGGGGCCGGGCTGCTCGCCCTGGGGGAGAACGCGGTGTTCGCGGACGGCCCCCTGGTGGTGAAGGTCGGCCGCCCCGATCCGGCGCTCGTGGCCCGCGCGGAGCGGGAGCTCCAGGTGGCGGCCTGGCTGGCCGGAGCCGGCATCGCGGCGGTACGCGCGGCCGAACCGGCGCCCCGGCTGGTCGACGGCCATCCGGTGACCCTGTGGCACCGGCTGCCGGACGCGGTCCGGCCGGCGGGCCCGGCCGATCTGGCCGCGCTGCTGCGCCGGGTGCACGCCCTGCCCGCGCCGCCCTTCGACCTGGCGCCCCGGGACCTGCTGGGCGGCGTCGAGCGCTGGCTGCGGCTGGCCGGGGACGCGATCGACCCCGAGGACGCGGCGTTCCTGCGGGAGCGGCGCGACGGCTACGCGGCCCAGGTCGCCGCCCTCACCCCACACCTGCCGCCGGGCCCGGTCCACGGCGACGCGCTGCCCCGCAACGTGCACGTGGGACCGGACGGACCGGTCCTGGTCGACCTGGAGACCTTCGCCCTGGACCTGCGGGAGCACGACCTGGTGGTGATGGCCCTCTCCCGCGACCGCTACGGCCTGCCCGAGGAGTCCTACGACGCCTTCGTGACGGCGTACGGGTGGGACGTGCGCGCGTGGGACGGCTGCGCGGTGCTGCGCGGGGCCCGGGAGACGGCGAGCTGCGCCTGGGTCTCCCAGCACGCCCCGGCCAACCCGAAGGCGCTGGCGGAATTCCGCCGCCGGGTCGCCTCGCTGCGCGACGGAGCCCCCGAGGTCCGCTGGCACCCGTTCTGACCGGGACCGGAACCGGGGCCGCACGCCTCACGGCACCCGCACCCGCACCCGCACCCGCCCATCCCACGGGCCGTCACCCCGCGGCCGGGAGCAGCCCCCGCAGCGGCCACGCCGCGTCGATCACCGCGTCCGGGGTGCCCTCGCGGCGCAGGTAGGCCTCGAAGTCCCGGGCCCAGCGCGCGTGCCAGGTGCCCTGACGGGTGTGCAGCTCGGCCGGGGCGAGAGCGGCCACCTCGGGGTGGCGGACCGCTATCGCCCGGGCCACCTGAACCGCCGCCAGCGCGTCGGCGCCCGCGTCGTGCGCGTCCTCCAGGGTGACCCCGTACACCCCGCACACCGCCTCCAGGGTCCGCTTCCCGCGCCGGTAGCGGTCCACCGCCCGGTCGATGGTCAGCGGGTCCACCACCGGCCCGGTCTCCGGTCCGCCCAGGCGCTCGGCCAGCGAGGGCAGTCCGTAGCGGGCGAGTTCGGCCGAGAGCATGGTCAGGTCGAAGGCCGCGTTGTAGGCGACGACCACCGCCCCCCGCTCCCAGTGCTCCACCAGCGCCGCCGCGACCTCGTCCGCGACCTCCCGCGCGGGCCGGCCCTCGCGGACCGCCCGCTCGGTGCTGATCCCGTGGATCGCCGAGGCCTCCTCGGGGATCGGTATCCCCGGGTCCGCGAGCCAGCCGCGCCGCTCGCGCACCGCCCCGCCCCGCACCTCGATCAGCGCGGCCGTCACGATCCGCGAAGCCCCCGGCTGCGTGCCGGTCGTCTCCAGGTCGAACCCGATCAGCACACCGCCGTGCCAGTCCCCCATGCCGTGCTCCCCCTCCACCCCGTGCCCCTCCCCCGTACACATCCGGTCAACGGCTTTCAGCCTGCCACGGGGCACTGACAGCCGGGCCTCCGGGGTTGAACCGGGTCACGACAACGGGGTCACGACACCGGCCGGGAGTCCTCCCACACCGATTCGAATTCCTCCCGGTACGTGGTGAAAAGCCCGTGGTCCGCCTCGCGCGCCGCACCGCGGCCGCCGCCGCCGCGCAGCACCAGGACCGGGGCCTCCATGCCCCGCGCCCGGCGCAGGTAGGACTGGACGACGGCGATGCCCGAGCCCTCGCCCTCCACCAGGTAGGCGGTGAAGCGCGGGGTCTCGTCGAAGACGTGGATCTCGAAGCGGGAGGGGTCCCGCAGGCCCGCCCGGACGCGCCGCACGTGGAGGATGTTCATCTCCACCGAGCGGCTCAGCTCCCCCTTGCGCAGCCCCAGCTCGCGCTCGCGCCGTTTGACGGCGCTGCTCGCCGGATTGAGGAACAGCAGCCGCACCCGGCACCCGGCCTCGGTGAGCCGGACCAGCCTTCGCCCCGAATAGTTCTGGACCAGCAGGTTCAGGCCTATCCCGATGGCGTCGAGGCGGCGGGCGCCGCCGAAGAGGTCCTCGGCGGGCAGCTGGCGCTGGAGCCGCACCCGGTCGGGGTGGACGGAGATGACGTCCGCGTACCGGTCGCCCACCAGGTCCTCGACGGCGTCGATCGGCAGCCGGTCGGCCGAGGGGCTGCCCGATCCGCCGCCGAGGACGTCGAGCAGCCGCGCCGAGGCCCGTTCGGCCTGTTCGAGCACCGGCCGGGACAGCGCCCGGTTGCGGGAGACCACGTTGCGCGTGACCTCCAGCTCGTCCAGGGCCTGCTCGATCTCGCGCCGGTCGTCGAAGTACGGCTCGAAGCAGGGCCAGTGCTGGACCATCAGCTCGCGCAGCTGCGGGAGGGTGAGGAAGCTCAGCACGTTGTCGTCGGCCGAGTCGAGCAGGTAGCCCTTGCGGCGGCTGACCTCGCGGACGGCCACCGCCCGCTGCACCCACTCCTGCCCGGCGGGCCCGGCGGCCGCGACCACCCAGTCGTCCTGGCCGTGCACGGGCTCGTAGATGGGGCGGAGCACCGCGCCGACCACGGCCCGCAGCCGTTGTTCGATCAGATTGAGCCAGATGTACGCACGGCCCGCCCGCTGGGCCCGGGTGCGGACCTCGCTCCACGCGTCCGCGCCCCAGTCCAGCTCGGCCCCGGTCCGGGCACTCCCCGCACTTCCGGTCTCCGCCGGACCCGCCAGGGAGACCGCCCCGGCCATGGCGCCGGGTACACCTCCCGGGGCGTCCGCCGGACCGCCCTCGTGACCGCCGTCACCAGGGGGCAGCTCCAGACCTCCCGAGCTCACCCGCGCACCGCCTCCCGCTTCTGGGATCGCCCGCCTCCAACGATCAAGGAAGGGTATCCCGCGCGCACGGCCCGGTGCAGCCGGATGGCCCGTACACCGGACCCCCGTTGACCCATTATCCGATGCCCACATGGTCCGCTGACCCGCCTATCGGCTCTACGGCGTCACCCGGTAGGAGCATGGCAAGTCCCCGCGTAGCTCCGCTCTTTCGGGGAAGATCTGGGAGACGTAGTCCGACGCCGGATCAGATTGGAAGAGTCGCATCTATGCAGGTCTGGCCAGGACAGGCGTATCCCCTGGGTGCCACCTATGACGGGGCGGGCACCAACTTCGCGGTCTACTCCGAGGCCGCACGGCGCATCGAGCTGTGCCTTCTGCACGACGACGGCTCGGAGACGGCCGTCGAACTGCGCGAGACGGACGCCTTCGTCCGGCACGCCTACCTGCCCGGGGTGATGCCCGGGCAGCGCTACGGCTTCCGGGTGCACGGCCCCTACGAGCCGGAGCGCGGGCACCGCTGCAATCCGGCCAAGCTGCTGCTGGACCCGTACGCGCGGGCCATCAGCGGCTCGGTCGACTGGGGCGAACAGGTGTACGGCTACCACTTCGGGCGGCCCGATTCGCGCAACGACCTGGACTCCGCGCCGCGCACGATGACCTCGGTCGTGGTGAACCCGTACTTCGACTGGGCGAACGACCGGCCGCCGCGCACCGAGTACCACCACACGGTGCTGTACGAGGCCCACGTCAAGGGGCTGACCATGCGTCACCCCGATCTGCCGGAGGAGCTGCGCGGCACCTACGCCGCCCTCGCGCACCCGGCGGTCATCGGGCACCTCACCAAGCTCGGGGTGACGGCGCTGGAGCTGATGCCGGTGCACCAGTCGGTCAACGACCACCGGCTCTTCAACGACGGCCTCAGCAACTACTGGGGCTACAACACCATCGGGTTCTTCGCCCCGCACAACGGCTACGCCTCCGGGGACCGGGGCCAGCAGGTGCTGGAGTTCAAGTCGGCGGTCCGTGCCCTGCACGAGGCGGGCATCGAGGTGATCCTCGACGTGGTCTACAACCACACCGCCGAGGGCAACCACCTGGGCCCGACCCTCTCCTTCCGGGGCCTGGACAACGCGTCCTACTACCGCCTCTCGGACGACCCCCGCTACTACACGGACACCACCGGCACCGGGAACTCGCTGCTCATGCGGTCCCCGCACGTCCTCCAGCTGATCATGGACTCGCTGCGCTACTGGGTCACCGAGATGCACGTGGACGGCTTCCGCTTCGACCTGGCGGCGACCCTGGCCCGCCAGTTCCACGAGGTGGACCGGCTCTCGTCCTTCTTCGACCTGGTCCAGCAGGATCCGGTGGTCAGCCAGGTGAAGCTGATCGCCGAGCCGTGGGACCTGGGCGAGGGCGGCTACCAGGTGGGCAACTTCCCGCCGCTGTGGACCGAGTGGAACGGCAAGTACCGCGACACCGTACGAGACCTGTGGCGCGGCCAGCCGCGCACCCTGGCCGAGTTCGCGGGGCGGCTCACCGGCTCCTCCGACCTCTACCAGGACGACGGGCGGCGCCCGCTCGCCTCGATCAACTTCGCCACCTGCCACGACGGCTTCACCCTGCACGACCTGGTCTCCTACAACGAGAAGCACAACGAGGCGAACCGCGAGGGAAACCGGGACGGCGAGAGCCACAACCGGTCCTGGAACTGCGGGGTCGAGGGGCCCACCGAGGATCCCGAGGTGCTGGAGCTGCGCGCCCGCCAGATGCGCAACTTCGTGGCCACGCTGATGCTCTCGCAGGGCGTGCCGATGCTGAGCCACGGCGACGAGTTCGCCCGCAGCCAGGGCGGCAACAACAACGCCTACTGCCAGGACAACGAGCTGGCGTGGGTGAGCTGGCCGGAACCGGGCAAGCCGGCGCCCGGAATGCTGGAGTTCACCCGCCAGATGGTGTGGCTGCGGCGCGACCACCCGGTGTTCCGGCGGCGCCGGTTCTTCCACGGCCGGCCGGTCGAGGGCACCGACGACGAGCTGTCGGACATCGCGTGGTTCACCCCGCACGGCGAGCCGATGCGGGCGCGCGACTGGCAGGCGCAGCACGCCAAGGCGCTGACCGTGTTCCTCAACGGCGAGGCGATCTCCGAGCCGGGCCCCCGGGGCGAGCGGATCACCGACGACTCGTTCCTGCTGATGTTCAACGCGGGCGCGGAGCCGCAGGACTTCACGCTCCCGGCCGGGCACGGCGCGCGCTGGCGGCTGGTGGTCGACACGGCGCGGGCGGACGTACTGCCACCCGGCACCGGGCCGCAGTACGCGGCCGGGGACCGGGTGGCCCTGACGGGACGGAGCCTGGTGGTGCTTCAGCGCCCGGCGTAGGACCCGCGGGGGCCCGCGGGCACGGCGGCCGCCGGGGCGGCCGCCGCGGCCGGGTGGCTGCGGGCGGACGGCACCCGCGCGAAGAGGGCGAGGGCCAGGCACAGCGCGGCCGCTCCCACGGCGACCGCGAAGGCCCCGGCCGGCCCGTGCGCCTCGGCGAGGCGCCCGCAGACGGCCAGGGCGAGGGCCTGTCCGGCGACCAGGGAGCTGGCAGCGAAGGCCATCGACTCGGCGAGCCGGCCGGGCGCCACCGCGCGCTCGGTGAGCGCGAAGGCGGTGATCAGGTGGGGCGCGTAGGCCGCGCCGAGGACGGTGACGACGGCGTACAGGCCTCCCAGCGTGTCGGTCACCAGGAGCGGGGCGGACAGCGCGAGGGCGGCGGCGGTGGCCACCCGCCAGCGCAGCCGCAGCCCGAAGCGGGCGGGCAGGGCGCCCATCCCGAGGCCGACGGCCGCGCTGACCACGCCCATCGCCGCGTACACGATCCCGGCCTGCCCGGGGACGCCGAGGCGGT
The DNA here is from genome assembly GCF_056435825.1 of Streptomyces sp. NPDC043876. NCBI lineage: Bacteria > Bacillati > Actinomycetota > Actinomycetes > Kitasatosporales > Streptomycetaceae > Streptomyces > Streptomyces sp. NPDC043876. Next base: position 356,470 of record NZ_JBWKDV010000006.1, on the reverse strand, counting down.
CGGTGAGCGAGGCGATGCCCGCCTGGCAGGCGCCGAACATGGCCCCCTGGAGGGCGAGCGAGCCGCGGACCGCGTGCACGATGCCCGGGTGGCGGGGACGGCGGGCCGTCGCGGCCCGGGCGGGCCGGGGCGATCCGGCCGTGGCGGCGGCGGTCGGGTGCAGGGCGTAGGCGCTGCCGAAGCCGACGACGAGGACGGCGGCGCCCGCCAGGGCCACGGCCGGGTGCGCGCCGAGGACGGCGAGCCCGACGAGGGCGGGCCCGAAGACGAACGACACCTCGTCCAGGGTTCCTTCGAGGGAGTGGACGGCTCCGAGCACCTCCTCGTCGGCCCCGGCGCGGCGCGCGAGGGCCACGGAGCGGGTCCGGGCCAGCGGTCCGATCAGCGGGATGGAGGCCCCGGTGACGGCTCCGATCGCGGCGAGCGGGACCGTACCGAGGCCGGCGAGGGCGCCGGCGACCAGGGCGCCGGTGGCGAGGGCGTTGACGGCCGCGGCGGCCAGGACGACGGGCCGCTGGCCGCGGCGGTCGGCGAGGCGGCCGAGCAGCGGGCCGCACACGACCTGCCCCGCGGAGAGCGAGCCGCCGACGATGCCCGCGGCGGCGAGGGAGCCGCTGGTCTGGACGACCAGCAGGACGCTCCCGAACTGGGACATCGCGACGGGGAGCCGGGCGAAGAAGGAGAGGATCGGCAGGAGGGGCCCGGTGAGGGCGATGACTTTTCGATAGGTGTCGACGGTTCCACGCACCCGAGGAACGTTAACCGGGCGCAGTCACCCGGATGCATTGGGTCATGGCACGGAATCCGGCAGGCTGGGTACGTACGTTCTCATGAGCCAGCAGCCCCTTTCCGTGAACCGGCGGCGCGCCGCGGCGCGCCCGACCGCCACCTACCGACTCCAGCTGCGCCCGGAATTCCCCTTCGCGGCGGCGGCGGCCGCCGTGCCCCACCTCGCCGGGCTCGGGATCTCCCACCTCCACCTGTCCCCGGTCCTGGAGGCGGTGCCCGGGTCCTCGCACGGCTACGACGTGGTCGACCACACCCGGGTCCGTGGGGAGCTGGGCGGCGAGGACGGCCTGCGCGCGCTCGCCCGCACGGCCCGGGAGTACGGCCTCGGCCTGGTGCTGGACATCGTGCCGAACCACATGGCGGTACCGGCGCCCCTGCACCTCAACCATCCGCTGTGGCAGGTGCTGCGGGAGGGCCCCGGATCGCCGTACGCGCGCTGGTTCGACATCGACTGGGAGGTGAACGGCGGCCAGCTGCTGCTGCCGGTGCTGGGCGAGCCGCTGGATCCGGACGCCGTCCGGGTGGCGGACGGGCTGCTGTGCGTCGGGGACCACCGCTTCCCGCTGCGGGAGGGGACGCGCGACCTGGCGCCGCCCGCGCTGCTCGCGGCCCAGTGGTACCGGCCGGCGTACTGGCGCGAGGCCCGCACCGATCTGAACTACCGCCGCTTCTTCACCATCTCCGACCTGATCGGGGTCCGGGTGGAGGACCCCGGGGTGTTCGCCGCCACGCACGGCAAGCTCCTGGAGCTGGTGGCCGACGGAGTGGCCGAGGGGCTGCGGATCGACCACGTGGACGGGCTCGCGGACCCGGCCGGGTACCTGCGGCGGCTGCGGGAGGCGGTGGGGCCCGGGGTGTGGATCGTGGTGGAGAAGATCCTGGCCGACGGGGAACGGCTGCCGGACGACTGGCCGGTGGCGGGCACCACCGGCTACGACGCGCTGCGCCGGGTGGACGGGGTCCTGACCTCGGGCGCCGGGGCCGACGAGCTCGCCGCCCGCTACCGGCGCGCGACCGGCCTGCCCGGCTGGTCCGAGACGGCCGACGCCGCCACCCGCGAGGTGCTGACGGAGGATCTGGCGGCGGAGCTGGCGACCCTGGTGCGGCGGGCGGGGCCCGGCCTGGAGAGCGCCGTGCGGGAGCTCCTCGTCGCCTGCCCGGTCTACCGGACCTACCCGGGCCTGCCGGACCTGCCCGGGCTGGTCGATCCGCCGCAGTCGATGGCCGCCCCCGAGGCGGTGGCGGCGGTGCGCGCCCTGCTCGTGAGCGACGCGGGCTTCGCGGCCCGCTTCGCCCAGACCTCGGCCGCGCTGCGCGCCAAGTCCCTGGAGGACCGGGCGTTCTACCGCTACGCCCCGCTGCTGTCGGCGACCGAGGTGGGCGGCGATCCGGGCCGTCCGGCGCTCTCCCCGGAGGAGTTCCACGCCTACTGCGCCCACCTGGAGCGGGACTGGCCCGGCTCGGGCACCGTCCTGTCCACCCACGACACCAAACGCAGCGCGGACGTCCGGGCGCGCATCGCGGTGCTCTCGCAGCGCCCGGACCTGATGCCCCGCTTCGACGGGGTCGCGGACCCGCAGCAGGCATGGGTGGCCTTCCAGAGCGCCCTGGGCCTGGGCGAGGTGCCGGACCGGGCGGAGCGGCTCGCCGCGGCGCTGCTCAAGGGGGCCAGGGAGGCCGCCGTGCACACCGCCTGGACGGATCCGGACCCGGCGTACGAGGCCACCCTCGCCGGGTACGTGCCCGGCCCGGACGCCCTGCCGGACGTCTGCGCGGCCGCCGGGGACGGCATCCTCGCGATGACCGCGCTGCACCTGACCATGCCGGGCGTCCCGGAGGTCTACCAGGGCTGCGAGGACGAGTGCCGCGCCCTGGTGGACCCGGACAACCGCCGCCCGGTGGCCTTCCCCGGCCCGCCGCAGACCGGGACCGGCGAGGCGAAGCGCGCCCTGACGACCACGCTGCTGCGGCTGCGCCGGGCCCGCCCCGAGCTGTTCGCCGGCTACGCCCCGCTGGCGGCCGAGGGACCCGCGGCGGAGCACTGCCTGGCGTACACCCGTTCCCCCGACCTGCTGGTCGCGGTCACCCGGCTGCCGCACCTGCTCGACGTGGCGGGCGGCTGGCACGACACCCTGCTTCCCCTGCCCCCGGGCCGCTGGACCTCCGCCCTGACCTCCGACACCGACCCCCTGACCGGCCGCGTCCCCCTCAAGGCCCTCCTGTCGGCGACCCCGGTGGCGGTCCTGATCCGGGAGGGGTCCTAGGGCGTGTTTTAAAAGTCCCGCCTGGCCTGCGACGCCTGGCACCGCACCTCTCCCCCAGCTACCGCTGGGAGGTGCCCCCTGCGTTGTCGGGGCGCCCGAGTACTCCAGTACACGGGCGCCCCTCCGCCTTGCGATGCACGGCACCAGACGCCGCAGGCCCGCGCCCTCCGGGCGCCCGGCGCTACTTTTAAAACACGCCCTAGCCAGCCGCCGCGGTGGTAGGGGCGCACTTCGGGCGGGCAGAGCATCACCGTGACCCTCCTCCGAGACATGTGCTACCCCACGCCGCGGGAACTCGTCGCGGCCGCCCGCGCGCTGGCCGACGCGCACCCCGCCCTGGTCCGGCTCCGCCGCACCGGCACCTCCCGGGGCGGGCGGCCCCTGTGGCTGCTCTCCGTCCGGTCCCCCGCCGGGTCCGGGCCGGAGCGCGGACCGTCGCCGGACGCCCCCCGGCTCCCCCGCCGCAACGTCCTCGTCGTCGCCGGGGCCCACGCCAACGAACCTGTCGGCGGCCCGACCGCCCTCGCGCTCGCCCGCCGCGTCCTGGACGCGCCGGGCCTGCGCGCCGCCTGCGACTGGCACTTCCTGCTCTGCGCCGACCCGGACGGGGCGGCCCTGCACCGCACCCCGCACCCGCGTTCGATCCTCGAATACCACCGCAACTTCTTCCGGCCGCCCGGACCCGAGCAGCCCGAGTGGGCGCCGTCGTTACTGCCTCCGGACCGGCTGCCGCCCGAGACGCTGGCCCTGACCGCGCTGATCGACGAGCTGCGCCCGGTGCTCCAGGTGTCCCTGCACGCCACCGACCTCGGCGGCAGCTGGGTCCAGCTCACCCGGGACATACCGGGGCTCGCCGAGCCGTTCGCCCGGTCGGCCGCCGCCCTGCGGATCCCGGTGGAGACCGGGGCCTCGGACGCGGCGGGCTGGCCCTCCCCCGGCCCCGGCATCTTCGTGATGCCCCCGCCGGACACCGACGCCGCGGGGGCGTTCCACCCGGAGGACACCCGGCTCAGCACCTGGTACCACGCCCACACCTACGACGGGACGACCGCGATCGTCGAAGTCCCCATGTGGGCCAGTGACCTGGTGGACGATCCGGCTCCGCACCCCGACCCGCGGCGCGCCCTGCGGCTGCTGGCCCGGCGGCTCACCGAGGACGCCGATCAGGTGGCCCGGGTGCTCGCGGGGGCGCGCACCGCCCTGCCCTACGGGGATCCGGTGGCCGGGCCGCTGCTGCGGGCGGTGGAGTGGACCCTCGCGCTGATCCCGCGGATCGCCGAGCGGTGGTACGGCGGCTCCGCGCCCCCGGAGGCGACGGCCGCGTACATCGGGAGCATCGACGCCTTCGCGCGCCGCCTCACGCTGCGGGCCGCCGCCATGCTGCTGCGGGTGCTGCTGGCGACCGGGGACCCGGCGGCGGTCGCGCTGGACCGGCTGGTCACGGGCTGGTGCGACGCCTTCGCCGCCCGGTTCGAGGCCCGCTGGGTGCCGGTGGCCACCCAGGTCGAGCACCAGACCCGGACCGTGCTGGCGACGTACGAGCGCCTCCTGGCGGTCAGCCCCTGAGCCGGCCGGCCCCCGGAGCGGGCCACTCGTACCGGCGCTTCGGCGCGCCCGCCGCGCCGAGGCGGTCGTAGAAGCGGATGGCGCCCTCGTTCCACTCGGGCGTCTGCCACTGCACCTGGCCGAGGCCCTGCTCGGCCGCGAGCCGCGCGACGGCGGCCATCAGGGCGGCGCCGAGGCCGTGGCCGCGCGCGTCCGCGGCGAGGTAGAGGCAGTCCATGTGGAGGTGGTGCGCGGCGTCCCAGAAGGCGAACTCCCGCGAGCAGGCGGCGTATCCGACGGTGTTCCCCGCCGGGTCCTCGGCGACCAGCACCCACAGCCGGGGCGGGAGTCCGTCGGCGGGGAAGAGGAGCGGGCCGAGCCGCTCGGCCAGGCCGGGCGGCCGGGGCGCGGCGCGTTCGTAGGCGACGTGCTCGTGGATGAGTTCGACCACGCGCGGAAGGTCGTCGGGGCGGGCCGGGCGCACCGCCGGCCGGTGATCCATGGGGTCCATGAGACCATCCTGCGCGCCCGGCCTCAGCGCGCCGCCCGCGGGGTCCGGCGCCGGGATGCGGCCTACGGGCGGCGGACCTCGAACTGGAAGCAGCCGTACTCCACGGCCCGTACGTGCACCAGCGCCACCTCCGGCGCGTCGAACGCCTCGCCGAGGACCCGGTCGAACCCGGCCTCGGCGTCGTCCGGCACCTCGAACAGGCGGCCGCCGACGATGTGCCCGCGGGCGTCGTACCGGCGGACGGTGCGCAGTGCCCCCGGGCGGGCGAACGGGTAGCCGCCCGCCGCGCGCGGCGCTCCGCAGGCGTCGGCGTGGATGAACACCGGCCCCGCTTCGTCGTAGGCGCCGGGTTCGGCCCCGGTCTGCGCCGCCCAGCGGCGCAGCGGCGCGTAGGAGACGAGGGCGACCCGGTCGCCCGGCTCGACCGGCCGCAGGCAGCAGCGCAGCGGGCTGCCGACGCACGCGAGGGGCACCCCGTCCTCGCGGGCGGTGTACGGCCGCACCGGCCGGCCGCAGTCGTCGGCGGTCCGCAGTTCCCGGAGGGCGGCGGGAGGGATGGGAAGGGGGAGGTAGGCGGTCATGGGCCCAGTGTCGGCGGCCGTCCCGGGCCCCCGCTGGCGGAAATCCGACGTCTCGTTCGGCGGCGGCAAGGAGCGGCAGGGGCGGGCTAGTTGGCGGACAGCCGGTAGACCATGTTGCCGAAGCCGACCTGGTCGCCGGCGCGGACGACGGCCGCGCCGGTGACCCGCTGGCCGTTGACGGTGGTGCCGTTGGTGGAGCCGAGGTCCCGCAGCACCCACAGGCCGTCGCGCAGGCTCAGTTCGGCGTGGTGGCGGGAGACCGTCTCGTGGACGAGCCGCAGCCCGCTGCCGGGGTCCCGGCCGATGGTCAGCGCGTACCCGCCCGCGCGGTGCGGAGGGAGCATCAGCTTCGGCAGCTTCTCCGCGGCCCAGGCGCGCCGGATCCCGGCGCTGACCGCGGAGGCCCGGCCGACCCAGCCGAACAACCGCTGCGTCAGGGGGCTTTCGGATCCGCCGCGGCGCCGCACGTCGAGGTCCGCGGTCAGGACGGCCAGGTCTTCGGACCGGCGCGCGACCAGCGCGAGTTCCATCCGGCGCACGAAGGTGTCGTGCGAGAGCCGGCCGTCGGCCGCGCCGTCCCGCAGCCGGCCGAGGGCACGGTCGCGTTCGGCGTCGGAGACCCGCGGCGCCGGGTAGGCGGAGAACTCGAAACTGGACGTCACAGGGTGATTGTCGGCCCGTCGTGCGCCAAGTGTCCAGAACACCCGCGTCCGGCCCGCGATGATGGGCAGGGTCGAGACGCCGTCGTGGCACGCACACCGGGTGCCGCACGAGACGAGGGGACCCTCCATGCAGTTCGAGGTGTGGGCACCGCAGGCAGGGCAGGTGGGTCTGCGGCTGAACGACGGCACGCGGGACATGGCGCCCGATCCGGAGCGGGACGGCTGGTGGGTGGCGGCGGCCCCCGCCGCCGCCGGTGACCGGTACGGGTTCCTGCTGGACACCGACGCCCCGGACGGGGACCGGCCGCGCGTACGGCCCGACCCCCGCGGCCGGCGGCTCCCCGACGGCCCGGACGGGCTGTCGGCGGTGGTGGACTTCGAGGCGCTGTTCCCCGGCGCGCCGGCCCCCGCGCCCGGCATCCCGCTCCAGGACGCCGTCCTCTACGAGCTGCACGTCGGCACCTTCACCCCCGAAGGCACCTTCGACGCGGCCGCCACCCGGCTGCCCCACCTCGTGGCCCTCGGCATCACGCACGTCGAGCTGATGCCCGTCTGCTCCTTCCCCGGACGGCACGGCTGGGGCTACGACGGGGTCGCGCCCTGGTCCGTGCACGAACCGTACGGCGGCCCGGCCGGGCTCGCCCGGTTCGTGGAGGCGGCGCACACGGCCGGGCTCGGGGTGGTGCTGGACGTGGTGCACAACCACCTCGGCCCCTCGGGCAACCACCTCCCCGCCTTCGGCCCGTACTTCACCGACACGCACCAGACGCCGTGGGGTGCGGCGGTCAACCTGGACGCGCCCGGCTCCGACGAGGTCCGCGCGTACCTGCTGGACAGTGCGCTCGGCTGGCTGCGGGACTACCGGATCGACGGGCTCCGGCTGGACGCGGTGCACGCGCTGGCCGACGGCCGGGCGCTGACCTTCCTGGAGGAACTGGCCGCGGCCGTCGACGCGTTCGCCGCCGACAGCGGACGGCCGGTGTTCCTGATCGCCGAATCGGACCAGTGCGACCCGCGGACCACGACCCCGCGCGCGGCCGGCGGCCTGGGTCTGACCGCGCAGTGGAACGACGACTTCCACCACGCCCTGCACTGCGCGCTGACCGGCGAATCGCAGGGCTACTACGCCGACTTCGCCCGCGCCCCGCTCGACGCCCTCGCCAAGACCATGACCCGGGCGTTCTTCCACGACGGCACCTGGTCCTCCTTCCGGGGCCGCACCCACGGCCGTCCCGTGGACCGGCGCCGCACCCCCGCACACCGCTTCCTCGGCTACACCCAGACCCACGACCAGATCGGCAACCGCGCGCTGGGCGACCGGCTCTCCGCGTCGCTCTCCCCGGGGCTGCTGGCCTGCGCCGCGGCCCTGGCGCTGACGGGGCCCTTCGTGCCGATGCTCTTCATGGGCGAGGAGTGGGGGGCGCGGACCCCCTGGCAGTACTTCACCGACCACCCGGACCCGGAGCTGGCACAGGCGGTGCGCTCCGGGCGCCGCCGGGAGTTCGCGGCGCACGGCTGGAAGGCGGAGGAGATCCCCGATCCGCAGGACCCGGCGACCCGCGCGCGGTCCTGCCTGGACTGGGCCGAAGCCGAGGTGCCGGGGACGCCGGGGGCCGCCGCGGAGACCGGCGCGGAGGGCGGCTCCGCCCACGTCCGGCTGCTGGAGTGGTACCGGCGGCTGATCACGCTCCGCCGGACCCTGCCCGACCTGCGGGACCCGGATCTCGCGGCGGTCCGGGTGGCCTGCGACGAGGAGCGGCGCTGGCTGACCTTCCGGCGCGGTGACGTCCGGGTCGCGGTCAACCTGGCCGCCGAGCCGGTGACGATCGCGCTGGGCCGCAACGGCGTGCGGGTGCTGGCCGCGTGGGAGCCGCTGGAGCACCCCGGTCCGGACGGCCGCCTCCACCTCGCGGGCGAGTCGGCGGCCGTCCTGGGTCCGTGAGGACCGGCCGGGCGGGCGGGCGCGGCTACTCGACGACGGCCAGTTCGTGCGGGGCGTTGTTGAAGCTGCGCCCGCCGTCCTCGGTGACCGTGACGATGTCCTCGATCCGGACGCCGAAGCGCCCCGGCAGGTAGATGCCGGGCTCGACGGAGAAGCACATGCCGGGGACGAGGGGGCGCTCCTCGCCCTCGATCATGTAGGGCGGCTCGTGCGTGGTGACGCCGATGCCGTGGCCGGTGCGGTGGATGAACCGCTCGCCGTAACCGAACTCGGTGATCACGGCGCGGGCCGCCCGGTCCACGTCCTGGCAGGCGATGCCCGGCCGGACCGCCGCCACGGCGGTCCGCTGGGCCTCGCGGACGACGTCGTGGACGCGCTGCTCCTCGGCGGTCGGTTCGCCGACGTGGACGGTGCGGGAGATGTCGGAGCCGTAGCCGTGCTTGAGGCCGCCGAAGTCCAGGACCACCATGTCACCGTGGGTGATGATCCGCTCGCCCGCCTCGTGGTGCGGGTTGGCGCCGTTGGGTCCGGAGCCGACCACCGTGAAGTCCACCTGGGAGTGTCCGTACTCGCGCAGCAGGGCGGCCAGGTCGGCGGCGACCTCGGTCTCGGCGCGACCGGCGAAGCGCACTCCCAGGATCCGGGCGTACGCGGCGTCGGCGGCGGCCCCCGCCGCCTCCAGCCGGGCCAGCTCGCGGGCGTCCTTGACCGCGCGGAGCATGGGCAGCGCGTCGGTGAGCGAGACGTAGGACGTGGTGGGCAACTCCCGCTGGAGGCCCAGCAGGTGGAGCGCCCAGGTGTTGTCGCTGACCCCGAAGCGGCCGGACGCGTCCAGCAGCGGGGCGGTGGCGCCGTAGGGGTCCTTGCCGTCGGTCCAGTCGCGCAGGGTGAGCGCGCCCGCACCCGGCGCCGCGGCCGCGTCGGGAGCCTCCAGGGTGGGCACGACGAGCACCGGGTCCCGTCCTGCGGCCAGCACGAGCAGGGTCAGCCGCTCGGTGTCCACGGGCCGGTACCCGGTCAGGTGGGCGAGGTCGGGCCCCGGGGAGATCAGCAGACCGGCCAGCCCGGCGTCGGCGGCGCTCTGCGCGGCGGCGGCCATCCGGGCGGCGTAGTCGGCGGCGGTGAAGGGCTCGGGGGCGGTGTCGGGTGCGGTACCCGGTGCGGTGTCGAAGGCCATGGGGCGATCCTGCCGTGCGCCCCGCGGCGAGCGCGACGGCCGCGCCGGTCGGATCCGGGGGCGCGGGCGGCCCGCTTAATGGTGTCGCGGGGCGGCCCCCCTGATCGGCTATGCTGTGCATGCACATCGAACGGGTGGTTCCGCCGCCCTTCGTGGTGGGTGTAGCTCAGTTGGTAGAGCACCTGGTTGTGGTCCAGGTGGCCGCGGGTTCAAGTCCCGTCACTCACCCTGATCCCGTGGGGGGTACGAGGTTTTCCTCGTACCCCCCACGGGTTTTTCGCGCGCCGCGCACGGGGCGTCAGGACCTCAGGAAGGCCTCGGTCTCCGTCACGAAGGCGACCGGTGTCTCCTGCGCCGGGTAGTGGCCGGAACCGGGCAGTACGTGGACGCGGCAGTGCGGATACCAGGCCTGCCAGGTGGACCGCATCAGGTCGGCGGTGAGCGCGAGGTCGTACGCCCCGACGAGGGCCAGCACCGGGACGGTGTTCCCCTTGACCGCGGCGGACAGGTCGAGCGTCTGCCAGTCGGCGAAGTACGCGGCGAAGGCCTCGGGGCGGGAAGCCTCCAGAGAGTGGCGCACCATGCCGTCCAGCCAGTGACGGCTCGCGCGGTTGCCGGTGACCAGGTCCAGGATGATCCGGCGCTTGCCGGGGTCCTCGGCGGCGCCGCGGAAGAGCGCGTGGGTGGCCTCGTCCATCGCGTAGGGCCCGGCGGGCACCGGGGCGACGCCGACCAGCTTCTCGATCCGCCCCGGAGCCCGGACCAGCACCTGCTGGGCGGCCTTGGCGCCCATGGAGTGCCCGATCAGGGAGAAGGTGTCCCAGCCCAGCTCGTCGGCGAGGGCCAGCACGTCGTCGGCGATCTCGCGGACGGTGTAGCGGCCGGGTACCTCCTTGCGGTCGCCGTAGCCCCGGTAGTCGGGGAAGGCGTACGAGAACGCCCCGGGGTCGAGGGCGTCGAGGGCCGACCCCCAGTGCGCGCAGGTCCCGAACCAGTCGTGCAGCACGATGACGCGGACGGGACCGGTACCGATCCTGCGGTGGGCGATGGCCATGCGTTCTCCCTCGGTGACGGGAACGGGGGCGGTGCGGGTGACGGACTCCGCCGCCGTACGTTCTGCCCGGCCGGCCCCCCGTCACACCACGCCCCCGGCCCGGCCGTGCGCGGCGCGCGCGGGGACGGCCGGGGGCGGCGGGGACCGCGTCAGGCGGTCCTGATCGCCGGGTCGGAGACGCCCGGGGCGCCCGTCTCCACGTGGCCTGCGAAGCGGCGCAGGAAGCCGGCGTCCGCGTCGGAGACGACCCTGACGTCGTACCAGCGGCCGGTGGCCTGGAGGTTCACGGTGTGCGCGACCGTGGCCCCGGCGAGCACCTTGAAGGTCTGGGCGGCGCCGCCGTAGGCGTTGGTCACCGTGAGGCTGACGGCGGTGGTGCCCGCGTTGGTCATGGACAGCTCCAGGTTGCCGGAGGCCGCGACGTGACGCGCGCTCACCTCGGGCCCGGCCTTCTTCGCGGGTCCCCTGAAGGTGCGCAGGAAGCCGTTGGGTCCCCAGACCGTGAGGTCGATCCGGTTGCCGGTGGAGCTGCTGGTGCTCCAGGTGTCGGAGAGCGTGCGGCCCGCCTCGACGGTGTAGGGCCAGGGGCCGTCCGTCCGGTTGCCCGAGGTGCTGTGGAAGTGGGCGCCCAGCGCCGGTCCACTGGCGAAGGTGAGGGTGAACTGGCCGGTGGAGACGGTGGCCCGGCCGTCCACGTACGGGGCGTAGCCGAGCGCGCGGGTGGGTTTGGCGCCCGGCTCCTGCACCGGCAGGGCGCCGGTGGCCGGCGGGACCGGGTGGTAGGAGGCGTGCGTGTTGTGGTCCCGCGGCAGGTAGCCCGCGGTGGACGGCAGCGCGGCGGGCACGGCGTCGGCCCGGGTGAAGTCGAAGGCCGCGGTCAGGTCACCGCAGACGGCGCGGCGCCAGGGCGAGATGTTGGGCTCCTGGACGCCGAAGCGCTTCTCGATGAAGCGGATCACCGAGGTGTGGTCGAAGGTCTCGGAGCAGACGTAGCCGCCCTTGCTCCAGGGCGAGACCACGATCATCGGCACGCGCGGGCCGAGCCCGTAGGGGCCGGCGGCGTAGCCGGTGACCCCGCCGGTGTAGAGGTCCCGGCTGACGTCGGCGGTGGACAGGCCCCAGGCCGAGGAGGCCGGCGGGTACGGCGGGACGACGTGGTCGAAGAAGCCGTCGTTCTCGTCGTAGGTGATGAAGAGGGCCGTCTTCGCCCATACGTCCGGGTTCGAGGTCAGCGCGTCGAGGACCTGGGAGATGTACCAGGCGCCGAAGTTGGCGGGCCAGTTCGGGTGCTCGCTGAAGGCCTCGGGGGCGGCTATCCAGGAGACCTTCGGCAGGACGCCGTTCCTGACGTCGGCGCGCAGCCGGTCGAAGTAGCCCTCGCCCGCCTTGGCGTTCGTACCGGTACGGGCCTTCTCGTACAGCGGGCTGCCGGGCTGGGCGGTGCGGTAGGAGGTGAAGTACAGCAGGGAGTTGTCGCCGTAGTTGCCGCGGAAGGCGTCGCCGGTCCAGCCCCAGCCGCCCGCGGCGTTCAGCCCGTCGCCCACGTCCTGGTAGACCTTCCAGGAGACCCCGGCCGCTTCGAGCCGCTCGGGGTAGGTCTTCCAGCCGTACCCCGCCTCCTGGTTGCCGAGGACCGGGCCGCCGCCGGTGCCGTCGTTGCCGGTGTGGCCGGAGAAGAGGTAGTAGCGGTTGGGGTCGGTGGCTCCGATGAAGGAGCAGTGGTAGGCGTCGCAGACGGTGAAGGCGTCGGCGAGGGCGTAGTGGAACGGGATGTCGTTCCGGTTCATGTACGCCATGGTCGTGGCGGTCTTCGCCGGGACCCACTTGTCGTACTTGCCGTTGTTGTGGGCCTGGTGGCCGCCGGCCCAGTCGTGGTTGAGCCCCTCGACGAACTGCATGCCCAGGTCGGCGGCGGTGGGGTGGAACGGCAGGATGTCCTTGGTGCCGTTGGACTGCTGGAAGACGGACTTGCCGTTGTCCTGGAGGACCGGGCGCGGGTCGCCGAAGCCGCGGACCCCCTTCATCGTGCCGAAGTACTGATCGAAGGAACGATTCTCCTGCATCAGTACGACGATGTGCTCGACGTCCTGGAGGGTGCCGGTCGTGCCCTGCGCGGGGATGGCGGCGGCGCGGGCGATGCTCTCCGAGAGCAGCGAGGCGGCGGCGGCGCCGCCCGTGATCCGGAGGAACCGGCGGCGGTCGAGTTCTGCCATGGCGTGAGGACCTCTGGGGGTGAGGAGGGGTGCTGCGGGGCGCTGAGGGGCGACCCAAGGACAACGTGCCCGTCCCACCTTCAGGAAACTCCTTCGTGACGCGCCGCCGTACAGTCGGCCAACGCCGGTCCCCGGCGCGGGACATGGCTCGGGCGCGGCGCGGGACATGGCTCGGGCGCGGGGGATACCGCGCGGCACGCGAAAACGCCGGGGCCCGCTGTCGGTCGACAGCGGGCCCCGGCGGTGTCCGGACGGCGTCCGGGCCTCCCGGCCCGGCTCTCCTCGTCCACTCCCCTTCGGGCTACCCCTCTTCGGGGGCCAGGCGCAGGGAGATGGAGTTGATGCAGTAACGCTGGTCGGTCGGGGTCGGGTAGCCCTCGCCCTCGAAGACGTGTCCGAGGTGCGAGCCGCACTTCGCGCAGCGGACCTCGGTGCGGACCATGCCGTGCGTGGTGTCCGCGATCAGCTCGACCGCTTCGGAGTCCTTCGGGTCGAAGAAGGACGGCCAGCCGCAGTGCGACGCGAACTTCTCCGTGGACCGGAACAGCTCGGAGCCGCAGGCCCGGCAGGAGTAGACGCCGGGCGTGGTGGTGTCCGTGTACTCACCGCGGAAGGCGGGCTCGGTGCCGGCCAGCCGCAGCACCTGGTACTCCGACGGGGTCAGCTCCGCCTGCCACTGCTCGTCGGGCTTCTCGATCTCGTACGCCATCGCGCCTCTCCCCTTAGTTCGCCAGCCGGGCCAGGATGGCCGGACCGAGGTCGGTCACGTCACCCGCCCCCATGGTGAGAACGAGGTCGCCCGGCTTCGCCATTCCCGCGATGACGTCCGCGACGGCGTTCTTGTCGTGCTCGGCGCTGACATCGGCGCCCGCGGCGCGCGCCGCGGCGATGATGATCTCGCTGGTGACCCCGGGGACCGGGTCCTCGCGGGCCGGGTAGATGTCGAGGACCACGGAGGCGTCGGCGAGCGCGAGGGCCTGCCCCATCTCCCGGCCCAGCTCCTGGGTGCGGGAGAAGAGGTGCGGCTGGAAGACGACCAGGATCCGGGCGTCCCCGGCGGCGCCGCGGATGGCCTCCAGGTCGGCGGTCATCTCGGTGGGGTGGTGCGCGTAGGAGTCGATGACCTGCACGCCCGCAGCCTCACCCTTGAGCTGGAGGCGGCGGTTGACGCCGGTGTACTTGCCGAGTGCGGAGGCCAGGTTGTGCGCCGGGATGCCGAGGGCCACGCCCGCGGCGAGGGCGGCGACCGCGTTGAGCGCGTAGTGGCGGCCGGGCACCGAGACGGTGAAGGTGAGCAGCTTGCCGCCGATGAGGACGGTGACCTCGCCGGCCAGCCCGCGCGGGGTGATCTTCAGGACGCGGACGTCGGCGGTCTCGGTCTCGCCGTAGGTGACGACGTTGACGGAGGACAGGTCGCGGACCCGGCGGGTCAGCTCGACGGCGCCCTCCTGGTCGGCCGAGACGACCAGGGTGCCGCCGGGGACGATCCTGCCGACGAAGGTCTCGAAGGAGTCGTGGATCTCCTCCATCGAGGCGTAGTTCGCGTGGTGGTCGAGCTCGCTGTTGAGGACGATGGCGACCTGGGGCGCGTACTTGTGGAAGCTGCGGTCGCTCTCGTCCGCCTCGGCGACGAAGATGTCGCCCTCGCCGTGGTGGGCGTTGGAGCCGGGGACGTCCAGGTCGCCGCCGATGGCGTAGGAGGGGTCCAGGCCGAGCGCCGAGAGGGAGACCGCCAGCATCGAGGTGGTGGTGGTCTTGCCGTGCGTACCGGCGACCGCGATCGGGCGCAGGCCGTCCATCAGCGCGGCGAGCGCGTCGGAGCGGTGCACGACCGGGACGCCCAGCTCGGCGGCGCGGGCCAGCTCCGGGTTGTCGGCGCGGATGGCGCTGGAGACGACCACGCAGGTCGCGTCGTCGGCGAGGTGCCCGGCGGCGTGTCCGAGGTGGACGGTGGCGCCGTGGGCGCGCAGCGCGGCGGCGGTCTCGGAGTCACGGGCGTCGCTTCCGGCGACCCGCGCACCGCGCTGGGCCAGGATCTTCGCGATGCCGGACATTCCGGCGCCGCCGATGCCGATGAAGTGGGGCCGTTCCATGGCGGTCGGCAGGCCGGGCGTCATACAGGTCGCTCCTGATGGTCAAACGTGACGGTGTGCGTGGCGCCCAGCCTATTCGTTGTGGGCGAAGAGTTTGAGCACCGGAACCCCGACCTTGTGCCGCGCCCGGGAGGCCCAGTCCCGGTGGAAGAACTCCTCCACGAAGTGCGGGGCGGTCAGGACGATCACTTCGTCGGCTCCCGTCTCCGCCACGACGGCCTTCAGTTTGTCGAGCGGGTGGTCCTCGATCACCTGTCCGACGGCCTTGGCGCCCTTGGCCCGCAGGGCCGCCAGCGAGAGGGCCAGGGCCTGCTCGGCGGGGCCGCGGGCGGCGTCGCCCTCGGGTTCCTCCCCCTCGCGCAGGGCCTCGGGCAGCTCGCCGAGCGCGACGTCGTCGATGGCGCGCAGCAGCCGGTCCTGGTCGCCCCGCGGCTGCATCAGGACGAAGAAGGAGACCGGGTCGTCCCCGTGCAGGCTGGTGACGAAGTCCACGTCTACGGGTGTCAGAGGCTGCTCGATCATCAAAACGCTCGTGAACACGGACGTCCTCTCCTTCATCGGCCGTGGCCGGCCCCTGCGGAAACCATCCTGCCCCGCTGGCGCACGGGGCGCGCTGGTATATGTGCCCAGCGGAAGCAAAGCGGAACGATAAATTCCGCCTCTTGTCAGATCCGACGGTAACGCGTGTAGAGGAACCCGGCCTCTTCCAGCAGCAGGGCCAGCGCGAGCCGTTGGGGTACGTCGACCCGCGGGCCCCCCGCGATCCGCTGGGCGTCACCCGCCGTGAGGGTCGGCGAGACGCTCAGGCACAGCTCGTCCAGCACCTCCGCGGCCACGAACTGGCCCAGCAGCCGCGGCCCGCCCTCGGTGAGCTGACGGCGCAGCCCCCGGTCCGCCAGCTCCCGCACCGCCCGGGCGGGGTCCACGCCCGCACCCTCACCGGCGACCACCACCTCGGCCCCGGACGCGGTCGCCGCCGCGACCCGGTCCGCGGGGGCGGCGGCCCCGGTGAGCACCAGGGTGGGCACGAGCGGCTCGCGGAAGAGGGGCAGGGCGAAGTCCAGGTCCAGACTGGCGGTGACCACCGCGATGACCGGGGCGGGACCCTGGCCCGCGGCGGCCCGGCGGGCGGCGAAATCGGCACGGGCGCGGGCCGGGCGGTAGCCCTCCTGGCGAACCGTTTCCGCGCCCACGACCACCACGTCGGCCAGGGCCCGGAGGGTGCCGAAGATCCGCATGTCGGTCTCGCTGGAGAGGGGGTGCGAGCGCCCGTCGTGCTGACCGGCGCCGTCGAGCGAGGCGACCATGTTGGCGCGCAGCCAGTGCGCCCCGCCGTCGAGCGCGGGGTACGCGTAGGCCTCCGCCAGCTCGTCCAGGGACCACGGCCGGTCGTCCGGGGCGGGGGATGTCTGATCGGTCACAGGGAACAGGCGTCGCATCGGTGCAGTCTGCCACGCCCCGTAGAGTTGAGTGCTGTGTCAACCTCTCTCTCCCCCTCCGGTGCCGACGCCCACCCCGCCGCCACCGGACGGAGCCCGATGGCCGACGCGGGAACCGGTGACGGACCCGACGCGGGCCCGCTCGCGCTGTGCGCCCGCGCGCCCCACGTGCCCGCCGAACGGCTCGTCGCCGAGATGGTGCCGCCGCCCCGTTTCGACTCGGTGCGCTTCGCCACCTACAACCCCGATCCGGACCAGCCGAGCCAGTCCGAGGCGGTCACCGTGCTCAGCGGCTTCGCCGCCGGTCTGGGCGGGGCGCACGCGAGCGGCGCGGGCAAGCGGCGCTGGTTCGCCAAGAACCCCAAGAAGGCGGCCGCCGCGACCGGCCCGCGCGGGGTCTACCTCGACGGCGGCTACGGCGTCGGCAAGACCCACCTGCTGGCCTCCCTGTGGCACGCCACTCCGGCCGAGCCCGCGCTCAAGGCCTTCGGCACCTTCGTGGAGCTGACGAACCTGGTCGGCGCGCTCGGCTTCCAGCAGACCGTCCAGACCCTGGGCGGGCACCGGCTGCTGTGCATCGACGAATTCGAACTGGACGACCCGGGCGACACCGTGCTCGTGTCCTCGCTGCTCAGCAGGCTCGTCGAACAGGGCGTCGCGCTCGCGGCGACCTCCAACACGCTGCCCGGCAAGCTCGGCGAGGGCCGGTTCGCGGCCGCCGACTTCCTGCGCGAGATCCAGGGCCTGTCGGCGCAGTTCCGCCCGCTGCGGATCGACGGCCAGGACTACCGCCACCGCGGCCTGCCCGAGGCGCCCGCGCCGTACTCCGACGAGCAGGTCGCCAAGGCGGCGTACGCCACGCCCGGCGCCAGCCTCGACGACTTCCCCGGGCTGCTCGAACACCTGGCCAAGGTCCACCCGAGCCGCTACGGCGCGCTCACCGAGGGCGTCACCGCGGTCTGCCTCACCGACGTCGGCGCGGTGCCGGACCAGTCGACGGCGCTGCGCCTGGTGGTGCTCGCCGACCGGCTCTACGACCGCGAGATACCCGTGCTGGCCTCCGGGGTGCCCTTCGACCGGCTGTTCAGTGACGAGATGCTGAACGGCGGGTACCGAAAGAAGTACTTCCGCGCCATCTCGCGCCTCACCGCGCTCGCCCGCGACGCGAAGGGCCTGGTCGCCCAGTAGGTTTGGGGTTCGCCGGGCCGGTCCCCAAGCCGCCCGGCAGCTTCCGCCTATGTGAAGGGATCGCCCATGGCCACCACGCGTCACGCGCACACCGTCTGGGAAGGCAACCTGCTGGGGGGCTCGGGGGTCGTCACCCTCGACTCCTCGGGGATCGGTTCCTACGACGTCTCCTGGCCGTCGCGCGCCGAGCAGGCCAACGGCAAGACCAGCCCGGAAGAGCTGATCGCCGCCGCGCACTCCAGCTGCTACTCGATGGCGCTCTCGCACGGTCTGGACGGCGCGGGCACTCCGCCCACCCGCCTGGAGACCAAGGCCGACGTCACCTTCCAGCCGGGTGAGGGCATCACCGGCATCCACCTCAGCGTGCGCGCCGAGGTGCCCGGTCTGGACGCCGAGGCCTTCGCCGCCGCGGCCGAGGACGCCAAGAAGAACTGCCCGGTCAGCCAGGCCCTGACGGGGACCACGATCACGCTCTCCGCCGAGCTGCTCTGACCCCGGCGCCACCGGCTCCCGCCCGTCCGCTGCCGCCCCGCTCCGGGAACGGGGCGGCGGGCGGGCGGCGCAACCGGGGCTTACCCGCAGGTGTGACGCCGCGGCGGGCCCGACCGCGTCTCGGTCCCCCCGGCCCGGCCCCGTGGTAGGACGGCCCGGAACATCTCCGGTCCCGCCTTGGGGAGTTGCCGATGCCCACCACCCGCCGCAGCCTGCTCGCCGCAGGCGGCACGGCCGCCGCCATCGCCTTCACGGGCGCCCTGGGGGCCCTCTTCCCGACCGCCGCGGGAGCCCGTCCGCGCGCGGCGCTCCCCGCGCCGCCCGCCGAGGGCTACGGACCGCTCGTACCGGACCCCGCCGGGCTGCTGGACCTGCCCGCCGGGTTCCGCTACCGGGTGCTGTCCCGTGCCGGGGACCGGCTGCGCTCCGGCGAGGGCGCCGTCCCGGCCAACTGCGACGGCATGGCCGCCTTCGCCGCCCCGGCCGGCGGCGTGCGGCTGGTGCGCAACCACGAGAACCGCACCACCGCGGCCCTGCGCGTACCGCCGGTCGAGGGGCTGACCTACGACCCGGCCGCGCTCGGCGGCTGCACCGTCATCGACCTCTGCCCGGCGGGCGAGGTGGTCGGCGAGCGGGTGGGCATCGCGGGGACGGCCGTCAACTGCGCGGGCGGGCGCACCCCCTGGGACACCTGGCTGACCTGCGAGGAGACCGAGGACACGGCGGGCGTCGCCGGGTACGCGAAGGACCACGGCTACGTCTTCGAGGTGGACCCGGCCGACCCGCGGCGCTCGGATCCGGTCCCGCTGACGGCGATGGGCCGCTTCGCCCACGAGGCCGTGGCGGTGGACCCGGTGCGCGGGATCGTCTACGAGACCGAGGACGCGTTCGTCAAGCCGTTCGGGCTGTTCTACCGCTTCCTGCCGCGGCGACCGCTGGGCGGCGCGGGCTCGCTGCGGGCCGGGGGCGCGCTGGAGGCGATGCGCGTGCGGGGGGTGGCGGACCTGGCGTCCGTGACCGGGCCGGGGGCGGTGTTCCCGGTCGAGTGGGTGCCCGTACCGGACCCGTCGGCGGCCCGCACGCCGATCCGGCTCCAGGACTTCGGCCCGGGCGGGATCACGCACGCGCAGAAGCTGGAGGGCTGCTACTGGAGCGGGGACGTCGTGCACTTCGTCTCCAGCTTCGCCCGCAGCCGCGAGGGGGCCGCCGCCGACCACTTCGGCCAGGTCTGGTCCTACGATCCCGTGCGCGCCCGGATCCGCCTGGAGGTGGTCTTCGGCCCCTCCACGGACATCCGGCTGCCGGGGGACTCGCCGGACAACATCTGCCCGGCGCCGGACGGCGGCCTGATGGTGTGCGAGGACGGCGGCGGGGCGCAGTACGTCTTCGGACTGACGCGGACCGGCACGGTGTACCCGATGGCCCGCAACGCGGACGACATCGGTACGCCGGGCGCCCCGGAGTACGGCGAGTTCGCGGGGGTCACCTTCGCCCCCGACGGCCGGACGATGTACGTCAACGCCTACGCCCCGGGCACCACCTTCGCGGTGACCGGCCCCTGGCACTGACCCCGCGCCGCCCGCGCCCTCGCGCCGCCGCCCGATCCGGGTGAAGATCGTACGGAAGCCGTGCGAGGGCAGAGGGGGCCGTGGTGGCCGAGCGGAAGAAGGACAAGGACACGCACACCGGGTCCGCCGGACCGGACCGGTCCGTCGGGGAGCTGCTGCGGGTGCCCGTCGGGGAGGCGGTCCACCTGGCGCGGATCGACGCCCGCTCGACGCCCGGCGCGCCCGGCGGGAAGGGGGCCGGCAAGGCGGGCCGCAAAGCGGCCGGGCTGGCCGACACCGCCGCGATGGGCGAGCGGCTCGCCTCCCTCCAGGAACGGCTGTACGCCGCCGCGACCGCCGGGGACCGGCGCCGGGTGCTGCTCGTGCTCCAGGGCATGGACACCAGTGGCAAGGGCGGCACGGTCAAGCACGTGGCCGGCCTGTTCAACCCCGCGGGCTGCCGGACCAGGGCCTTCAAGGCTCCCACGGCGCGGGAGCTGGACCACCCCTTCCTGTGGCGGATCAAGAAGGCCCTCCCGCGGCCGGGCGAGATCGGCGTCTTCGACCGCTCGCACTACGAGGACGTGCTGATCGCCCGGGTCCACGAGCTGGCGCCGCGCAACCGGCTGCGCCGCCGCTACGCGCAGATCAACCGGTTCGAGCAGGCCCTCGCGGACGACGGGGTGAGCATCGTCAAGGTCTTCCTCCACCTCTCCTACGAGGAGCAGCGCGAGCGGCTGCTGGCCCGGCTGGACGATCCGGCGAAGCACTGGAAGTTCAGCCCCGGGGACATCGAGGAGCGCGCCCTGTGGCCCGCCTACCAGGAGGCCTACGAACTGGCCCTGGAACGCTGCTCCAGCGCCGCCGCGCCCTGGTACGTCGTGCCCGCCGACCGCAAGTGGTACCGCAACTGGGCGGTTGCCGCGCTGCTCCTGGAGCACCTGGAGGCGCTCGCGCCGCGCTATCCCGAGGCGGACTTCGACGTGGAGGAGTGCCGCTCCCGGCTGCTTACCTCATAGTCATATATTTTGCGTACGTGACCATTCCTGTACGCAAAGTGGCCGTACTCGTCGCGCTCGGCGCCGCCCTCGCCGGCTGCGGAGGCGGCCCGGCCGCCCCGGCGGCCCTCGGCCCGGCCAAGCCGGAGGCGCCCCGTTCGGCAACGCCGTCGGGCCCGCCGTCGCCCAGCGCCGCGGCCCCGGCCGCCAAGGCCCCCACGATCGCCCCCGGCCCGGGCGGGCTGACCCCGGTCTTCGAGCGCGCGCGGCAGAGCACCGACAAGACCGTCGCACTCACCTTCGACGCGGACATGACCTCCGACCAGGGGCCGCGCGCGGCGGCGGGCGAGCACTTCGACAACCCGCAGCTGATCTCCACGCTGAAGCGGCTGAAGGTGCCCGCCACCGTGTTCATGACCGGCCGCTGGGCCGAGGAGTACCCGGACCAGGCCAAGGCCATCGGCACCGATCCGGACTTCGAGATCGCGAACCACTCCTACAGCCACCACGCCTTCAAGTCCCCCTGCTACGGACTCCCCGCGCTGGACGCCGCCGCGGCCCGGGCCGACGTCGACCGGGCCTTCGAGGCCTTCCGGAAGGCCGGCGCGGTCAACACCGTCCCCTACTTCCGCTTCCCCGGCGGCTGCTACGACGACCAGGCGCTGCGGGTCCTGTCCTCGGCCAAGGTCACGGCCGTGCAGTGGGACGTGGTCAGCGGGGACGCCTTCGCCAAGGACCCGGACGCGGTGGCCGAGCAGGTGCTGGCCGGCGTGAAGCCCGGTTCGGTCGTGGTCATGCACTGCACCCGCAGCGCCGCCCCCGTGACCGAGGAGGCGGTGGCCAAGGTCGTCCCGGAGCTGCGCAAGCGCGGCTACCGCTTCGTGAAGGTGTCCGACCTGATCGGCAAGTGAGACCCGGGCCCCGCGCCCGCTAGCCGGAGCAGGCGGTGCGCTGCGCTTCCTGCCACTCGCACACCGGGCACAGCACCACGCCCGGGGTGGCGACCCCGTACTCGGTGGGCTTGCCGCACTGCACGCAGTCCGCGTACGGCGGCCCGGGCACGCGCCCGGCCGGCGCGGCGGGCGCGGGGCAGTACGTCGCGTTCTCGTCCGGGCGCTGCGGCCCCTCCCACTGGTCCATGCCCCCGACGGTACCCGGGCCCGCCGGCCACCGCCGCGGCGGCGGCTTCGCGGGCGCCGTTTCAGTGCGCGGCGGCCGCCTCGGTGACCTCGCTCGGGCGGACGATGACGAAGCCCTCGCCGCGCAGCATCAGCTGGACGGCCTCGCCGGAGCCGCCGCGGATCATCGAACCGACGGACTGCGAGCGGTGCAGGCCGGTCTCCAGCTGGGCGCTCCAGCCGACGACCGCGTCCGTGTCGACGTACACCGGCGCCTGCGCGGTGACGGGGATGATGATCGGATTGCCGTCGCAGACCAGGGCGAGCTTGCCGTAGCCGGTGAAGACGCTGTTGAAGAGGCCGCCACCGGTCATTCCGGCGCCCTTCACCATCTTGATCTCGTACGCCAGCGTCGGGTCGAAGCACAGGACGTTGCGGCCGTTGAGGCTCAGCGCGTCGCCCTGCTCGATCTCGACGATGAAGCAGTTCCCGGCCTGGTGCGCGAACCAGGCCTCGCCCTGCCCGCGGACCGACATCAGGGCCAGGCCCTCGCCCGTGACCGCGCGCTTGAGCATGCCCCCGATGCCCTGTCCCTTGCGCTCGAACTGGAGGTTGCCCCGGAAGGCGATCATCGCGCCCTGGCGGGCGAGCATTTCACCGTTGACGGTGTACTTGACGGATTTGGCGTTCTGCAGCTCCATGCCGGGGGCGGTGGGTGCCTGGGCCAGGTTCTCGGTTGCGAAAAGATCACTCTTCATGGGGGGATCCTCGCCCGCGCAGGGCCGCACGGGCATCCTCCTGAAGTCGGAGGCGGCGAAGCGGGATGGCAGACTTGGCCGGATGAGCGCTCCCGACACGGCCCCCGACACCTCCCGCGACGAGGCCCCGCAGTTCGTGCTGCCGCTGGTGGTCCGGCTGGAGAAGACCGCTCCCCCGGCCCGGACGCACGCGCTGGAGACCGCGGCCCGCGCGGTCCTGGTGCTGCTCTCGGACGAGCGGGCGTGCGGCGAGGGCGAGTGGGCCCGGGCGGTCCACGACTGGCAGGACGCGCGGATCCGCAAGGTGGTGCGCCGGGCGCGCGGCGCGGAGTGGCGCAAGGCGGAGACCCTGCCGGGCATCACGGTCCGGGGCGCGGGGGCCGAGGTCCGCGTGTTCCCGCCCGTCCCGCTGGACGGCTGGCCGAAGGAACTCGCCAAGCTCCAGGTGTCCGGCACCGACTTGGACGACCCGGAACCGGTCGCTCCGGCGGCGCCCGGCGTGCCGGTGCTGTGGCTCAACCCGGAGCTGGAGATGTCGGCGGGCAAGGAGATGGCGCAGGCCGGGCACGCGGCGCAGCTGGCCTGGTGGGAGCTGACCGGCCCCGAGCGGGCGGCCTGGCGGGCGGACGGTTTCCGGCTGGCCGTGCGGACGGCCGCGCCCGGGCGGTGGGCCGCGCTGACCGGGAGCGGGCTTCCGGTGGTCCGGGACGCCGGGTTCACCGAGATCGCGCCCGGCTCCTGCACCGTGGTCTCCGACCACCCGGCCCTGCGCGCCCGCCTGCGGTAGCGGCAGGAGGCCCTCCCCTTCTTCCGTCCCGTACGGAACCTCAAATATTGCTCTGAACGTCCCTATCCTGCGGTTGGCGGGTCTTCGCCGGGGCCATGACACCGGCACGACCGCTTGGAAGGGGGCGAGGGGTACATGAAGCGCACGGCACACCTGGGGGTGGGCATCGGCTGGCGGCCGGAGATCGCGGACGCGGTGGAGCGGCTGCCGGACCTGGACTGGGTCGAGGTGGTGGCCGAGAACATCTGCCCGGGCCACCTCCCCGCCTCGCTGCTGCGGCTGCGCGAGCGCGGCACCACGGTCGTCCCGCACGGCGTCGGCCTCGGCCTCGGCGGCGCCGACCGGCCCGACCCGGCGCGGCTGGCCGCCCTGGCCGAGCGTGCGGTGGCGCTGGGGGCGCCGCTGGTCAGCGAGCACATCGCTTTCGTACGGACCTCCTCGCCGGCGCTGGAGGCCGGGCACCTGCTGCCCGTCCCGCGGACCCGGGACGCCCTGGACGTGCTGTGCGAGAACGTGCGCATCGCCCAGGACGCGCTGCCGGTCCCGCTGGCCCTGGAGAACATCGCCGCGCTGATCCGCTGGCCCGGCGAGGAGCTGACGGAGGGGCAGTTCCTGGCCGAGCTGGTCGAGCGGACCGGCGTACGGCTGCTGATCGACGTGGCCAACCTGCACACGAACCGGGTCAACCGGGGTGAGGACCCGCTCGCCGCGCTGGACGCGATCCCGCTGGAGGCGCTGGCGTACGTCCACGTCGCGGGCGGGGTCGAGCGGGACGGCGTGTGGCACGACACCCACGCGCACCCCGTCGCGCCGGTCGTCCTCGACCTGCTGGCGGAGCTGCGCGCCCGGGTGGACCCGCCGGGCGTGCTGCTGGAGCGCGACGACGACTTCCCTGCGGAGGCCGAGCTGGCGGGCGAACTGAGCGCCGTCCGCGCGGTGGTCCGGGGCGCCGGCCGAAGCCCGGAGCCGCCCGCGCCGCGCTCCCCCGCGCCCCCCGTTCCCGGCGGCTCCGGCGCGCCCGGGAAGACCCCCGCGCCCGGGGACCTGCCGGCCGCGCGCACCCGGGTCGGCCTCGGCCAGGCCGCCCTGCTGTCGGCGCTGGTCGCGGGGACGCCCGTACCCGAGGGGTTCGACGGGCGGCGGCTGCGGGTGCAGTCGCGCGCCCTCGCCGCCAAGCGCGCGGGAGTGGTCCGCAAGCTGGCCCCGGAACTGGTGGAGATCCTGGGCGCCGCGGCCTACCGCGAAGCCTTCCTGCGGTACGCCCGCAGCCGCCCCATGACCGGCGGCTACCGCCGCGACGCGCTCGACTTCGCCGAGCACCTGCTCATCCGGGACCTCCCCGAAGACGCGGCGGCCCGCCGCCTACTGACCGAGTGGTGGCAGGACCGGGCCGGGGTCCGTCCCCCGGGACGGCTGGCCCGCTGGGCGCGGACCCTGCTGCCCGGGCGGCGCAGGCCGCCGCGCCCCGACGCCCCGGCCGCGGCCGCCGCGGGCGCGCACCCGGCCCGCAGCGGGCACGCCGCGCCCGCCCGGCACACCGGTCCGGCGGCCGCCCGGAGCGCGAGATGAACGCGCTCGCGGTCCTCGTCTGGGTGACCGTCATCGCCTCGTCCGTCGCACTGCACCTGGGGATCCGGCGCTTTCGCACCCGCCCGGCCGGTCCCGTGCCCCGGCTGCACGACCTCTCCGAGGCCGCCTTCCTCTCCGGCGGCCCGGGCCGGGTCGTCGACGCCGCGCTCGTCTCGCTGCTCTGCGACGGCCGGCTCGTCATCGGCGGTCCCGGCATCGTGCACGCGCTGCCCGGGGTGCGCGCCCACGACCCCGCCGAACGGGCGGTGCTCCAGGCGCACGCGGCGGCGCCCTCGGGGGCCCTGCACGTCCTGCGGGCGGCGGCGATGCGGGACCCGGCCGTCCAGGAGACCGGGGACGCGCTGGCCGACCGCGGGCTGATCGCGCTGCCCGGCACCGGCCGGGTGTGGCGGCGCTGGGGCAAGATCCAGGCCGTCACCTGCGTGCTGGGCTTCCCGCTCGCGATCGCGCTCACCGTCCTGCAGTTCACCGGTGGCCCCCCGCACGGCTTCCAGGTGCCCTTCGTCTTCATGGTGTTCCCGGTGCTGCTGGGCGGCGCGGTGGCGGGCGGGGTCGGCGCCTCCCGGGCCCTGGGCCGGGTCACCACGGCCGGGCGCCGGGCGCTGAACGAGATCCGCGCGCTGCACGTGCGCGACCGGAGCGCGCAGGTCCAGGCCGCGCTGTTCGGGCTGGCGGGGGTCCGGGACCCGTACCTGCGGGCGCAGCTGCTGCCCG
This sequence comes from Streptomyces sp. NPDC043876, assembly GCF_056435825.1. Lineage (NCBI taxonomy): Bacteria > Bacillati > Actinomycetota > Actinomycetes > Kitasatosporales > Streptomycetaceae > Streptomyces > Streptomyces sp. NPDC043876. The sequence continues at coordinate 331,008 of NZ_JBWKDV010000006.1, read as the reverse complement.
CCGCGCGGCTCGGCGCCGCCCGCGCCGCCTCCGCGCGCCGCCGCTCCCCGCACTCCGGCGGGTCCGCCGGGTCATCCGTCGACATGCTGCCCGTCGTGTGGTGCGCCGGGAGCGACGGCGGCGGGGCGAGCGGCTGCGGCGGCAGTTCCGGGTCGAGCTGCGCCGCCCCGTCGTCGAGCTGCGGATCGTCCGGTTCCTCGTGCGGCTCGTCGGGGTCGGGCTGCGGCTCCTCGGGGAGCAGCTGCTCCAGCTCCTCCAGCAGCTGTTCCAGCGGTTCGAGTTGTGGCGGTTCGTCCAGCAGCAGCTGTTCCAGCAGCTCCTGACGTCCGGCCGTGTTCTGGATCCCGCTGCTGCTGACGGCCTGGGCCGGGGCGCTGCTGTCCTGCGCCCGTCTCCTCGCAGCCGCGTCCGGCGACGCGGAGCCCGCCCCCGGCGGGGCCCCCGCGCACCGCTACGACGGGCTGGGCCTGTACGAGGCGGCCTACCTGGCGGGCGGTCCCCGGCGGGTCGCCGAGCTGGCGATGCTCTCCCTGGAGGCCCGGCGGGGCCTGCTGCTGAGCCGTACCGGCTGGGCGACCGTGCTGGACCCGGCCGGCCGCGATCCGCTGGAACGCTGCGTGCTCGCCGCGTTCGGGCCCGACGGGCAGGCACCGGTGGAGGCCGTCCGTAGCGCCGTGGCCGGGGGCGGGGCCGTACGGGCGCTCGCGGAGCGGCTCGGTACGGCGGGCCTCGCCCTGCCCGGGGGCGCCCGGGCGGGCATCGCCGCGGGGGTGGGGGCGGTGCGGGGGGCCGGTGCGCTGATCCTCGTGCTGGCCGCGGCCTCCCTCGCGGTACCCGGCGCCACCTCCCCGGCCCTGATCCTGTGCGGGTTCGCGCTGCCGCTGGTCCTCACCCTGGGCTGCCTGGGCATCGCCCGCTTCGAGTCCCACCCGTACTCCTCCTGGGCCTCCCCCGCCGGACAGCGACTGCTCACGGCGCTGGACCGCGAGCGCGGGCGCGACGAGCCGCTGGTGGCCGTCGCCGTGCGCGGGATCCGCGCCGTCGCGGATCCGGAGCTGCGGGCCGCGCTGTCCTGCGGCGACCGGGCGACGCTGCCGCGGCAAGGGAGGTACTGAGCGCGACACCCGGTCGTGATCCTGTACAAGCGGGCCGCCCTGACGTCCCATCAGCTGATCCGATGAAAGGACAGGGGTCGCCATGGCAACGACGCGCGCACGCCGCGGGGCCGCCGCGGCGGTCCTCTCCCTGGCCCTCTGCGTCCCCGTGGCTCCGGCCCGGGCCGCCGACACCCCGGGCGCCGCGGCCGACACCTCGGGCTCCGCGGCCGACGCGCCGGGCACGCCGGGCACGCCGGGCACGCCGGCGGGCGATCCCCCGGCGGAGTCAACGGCCGAGCGCGCCCGGCGCCTGGGGGCCGTGACCGTCGCCCGCCGGACCGCCGCGCACCGCCCCGCCTTCGGCCCCTGCCCCGCGAGCGAGGGGCTGGCGGATCCCGTCCGGTGCGCCCTGCTGCGCGTGCCGCTCGACTACGCCCGCCCCGACGGCCCGCAGATCTCGCTGACCGTCAGCCGGATCGCCGCGACCGGCGGCCGGGCCGCCCGGCAGGGCTCCCTCGTGCACAACCCGGGCGGCCCCGGCGCCTCCGGCATGTACTTCCCGCTCGTCGCCGACCTGCCCGAGTGGCGGCGCGTCGCCGCCGCCTACGACCTGGTCGGCTACGCCCCGCGCGGGGTCGGGCGCTCGGCCCCCCTCTCCTGCCAGGACCCGGCCGCCCGGCCCCAGGGCCCCACCCAGGTCCCGGAGCGGCCCTCCGAGGCGTACAAGAAGGAGCGGCTCGCGGCCGCCGAGGAGTACGGGCGGGGCTGCGCGCGACGGGCGGGCGCAGCGCTGCCGTACTACACGACCCTCGACAACGTCCGCGACCTGTACGTGCTGCGCGCCGCCCTCGGCGACGAACGGCTGAACTTCTACGGGGCCTCGTACGGGACCTACCTCGGCGCGGTCTACGCGACGCTGTACCCGCGGCAGGTGCGACGGCTGGTCTTCGACTCGGCGGTCGACCCGGACCCGCGGCGGATCTGGTACCGCGACAACCTCGACCAGTCACCGGCGTTCGAGCGGCGCTGGGCCGACTTCCGCGCCTGGGCGGCCCGCCACCACGACGTCTACCGCCTCGGCGCCACCGCCGAGGCGGTCCGGGCGAGCTACGAGAAGGTCCGTGCGCGGGTGGCCCGCGCGCCCGCGGGCGGCGTGGTCGGCACCGGTGAACTGCAGGCGGCGTACCTCAAGGCGGCCTACTACGACGACGTCTGGCCGCAGCGGGCGGCCGCGCTCAGCGCCTACCTGCGCGGAGACCCCGGGCCGCTGGTCGAACAGGCGGGCCCGGACCCGGCGGCGGCCGCGGCGAACGAGAACGCGCGGGCGGTCTACACCACGGTGCTGTGCAACGACGCGCCCTGGCCCGCGGACTGGGCGACCTGGGACCGAGACAACACCGAGCTGGCCCGCACCGCCCCCTTCGAGACCTGGCCGAACGCCTTCCTGAACCTGCCGTGCGCGTCCTGGCCGGCCGCCGCGCGGCGGCAGCGCCCGGTGGAGGTGGGCACGGGCGGGGCGGGCGCTGCGGCGCTGCCGCGGACCCTCGTGGTGGCCGCGGAGCGGGACGGGGCGACGCCCTATCCGGGGGCCCTGGAACTCCAGCGGCGCCTCGGCCCGCGGGCCTCGCTGGTCACGGAGGCGGGGGCCGGTACCCACGGCGTGGTCGGCGGACGCAACGACTGCGTGGACCGGCACGTGGAGCGGTATCTGCTGACGGGTGACACAGCGGGACGGCGCGTCATGTGCGCGCCGCATCCGGAGCCCGCACCGGTGTCGCTGGACGACCGGGCAGCGCGCACCCGCAGGGTGCCGCTGCCGCCTGTCGTCTGAACTTCCGGGCGGGATCTCCGGCTGCGTCGATTCGGGGGCAGGGCCTCCCGATCCCCGGAAGCACGCGTCGGTCTGGACGCGCTGTCTTCCGGTCCTTCCCCCCAGGGGAGGTATCAGGCGAGCCCGGCCACCAGATCGGCGACGGACTTGCGGCGTCCGGTGTAGAAGGGCACCTCTTCACGGACGTGCATGCGGGCCTCGGAGGCGCGCAGGTGGCGCATGAGGTCGACGATGCGGTACAGCTCGTCGGCCTCGAAGGCGAGCAGCCACTCGTAGTCGCCCAGCGAGAAGGAGGCGACGGTGTTGGCCCGCACGTCCGGGTAGCCGCGGGCCATCATGCCGTGGTCCTTCAGCATGCGGCGGCGGTCCTCGTCGGGCAGCAGGTACCAGTCGTAGCTGCGGACGAAGGGGTACACACTGACGTAGTCGCGCGGGTTCTCGTCGGCCAGGAAGGCCGGGATGTGCGACTTGTTGAACTCCGCCGGGCGGTGCAGGGCCATGTTCGACCACACCGGCTCCAGCGCGCGGCCCAGCTTGGTGCGGCGGAACAGGTTGTAGGCGCTCTGCAGCTCGTCCGAGGTCTCGGCGTGCCACCAGATCATGATGTCCGCGTCGGCGCGCAGGCCGGAGACGTCGTAACTGCCGCGGACGGTGATGTCCTTCGCGGCGAGCTGGTCGAACAGCTCCTGGACCTCGTCGGCGTAACCGGCGCGGTCCTCCGGGAGGACGTCCTTCAGCTTGAAGACGGACCACAGGGTGTAGCGGATGACCTCGTTGAGGTCCTTCGCCTTCTTCCCCGCGTTGGGAATCTTCTCTGGTGCAGTCATGTGCCTATTGTCCCGTGTCCTGATCAGTGCTCTGTGCCTGGGGTGCCGAACGCGCCCGCGGGGGCCGCCGCGGGCAGTACGGCGGCCACCGCGTCGGCGGCCCGGTGGGCGCTCGCGACGCACGCCGGGATGCCCACGCCCTCGTACAGCGCCCCGCAGAGGGCGAGCCCGGGCAGGGCCGCGACGGCCGTCCGGATCCGGGCGACCCGGTCCAGGTGCCCGACGGGGTACTGCGGGAGCCCGCCGTTCCAGCGGGTGACGGCCGAGGCCACGGGGCGCGCGGCCAGGCCCACGGCGTCGCCGAGGTCTGCCAGCGACACGCCGACCAGCTCGGCGTCCTCCCGTTCCAGGACCGCCTCGTCGCCGTGCCGGCCGACGGAGGTGCGCAGCAGGAACAGCTCCGGATCGGCGCCCGACCAGGCCCACTTGTTGCTGGAGAAGGTCGAGGCCTTGATGGTCCGGCCGTCCACCGGCGGCACCAGGAACCCGCTGCCGGTCAGCGTCGGCGGCAGGTCGGCGCGCCGGAAGGCCAGGGTGACCAGGGCCATCGAGGCGTACTCGACCCCGCGCAGCTCGCTCGCGGCCGCGGGCGCGAGGCGCTCCAGCAGCCCGGCCGCGGGCCCGGCGGGGGTGGCCAGGACCACCGCGTCGGCCTCGATGACCTCGGCCGGGGCGGAGCCGGCGCCGCCGGTCACCACGCGCCAGCCCGTTTCCGTACGCAGCAGTTCGCGCACGGGCGCTCCCGTCAGGATCCGCGCCCCGGCGGCCCGGCAGGCGTCGGCGACGGCGAGCGGGAGGCGCCCGATGCCGCCCTCGATGCCCGCGAAGACGGGCCCGGCGGCCTGCGGGCCCTCGGCGGCCCGGCGCTGGATCGCGCGGACGCCCGCGCCGAGCGAGCGGTGGGTGCGGGCGGCCTCGAAGAGCTGGGGCACCGCGGCGCGCATCGAGATCCGGTAGGCGTCCCCGGCGTAGACCCCGCCGAGCAGCGGTTCCACCAGCCGGTCCACCACCTCGCGGCCCAGCCGGGCGGCGACGTACGCGCCGACGGCGACGTCCTCGCCCGGGTCGGCGGGCGCGAGGTCCGCTTCGGCGGAGATCCTCGCGAGCCCCTCGGGCGAGAGCACGCCGGAGGCGGCCAGCGGGCCGATGTCGCCGGGGACGCCCATGACGTGGCCGCGCGGCATGGGGCGCAGGGCGCCGCGGGTCCACAGGCTCGCGGTGGCGGTGGCGGGAGCCTGGAGGGCGTCGCCGAGGCCGACGGCGCGGGCCAGTTCCACGGCCTCGGGGCGGCGGGCGAGCACCGATTCGGCGCCGAGGTCGACGGGGAGGCCGGCGAGTTCCCCGGCGTACAGCTTGCCGCCGAGCCGGGAACCGGCCTCCAGTACGGTCACCCGCGCGCCGGTGGCGAGCAGCCGGTGGGCCGCCGCGAGTCCGGCGATGCCGCCGCCGATGACCACCGCGTGGCCGGGGGTCCCGGGGCCGGAGCCAGTGTGCCCGTGCGTACTCGTGTCCGCTTCCTGCATGGACACATCGTCTCAGACCGATCACCGACGCCGGACCGTGACCTCATCGGGACCGGCCCGGGACCCGTCGGCGAAACCCGGGCGGCCCGGGGCGCGTCGAAGGGCGGACACCAGCCGAGCACCGGGGGGGACCAGCGATGCGCACACACCGTGAAACGCGACACGGCACACGGCACAGCGGACAGGACCGGCCGCCGCACCGGCGGCGCCGGTCGGGCGCGGTCTGGGCGGCCCTGGCCCTGGCCGCGGCGCTCGCCCTCACCGGCTGCGGCGGTGCGGCCCGGTCCTCCGACGCCTCCGCCGACCCCGGCGCCAAGGACGACAAGGCGGCGGTGGCGCCCGCGCCCGCCCGGCAGGACGCGGAGGGCGCCCCGGGCGCCGCCGCACCGGCGCCTTCCGCTCCGGCCGACCAGGCCAAGCAGCCGGTGACCGGGCGCCCGCAGGTCATCCGGACGGCGACCCTCGCGATCGAGACGGCGCAGGCCCAGCGGGCCCTGGCCGGGGCCCGGTCCGCCGCCGAGGGCGCGGGCGGGTTCGTCGGCGCCGAGAGCACCCGGCGCGAGGCCGGCGGGGCACTGACCTCGACGCTGACCCTGCGGGTGCCCGCCGAGCGGTTCGACGCGGTCCTCACGGCGCTGGAGGGCGCCGGGACGCTGCGCGGCCGCACGGTCGAGGCGGTGGACGTGACACAGAAGGTCGCGGACGTCGACAGCCGCGTGAAGTCCCAGCAGGCGAGCGTGGTCCGGGTCAGGGAGATGATGGAGAAGGCCTCGGCGCTGAGCGACGTGGTGCTGCTGGAGGGCGAACTGAGCCGCCGCCAGTCCGATCTGGAGTCGCTGCTCGCGCAGCAGACCGCGCTCAAGGACCAGACCGCGCTGGGCACGATCACCCTCCAGGTCGCGCAGCCGCGGCAGGCCGCGGGGGCCGGAAACGAGGACCGGGCGGGATTCACCGACGCGCTGGGCGGCGGGTGGTCGGTGTTCACGACGGTGCTGCGCTGGCTCGTGCTCGCGCTCGGGGCGGTCCTGCCGTTCGCGGCGACGGCCGCGCTGGTCGTCCTCGGCCTGCGGGTGCTGCGTCGGCTGCGCGCCCCGGCGCCCGGGGCCGCGCCGTCCCCGGAGGCCCGGGACGCGGCGGACACGGGGGCCGGGGACGCGCCGGACCCGGAGCCCCGCGTGGCGGGCGGAACGTCCGTTCGGCCGTAGCGTGTTCCCGACCTGCAGGGCGGCGGAGGGACGGTAGGGACGATGGCGGCGACGGAACGACTGGTGGTGGTCGGCGGCGACGCGGCGGGGATGTCCGCCGCGTCCCAGGCCCGGCGGCTCAAGGGCCCGGCGGAGCTGGAGATCGTCGCGTTCGAGCGGTCGCACTTCACGTCGTACTCCGCGTGCGGGATCCCCTACTGGATCGGCGGCGCCGTCGGCGGACGGGACGAGCTGATCGCCCGGACCCCGGAGGAGCACCGGGCGCGCGGGATCGACCTGCGCACCCGGACCGAGGTGGTGGAGCTGGACCTGGCCCGCCGGCGCGTCCGCGCCCGGGACCTGGACTCCGGGTCCGAATCGTGGACCGGCTACGACCGGCTGGTCCTGGCCACCGGCGCCCGGCCCGTCCGCCCCCGGCTCCCCGGGATCGGCGCGCACGGCGTGCACGGCGTCCAGTCCCTGGACGACGGCCAGCGCCTGATGGACACCCTGGAGCGTACGGACGTCCGCCGGGCGGTGGTCGTCGGCGCGGGGTACATCGGCGTGGAGATGGCGGAGGCCCTGGTCCTGCGGGGCTTCGAGGTGACCGTCCTGCACCGGGGCGAGCAGCCGATGGCCACCCTGGACCCGGACATGGGCGGCCTGGTGCACCGGGCGATGAACGCGATGGGGATCACCACGGTGTCGGGGGCCGAGGTGACGGAGATCCTCACCGACGACGCGGGCCGGGCCCGCGCGGTGGCCACGGCGGCGGGCGACGAGTACCCGGCGGACGTCGTGGTGCTCGGCCTCGGCGTGGAGCCGCGCACCGCCCTGGCCCGGGCGGCCGGGCTGCCGCTCGGGGAGTCGGGCGGGCTGCTGACGGACCTCTCGATGCGGGTCCGGGGACACGAGGACATCTGGTCCGGCGGGGACTGCGTGGAGGTCCTGGACCTGGTCTCCGGCCGCACCCGGCACATCCCGCTGGGCACCCACGCCAACAAGCACGGCCAGGTCATCGGCTCCGGCGTCGGCGGCGGCGGCGGCTACGCGACCTTCCCCGGGGTGGTGGGGACGGCGGTGAGCAAGGTGTGCGACCTGGAGATCGCCCGGACGGGCCTGCGGGAGCGGGACGCGCGGGAGGTCGGGCTGCGGTTCGTGACCTCGACGATCCGCTCGACGAACACCGCCGGGTACTACCCGGGGGCGGCCGAGATGACGGTCAAGATGCTGGCCGAGCAGCGGACCGGGCGGCTGCTGGGCGTCCAGATCGTGGGCGGGGCGGGGGCGGCGAAGCGGGTGGACGTCGCGGCCGTCGCCCTGACCGCGGGCATGACCGTCGATCAGGTCGTGTCCCTGGACCTGGGCTACGCCCCGCCGTTCTCTCCCGTGTGGGACCCGGTCCTGGTGGCGGCCCGCAAGGCCGTGTCCGCGGTGCGGGCGGCGGGGGTGTAGCGGCCGTCCCCGCCCGGGGCTCCGCCCGGTACCCGCGCCTCAAACGCCGGCGGGGCTGAAAAGACGTCCTCAAACGCCGGACGGGCTGAAAAGCTCTCCCTCGCCGGGCGGGCTGGAGGCCGGCCTCGGCCGAATCCAGCCTCGCCGGCGTTTGAGGCGCGGGGTCCGGGGCGGAGCCCCGGGAGCGGCGCGGCCGCCCGCCGGGGTCAGCGCTGCGTGCGGGTGTGGACGTAGTCCACGAGGCGGGTCAGGGCCGACGGGTCGGTCGTCGGGAGGACCCCGTGGCCCAGGTTGAAGATGTGGCCCTCCAGACCGGCGGCCGCCGCGAGCACCTCGTCCGTCTTGGCCTCGACGGCCTCCGGAGTGGAGAAGAGCACCGCCGGGTCCAGGTTCCCCTGGAGCGCCTTGCCGGGCCCCACCCGCCGCACCGCTTCGTCGAGCGCGACCCGGTAGTCGACGCCCATGACGTCCGCACCGGCCTCGCCCATCAGGCCGAGCAGCTCGCCCGTGCCGACACCGAAGTGGATCCGCGGGACCCCGTACGGGGCCACGGACTCCAGGACCTTCGCGGAGGCCGGCATCACCGAGCGGCGGTAGTCCGCCGGGGCGAGCGCGCCGACCCAGGAGTCGAAGAGCTGGACGGCGGAGGCGCCCGCCTCGATCTGGACCTTCAGGAAGGAGGAGGTGATCTCCGCGAGCCGGTCGAGCAGGTCGGCCCACAGCTCCGGGTCCCCGTACATCAGGGCCTTGGTGTGCTCGTGGTTCTTCGACGGGCCGCCCTCGACGAGGTAGCTCGCGAGGGTGAACGGCGCACCGGCGAAACCGATCAACGGCGTGCCGCCGAGTTCACTCGTGAGCATGCCGATCGCCTCGGTGACGTACCAGACGTCCTCCGGGGTGAGGTCGCGCAGCTGTGCGAGGTCCTCGCGACGGCGGATCGGCTGGGCGACGACCGGGCCGATGCCCGGCTTGATGTCCAGGTCGACGCCGATGGCCTTGAGCGGGACCACGATGTCGGAGAAGAAGATCGCCGCGTCGACCCCGTGGCGCCGCACCGGCTGCATCGTGATCTCGGTGACCAGGTCGGGCCGCATGCAGGATTCCAGCATCTGCGTGCCCTCGCGGAGCTTGCGGTACTCGGGGAGCGAGCGCCCCGCCTGGCGCATGAACCACACGGGCGTGTGCGGCACCGGCTCGCGGCGGCAGGCCTTCAGGAAGGCGGAATCGTACGTCTGACTCGGCGTGCCCTGCGGGCTGTCGTTGGCGCTCACGACCCAAATCTTCGCACGTATGAAGAAGTGCCCGGCCCGGCGCGGGTGTCCCTGCGCCGTACGGGCGCCCGCTGCGCCTAGTCTTCCCCGCATGGCTGCGGCTCAGGGACGATTTTCAGATGGCGCTGACGGTGTGGACAGCGCGAAGGAGAGCTCCGTCCCGCTCCCGTTCCGGCGGGCGGTCGACGGCTTGAAGAAGGCGCGGCTGCGGTCCGGGATCGAGATCGACCCGACGAAGCCGCCCCAGCGGCTCGCTCCGCACGCCTACGCGCTGGAGGCCGCGGTCGTCGACGGCGAGGACGACCTCGCCGACGGCCGCCTCATCCTGCTCCATGACCCGTCGGGGCACGACGCCTGGCAGGGGACCTTCCGGCTGGTGACGCTGGTACGGGCGGAGCTCGAACCGGAGATGGCGGCCGATCCGCTCCTGCCCGAGGTGTGCTGGTCCTGGCTGACCGGGGCGCTGGAAGCGCGCGGGCTCGCCTACGGGGAGCCGAGCGGCACGGTGACCATGGCCGGGTCGCACTACTTCGGGGGCCTCGCGGAGCGGCGGCCCGCCACCCAGATCGAGATCAGAGCCTCGTGGACGCCCCGCGAGGGGGTGGGCGGCGTGCCGGACACGGGGGCCCACCTGGCCGCCTGGTGCGATCTGCTGTGCCAGATCGCGGGGCTGCCGCCGACCGGGCCCGTGGACACGGGTGTCGTCTCCCTGCCACAGCGCCGCGGTCCGCACCACCCGTAGGGAAGGGGCCGGACGGCCCTGTCGCGCGGTCCCGCGGGCCTTGCGCGCGGGGCCTCGCGGCGCCTCCCGAGGCCCCCGGCACCCCCTCGGCGCCCGCGGCGGGCGGTCGGAACGGGGCAACCGTTGCGGCCTTCTGATCGCCCCTTGATCGATCGCTCGTCCGAATTGCCCGAATTGTTACTCACCAAATCGTGATCATTCCCTAAAGCCGGGCGGGTGACGTGCCGAAGGAGTGAGTGACCATCCGCACGGTGGGTACCCGGCTCCTTCCCCGGCCCGAACCCACTCGCCACTCCCTCAGGAGGCCTGGTGTCCGTTCTTCTCGAGCAGCCCGCAAGCCTGGTCGCCTACCGCCCGAACAAGCCGACGGCCATGGTTGTCGTGGCCGACCCGCGCGTCCGCTCCACCGTGACCCGCCACCTGTGGGCCCTCGGGGTTCGTGACGTCATCGAGGCTTCGTCCATCGCGGAGGCCCGCCCCCGCATCGGAAGCCCGCGCGACATCTGCGTGGCCGACGTGCACCTGCCCGACGGTTCCGGTCTCACCCTGCTCTCCGAGACCCGTGCCGCGGGCTGGCCCAACGGCCTGGCCCTGTCCGCCGCCGACGACATCGGCGCCGTACGCAACGCCCTCGCGGGCGGAGTCAAGGGCTACGTCGTCACCGGAACCCGCACCAACATCGGGCTCCCCAGCCGGCCCGGCTCCGCGCCCATCGGCGCGGCCGCCGCCCGGATGCACCGCCGCCCCCCGGGTGCCCCGAGCCACCCGGGCGGCTACCGCGAGCTCTCCGGCCGCGAGGTCGAGGTCCTGCGCCTCGTCGCGGAGGGCCAGTCCAACAAGGCCATCGGCGTCTCGATGGGCCTGTCCGCCCTGACCGTCAAGTCCCACCTCGCCCGGATCGCCCGCAAGCTGGGCACCGGCGACCGGGCCGGGATGGTCGCCGTCGCACTCCGGACCGGGATCATCCACTGACCCCGTACCCGCAACCCCCGGCCCACGCCCCCGGTGACCGCCGGGCGGCGCCCCGGGGCACCCGGGGGAGCGTTCGCCCCCACCCGTCGAGCCCGTCGCCGGAACGTTCCGGCGACGGGCTCGTCGCATCCACGGATACCCTTGAGCGGTGACCGACGCCCAAGAGACCGCAGCACACCTGCGCACCACCACCGGGGGCGGCCCCCCGGACGACGAGGTTTCGTCCGACGGGCTGCCCATCCCGCTGCTCGAACCTCGTGAGGGCATCCCTCCCGTGGTCGCCGACGAAGAGGCGCTCGCCCGGGTGGTCGCGGCCTTCGCCGCGGGCACGGGACCCGTGGCCGTCGACGCCGAACGCGCCTCCGGGTACCGCTACGGCCAGCGCGCCTACCTGGTGCAGCTGCGGCGCGAAGGGGCCGGCTCCGCACTGATCGACCCCGTCGGCTGCCCGGACCTCTCGTCCCTGGGCGAGGCGCTGTCCGGCACCGAGTGGATCCTGCACGCCGCCACCCAGGACCTGCCGTGCCTGCGGGACATAGGCATGGTCCCCACCTCCCTCTTCGACACCGAACTGGCCGGGCGCCTGGCCGGGTTCCCCCGGGTCGGGCTCGGCGCGATGGTCGAGGGCGTGCTCGGCTACGCCCTGGAGAAGGGGCACTCCGCCGTCGACTGGTCCACCCGCCCGCTGCCGGAGCCGTGGCTGCGCTACGCCGCCCTGGACGTGGAACTGCTGGTGGACCTGCGCGACGCGCTGGAGGAGGAGCTCGACCGGCAGGGCAAGCTGGACTGGGCGCACCAGGAGTTCGACGCCATCGCCGCCGCCCCGCCCGCTGCGCCGCGCAAGGACCCCTGGCGGCGCACCTCCGGCATGCACAAGGTGCGGCGCCGCCGTCAGATGGCGGTGGTCCGCGAACTGTGGGAGGCCCGCGACCGGATCGCCCAGCGACGTGACGTATCCCCGGGCAAGGTTCTGGGCGACACGGCGATCGTCGAGGCGGCCCTCGCGCTGCCCCTCAACGTGCAGGAGCTGTCCACCCTGCCCGGGTACGGCCAGCGGGTCGGCCGGCGCCAGCTGGAGCAGTGGATGGCCGCCGTGGACCGCGCGAAGGCGCTGCCCGAGAACCAGCTGCCGCAGCCCGGGGCCACCCCGGCCGGTCCGCCGCCGCCGCGTTCCTGGGCGGACAAGGACCCGGACGCTGCGGCCAGGCTCTCGGCGGCCCGGACGGCCGTCTCCGCGCTGGCGGAGGGGCTGAACCTGCCGCAGGAGAACCTGATCGCCCCGGACAGCGTCCGGCGGCTGTGCTGGGAGCCGCCCGCCGAGGTGTCGGCCGATTCGGTGGCCCGGGCGCTGGGCTCCTACGGGGCCCGTCCCTGGCAGATCGAGCAGGTCACCCCGGCCCTGGTGGAGGCCCTGGCGGTCACCGCCTGACAGCCCGCCGGCATCCCGCGCGCACCCCAGAACCCCCGGTCCCGGCGACCGGGGGTTCCGCGTTGTGCGGGGCCGCGCGCCCCCGGCCCGAGGCCTTCGCCCACGCTCCCCCCTGTCCCGGTTCCGCAACAGCCGGCACCCGACGTCTTTTGAACATGCTCAAAAGCGGCTAGCTTTTTGAACATGATCAATTCCGGGTACGAGGCGTGGGTACGGGACTTCGAGGCCGAGCGGGAGCGCCGCGCTCGGGTGGGCGATCCGTCGTGGGGCCGGGGCGCCGCGCTGGATCCCGCACTGGTCCGCAGCCTCCAGCGGTTCCAGACCGGCGAGGACGGGGACGGCGCCGCACTGACGGCCAAGGCGCGGCGGGCGGGGGACGCGGCGTACACCGAGGCCGTGCGGCTCTTCGTGGCGGAGGAGCAGAACCACGCGCGGATGCTGGCGCTGCTGCTGGCCGCGGGCGGCGCGGGGACGCTGGAGGGGCACTGGAGCGACGCGGCGTTCGTCCGCCTGCGGCGGCTGCTGGGCCTGCGGGTGGAGCTGCTGGTGCTGATGGTGGCCGAGGTGGTGGCGCTGCGGTACTACCGGGCGGTGCGCGACGGCTGTCCGGATCCGCTGGCGTCGGAGGTGGCGGGGCGGATCCTGGCGGACGAGGAGCGGCACGTGCCGTTCCACTGCCTGCGCCTGCGGGAGGGCCTGGCGGGTCTCCCCCGGCCGGTCCGCCGGGCGGCCGCCCCGGCCTGGCGGGCGCTGCTCGCGGCCGGGGCGGCGGTGGTCGCCGTGGACCACGGCCCGGCCCTGTGCGGTCTCGGGGTGGGGCGGTACGCCTTCGTCCGGGACGCGTGGCGGTCCTCGGCCGGGCCGGCCGCCGCCATGGGCCCCCTGCCCGCCGCCCCGGATGGTCCCGCGGGCCCTGGCGCCCGTACCGCGGGCGTCGGACACCGGACGGGCCGGGGGCCCGCGACCCGGAGCGCGCCCGGCGGAGTGTGACCTTCGCCGCTCCTTCGGGTGGGGGTGTCCACATGGGTTACCCGCAAGTAGCATGGGGCAGGTGAGCGGGCGCTCAGCAATGATGGAGGCGCCCCCGCGCAGCAGTGCCACCCCGCACCCTGGAGGAGAGCCATCGTGCCTCGTACCGTCAGGGACGTCGTCTTCGTCGACGGCGTCCGCACCCCGTTCGGCAAGGCGGGCCCGAAGGGCATCTACCACGAGACCCGGGCCGACGACCTCGTCGTCAAGGCGATCCGGGAGCTGCTGCGCCGCAACCCGGACCTGGACCCCGCCAAGATCGACGAGGTCGCCATCGCCGCGACCACCCAGATCGGCGACCAGGGCCTGACGCTGGGCCGCACGGCCGGCATCCTCGCGGGCCTCCCGCAGTCGGTTCCGGGCTACTCCATCGACCGCATGTGCGCCGGTGCGCTCACGGCCGTGACGACCGCCGCCGGTTCCATCGCCTTCGGCGCCTACGACGTGGTCATCGCCGGTGGCGTCGAGCACATGGGCCGCCACCCGATGGGCGAGGGCGTGGACCCGAACCCGCGCTTCGTCAGCGAGAAGCTGGTCGACGAGTCGGCCCTCTTCATGGGCATGACGGCGGAGAACCTGCACGACCGCTACCCCGCCATCACCAAGCTCCGCGCCGACGAGTACGCCGTGCGCTCGCAGGAGAAGGCCGCCAAGGCGTACGCCGACGGCAAGATCCAGCAGGACCTGGTGCCGGTCTCGGTGCGCAACACCAACCCGGACGCCGGCGAGACGGGCTGGGGCCTGGTCACCGCCGACGAGCCGATGCGCCCGGGCACCACGCTGGAGAACCTGGCGAACCTGAAGACGCCGTTCCGTACCCACGGCCGCGTCACCGCGGGCAACGCCGCCGGTCTCAACGACGGCGCCACCGCCTCGATCCTCGCCTCCGAGGACTTCGCCCGCGAGAACAACCTCCCGGTCAAGATGCGCCTGGTCTCCTACGCCTTCGCGGGCGTCGAGCCCGAGGTCATGGGCTACGGCCCGATCCCGGCCACCGAGAAGGCCCTCGCGCAGGGCGGCCTGTCGATCTCCGACATCGGCCTCTTCGAGATCAACGAGGCCTTCGCCGTCCAGGTGCTGGCCTTCCTGGAGCACTACGGCATCGCGGACGACGACGCGCGCGTCAACCAGTACGGCGGCGCGATCGCCTACGGTCACCCGCTCGCCTCCTCCGGCGTCCGCCTGCTCACCCAGCTGGCCCGCCAGTTCGAGGAGCAGCCGCACGTCCGCTACGGCCTGACCACCATGTGTGTCGGCTTCGGCATGGGCGCGACGACCATCTGGGAGAACCCGCACTTCGACGGAGGCAGCAAGTGAGCACCACCACCACTGAGCTTCTGAAGGGCGCGGCCGAGCTGTTCCCGGACGAGGTCGTCACGCAGGCGCACGTCCGCCACCTCGACCTGCCGTTCGGCGCCGGGCGCTTCGCGCTCGTCACGCTGGACAACGGCCTGGACCACACCAAGCCGACCACCTTCGGCCCGCAGTCCCTCGCCAACCTGAACGCGGCGATCGACCAGCTGGAGCAGGAGGCCCTCGCGGGCTCCATCGTCGGTGCGGGCATCACCGGCAAGCCGTTCATCTTCGCGGTCGGCGCCGACCTCAAGGGCGTCGAGCTGCTCAAGAAGCACGACGAGGCGCTCGCCATCGGCAAGGGCGGCCACGACGTCTTCAAGCGCCTCGCCGCGCTGGCCGTCCCCACCTTCGCCTACTACAACGGCGCGGCGATGGGCGGCGGTGTCGAGGTCGGTCTGCACTGCACCTACCGCACCGTCTCGAAGGCCATCCCGGCCTTCTCGCTGCCCGAGGTCTTCCTCGGTCTGGTCCCCGGCTGGGGCGGCTGCGCCCTGCTGCCGAACCTGATCGGCGCGGACCGCGCGGTCTCGGTGATCATCGAGAACTCGATGAACCAGAACCGTCAGCTCAAGGGCAAGCAGGTCTTCGAGCTGGGCATCGCCGACGCCCTGTTCGAGGGTGCCGACTTCCTCGAGCAGTCGCTCCTGTGGACCGCGAAGGTCCTCAAGGGCGAGACCGAGGTCGTACGGGCCGAGGTCGACCGCGGCGAGGCCTGGGACGCGGCGGTCGCCCGCGGCCGCGGCATCGCGGACTCCAAGGTGCACGGCGCGGCCCCGGCCGCCTACCGCGCGCTGGAGATCATCGAGGCGGCCAAGGACGGGGACCTGCAGAAGGGCTTCGACGCCGAGGACGCGGCCCTGGCCGACCTCATCATGGGCGGCGAACTGCGCTCCGGCATCTACGCCTTCAACCTGGTCCAGAAGCGCGCCAAGCGCCCGGCCGGCGCCCCGGACAAGAACCTGGCGCGCCCGGTCACCAAGGTCGGCGTCGTCGGCGCGGGCCTGATGGCCTCGCAGCTGGCGCTGCTCTTCCTGCGCCGCCTGGAGGTGCCGGTGGTGCTCACCGACATCGACCAGGAGCGCGTGGACAAGGGCGTGGGCTACGTCCACGCCGAGATCCAGAAGCTGCTCGGCAAGGGCCGCATCAACCAGGACAAGGCCAACCGGCTGACCGCCCTGGTGACGGGCGTCCTGGACAAGGCCGAGGGCTTCGCGGACGCGGACTTCATCATCGAGGCCGTGTTCGAGGAGATGTCGGTCAAGCAGAAGGTGTTCGCGGAGGTCGAGGCGGTCGCCCCGGCGCACGCGATCCTCGCCACCAACACCTCCTCGCTGTCGGTGTCGGAGATGGCCTCCAAGCTCCAGCACCCGGAGCGCGTGGTCGGCTTCCACTTCTTCAACCCGGTCGCGATCCTCCCGCTGCTGGAGATCGTCCGCGGCGAGCAGACGGACGACGCCTCGCTGGCGACGGCCTTCGGCGTGGCGCGCAAGCTGAAGAAGACCGCGGTCCTCACCAAGGACGCCCCGGCGTTCGTCGTGAACCGCATCCTCACCCGCTTCATGGGCGAGATCCAGAACGTCATCGACGAGGGCACCCCGGTGGCCACCGCCGAGAAGGCCATCGAGCCGCTCGGCCTGCCGATGTCCCCGCTGGTGCTGCTGGAGCTCGTGGGCCCGGCGATCGGTCTGCACGTCTCCGAGACCCTGAACCGCGCCTTCCCGGAGCGCTTCACCGTCTCGCCGAACCTCGCGGCCGTCGTCAAGGCCGGCAAGCGCGGCTTCTACGTCTACAACGCCGAGAACGGCTTCAAGCCGGAGCTCGACCCCGAGGTCGCCGCGCTGCTCGTCCAGGGCGACAGCGTGCTGACCGAGGAGCAGGTCCGCGACCGCGTCCTGGACGCGGTCGCGCAGGAGATCGGTCTGATGCTGGAGGAGGGTGTCGTGGCCGAGGCCCAGGACATCGACCTCTGCCTGATCACCGGTGCGGGCTGGCCCTTCCACCTGGGCGGCGTCACGCCGTACCTGGACCGCGAGGGCGTCTCGGAGCGGGTGAACGGCAAGAAGTTCCTCGCCCCCGGCGTGGCGAGCGTCCCGGCATAACGCCGGACGCACCCCGCACGACGACGGCGGGCGGTACGGGTCACCCCGTACCGCCCGCCGTTCCGCGTACCCCGCCGAATCGTTACTGCTTGAACTGGAAGACGCCTTCGTACAGCACGTGGTCGGACTCCTGGACCTTCACCGTCGCCGCCCGGGGCGCGGTGAAGTGGGCCTCGGTGGCGAAGATGTAGTCGATCTTGCGGCCGTCGTCCGCGGTGGGCGCGCCGTTGCGGCACCGCCCCGGCGCCGGGTCCTGGCAGCGCACTCCCCCGGTCCCGCCCATCTTGAACCAGCGCCGGTTGCGCTCGTCCGCCTCCAGGAAGCGCCCGTCCGGGTCGTGCTGGTCCTTCTCGCCGCGCGTGTGGCCGTACAGCCCGGCCAGGGAGGCCTCGTTGGGCTGCTGGTTCAGGTCGCCCGCCAGGATCACGGGCAGGGCCGAGGGGAAGGCGACCGGGTCGGCGAACCAGCGCTGGAGCTCCTTCAGCTGGCTGTCGGCGGTCCCCGCGTGCGCCCCGCAGAAGGTCACCTCGCGGCCGCGCGCCCGGGTGGGCAGGCACAGCAGCCCGCGCCGCACCGGTTCCGAGCGGCCCGCGGCCAGGTAGGTCTCCCCGTCGGTGTCGGTGAAGGCGCGGTAGCGCGGCGGGCCGGTCGGCGCCTCGCGGGAGAACACCGCCAGGCCATAGGAGCTGTCGCCGCCGCAGGCCGGGACGTTGCCGTGCATCTGCTGGTAGGCGCCCTGGAGGGGCAGGCCGCGCTCCTTGAACGCGCCCTGGAGCGCCTCGAACTGGCCCCGGCAGATCTCGTTGACGCCGAGCAGGTCGGGGTGGCGCAGCACCACCTCGTTGACCAGCCGGGTGACCGAGGTGCCCTTGCCCGTGCCGCCGTGGTTGGCGCACTGGTGGGCGGCCCCGCAGATGTTCCACTGGAGGACCACCACGGAGGGCCCGGCGGACGGGTCCGCCTCGCCGGAGCCGTCCCACAGCGGCGCGTCGGCGGCGCCGCCGGCCCAGCCCAGGGCGGCGGCGAGCGCCACGGCGGTGAGTCCCAGCGCCGCCGGGAGTCGCCGTCTCACGCCGTCACGACGGGCCCCAGCGGGCTCCCCGTCTCCGGGGCGAGCTGGCGGCGGACCCGCAGCCGTCCGTCGGTCCCGACGACCGCGACGGTCACGGCGCCCGCGGCGTCGTGGGCGAGGGCGGGGGCCTGGACGAACATCTCGCCGCCCTCCCGCCAGCGGGCCCCGGCGACGTCCTTCTCCCGGTCGGGCATCGAGACGGTGAGCCGGCCGCGCGAGCTGCGGTGGGCCAGGTGCGCCTCGCGGGCGCCGCGCTGCGGGGCCCACAGTGCGGCGACCGCGCCCGTACCGCCGTGGCCGCCGACCCCCGCGCCCGAGCCGGGCCAGCGGCCGGTGTCGTGCTGGCGGTAGGCCATGACCTGCTGCGTCCCGGCCTCGCGGAAGTAGAGGCAGGTGCGCCCGCCGCCAGAGTTGACGGCGGTGATGCCGCCGGTGGCGACGGGGCCGGTCACCAGGGAGTCGTCCCGGGTGAAGGGTGCGCCCTGCTCCTTCTGGAACCAGCGGACCACGGAGTTCTTGCCCGGTACGTACAGCTCGACGGTGCCGAACTCGGTGGTGAGGGCGGTGCCCGCGTCCTGGAGGAAGCTGCCGCCGAGGCTGACCCAGGGTTCCCAGCCGCCCTGGGCGTTCTGGCGCCGCATGGAGATGCCCTGGTCGAAGTTGCGGGCGAATACGTACAGCAGGCCCGCGCCGTCCACCGCGGCCATCGGGACGCCGAGTTCGCGCTGGCGGCGGCCGTCGGGGTGGACCCACTCCGGGGACTCCAGCGACTGCCAGCCGCTGAACCCGCCGCCGTCCGGGTTCTGCGTCGTGTAGACGAGGTCGACGGCGACCGCGCCGCCCTCGGCCGTGCGGCGGCGCTGCGCGACCACGTGGGCCGGTCCCCCGGGGATCCCCGCCACCGCCGTGGTGGGCGCGAGCCAGCCGTCGCCGAGCGGGAAGGGCCCCTGCCACCGGCCGCTCGCGGGGCCGGTCTCGGTGAAGAACACGAGGCGGCCCGACAGGACGGTGAAGGCGTTCAGCCGGCCGCCCGGCCCGAGCCGGAGCCAGTCGGTGGCCGGCGAATAGCGGTAGGCGGTGCTGCGCATGTGGGTGCTGCGGTAGGGGTTGGGGCCGAGCTGGCGGTCGCCGCACGTCTGGCAGGTGCCCTGCGGGCAGTGCGTGGCGTCCAGGCCGATGTAGGTGGCCAGGTAGTCGGCCTTCTCGGCCAGCTCCATCCGGTCCAGGTTCGGGCCCCAGAACCGGTTGGCGTAGGCGCGGTAGTACTCGACGACCGGGGGGCGCTCCACGCTGTCGCGGTGGCGGGCGAGGGCCGCGATCGCGAACTCGGCGGTGGTGCCGTGGTCGACGTGGTCGGAGGTGACGAACTCGCTCTTGCCGCCGTCGTGTTCCGGATCGGGGTCCAGCGTGCGGACGGTGGTGGGCCGGATCTCGGCGAGCAGCGCGGTCAGGCCCGCGATGACCATCTCGCGGGACACCTGCTGCACGTGGGTCAGCGCGGAGCCGAGGACCGGCACGGTCGCCTGGGTGGGGTGGACGCCGTTCCACAGCTCGAACATCCGGGTGCGGACGCCGGAGGGCGTGGGCACGCCCATGTGCAGCTGGCAGAAGTACATCCGCACGGTCGGGTGCGCGAGGAGCGTGAAGCGCTCCACCGCGAAGCCGGGCACCAGCTCGGTGACCTCGCGCCCCCAGGGGCTGTCCCGGTCGCCCGTGGCCATCCGGGCGTAGGCCGAGCGCAGGCCGCAGCCGCGGGCCGTGCTGTAGCCCGTGTAGTCCGTGGGCAGGGCGGCCCGTTCGGGGTCGTTGGTGTCGGCGTTGATGCCGTCCCCCTCCCCCGCGGTCAGGACGACCGTGGTGACCGGGTCGCCGTCCTGGAGCGAGCGGACCAGGTCCGGGTTCATGAAGTACAGGTCGTCGTCCTGGTGGGCGACGACGTGCAGGATCGATCGGTTCGGGTTCATCGGTCCACCACGTTCATAGCCATGGCTCCGGAGACGGAGCAGTAGGGCCGGACTCGGACCGGCCGGGACGGGTGCACGACGACGAAACGGGACACGTCGTCGGCGGAGAGGGGGACGGCGGGGTACGGATGGGCGCCCCGGACGTCGGGGAAGTCCTCGAAGAGGTGGCAGACGCGGACCCGGCGCCGGGTGCCGGGGTGCGGCTGGAGCCACCAGTCCCAGTCCTCCCAGCGGGCGAGGCGGTCCTCCACCAGCCGGCCCAGGGGCAGTTCCATCCGGAAGGACCGCTCGCCGAGCACCTCCACCGGCAGCGAGACCTCGCTGCGGTGGGGGCCGCGCCGGACGAGGACGAAGCGGGCCCCGTACTCCAGGGTCCGCGCTCCGCAGAGCACGCCGGAGACGGTGATCCCGTCCTCGCCGACGCGGACCTCGCGGGCTTCCGCGTGCGTCTCGCGGTGCACGGTGCGCAGCATGAGGGCGCCGTTCGGCTGCGCGTAGGGCAGGTTCCACAGGACGGGTCCGGCGCCGGGGGCGTCCAGCAGGCGGGCGCGGGCGTCGATGAGGCCGCGGGTGTCGCGGATCCCGGCCGCGAGGTGGACGGGGTCCCCCTTGCCGGTGGAGAGCATGACCCGCCACCGGCCGTCGCCGAGGTGGTCGAGGGCTGCGGGCGGCACGACGGCGGTGTGCCGCACCGCGCCGGTGGGCAGTTCCTCGTGCACGGTGTCCAGGGTGAGGTCGGGCTGCCGGGAGCCGCTGGAGGGGCGGTGGCGCAGCAGGAAGGCGCCGCGGCCGCGGGTGCCCGCGGGGCCGTCGCAGGTGAGGCTCAGCCAGCCGGCGTCGGGGGCCTCGGCGTGGCAGACGGCGCTGCGCAGGGACGCGGGCGGGGCGCTGTCGCCGGGCGGGCGCCCCAGCCGGGCGGCGGTCGGCCCGCGGTAGCCGGAGCGGGCGGCCGCGCGGCGTCCGGCGGCCTCCTCGAACAGCGCGGTGTACCGGGCGGCGATCACGGCCGGGTCGTAGCGCTCGGCGTTGCGCAGCGCGGCGGCGGCCATCGCGGCGCGCAGCGGGGCGTCGGCCATCAGCCGGCCGAGGCCGGCGGCGATGGCGGCGACGTCCCCGTTGGGCACGAGGAAGCCGTCCTCGCCGTCGCGCAGGATCTCGCGGGGGCCGACCGGGCAGTCGGTGGCGACGACGGGCAGCCCGCAGCGCATGGCCTCCACCAGGGTCATCCCGAAGGACTCGGCGCTGGAGGTGACGGCGGCGACCGAGCCCTTGGCCCACTCGGACTCGATCGGGGAGAACCCGCCCATCAGCAGGATCCGCCCGGCGAGGTCCAGGTCGTTGACGAGGGTGCGCAGCGCGCCCGTCTCCTCCCCGTCGCCGTAGATCCGCAGCCGCCAGTCGGGGAAGTCGGGGGCGAGCCGGGCGAAGGCGCGGATCAGCAGGTCGTAGCGTTTGACGTGGTGCATGCGGCCCGCGCTGACGATCACCTTGCGGGTGCCGTCGGAGGGGGCGACCACGGGGCGGGGCACGCTGTTGGGCACGGCGTGCACGGGCACTGCGGGGACCGGCGTGTGCTCCCGGAAGGAACGGGCGTCGGCCTCGGTGACCGTGGTGACGAGGTCGAGGCGCCCGTAGACGCGGGCCATCTCCGCCCGGACGGCCGCCGGGATGGCCAGGTGCGTCATGTGCTCCTGGGCCACCCGCAGCGCGGAGTCGCGGGTGTGGCGGGCCACGAACAGGTTGAGGCTGGGCCGGGTGCCGACGACCACGTCGGCCGCGGTCCCGCGCAGCTCGTCGATGATCCGCCGGTCGGACAGCGCGCTGTACTGCTCGTGGAACTCCTCCTGGCGGGGCACCACGTCGGTGGGTCCCGCCAGGTCCGGGTGGCCCCGGTCGGCGCCCGCGGCGCCGGGCCTGAGGTCCACCAGGGCGCGCACGGCGACCTGGGGGGAGATGGTGAATGTGGGGGGCGCGGAGGTACGGCGGAAGACCGAGACGATCTCGACCTCGTGGTCCGCGGACAGCGCCTCGGCGAGGTTGATCACCGTCCGGTTCGTGCCGCCGATGCCGTAGATGTTGTTGATCAGGAAGGAGATCTTCATCGGTCGTGGAACTCCTTCCGCTCGAAGGGGCCGGGGACGGGGAAGTAGGCCCGCAGGAAGTCCTGGACCATGCGGGCCTGGCGCTCCTGGTCGTGGCCGTCGGAGACGGTGTCGTTGATGCAGAAGGCCTGGCGGTCGCGGCGGGCCAGCAGGATGTTCAGTCGCCGCTCGATCTGGGGCCGGTCCAGGGGGAGGTAGGCGAAGGCGATGTCCGAGGGCACCGCGCGGCCCGTCAGGTAGGCGTAGTAGTGGTAGAGGGAGGAGGGGACGGAGAGGTCGGTCGCGCTGCGGAACCGGCTGAAGGTGGTGGCCCGGTGCGGTCCGGCGAACCTCTCCTCTATCTCCGCGAGGACGCTGCGGCGCAGCGGGTAGGGGGCGTGCCGCAGCTTCTGCACGAGGGTGGTGCCGAACAGCTCCTCCAGGAGCCGGCGGTTGTTCTTGGCCGCGGCGTTCACCGGGCGGTCCCCCGGGGTGACCTCGGAGCGCGGGATCTGGGACGGCGAGAGGAACGCGCGGGTCATGCCGTTCGACAGGAAGAAGTCCCGGGGGGTGACGGGCCGGCCCAGGAACATGTCGTCGTTGAAGTAGAGGAAGTGCTCGGCGAGGCCGTCGATGTGGTGCAGACGGCTCTCGATGGCGTGGGAGTTGAAGGTGGGCAGGGCCGCGGGGTCGTCGAATATCTCCCGGTGGTCGACCACCGTGATCCGGGGGTGGCCCTCCTCCAGCCACTGCGGTCGCTGCCGGTCGGTGACCAGGAAGATCCGGCGGACCCAGGGCGCGTGCTGCTCCAGCGAGCGCAGGGAGTAGCGCAGTTCGTCGCGGTTGAGGTAGCGGGCGGGGTTGGCGGACTCCGCGTGGTAGCCCTCGCCGCCCTGTTCGCGGCGGCGGCGCCGCCATTCGGGGTCGTCGCCGTCGACCCAGGTGTAGACGACGTCGACGGGGAAGCGTATGTCCTCGGGCAGGGAGGCCGCGTAGGCCTCGACGGTACGGACGTGGCGGGTGCGGCGGGTGTGGTGGGAGGCGAAGGAGGTGAGCCGGTTCACGGGGACCGTGATGCGGGGCGCGTCGCAGGGCACGCTGCCGGTCACCCGGTTGGGCCGGGGTGCGATCAGCCGCCCCTCCTCCTGCTCCCAGAACTCCAGGTCGCAGCCGTATTCGAGGCCGAGTGTGAGGGTGCCGCCCGGGTCCCGCCAGATCATGCCGACGCGCAGCACGGCGGCCGCCGCGGTGATCCGCCGGCCGCGCCGCGAGCCGCCGAGCGCGACCCGGCCCGGGGGCCGCGGCGCGTCGTCCGCCGCCACCGCCGCGTCCAGGGGGCCGTGGCCGACGTACACCGGTGTGCGGCGCGCGCACTCCCGCAGGGCGGCGGCCACCCGGGGCCGGTCCGCCGCGCGCACGGCGAAGCAGGCCCGCAGGTCGCTGGCGCCGCGCACGGCGAAGTGGTCGACGCCCGCCCGCTCCAGGGCGGCGACGACCAGTTCGAGGTTGGCCTCGCGCAGCCCGAGCGGCGAGGCGGTGGGCCGGACCAGCGCGATCCGGGCGCTCCCCTCGGCGGGCGCGGCGAGACCCCCGCCCGTAGGGAACAGGTCGGGCCAGCGCCGGCGGGCCCGCCGGGCGCGCAGCGAGCGGGCCGGGCCGAGGCCGAACCGGGCCCCGCGCAGCAGCCGCTTGACCAGGGCCCGCAACCCGGCCGGGATGCGCCGGGCCAGGCCGCGGCGCAGCCGGGTGGGCAGCACGGCGCGGTAGAGGGAGACGGCCGGGGACGCTTCGGGGTTCGCCACGGTCATGAAGGACTGCCCGCCTCCCCGCGCGCGCTCGCCACGGGGGACGCGGGCTCGAAGCCGAAGCGGAAGCCGTCGGCGTCGGTGTCCGTGCCGGTCCCGAACTCCTCGAAGGCGAAGCCGGCCAGCAGCGCGGACGCGGAGCCGAAGCCGTCCTGGTCGGCGGACCCGGCCGGCGCGGCGGGCTCGGCTGCGGGCGGGGGCTCGGGCAGGGACCGTTCGAAGGGGCTGGGCACCGGGTAGTACCGGCGCAGGAAGTCCGTGACGGACCGGGTCCCGCCGTGGTCCAGCGCGTCGGGCGAGCCCAGTCCGCACAGCTGCATCTGCTGCGCGTCGCGGCGTACGAGGAGACGGTCGAGCCAGCGGGTGACGCCGGGCACGGCCGCGTGGACGGCGATCGTGGCCTCGCCGGAGGGCTCGGCGTGCCCGGAGAAGTGCGCGGCGTGGTGGACTACCCCGTCGAGCGGGTGGGTGCCCTCCAGTTCGGGGGCGTACTGGCCGTCGGTGAGCGGCTGGTGGCCGGCGAACCCGTCGGCCACGGCGGCCAGTATCTCCCGCGCGAAGGGCTGCGGGCCCGGCGCGTAGCCGTGGGTCACCGCGCGCTGCGTGAAGGAGTACGCCCAGCCCGTCCAGGGCGCCGCCGCCTCCCGGGCCGTCCACGGGCCGCGCCGCGGCCGGGTCCCGCCGAGCGCGGTGAAGTAGTCGAACGGCCGCACGGGGCGGCCGAGCAGGGCGCCGGGCCGGAAGTACAGGAAGCGGTCGGCGAGGCCGGGCACCGCGTGCAGGTGCTGCTCCGCGTCCGGTCCGGCGGGCACGATCCGCAGCCGGTCGTCCGCGTGCACCCACTGCGGTACGGGCGCGACGGCCAGCAGGTGCACCATGTCGGTCCAGGGC
The DNA here is from genome assembly GCF_056435825.1 of Streptomyces sp. NPDC043876. Classification (NCBI taxonomy): domain Bacteria; kingdom Bacillati; phylum Actinomycetota; class Actinomycetes; order Kitasatosporales; family Streptomycetaceae; genus Streptomyces; species Streptomyces sp. NPDC043876. The sequence goes on along the minus strand of NZ_JBWKDV010000006.1, from coordinate 306,380 downwards.
GCGTACTGGTGCAGGGAGCGCAGGGTGGCGCGCAGCAGTTCCTCGCCCCACGGCTCGTCGTGGCACCACAGCACCGCGGCGTCGACGGGGAAGGTGACCTCCTCCACGCGCGGGACGTCGAACCCCTCCCGGGTCAGCGTCGGCTCGGCGCCCGCGTCGGTGTCGGCGTACCCGGTGAGCCGGTCGTGGGTGATCTCCACCGTCCGCGGGGCCTCGGCGGGGACGACCCGCTGCACCCGGTTGGGGCGGGGGCCGACCAGCCGGGGGGCGCCCCGGGTGGTGTCCGTGGTCCAGAACTCGATCTCGACGCCCTGGTTCTCGCCCACCCACAGGGAGCCGGTCGGGTCGGTGCGCAGCCACACGATCCGGATCACCCGGGCCGCGCCGAAGTGCTTCCAGGCCTTGACGTGGCTGCCGGGGATCTTCGCCGTGTCGTCCTTGCCCGGAGCGACGGAGACGACGTACCCCGTCTGCCGCTCCAGCAGGGCGCGCAGCACGCGCCGCACGGCGCCCTTGTGCTCGCGGGGGACGGCCAGGCACATCCGGCGGTCGTCGAGGGCGGGCACGGTGAACCACGGGATCTTCGCCGCGTCGAGCACGGTCGTCACCAGGGCGAGGTCGGTGCGCCGGGCGAGGTCGGGGGTGAGTCCGGAGTGGACGTGGCCGACCCGGCCGTCCGCGGCCTTGGTGCGCCCTTCGGGCAAGTTGCTGAAGTCCGTGGTCCGCAGCCGCCGCAGCGCCCGCTGGTGCAGCCGGGACTCACGCTGGGCCAGGGCGCGGTCCAGGCGCTTCTTCAGCGTGCGGCGCACCTGGACGGGCACGGTGTTCATGGCCACGGTCCGCACCGGCCGGGGAACCAGCTTCTGGTAGACCTGCGAGGCGGAAGTCGTCGATCCGGAATCTTGCACGCGCACGCTCCTCCTCAGAGTTCGCAGGGGCCGGGGACGGGGAAGTACGCGTTCAGGAACCCGGAGAGGAGTTCCTGCTGCACCGCCATGTCCTCCGGGGTCGAGAAGGCGTCGTTCAGGCAGAAGGAGTCCTGGTCCCGTCCCTTCAGCAGCCGCTCCAGGCGCCGCGCGAGGTCCGGCACGGCCAGCTGGAGGTAGGTGAAGGCCATGGAGCCCGGCTGGGCCCGGCCGGTGAGCGCCGCGTAGTACAGCGCCAGGGACGAGGTCGGGGACAGGTCGGTCATCGCGCGGAACCGGCTGGCGGAGGTACGGGCCCACTCGCGCGGGAAGTCCGCCTCGGCCTCCGCCATGGCGCTGCGGCGCAGGGCGTAGGGGATGTGCTCCATGGGCTGCGTGATGACCCGGCCGAACCGCTCCAGAAGCAGCGCCCGGTTGTTCTTGCAGGCGGCGTCGACGGGGGTGTCGGCGTCGGTCACCGGGCCCTGCGGGATCCGGTTCTGGGAGGGGAAGTAGCGCGCCGTGCCGACGGGGCTGAAGAAGGTGTGCGGGGTCAGCGGGCGGCCGAGGAACATGTCGTCGTTGAAGTACAGGAAGTGCTCGGAGAGTCCGGGCACGTGGTGCAGCCGGCTCTCGATGGCGTGCGAGTTGAAGGTGGGCAGGTCGTCCGGGTTCCGGAAGATCTCGCGGTGGCTGACGATCCGGAAGCCGGGCAGGTCGCGGCGCATCCAGGCGGGCACCTGGTCGTCGGTGACCACGTGGACGGTGCGGATCCAGGGCGCGAACAGGTGCAGCGAGCGCAGCGAGTAGCGCAGTTCGTCGCGGCTGAGGAAGCGGGCGTCGCTGGCGGATTCGGCGTGGTAGGCCTCGCCGCGCGCGGAGGCCTTGCGGGCCGCCCAGACCGGGTCGTTGCCGTCGACCCAGGTGTAGACGGCGTCCACGGGGAAGTCGATGTCCTCGACCAGCGGGACCAGGAACTCCGGCCGGGTCGCCAGCGCGGGTGCCTCGGGGAGGGTGGTGTGGACGGGCACGAAGCGGCTGAACAGCCGTCCGGCGCCCAGCATGAGGGGACCGTCGGCGGCCACGGACCAGGCGACGCGGTTGGCGCGCGGGGCGGTCAGCCGGTCGCCCTGGCGGGCCCAGAACTCGACCGCGCAGCCGTATTCGTGCCCGAGGACCAGGTGTCCGCCGGGGTCGGTGCGGTACCAGCTGACCTGGACCGCGGCGGCCGTCCGGGCGCGCTGCCACACCGCCGGATCATGACCGGGGACGGGCCGGGGGGTGCGCAGCGGTTCGGCGGCCAGGGCGGTGACGTACCCGGCGGAGGGGGCCAGGAGCCGCCGCAGGCCTTCGAGCACCCGGGCCCGGTCGGCCTCCTCCACCGCGATGACCGTGCCGTGGTCGGACTTGCCGCGGACGGCGAAGTGGGCGACCCCGAGGGCGTCGAGGAGTCCGGCGACGGCGGCGCGGTTGGCCTCGCGGGCGGCCAGCGGGGTCGCGCGGGGGTCGGCGTACGCCGTGTCGCCCGCGTCCCCCACCGACAGGGTGGGACCGCCGGTCCCACCGACCGGACCCATGTGCTCCGCCCCGGCCCGTATCGCACCACCAGGCATGTGAACCTTTCCGCGCCTTCTGTCACCGGTCTCTCGCGCCGCGTCTCGCACGCTGCCGAGTTCCCGGTCCCATCGCCGCAAGATTCGGAAATTATAAAGGAAGGCGGCTTACCCCCCGGCACCCGGACGACGCCCCGGGATGCTAAAGGACCACCCATCCGCCGAAGGCCAGCCCCGGGACCGCCGGATCCTGGCGGGCCACGGACAATCGGCCGTCCGCGCCCAGGGAGACGACCGTGAGGCGGCCGAACGCGTCCACGGCGGCCGCCGGTTCCCGCAGGCCCGGCGCGCCCAGCGGCTCCCACCAGAGTCCGGCCTGCTCCTGCTCGGTCGGGTACGCCGCCATCCCGACCGGGCCGTCGGGCGTCCGGCGCAGCAGCACCGTGCAGTCGTAGCCGTCGATGGCCGTGCGCAGCGCGCCCGTCGCGGCCGCCGCGGCGGGCCCGGCCGCTCCTGCGCCGCCCAGGGACGTCAGCGTCCCGTCGGGGCGCAGGGCGTACGTCGACCCGTCCCGTTCGTCGCAGCCGTAGACGGTGACCCGGCCGGGCCCGGTGGCCAGCGCGGTCAGCCCGGCGCCCGGGGGCGCGAGCAACGGCAGCGGCGGTCCGGCGCGGCGCAGGTCGCCGGCCGCGGGGTCGTGGCGCCAGTGCAGCACCCCGTCCCGGGACGGGGCGAACAGCACGGGCCGTCCCGCGGCGTCGAGCGCGGCGGCCGCGCCGTCCTGGACCCCGGACCCCTGGAGGTCCCGCCAGGGCGTCCAGGAGCCGTCCTCGCGCTGCGAGCGGGCGCTCAGCCCGCGCCCGAAGTTGCGGACGTACACGTGGACGCAGCCCTCGGCGTCGACCACCGCGCACGGCACCCCGGCCGCGCGGCCCTTGCCGGTGTGCGCCCCGTTCGGGTTGCCCAGCCCGTGCCAGCTGCCCACGGGGCGCCCGGTCTGGTACTGCACGGCGTGCACCACCTCGACCCCGGCGCCCGCCGGTCCGGACGCGGCGGTGCGGCGCAGCGAGAAGAGGTGGACCCACCCCTGCGCGGTCCGGGCCACGGACAGCACCGGCAGCAGGGGCGGGGTGTCGAGTTCCTCGCGCACCCAGTCGGGGCCGCCGGGGGCCCGCTCGGTCCAGCGCACCACCGCCCCGCCGAGCGCGGCGTGGGCGGTCAGCCGCCCGTCGGGGCCCCGGCCGAGCCCGATCCGGGGCCCGGGGTAGCGGGCGATGGCGGTGGGGGCGGCCCGGCCGCAGGAACCGGCGGCCCGGAAGCACTCCACGACGAGGCCGGGCAGGCGCTCGGACCGCACCGCCTCCAGCACGCCCTCCGCCACGGCCGCGTGGTCGGGGTGGTCGGCGTACACCGCGCCCTGCGGCTCGCTCCACCCGAGGTGTTCGGGATCCGGGTCCAGGGTGCACACCAGGGTGGGCGCGAAGCGGCGCAGCAGCGCGGCGGCGAGGGCGGCGAACTCCGGTGCGCCGCCCGGGGCTCGGGGGGCCGCCGCGACCGGCGACCGCGACGGCTCGGCGAAGCAGACCGTCGTCGCCGGACGGGTGCGGAGCCGGAAGAGGTGCAACACCGCGTCGCGGCCCAGCGGTTCGGCGGCCCGCTCCCAGGGGCCGCCGCGGCCGATCACGTCGAGGAGGTGGTCGCGGGCCTGCGGCGGTCCCGGGACCAGGCAGACGACCGTCACCGCGCGGTCCGGTTCGGCCAGCGCGCCGAACAGCGCGCTGCCGGTCACGGCGAGGGCGTCGGCCGGATGGGCCACCACGTGGAGGGTGTGGGAGGGGATGCGGGGGGCCGGTCCGGCGGCGGGGGCCCCGCGGCGCCGGCGCCGCGACGATCGCTCGCTCTTCACCGCTGGGCCCGCCCCCACCCGTCGCTCCCGCCCGTTCCTTCGCGCCCGTGATCCTCGCACACCGATGACATCGGTCGACTATAGGAAGGGCGCCGGTGGTCTATAGTGCGCGATCGAACAATCGAGCGGAGGACCGGGGCAGATGAAGACCAACGCCGCGTCACCAGACAGCACGTCGGCCGCATCTGCGGACGGCTCCGACGGCCCGGTCGACGTGGCCGCGGCGGGCGGCGCGGGCGGCTCCGGCGGTGCGGACGGCGCCGGGGGCACGGGCGGTACGGGCGCCCGACCGCCGCGCTCGCGCGGACGCCGGGTCCTGCGGACCGTCCTGGCGCTGGTCGCGGTGCTGCTCCTCGCGGGCGCGGGCGCCGGGTGGTGGGCCTACAGCCACCTGAACGGGAACATCGACAGCGTCGACCTCGACGACGCCATCGGGGACAACCGGCCCGCCAAGGTGGTCCCCGGGGCCCAGAACGTCCTCGTGCTCGGATCCGATTCGCGTGCCGGGGCCAACGGCGACCTCGACCACGGCGACGTCAGCGGGGCCCGTTCGGACACCGCCATGCTCGTGCACCTGCCCGAGGGCCGGGCGAAGGCCACCGCGGTGAGCATCCCCCGCGACACCCTGGTCACCCGGCCCGAGTGCAAGGACGAGGACGGCAAGACTCTGGGAACCGCGAAGCGGGTCATGTTCAACTCCGTCTACTCCGCGGCCGGTCCGGCCTGTGTGGTCAAGACCGTGGAGCAGATGTCGGGGATCCGGGTGGACCACTTCGTGGAGGTGGACTTCGCCGGGTTCAAGGGCCTGGTCGACGCCCTCGGCGGGGTCACCGTGACCCTGGACAAGCCCATGTCGGGGTCCAAGGGCGGGCTCAAGCTGGATGCCGGGACGCACCGCCTCAACGGCACCGACTCGCTGAAGTTCGTCCGTACCCGCTACGGCTACGGCGACGGCAGCGACCTCGGACGCATAGGCCTCCAGCAGCAGTTCATGATGGCGATGCTCTCCGAGATCAAGCAGCAGGACGCCCTCGGCAACCCGGCCCGGCTGTACAAGCTCGCCGACGCCGGGACCAAGTCGCTGACCACCGACTCCGGCCTCGGTTCGCTGACCGCGCTCGCCGACTTCGCGCAGAGCATGAAGGGCGTCGACCCGAGCACGATGGAGACCATCATGCTGCCGGTCGACTACGACAAGGTCGACCGCAACCGCGTGGTCGTCGCCGAGCCGCAGGCCGGCACCCTGTGGGAGGCCCTGCGCAACGACCGGCCGATCCCGGCCGACGCGACGAAGTCCCCGGCCACCGGCGGCTGATCCGTCGGCGGCCGGGGACTCCTCGCAGTCGCGGGCTTCGCGCGGCCGGAGCCCCGCCGGTCAGTACGTGCCGGGCCCCGGGCCCGCGCCGGGCGTCCGGCCCGCGTCGGGCCCCGGCCCCGTGTCGGGCCCCTGGCCGGTTCCGGTGACCGGGGCATCGGCCACCGGCATGCCCTCGCCCCGTCCCAGCCGGCTGTGCTGCCTTCCGTACAGGAAGTAGACGAAGAAGCCGACGACCATCCAGATCCCGAACCGCAGCCAGGTCTCGGCCGGCAGGTTGAGCATCAGCCACAGCGACGCCGCGATCGACAGGATCGGCACCAGCGGCACCCACGGGGTCCGGAAGGCCCGGTGCAGGTCGGGGCGGGTGCGGCGCAGGACGATCACTCCGAGCGCCACGACGACGAAGGCGAAGAGCGTGCCGATGTTCACCAGGGTGGCCAGCTCATTGATGCTGGTGAACCCGGCGACGATCGCGATGATCACGCCGAGCAGGATCGTCGGCCGGTAGGGCGTACGGAACTTGGGGTGGGTCCGCGAGAAGAAGCGGGGCAGCAGTCCGTCGCGGCTCATCGCGAAGAACACCCTGGTCTGGCCGAGCAGCAGGATCATGCAGACGGTGGTCAGACCGACGGCCGCGCCGAAGCTGATGATGCCCCCGTACACCGGGTGCCCGGCGGATTTGAAGGCGTCGGCCAGCGGGGCGCTGGTGGAGAGCTGTCTGTAGTTCTGCATGCCCGTGACCACGATCGACACCGCGACGTAGAGCACGGTGCAGATGACCAGCGAGCCGAGGATGCCGCGCGGCATGTCCTTCTGCGGCAGCCGGGTCTCCTCGGCGGCGGTGGCCACCACGTCAAAGCCGATGAAGGCGAAGAAGACGACGGAGGCGGCGGTGAAGATGCCCATCACACCGAAGTTGGTGGGCTGGTAGCCGAAGATCAGCTGGACCAGCGGGGCGTCGAGCCCCGAGCCGCCCTTCTGGGGCTGGGCCGGTGGGATGAACGGGTGGTAGTTCGACTTCGTGATGAAGAACAGGCCCGCGATGATCACGATGAGCACCACCGTGACCTTGATGGCCACGACGATCCCGGTGATCCGCGCGGAGAGCTTCACCCCGACGACGAGGATCGCGGTGAGGACCAGCACCAGGACGAAGGCGAGCAGGTCGAAGGTGCCGCCCGGCACGTCGGGCCCCTGGAGCGAGGCCGGCAGGTGGATGCCCGCGTTGTCCATCAGCGAGCGGACGTAGCCCGACCAGCCGACGGCCACGACGGCGGTGCCCAGCGCGAACTCCAGCACCAGGTCCCAGCCGATGATCCAGGCGGGCAGCTCGCCGATCGAGGCGTACGAGAAGGTGTAGGCGGAGCCGGCCACCGGCACGGTCGAGGCGAACTCGGCGTAGCAGAGGGCGGCCAGCGCGCACACCACGCCGGCCGCGACGAACGCGAGGGCGGTGGCGGGACCGGCGGTCTCCTTGGCGACCTTGCCGGTGAGGACGAAGATGCCGGTGCCGATGATGACGCCGACGCCGAAGACGGTGAGGTCCCAGGCCGAGAGGGATTTCCGGAGCGCGTGTTCCGGTTCTTCCGTGTCACGGATGGACTGTTCGACGGATTTGGTACGGAAGGGGCTGTTCAGATTCGTACGCACCGACGCACCTCCAGAAGAGACCGCATCGCACCGCGCGGGATCGGACCGCGCGGGAAAGCACCGGAAACGAGACGGGCCGGAGGGCCCACCCCCTCAGGGTGAACCTTCCGGCCCGTGGCGTGCAACCGCAGATGATCAGGCGCCGGGACGCTCCCGGCGCCCCCGGCCCGCTAGTCGACCGTGGCGGCGGGCTCGCTCTCGTAGCGGCCGTCCAGCTTGGCGACCAGGCCGGTGACCTGCCGCGCGATGTCCGGAGCCGTCAGCCCGATCTCGGCCATGACCTCCTTGCGGGAGGCGTGGTCCAGGAAGCGCTGCGGGATGCCGAAGTCGCGCAGCGGTACGTCGACGCCCGCGTCCCGCAGGGCCTGCGAGACGGCCGAGCCGACGCCGCCGGTGCGCCCGTTGTCCTCGACGGTGACGACGACGCGGTGGCCGTCGGCGAGCGGGGCCAGGGCCTCGTCCACCGGCTTGACCCAGCGCGGGTCCACGACGGTCGAGGAGATGCCCTGCTTGTCCAGCAGATCGGCGATCTCCAGGCACATCGGGGCGAGCGCGCCGACCGAGACGATGAGTACGTCCGGACGGGTGACCTCGGGGGCCGGGGTGCGCAGCACGTCCATGCCGCCGATCCGGCCGACGGCCGGGACGGCCGGGCCGACGACGCCCTTGGAGTAGCGCACCACGGTCGGGGCGTCCTTGACCTCGACGGCCTCGCGCAGCTGGGCGCGCAGCTGTTCCGCGTCGCGCGGGGCGGCCAGGCGCAGGCCCGGCACGACCTGCATGATCGACATGTCCCACATGCCGTTGTGGGAAGCGCCGTCCGTACCGGTGACCCCGGCCCGGTCGAGCACGAAGGTGACCCCGCACTTGTGCAGGGCCACGTCCATGAGGACCTGGTCGAAGGCGCGGTTGAGGAAGGTCGCGTAGACCGCGAAGACCGGGTGGGCGCCGCCGGTCGCCAGGCCCGCCGCCGAGGTGGCGGCGTGCTGCTCGGCGATGCCGACGTCGAAGATCCGGTCCGGGTAGGCGTCCGCGAACTTCTTCAGGCCCACGGGCTGGAGCATGGCCGCGGTGATCGCGACGAGGTCCTTGCGCTCCTTGCCCAGCTTGACCATCTCGTCGGCGAAGACGGAGGTCCAGCTGGCGGCGTCGGTGGTCACCGGCAGGCCGGTGTCCGGGTGGATCACGCCGACCGCGTGGAAGCGGTCCGCCTCGTCCTGGACGGCGGGCTCGTACCCCCGCCCCTTCTGCGTGAGGCAGTGCACGATGACCGGCCCGCTGAAGCGCTTGGCGCGCTGCAGGGCGGACTCCAGGGCGTCGATGTCGTGCCCGTCGATCGGCCCGATGTACTTCAGGCCGAGGTCCTCGAACATGCCCTGGGGGGCGATGAAGTCCTTGAGGCCCTTCTTGGCTCCGTGCAGGGTCTCGTAGAGCGGCTTGCCGACGACCGGCGTGCGCTCCAGCAGGTCCTTGCCGCGGGCCAGGAAGCGCTCGTAGCCGTCCGTGGTGCGCAGGGTGGCCAGGTGGTTCGCGAGACCGCCGATGGTGGGCCCGTAGGAGCGCTCGTTGTCGTTGACGACGATCACCAGCGGGCGGTCCTTGGCGGCGGCGATGTTGTTCAGCGCCTCCCAGGCCATGCCGCCGGTGAGGGCGCCGTCGCCGATGACGGCCGCGACGTGGTGGTCCTCGCGGCCGAGCACCTCGTTGGCCTTGGCGAGGCCGTCGGCCCAGCCGAGGACCGTGGAGGCGTGCGAGTTCTCGATGACGTCGTGGTCGGACTCGGCGCGCGAGGGGTAGCCGGACAGGCCCCCCTTGGCGCGCAGGTTCCCGAAGTCCTGGCGGCCCGTGAGCAGCTTGTGGACGTAGGCCTGGTGGCCGGTGTCGAAGAGGACCTTGTCCTTCGGCGAGTCGAAGACCCGGTGCAGGGCGATCGTCAGTTCGACCACACCGAGGTTGGGGCCGAGGTGCCCGCCGGTCTTGGAGACGGCGTCGACGAGGAAAGACCTGATCTCGGCGGCGAGCTGGTCGAGCTCCTCCTGGCTGAGCCGGTCCAGATCGCGCGGTCCCTTGATGCGGGTCAGCAGCACCCGTGCCTCCTTGCAGTTGCTTGCTGGTCTGTCGAGTCTAATGTTCCGCTCACGGCGCCGGTCGCCGGGCCGTCCCGCCACTGTCCCGCCTTTGTCATATCTGTACACACCGGTACGGGCTCACACACCACGTTCGAGTGGACGTACGCACAGGTGCCCGGCACCACACGAGGTGGCGCCGGGCACATGAGCGGTGTACGCCCGGACGTGTCGGGCCCGGGCGTGTCCCGGCCGCCGCCGGGCCGGATCGCGGTCCGACCAGGGGCGGACCGGGATCCGGGCGGGGTGCGGCTAGGCGCGTCCCGCCGTCTTCTGCGTCTTGCGGGTGACGGAGTCGATCACCACGGTGGCCAGCAGCACCGCGCCGGTGATCATGTACTGGATCGGTGTGGCGATCCCCTCCAGGGCCAGACCGTACTGGATCGATGTGATGACCATGACACCGAGGAGGGCGTTCCAGGTGCGGCCGCGGCCGCCGAAGAGGCTGGTGCCGCCGATGACGGCCGCCGCGATGACGTTCATCAGCAGGTCGCCCGCGCCGGCGCTCTGGTTCGCCGCCGCGATCTTGGAGGCCCAGAACAGGCCGCCGATCGCCGCGAACGTGCCCGCGATGGCGAAGACGGTGATGCGCACCCGGTTCACGTTGATGCCCGAGCGCCGGGAGGCCTCGACGCTGCCGCCGAGGGCGAAGACCTGGCGGCCGAAGGTGGTGCGCCGCAGGACGAAGTCCGTGGCGACCAGGGCCAGCAGGAAGAGCAGGACCGCGAGCGGCATGCCCTTGTACTGGTTGAAGACGACGGCGGGGCCGAAGGTGAACACCGCGAGGAGCGCGGTGCGCAGCAGGATCTCGCCGAGCGGGCGGGAGGGGACCCCGGCGGCCTCGCGACGCCGCGCGTCGGAGAAGGAGGCGAGGAAGTACGCCGCCGTGGCGAGGGCGGCGAGCCCGTAACCGACGGCCACGTCCGAGAAGAAGTACGTGGTCAGCTTGCCGACCACGCCGTCCGCGTCGATGTTGACGGTGCCGTTGCTGCCGAGGATCTGCAGCATGGCGCCGGACCAGAACAGCAGGCCCGACAGGGTGACGGCGAAGGCCGGGGCGCCGATCTTGGCGAAGAAGAAGCCGTGGAGGGAGCCGATCAGGGCGCCTCCGGCGATCGCCGCGAGGACGGCCAGCCATTCGTTGACGCCGTGGGTGACGGCGAGGACCGCGACGATGGCGCCCGAGACGCCGCTGACCGAACCGACCGAGAGGTCGATCTCGCCGAGCAGCAGGACGAAGATGATGCCGACCGCCATCATGCCGGTGGCCGTCATCGTGATCGCGATGTTGGTGAGGTTCTCGGGGCCGAGGAAGTTCGAGTTCAGGCTCTGGAAGATGCTCCAGATGATGATCAGACCGAGGACGACGGGGACGGAGCCCAGGTCGCCGGCCTTGAGCTTGCGGCCGAACTCGTTCAGGTAACCGGCGAACCCCTGCTCGCGCACGAGCAGCCGGGGGTCCACGGCCGGGATGGCGTCCGCGGCGGCCGGGACGGGGTCGGTCGGCCTGGCGTGCTGCGGTCCCTTGCCCAGCGGACCGGCCGGGCGATTCTGGGTACTCACTTGCGGGCCTCCCCGGTACGGGCCGCCCGGCGGGTCACGGCGTTGTCCGTGGCCCCGGTGATGGCGGAGATGATCTCTTCCTGCGACGTGTCCTTCACGGAGAAGACGCCGTTGTTGCGCCCGAGGCGCAGGACGGCCACCTTGTCGGCCACGGCCTTCACGTCGGCCATGTTGTGGCTGATGAGGATGACGGCGTGGCCGCGCTCGCGCAGCCGCTCCACGAGGTCGAGCACCTGTGCGGTCTGCTCGACGCCGAGGGCGGCGGTGGGCTCGTCGAGGATGACGAGCTGGGGCTCGCCCAGCATGGAGCGGGCGATCGCCACGGTCTGGCGCTGGCCGCCCGAGAGCGAGGCGATGGGGATGCGCACGCTGGGGATCCGGATGGACAGGGTGGTGAGCAGCTCGCGTGCGCGGCGCTCCATCTCCACCTCGTCGAGGACCCCGCGCCGCTTGATCTCGCGCCCCAGGAAGAGGTTGCCGACGACATCGATGTTGTCGCAGAGCGCGAGGTCCTGGTAGACCGTCGCGATGCCCAGGTTCTGGGCGTCGTGGGGCTTGGTGATGGACACCGGGCGCCCCTGCCACTCGATGACTCCGTCATCGATGGGGTGCACGCCGGCGATCGTCTTGACCAGCGTGGACTTACCGGCGCCGTTGTCGCCGACGAGGGCGACCACCTCGCCTGAGTGGATCTCGAGTTCTACGTCGGTCAGGGCCTGGACGGCGCCGAACCTCTTCGAGACCCCTCGCAACGCCAGCACGGGCGCAGCGGACACATGAACCATCTCCTTCGCCGCCTGACCGGCGGGGATGTCGTGCAAAAGAGCAGGACCACAGGGGGTATGAACAAGGGTAGGTAAAACGTTTCTGTACGGCGCCCCGCCAGTGGCGGGAGTTGGAAGGCGGGGCGCCGACAGGCGTGGGGGCCGCGCTCGGCGGGGGCGTCGGCCCGTGGGGGCCTGCGGTCGCCGGGCGCGGCGGGGCCCTACTTCAGGCCGAGGGTGGCGCAGGCGGCGGCGTACTTGTCGGTGCAGATCTCGTCGGCCGTGTAGACGTTGTCACGGATGACGGTGTCCTTGATGTTCGCCTTGGTCAGCGAGACGACCGGGATCAGCACGGACGGGACGCCCTTGGTGGTGGGGCTGTCGACCTTGGACGTGGCGACGACCTCGATCCGCTCCTTCTTGGCGAGGGCGACGGCCATCTTGGCGGCGGCCTCGGCCTCGGGGGCGTACGGCTTGTAGACGCTCATGAACTGCTCGCCCGCCACGATCCGCTGCACACCGGCGAGTTCGGCGTCCTGGCCGGTGACCGGGGGCAGGGTGGACAGACCGGCCGCCTTGAGGGCGGTGATGATGCCGCCGGCCATGCCGTCGTTGGCCGAGTAGACGCCGACGATCTTGTCCTTGCCGACCGCGGAGAGCGCGGCCGCCATGTTGGTGTTGGCGTTCTCCGGCTTCCACTCGACGGTGTCGTACTCCTTGGCGACGTTCACCTTGCCGTCGAGGACGGAGTGCGCGCCCTGCTTGAACAGCTTGGCGTTCGGGTCGGTGACGGACCCGTTCATCATGACGATCTGGCCGTCCTTGGCCTTGTCGCCGAGCGCCTCCAGGAGCGCCTTGCCCTGGACCTTGCCGACCTCTTCGTTGTCGAAGGAGGTGTAGGCGTCGATCGGGCCCTCGGCCAGACGGTCGTAGGCCACGACGGGGATGCCCGCGTCCTTGGCCCGCTTGACGGAGCCCGCGATGGCCTTGGAGTCCACGGCGTCGATGATCAGGACGTTCACCTTGTTGGTGATCATCGTGTCGACCTGCGAGTTCTGGGTGGTCGCGTCCTGCTTCGCGTTGGCGTAGACCACTTCGCCCTTGCCGCCCGTGAGCTCGGCGACCTGCTTCTCGATCAGCGGCTTGTCGAACTTCTCGTAGCGCGCGGTCTGGTTCTCCGGCAGGAGCAGGCCGACCTTGATCGCGTTGCCCTTGACGGTGTTGGTGTCCGACTTGCTTCCGGACTCCTTCGCACTGCCACAAGCGGCGAGCGAGACGGCCATCGCGCCCGCGGCGACGGCAACAGCGGTTCTGCGCATACGCGTGTTCATTACTTGAACCTCCCTGACGAGGCCGCAACGTTGCGGCCGAGGTGGATGTGAGTCAACCCCGGCCGCAAGATTGCCGTCAAGGAGTGAATCCTTAACGAGATGACAACGGTGCCATCCGTTATCTAACTGAATGCAGCAGCACGGGCTCCTGAAACCCGCCAAGTACGGTCGAATCGCCCATCTCGCTCAGCACCAGCGCCAGCGCGCCCAGCACCTCGGCCCGGCCGCCCAACGAGCCCGTGAGGACCGACAACTGACGCGCCGCACTCGGGATGGCGTACCGGCCCACGGACTCGCGTATGGGGGCCAGGACCAGCTCTCCGGCGTCCGCCAGCGAACCGCCCAGCACCACCCGGCTCGGGTTCAAGAGGTTGCAGAGGCTCGCCACGCCGCTGCCCACGTGCCGGCCCACGTCGGTGATCACCCGGCGGCAGCCCGGGTCGCCGCCGCGGGCGAGCTCGACCACCCGCTCCATGGTCAGTTCCGGCCCGTGGCTGCTCTGGAGCAGCGGCAGGACGTAGCGGGCCGCCGCGAAGGTCTCCAGGCAGCCCCGGTTCCCGCAGCGGCACACCGGACCCGACTCGTCCAGCGTGATGTGGCCTATCTCGCCCGCGGTGCCCCCCGGGCCCCGGTAGATCTGCCCGTTGATCACCAGACCGGCGCCGACGCCGCTGGCGACCTTGATGTAGGCCAGGTCCTTGACCCCCCGGCCGCTGCCCCACACCAGCTCGCCCAGCGCGCCGAGGTTCGCGTCGTTGTCGACGTACACCGGGACGCCGAGCCGCTGCGAGAGCTCCCGGCGCGGATTGATGCCGGCCCAGCCCGGCAGGATCGAGGTGGACCCCAGGTTCCCGGATTCGCCGTCGATCGGGCCGGGGACGCCGAGGCCGACGCCGATGACCTTGTCCCGGCTCACCCCGATGCCGTCGATCAGACTGCCGACCAGCGCCTCGGCCCGGTCGAAGCCGTCCACCCAGGAGGCGTCGACGTCCAGCGGCTCGGCCTCCTCGGCCAGCACCTGGTGGGCGAGGTTGCCGACCGCCACGCGCAGGTGCGTATGGCCGAAGTCGACGCCGATCACGATGCCCGCGTCGCCGCTCAGCGAGACGCTGCGGGCCCGGCGGCCCCCGGCGGAGGTCGGGGTGACCTCCACGGTCCCGCCGTCCTTCAGCTCGCGGACGATGTTGGAGACCGTGGCCGCCGACAGTCCGGTGGTACGGGCGATCTCCGCCTGGGTCAGCGAGCCGGCGAGCCGGACCGCCCGCACGACCCGTTCGAGGTTCGCGCGGTGCAGTGACGACTGCGATCCCGGAGTCTTCACGACTCATCCACTCCTGCCATGAGCGACGGCCTGCGTCGCCCCCCGGCCGGGATCGCCTTGACGAGACCCCGGCGTCTCTCCAACTTGTGAACCCTTAGTCGAGCCTTTGGACATCCAGACGTCAAGAGGCCGACGCAGCACGAATCGGCCACTACCGGTCATAAGGCGGGAGAAACATCCCCGGGGCCCGTGTTACGGTCGCTGAGGCGCCGGTCCTCTGCGGCCATTCCGGCCGGACCGGGCGCCACGTCGATGACGGCGCTACGCGAGGAGGTGTTCGGGAATGAGTCCCGACCGAAGTCCTTGCCGCGCTCTCGTCGGTTGATCGGCCGCACCGGCTGACCCTTCTTCCTTGAGTGCGCACGGCCGCGGCATGCCCGCGGAGGCCCGTGCACGTCCTCATGCCCTCCGCACGCCCCGGCCCCGCGCCCGGCGTGCGTCATCCATGCCCGTCGGCGCTCCGCGCGGCCCCTGCCGCCCCGCGCCGACCCATGATCACTCCACGTGACCGCGCGGCTCCGTGCCGCCCGGACGCCGTGGAGGGAGGTATTCGTCATGACCATGCTCACCCCCCGGACCCCCACGAAGCTCGCACCGCCGGGCCGGGCCCGCCGCGAGCGCAAGGCGGCGGAACTCGAAGCCCGGACCCGCGCGGTCGGCGAGCGGCTCACCGCGCTCAGCGCCCGGCCCGGCCCGCAGGTGCTGCGGGACCTGTCCGCCACCCCCGACGGCCTCATCCGCGCCGAGGCCGCACTGCGCCTGGAGCGCGGCGGCGCGAACGCCGTCGCCCGGGAGCGCGCGCCCCGCTGGTGGGTCCAGCTCGCCAGGGCGTACGCGAACCCCTTCATCGCGGTCCTGGTCTTCCTGGCCGCCGTCATGTTCTGGCAGGACCCCGCCGACCCGGGCGTCATCATCCTCTCGGTGATGGTCGCCGTCAGCGGACTGCTGCGCTTCTGGCAGGAGTACCGCTCGGGCCGGGCCGCCGACGCGCTGAAGCAGCTCGTCACCACCACCTGCGCGGTCCAGCGGCGGGCGGACGGCGGCTCGGTCCCGACGACCTTCGAGATCCCGATGGACCGGGTCGTGCCCGGTGACGTCGTCAAGCTGGCCGCCGGTGACCTGGTCCCCGCGGACCTGCGGCTGGTCACGTCCAAGGACCTCATGGTCAGCCAGGCCGCCCTGTCCGGCGAGTCGCTGCCGGTCGCCAAGGCCGACACCCGCCCGGTGGACCTCGGGCAGGCCGCGACCGCCGACCCGGTCGAGGCCGACAACCTCTGCCTGATGGGGACCTCCGTCACCTCGGGCACCGCCACCGCGGTCGTCGTCGCCACCGGCACCGACACCTACTTCGGCTCGATGGCGGGCTCGCTGGCCGGTGAGCGCCCGCAGACCGCCTTCGACACCGGCGTGCGCAAGGTCAGCTTCCTGCTGATCCGCTTCATGCTGGTGATGGTCCCCGTCGTCTTCATGATCAACGGCTTCACCAAGGGCGACTGGAACGCCGCCTTCCTGCTCGGCATCGCCGTGGCCGTGGGCCTCACGCCCGAGATGCTGCCGATGGTCGTCTCCGCCAACCTGGCGCGCGGCGCGGTCGCGATGGCCCGGCACAAGGTCGTCGTCAAGCGGCTCAACGCGATCCAGAACCTGGGCGCGATGGACGTGCTCTGCACGGACAAGACCGGCACCCTCACCGAGGACCGGATCGTCCTCGACCGCCACCTCGACGTGCACGGCGACGAGGACGGCGAGGTGCTGGAGTACGGCTACCTCAACGCGCACTTCCAGACGGGCCTGAAGAACCTGATGGACCAGGCGGTCATCGACCGCGTGGGCGAGGCCGAGGAGGTTGTCGTCGACACCCGGTTCTCGATGGTCGACGAGATCCCCTTCGACTTCGCCCGGCGCCGCATGTCCGTGGTCCTGGCCCGCAACGCCCTGGACGGGCCGTCCGACAGGTCCGAGCACGTGATGATCACGAAGGGGGCGGTCGAGGAGGTCCTCGGGCTCTGCGGCCACGTGCGGGACCGCGGGCGGATCGTCGAGCTGACCGATCAGCTGCGGTGGCACGCCACCCGGGTCGCCGAGGACCACAACCGCCGGGGCCTGCGGGTACTGGCCGTGGCCACCCGCACGATCGCCTCCCCCCGCGACACCTACACCGTCGCGGACGAGGACCGGCTGACCCTGGTCGGCTTCCTCGCCTTCCTGGACCCGCCGAAGGCCGACGCGGGCCGCGCCCTGAAGGCCCTGGCCGACAAGGGCATCGCCGTCAAGGTGATCACCGGTGACAACGAGCTGGTCGCGGCGCGGGTCTGCGCCGACGTCGGGATCGACGTGGGCCGGGTGGTCCAGGGCCGCGCCCTGGACACCCTCGACGACACGGACCTGCGCGAGCTGGCCGCCCGTACGACCGTCTTCGCCAAGGTCAACCCGGTCCAGAAGGCCCGCATCGTGCGGGCCCTGCAGGCCGGGGGACACACGGTCGGCTTCCTCGGGGACGGCATCAACGACGCGGCCGCGCTGCGCGACGCGGACGTCGGCATCTCGGTGGACACCGCCGTCGACATCGCGAAGGAGTCGGCGGACATCATCCTGCTGGAGAAGGACCTGACCGTCCTGGAGCACGGCGTGGTCCAGGGCCGGACCACCTTCGGCAACACCGTCAAGTACATCAAGATGACCGCCAGCTCGAACTTCGGCAACGTCTTCTCGGTCCTGGTGGCCAGCGCGTTCATCCCGTTCCAGCCGATGCTCGCGATCATGCTGCTGATGCAGAACCTGGTCTACGACATCGCCCAGCTGGCGACCCCCTGGGACCGGATGGACGAGGAGTACCTGCGCGAGCCGCGCAGCTGGGACGCCAAGGGCATCGGCCGGTTCATGGTCTGCATCGGCCCGATCAGCTCGGTCTTCGACATCGCGATGTTCCTGATCATGTGGAACGTCTTCGGCGCCGACAACGAGGCGGCCCAGTCGCTCTTCCAGTCCGGCTGGTTCGTCGAGGGGCTGCTCTCGCAGACCCTGGTCGTCCACATGATCCGCACCCGCAAGATCCCCTTCATCCAGTCGCGGGCGTCCTGGCCGGTGCTGGTGATGACCGTCCTCGCCGTGCTGACCGGGCTGTACCTGCCCTTCTCGCCGCTGGCCGGACCGCTCGGCCTGGTGGCGCTGCCCGCGGGCTACTTCCCGTGGCTGATCGGCGTCCTGCTCGCCTACTGCACGCTCACGCAGCTGTTGAAGGGCCTCTACATCAAGAAGTTCGGCAGCTGGCTGTAAGGCGCGCCAACGGCCGGCCGCGACGGGAAGGTTCCCGCGCGGCCGGCCGTCGGCGAGTCCCGCTACTTGAGGGTGGCGGAGGTCAGACCGGCCTGGATCTGCCGCTGGAAGGACAGGTAGACCACCAGCATCGGGATCATCGCGATGGTGACGCCGGCGAAAAGCACCGGCAGGTCCGTCTCGTAGCCCATCTGGTACTGGAGCTGGATCAGGCCCTGGGTGAGCATGTAGCGCTCGGGGTCCGATCCGGACTGCGGCTGCATCAGCACGGCGGGCAGGATGTACTGGTTCCACTGCCCCAGGACATTGAATATCCCGACGGAGATCAGGCCGGGCCTGGCCATCGGCAGCATCACCTGGAAGAAGATCCGGGTGTCGGAGGCTCCGTCGATCACCGCCGCCTCGTAGACCGCGGTGGGCAGCGTGCGGAAGAACGAGTGCATGAAGAACACGGTGAACGGCATCGAGTAGGCGACGTACACCAGGATCAGGCCCTGGAAGCTGTTGAGCATGTCGAGCCGCTTGACCATGAAGAACAGCGGTACGAGCGCCAGGAACACCGGGAACATCGCCCCGCTGACGAAGAAGTAGTAGATGACCCGGTTCCCCTTGAAGGGGTAGCGGGCCAGCACGTACGCCGCCATCGAGCCCAGCAGCATGGTCAGCGGGACGGAGAACACCATCACGATGACGGTGTTGCCGAAGTAGTCGCCGATGCCCTTGTCCCAGGCCCGGGAGAAGGCGTCGAAGTGCCAGTTGGAGGGCCAGCTCAGGGCCGAACCGCCGATCTGGACGTCGGTCTTGAAGGAACCGAGCGCCAGCCAGATCAGGGGCAGGACGATCAATATGGCCCACACGGCGAGGAAGCCGTGCGAGAAGACGTTGAGCACCGCCCCCTCGGAGCGGCCGGAGCGGCCGGGCGCGGCCGGCTTCTTGCGGTCCCCGCCCTCGGCGGCGGCCTCACCGGGTGCCTTGATGACTGTGGTCATGGTGTCTCCCGCTCAGAACTCGATGCGCTCGCGGCGGGTGGCGCGCAGCGTGACGAGGGAAAGGATCAGGGTGAGGAGGAGCATGACGACTCCCATGGCACAGGCGTAGCCGCTCTTGCCGAAGTACAGGAAGTTGCGCATCAGGACCGTCGCCATGACCTCGCCGTGGTGGTCGGGTCCGCCGCCGAACTGGCCGGATGTCATGGTCGACACGAGGACGAACATGTCCATCGCGGCGATGCCCAGATAGACCGCGGAGGTCTGCACAGAGTCCCACAGCAGGGGCAGCGTGACCTTGATGAAGGTCTGGGCGCGTCCCGCGCCGTCGAGCAGCGCGGCCTCGTAGATGTCCTTGGGGATGGTCTGCATCGCCGCGGAGAAGAGCACCAGGTAGAAGCCGACGCCGTGCCAGACGACGACGCCGAGCATGCACCACAGCACCAGGTCGGGCTCGTTGAGCCACTCGATGGGGTGCAGCCGGTCGATGACGTGCAGCTTGGTCAGCAGGCCGTTGAGCAGGCCGCCCTCGTCGCTGCGGTAGACGGCACCGAAGAGCACCGCGAGGATCGCGAGCGAGAGGACCTGCGGGAAGAAGTAGACGATCTTGTAGAAGGCCGCGCCCCGGACGCCACGCACGCCGCCCGCGCCGCTGCGCCCTCCGACGTTCACCATGAAGGCGAAGAAGAGGGCCAGCAGGATGGTGATGGTCGGGACGAACACCAGGAGGAAGAGGTTGTGCAGCAGGGCGCCCCGGAAGACCTCGTCCTTCATCAGGGTCGCGTAGTTGTCCAGACCCACGAAGTCGAACGTCGGCGACTGGCCCGACCAGTTGGTGAAGGAATAGCCGAACGTCTGGATGTACGGCCAGATGACAAAGGTCAGATACAGCGCGAGGGGCAGGAAGAGGAATCCGGCGATGAAGCCGACCTGTCCTCTGCCCCGGGCAACGTGACTCATGGTGTCCGTCCCTGATGGTTCCCCCGGCTGGCGCCGGGTGGTGCCCCCGGCCGGCGGGCCGGACGGGGGCGGTGGCGTCAGCTGCGGTGGTTGTTCTTGGCGTTGGGGTCCTTGGCCGCCTTGTCTACCGCAGCCTGGGCCCGCTTGATCCATTCCTTCGGCTGGATTCGCTTGGCCATCAGCTCATTGGACGCGGCCTGGATCTCGTTGTCCATCTCGCTGTACCAGTCCGGGTACAGGTAGGCGAAGGTGTTGGTGCCGGCCGCCTTGACCGCGGTCACCGCCGAGGCGGTACCGGGGCGCAGCTTGACGTTCGGGTCGACGCCGTCCTTGACCACGGTCAGGGAGTTGGCCTGCTGGGCGAAGAGGGTCGACCATTCGCGGGAGAGCATCGAGCGCAGGAACTCCAGGCCGCCCGCCTTGTTCGCGGCCTTCTCCGGGACGATGAAGGGCTCACCGGCGCCGGCGCGGATGGCCTCGAAGGGCATCTTGCTGTCGGCCAGGACGGGCATCGGGAGGAACTTCATGTCGAAGTCGTCCGGGGTCTGCTTGAGCTGCTCGTTCTCCAGCCAGGAGCCGGAGGGGATGAAGGCGGCCTTGTACTGGTTCCAGGCGGTCTGCGACTCCGTGTGGGTGAGGCCGTTGGTGCCCGGCATCAGGAGGTCCTTCTCGACGACCTCGTAGACCGCCTCGACGGCGGCGAGGGCGGCCGGGTTGTCCGCGAAGGCGTTCGGCGCGAGGTTGTCGATCGCCTTGACGGCGTCGAGGCCGCCCTTCTTGGCGATGAGGTCCATGATGACGACGTTGATGTAGTACGGGAACTTGCCCTGGTGGGCGAGGCCGCCGATGCCGGCCGCCTTGGCCTTGGCGCAGACGTCGAGGAACTGGTCCCAGGTCTTGGGCTCGGCCCAGCCCTTCTCCTTGAAGAGCTTGCCCGAGTACCAGAGGCCGAAGACGGTGTAGACGTAGTAGAGGGCGACGAACTTGCCGCCCTGGGTGCCCTGTTCGACGGTGCCGGGGAGCAGCATGTCCCGGACCTTCTTGGCCGGGTCGTCGAGCGAGGGCGCGTCCAGGACCTGGGTCAGCTCCGCGAGCTGACCCGACTTGGCGAGGACGTCGATCTTGATCTGCTGGGCGCCCGAGTCGTCGACGACGTCCGGCGGGGTGCCGCCGTTGAAGCGCGGCTGGAGCTTGGCGGTGATCTCCTGGGTGCCGAGGTGGGTCGTGCTGGTGCCCCACTTCTTGTCGAAGGCCGCTTCCCAGGCCTTCGCGTAGTCATCGCCGAAGCCGCCCTTGAAGACGACCACGTCCATCTTGCTGCCCTTGGCGACACCGAAGGGGTTGTCCTTGGACGTGACCCCCTTGGAGGCGGTGTCCGAGGGCGCGTCGCCGCCGGAGGCGCAGGCCGAAAGGAAGCTCATCGTCGGCACCGCGATCAGGCCGAGTGCCGCCGACCGCCGGATCAGGTCACGGCGGCCGAGGCCCTCACCGTTGTTGTGCTCGCCCTGGGCGGAGATGGATCCCATGCTCATGTCCTCGCCTTCTCAGAAGTGTGAAGGAGGCCGGAAGTCGCGGCAGTCGCCGCGCATGCGGACAACGCCGCAGGTCCCCGCCCGTCCCCCGGTCCGGCGCCGCGGGAGACGCGGTAGTCCGGACGGGCACAGGTATAGTCCACTTCCGCTCGGATGAGCAAGATCATGCACAGAGAAGACCTTGGGCTTTTCCGAGTTGAGACCTCACCGTCACCTGGCCCCGCCCGCCGGAGGTGGTCCGGGACAACGAAAAGGGCCGTACCCCCTTTAACGGGGATACGGCCCTTTGGTGCCGATGTGCTTCGCCGTGCTCGGCTACGCCCGGCCCTGCTCGGTCGTGCCGGTCGTGCTCAGTTGCGGATGAGGTTCCGCAGCACGTACTGCATGATGCCGCCGTTGCGGTAGTAGTCCGCCTCGCCCGGGGTGTCGATCCGGACGACCGCGTCGAAGTCGACGCCGGTGTCGGTGGTGACCTTGACCGTGCGCGGGGTGGTGCCGTTGTTCAGCTCCTCGACACCGGTGAAGGAGAAGGTCTCCTCGCCGGTCAGGCCGAGGGAGGCCGCCGTGGCGCCCTCCGGGTACTGGAGCGGCAGGACGCCCATGCCGATCAGGTTGGAGCGGTGGATGCGCTCGTAGGACTCGGCGATGACGGCCTTGACGCCGAGCAGCGCGGTGCCCTTGGCGGCCCAGTCGCGGGACGAGCCCGAGCCGTACTCCTTGCCCGCCAGGATGACCAGCGGGATGCCGGCGGCCTGGTAGTTCTGCGAGGCGTCGTAGATGAACGCGACCGGCGCGCCCTCGACCGTGAAGTCGCGGGTGAAGCCGCCCTCGGTGCCAGCCGCGATCTGGTTGCGCAGGCGGATGTTGGCGAAGGTACCGCGGATCATGACCTCGTGGTTGCCGCGGCGGGAACCGTACGAGTTGAAGTCGCGGCGCTCGACACCGTGCTCGGTGAGGTACTTGCCCGCCGGGGTGTCGGCCTTGATCGCACCGGCCGGGGAGATGTGGTCGGTGGTGACCGAGTCGCCCAGCTTCGCCAGCACGCGGGCGCCCGCGATGTCGGAGACCGGGGTGGTCTCCATCGTCATGCCGTCGAAGTACGGGGGCTTGCGGACGTAGGTGGACTGCGGGTCCCACTCGAACGTGTTGCCGGTCGGGATCTCCAGCGCCTGCCACTGCGCGTCGCCCGCGAAGACGTCCTGGTAGGACTTGCTGAACATGTCCTCGCCGATGGCGCTGGCGACGACCTCGTTGACCTCGGCCTCGGAGGGCCAGATGTCCGCGAGGAAGACCGGCTTGCCGTCGAGGTCGGTGCCCAGGGCGTCCTTGGTGATGTCCACCTTCATGGAGCCCGCGATGGCGTACGCGACGACCAGCGGCGGGGAGGCCAGGTAGTTCATCTTGACGTCGGGGTTGATGCGGCCCTCGAAGTTGCGGTTGCCCGAGAGCACCGAGGTGACCGCGAGGTCGGCCTCGTTGATCGCCTTCGAGATCTCCTCGTCCAGCGGACCGGAGTTGCCGATGCAGGTGGTGCAGCCGTAGCCGACCAGGTTGAAGCCCAGCTTGTCCAGGTACGGGGTCAGGCCGGCCTTGTCGAAGTAGTCGGTGACGACCTTCGAACCCGGGGCCAGGGTGGTCTTGACCCAGGGCTTGCGGGTCAGGCCCTTCTCGGCCGCCTTCTTCGCCACGAGCGCCGCGGCGACCATGACATAGGGGTTCGAGGTGTTGGTGCAGGAGGTGATCGCGGCGACGGTGACGGCGCCGTGGTCGATCTCGAACGAGGTGCCGTCGGCCAGGGTCACCAGGGTGGGCTTGGTGGGCACACCGTTGGAGGACGCCGGGGCGTCGGACGCCGGGAAGGACTCCTTGCCGGCCTCCTCGTCGTCGCTGACGTAGTTGCGCACGTCCTGCGCGAACTGCTGCGCGGCGTTGGCGAGGACGATGCGGTCCTGCGGGCGCTTCGGGCCGGCGATGGAGGGGACGACCGTGGAGAGGTCGAGCTCCAGCTTCTCGGAGAAGTCGGGCTCGGCGGCCGGGTCCAGCCACAGACCCTGCTCCTTGGCGTACGCCTCGACGAGCGCGACCTGCTGGGCGTCGCGGCCGGTCAGGCGCAGGTACTTCAGGGTCTCGTCGTCGATCGGGAAGATCGCGGCGGTGGAACCGAACTCCGGCGACATGTTGCCGATGGTGGCGCGGTTCGCGAGCGAGGTGGCGGCGACGCCCTGGCCGTAGAACTCGACGAACTTGCCGACGACGCCGTGCTTGCGGAGCATCTCGGTGATGGTCAGCACGAGGTCGGTGGCGGTGGTGCCGGTCGGCAGCTCGCCGGTCAGCTTGAAGCCGACGACGCGCGGGATCAGCATGGAGACCGGCTGGCCGAGCATCGCGGCCTCGGCCTCGATGCCGCCGACGCCCCAGCCGAGCACGCCGAGGCCGTTGACCATGGTGGTGTGCGAGTCGGTGCCGACGAGGGTGTCGGGGTACGCCTGGCCGCCCCGGACCATGACCGTGCGTGCCAGGTGTTCGATGTTGACCTGGTGGACGATGCCGGTGCCCGGGGGGACGACCTTGAAGTCGTCGAAGGCGGTCTGGCCCCAGCGCAGGAACTGGTAGCGCTCCTTGTTGCGGCCGTACTCCAGCTCGACGTTCTGCGCGAAGGCGTCCTTCGTGCCGAACTTGTCGGCGATGACGGAGTGGTCGATGACCATCTCGGCCGGGGAGAGCGGGTTGATCTTCGAGGGGTCGCCGCCCAGGGCCTTCACGGCCTCGCGCATGGTGGCGAGGTCCACGACACACGGCACGCCGGTGAAGTCCTGCATGATCACGCGGGCCGGCGTGAACTGGATCTCCTCGCTCGGCTGGGCCTGCGAGTCCCAGTTGCCGAGCGACCGGATGTGGGCGGCGGTGATGTTCGCGCCGTCCTCCGTGCGGAGCAGGTTCTCCAGCAGCACCTTCAGGCTGTAAGGCAGGCGGGCGGAGCCCTCGACCTTGTCCAGCTTGAAGATTTCGTACGACTCGTCGCCCACCTGCAGCGTGCTGCGGGCGTCGAAGCTGTTCGCCGACACGACAGTCTCCTTCATGCATGAATTCGCGCGTTCTACCGCATCCTGCCGCGTGGCACTGGGGCCAATCCGCTAAGGTGGAGCTAAGTTAGGTAACCCTTACCCCGGCGGGGGGCTGCGGCGCGCCTTCGGCAGTTATCTCGATGTCGAGATAACTCTAGTACATGTCCGCGTGCGGGGTGCTCCCGGTGGGGCGGGGGCGTGGCTCCGGGGCCGCCGGGTCCGCCAGGCACGCCCCTGGCGGGGCGCGCCTCAAACGCCGGCGGGGCTGGGCATGGCCCCCGGGCCGGGGGAGGCGGGCCGCGGCCGTGCCGGTGCCCCGCACG
>NZ_JBWKDV010000006.1:0-281708 GCF_056435825.1 Streptomyces sp. NPDC043876 | reverse complement strand
CCGCACGAGCGTCTCCTCGGCTCGCGGCCTCACCCGGTCGGAGAAAGCCCCCAGCGGTGGCCGCTCGTCCTGCGGGGACACTCCTGCGCGTCCCCGCCCCGACCACGACCCGCGGCGTGGGCCCGGCACCCGGGGGGTCGGGTAGGGCTCGTCCGGGGGCGGGGGGCGGGCCGCGGCCGTGCCGGTGCCCCGCACGAGCGTCTCCTCGGCTCGCGGCCTCACCCGGTCGGAGAAAGCCCCCAGCGGTGGCCGCTCGTCCTGCGGGGACACTCCTGCGCGTCCCCGTCACGACCACGACCCGCCGGGCGGCGCGGCGTCAGGGTGGTGGTGACGTGGCCCGGAGGAGTGTCCCCGCAGGACGAGCGGACAGCACCGGACCACTGATGCGGACCCCCCCCCGTTCCGCGAGCCGAGGAGACGCTCCGCAGGGCCGCGGCGCCACCACCCTGACACCCCGGCCCAGTGGCCCTACCCAGCCCCGCCGGCGATTGAGGCGAACCCGTCGACCCCGGACCAGGGGCCATGCCCAGCCCCGCCGGCGATTGAGGCGAACGGACGCGGGCCGGCCCGCCCACCCCTGGGCCAGGGGGCATGCCTCAGCCCCGCCGGCGATTGAGGCGTGCCCGCCGGGCCGCGGGCGGGATTGGGTCACCGGGGACGTACCCCGACAGGGGACTGGCGTCCGGTATATCCGGATACGGGGGACACGGGAGGGGGCCGGGTGCCCGACGGCCCGTCACCCGGGGCCCGGGGGTCCGAGTCGGGAGCGACACACGGTGGCTGACGGTCGGTGACACCCGTCTGCCACACCCGGCGCGATCTACATCTCATATGTGAGATACCGTGCAGCCATGGCAGACGACTACCTCGTACGCATCGGCAAGCTCATCCGTGACGCCCGTCAGCACCGGGGCTGGACACAGAGTCAGCTCGCCGACGCCCTCGGCACCAGCCAGAGCGCGGTGAACCGCATCGAGCGCGGCAACCAGAACATCAGCCTTGAGATGATCGCCCGAATCGGTGAAGCGCTCGACAGCGAGATCGTGTCCCTGGGTTACTCCGGCCCGATGCACCTGCGGGTGGTCGGCGGCCGTCGTCTCTCCGGCGCCATCGACGTCAAGACCAGCAAGAACGCCTGCGTCGCACTGCTCTGCGCCTCGCTGCTCAACAAGGGCCGCACCGTGCTCCGCCGGGTCGCCCGCATCGAAGAGGTGTACCGCCTTCTGGAGGTACTGAACTCCATCGGCGTGCGCACCCGTTGGATCAACGGCGGCGTGGACCTCGAACTGATCCCGCCGGCCAGGCTCGACATGGACGCGATGGACGCCGACGCGGCCCGCCGGACCCGGAGCATCATCATGTTCCTGGGTCCCCTGCTGCACCGGATGGACCACTTCAAGCTGCCCTACGCGGGCGGCTGCGACCTCGGCACCCGCACCATCGAGCCGCACATGATCGCCCTGCGCCGCTTCGGCCTGGACATCACCGCGACCGAGGGCATCTACCACGCCCAGGTCGAGGCCGGCGTCTCCCCCGACCGCCCGATCGTGCTGACCGAGCGCGGGGACACCGTCACCGAGAACGCGCTGCTCGCCGCCGCCCGGCACGACGGCGTCACCGTCATCCGCAACGCCTCGTCCAACTACATGGTCCAGGACCTGTGCTTCTTCCTGGAGGCGCTGGGCGTCAAGGTCGAGGGCGTCGGCACCACCACGCTGACCGTGCACGGCGTCCCGACCATCGACGTCGACGTCGACTACTCCCCCTCCGAGGACCCGGTCGAGGCGATGAGCCTGCTCGCCGCCGCCGTCGTCACGGAGTCGGAACTGACGATCCGCCGGGTCCCGATCGAGTTCATGGAGATCGAACTCGCGGTACTGGAGGAGATGGGCCTCGACCACGACCGTTCCGCGGAGTACACCGCCGACAACGGCCGGACCCGCCTGGTCGACCTGACGGTCCGTCCCTCCAAGCTGGAGGCGCCGATCGACAAGATCCACCCGATGCCGTTCCCCGGGCTGAACATCGACAACGTCCCGTTCTTCGCGGCCATCGCCGCCGTGGCCCAGGGCCAGACCCTGATCCACGACTGGGTGTACGACAACCGGGCCATCTACCTCACCGACCTCAACCGGCTCGGCGGCCGCCTCCAGCTCCTGGACCCGCACCGCGTCCTGGTCGAGGGCCCCACCCGCTGGCGCGCGGCCGAGATGATGTGCCCCCCGGCCCTGCGCCCCGCGGTGGTCGTCCTGCTCGCGATGATGGCGGCGGAAGGCACCTCGGTGCTCCGCAACGTCTACGTCATCAACCGCGGCTACGAGGAACTCGCCGAGCGCCTCAACTCGGTCGGCGCCCAGATCGAGATCTTCCGCGACATCTGACCGGCTCAGTCGACCTGGAGTTCGCCCATCCGGCTCCAGCCCGTGGCGCCCTCGATCGTCGTGCTGACGATCTCGGGCGTCCGGGTGAGCAGGGGGCGCATGGCCTCCAGGCCGGCGCGGAAGTGGTCGGAGTTGACGTGGGCTTCGCCCGCGCCGTCCTGGAACGCCTCGACCAGGACGTAGGTGTCCGGCTCCTCCAGGCTGCGGGACCACTCGAACCAGAGGTTGCCCGGCTCCGCGCGGGTGCCGCGGGTGAAGTCGGCGACCTTTTCGGGCCACTGGTCGACGTACTCCGGCTTGACGGCGAATTTCACCACAATGAAGATCATTCGCTCATTGTAGGCAGTGGGACCGGCGAGCAGTTTCGTCAATGCCTCCCCCCGGGTCCCGCGGCGCGCATAGGCTGCGGGCTTTGTTCAATGCTGAACTTGGGGGGTCCATCGTGTTCGTTCGCCGTGGGGCGGCCGCCGCCGTCGTCGTGAGTGCGGTCCTGCTGCTGGGAGCGGGGTGTGAGGATCCCGCGCCGAAGGCGGCGGGGGCGACCCGGCCGAGCGCGTCCGCGTCCCCTTCCGCGTCGGTGTCCGCGCCGGCGTCCCCGTCCACCGCCGCTGTGATGCCCTCGGTCGTCGGGAAGGGGTTCAGCGAGGCCGAGACGGCGGTCAAGGCGCTGGTCACCCGGCCCGTCGAGGCCCGCAGCGCCTACTCCGACGTCACCCTCGCCGCGGCGCACGGCGCGTGGACGGTCTGCTTCCAGACCCCCGCCGGGGGCGCCCCGGTGGCGCCCGACACGGCGGTGGAACTGTCCCTGGTGGCGCCCGGGACGCCGTGTCCCGGAAAGGCCGGGGCGGCGCTGCACCCCTCGAAGGCCCCCGCTCCCGCCGCCAGCGCGACGCCCGTCCCCGCGCCCAAGCCGAAGGCCACCGTCCCCACCGACACCGGCAGCACCGGGGGCGACGGCGGCAACGGTGACACCGCCGCGAGCAGCGGGGGCGGCGGAGCGGACGCCTACTACAGCAACTGCGCCGCGGCCCGCGCCGCCGGGGCGGCGCCCATCCGGCGCGGCGAACCCGGCTACCGCAAGGCCCTGGACCGGGACAACGACGGCATCGCCTGCGACAAGTAGGACGAGGGGCGAGGGGCGAGCGGTGAGGGGGCGCCCGCGGAACGGCCGGTTTCGGCCGTAAGGGCCCGCCGCTCGCCGCGGCGGCCCGGCAGAATCGGCCCGTCGGTACGTGTCGAGGGGGCGGCCATGTCAGTGGAAACAGCAGCGTCGGGCGGGGCGGGCCGGGTGCGGACTC
Source organism: Streptomyces sp. NPDC043876 (assembly GCF_056435825.1). Lineage (NCBI taxonomy): Bacteria > Bacillati > Actinomycetota > Actinomycetes > Kitasatosporales > Streptomycetaceae > Streptomyces > Streptomyces sp. NPDC043876. The sequence goes on along the minus strand of NZ_JBWKDV010000006.1, from coordinate 278,029 downwards.
CGCGGTTGGAGGGGGTGCCGCTGCTCGGGTCGCTGTTCGACCTCACGTCGGATTCGCTCGGCACCTACCTGCGGGCGCAGCAGCGGCACGGGGACGTCGTGCGGATCAGCGCCGGGCCGCCCGGGCTGCGGGCCGAGCTGTACGGCGTCTTCTCCGCGGAGGGCGCGCAGCGGGTCCTGGCCTCGGAGTCGGCCAACTTCCGCAAGGACAACCCCTTTTACCAGGAGGTCCGGGACTCCTTCGGCAACGGCCTGCTGACCAGTCAGGACGAGGACTACCAGCGCCAGCGACGGCTGGTCCAGCCGCTGTTCACGCGCCGCCGGGTCGACGGGTACGCCGCCGCGGTGGCCGCCGAGACCGCGCAGACCCTGGAGAGCTGGCGGGAGGCCGAGGACGCGGTGGTCGACGTCTCGGTCGAGATGACGCACCTGGCGCTGCGCGCGGTCGCCCGGATCCTGTTCGGTACCGATGTCGACGCCACCGTCGACGTCGTCGACCGGTGTTTTCCGGTCATCACGGAGTACGTGCTCCGGCGCGGGTACTCCCCCGCCAACATCCCCCGCTCCTGGCCGACTCCGGGCAACCGGCGGGCGGCCGCCGCGATGGAGGAGCTGTACGGGGTGTGCGACCGGATCATCGCCGAACGGCGCGGCACGGCGGACCGGGGGCCGGGGGCCGCCGGCCGCGCCCCGGAAGCGGGCTCCGCCGCCGCGGCGCGCGACGGCGAAGACCTGCTCACCCTGCTCGCGGCCGCCGAGAGCGCGGACGACGCCTCCTTCGACGCCGGCGAGCTGCGCGACCAGGTGCTGATCTTCCTGCTCGCCGGGCACGAGACCACGGCCACCTCGCTCGCCTTCGCCCTGCACCTGCTGGCCCGCCACCCCGAGCTCCAGAGCCGCGCGCGCGAGGAGGTCTCCCGGGTGCTGGGCGACCGTACGCCCGAAGCCGCGGACCTGGAGCGGCTGCCGTACCTCACCCGGGTGCTCAAGGAGGCCATGCGGCTCTACCCGGCGGCTCCGGTCATCGGGCGCCAGGCGGTCGCCGCGGCGGAGATCGACGGGCACGCCGTCCCGGCGGGCGCGACGGTGATCCTGGCGCCGTGGGTGACCCACCGGCACCCGCAGTACTGGCCCGAGCCGGAGCGCTTCGATCCGGACCGCTTCACGCCGGAGGCGGAGGCGGCCCGGCCGCGCTACGCCTGGTTCCCCTTCGGCGGGGGTCCGCGCGCGTGCATCGGCCAGCACTTCTCGATGCTGGAGTCGGTGATCGCCCTGGCCATGACCCTGCGGGCGTACGCCTTCGAGGCCGTGGACACCGAGGTTCCGGTCAGCACCGGGATCACCCTGCGGGCCACCGGCCCGGCGCGCTGCCGGATCCGCCCGCTGCGGCCGACGCGGTAGCCGCGGGCTGCTGGACCACCCGTGGGCGGCCGCCGCTGCGCGCCATGGCGTTTTTGTCCAATACCCCGGCTCCGCGCCCTGCGAGGGTGGGGGTGACCGACGGGGGACGGCGGGGCCGGGCGGATCCTTCCGCCCGGCCCCGCCGTGGTGCGCGGGGAGGACCGCGCCCGGATCGGCCGCTTCAGACGGCCGCCGGGGTGTGCGTGCCCTTCAGCCGTTCGAGGTCGGAGGGCCGGACCTGGATGACGACCAGCGCGATGACGGCCGCGACCAGGGCGAAGAGGGCCGCGACGACGAACGCCGCGGAGACGCCGGAGGTCAGCACCTGGGCGCCGTACGCGCCGGGCAGCCGGCCGGTCTGCCGGAAGGCGGCCTTCTGTTCGGGGGTGGCGTTGGCCAGGAAGGCCGGGACCTGCTTCGCGGCCTCGTTGCGGCTGGCCGTGCCGTAGAGGGTCACCAGGATGGACAGGCCCAGCGAACCGCCCACCTGCTGCATGGTGTTGAGCAGTCCGGACGCGGCGCCCGATTCGCGGTGGGGGACGTTGGAGAGGGCCATCAGCGTCAGCGAGACGAACTGCATGCCCATGCCGAGGCTGAAGAGCAGCATCGGGCCGAGGATGCTGCCGAGGTAGGTGGAGTGCACGTCGGTGAAGGTGAGCCAGCCGAGCCCGGCGGCCGCGAAGAGGGCGCCGCCGACCATGAAGGGTTTGGGCCCGAACTTCGGCAGCAGCTGGGAGGTGATGCCCGCGCCCACCGCGATCACGGCGCTGACCGGGAGGAAGGCGAGGCCGGCGCGGATGGGGGTGAACCCGAGCACGTTCTGCACGAAGAGGGTGAGGAAGAAGAACATGCCGAACATGGCGCAGGCGAGGAAGAGCATCATGCCGTAGGTCCCGGCCCGGTTGCGGTCGGCGAACATGTGCAGCGGGGTGATCGGCTGTGGCGAGCGCCGCTCCACCAGGATGAAGCAGGTGAGCAGGACGACGGCCACGGCGAAGGACGCGAGGGTGTACGGGTCGGTCCACCCTTCCTGCGAGGCCCGGATGAACCCGTAGACCAGGCACACCATGCCCACCGTCGCGGTCAGGGCGCCCACGAAGTCGAAGTGTCCGGGATGGCGTTCGGACTCGCGGATCACCTTCGGGGTCGCGACGGCGATCAGTATCGCGATGGGGACGTTCACGAAGAGCACCCAGCGCCAGTTGAGCCATTCGACGAGCGCGCCGCCGGCGAGCAGCCCGATGGCGCCGCCGCCCGCCGAGACGCCCGCGAACACGCCGAAGGCGCGGTTGCGTTCGGGCCCCTCACGGAAGGTGGTCGTGATCAGGGCGAGCGCGGTGGGGGACGCGATGGCCCCGCCGACGCCCTGGAGCGCGCGGGCGGCCAGCAACTGGCCCGCGTTCTGGGAGAATCCGCCGAGCAGCGAGGCCAGGCCGAAGAGCAGGACGCCGAAGACGAAGACGCGGCGACGGCCGAGGATGTCACCGGTGCGGCCGCCCAGCAGCAGCAGTCCGCCGAAGGTGAGGGTGTAGGCGCTGACGACCCACGAGAGGCTCTCGGTGGAGAACTTGAGGGCGGTCTGGATGTGGGGCAGCGCGATGTTCACGATGGTGATGTCGAGAACGACCATGAGTTGGCAGGAGGCGATGACGAGCAGTGCGAGTCCGTTCCCGTGCCGTTGCTCGTCGCCGTCCCCTCGGACCTTGCCTTCGGTCCCGCTGGTGCTCGGCGATGTGTTCGGGTCCACTGTTCGACGCTAAGCCCGGGTCCCGGGGGTCACCACTCGAACGGACCAGAGCATGTGCTATTTCACATGTCACACTCTGCGCATGGATCCCACGGACGACTTCCTCCGCCTCTCGGCGGCCACCGCGCGCTTCACCCACGGCTCCCCCCGCGCGTTCTCCTTCGGCGACGACGGCCGGCTGCTCTGGTTCCTGCGCTCCACCGGCCCCACCGATCCCTTCGACGGCCTCTGGGTGCTCGACACCGCGACCGGAGCCGAGACCCGGCTCGCCGATCCGCGCGCGCTGCTGCCGGACGGTCCCGGCGAACTGCCCGCGACCGAACGCCGCCTGCGCGAGCGGATCCGGCTGACCGCCGCCGGGATCGGCTCCTACGCGCTCTCCGGTGACGGCCGCAGGGCGGTCTTCGCCCTGTACGGGCGGCTGTACGCGGTCACCGCCGGCCAGTACGCGGCGCCCGAGGAGATCCCGGCCGCCCCGGCCGCCTTCGACCCGCGCCCGAACACCGACGGTTCGCGCACCGCCTACGTCGCCGACGACGCGCTGTACGTCGCCCCCGGCGGCCGGGTGAGCCCCGCCGACGGAGCCCGCTGGGGCGTCGCCGAATTCGCGGCCGCCGAGGAACTGGGCCGGGCCCGCGGCCACTGGTGGTCCCCCGACGGGCGCACCCTGCTGGCCGCCCGGGTCACCGAAGAGGGCCTCCAGCGCCGCTGGTTCGCCGATCCGGAGCACCCCGAGCGCCCGGCCGAGGACTTCGCGTACCCCGAGGCGGGCGGGCCCAACGCCGAGGTGAGCCTGTGGGTGCTCGGCGCGGACGGCGGGCCCGGGGTGCGGCTCGACTGGGACGCGGCGGCGTTCCCCTACGTCTCCGATGCCGGGTGGGAGTCCCCCACCGAGATCCTGCTGACCGTCCAGGACCGGCTCCAGCGCACGGTGCTGCTGCTCGGCGCCGACCCGGCCACCGGGCGGACCACGGAGCTGTCCCGCACCACGCATCCCCAGTGGGTGGACCCGATGGTGCCCGGCACCCCGGCCCGGCTGTCCGACGGGCGGATGCTGACCGCGCTCGACACCCCGGGCGGGGCCGCGCGCGCCCTGGCCGTGGACGGCGTACCCCTCACCGGGGACGGGGTCCAGGTGCGGGGCGTGCTGGGCGAGTACCGGGGGCGGCTGCTCGTCGAGGCCGGGCTGCGGGACCCCGCCGAGCAGCAGGTGGTGCTGCTCGACACCGGCACCGGGGAGCTGACGCCGCTGGCCGACGGCCCCGGCGTGCACACGGCGCTGACCTCCGCCGGTGCGCTGCTGCTGACCTCGGCCGACGCCGGCGGGTTCCGGCGGACCGTGCGCACGGCGGACGGGCGGGAGCTGGGCGTCACCGACCTCGCCGAGCCGCTGCCGTACCGGGTGGCGCCGCGGTTCGAGCGGGTCACCGAGCGGGGGATCCCCACCGCGCTGGTGCTGCCGCGCGGGCACGTCCCGGGGCGGCGGCTGCCCGTCCTGCTGGACACCTACGGCGGCCCCGGCTACCAGGACGTGTCCGCGGAGCCGCGGCGCTGGCAGGCCCGCCAGTGGTGGGCCGACCAGGGCTTCGCGGTGGCCACCGTCGACAACCGGGGCACCCCGTACGTCTCGCCGGCCTTCACCCACGCCATGTACCGCGGGTTCTCGCAGGTGACGATGGAGGACCAGGTGGCGGCGCTGCGCGCGCTCGGCGAGCGGCACCCGGACCTGGACCTCGGCCGGGTCGGGGTGCGCGGCTGGTCCTACGGCGGCTACCTGGCCGCGATGGGCGTGCTGCGGCGCCCCGACGTCTTCCACGCGGCGGTGGCGGGGGCCGCGCCGACCGATTTCCGGCACTACGACACGGCGTACACCGAGCGCTACCTGGGCCTGCCCCAGGAGGAGCCGGAGGTCTACGAGCGGGACTGCCTGATCGGGGACGCCCCGGCGCTGACGCGTCCCCTGCTGCTGGTCCACGGGCTCGCCGACGACAACGTGCACCCCTCGCACACCCTGCGGCTCTCGCGGGCGCTGACCGACGCGGGCCGTCCGCACCAGCTGCTGGCACTGCCGGGGGTCACGCACATGACGCCGGGCGGGGTCCGGGAGAAGGTGATGGCGCTGGAACTGGCCTTCTTCCGCGCGGAGCTGGGCCTGGCCTGAGGCGGGACCCGCCCGGTCCGGGCGGGCGAACGCGGAAGGGCCCCGCCGCCGGAATCCGGCGACGGGGCCCTTCTCCTCTTCCCGGGGACCCCCGTCAGTCCCCCGGGAAGTGGCATGCGACCTCGCGCCCCGCAACGAGCTGGAGCACGGGCCGGTCGGTGCGGCAGACGGCCTGCGCCTTGGGGCAGCGCGGGTGGAAGGAGCACCCGGGCGGCGGCGCGGCCGGGCTCGGCGGGTCGCCGAGCAGCACGATCCGCTCCCGGCGCCGCTCGGCCGCCGGATCCGGCAGCGGTACGGCGGACAGCAGCGCCCGCGTGTAGGGGTGCTGCGGGTCGGCGTACAGCGCGTGCTTGTCGCCGATCTCGACGATCCGGCCGAGGTACATCACGGCGACCCGGTCGCTGACCCGCTTGACCACCGAGAGGTCGTGCGCGATGAAGACGTAGGCGAGGCCGAGTTCGCGGCGCAGCCGTTCCATCAGGTTGACGATCTGGGCCTGCACGGAGACGTCGAGCGCGGAGACCGGCTCGTCGGCGATGATCAGGCGCGGGCTGGTGGCCAGTGAGCGGGCGATGCCGATGCGCTGGGCCTGGCCGCCGGAGAACTCGTGCGGGTAGCGGTCGATGTGCTCGGGGATCAGCCCGGTCAGCTCCATCAGCTCGGCCGCGCGGCGGCGGGCGTCGGCGGCGCTCCAGCCCTGTACCAGGAGCGGGTCGGAGATGATCCGGGCCACGGTCTGGCGGGGGTTGAGCGAGGAGTGCGGATCCTGGAACACCATCTGCAGGTGGCGGCGCAGGGGCCGCATGGCGCCCTGGGAGAGCCGGGCGATCTCCCGGCCCTCGAAGGCGATGCTGCCCGAGGTGGGCTCCAGCAGCCGGACCAGCATCCGGCCGGTGGTGGACTTCCCGCAGCCCGACTCCCCCACCAGGCCGAGGGTCTCCCCGGCGGCCAGCTCGAAGGAGACCCCGTCCACGGCCCGGACCGGGGCGCCGCGGCGGCCGGTGACGGAGCGCTTGCCGGGGAAGGCCATGGTCAGGTCGCGGACGGAGAGCAGGGGCCGAGCGGCGGCCGCGCCCCCGGCCGGGGTGCTCGTCGTGGTCGTGGTGGTCACCGGGATGCCTCCTGTACGGGCTCCGCGCCGGACGGGGCCGCGCCGGGCCCCGCGAAGTGGCAGGCCACCCGGCGCTCGGTGCCCGCGTACGGATCGAGGGCGGGCCGGACGGTCGTGCAGAGCACCCGCTCGGCGTCCGTCCCGGCGGCGGCGCGGGCGCAGCGCGGGGCGAAGGCGCAGCCGGGGGCCGGCTCGCGCAGGGAGGGCGGGGAGCCGGGGATGGTCCGCAGCGGCTGGTCGTCGGCGTCGTCCAGCCGGGGCAGGGAGTCGAGCAGGCCCCGGGTGTAGGGGTGGGCGGGGTCAACGAACAGCTCGTCCACCGGCGCCTGTTCGGCGGCCCGGCCGCCGTACATGACCAGGACCTCGTGGGCGACGCGGGCGACCACGCCCAGGTCGTGCGTGATCATGACCACGCCGAGGCCGCGGTCCTGCTGGAGCGTGGCGATGAGTTCGAGGATCTGCGCCTGGACGGTCACGTCCAGGGCGGTGGTGGGCTCGTCCGCGATGAGCAGGTCGGGTTCGCAGGCCAGCGCCATCGCGATCATCGCGCGCTGGCGCATGCCGCCGGAAAACTGGTGCGGGTACTCCCCCGCGCGGCGGGCCGGTTCGGGGATGCCGACCTCGCCCAGCATGTCCACGGCGCGCTTGCGGGCGGCCGCCCGGCCGGCCTTGAAGTGGACGCGGAAGTGCTCGGCGATCTGTTCGCCGACCGTGTAGTAGGGGTGCAGGCTGGAGAGCGGGTCCTGGAAGATCATGGCCATCTTGCGGCCGCGCAGCCGGGACAGCTCCTTCTCGCCGAGCGTGGTGAGTTCGCGGCCGTCCAGGGCGATGGAGCCGCCGATCTCGGCGCCGCGGTGCAGTCCCATGACGGCGAGCGAGGTGACCGACTTGCCGGAGCCGGACTCGCCGACGATGCCGAGGGTGCGGCCCGCCTCGACGGTGAAGCCGAGGGAGTCCACGGCGCGGACGGTGCCGCGCGGGGTGCTGAACGTGACGTGCAGGTCGCGCACTTCAAGGAGAGCGGCCATCAGTACCTCACCCTCGGGTCGATGACGGCGTACAGGAGGTCGACGACGAGGTTGGCGACGACGATGAAGAAGGCGGCGAGCAGGGTGACCCCGAGGACCACCGGCTGGTCGGAGTTGACGAGGGCGCCGTAGAAGAGCCGTCCGATGCCGGGGAGTCCGAAGATGGACTCGGTGATGACGGCGCCGGCGAGCAGGCCGCCGAGGTCCATGCCGAAGATGGTGAGGATGGGGGTCATCGCCGAGCGCAGGCCGTGTTTGACGACGACGGTGCGTTCGGGCATGCCCTTGGCCCGGGCGGTACGGATGTACGGCTCGGCCATCGCCTCGATCATCGAACCGCGGCTCTGGCGGGCGTACATGGCGGCGTACAGCAGCGCGAGCGCGGTCCACGGCAGCAGCAGGTTGGTCGCCCAGCCGAGGGGGTCTCCGGTGAAGGGCTGGTAGCTGGGGTAGGGCAGCAGGTCGGCGACGCGGATCACGCCGTAGATCAGCATCACGGAGGTGAAGTAGACGGGCAGGGAGGCGGCGGCGACCGCGCCGACCATCAGGACCTTGTCGGTGGCGGTGTCCTTGCGCAGGGCGGCGGTGACCCCGGCGCCCAGGCCCAGGAGCAGCCACAGGGCGGCGGCGCCGAGCGCGAGGGAGGCGGAGACCGGGAGGCGGTCCATCAGCAGGTCCCACACGGGCAGGGAGTTCTCGTAGGAGTAGCCCAGGCACGGGAAGTCGCACTGCACGGCGTACTGGCCGGTGCCCAGGGTGCGCCCGGTGAAGATGCCGCTGAGGAAGTCGTAGAACTGCTTCCACAGCGGCTGGTCGAGGCCGAGGTACTCGCGGACCGCGGCGATCCGCTCCACGCTGCACGTCTTGCCGCAGGCGGCCGCGGCCGGGTCGGAGGGCAGCACGTAGAAGATGAGGAAGGTGACGGCGGCGATGGCGAGCAGCACCCCGGCCAGGGCGAGCAGGCGGCGCAGCAGGTAGAGGATCACGTGCGGCCGCCCCTCGGGTCGAGGATGTCGCGCAGTGCGTCGCCGAGCAGGGTGAAGGCGAGGACGGCGAGGAAGAGGAAGGTGCTGGGGATGACGAAGTACATGGGGTCGGTCTCGTAGAACGCGACGCTCTCGGCGATCATCTGGCCCCAGGACGGGGTGGGCGGGCGGACGCCGACGCCCAGGTAGCTCAGGGCGGCCTCGGTGCTGATCATGCCGGGGATGAGGAGGGTGGTGTAGGCGATGACGGGGCCGGAGACGCCGGGCAGGATGTCGCGGGTCAGGATCCGCCAGGAGCTCGCGCCGCCGACCCGGGCCGCGTCGACGTACTCGCGGTGTTTGAGGGAGAGGGTCTGGCCGCGCACGACGCGGGCGATGCCGGGCCAGCCGAAGAGGCCGATGACGGCGGTCATGAGGACGATCCGGTTGACGTCCTTGGCCACCGACAGGACCGCGATCATGAAGATGAGGGACGGGAAGGACATGGTCAGGTCCATGAGCCGGGACAGCACGGCGTCGGTACGGCCGCCGAAGTAGCCGGCGGCGATGCCCGCGGCGGTGCCCGCGAGGACGACGATCGCGGTGGCGGCGAAGGCGATCAGGAGGGAGACCTGGGCGCCGTGCACGACGCGCGCGAACAGGTCGCGGCCGGTGACGGGTTCGACGCCGAGCCAGTGCTCGGGGCCGATCCCGCCGAGGGAGCCGAGCGGGAGGCCGCCGAGGTAGGGGTCGATGGCGCCCTTGTCGAAGGTGTCCGGGGTCCAGCCTCCGAGGGCGCCGAGCCAGGGGGCGGCGACGGCCATCAGGACGAAGAGGACGACGATGGCGAGGCTGACGCGGACGGCGGGGCGGCGGCGGAGCTCCCGCCGGGCGAGCTGCCAGGGGCTGCTTCCCGGGGGGACCTTCGCCGCCACCGCCGCCGGGGCGGTGGCGGGTGCGGTGTCGGTCATGCTCAGCCCTGGCTCTTCGCCGGGTCCTTGAGACCGACGGTGGCGTAGTCGATCTGGCCGACCCAGACGGGGTGGCCGAAGGCGCCCGCGATGTTGGGTCCGACGAGCAGCGGCTTGCGCTCCAGGAAGAGCGGCACGGACGGGGACTTGGCCATGATGGCCGCGTCGAGGTCCTTCCAGGCCTGGTTGGCCTGCTTGGCGTCGGCCATGGCGTTGATCTCGTCGATCCGCTTCATGGTCTCGTCGTCGCGGAACTGGCTGTTGTTGCCCTGGTTGCCCTTGGCCTTGATGGTGCGGCCGTCGAAGACCATGGGGATCCAGGTCGAGCCCGAGGGGTAGTCGGGGCACCAGCCGCTCATGGTCATGTCGGGGGTGGTGGACAGGTCGCCGATGACGTCGTAGTAGGCGCCCGGGTCGATGGTGTCGATGACCACCTCGATGCCCGCGCGGGACAGGCTCTGCTGGATGGCCTCGGCCTCGCCCTTGTCTCCGGTGGAGACGGCGAGGGAGACCTTCAGCTTCTCCTTGCCCGCGGCCCGCAGGAGTTCCTTGGCCTTGGCGGGGTCGCCGGTCGGGGCGATCTTGAGGGTGTCGGCCTGCTTGCCGCCGGAGAGGGCGGGCGGCAGGTAGGCGGTGGCGACCTCGTTGAGGGCCGGGCCGCCGTTCGCGGTCATGATGGCCTCCTTGTCGACCGCGTACTGCACGGCCTCGCGGACCTTGGGGTCGTTGAAGGGGGCGCGGGAGTTGTTGAGGCTGAGCATCTCGGTGCAGCCCTGGGACTCGGCGAGGAGGCGCTGCTTGATCTCGGGCTTGGGCAGCACCTTGGGGGCGCTCTCGGGGCGCATGTTGGACCACTCGACGGCGGAGGCGTCGGCGCCCTCGCCCGCGATGATGCGGTCGTCGATCTGGCCGCCCTTGAGGCCCATGACCACCACGAACTTGTCGGGATACGCCTTGCGGACGGTGTCCGTCTTGGGGTCCCAGTGCTCGTTGCGGACCAGGACGAGCTTCTTGTCCCGGTCGTAGGACTCGATCTTGTACGGACCGGAGGAGAAGGGGCGGGCGTCGTACTGGGGCCCCTTCTCCTGGGCGACGGGGACGGGGGCGAAGGTCGGCAGGGTGGTGGTGGCGGAGAACTCGGCGACGGGCCGCTTCAGTTCGAAGACGATCGTGCGGTCGTCCGGGGTCTTCACCGAGTCCAGGTGCTTGCCCTGGAGGGGGCCCTTGTAGCCGTCGGTGCCGGCCAGGTACTGGGCGGCGTAGTCGGGGCCGCCGGTGAGGTCCGGGGCGAAGGAGCGCTCGACGTTGTACTTGATGTCGGCGGCCTTGATCGGCGTGCCGTCCTCGTACTTCAGGCCCTCCTTGAGGGTGAAGGTCCAGGTGCGGCCGCCGTTGGTGGGGGTGCCCAGGTCGGTGGCGAGGTCCGGGACGAGGTCGCTGCCGCCCTTGCCCGGTTCGGCCTTGAAGGTGACCAGGGTGCGGTAGAGCAGCCGGGTGCCGAAGTCCATGGTCGGCATGACCCAGTTGCGGGCCGGGTCGAGGTGGGCGAAGTCCTGGTTGGACAGGATGGTGAGGGTGCCGCCCTTGACCGGCGTGCCGCCGATGGTCCGGCCGTCGCCGGCGGCGACCGGGTTGGAGGCGCCGGCGCCCTCCGAGCCCTTCTTGGTGCCGGAACAGCCCGAGGCGCCGAGCGCGAGGGCCGCCACCAGGGCGGTGGCGAGGGCGAGTTGATGGCGCTTGGTCATGGTCACTCCAGGGAAGGGCCGCGCTCTACGATGTGACCGGTAACATAGTAATGTGAAATTGTACTGACAAGGGGTCTGCGCCGACGTTATCCAGCCGTGTCCAAATCACCTGCCGGGAACGCGCGTCGGGGCCCCGACCTGGACGGTCGGAGCCCCGGGGGCGCGGCTGTGCGGTGGGGTCAAGGCCCGGCCCGGCCGGCGCCCGGCCGGGCCGGGCCTTGACCCCACCGGGTCAGGCTGTGACCGCGCCGGGTCGGGCCTTGACCCTGCCTTTCAGGCCTTGACGGCCGTACCACCGCCGAGGCGGGACGCGCCGCGGCCCACGGGCTCGTCGCGGCCCTGCGCCCACAACGAGCGGACGTGCCCCAGGTGCCGGGTCATGCAGGCCTCGGCCGCCGCCGCGTCGCCCGCGATCATCAGGTCGAGCAGCTCGACGTGCTCCTCGGCGGAGGAGACCAGCTTGCCCGCCTCGTCGAGGCCGGTGAGCCCGTACAGCCGGGAGCGCTTGCGCAGGTCGCCGACCGTCTCGACGAGCCGGTCGTTGCCCGCGAGGGCCAGGAGCGACAGGTGGAAGCGGCGGTCCGCCTCCAGGTAGCCGATGAGGTTGTGCTCGCGGGCGCTGGTGACGATCTCCTCGGCGATCGGCCGCAGCGCCTCCAGCTGCGCGACGGTGGCGATCGCGGTGACCCGGCCGATGGTCGGCACCTCGATCATCGTGCGCAGTTCGGTGTACTGGTCGAGGTCCCGCTCGCTGACCTCGGTGATCCGGAACCCCTTGTTGCGGACGGGCTCCACCAGGCCCTCGCGGGCCAGGTCGAGCATGGCCTCGCGCACCGGGGTGGCCGAGACCCCGAGTTCGGCGGCCAGACCGGGCGCCGAATAGACGTTCCCCGGCCGGAGTTCACCCGCTATCAGGGCGGCCCGAAGGGCATGTCCGACCTGGTCGCGCAGCCGCTCCTGGGCCTTGATGAGACTGTGCTGCTTCAGGTCACCCATAGCTTTTCCTCCGAGAATCGCAGAGGCACAGCGTACAATGTCACGTTTCGCTGTGGCCCCCGGCCGCGGTGTACAAGGCCACCGCCACGGCAAGATCCTCCCAGGCCATGCCCACGCTCTTGAAGAGCTGTGGACAACTCTGCCCCCTCGCGCCCCCCGACCGGCCCGCGACCAGGTCAGCCAGGGTGCCGCTGATATGACCGGGCCCGATGGCCCCCTCCGCCTCCGGGATCAGCAGGTCCCCCGCCTCCCGCAGCGCGGCCGCCCGGGACTCGACGTACACGGCGGCCCGCCGCACCAGGGCCGTGTCCGTCTCCCGGGCGTCCGGTTCGTGCGAGCCCACCGCGACCACCGTGGCGCCGGGCCGCACGAGCCGCCCGTCGAAGAGCGGTTCGCGGGCCGTGGTGCAGCAGACGACGAGGTCCGCGTCCGCCACGTCCCCGGGGCCGCCGGTGCGGGCGGGCACGCCGACGGTACGGGCGTACGCGGCCAGCTTCCCGGCCCCCGCCGGGTCCCGCGCCACCACCACCGCCTCCGCGATCTCCCGCACCGCGAGCACCGCGTCGAGGTGCCCGTACGCCTGGGGGCCCGACCCGAACAGCACCAGCCGCAGCGGCCGCCCGGCCGGAGCCAGGCACCGCAGCGCCAGGGCGGAGACCGCCGGGGTGCGCAGCGCGGTGAGCGCCGCCCCGTCGAACAGGGCCAGCGGGCGCAGCGTGGGGCCGTCCAGCAGCAGGTAGGAGCCGGTGATCCGGGGCAGTCCGCGGGCCGGGTTGCCGGGAGCCACCCCGGCGATCTTCACCCCGGCGTACGCACCGGACGCGGCCGGCATCAGCAGCAGCTCCCCGCCGGGCACCGCGAGCGCGGTCCGCTGCGGGCAGCTCTCCGGATCGGGCCCGGTGCGCAGCGCCTCGGCCAGCGCGTCGGCGGCGGCGGCCGGGGTGAGCAGGGCCGCCATCCGCTCGGCGCCGAACTGCGGCAGCCCGGCGGGGGCGGCGCCGCCGGCGCTCACAGCGCGAACCCGGTGCCGAGGGCGTCGTGCGGGTCGCGTACGAAGACGTGCTCGCCGGTGCGGTGGGCGGTGCCGGTGACCTCGGTGACCAGCCCGGCGGGCTCGGCCGCCGCGCCGACGGGCCGTAGGAACCGGCCGGTGAAGACGGTGCCGGCGACCGACTCGTGGAGCAGGTCCTCGTGCGCGCCGAGCCGCCCGTCCTCGGCGAGCAGGGCGAGGCGCGCGGAGGTGCCGGATCCGCAGGGCGAGCGGTCGATCTGGCCGTCGGCGAAGACGGTGACGTTGCGCTGGTGCGGGCCGAAGGGGGTGTCGGGCAGCTCCTCGTGCAGGATCACCCCGTACACCCCCGACAGCAGCGGACCGCCCGGGTGCCAGGTGCCGGGGTGCGCGGCCAGCGCCGCCCGGATCTCCTGCCCGGCGCGGACCAGCGCGGGCAGCGCGTCCCGGCCGGTGCCCAGCCCCAGGTCGCGGGCGGCGACGGAGGCGTAACAGGCCCCGGCGTGCGCGAGGTCCACCTCGGCCACCCCGAAGGAGGTGGCGACGGGCACCTTGCGGGCGGTGACCCGGGCCGGGACGTTGCGGAAGGTGACCCCGGTGGTGCGGCCCTCGGAGCGGTGGACGGTGGCGGTGACCCGCCCGGAGGGCACGTCGATGCGCACCTGGACGTCCCCGTCGCGCGGGGCGGGGACCAGCCCGCTGTCCACGGCCCAGGCGCCGAGCGCCATCGTGCCGTGCCCGCAGGCGGTGGAGTAGCCGTCCTTGTGCCAGAAGAGCACCCCGAAGTGCGCCCCGTCGTCGTCCGGCGGGACCACGAACCCCCCGTACATCCCGGCGTGTCCGCGCGGTTCCTGGACGAGGAGGCGGCGTACGTCGTCCAGCGCGCCCCGGCGCGGCGCGGTGCCGCTGCCGCCGGGGCCGATGGCGGTGGCGCAGCGCTCGGCCACCGTGTCGCCGGGGATGGGCGGCAGGCCGCCGGTGACGATCCGGAAGGGTTCTCCGGCGGCGTGGTAGTCGGTGGTGCGCACCGGCGGGTACGCCTGCCCGGCCGCGCGGGAGTGCCCGCCCGCCTCGGGGCGCCCGCCCGGTTCGGGGTGCTCGGCGGTCACAGCTGGAACCCTCCGGGGAAGGGGTCGGACGGGTCGAGGAAGTACTGGGCGGTGCCGGTGATCCAGGCCCGGCCGGTGACGGTCGGGACCACGGCGGGCAGGTCGCCGACGGTGGTTTCGCAGACCAGCCGGCCGGTGAACTCGGTGCCGATGAAGGACTCGTTGACGAAGTCCCGGCCGAGCGGGAGGAGGCCGCGGGCGTGCAGCTGGGCCATCCGCGCGGAGGTTCCCGTACCGCAGGGCGAGCGGTCGAACCAGCCGGGGTGGATGGCCATCGCGTGCCGAGAGCGCTCGGCGTCGGAGCCGGGGGCGGCGAGGTAGACGTGCTTGACCCCGCCGATGGAGGGGTTCTCCGGGTGGACGGGCCGGTTCTCGCCCGCGTTGATCGCGTCCATGATCGCGAGCCCGGCGGCGAGCAGGTCGTTGCCGCGGGCCCGGTCGAAGGGCAGGCCGAGGGCGTCCAGTTCGACGAAGGCGTAGAAGTTGCCGCCGTAGGCGAGGTCGTAGGTGACCGTGCCGTAGCCGGGGACCTCGGTCTTCAGGTCGAGGCCGACGCAGAAGGAGGGGACGTTGGTGAGGGTGACGTGCTCCGCCACCCCGTCCTTGACCTGGACGTCCACGCTGACCAGGCCCGCCGGGGTGTCGAGCCGGACCGTGGTGACGGGCTCCACGACCGCCACCATGCCGGTCTCGACGAGGACGGTGGCGACGCCGATGGTGCCGTGGCCGCACATCGGGAGCAGGCCCGACACCTCGATGTAGAGGACCCCGAAATCGGCGTCGGGGCGGGTGGGCGGCTGGAGGATGGCCCCGCTCATCGCCGCGTGTCCGCGCGGTTCGTTCATCAGCAGGGTGCGGACGTGGTCCATGTGCGCGATGAAGTGGAGCCGCTTGTCGGCCATGGTGGCGCCGGGGATCACCCCGACTCCGCCGGTGATCACCCGGGTGGGCATGCCCTCGGTGTGTGAGTCCACGGCGTGGTAGACGTGGCGGGTGCGCATGGAGTCCCCCTGGGATCTCGGGCTGGTGTGCCGGCTGGACGGACCGCGCGGGCGGAGTTAGTTCAGGCCCTCGGCGAGGGCCTTCTCGGTCGCGGCCCGGACGGCCGCCTCGGTCTCGCCCGTGAGCGGGAAGCGGGGCGGGCGGACGGCGCCGCCGGGTCGACCCGCGAGGTCCATGGACAGCTTGATGGCCTGGACGAACTCGGTCTTGGAGTCCCAGCGCAGCAGCGGGTGCAGGGACTTGTACAGCGGCAGCGCGGTCTCCAGGTCACCGGCGACGGCGGCGCGGTACAGGGCGGCGCAGGAGTTCGGCAGGGCGTTGGGGTATCCGGCGATCCAGCCGACGGCGCCGGCCAGCGCGAGTTCGAGCAGGACGTCGTCGGAGCCGATCAGCAGGTCGAGGCCGGGGGCGAGTTCGGCGATCTCGTAGGCGCGCCGGACGTCGCCGGTGAACTCCTTGACGGCGACGATGCTGCCGTCGGCGTGCAGCCGGGCGAGCAGCTGCGGGACCAGGTCGACCTTGGTGTCGATGGGGTTGTTGTACGCGACGACGGGCACGCCGGCCTTGGCGACCTCGGCGTAGTGGGCGCGTACGGTGTCGTGGTCGGCGCGGAAGGCGTTCGGCGGGAGCAGCAGGACGGAGCCCGCGCCCGCTTCGGCGGCCTGCTCGGTCCAGCGGCGGGCCTCGGCGCTGCCGTAGGCGGCGACGCCGGGCATGACGCGGTCGCCGTCTCCCGCGGCCTCGACGGCGGTGCGCACGACGCGGGCGCGCTCCTCGTCGGTGAGGGTCTGGTACTCGCCCAGCGAGCCGTTGGGGACGACGCCGTCGCAGCCGTTGGCGATCAGCCAGGCCACGTGCTCGGCGTAGGCGTCGTAGTCGACGGAGAGGTCCTCGCGCAGGGGCAGCGCGGTGGCGACCATGATGCCGTGCCAGGGGCGGTTGCGGGGCGGGGCGGTGCTGGGCGCGGGGGTGGGCGCGTCGGTCATGGCAGAACTCCTTATGTGATGTGTGACATTTTACTAGTACCCGCAGACCGGCCACAAGAGCCGGGAGCGCCCGATCGGAGGCCGCTCGGCGGACCTATCGGTCCGCCGCCGGTTCGGGGAGCGGCAGGGCCGCGAGCTGGCCGAGCGGCACCGGGCAGGACAACGGGCGCCGGTCGGCGGCCGCTCCGGAGCCGGCGAGCGCGGCGACGGCCGCGCCGCACATCCGGCCCTGGCACCAGCCCATGCCCGCGCGGGTGAGCAGTTTGACGGTACGGGCGTCCCGCGCGCCGAGGTCGGCCACGGCCTCCCGGATCCGTCCGGCCGGAACCTCCTCGCAGCGGCAGACGTCCGTGTCGTCCCGCAGCCACCCGGTCCACCCGGCCCCCGGGCGGTGGGCCGCGCCCATCGCGTCGGCGAAGGCCCGCAGCCGGGCGCGGCGGCGCACCAGCGCGGCGGGGGCGGGCCGTCCGGCGACCGAGCGCGCCGCCAGCTCCCCCTCGGCCAGGGCGAGTCCGGCACCGCCGATCCCCCCGGTCTCGCCGGCCGACCAGATGCCGGGGACGGAGGTCCGCCCCTGCGCGTCGAGGTCGAGCGCCACCGTCCCGTCCGCCGCGGGCACGGTGGCGCAGCCGAGGCCGGTGGCGAGTTCCAGCTGGGGCACCAGCCCGTGGCCCACCGCGAGCGCGTCGCAGGGGATCCGGCGCGCGGTGCCGGGGACGGGCCGCCAGTCGCGGTCGAGCCGGGCCACGACCACGGCTTCCACCCGGTCCCTGCCCTCGGCTTCGACGACGGCGTGCCGGGTGAGCAGCCGCACCCCGTGGCGCAGCAGCGCCCCGCCGTGGACGGCGCCTTCGGCGAGCTTGCCGGGGTTGCGCAGCAGCGTGGGCACGCGGCCCGCGTAGGCCGTGTAGGCGGAGGCCTCGATCACGGCGGGCACCCGGGCCCCCGCGGCGGCCAGCGATCCGGCGACCGCCAGCAGCAGGGGGCCGCTGCCCGCGACCACGATGCGGCGGCCGGGCAGCACGAGGCCGCCCTTGAGCATGGCCTGCGCTCCCCCGGCGCCGACGACGCCCGACAGGGTCCAGCCCGGGAAGGGCAGGTGGCGCTCGTGGGCGCCGGTGGCGAGCAGGACGGCGCGGGCCGCGAGGGTGACGGCGCGCTCGTCCTCGCCGCGGGTCCCCGCGACGGCGTGCAGCAGCCAGCGGCCCGGCGCGGCGGTGTCGGGGACGACCGTCCAGACGTGGTGGGCGGGCAGGTGGGTGATCCGGCCCGCCGACTCGTGGGCGCGCAGGCGCCGTGCGCGGGTGGCGAAGGCGGCCCAGTCGTGGTGCAGGGCCTCGGGCCGCTCGGCGCCGAGCGCCGGGGCGGGGTGGCGGTAGTACTGGCCCCCGGGCTGCTCCCCCGCGTCCACGAGGGCGACGCGCAGGCCGAGGTCGGCGGCGGTCACGGCGGCGGCGAGCCCGGCGGGCCCGGCCCCGACGACGGCGAGGCCGTACGGCTCGGCGCCGGTTTCCGTGGGGTCAGACGGCGAGGTCGGCACGGCCGGTTCCCTCCTGGGTGGTGACGGTGTCCCCGGGCCGGGCCGGGACCAGGCAGGCGCGCTGGTTGGGGCGGCCGTTGACGGTGACGAGGCAGTCGTAGCAGCTGCCGATCCCGCAGAACGCGCCGCGCGGGGCGCCGCCCTCGCGGGTGGTGCGCCAGGCGAGGATGCCGGCGGCCCACAGGACGGCGGCGATGCTCTGGCCGCTCTGCGCGGGCAGGGTCCGGCCGTCGAACTCGACGGTGTGGGCGGCCGGGGCCGCGCCGCCGACGAGGTCGCGCGGTTCCCGGGGTCGGCGGGTGCGGCGCGGGCCGGCCATCATGCGTCCTCCGTGAAGCGGTCGGGGTGGAACGGCCCGGGATCCAGGGGGGCCGCGCCGCCGGTGAGGGCGGCGGTGATCAGGGCGCCGGTGCCGGGCGCGAGGCCGATGCCCGCGCCCTCGTGGCCGCAGGCGTGCAGCAGCCCGGGGACCCGCGGGTCGGGGCCGATCGCCGGGAGGTGGTCGGGGAGGTAGGGGCGGAAGCCGTGGTAGGCGCGCAGCACCCGGACGTCGGCGAGGACCGGGAAGAGGGCGGCGGCCTGGGCGGCGAGGCGGCGCAGCGCCTCGGTGGACAGCGTGCGGTCGAAGCCGACGCGTTCGCGGGTGGCGCCGATGAGGACCGGCCCGGCGGGGGTGCCCTCGACCACGGCGGAGGACTGGAGGGCGGCGGAGCCGCTGGCGACGTCGGCGATGTAGTCGGCGGCGTACACCTTGTGCCGCACGACGCGCGGCAGGGGCTCGGTGACCAGGACGAAGCCGCGGCGCGGCATGACGGGCAGGGTGGTGCCCGCCAGGGCGGCGATCCGGCCGCCCCAGGTGCCGGCCGCGTTGACGACGGCCGGGGCGCGCAGTTCGCGGCGCGGGGTGCGCACGCCCCGTACGGCGCCGTCCGCGCCGCGGAGGATCGCGGTGACCTCCTCGCCGGTGTGGACCCGGGCGCCGGAGGCCGCGAGCAGCCGGGCGGCGGCCTGGGCGGGCTGGACCTGCGCGTCCTGGGGGTACTGGAAGCCGCCGGCGAGGCCGGGGGCGAGGTGCGGCTCCAGGTCGTGGAGCGCGTCCGGCGCCACCTCGGTGGCGGTGACGCCGACGGCGCGCTGGCCGTCGGCGAAGACCCGCAGGGCCTTCAGGGTGGCTTCGTCGGGGGCGACGACGAGGCCGCCCTTGGCTTCGTACTCGGTCTGCGCCGGGAGGGCGGCGGCCAGGTCGCGCCACAGGGCGGTGGAGAGCAGCGCGAGGTCGAGTTCGGGGCCCGGCCCCTTGTCGGAGACGAGCAGGTTGCCTTCGCCGGCGCCGGTCGTGCCGCCCGCGACGGGGCCGCGGTCGACGACGGCTACGGTGAGTCCGGCGCGGGCGGCGTAGTAGGCGCACGCGGCTCCGACGACGCCGGCGCCGATGATGACGGCGTCCAGGGGTGCGTCCGTGGCTGGGATCTTGGGCACGGCAGTAATATGTCACATTCTTTATCGGGCATCCAGGGTGTGTCCCGGGACGCGGCCGGGCCGGTCCGGCCCCCCGTTCGGGTCCGGACCGGCCCGCAGTCGGATCAGCTGCGCAGCGGGCCCTCGCAGCTGTAGGGCGAGGTGCCCGCGACCTTGTTGGACCAGATCTCCACCGCGCCGAAGGAGCAGTTCATGTCGGCGAGGTTGTTGGAGACCGTGCCCGCCCGGTCGAGGATGAAGTAGTCGACCGTCTCGGACATGTCCTTGAAGTTCTGGTCGTCGTTGCGCCAGTTCTTCAGGGTGGCCGTGATGCGGCCGGTACAGGTGAACCGGCGCTTGCCGGGGTCGCCGTTCTCCACGCAGTCCGGGGTGTTGTACGTGGCGCCGGCGAAGGCCGACTTCACCGACGCGAGCGCGGAGTCGCGCAGCCGGTCGTTGGGCGTGAAGACGGTGTTCGGCACGTACAGGTCGTTGACCTTGGCGATCTGCGCGTCCAGGAACTTGTTGTAGTCCCGCTGGAGGTAGGTGTCCGTGCTCATCCGCACGCGCCAGGCGTCGAAGCCGGCCACGTCGTTCGCGCGCAGGTGGGTGTACATCTCGCGCAGCGCGGAGGGCTTCTCGTTCCACAGGAACTCGAAGAACGTGCCCGCGTAGTTGTAGAAGCGGAAGCCGTCCCCGTCATAGGTCGCGTGCAGGAGCTGCTGGATGCTCATCCGCGGGCCGCCGCCGGCGGTGTCGCTCATGACGCCCTTGACCAGGGACTTGCGCACCGCGATGCCGTTGTCGCGGGTGGCGCCGTCGAAGAACTCCGCGGTGCCCTCGTCCATGGCGGTCGTGCGGTCGTTCTCGTACCAGGCGCCCTGGCCGAAGAAGCCCGGTACGGCGTAGCGGCCGTTGAGGTAGTGGGTGTACTCGTGGCGGAACAGCTCCTCCAGGGTGAGGGAGGAGTCCTGCGGCACCCGGCGCTGGTAGGTGTAGAAGGTGGCGCCGTTCTCGATGTAGACGCCGCCGTTGTTGGTGCCCATGCCGGTGAGGATGGGGTGGTAGTTCTCGTAGTCGGCGCGGGAGGCGTAGAGCACGATGTTCAGGCTCGTGTTGGGGTCTCCGGCGAGCGGCTGATCGGTGCCGAGCACCCGGTGGAACTGGGTCTTGACCTGCTTGCTCGCGTAGTAGAGCTGGTCGACGGTGGCCCGGTCGAGCGCGGTGCGGACCTTGATGCCGCCGTTGTCGTAGGAGTAGGTGTTGGGGAAGAGCTGCTTCTCGATGTCCTCCTTGCACACCCCGTACTGCTTGCAGGCGTTGTAGGTGTTGAGCCAGGAGACGACCTTGGCCCACGGCTGGCTGCCGTTGCCGAAGGTGGCCTTGACGGTTTCCAGGAGGGCGCCGAGGTCGGCGGTGATCTGCGGCTGGAGCCCCTCGACCTGGCCGAACCGGCCGTACTCGCTGATGGCGTCGCGCGCCGCCCAGGCGTTGGGGGTGTCCTTCAGGTGGCCGTAGGTGCTGTAGGCCTTGAACAGCGCGCGGTAGGCGGGGTCGGCCGCGACGGCCGCGTGGAAGGCGGCGTCCTGGTTGCCCGGGTAGACGCCCAGGTAGTTCACGGACAGGCCGGCGAGCACGGCGCCCGCCCAGGAGGCGTCCTGGTTGGTCTGCGGGTGGGCCGGGTCCAGGACGGGCAGGACCTTCTTGATCAGGCCCAGCTGGTGCTGGCGCAGCCCGGGGGCGCTGCCCGCGTAGAGGGCCTCGCGCAGGGTGCGGGCGTTGGAGGCGGTGACGTCGAAGGTGTGGGCGGCGCCGCCGAAGTCGGCGATGGCGCGGCGCATCGCGTCGACCGTCGGGGCGTCCGTCACGTCGATCTCGGTGCGGGAGTAGTCGTGGAACGCGACGGCGTGCAGGTAGGTGAACATCTCCTCCAGGTGCGAGGAGTTGCGGCCGTCGTGGGCGGCGGCCAGGCCGGATATCCGGCGGGAGACGGCCTGGACGTGGGCGTCGGACATCACCGGGGCGAGGCGGGCGTCCCAGGTCCAGATGAGTCCTCGCAGACAGCCGTCCGCGGTCACCGCGGTGTCGCCGAGGAAGTCGGCGAACTGCTCGGGGCTCAGGCCCGTGATGCCGTCGAGGGTGCAGGGGACGCCCGCGGCGAGCGAGCCGTTGCCCGCCGTGCGCTGGGCGGTGGCCTTGCCCGCCTTCTCCGCGCCGCGGTCGGCGAGCCGGGTGGCGCTCGGGTCGGCCGACGGGGCGGGCCCGGCGATCCGGCCCGCTTCCTGGCCGGTGCCCGGGGCGGGGGCCGGCGCCGAGGTGAGCGCGGGAGCGGTGGCGAGGCGGTCGACCTCGTCGAAGGGGTTGCCCACCGGGGCCTGGGCGGCCGGGGCGGCGGCGGGCGTGCCCGAGGCGAACGTCGAGGGGGCCGGGGCGGAGCCCGCGCCGGCCGTCTGGGCCACGACCTGGCCCGCCGAGGCGAGGAGGGTCACCGTGATGGCGGCGGCGAGGAGGGACGTACGCACAGCTCTGTGCTGGGACACCGGGGACTCCTGATGCGGTGAGGGGGGTGGGAAGGCCGTACGGATCACGTGCGGGAGGCATGGGGAAACACGTACGGGACCAGCGGGAACCACGGAGAAACGGCAACGCGCAACTGCCCTGCGTCACACGGTGTTTGACGGGGATTAATGTTTCACCGTGTGACCTGTAACATAGTAATGTGAAATTGCACTGACAAGCCCTGTGCGCCCACCAGTTCACGTCACCCCAGGGAGCTTTCGTGACCGACCGCCCCTCCCGCCTCAATACGGGCAGCCACGATCTGCCGGTATCGGCCGAGTTGTCCGCCTTCATGTCCGGAAACTGGTCCGCCTCACCGCTGCCGGCCGACGCCCGGGTCGCCGCCCACGCCCTCACCCCGGCCCGGCGCGCACGGCTCTCGGCCCGCTTCCCGGGCGAGCGGCTCCTCGTCCCGGCGGGCGAACTCAGGGTCCGCTCCAACGACTGCGACCACCGCTTCCGCCCGCACAGCGCCTACGCGTGGCTCACCGGGCTCACCGGCGAGGATCAGGTGGGGCACGTCCTGGTGATGGAGCCGGCCGGGCCGCACGGGCACGAGGCCGTCCTGTACCTGCGCCCCCGCTCCGCGCGCGCCGACGGCAGCGAGGAGTTCTACCGGGACCGCCGCTACGGCGAATTCTGGGTCGGCCGCCGCCCCGACCTCGCCGAGGCCGAGCGGCTCACCGGCATCCGCTGCGCCCACCTGGACACCCTGGGCGCCCCAGAGGCCCGCAACGCCGCGCAGGACCCGGCGCTCGCCGCCGTCCTCTCCGAGCTGCGGCTGGTCAAGGACGCCTGGGAAGTGGGCCAGTTGCAGCTCGCCGTCGACCACACGGCCGCCGGTTTCGAGGACGTCGTACGGGCGCTGCCGCGCGCCCTGGAGCACCCGCGCGGCGAGCGCTGGATCGAGGGGGTCTTCGGACTGCGCGCCCGCGCCGAGGGCAACGGCACCGGCTACGACACGATCGCGGCCTCCGGCGCGCACGCCTGCGTGCTGCACTGGATCCGCAACGACGGCCGCCTGAACCGCGACGAACTGCTGCTCCTGGACGCGGGCGTGGAGACCGACACGCTCTACACCGCCGACATCACCCGCACCCTCCCGCTCTCGGGGCGCTTCTCACCCGTCCAGCGGCAGGTGTACGAGCTGGTGCTGGCCGCCCAGGACGCGGGCATGGCCGCCCTGCGCCCCGGGGCCAGCTTCCGCGACTTCCACCGGGCCGGGATGCGCGTCATCGCCGAGGGGCTCGCCGACTGGGGCGTCCTGAAGGACGCGCAGGGCGACCTGCACCGCCGGTACACCCTGTGCAGCAGCGGTCACATGCTGGGCCTGGACGTCCACGACTGCGCCCAGGCACGGGAGGACACCTACCTGGACGGGGTACTGGAGGAGGGGCAGGTCCTCACCGTGGAGCCCGGTCTCTACCTCCAGCCGGACGACGAGACGCTGCCGGCGGAGCTGCGGGGGATCGGAGTCAGGATCGAGGACGACCTGGTCGTCACCGCGCAAGGAGCGCGCCTGATGTCGGGCGCGCTCCCCCGCACGGTGGCGGGAATCGAGGAGTGGATAGGGACGCTGCTGGAGGGCTGATCCGCCCGGGCCGCGCCTTCCTCTCGTTCGGCTCAGCGGTGGTCGTTGTTCCAACTGCTGTCGTGGCTCCAGTTGCCGTCGTGGTTCCAATTGCTGTCGTGGTTCCAGTTGCTGTCGTGGTTCCAGCTGTCGTTCCAGCTGCTGTCGTGGTTCCAGTTGCCGTCGTTCCAGTGGTGGTCCCAGTTGCCGGCGTGGTGCCGGTTGTGGGTGTCCGAGTCCCAGCACCAGCTGGGCCGGTCGTCCCCGCGCGAGGGGTCGCAGCAGGTACGCCAGTCCTGTCCGTGCCACTGGTCGGAGCACCACCAGGTCTGCGGGTGGGTCTCGGGGAGACCTGCCGCGACGGCGCTGCCCAGTGGCGCGAGGGCGAGAACGATTCCGGCACCCCCGGCAACCAGGGCCGAGGCGATCGCACGGCGCATGTTCATGCACCTCCGATGATCGGAACTATCTGAAATAGTGCATTTCAACCCTAGGCGAGGACCGCGATGCCGTCGAGTTCGACCAGGGCCTGCTCGTCCCACAGGCGCGTGGTGCCGATGACGGCCATCGCCGGATAGTCGCGGCCCGCCAGCCTGCGCCAGATCCGGCCCAGTTCCGGGGCGCGGGCGCGGTACTCCGCCACGTCCACGGCGTACACGGTCACCCGGGCCAGGTCCGCGGGGCCGCCGCCCGCCGCCGCGAGCGCGGCCAGCAGGTTGGCCAGTGCCCGTTCGAACTGCTCGGGCAGGGTGTCCCCCACCACCGCGCCCGCCGCGTCGAGCGCGGTCTGGCCGGCCAGCAGGACCAGCCGGGAGCCGGTGGCGGCGACCGCGTGCGAGAAACCGGTCGCCGGGGAGAGCCCGGGCGGGTTGATGCGTTCGATCACCGGGCCACCTCCGCCGGTGCGTGCTGCTCCGCCGACGCGTGCTGCGCGTACAGCGACCGCGCGATGATCGTGCGCTGCACCTCGCTCGCCCCCTCGTAGATCCGCGGCGCCCGTACCTCGCGGTACAGGTGTTCCAGCAGGTGGCCGCGCTGGAGGGCGACCGCGCCGTGCAGTTGGACCGCGTGGTCGACGACGTACTGCGCGCTCTCCGTGGCGAGCAGTTTCGCCATGGCCGCCCGCCGGGGCACGTCCGGCGAGCCGCTGTCCGCGTCGTAGGCCCCGGCAGCCGCGTAGACGAGCAGCCGGGCGGCCTCCGTGCGGGTGGCCATCTCGGCGACCCGGTGGGCCACCGCCTGGAGGTCGCCGAGTACGCCGCCGAACGCGGCGCGGTGCGCGGTGTGGGCCAAGGTCGCGTCGAGGGCCGCCCGGGCCATGCCGACGGCGAAGGCGCCGACGCTGGGCCGGAAGCGGTTGAGGGTGTCCATGGCGACGCGGAAGCCCCCGCCCGGCTCGCCGAGCAGGTCCTCGGGACCGACCGGTACCCCGTCGAAGGTCAGGGCGCCGATCGCGTGCGGGGAGAGCATGTCGAGGGCCTCGCCGCCGAGTCCGGGGCGGTCGGCGGGGACCAGGAACGCGCTGACGCCACGGGCACCGGGCCCCTCGCCGGTCCGGGCGAAGACGGTGTAGAAGTCGGCTTCGGGGGCGTTGGAGATCCAGCGCTTCTCCCCGGTGAGCCGCCAGCCCCCACCCGCGCCGCCCGCGACCGGCCGCGCCGCCAGCGCCAGCGCGGCCGCGTCCGAGCCCGCCCCCGGCTCGCTCAGCGCGAAGGCCGCGACCGTGCGGCCCGCCCGTACGCCGGGCAGCCAGCGCGCGCACTGTTCCGCGCTCCCGGCCCGCAGGACGGGGTGCGCGCCGAGCCCCTGGAGGGCGAGGGCCGTCTCGGCCTCGGTGCAGCCGTAGGCGAGGGACTCCCGCAGCAGGCACAGCTCCAGGGCGCCCGCGGCGAAGACCCGCTCCAGCAGGCCGTGTTCGCCGAGCGCGGCGAGCAGCGGCCGGTTGACGCGTCCCGGTTCACCCTTTTCGGCGAGCGGCCGGAGCCGCTCCGTGGCGAGGGCGCGCAGCCGCTCGCACTCTTGCTCTTGTTCGGGGTCGAGCGCGAATCCGGTCATCCGAAGCCTCAGTTCTCCGCGGGAGCGCGTGCGTCCGTGTGCCTGAATCTGTCGTACCAGTCTTATCGCGTGCAGTTGACTGTCGTCACCGTCACGATACGCTCGTCACGCGACCGCACGGCCGGCACCACCCCCATCCCGGACCGTCGCCAGGGGGCGAACCCGCCTTGAAACTCATGCCTTCCGCCCATGCCGACACCTTCGCCCGCGACCACCTGCCGCCGTCCCACGCCTGGCCCGAACTCCTCTTCCAGCTCCCGGAACTGGCCTATCCGGACCGGCTGAACTGCGGGACCGAGCTGCTCGACGCCACCATCGGCCGGTTCGGCGCGGACCGCCCGGCCTTCCGCACCCAGGCCGGCGAGGTCTGGTCGTACGGCGCGCTGCGCGAGCGGGTGGACCGGCTCGCCCACGTGCTCACCGCGGACCTCGGCGTGGTCCCCGGGAACCGGGTGCTGCTGCGCGGACCCACCGGGCCCTGGCTCGCCGCCTGCTGGCTGGCGGTCATGAAGGCGGGCGGGGTCGCCGTCACCGTCCTGGCCCAGCAGCGGTCCCAGGAGCTGGCCACGGTGTGCGAGATGGCCCGGGTCGGGCACGCCCTGTGCCACGCGGACGTGCTGGAGGACCTGGTCCGGGCCGAGGTCCCGGGGCTGCGGATCACCCCGTACGGCGGTGGGGACCCGGATGACCTGCTGCGCCTGGCCGAGCGGAGCCCCGCCGCCCCGTACCGCGCCGTGGACACCTCCGCCGACGACGTGGCGCTGATCGCCTTTACCTCCGGCACCACCGGACGGCCCAAGGGCTGCATGCACTTCCACCGGGACGTCCTGGCGGTCGCCGACACCTTCTCCCGGCGGATCCTGCGCCCGCGCCCCGACGACGTGTTCACCGGCAGCCCGCCGCTCGGCTTCACCTTCGGCCTGGGCGGGCTCGTGGTCTTCCCGCTGCGGGCGGGGGCCTCGGCGCTGCTGCTGGAGCAGGCGGGGCCGCGCGTGCTGCTGCCCGCGCTGGCCGAGCACCGGGTGACCGTGCTGTTCACGGCGCCCACCGCCTACCGGGCGATGCTGGACGAGCCTGCGGCGCACGACCTCTCGGCGCTGCGGCGCTGCGTGTCGGCGGGCGAGAACCTGCCGGCCGCCACCTGGCAGGAGTGGTACGAGCGCACCGGCCTGCGCATCATCAACGGCATCGGGGCCACCGAACTGCTGCACATCTTCATCTCGGCGGCCGACGCGGACATCCGCCCGGGCACCACCGGCCGCGTGGTTCCGGGCTGGCAGGCGCGGGTGGTGGACGGGACGGGCCGCGAGGTGGCCGACGAGGAGCCGGGGCTGCTCGCGGTGCGCGGCCCGGTCGGCTGCCGCTACCTGGCCGATCCGCGCCAGGGCGACTACGTGCGGGACGGCTGGAACATCACCGGCGACACCTACGTCCGTGACCGGGACGGCTACTTCCGCTACGTCGCCCGCGCCGACGACATGATCATCTCGGCGGGGTACAACATCGCGGGCCCGGAGGTGGAGGAGGCCCTGCTGCGCCACCCGGACGTGGTGGAGGCCGCGGTGATCGGCCGCCCGGACGAGCGACGCGGGCAGGTCGCGGTGGCCTACGTGGTGGCCCGGACGGGAGCGGAGCCGTCGCAGGAGGATCTGCGCGCGTTCATGCGGGCGGAGCTGGCCCCCCACAAGTGCCCGCGCGCCTTCGTCTTCCTGCCCGCGCTGCCGCGGACCCCGACGGGGAAGCTTCAGCGCTACCGGTTGCGCGATCTAGAGTGATCCCGTGGCCGAGCAGCACACTCCGCGATCCCTGATCGTCACCTTCTACGGCGCCTACGGGCGCACCTTCGACGGGCCCGTCCCGGTGTCCGCCCTGATCCGCCTCCTGGGCGCGGCCGGGGTGGACGCCCCTGCGGTCCGCTCCTCGGTGTCCCGGCTCAAGCGGCGCGGCTTCATCCTGCCCGCGCGTGGTGCGGACGGCGCGGCGGCGTACGACCTCTCCGAGGAGGCGCGCCAGCTGCTGGCGGACGGCGACCGCCGGATCTACGCCGCCCGCGCGCCCGGCGGCGCCGGCTCCGCCGGGCAGTGGCTGCTGGCGGTGTTCTCCGTGCCCGAGGCGGAGCGGCACAAGCGGCACCTGCTGCGCTCCCGTCTGGCCCGCCTCGGCTTCGGCACGGCCGCGCCGGGCGTGTGGATCGCCCCGGCGGCGCTGTACGAGGAGACCCGGCACACGCTGGAACGCCTCGGGCTGACCCCGTACGTGGACCTGTTCCGCGGGGCGCACCTCGGCTTCGCCGCCACCGCGGAGGCGGTGTCCCGGTGGTGGGACCTGGCCGCGCTGGCCAAGCAGCACGAGGAGTTCCTGGGGCTGCACGAACCGGTGCTGCGGGGCTGGCGGTCGGGCCCCGCGCCGACCCCGGAGCAGGCCTACCACGACTACCTGATGGTGCTGGATTCCTGGCGGCGGCTGCCCTACGCCGACCCCGGCCTGCCGTCGGACCTGCTGCCCCGCGACTGGCCGGGCGAGCGCGCCGCGGCGGTGTTCGCGGAGCTGCACGCGCTGCTGTGGGAGCGGGGGGCGCTCTTCGCGCGGTCCGGGACACCGGCTTCCTGATCCGGCGCAGGGCCCCGGGGGCGACCGGGGGTGCGGCCCGGAAAACGAGGTGGCCGGGCTCCCGGCTCCGTCGCACAATGGCCCATGACCTGGACTTTCACTGATGACCTGACCGCGTTCCTCGACACGGCGGGCCCCGCCCTGCGGGCCGATCCGGTGTCCAACACCCTGTTGCTGACCACCACCGACGCCCTGCGCCGGCGCGGCCCGGGGGCCTTCGGCGACGGCAGTCCCTACTTCGGCTGGTGGACCGGAGCGGACGGCGCGGTCGCGGGGGTCCTGGCGTGCACCCCGCCGCATCCCGTCCTGGTGGGCGCGGCGCCCGCCGAGGCGGTGGCCGCGCTGGGGTCCGTCCTGCACACCGAGCCGTTCCTGGCCGGGCTCGGCGGGTTCAACGCGCGCAGCGAGGACGCCGAGGTGCTGGCGCGCGCCTGGGGCCGCCCGGTGGAGGACCACCGGGAGCGGCTGTTCCGGCTGGAGGCGCCCCTGGCCCCCTCGCCCGCGCCCGCGGGCCGCGCCCGCCCCGCCGCGGAGGAGGACGTCCCGCTGGTGCTGGAGTGGCTCGCCGCCTTCGCCGCGGAGGCGGACACCCCCACCGCGGGCGAGACGTGGATCCGCGACCGGATCTCCTACGGCGGGATCCTGCTGTGGCAGGACCCGGCCGGGCGACCCGTGTCGCTGGCGAGCTTCTCCCGCCCCCAGGCCGCCACGGCCCGCATCGGCCCCGTGTACACCCCGCCCGCCGACCGCGGCCGCGGCCACGCGGCGGGCGCGACCCACGCCGCCACCCTGGCCGCCCGCACGGCGGGCGCGGCCGAGGTGCTGCTCTTCACCGACCTCGCCAACCCCACCAGCAACCGGCTCTACCCGCGCCTCGGCTACGTCCCGCTCTGGGACCGCTCGGTCATCGTCCCGCGTGCGGACGGCTGAGGAGATTTCAGGAGTCCGGCCGCGCCGTCAGGCGGGTGAGGACCGCCGCCAGGCGGGTCTCGCGGCTGCGCGGGGTGAGGGCCTGGAGGAGCGGGAGCATCAGCTGGTAGCGCTGCGACGCGGTCAGGGCCGCGAAGGCCGCCGCCGCGCCGGGGCGCTCCGCGAGGGCGGCCGCGAGCTCCGGAGGGACCGTCGCGGTGCTCTGCGGGGCGTAGGCGGCGGCCCAGCGGCCGTCCTGCCGGGCCCGGCGCACCTCCGCGAGGCCCGCCTCGCGCATCCGGCCCGCCGCGGTCAGCTCCTCGACCTTGTCGACGTTCACCTGCGACCACAGGCTGCGGGGGCGCCGGGGCACGTACTTCTGGAGGTAGTGGCGCTCGTCCAGCGGCCTGCGCTGCCCGGAGATCCAGCCGTGGCACAGCCCGATGTCGACCAGCTCGTCCTCGGTGACGGACGCGATGCCCGAGCTCTTCTTCCCCACCTTGATCCACACGCCCTCGCGGCGCGCGTGGTGCGCGTCCAGCCAGCGGTCGAACGCGTCGCCGTCCGCGAAGGCGACGATCTCCACTCCGTCCAGCTCGTCCATACGGCGAAGCGTACGGTTCAGCCGCGCCCCACGGGGGGTCTGCGGCTGCCCGCTCGGTAGGGGGCGGGCCAGGGGGCGGCCGGGCCCGCGTAGTCCTGCTCGGCGGCGGCGTGCAGGGTCCAGTGCGGGTCGTAGAGGTGCGGGCGGCCCAGGGCGCAGAGGTCGGCGCGCCCGGCGAGGAGCAGGGAGTTGACGTCGTCCCAGGAGGAGACGGCGCCCACCGCGATGACCGGGACACCCAGCGCGTTGCGGATCCGGTCGGCGTAGGGGGTCTGGTAGGAGCGGCCGTACTCGGGCGCCTCGTCGGCGACGACCTGGCCGGTCGAGACGTCGATGGCGTCCGCGCCGTGGGCGGCGAAGGCGGCGGCGATGGCGACGGCCTCGTCGGCGGTGGTGCCGCCGGGCGCCCAGTCGGTCGCCGAGATCCGGACGGTCATCGGGCGGTCGGCGGGCCACACCTCGCGGACGGCGTCGAAGACCTCCAGCGGGAAGCGCAGCCGGGCGGCGGGCGAGCCGCCGTAGGCGTCGGTGCGGTGGTTGGTAAGCGGTGAGAGGAACCCGGAGAGCAGGTAGCCGTGGGCGCAGTGCAGTTCGAGCAGGTCGAAGCCGCAGCCTGCGGCGCGGATCGCGGCGGCCGCGAACCGGTCGCGGATCCGGGCGAGCCCGGCGGCGTCCAGCTCGTGGGGAACCTGCGAGACGCCGGGCCGGTACGGGAGCGGGGAGGCGGCGACGAGCGGCCAGTTGCCGGTGTCCAGGGGCTCGTCCATGCCCTCCCACATGCGGCGGGTGGAGCCCTTGCGCCCCGCGTGGCCGAGCTGGACGCCCAGCGCGGTGCCGGGTGCGCCGGTGTGCACGAAGTCGGCGATCCGGGTCCAGGCGGCAGCCTGTTCGTCGGTGTAGAGGCCGGTGCAGGCGGGGGTGATCCGCCCTTCCGGGCTAACACAGACCATCTCGGTCATGACCAGGCCCGCGCCGCCGAGGGCCCGCGCGCCGAGGTGGACGAGGTGCGTGTCGCCCGGTACGCCGTCCTCGGCGCTGTAGATGTCCATCGGGGAGACGACCACGCGGTTGCGCAGGGTCAGGCCGCGCAGCCGGTACGGGGTGAACATGGGCGGGGTGGCCGCGTCCGGGCAGCCGAAGTCCCGCTCGACGGCGCGGGCGAAGCGCTCGTCGCGCAGCCGCAGGTTGCCGTGGGTGACCCGGCGGCTGCGGGTGAGCAGGTTGAAGGTGAACTGCCGGGGCGGCTGGTCGACGTATCCGGCGAGTTCCTCGAACCAGCGCATGCTGGCCGCCGCCGCGCGCTGAGTGCTGGCCACGGCCGGGCGGCGCGCGGCCTCGTAGGCGGCGAGCGCGGCGGGCACGTCGGCGGGGCCGGGCCGTTCGCGGACGGCTTCGGCGAGTGCGAGGGCGTCCTCGACGGCGAGTTTGGTGCCCGAGCCGATGGAGAAGTGGGCGGTGTGCGCGGCGTCCCCGAGGAGGGTCACGTTGCCCTGCGACCACCGGTCGTTGACGACCGTGCGGAACGCGGTCCAGGTGGAGCGGTTGCCGCGCAGGGAGCGCCCGCGCAGTGCCTCGCCGAAGGTCTTGGCGCAGCGGGAGGCCGATTCCGCCTCGTCGCACAGGTCGAGTCCGGCGGCCCGCCAGACCTCTTCGCGCATTTCGACGATGACGGTGGAGGAGTCGGCGGAGTAGGGGTAGCCGTGCAGTTGCATGACGCCGTGTTCGGTCTCGGCGATCTCGAAGCGGAAGGCGTCGAAGGCGAAGTCGGCGGCCAGCCAGATGTACCGGCTGCGGCCGCTCTCCAGCCGCGGGCGGAAGGTCTCGGCGCCCGCCTCCCGGGTGGCGCTGTGCACCCCGTCGGCCGCGATGACCAGGTCGTACGTCGGCCCCAGCGCCTGGGCCGCCGGCAGCCGGGTGCGGAAGCGGAGCCGGACCCCCAGGGCGGCGCAGCGCGCGTGCAGGATCTCCAGGAGCCTGCGGCGGCCGAGGGCGGCGAAGCCGTGGCCGCCGGAGGTCAGGACCCGGCCGCGGTGGACGATGTCGATGTCGTCCCAGCGGACGAACTCGGCGGACAGCGCGGCATAGACCTCGGTGTCGGCACGCTCGATGCCGCCGAGCGTCTCGTCGGAGAGCACCACGCCGAAGCCGAAGGTGTCGTCGGGGGCGTTGGCCTCCCACACCTCGACCCGGTGGCCCTGCCGGGCCAGCAGGACGGCGGCGTACAGTCCCCCGGGTCCCCCGCCGACGACAGCGACCTTCATGGCGCCACCTTCACCTTCCGCTCCATCGGGGTGGCCGCTTCTCGGTGAAGGCGGCATGGAATTCGGCGTAGTCGGCGCCGTTCATCAGCAGGGCCTGGGTGGCCGCGTCCAGTTCCACGGAGGCGGCCAGCGGCATGT
This sequence comes from Streptomyces sp. NPDC043876, assembly GCF_056435825.1. Lineage (NCBI taxonomy): Bacteria > Bacillati > Actinomycetota > Actinomycetes > Kitasatosporales > Streptomycetaceae > Streptomyces > Streptomyces sp. NPDC043876. The sequence goes on along the minus strand of NZ_JBWKDV010000006.1, from coordinate 246,095 downwards.
CGAGTTCGGCGGTGAGCAGGGCCTTGGTCTGGGCATGGGCGAGGGCGGGACCGGCGGCGAGGCGTGCGGCGAGTTCGGCGGCCCGGGCGTCCGCCCCGCCCTCCTCCGTCAGTTCGCTGAGCAGGCCGATGCGTTCGGCCTCGGCGGCCCGGACGGGTTCGCCGAGCATCAGCAGCCGGGTGGCGTGGCCGAGGCCGACGACCCGGGGCAGCAGGTAGGCGGCGCCCATGTCGCCGCCGGAGAGGCCCACTCGGGTGAAGAGGAAGGCGAACCGGGCGGTGGGATCGGCGATCCGGAAGTCGGCGGCGAGGGCGAGAACGGCGCCCGCCCCGGCGGCCACCCCGTGTACGGCGGCGATGACGGGGAAGGGGCATTCACGGATGGCGCGGACGACCTGTCCGGTCATCCGGTTGAAGTCGAGGAGCTGTGCGGTGTCCATCGCGAGGGTTGCGCCGATGATCTCGTCGACGTCGCCGCCGGAGCAGAAGCCGCGGCCCTCGCCCCCGAGGACGAGGGCGCGGACGGATCTCTCGCGCGAGAGTTCGGCCAGCAGGTCGCGCAGATCGGCGTAGGCGCCGAAGGTGAGCGCGTTCAGCTTCTCGGGGCGGTCGAGGGTCACGGTGGCCACGCCGTCCTGGCGGGTCAGCCGGAGGTGGCGCCACCGTTCGGTGGGGGCTGCGGAACCGGGGAAGGGGCTCACACGGTGACGGTATCACCGGATCGTGACTGTCGTCAGGGAAACGCAACACGGAATCGCACGACCGCATCGCACCACGGAACCGCACCACGGAAACGCACCACAGGATGCGACACGGAGAGGGGAGATCCGATGCCGATGCGCCGCACACCCGAAGGTCCCGGCCGGAAGGAACGCACGTCCCCCGCGGAGACGCAGGGGCGCCCGGCGCCCCGGGACGGCCCCTCCGTATGGTTGAAGGCGGGACCTCTTCCTACGGCCCCAGCCCTCCCCCGGCCCCGACGGAACGGACGGACACCCATGCCCGACGACTCCGCCTGGCGGATCGCCCTCCCGCACACGACCGCCGCGGTGCCGATCGCCCGCGCCCTGGTGCGCACCGCGCTCGCCGAGGCCGCGACGGGCGCCGACAGCGACACCGCCGAGCTGCTGACGGCGGAGCTGGTCGCCAACGCCGTGGAGCACACCCGCGCGGACGGGCCCATAGAACTCGTGGTGGAGCTGCTGGCGAACGGCTGTCAGGTCGAGGTCCACGACGGCGATCCCCGGCCGCCCGGCGACCTCCACCCGCCGCCGCCGGACCCCTGGCAGGAGCACGGACGCGGCCTGCTGCTGCTCAGCGCCCTCAGCTCCGCGTGCGGACACCGGCCGACGGCGCGCGGCAAGGCCATCTGGTTCACCCTGCCCGCGCGGCCGGCCGCCGCGGTGTGCTGAGGGCCGTCCGAGGACCCGCGGGCCCTACGGCCTCGCGAGCGTCGCGACCAGGACCGCCTTGATGGTGTGCAGCCGGTTCTCCGCCTCGTCGAAGACGACGGAGTGCGCGGACTCGAACACCTCGTCCGTCACTTCCAGCGATTCCAGGCCGTGCCGCTCGTGGATCTCGCGGGCCACCTTCGTGCCCAGGTCGTGGAAGGCGGGCAGGCAGTGCATGAACTTGACGTCCGGGTTCCCGCTGGCGCGCAGGACGTCCATGGTGACGGCGTACGGCGACAGGGCCGCGATCCGCTCGTCCCAGACCTCCTTGGGCTCCCCCATGGACACCCAGATGTCGGTGATGACGAAATCGGCCTGGGCGACGCCCTCGACGATCTCCTCGGTGAGGGTGATCCGGGCGCCGCTGGCCTCCGCGAGCGCGCGGGCCGCGGCCACCACCGGCTCGGCCGGCCAGTACGCCCTCGGCGCCACGATCCGCACGTCCATGCCGAGCAGGGCGCCGGTGACCAGGTAGGAGTTGCCCATGTTGAAGCGGGCGTCACCGAGGTAGGCGAAGGCGATCCGCTCCAGCGGCCTGCCCGGGCAGTGCTCGGTCATCGTGAGGACGTCCGCGAGCATCTGGGTGGGGTGCCAGTCGTCGGTGAGCCCGTTGAAGACGGGCACGCCCGCGTGCGCCGCCAGTTCCTCCACCACGTCCTGGCTGTCGCCCCGGTACTCGATGCCGTCGAACATCCGGCCCAGGACGCGCGCGGTGTCCTTGACCGACTCCTTGTGGCCCATCTGCGAGCCGGAGGGGTCGAGGTACGTGGTGCACGCGCCCTGGTCCGCGGCCGCCACCTCGAAGGCGCAGCGGGTGCGGGTGGAGGTCTTCTCGAAGATCAGCGCGATGTTGCGGCCCTGGAGCCGCCGCTCCTCGGCGCCCGCCCGCTTGGCGGCCTTGAGTTCCGCGGCCAGCTCGATCAGGCCGCGGAACTCGGCGGCGGTGAAGTCGAGCTCCTTGAGGAAACTGCGGCCGACGAGGTCGGTGGCCATGGGGGCGCTCCTGAGTCACGGGACAGGGGATATTGGAAGTCTATACGATCCCCTGCATTGATATACAGCCCCCAGTCCCCCGCCCCGTGCCCCGCCGCCGCCCGGCCTCAGACGGCGTCGCGCTCGACGGGACAGCTCATGCAGCGCGGTCCGCCCCGCCCGCGGCCCAGCTCGCTGCCCGGGATCTCGATCACCTCGATGCCCTCCTTGCGCAGGTGGGTGTTGGTGGTGACGTTCCGCTCGTAGGCGACGACCACCCCCGGCTCCACGGCCAGCACGTTGCAGCCGTCGTCCCACTGCTCCCGCTCCGCCGAGTGGACGTCCTGCGTGGCGGTCAGCACCCGGATCGAGTCCAGGCCCAGCGCCGCCGCTATCGCCCGGTGCATGTGCTCCGGCGGGTGGTCGGTGACCTTGAGTTCCTGGTCCCCGTTGCCCGGCTCGATCGTGTAGGAGGGGAGCATGCCGAGACCGGCGTACTGGGTGAAGGTGTCCCCGTCGACCATCGTCATGACGGTGTCCAAGTGCATGAAGGCCCGCCGCTTGGGCATGTCCAGGGCCACGATGGAGGTCGCCGAGCCGGCGGCGAACAGTCCGCGCGCCAGCATCTCCACCGCCTGCGGAGTCGTCCGCTCGCTCATCCCGATCAGCACCGCGCCGTTGCCGATGACCAGGACGTCCCCGCCCTCTATGGTCGAGGGGTAGTCGGCCTGGCCCTGGGTCCAGTAGTGGAAGGCGCCGGACGCCGTGAACAGCGGGTGGTGCTTGTAGATCGCCTCGAAGTGCACGGTCTCGCGCTGCCGGGCGGGCCAGCGCATGGCGTTGATGGACACGCCGTCGTAGATCCAGGCCGAAGTGTCCCGGGTGAACAGGTGGTTCGGCAGCGGCATCAGCAGGAAGTCGTCCAACTCCATGGCGTGGAAGCGGACCGAGACGGGCTCGGCGTACCGCTCCAGGAACTCCCGCTTCGTCATCCCGCCGACCAGCGCCTCGGCCAGCTCCGCGGAGTTCAGTCCCTCGAAGGCGGCCCGCAGGTGATCGGTGGCGAGGGGGCCGTACTCCTTCTCGTCGAAGACCCGGTCCAGCACGAGGTGGCGCGCCTCCGGGATCTCCATGGACTCGCCCAGCAGATCGCCGAAGAGGTGCACCTCCACCCCCCGGTCGCGCAGCACGTCGGCGAAACCGTCGTGCTCCTGCCGCGCCCGGCGCACCCACAGCACGTCATCGAAGAGCAACGCGTCCTTGTTGCTCGGCGTCAGCCGCTTCAGCTCCAGATCAGGCCGGTGGAGGATGACGCGGCGCAGCCGCCCGGTCTCGGAGTCGACATGGAATCCCATGGCGTACACGTTCGCAGACCGGGCGGCGTTTTGACGATCCGTTGACTCAGCGCAGGCCGAGCAGCGCCGAAGGGGCACCCGTCAGTTCCGGGGCGATCACTCCCAACTTGGGGGCGACCAGATTGGGCAGCCCGTAGTTGTGCCCGTCGGGCATCGAGACGGGGGCTCCGACGACCACCCCGGCGGTGCGTGCCAGCAGGGTCGTCTCCGGCGAGTCCAGGGAACCCTCACCGTCGGTCTCCGGCCGGCCCAGCAGGTTGGGCACCGGGGAGGTGATCCCGGTGCGGCCCAGCTCGGTGCCGACCGGGATGGTCGGGACGAGCGGGGTGGGGAGCAGGTCCCCGGTGTGGTGCCGGGGCACGTCGGGAGCGCCCACGACCGGCACGGGCACTCCGGTGGCCACCCGCGGGGTGTCCACCCCGAGCGTGGTCTCCACGGCTTCCAGCGGGACCCCCACCGGCACCGTGCTCGCGAGGGCCGGGCTCGCCGCACCCGCCGCGGCCATACAGGTCATGAGCGCCGCAAGGCTTCCGCGCGCGGTCATCTTCATATCTGACGTTCCGTCCTTCCAGGGTCGCGGAAATTTCCGCTGCCCTGGAAGAACGATCCCGCCCGGTGTTTCCAGGGACTTCCCGGGCAAAGTTCCCCCATACGACCTAACGGGGGGCGTGCGGTTCACACGGACCGGCGGCCGCCGCCGCCCCGCGGCTCGGCCGCGGGCAGAGCGTCCGCCAGGGCGGCGATCCGGGCCGGGCCCACCCCGCAGCAGCCTCCGATCATCCGGGCGCCCGCCCGCTGCCAGGCGGCGAGGGGCCAGTCGGCGGTGCCCGAGGTGTCGTTGGGGTACGCCAGCAGGGGCTTCGACGTCGCCGCGGCCGCCGTCTCCAGGGCGGGCAGGACATCGGCCGCCGCGCAGCAGTTGACGCCGACCGCGATCACCTCGGGTGCGGCGGCGGCCAGTGCGAAGGCGTCCGCCAGCGGCTGGCCGGCCCGGGTACGGTCCCCCGCCACCGTGTACGACAGCCAGGCCCGCGCCCCCGTCCCGGCGAGCACGGACAGCAGGGCCAGCGCCTCGTCGGTGTCCGGGACGGTCTCCAGGGCCAGTACGTCGGCCCCTGCCTCCAGCAGGGTCTCGATCCGGGGCCGGTGGAAGGCGGCCAGCTCGCGCACGCTCGGCCCGTACCGGCCGCGGTACTCGGAACGGTCGGCGAGGGTCGCTCCGTACGGCCCGACGGACGCGGCCACCCACACCTCGTGGTCCACCGCCCGCGCCGCCCCGTCGGCCAGGGTGACGGCGTCGCGCAGCAGGGCGGTGGTGCGGCGCCGGTCGTAGCCGTGGCGGGCGAAGGCCTCCAGCCCCACCTGGTAGCTCGCGGTGATCAGCACCTCCGCGCCCGCGCGGGCGTACGCCGTGTGCGCGGCCCGGACCTGCGCCGGGTCCTCGGCCAGGACGCGCGCCGACCACAGACCGCCGCTCAGGTCGCAGCCCTGGTCGGTGAGCTGGTTGCCGAGGCCGCCGTCCAGGACCAGCGTCCGGTGGCCCAAGGCCTCGGCCAGGGGGGTGCGGGCGCGGGTCATCGTCCGCTCACCCGCCCAGCTGGGGCATCACGCGGGAGGAGATCAGCTCCAGGTGGTCCAGGTCGTCGAGGTCGAGCACCTGGAGGTAGATCCGCGAGCAGCCGATGGCCTGGAAGGCGGCGATCCGCTCCACCACCTCGTCGGGGGTGCCCGCCAGACCGTCGGCCTTGAGTTCCGCCACGTCCCGGCCGATGGCGGCGGCCCGGCGGGCCACCTCGGCGTCGTCGCGGCCGACGCAGGCGACGAGGGCGCTGGAGTAGACGAGGTCGTCGGGCGCCCGCCCCGCGGCCACGGCCGCGGCCCGGACCCGGCCGAACTGCGCCTCGGTGTCGGCGAGCGGGGCGAAGGCCATGTTGAACTCGTCCGCGTACGTCGCCGCCAGGCGCGGGGTCCGCTTCGTGCCGCGCCCGCCGACCACGACGGGCACCCGCTCCTGCAACGGCTTGGGCAGCGCGGGCGACTTCTCCAGCCGGTAGTAGGTGCCGTCGAAGTCGAAGGTGTCGCCCGGCGCGGTGTTCCACAGTCCGGTGACGATCGCCAGCTGTTCCTCCAGGCGGGCCCCGCGCTCGGGCGGGAAGGGAATGCCGTAGGCCCGGTGCTCCGCCTCGTACCAGGCGGCGCCCAGGCCGAGTTCGACCCGGCCGCCGGACATCCGGTCCACCTGTGCCACCTGGATGGCGAGGACGCCGGGCAGGCGGAAGGTGCCCGCCGTCACCAGGGTGCCCAGCCGGATCCGGCTGGTCTCCCTGGCCAGCCCGGCCAGGGTGATCCAGGCGTCGGTCGGCCCGGGCAGCCCGTCGGCGGAACCCATGCTGAGGTAGTGGTCGGAGCGAAAGAAGGCGTCGAAGTGGAGTTCTTCGGCGGCCCGGGCGACGGTGAGGAGGGTGTCGTAGTCCGCACCCTGCTGGGGCTCGGTGAAAATCCGCAGATCCATGCTCCCCATCCTGCCCCGCGCCCCGCCCGGGTGAATCCGGGTCACCCGCAAGGGCCGCGCCCGGCCGCGCCAGTGACCGGCGCCGAAGGGGATCGTTTTCCCGACGGAGCCGGACCGCCCGGCCCGCGCGCCGGCGGCTTCCGTCAGCGCGTCCACCACCCCCCTTCCCTCCCCGGAAGGGCCGGGGCCGAGGAGGCCGCCATGTCCCACGAGTCCGTGCCCGAGCGCTCAGGACAGACCGGACAGGCAGCGGAGCACCCGCTCCCCCAGGAGGCCGGCGCCGCCGCCCCGAGCGGCGCCGCCCCGAGCGGCGGAGCGCCGAAGGGGCTGCTGCAGCAGATGGAGGAGCTGATGGCGGCGCTGAACGCCGACCTCTGCGATCTCGACGCCGATCTCCAGTCGGCCGCTGCCCGCTCCGCCGGAGCCACCGGAGCCACCGAGGCCACCTGAGCCACCAGCGCCCCGGGCGCCCCCGACCGCGCCCCCGCGAGCGAGCAGCCGTCCACGGTGCGCTGAACGGGTCCGGCGACGCGCGCGTCCCGCCGCCCCGCACGGCGGAACCTCGGCGGGCCGCCCCCGCCCCTCCGCTGCCGGGGCCGCTCAGACCACCCCCGAGGCGGAACCGCGCTCGCGCACCGTCATCTTGCGCAGGATCGCCCGTACCCGGTCGCTCGTCTCGTCCGCCGCGTCGATCGACTCTATGCACTGCCAGTACAGGCCCTCGTCGTCCGTGGCGCAGGCGACGCCCACCAGCGCTATCCCCACTTCACCCAGCAGCGCCTGGAGCCCGAGCAGGCACTGACGGACATCCGACACCTCGGTGAGCTGGGCCGCTCTGGGCGGATAGTCCGGGACCCGGCCCTCGCCGCTGACCGCGGCGCGGTCGATCACCCCGCAGCCTCTGGTCCCCGCCTCGCCCAGCCCGCGCGCCTCCGCTCTCAGCTCCGGTGGCCCCGATATGGCCAGCCAGCCCCCTGTTCCCTGCGCGAGCGCCTGGGTCTGCCAGGCCTCGCCCACGATGTCCATCGCCGCCCCGCTCTGCGCCAGAGCGTGTCGGCCGGCCGCGATCAGCCGTACCGCGTCCATATGCCGTCCCCCGTCCGCACGACACCCAGCTGTTCCCCTATCACTACCCAGAGTGAGGGCAACGGGCCAGTAAAGCCAGGGGTATTCGGAAATCTGTGGACACAAACATGGTTGTGGACAGTGCCATCACTCCGAAGAGTGACATTCCCCGTCCGAAGTGACCTTCAGAGGAAAACGACGTTCATTACGCTCGATCTTCGCCGCCAGCGCGTCGAGCACATCCACCCCGAGAACCTCGCAGAACTGCAGCAGGTAGGCGAGGACGTCCGCCACCTCATCCGCCACACGGTGCGCGGTGCCGGGGTCCTCCATGACCCGCTGCGACTGCTCGGGCGTCAGCCACTGGAAGATCTCGACCAGTTCGGACGCCTCCACGCTCAGCGCCACCGCCAGGTTCTTCGGCGTGTGGAAGGGCTGCCAGTCGCGCGCCGCCGCGAAGGCGGCCAGCCGCCGCTGGAGCAGCGCCAGCCGCTCGTCCGGCGCCCGGCTCGGCGCCCGGCCCTGTTCCGGGTTCGAGTCCGGGTCCGGGTCCGGTTCCGGGGAGGGGTTCTCGTTCATGGGGACAGGTCTACCACCGACACCCCGGGCAGTTCGCGGGCGTTTCCGGCGCCCTCCTCGCCCACCGCCGCCACCAGGCGGACGTGCCCGCGGCCGCACGACAGCAGGGCCAGGCGCAGGAGTTCGGCGCGCTGGGTCCGGTCGAGGCCCCGGTCGAAGCCGTCGGCGAGGACGGTCAGCGCCTGCTGGGCGGGCAGCAGTTCGGCGGCCTGGTCGACGGCCAGCACCCCGGGGCCGGTCAGCAGGACCAGCGCCAGGGCGAGGAAGCGCAGTTCGCCCGCGCCGAGCCGCCCGAGGTCGGTGGCCGGGAGGGCGCCGCGCTCCAGCGCGGCCACCACCCGCCCCTCGGCGTCGGCCCGCTCCACCAGCCCCTCGACGGGGCCCGCGCAGCCGGTCCGGGCCGCCCCGACCAGCAGGGCGTACCGGGTGCCGCACTCCTGCCGGGTCCGGCGCAGTACGTCGGCCAGGTTGCCGCAGTCGCCGCGCAGCCGTCCCTCGCCGGGCGGCACGGGGGCGCGCATCGCGGCGGGCCGGGGGTCGCAGGGGAACACCGACCGCAGCGCGACCACCACCTGTTCGGCGGCGGCGAGCACCCGTCGCTGGCCTTCGGTGCTGCCGGCCACCCGCAGCGGGAGCAGCGCGGTGCCGAGCCGGTCGTCGGGGAAGGGCGCGCGGGTGACGCCGGTGGAGCCGCCGGTCAGCCAGGCGGCCTGGACCGAGCGCCGCCCGGGGTCGCGCAGGGCGGTGTTCAGCAGGATCTGGCCGCCCGCGGTGAGCCGTTCGCCGACGACGCGCAGGGCGGGTTCGGCCTGGACGGCGAGGTCGAGGCGGACCGGACCCACCGGGCCGTCGACCGTGCAGCCGATCCGGAAGCCGCGGCGCCGCTCGGCGTCGGGGCGGGCCCGTTCCGGTACGAGGGCCACCGGGTCGGGGAACACCTCGTCCAGGAGGGCGCCGGAGCCGAGCCGCGCCAGGGCCTCGTACGCGGCCAGCACCTGGGACTTGCCGCTGCCGCTGGGCCCCGCGAAGAGGGTGACCGGGGCGAGCGGGAACACCGCCGCGCGGTGGGCGGCGAAGGCGGACAGCCGCAGCTCGGTGACGGCGGGCCGGGCGTGCCGCACCGCCGCGGCGCCCGGGCCGGGGCGCGGGGCCGCCGCGGCATCCGGTTCGGAATGCGGGGCGGCCGCGGCGTCCCGGGCGACGTACGGCGCCGCGTGGGCGGCGGCTCCGGGGCGCCGGTCGGCGTACGGCCTCGGGGCGGGCACGTGGGCCGCCGGCGGGGGCGGGGCGGCCGGGGGCGGGGCGGCCGGCGGGAAGGGGGCAGGCGGGGGTAACGCGGCGGCGGAGCCGCTGCGGGCGGTGTCCAAGGTGGCGTCCATGCCCGGACGCTACGGGCCGTCCGGGCACCCCCGGCGCCGCCGAACCGTTCCGCCGCCGCGACCTTCCTACGATCGGGGGACGGCCGCGGCCGCGATCCCCTCCACCTCGGTGCCGACGGGGGCCAGCAGGAAGACGTTGCGGTCGACCCGGTGCATGCCGCTGCCGAGCCCGAAGACCACGCCGCTGCTGAAGTCCAGGATCCGCTTGGCCACTTCGCTGTCGGCGCCCGTGAGGTCGAGCAGGACGGGGATCTGCGCGATGAGGTACTCGGCCACCTCGCGCGCGTCGGCGAAGATCTGGACCCGGATCACCACGAACCGGCGCTGCGCGGCGACGGCCGCATCGGGAGCCGTCGGGATGGTGCGGTGGTCCACTCTGGACGGCCACTCGTTGCGACTGCGCAGGGGTACCACCTGCGCGAGCCCCTCCCACTGTTCATCGGTGACGTCGTACCTGCTCACCAGGCCGCCTTGGCCAGACGCTTCTTGTGCATCTCCCCATCCTCTCGCGTTTCACCCGTTCAGCCCAACAACGACACGAAGCACGTAAGGTCGCCGCCATGACGCCTCGCGACGAGCTCCCCGCGGTCCGTGAACCGGCGGGTCGTACGGCCCCCGCGCCCCGGTTCGTCAAGCGGGTGGACGCGTTACGCAATCACGAGCAGATACTCGCCGCGGCCGAGCAGTTGTTCGCCGAGCACGATCCGCGCACGGTCACGATGGACCGCATCGCCAAGGCCGCGGGCGTGGGCCGGGCCACCCTCTACCGCCGCTTCCCCGATCCGCGCTCGATCGCGGTCGCGCTGCTGGACGAGCACGAGCGCATCCTGCGCGGGAAGCTGGCCTTCGGCCCGCCGCCGCTCGGTCCGGGGGCGCCCGCCGCGGAGCGGATGGCCGCCTTCTACTCCGCCGCCCTGGACCTGCTGGAGCGTCACCTTCCGCTCGCGCTGGGCGCCGAGCACGGCCCGGCCCGCTTCACGGGCGCCGCCTACAGCCACTGGCGGGCCCACGTGCGGACCCTGCTCGCGGACGCGGGGATGGAGGACCCGGAGAGCGGTGTGGACATCCTGCTCAGCCCGCTGGCCCCCGAGGTGTACCACCACCAGCGGCACACCCTGGGGCTGAGCCGGGAGCGGATCGCGCGGACCCTGGACCGGCTGGCGCGCCGGGTACTCAGCGATACCGAGATGGGTTAGGTTAGGCATACCTAACCAGCCCCTCGGGACGATGGAGAGATCCGCATGCGCACGTCCGGCGACCCCGACCACCCCGCCGCGTCCGACCCGGCGCCCGCCCGGCCGACCGACGCCGAGCGCGCGCGCTCCGTACTGGCCGCCGCCCACTCCATGACCGTGACCGTCGACGGCGTGCGCACCGAGGTCCGCCGGCTGGACGGCGCCGACGTGCTCGGCCACCTGCACTGGCACCCCGCCGGCCCCGCCGCCGGGAACCCGCTCGCCGGCCGCTGCGCGCCGCACGACGACCGGCCCGCGATCCGGCTGGAGTTCACCGACATCGCGCCGACGCCCGTACGCGACCGGGTCCGCGCGCGGGTCACGGTCCTCGGCCACCTCCTGACCCCGTACGCCGACGGTTCGGACGGCAGCGGCGCCGGCACGTGCGTGGAATTCGGCCGGGCGGTCCTGGAGACGGACGAGGGCCGCTCGTACATCGGTCTCACCGAGCTCGACGAAGCCCGCCCCGACCCGCTCGCCGGCTACGAGGCGGGCATGCTCACGCACCTGTTCGACGACCACCACGATCTGGTCACCCTGTTCCTGCGGCTGGTCCAGCCGCCGCCCGCCCCCGGGGTGCTCCGCGCGCTGCCGCTCGCCCTGGACCGTTACGGGATCACCCTGCGCCTCGAAGACCGCGCCGGGCACCGCGACGTCCGCCTGCCCTTCCCCTCCCCCTTGGACGACGTCGAGCGCTCGGGGGCCCGGATCCAGGCCCTGCTGAGCGCCGCCCGGCGGCTCTCCCACCGCAACAGCCTGCCCGCCTGATCGGCCTGATTCCGCCGTACCCGCTCCGGAATAGCCCTGGATCAGGGGCAGTTGGAGTGATCATGAAGGCAATCACTTACTCCGCGTACGGCACCGACGGCACTCCCGCCACCCTCGCACTCGTCGACGCGCCCGAACCCAAGGTGGGGCCCGGCGAAGTGCTCGTCCGGGTCAGGGCCGCGGGGGTCAACCCCGTCGACTGGAAGATCGCCGCCGGATACCTCGATCCGACCCTGGAGGTGCGCTACCCGGTCATACCCGGCTGGGACGTCGCCGGAGTCGTCGAAGCCGTCGGCGCCGACACCTTCGACTACGCCGTGGGCGACGAGGTGTACGGCTACCTCCGCAAGGAATGGGTGCAGCTCGGCACCTACGCCGAACTGGTGTCGGCCCCCGTGCGCACCCTCGCCCGCAAGCCCCGCGGGCTGACCTTCGAACAGGCCGCGGGCATCCCGCTGGCCGGGCTCACCGCCTACCAGTCCCTGAAGCGCGTGAACGTCACGGCGGGCGAGACCGTCGTCATCCACTCGGCGGCGGGCGGCACCGGTTCGCTGGGCGTGCAGATCGCCGTCGCCCTGGGCGCCCGGGTGATCGGCACGGCCGGGACGCACAACCACGACTACCTGCGCTCCCTGGGCGCCGAGCCCGTGCTCTACGGCGAAGGACTGGCCGACCGGATCAGCGCGCTGGCGCCCGACGGCATCGACGCGGGCCTCGACTTCTTCGGGGACGGGGCCGTCGAACTGCTCCAGGGCCTGGTCAAGCAGCGGGACCGGGTGGTCTCCATCGCCGATTACGAGGCCGCGGCCAAGGGCGCGCACCAGCTGTGGGTGCGTCCCGACACCGCCGACCTGACCGCGCTCGCCGAACTGGCGGACAGCGGCGCGCTGGTGGTGCACGTGGAGCACGTGCTGCCGCTCGCCGAGGCGGCGAAGGCATGGGAGATCAGCCAAGCCGGCCGGACCCGGGGCAAGATCGTGCTGAGCGTCTGAGTCCGCGCGGGGACGGGGAACGGCCGGGCGGGCGGAGGTGTCCGCCCGCCCGGCCGTTCCCGCCGGTCCGGTGCGCCCGGGGGGGGCGCCTGACCGTGCCCGCGCCGCGTCAGACCGCGTCCGCCGTGGCGGCGTAACGGCTCACCGGGCGCGCGAGGCCGTAGTTCTCGCGCAGGGTGCGTCCGGTGTACTCGGTGCGGAAGAGACCGCGCTTCTGCAGGATCGGCACCACGTGGTCGACGAAGTCGGTGAGCCCGGTGGGCAGGACGGGCGCCATGATGTTGAAGCCGTCGGCCGCGCCCTGGGTGAACCACTGCTCCAGCTGGTCGGCGATCTGCTCCGGGGTCCCCGCGAAGACGCGGTGGCCGCGGCCGGCGCCGAGCCGGGCGATCAGTTCGCGCAGGGTGAGGCCGTCCCGGCGGGCGAGTTCGGCGACGAGCGTGAACCGGCTCTTGTTGCCGTTGATGTCGCGCTCCTCGGGCAGGTCCGGCAGCGGCCCGTCCAGGGGGAGGCCGGTGAGGTCGGTGCCGAGCATGCCGGAGAGCTGGGCCAGTCCGTACTCCGGCACCTGGAGGTCGGTCAGGCGCTGTTCGAGGGCCTTGGCCTCGGCCTCGGTCGAACCGATGACCGGGGCGATGCCGGGCAGGACGAGCAGGTCGCTCTCGGCCCGTCCGTAGCGGGCGAGCCGGGACTTGAGGTCCTTGTAGAAGGTCTGGCCGTCGGCGAGGGTCTGCTGCGCGGTGAAGACGGCCTCCGCGTAGCGCGCGGCGAACTCCTTGCCGTCCTCGGAGGAACCGGCCTGCACCAGGAGCGGGTGGCCCTGCGGCGAACGCGGCACGTTCAGCGGGCCCGCCACGCCGAAGTACTCGCCGCGGTGGGCGGCCGGGTGCAGCTTGTCGGTGTCGGCGTAGATCCCGCCCTCCTTGTCCAGGACGATCGCGTCGTCGTCCCAGCTGTCCCACAGCTTGGTGGCCACGTCGAGGAACTCGCGGGCCCGGTCGTAGCGCAGGCCGTGCTCCAAGTGCTCTTCCTGGTTGAAGTTGCGGGCCTCGTCGACGGTGCCCGAGGTGACGATGTTCCATCCGGCGCGGCCGTTGCTGAGGTGGTCGAGGGAGGCGAACTTGCGGGCCGTGTGGAAGGGCTCGTTGAAGGTGGTGGAGACGGTCGCGATCAGGCCGATGTGCTCGGTGACGGCGGCGATGGCGGAGAGCAGGGTCAGCGGCTCGAAGCCGCCGAGGGCGTTGTAGCGGGCCTTGCCCCACAGGGCGAGGCCGTCGGCGAAGAAGATCGAGTCGAGCAGCCCCCGTTCGGCGGTCCTGGCCAGCTCCTGGAAGTAGCGCAGGTCGGTGACCCGCTCGGGGGTGCTGTCGGGGTGGCGCCAGGCGGCGTCGTGGTGGCCCGCGTTCATCAGGAAGGCGTTGAGGTGGAGGGTGCGGCGGGAGTCGGTGGTCATGGCGGGGTCCTCAGCGGGGAGTAAGGGGAGCAGGGGGGAGCGAGCGCGGTGAGGGGGCGCGGTGAGGGGCGCGGGCGTCAGCCGGCGGCCGGGACGCGCCACAGGCTCAGGCGGCGTTCGATCGAGACGAGGAGCTGGTTGAAGGCCACGCCGATCGCGGAGATGGTGATGATCCCGGCGTACATCTGGGGGATCGCGAAGTTGAACTGCGAGGCGTTGATCAGGTAGCCGAGGCCCGCCTTGGCGCCGATCATCTCGGCGGCGACGAGGACCAGGATGGAGACCGCTCCGGCCAGCCGGATGCCGGTGAAGATGGTCGGCACGGAGGACGGCAGGATCACCTTCTGGAACAGCCGCACGGTGGAGAGGTCCATCGAGCGGGCGAGCCGGACCAGGGTGGGGTCCGCCCCCCGGACGGCGCTGATGGTGTTCAGCAGGACGGGCCAGACGCAGGCGTAGACGACCATCGAGATCTTCGAGGTCTCGCCGATGCCGAGCAGCAGGACGAAGACGGGGAGCAGCGCGAGGGCGGCGGTGTTGCGGAACACCTCCAGCAGCGGGCCGAGCAGTTCCGCGACCGGCCGGTACCAGCCGATGAGCAGGCCGAGCGGTACGGCGACGACCACGGCGATCCCGAAGCCGCCGAAGGAGCGCACCAGACTGGCCCAGGTGTGCTCGCCAAGCTGCCCGTCGGCGAGCAGCTCCCACCAGGCGACGGCGACCTCGCTGAAGGGGGGCAGGAAGGTCCGGTCCACCAGGCCGAGGCGGGGTGCGGTCTCCCATACGAGGAGCAGCGCGACGAGGGCGGCGGAGCGGACGGCTGCGCCGCGGATCCGGTGCCCGAACCTGCCGCGCTCGGCTGCCCGTGCCGGGGCCGGCCGGGCGGCGGGTGCGGGGGCCGGCTGAGTGCCGGGTGCGGGTGCCGGCTGGGTGGCGGGTGCCTCCGGCGGCGCCTCAAGCGCCGGCGGGGCCGGTGTGGGCTGGACCGGGGTACGGGTGTCGGTGCTCATACGGTGGCCTGCTCCTTCTCCAGTTGCTGGGCACGGGCCACCTCGTCGTGGAGCAGGGTCCAGATCTCGTGGCGGTGGCGGGCGAATTCGGGGCTGGAGCGGAGGTCCTCGCCCACGAGGCGGCTCGCGCGGTCCCCGAGGGAGACCGGGACGATCTCCTTGATGCGGCCGGGGCGGGAGGTGATGACCGCGACGCGCTGACCGAGGTACACCGCCTCCTCGATGCTGTGCGTGATGAAGACGACGGTCTTGCCGGTGGCCTGCCAGATCCGCCGCAGTTCGTCCTGGAGGGATTCACGGGTCTGGGCGTCGAGCGCCGCGAAGGGTTCGTCCATCAGCAGCACATCGGGGTCGTAGGCCAGCGCGCGGGCGATGGCGACGCGCTGGCGCATCCCGCCGGACAGTTCGTGCGGGTGCCGGTCACCGAAGCCGGTGAGTCCGACCAGTTCGAGGAACTCCCGCGCCTTCGCGGCGCGTTGGCGGCGCGGTACGCCGGTGGCCTCCAGGCCGAACTCGATGTTGCCCAGCGCCGTGCGCCACGGCAGCAGCGCGTACTGCTGGAAGACGATGCCCCGGTCCAGGCCCGGGCCGGTGACCGGCTCGCCGTCGAGCAGGATCCGGCCGCCGCTCGGCCGGGTCAGGCCGCCGAGGAGGTCGAGGAGGGTGGACTTGCCGCAGCCGCTGGGTCCCACGACGACGAGGAACTCCCCCGCGGGGATGGAGAGGTCGATGCCGTCGAGGGCGGTGAAGTCTCCCCGGGACGCGGAGGGGAAGGTCTTGGTGACCGCTTCGAAGACGATTTTCGCCATGGCGTTCAGGCCTCCTTCCGGTAGCCGTTGAACTCGTTGGTGTAGAGGTCGGCGGCCTTGAGCTGCCCCTTCTTGATCTCGCCGCGCTCCCCCAGCCAGTCGAGCCAGAGCTGGAACTCCTTGTCCCCGATCCGGCCGCCCGCCTCGGCCACTCCGTACGAGTGCCAGTACTGGAGGGTGGTGGTGTCCTCGTTGCGGCCGCGCTTCTTGACGATCGCGGTCATCCGGGCGATCACCTCCTCGCGCGGGGTGACGCGCGACCACTCGATGGCCTTGGCGACGCCGGTGACGAACGTACGGACGGTGTCGGGGTTCTCCTTGATGAAGCGCTGGGTCATCACGTACGAACCGGCGCTGAACGCCCCGAGGAGCTGGTAGTCGGTGAACAGGGGCCGGATGCCGCCGGTGGCCAGTGCCTTGTCGCGCAGGACGCCGCTGAGCACGCCGACCTCGATCTGCTTCTGCCGCAGCGCCTGTTCGGTGTTGACCGGCGGTATCACCAGCGCCTCCACCTTGGCCGCGTCCGCCTTGGAGAGGCCGCCCCGGCTGAGGTAGATGTCCAGGAGCGCCTGATAGTGGGCGCCCAGGGTGTTCATGCCGACCTTTTTGCCGATGAGGTCGCGGGCGGAGCGGATCGGGCTGTCCTCCAGGACGTAGTAGCCGCCGTAGGAGTACTGGTCGGAGCCGTAGTAGGAGATGACGGCCTTGATCGGGGCCTTGCCCGCGGCGAGCTTGACCACGGCGCCGTTGAAGGCTCCGCCGAAGTGGGTCTGGCCGGTGGCGGCGGACTGGATGTCCTGGGGGCCGCTGATGGTGTTGCCGACCCAGTCGAGGGTCACGTCGCCCAGGTAGCCGAGGTCCGCGGCGAGTTCGGGCAGCGTGACCGCGCCGACCGCGCCCTGGTACTTGAGCTTCTTGAGCTGGGCGCCCCCGCCGGAGGAGGCCGTGGCCGTGCCGCAGCTCACCGCGGCCGCCGAGATGCCGAGCAGGGCGAGGAACTGGCGTCGGGAGGTGGTGGTCCGGGTGGATGTCGCGGGCATGACTGGTCCTTCTGGGGGCGGTGGGACGGTTACGGGGCGGTGGTCAGCGTGGAGTCGGGGCGGGGGGCGGCGTGCGTGCGCAGGGCGCCGGCGAACTCGTCGACGGCCTGGTAGAGGTCGAGTTCGGCCTCGGGGCGCAGCCGGTCGGGGCCGTCGCCGCGCTCGACGGAAGAGTCGAGGACGAAGCGGCCCGCGGTGACGTGGCGGGCGCCGAGCGCGGTGAGCACCGGGCGCAGGGCGTAGTCGAGGGCCAGGACGTGGGCGAGGCTGCCGCCGGTGGCGAGCGGCAGGACGGTCTTGCCGGCCAGGCCGTCCTGCGGCAGCAGGTCGAGGAAGGCCTTGAGCAGGCCCGTGTACGAGGCCTTGTAGACGGGGGTCGCGATGACCAGCCCGTCCGCCGCGGCCACGGCGGCCAGGGCCCGGCGCAGCTCGGGCCGGCCGCCGCGGGCGGCGAGCAGGTCGGCGGCGGGGAGTTCGCGGACGGCCAGGTGCGAGGTCGCGAAGCCGGAGTGGGACAAGCGCCGCAGGACGTGGCCGGCGACGACCGCGGTACGGGAGTGCGGGGAGGGGCTGCCGGTGAGGGCGAGGATGCTGGCCACGGGGGCTCCTTGGGCGTCGTACGGGGCGGGGTCAGGCGGAAGGCGCGGCGGCGGCCGGGGCTGCTTCGGCTCGGGAGGCTTCGGCTCCGGGCGCTTCGGCTCCGGAGGCTCCGGAGGGGATGCCGAAGGAGGGGGCGGGGACGGCCTCGGGGCTGATCAGGCGGGAGGGGCGGCCGTCGGGGCCGACCGGGACGTCGCCGTCGACGGTGACCCGGCGCAGGGTGCGCTCGTGGTCGTCGGAGTCGTCGACGCCGTAGTGCTGGGTGGCGCGGTTGTCCCAGATGGCGACGTCACCGGCGCTCCACCGCCAGCGGACGGTGTTCTCGGGGCGCTCGATGTGCGCCTGGAAGAGGTCGAGGAGGGCGCGGGAGTCGCGGCCCGTCAGGCCGTCGAGGCGCTGGACGAAGTTGCCCAGCAGCAGGGCGCGTTCGTCGGTCTCGGGGTGGACGCGGACCACCGGGTGCTCGGTCAGGAAGGAGGTGGAGGTGAACACCTCGCGGTACTGGGCGAGGGCCTCGGGCAGGGCGTCGGGGCGCAGCGCGGCGTAGTCGTACTCGTTGGAGTGGACGGCGCGCAGGGAGTCGGCGAGGGCGCGCAGCGGGGCGGGGAGGCCGGCGTAGGCGGTGGCGGTGTTGGCCCACAGGGTGTCGCCGCCGTAGGGCGGGATGGTGACGGCCCGCAGGATGGAGAAGGCGGGGTAGGCGGGGACGAAGGTGACGTCGGTGTGCCACTGGTTGGCGCGGGCGCCGTGGTGGGAGTCGATGCCGAGGGCGTAACGGCCGTCCGCGGAGGGGACGGTGGGGTGCGCGACGGGGGTGCCGAGGAGCTGCGCGAAGGCCTCGTGGCCGGCCTCGTCGAGGTGGCCCTGGCCGCGGAAGAAGACGACCTTGTGGGTGAGGAGCGCGGTGCGGATCCGGGTGACGGTCTCGGGGGCGAGGTCGCCGCCGAGGCGGACGCCGCCGATCTCGGCGCCGATGCGGCCGCCGACCTTGGTGACGGTGAGGGTGTCGGTGTGGGTGTGGGTGTCGGTCTCGGTGAGGGTGCTGGTGCTCATGGGAGGCCTCCTGATGTTCTTTCCGCAGCGGAAGAAATAGGGGTGGGCGTACGGGTGCCGTGGGACCGGGGGTGGAGCCGGGGCGGGGCAGGGGTACGGGCAGGGGTGCGCGGCGTCGGCCGACCGGGGGCGGCGGGGCGGGGCGCGGTGGGACGTGAGCGGGCGGTCAGGCCCGGCAGGGGGCCGGACAGCGGCCCGGACATCCGCCCGGAACGGCGGAACACGCGCCGCCGGGGGTGTGGAGCCGCGAGACGATGCGTGCAGTCGCGGACATGGCTCGGAGACTGTCAGGGGGTCCGGGGCGGGTCAACCCCCGGGTTGAGGGGTGGGAACCGGCCAGCGGGGGGCCGGGGTGACTGCCGCTCCACCCACGCTGACCTGCGGTTCCACCGATCCCCTGGCGGGGCTCGCGGGCCGTATGGCGCATGATCGCCCCTCCCGGATTTCACGCCCCCGCAACGCGCCCGCCACGCCCCCGCCCCATCCGGCCCCGGGCGCTGCCTTGCCGAGCGCACCGGCCGCGCCCCCCAGCGGCCCCGGCCCTCCGGGGGCGCCTCAAACGCCGGCGGGGCTGGAGGCGGCACCCCGACGCCGGAGGCGGGGCGGCCCGCGCAATCGCCGACGGGGCCCGACACCGAAGGCGGCCCACATCCCAGCCTCGCCGGCGATTGAGGCGCCCCCGGAGGGCCCGCGAGCCGCGCGTCGGACACGCGGCGCAGCCCGGACGTGCGCACCGGCGCGTCACCGGCCGCGCCTGGCGCTGCCCTCCGGGTGCGCCTCAAACGCCGGCGAGGCTGACTGTGGCCCGGGTAGCGCCCGGTGGTCCGGCATGATCGGGGGGACAGTCGAGGAGGGCGCGTGGGGGTTGGGCAGGTGGCGGCCGGGGGCCGCAGCGCGGGGGACGGGCGGGCCGTGGCCAACGCCGCCGCCGTGCTGCGGGCCGTGCTGGATCACGGGCCCGTCGCCCGCAGCGCCGTCTCCGGGCTGTGCGGGCTGAGCCCGGCCGCCGTGTCCCGGCAGACGACCCTGCTGGTGCGGCGCGGCCTGCTGCGCGAGGTGCCCGCGCCCCCGGCCGGCCCGGGCACGGCGGCGGGCCGGCCCCGGGTGCCGCTGGACCTGCACACCGGGGCGGTCGGCGGCCCGGTGGCGGGGGCGCTGCACATCGGGGTGCGCAGCGCCGTCCTCGGGCTGGTCGACCTGCGCGGGCAGGTGCTGGCCCGGCGGGCGCTCCCGTACGAGGGGACTCCGTCCCCGGACCGGCTCACCGGCCGCCTCGCCGCCGAACTGGGCCCGTTCCTGGCGCAGACCCGCGGCGCGCGCCCCCTGCTGGGGGTCGGCGTCGCGCTGGGCGGCTGGGTGCGCCCGGACACCGGGACGGTCATCCGGCACGAGGCCCTGGGCTGGCACGACGTACCGCTGGCCGCCTCGCTGTCCCGCGCCCTGGAGGTGCCGGTCCGGGTGGACAACCACGCGCGCGCCGTCGGGCACGCGGAGATCCTCTTCGGGCACCCGCAGGCCCGGCGCAGCCTGGTGCACCTCTTCATCGGCAACGTGGTCGACGCCGCCTTCGGCATCGAGGGCACGGTCCACCAGGGGCCGGGGGCGGCGGCCGGGGACGTGGCGCACCTGCCGGTGCCCGGGTCGGCCGCGGCGTGCGCGTGCGGACGTACCGGCTGCCTGCAGGCGGCCGCCTCGGACACGGCGCTCGGGGCGGAGGCGGTGCGCCGGGGCATCGTGCCGGACCCCTCCGTGGGGATGCTGGTCGACGCGGCGGCCACCGGCGACCCGCGCGCGGACGCGCTGCTGCGCGAGCGGGCCCGGGCGGTCGGCGGTGCGGCCGCGCTGCTCTTCGACGTGTTCAACCCGGCCGTCATGGTGATCAGCGAGCTGTCGAGCGTGCTGCACGAGGGCTATCTGGAGGACATCCGGGCGGCCGCCGCGGAGCTGTCCCCGGCGGCGGCGGGACCGGGCCGGATCGTCGCCCCGCACGCGGGGCCCGCCGTACTTCCGCAGGCCGCGGCCACCGTGCTGCTCGGTCCGTTGTTCCGGGATCCCGCCGCTCTGTCCTGAACCTGACAAGAACTGGGAGTGCGAGATCACATAGGGGGGTTATGGCTTCGCTTTAGCGGCGCCCCTAGCATTCGAGCCATGACGGTCCTGCCTGATGACGGGCTTTCCCTGGCCGCCGAGTTCCCTGACGCGACGCATGAGCAGTGGCAGCGCCTGGTAGAGGGCGTACTGCGCAAGTCGGGCAAGGAAGCATCCGGCGAGGCAGCTGAGAACGCGTTGTCCACCACGCTCGAGGACGGGCTCAGTACGCGCCCGCTCTACACCGCACCCGCGTCCGGGGGCTCCGCCGACACCGGCGCCATCGGCCTGCCCGGATTCGCGCCGTTCCTGCGCGGGGGCCGGCCCGAGGGGACCGCCGCCGGCGGCTGGGACGTGCGCCAGCGGCTCACCCACACCGATCCGGCCCTCCTGAACGAGGCCGTGCTCGCCGACCTGGAGAACGGGGTCACCTCGCTGTGGCTGACCGTCGGCCGCAGCGGCGTCCCGGTCGAGGGTCTGGCCCGCGCGCTGGACGGGGTCTACCTCGACCTCGCGCCGGTCGCCCTGGACGCCGGAGCCGCCTACGACGCGGCGGCCCGGGCGCTGCTGGGCCTGTACGCCGAGCGCGGGGTGGCCCCGGCGGACGCCCGCGGCAGCCTCGGCGCCGACCCGCTGGGCCACGAGGCCCGTACCGGCGAGGCGTTGGACCTGTCCGGCGCGGTGGAGCTGGCCCGGGAGACCGCGGCCGACTGGCCCGGCCTGCGCGCCCTGACCGTGGACGCCCTCCCCTACCACGAGGCCGGCGGCTCGGCGGCCGAGGAACTGGGGCTCTCCCTGGCGACCGGCGTGGCCTACCTGCGGGCGCTCACCGAGGCGGGCCTCGACACGGCGGCGGCCTTGGGACAGCTGGAGTTCCGCTACGCGGCCACCGCCGACCAGTTCCTCACCATCGCCAAGCTGCGGGCCGCGCGCCGCCTGTGGGCCCGGATCGCCGAGGCCTGCGGGGCCGCGGAGGCGGGCGCCCAGCGCCAGCACGCGGTGACCTCGCCGGTGATGATGACCCGGCGCGACCCGTGGGTGAACATGCTGCGCACCACCGTGGCCTGCATGGCCGCGGGCGTGGGCGGGGCGGATTCGGTCACCGTGCTCCCCTTCGACCACGAACTCGGGCTGTCGGACGCCTTCGCGCGCCGGATCGCCCGCAACACCTCCACGATCCTGATGGAGGAGTCGCACCTGGCCCGGGTGATCGACCCGGCGGGCGGCTCCTGGTACGTCGAGCAGCTGACCGACGAACTCGCGCACGCCGCCTGGGAGTTCTTCCAGACGGTCGAGAAGGCGGGTGGCCAGCCGGCCGCGCTGCGTTCGGGGCTGGTCGCCGATCGCCTGGCCGCCACCTGGGCCGCGCGCTCCGCGAAGCTCGCCAAGCGGCGCGAACCGATCACCGGCGTCAGCGAGTTCCCGCAGCTGTCCGAGAAGCCGGTGGTCCGCGAGAGCGCGCCCGCCGGGCCCTCGGGCGGGCTGCCGCGGGTCCGCCGCGACGAGGCCTTCGAGGCGCTGCGCGCCCGGTCCGACGCGCACCTGGCCGCGACCGGGTCCCGGCCGCGGGTGTTCCTGGCGGCGCTGGGTCCGGCCGCCGCGCACACCGCGCGGGCCACCTTCGCCTCCAACCTGTTCCAGGCCGGCGGCGTCGAGGCGGTGCACGACCCGGTCTCCGTGGACGCGCAAACGGCTGCCGCCGCCTACGCCGCGAGCGGCGCCGACGGCATGGCCGTGCTGTGCTCCAGTGACACGCTGTACGAGGAGCGGGCCGCGGCGGTGGCGGCCGCGCTGCGCGCCGCGGGCGCGACGACCGTGTTCCTCGCCGGACGCCCGGGCACCTGCGCGGCCGATGTGGACGAGTACGTCTTCGCCGGCTGCGACGCGGTCGCCGTGCTGTCCTCCGTACTCGACCGGATGGGAGTGACCTCGTGAGCATCCCCGATTTCTCCGAGCTGGCGCTCGGCGGGACCGCTCCCGCCGGGTCCGAGGAGCAGTGGCGGGCGGCCGTGAAGGAGTCCACCGGCTCCGCCACGGACGACCTGCTGTGGGAGACCCCGGAGGGCATCGGCGTCAAGCAGTTGTACACCGGGCGGGACCTGGAGGGCCTGGACTTCCTGGCGACCTACCCGGGCGTGGCCCCGTACCTGCGCGGCCCGTACCCGACGATGTACGTCAACCAGCCCTGGACGATCCGGCAGTACGCGGGCTTCTCCACGGCCGAGGAGTCGAACGCCTTCTACCGGCGCAACCTCGCGTCGGGCCAGAAGGGCCTGTCGGTGGCCTTCGACCTGCCGACGCACCGCGGCTACGACAGCGACCACCCGCGCGTGACCGGCGACGTCGGCATGGCGGGCGTGGCGATCGACTCGATCTACGACATGCGCCAGCTGTTCGACGGCATCCCGCTGGACAAGATGTCGGTGTCGATGACGATGAACGGCGCGGTGCTGCCCGTGCTGGCGCTGTACATCGTGGCGGCGGAGGAGCAGGGGGTCTCCCCCGACCAGCTCGCGGGGACCATCCAGAACGACATCCTCAAAGAGTTCATGGTCCGCAACACCTACATCTATCCGCCGAAGCCGTCGATGCGGATCATCTCCGACATCTTCTCCTTCACCTCGCAGAAGATGCCGCGGTACAACTCGATCTCGATCTCCGGCTACCACATCCAGGAGGCGGGGGCGACCGCCGACCTGGAGCTGGCGTACACGCTGGCCGACGGGGTGGAGTACCTGCGGGCGGGGCTGGGCGCCGGGATGGACGTGGACGCCTTCGCGCCGCGCCTGTCCTTCTTCTGGGCGATCGGCATGAACTTCTTCATGGAGGTCGCCAAGCTGCGGGCCGCGCGCCTGCTGTGGGCGCGCCTGGTCAAGCAGTTCGACCCGAAGAACGCCAAGTCCCTTTCCCTGCGCACCCATTCGCAGACCTCGGGCTGGTCACTGACGGCGCAGGACGTCTTCAACAACGTGACGCGCACCTGTATCGAGGCGATGGCGGCGACACAGGGGCACACCCAGTCGCTGCACACCAACGCCCTCGACGAGGCGCTCGCGCTGCCGACGGACTTCTCTGCGCGGATCGCCCGCAACACCCAGCTGCTGCTCCAGCAGGAATCGGGGACCTGCCGGGTGATCGACCCGTGGGGCGGCAGCGCGTACGTCGAGAAGCTGACCTACGACCTGGCCCGCCGGGCGTGGCAGCACATCGAGGAGGTCGAAGCGGCCGGCGGCATGGCGCAGGCCATCGACGCGGGCATCCCGAAGCTGCGGGTGGAGGAGGCCGCGGCCCGTACGCAGGCGCGCATCGACTCCGGTCGCCAGCCGGTCATCGGGGTGAACAAGTACCGGGTGGAGACCGACGAGCTGATCGACGTGCTCAAGGTGGACAACTCCTCGGTGCGCACCCAGCAGATCGCCAAGCTGCGGCGGCTGCGCGAGGAGCGCGACGAGGCGGTGACGCAGGACTGCCTGCGGGCCCTGACGAACGCCGCCGAGCGCGGCGCCGGTGCCGGGCTGGAGGGCAACCTCCTCAAGCTGGCCGTGGACGCGGCGCGCGCGAAGGCGACCGTGGGCGAGATCTCGGACGCCCTGGAGAAGGTGTACGGGCGGCACGCGAGCCAGATCCGTACCATCTCGGGTGTGTACCGCAGCGAAGCAGGCGAGTCCCCGTCGGTCGAGCGCACCCGCGCCCTGGTGGACCGGTTCGAGGAGGCGGAGGGCCGTCGTCCGCGCATCCTGGTGGCCAAGATGGGCCAGGACGGGCACGACCGCGGTCAGAAGGTGATCGCGACCGCCTTCGCCGACCTGGGCTTCGACGTGGACGTCGGCCCGCTGTTCCAGACGCCGGAGGAAGTGGCCCGCCAGGCGGTCGAGGCGGACGTCCACGTGGTGGGCGTGTCCTCGCTCGCGGCCGGTCACCTCACGCTCGTGCCGGCGCTGCGCGAGCAGCTCGCGCACGAGGGGCGCGAGGACATCATGATCGTGGTCGGCGGGGTGATCCCGCCCGCGGACGTGCCGACGCTGCTGGAGATGGGGGCCACCGCGGTGTTCCCGCCCGGCACGGTCATCCCGGACGCGGCGCACGACCTGGTGACGCGGCTGGCCGCCGAACTCGGCCACGAGCTGTAGGCGGGGCGGCGAGCCGATGCCCCCGAAGATCGACATCGAGGCCTACGCCAAGGGTGTGCTCGACGGGAAGCGCGCGCACATCGCGCGCGCCATCACCCTCGTCGAGTCCACCCGCCCCGATCACCGCGTGCTGGCGCAGCGACTGCTGACGGAGCTGCTGCCGCACGCGGGCGCCGCGCGCCGGATCGGCATCAGCGGGGTGCCGGGCGTGGGCAAGTCGACGTTCATCGACGCCTTCGGCACGATGCTGACCGGGCTCGGCCACCGGGTGGCGGTGCTGGCCGTGGACCCGTCCTCCACCCGCACGGGCGGTTCGATCCTGGGTGACAAGACCCGGATGGAGCGCCTGGCGGTGGATCCGGCGGCCTTCGTCCGGCCGTCGCCCTCGGCGGGCACCCTGGGCGGGGTCGCGAAGGCGACCCGCGAGTCGATGATCGTCATGGAGGCCGCGGGCTACGACGTGGTGCTCGTGGAGACGGTCGGCGTCGGCCAGTCCGAGACGACGGTGGCCGGGATGGTCGACTCGTTCCTGCTGCTGTCCCTGGCGCGGACGGGCGACCAGCTCCAGGGCATCAAGAAGGGCGTCCTGGAGCTGGCCGACGTCCTGGCCGTGAACAAGGCCGACGGCCCGCACGAGCGCGACGCCCGGGCGGCCGCCCGCGAACTCGCCGGTGCGCTGCGGCTGATGCACCCGGTGGACGCGGCCTGGACCCCGCCGGTGCTGACGTGCAGCGCCCGCGAGTCGGCGGGGCTGGACGAGGTGTGGAACCGGCTGGAGCAGCACCGCCGGGTGCTGGAGGCCGACGGCCGGCTGACGGCCAAGCGGGCGGCGCAGCAGGTGGAGTGGACCTGGTCGATGGTCCGCGACGAACTGCTGGGACGGCTGCGCGCGGACCCCGCGGTCCGGGAGCTGGCGCCGGACCTGGAGGCCGGGGTGCGGGCGGGTACGGTGACCGCGACCTCGGCGGCGGACCAGTTGCTGGCCGCTTTCGGGCGGGACCTGCCTCCGACGGCGTGAGCGGGCGGGCGGTCCTGCCCTTGTTCCCGGGCCGGGCCGCCCGCGACGGGCGGCCCGGATCCGGGGTGGTCAGGCGTCGACGAGGACCGGGGCCTCGGAGACGAGCGACCGGTGCAGGATCCGCACCCGCTCGGCCGGGTCCTGGTCGGCCAGGAGCGCGGAGAGGACCGCGATGCGGGCCTGCCCGGCGCGCAGGGTGCCGGTCGGTACCGCGCCGGCGGCGACCAGGTCGACGGCTCCGCCCTGGGTGTAGATCTCGGTGACCGGACCGGCCGCCACGCGGGTGGTGAGCGCCACCAGGACGCCGCGCGCGGTGGCGGCGCGTACCGCTTCCACGATCTCGGGGGTGGCGTTGCCCGCACCGGTGGCGACGAGGACCACGCCCTGGGCTCCGGCGGCGAGGGCCGCCTGGAACAGCGTCGGGTCGGCGTCGGCGTGGTGCATCACCATGTCGACGCGGGGCGGCAGTTCGGGCATAGCGGGCAGCGCGAGCGGCGCGGGGCGGACCGGGTGGCGCAGTACGGTGACCTTGCCGAAGCCGACCTTGCCGAGCTGTTCGCCGGAGGGGTTCGCGAAGGCGTCGGCGGTCAGCGTCTGGGTCTTGACAGTGCCGCGCGCGGCGTGGACCCGCCCGGCGAAGGCGATGAGGACGCCGAGCCCGCGGGTGGTGGCCGCGGTGAGCAGGGCGTCGTAGAGGTTGCCGGGGCCGTCGCCGTCCTCGGCGCCCATGGGCAGCTGCGAGCCGGTGAAGACGACCGTGCGCGGGTCGTGGTGGTGCAGGTCGACCAGGAAGGCGGACTCTTCGAGGGTGTCCGTGCCGTGGGTGACCACGACGCCCTGCACGCCGGGGTCGGCGAGCACCTCGTGCACGGTGCGCAGCAGGGTGAGCTGGTGGGCGGTGGTGAGGCGGGGGCTGTTCACGCTGAACAGGTCGACGATCTCGACGGTGATGCCCTCGGGCAGCGGCGCGGTCGCCATGACCTCGCTGCCGTCGGCGTCGGCCGCGAATCCGGAACCCTGCCAGCGGCTCGCTATCGTCCCGCCGGTGCTGATGACGACGATCCGTCCCACGGCTGCCTGCCTTTCCGCGCGTAGCCCCCGTACGTGTGTGCGTATCCGGGCAATCATAGAAACATCTACGCGCAATAGGATTGCCACTTCAGCCCGGGATTTAATACAGCGTGGGGGATGATTGCGTCATGGACGCCATCGACCGTGAAATATTGCGTGAGCTCCAGAAGGACGGGCGGCTCAGCAACCAGGAGCTGGCCCAGCGGGTGGGCCTCACCCCCTCCCCCTGCATGCGCCGCGTGCGCCAGCTGGAACAGGACGGAGTGATCCAGGGCTACCGCGCGGTGATCGACCCGGACGCCGTCGGGCGCGGCTTCGAGGTGCTGGTCTCGGTCGAGGTGCGCCGCGACCGCGAGTCCGTCGAGGCCTTCGAGGCGGCCCTCCAGGACATTCCGGACGTGATCGAGGCCTACCGGCTCTTCGGCAGCCCGGGCTGCCTGCTGCGGATCGCGGTCGCGGACCTGCGGGCGTACGAGCGGCTGTGGATCGAGCAGCTGACCGCGCTGACGGGGATCACCGAGGTCAACTCGCAGATCATCATGAAGCGGATCAAGGAGCCGACGGGGCTGCCGGTGTGAGGTGGCAGACCTGCGCCGCAGGTGGGGCAGCGGGGCGGCGGCCCGGCGTGCCGTAGCCTTGTTGCACATAGGTCGCAATAAGCGGCTGCGGTGAAAGGGTGGCACGTGGGCTCTCCGGTGGTCCTCGGGATCGAATCGTCCTGCGACGAGACGGGCGCGGGACTCGTCCGGGACGGGCGGCTGCTCGGCCACGCGCTCGCGTCGAGCATGGACGAGCACGCCCGGTTCGGCGGGGTGGTCCCCGAGATCGCGGCCCGCGCGCACCTCCACTCCTTCGGCCCGGTCGTCCGCCGGGCCATGGACGAAGCCGGACTGACGGCCGCGGACATCGGCGCGGTCGCCGTGACCACCGGCCCGGGCCTCTCCGGCGCCCTCCAGGTCGGGCTCGCCGGGGCGAAGACCCTGGCGTACGCGCTCGGCGTGCCGCTGTACGGCGTCCACCACCTGGCCGGGCACGTCGCGGCCGACACCCTGGAGCACGGTCCGCTGCCCGACCTCTGCGTGGTGCTGATCGTCTCCGGCGGGCACACCTCGCTGCTGCTCGTACGGGACCTGGCGCGCGACCCGATCACGCACCTGGGCGACACCGTGGACGACGCGGCGGGCGAGTGCTTCGACAAGGTGGCCCGCGTCTTCGGCCTGCCGTACCCGGGCGGACCGGCCGTCGACCGGGCGGCCCGGCAGGGCGACCGGCGCGCGGTGGCCTTCCCGCGCCCGCTGACCGGGCCGCGCGACGACCCGTACGCCTTCTCCTTCTCCGGGCTGAAGACCGCCGCCGCCCGCTGGACCGAGCAGCACCGGGTCCGGGGCGAGCGGCTGCCGCTGGCCGACGGGGCGGCCTCGCTCCAGGAGGCGGTGGCCGACGTACTGACCCGCAAGGCGGTCGCGGCCTGCCGCGCGCACGGGGTCACCACCCTCGTGGTCGTCGGCGGGGTCGCGGCCAACTCCCGCGTCCGGTCCCTGGCCGAGGCCCGCTGCCGCTCCGCCGGCATCACGCTGCGCGTCCCGTCCCCGGGTCTGTGCACCGACAACGGCGCGATGATCGCCGCCGTGGGCGACCTGCTGGTCCGCGCGGGCGCCCGGCCGGCCCCCCTGGACGTCTCGATCGACCCGTCGGCCCCCTTGGAACGCGCGGCCCTGCACCCGGTCGGGCGGGTCCCGGCCGGGGCGCGCACGTGACATCGGGCCGTTGAATTCCCGGCCGCCCGGCCGCGCGACGGGGCCCCGGTGTCCGGGCGCCCGGCGCTCGCCTTACTCTGTGCCCTGTGGTGCCGGGCAAGGTGCCCGGTGTTCTTTGGGGGTTGGTGTGGTTTCTGGTCGCGTGATCCGTTTTGACGGAACCCGGGGGTACGGGTTCATCGCTCCCGAGCACGGCGGGGAGGACGTCTTCCTGCACGTGAACGACCTGTTGATCCCGGAGTCGTACATCCGGTCCGGCACGGCGGTCGAGTTCGAGATCGAGGACGGCGACCGGGGCCTGAAGGCGTCGTCGGTCCAGCTCGCCAAGAACGCCGACGGCACCGCGGTGACGCCTCCCGGGACGGTCACGGCCGCCGGCTCCGGGGCCGTCGACGACGCGCTGTGCGACGCGCTCAGCCCCGCCCAGTACATCCGGGAGGTCACCGAGGTCCTGCTGGAGGCGGCCCCGTCGCTCACCGGCGCGCAGATCGTGCAGATCCGCGAGAGGTTCCTGCGGGTCGCGAAGAGCCACGGCTGGATCGAAGGCTGAGGCAGCCGTGAAGGGCGCCCCTCCCGTTCGGGAGGGGCGCCCTTGCGTACGCGGGGTCCGGCCCTACGCCCGCCGGGGCGCGGGGACGGGCACCGGCTCGTGCTCGGGGTCGAGCAGTTGGTTCAGGTGGCGGGCCTGCGCGTCCCAGGACCACGACCGGCGCGCCCACTGGCGGCCCGCGGTGCCCATCTCGGTGGCCCGGTCGGTGTTCAGGAGGAGGCGCGTCAGCTCCGCCGCTATCGCCCCGGTCCGGGTGCCGTCCACGACCGTGCCGGTCGTTCCGTCGAGCACCGTGTCCGGGGCGCCGCCGGAGTCGCCGACGACGACGGGCAGGCCGCTGGCGGCCGCCTCCAGGAAGACGATGCCGAGCCCCTCGGCCTCCAGGCCGCCCTTGCGCGTGCGGCACGGCATCGCGAAGACGTCGGCCGCGGCGTAGTAACGGGGCGTCTCGTGGTGCGTCTTGCCGCCGACGAAGCGGACCGCGTCCTCGCCGTGCCGCTTGGCCAGCTTGCGCAGCCGGGCCTCGTCCGGGCCCTGGCCGACGATCAGCAGCACCGCGTCGGGCACCTGCCGCCGGATCAGCGGCATGGCCTCGATCAGCTTGTCCTGGCCCTTGCGGGGGACGAGCCGGGCCACGCACAGGATGATCCGCTTGCCGGTCAGGCCGAGTTCGGCGCGCAGCGCGGCGCCCGCCTCGGCGTCGGGCCGGTAGGCGTCGGCGTCCACGGCGGGCACCAGACGGCTCAGCTCGGCGCGCGGACCGAGCGCCGGTGCGATCCGGGCGCGCGTGTACTCGCCGAGGTAGGTGACCACGTCCACGCCGTTGCCTATGCGGCGCATCATGGTGCGGGCGCCGGGCAGCCGGGCCCACCAGATCTCGTGGCCGTGGGTGGTGGCCACGATGCGCCGGACGCCGTTCTCGCGCAGCGTCGGCGCCATGAGGGCGAGCGGCGCCGCCGCACCGAACCACACGCGGTCGCAGCCGTGCGCGCGGGCTATCTCGACGGCGCGCTTGGTGACCCGGCTGGTCGGCAGCAGCATGCCGCTGGTGTCACGGACGACCGGGAACGGCAGCGTGGCGTCGTACGCCGTGTCGCCCGGCTCGTGCGAGGTGTAGACGACGACGTCGTCGTCCGGCACCCGCGTGGCCATGGCGTGGACGAAGGTTTCGATCCCGCCCTGGCGCGGCGGGAAATCGTTGGTGATGACGAGAGTGGAGCCCATAACAGTCCAGGATCCTTCAGCCGGAGGGGAACGGGCGCACGGTGAAGAGGTAATTGCGGAACTCCTCCGTGACCTCCGTCACCCGTGTCCACGCTCCGTCGTGCCGGCGGTGCATCGCGTAGCCGAGCGCGGCGAGGCGGTCGACGATCCGGTGCGAGCGGGTGCCGTACTTCTCCAGGTGGCGGTCCTCGATCTCCAGCAGCAGCGCGGGCCGGTGCCGCTCCAGGGTGTGCCGGGCGCCCGACAGGACGGCTTCCTCGGCCCCTTCGACGTCGGCCTTGATGAAGTCGACCCGCTCCAGCGCCAGGTGCCGGCAGAGTCCGTCGACGGTCCGTACGGGCGTGGCCACCGGGCGGGAGCGCGGGAACTCGGTGTTGGGGCCGGGCCCCGACGCCCCCTGGGTGAGGTACGCGCGCCCGTGCACCGGAAGCAGCCTGCGCCGGGGCAGGCTCATCGTGCCCTCCTGCGCCCGCGCGCCCAGCGCGGTGCGGTGCACGGTGACGTTGTCACAGCCGAGCGCGGCGGCGGTGGTGCGCAGCCAGCTCGCCGGGCCGGGCAGCGGCTCGACGCTGTGCACGGCGCCCGTCGGTCCGCTCAGCGCGGCCAGGGTCCAGGTGTAGAGCCCGTATTCGGCGCCGATGTCGAGGCAGACGGCCCCGGGGCGGACGAAGGGCCGCAGGCCCGCCACCTCGTTCTCGACGAACGGCCACCGCGAGGCGGCCCAGCGCAGGCCGCCGGCCACCGCCGAGACACGGACGCCCGCGTACGGACGACGGCCGCGCCGGGGTATGGGGGGACCCGTCCGGGTCGTCGATGTGCCGTGCACCGAGGAGCTGTTGGCAGACATGCGCGCCACCCTAATGCGATCATCCGCCGGGACCGGATCCGTCGGCTCCGGACCCGGTCCATCTCGGCCACGCGCTCCGGGCCGCGGTCGCAGCGCAGGCGGCGCACCGGGCCGGCGACATCCGACCTGCCCTGGATCGGGTGCGGAAACGGCCCTCCCCCGGCCCCAGGCCGGAGAGGCGCCCCACGCTCCAGGAGGTCGCCGAGTCCCGCCCGGTGCAGGGCGGCCACCGGGGCGGGAGGTCCGGGTGCCGCAGCAGCGCGGCGGCCTGCCGGTCCCCCCTCCTTCGCCGGACCGGCCTCCTTCGCCGGACCGGCAAGAATGGTGACCATGGAACGCCCCCACCTCCCGTCCACCGAGGCCGCCGTCACCGCGATCCGGGAGATCGCGCTCGCTCACGGCCTGGCGATGACGGTGACCGACGACATCGGCGCCGACCAGACGTCGCGCCGCACCTCGGCCGGCGCCTTCGCGACCCTCGACCCGGACGGCTCTCTGCCGCACGAGGCCTTCGTGGAACTGGCGGGATCCCCCGCCGTGACCGTCCAGCTCTTCCCCGAGGACGACGCGAAGATCACCGTGGACGACGTCGAGTTCCATGACGTGCCCCGGGATTCCGTCCCGGCGTTCCTGCGCTCCGTCTACGGCGGACTCGCCCGCACGAAAGGCCGGTTCTTCCCCCCGGGCCACTGGCTCATCGTCCCCCTGCCCGGCGACGAGACGTACAGGGAACTGATCGCGGGCACCACGCTCACCCCGTGGCTCGCCCGCACCGCGCGCGGCTCGTAGCGGCCGCGCGGCGGCCGGTCCGTACACACCACGGGCACGCCCGGCGGACACGGGCGTCTCCGCGGCGATCCGTCCGACGGCGTCCCGGGCCGATACGTGTTCCGCCTCGGCGAAGAACGCCTCGCGGGGCAGGCGCGCCTGCTCCAGTTCCAGCGCCGACGGCGGCGGAAGGTGCACGGCGGGCCGCCGTTCGATCTCGTCGGCGCGCGGCCCGCCGCAAGGCGGCGGACAGCAGCTCCCGGCCGTGCTCCACCATCTGGCGCCGCCAGCCGTCCAGCGTGGCGTACACCAGCGGCGAGGCACTGGTGGTGCCCAGCAGGTCCTCGCGCTGCTTGAGCCGCGTGGCAGACGACCGCCACCCCCTTGAAGTCGGCGCAGGTGCCCCAGTCGGTGGGTGTGGTCAGCAGCATTCCCTTGCCATCGGGATGCTCCTGGAGCCCCCGCCGTACGTCGTCGGGCTCCGGCGGATGCGCCAGGTGCCGTTCCGTGTCGAACTTGGGGGTGCACCCAGATCGGCTCGACGCCGTTCACCACCACCGCCGTGATCACGGACTAGTGGGCGTTGCGCGACAGGAGCAGCTTCTCGCCGGGCCCCGCGACCGCCAGCATCGCGGACTTCACCGACAGCGAGCTTCCGCAGGTCGAGAAGAACGCCTGCTCCGCACCCACCGCATCGGCCATCAGCTCCTGCGCCCGACTCAGCACGCCCTGCGACTGCCGCCGGTCGTCCAGCCCGTTCAGCGTCAGCACGTCCGCCCGGAACACGTCGAGCCCGACGATCTCGGCCACCCTGGGGTCCACCCCGCGCCCCTGCTTGTGGCCCGGCGGGCCGTACGCGATGTCGCCCCGGCGCCGGAAGTCCTGCAGTGCCTCGAGTACCGGTGCGCGAGAGTGGTCCATGACGACTCCGAGTGACGGTCCCTGCGCGGCCCGGGCAGCCGCCCCGGGGGCGGTGTGCCGTGCAGAGCGTCTGCCCGGCTCCTTCGCCGCGATGCCCCGCGACACCCCCGATCAGCCGGGTCCACTGTTTCGCCCGCCGGGTCGCGGGCAGCCGCCGCAAGAGGATGATCGAGACGGAAGGACGTACCGATGGCGGAGCACCCACCGGATACGGCCGTGCCAGTCACCCGCGCGGTCACCCGCGCGCAGGTCCGCGCCCTCCTCGACCCGTCCGGCGGGAACCGGTCGCTCGTGCTGCTGGAGGGCCGTACGGAGGTGGTCCCCACGGACCCCGCAGACCCCCGCGACCACGACACCAAGGGCAGAAGGAGCGCCTGATGAGCGAGAACCCGATGGCGGACGACGCCTACCAGCCCACGGGCACCAACGAGGAACAAGAGGACGCGGCGCCCCTGGACCTCCAGAACGCCGTGGACGAGCGGACCTACGACGACATGCTGGACGAGGGCTACTCCCCTCCCGAAAAGCCCCTGGGCGTCACCAAGTACGGCACGACGGCGGCCGAGCAGCACGCCGGCGAAACCCTGGACGAGAGGCTCTCCCAGGAGGTCCCCGACGTCGCCGCACCCGACGGGGACGGCGTGGGTGACCTGCCCGGCGGAGAGGGCGAACCGGTCGACGCCGAGGTGGGCGGTGACCGCGCCGGGCGACTGACGGCGCCGGACGAGGGCGCCCGTAGCGACACCACCAAGGAGCTGATCGCCCGGGACGAGGGCATCGACGCGGGCGCGGCGAGCGCCGAGGAAGCGGCGATGCACGTCGTCGAGGACCCGGACGAGGACCCGGACGCGATCGTCTGACCGGCGGGCGGCCGCGCCGGCCCCGGCGCGGCCGCCGGTCAGCCCGGCGTTGCCGCAGCGGCTCCCGGGAGTCCCGCGCATCACCCCACCGCCCCGACCCGAGGTGGCCGACCGTGACCGTCGCCCCCGATCCCCGCACCACCGTGGTCGTCATCACCCGCAACCGCCGCGACCAGCTGCTGCACACCCTGGACCGGCTGGCAGCCCTCCCGGAGCGGCCCCCCGTGATCGTCGTCGACAACGCGTCGACGGACGGAACCCCGGAAGCCGTCGCGCGGCTGCGGCCGGAGGTCACCCTCCTCACGCCCGGCCGCAACCTCGGCGCTCCGGGCCGCAATATCGGCGTACGCCACGCGCGCACGCCGTACGTCGCGTTCAGCGACGACGACTCCTGGTGGGAAGCCGGGTCCCTGGCGCGCGCGGCGGACCTGCTGGACGGGCACGCCCGCCTCGGACTGCTCGCCGCCTGCGTCCGCGTGGGCCCCGACGCCGAGGCCGACCCGCTGAACGGCATGCTCGCCGACTCCCCGCTCGGCCGCGCCGCCGATCTGCCCGGACCGCAGGTGCTCGGCTTCCTGGCCTGCGCGGCCGTCGCCCGACGGGAGGCCTACCTGCAGGCCGGCGGCTACGACCCGATCCTGTTCCTCGGGGGCGAGGAGACCTTGCTCGCCTACGACCTGACCGCCCACGGCTGGGGCGTGTGCCACGTCCCGGACGTGGTGGCCCTGCACCGCCCGACCGGCGGGGTGCGCCCCGGCCGGCCCGCGGTACAGCGCCGCAACGCCGCCCTCACCGCCTGGCTGCGCCGCCCGCTGGGCGTCGCCGCCCACCACACCCGCCGCCTCGCCGCCGACGCCACCCACGACCCGGAAGCCCGCCAGGCCTTGCTGGGCCTGCTCGAACGCCTCCCCCGAGCCCTGCGCTCCCGCCACCCCCTCCCCCCACCGGTGGAGGCGGCCGCCCGCCTCCTGGACACCGCGGAGGCCCGCACCTGAGGTCGCGAGGGCCGTCGCGAGCCGGCCGCAGCGCCAGTGCGGCGCCCCCTGGATGGACATCTCCGCGTGAGCCGGTGGAGCCGCCGGGCCTCAGGCGGTGGCGTCCAGGGCTTCGTAGACGTGCCTGATGTAGTCGTGGGTGCGCTCCGAGCCGAGGAGTCCGTCGCCCAGCCTGTTCATCGTGTACGAGAACGTGACGCGCCGGTCGAGGTCCATCATCACGATCGACCCGCCCCGGCCGACCCAGAAGCAGACCCGTCCCGTGGGCATGCACGGCACCGTCCTCGCATCGGCGAGCGCGAAGCCCATGCCCCACCGCACGGGAACGCCCAGGAAGAGGTCGACTCCGTCCGCCTGTACGTCGAAGACCTTCTCCACCGTCTCCTCGGAGAGGAGGCGCAGGCCGTTCACCCGGCCGCGGCGTGAGATCACGGAGAGGGCACGGGCCATCCCCCGCGCGTTGCCGTGTCCGTTGACGGCGCCGAGTTCCGCACCGCGCCACCGCGGGGTGTCGACATGCTCGTCCCGGGCGGGACTGCCGAGCAAGGTCTTGGTGAAGATCCCCTCGGGGTCGAGGCCGGCGGGGATTCCGGAGAGCTGCGACGGGGCCACCAGCGCGGCGATGCGCGGCCAGTCGGCCCGCCGCGCACCGATCTGGACGTCGGCGTTCGACGGCTTGGCGATCTCCGTGTCCACGAACTCGGTCAGGGTACGGCCGCTGACCCGCCGTACGAGCTCTCCCACGAGCTGTCCCTGGGTCTGCACGTGGTAGCCCGAGGCGGTGCCCGGCTCCCACCACGGCGCCTGCGCGGCCAGCCGGGCGCTTGCGGTCGACCAGTCGTACAGATCGTCCACGGTGAAGGGCTGCTGCCAGCCGGAGAGCCCGGAGGTGTGTGCCAGGACGTGCCGCACCTCGATGTCCTGCTTTCCCTGAGCGGCGAATTCGGGCCAGTAGTGCGCGACCGGGCGGTGGAGGTCCAGTGCCCCCCGGTCGACGAGGACGAGGGCCGCCAGACTGCTCAGGGTCTTGGTGGTCGACCACAGGCTGACCACTGTGTCCTGGTGCCAGGGAACGGTCCGCGCCTCATCGGCGTGCCCGCCCCACAGGTCGGCTTCCATGACTCCGTCGACGTCGATGGCGATCGACGCCCCCAGCTCCTCGCCGGACTCCAGGTGCGCCGCCAGCGCGGCCCGGACCGGTTCGAACCGGGCGGTGCTCGTTCCCTCGACGTTGACCATGTCTCTTCCCCACTTCCGACGACGACCGTTCGATCAGTCAACGCAGCGATGGGCACGCCGGTTCATGCGTCGTCGAAGGCGGAGGGCGCCCGGCCGGATGCCCCTGCGACGGCGGTCCGGGACGATCGCGGATGATCACACGGAGTGACATCCTGCTAATGTCCTGTCCGGTATGCGGGCAGCGGACCACGGGGGTCCCCGCCGCGAGCGGGATTCCGGGTGGGTGCGGTGACAACTGCGGTGCAAGGTCTCGACTTCGGGCTGCTGGGTCCGCTGGAGGTGCGGCGGGCGGGCGCGCTGCTCGATCCGGGCCGGCGCAGGCAGCGGCTGCTGCTGGTCCGCCTGCTGCTGGGCGAGGGCCGAGCGGTCGCTCCGCAGACGCTGTGCGAGGAACTGTGGCCACAGCAGCCGGGACGGACGCCGGGCGCGGCGGTGGGCTCCCTGCACGCCCACGTCAGCAAGCTGCGCGCGGTCCTGGAGCCGCAGCACCTGCGCCGTCAGGGCACCTGTGAGGTGCTGGTCACCGAACCTCTGGGCTACGCCCTGCGGGTGCCGCCCGAGAGCCGTGACACCGTGCGCTTCGAGCGTGCCCTCGCCCTGGCGCGCCGGTTCATGGACCAGGGCCGGCCCGAAGGCGTACTGGAGGAGACCGGCAAGGCGCTGGAGATGTGGCGCGGCACCGCGTTCGCCGACGCCGCGCACCACCTGTTCGCCGTCAACGAGGCGGCGCGCCTGGAAGAGCTGCGGCAGTCCACCCGCGAGCTCCGCACCACCGCCCTGCTCCTGCGAGGACGGATCACCGAGGCCCTCGACGCGGCACAGAGGATGACCACGGAGCATCCCCTGCGGGAGACCGGCTGGGCCCTGCTGCTCCGTGCGCTGTACCTCGCCGGCCGGCACCCCGAAGCGCTTCAGCGCTATGCCGACCTGCGCCGGCACCTCGCGGACGAACTCGGCCTCGAACCGGGCCCCTCCCTCCGCGCGCTGCACCACGGCATCCTTCACCACGACCTGCCGCCCCTTCACTCGTCCGATGGGCCGGCCGGATCCGGCGGGGCATCCGTCTCGGGCGCGGCATCCGTCTCGGGCGCGGCATCCGTCCCCAGCGGGGATACCGGACACGGGCTCGACCCGCTCGACCCGCTCGGGCCGACCACGTCCGGGATACCGGTGGAGGGCGAGGCGTCCGCGACCGGCCGCCCGGCCGACCACGACGGCGCGGCCGATGCCGCCGACCGGTCCGATGCGGGGCGCCACCCCGCTGCGCCTTCCGCGGGGACCACGTCGCCGCCCCGGGTGAGACCGGCCCAACTCCCGCGCAGCCTTGCGGTGTTCGCGGGACGCGAGACCGAGGGCGCATGGCTGTCGGCCGTTTGCGGTGCACCGGACCGACCCGGCACGAGTGCTGCCCCTGCCGTCGTCGTCAGCGGTGCCCCCGGCGTCGGCAAAACCACTTTCGCCGTCCACCACGCCCACCGCATCGCCTCCGCGTTCCCCGACGGGCAGCTCTTCGTCAACCTGTGCGGTTTCCACCCCCACGCGCCCGCCGTCGAACCCGGCAACGCCCTCCACGGATTCCTCACCGCCCTGGGCGTTCCTCCCCAGCGCATCCCTGAGGACACCGACGGCCGCAGCACGCTCTTCCGCAGCCTCCTGGCCGACCGGCGGATCCTCCTCGTCCTGGACAACGCCCGCGACGAGCAGCAAGTGCGGCCCCTGCTCCCCGGCGGAGCGGGCTGCCTCACACTGATCACCAGCCGCAACCGGCTCCCCGGCCTGATCGCCGCCGACGGCGCCAAGCCCCTCGCCCTCCCCCTGCCCTCGCAGGCGGAGGCCCACCAAGCCCTCGAACGACGCCTGGGCGCAGCGCGTCTGCTCGCCGAGCCCGCCGCCGCGGCCGACCTCATCAGCCTGTGCGGACGGCTGCCCCTGGCCATGGCGGTGGTCGCCGCCCGCGCCGAACTCGACCCCGCCTTCCCCCTGCACGCCATCGTCGACGACCTGCGGCACACGCACGGCAGCCTCGACGCGTTCACGGGCGCCGACTCCACCACCGACGTACGCGCCGTCTTCTCCTGGTCCTACCGGTCCCTGGACGAGACCACGGCCCGGCTCCTGCGCCTGCTGGCCCTGCATCCCGGCCCTCACATCACCGCCCCCGCCGCCGCCAGCCTCGCCGGCCTCCCGCTCCCCGCGACCCGCCGTGCGCTCGCGGGGCTGGTCGGCTCCTGCCTCGTGGAACAACCGCTGCCCGGCCGCTACGGCCTGCACGACCTCCTGCGCGGCTACGCCACCGAACTGACCCACACCCACGACACCACCGGTGAGCGCCACGGCGCCACGCTCCGGGTCCTGGACCACTACCTGTTCACCGCAGACGCGGCCAACCAGCTCCTGAAACACGACACCACGCCCGAGCTCGACCTCGGTGCACCCGGCCCGGGCGTCGCCCCGGAGAACCTCGCCACCGTCGAGCAGGCGAACCGATGGCTCGACGCCGAACACCGGGTGCTGACGGGCCTGCTGCACACCGCCGCCAGCCAGAAGCTGGACCACCACACCACCGGGCTGGCCTGGTCACTCAAGGACTACCTCCACCGTAAGGAGTTCTGGCCCGAGGCCATCACCGCGCTGACCCCGGCCCTCGAAGTGGCCCGGCGCCGGAACGACCGGCTCGAAGAAGGCCGTTGCCTACGCCATCTCGGCGGCGTCCAGGGCTATCTCGGCCACCAGGAGCAAGCCCTGCACCACCTGCGACTCGCCACCGCGATCTTCGAAGAGCTCGGCGCGACCGGTGATCAGGCCCGGGCCCACTACGTCACGGCCTGCGCACTGTTCCTGTTCGGCCGGATCCAGGAGGCCGTGACGCTCTCCGAGCGGGGCCTGGAGCTGTCCCGGGAGACGGGCGAAGAGTTGTGGCTGGCCGAGTGTCTCGCCGAACTCGCCTGGTTCCGCTGCAACCTGGGACAGCTCGAAGAAGGGCTTCTCTACATCGAGGAGAGCATCGGCTTGTTCCAGCGCATGGACGCGCCGTGGCAACTGGCCCAGGCCCGGGACATCCTGGGGTACAACCTCCGCATGCTCGGCCGTTACGAGGAGTCGGTGGCCACCTACCAGCGGGCAACGCAGGCGTTCGAGGAACTGGGCGACCACAGGAACGCCATCGGCACACTGATGCGGCTCGGGGACACCCGGCTGGCCCGGGGCGACCGGGACGGCGCACGGGCGGACTGGGTCCAAGCCCTCGAACGCGCCGGCGCGCGGGCCATGTCCCACAGCGCCCAGCAGGTCCGTGACCGGCTCACCGCCCTGGACATGGACGCGGACCCCACGCCCACCGTGCCGGAGAGGGCGGCTGTACGTCACGGCCACAAGCTCCCGGTTGCCGGCAGTGGCGCTCCCGCGGCATAGGGCTCCGGTGGGCTCCCAAGACGGCGCCCCGTCACCGTCGAACGGTGACGGGGCGCGTGCGGGGCACCGTCCGGCCGAGGGGAAGGCCGCCGCCCCTACTTGGCCAGGAAGGCCAGGAGTGCGTCGGTGACCTCCTGGGCATGGGTCCACAGCAGGCCGTGCGGAGCGCCCTCGACGACGACGTAGTCGGCCTGCGGCAGCGCCTTGCGGAAGCGCTCGCCGGTGGCCTCGATGGGCAGGATGCGGTCGGCGGTGCCGTGCAGGATCAGGGCCGGCACGTCGATCTTCCGGACGTCCGCGCGGAAGTCGGTCGTCCACGTGGCGACGCAGGCCAGCGAGGCGTACCAGGAGGCGCCGGCGGCCACGTTCCAGCTGTGGCGGACGGCCTCCTCGCTGATCCGGGTGCCGAGGTTCTCGTCCAGGTTGTAGAAGTCCTGGTAGAACGCGCTGAAGTAGGCGTACCGGTCGGCGGTCACGGCCTGTTCGATGCCTTCGAAGACGCTCCCGTCGACACCCTCGGGGTTGTCGTCCGTCTTGAGCAGGAACGGCTCCAGCGAGGCGAGGAAGGCAGCCTTGGCGACCCGGCCGGAGCCGTAGGTGCCGAGGTAGCGCCCGACTTCGCCGGTGCCCATGGAGAAGCCGACGAGGACGGCGTCGGTGAGGTCGAGGGTCTCCATGACGGTGTTCAGATCCGCGGCGAAGGTGTCGTAGTCGTAGCCGGTGGTCGGCTGGCTCGAGCGGCCGAATCCGCGCCGGTCGTAGGTGATGACCCGGTGACCGGCCTTCAGCAGGGCCGCGGCCTGCTTCTCCCAGGAGTGGCCGTCGAGCGGGTAGCCGTGGATCAGCACGACCGGCTGCCCGGTGCCGTGGTCCTCGTAGTAGAGGTCGATGGCGGTGGAGTTCTCCTGGCCGACGGTGATGAACGCCATGGTGGTTGCTGCCTCTCGATAGGGGTGGTGGTGCGTATGGGGAACTGGTGATGAGGCCACGACGGCCGGTGCCGGTCAGCGGACCGTACGGGCCGCCTTCTCCACGATGCGGGCGACGGCGTCGGGACGTGAGACGGACACGGCGTGCGATGCGTCGATCTCCGTCGTACGCGCGTGTGCCCGGGCCGACATGAAGCGCTGCGCCGCCACGGGGATGTTGCGGTCCTCGGTGGTGACCAGCGACCAGGAGGGAATCGTCTTCCAGGCGGCACGGGTGGAGTTCTCCTCCAGTGCGGCGGCGGCGATCGGACGCTGCCCGGTGGCCATGAGCCTCGCCTTGTCCGCCGGGACGTCCGCGGCGAACTGCTGGTGGAACGTGTCCGGCTTGATGAAGACGTCAGCGCCCGACGCTCCGCCGGGCAGCTCGTAGTTCACCGGAGCGACGACCTGGCCGAGGGTGCTGCCGGGGAACTTGTTCGTCAGCCCCAGCGAGCTCTCGCCGGCGTCGGGCAGGAACGCGGCGATGTAGACGAGGGCCTTGACCTTGCCCTCCAGGCCCGTGGCGGCCTGGCTGATGACGGTGCCGCCGTAGGAATGGCCGACCAGGACCACCGGGCCGTCGACGTGCTCGACGACGCTGCGCAGGTAGGCGGCGTCGGTGGCCGGTCCGCGCAGCGGGTTGGCGGCGGCCACCACCGGGTAGCCGGCCCGCTGCAGCCGCTCCACGACCCCGTCCCAGCTGGAGGCGTCGGCGAACGCCCCGTGCTCCAGCACGATCGTCGGCCGGGCCCCCTGCTGACGGGCCGACGCCTCGTCCTGGCCGGGGAGGGCCGCGGCCGTCACGGAAAGGCCGACTGCCGCGACACCGAGCAGGGTGAGCAGTCGGGCGGGCCTGGTCGGTCGGGTGATGCGCATGTCTTCGATGTCCTTCTGTATGAGGTCGGTCGCCCTGACGACCGGTAAGGGCTCGTGTGACCGGCCGTCACCGCTTCTACGAGCAACTCGGCGCCGCGGTTCACACGGGGGTGAGCCCGGCCTACCGGACCGGGCGGGCCCGCTCTGCGGAGGACGATGAACCGGAGCTCCCCTTGCCCCGTTGCGGTGACGGGACGCCCGTGCGTCCCTGCGATGCCGCCGTGTGCTGTGCCCTCGGCGGCGCCACACCACCCACGGAAGGAACAACTCACCAGTGAAGCGCTTCATCACACGCCTCGCGGTAGTCGCGGCGGCCGGAGCCCTGGCCGTCGTGCTGCCCGCTTCGTCCGCGTCCGCCATCAACCGCGTCGGCTGCAATGAAATGGGCTACCTGACGGTTCACAACGCAGGCGGCTCCCTCTGCTTCGCCAACGCGGGCGCGCAGAGCGTGGCGATCTACGGCGTGGACCAGATCTGGACCGGCAACAACAAGATCACGGTGGAGTACGTGCCGAGGCTGGGGGCGCCGGCAACCAGCGGGACCATCGAGAAGTGGAGTTTCTGGACTGCCACCGACGCTCCCATCCACAAGATCACGAGGATCAGGATCTGGTAGCACCCGTCGCCGCGCAGGGGGGACAACGGGTCCTCGTCAGCTGAGCGGCGCGACAAGGTGACGACAAGGTCGGGCGAAGGGGGTCCGTCGAGTGTTGAGCGACTCACCCACGCAGGTGGGAGGGCACGTCACGGAACACTCGAACAGAATGGGGCACCACCCATGAACGGGACCACTCAGGCGGGGACGGCCCCCCTCGCTCCGACTCGGGCACACGTCCGGCACGCCACTTCGGACGCCGACTGCGACACCTTCATACGAGACGTCTACGAGCAGTACGGCCCTCTGCTCGTCCGGTACGCCGCGCGGCTGCTGGACGGTGACTGGCACAGGGCGGAGGACATCGTCCAGGAGACCGCGGCGCGCGCCTGGAAACACGCCCGGCTCCTGAGCGCCCGCGGCGAACACGTCCGGCCGTGGCTGTTCACCGTGGCCAGGAACCTGGTCATCGACCACCACCGGGCCCGGCAGGTCCGGCCACTGGATCTGATGCCGGTCGAGGACCTGGACACCTCCTGGGACTGCACGGAGTCGACGATCACCTCCCACGCGGTGCATGAGGCACTACGGGAGCTGAAGGAACAGCACCGGACCGTCATCGGCCTCATGTACTCCCTGGAATGCAGCGTGGCCCAGGCGGCCGAGCACCTCGGCATCCCGCCCGGCACCGTCAAGAGCCGCGCGTTCTACGCCGTGCGGGCGCTGCGAAAGTCCTTGGAGAAGCAGGGCGTCCTCGGCGTGTAGTCAGGGCACGGCGCGGAAAGGGCGCGTCCCGCAGCAGGATCACGACCTGCTGCGGGACGCGCCCTTCCCCGCCGGACGGCCAGTCAAGGCATCGCCCGCAACGCGCACGGCACACCCCACGCCCGCCGCCCTGCACAACAGCTCAGACGCCGGTGTCCGCCTTGGCCGGCTCCAGGATCGCGACGCACCCGACGTGGTGCGTCATCGAGGACAGGGTGACCTCGAGACGTCGGAAGAAACTGCAGGTCAAAGACACACCAGGCAGTCAGAGTGAGGCGGCTGCGGGTACAAGCGTCAAGGACGCGTCGCAAACCGCTCCGACGCGGGAAGCCGCAGCCGTCCCTCACTCCGAAGCTAGTCCCTTCCTCGATCTGGACGCCGCGTTTCGCAAGAGTGAACGCCAGATCTGGTAGAGCAGCACCCTCGGGAGGCGGTGAGGTGAGTGAAACGCCCCCCAGTCGTCGGCCTGGCCTTCGGGCTGGGGAGCAGTCACGTCCATCGTCGGTCATTCTCCTGGGCCTGAGCCCATGATCGGCAGAAACGAAAGTACTTGACCGAATCACATCGATCTTGATCACACCGACGAGTCACAGAGTCCGCTGGGGCTGCGCCGGGATTCTCCGACCCAGGGGCTGTATCCGGCCAAGGCGCTGGGCCTGCACCCGGACCGGGCCATACCTCGCACACCGCCGATACCCTTGGCGCGTACGCGCGCGACGATCGCAGAGCTTCAAGGTGAGGACCAGAGTGCACACAACACC
The DNA here is from genome assembly GCF_056435825.1 of Streptomyces sp. NPDC043876. Classification (NCBI taxonomy): domain Bacteria; kingdom Bacillati; phylum Actinomycetota; class Actinomycetes; order Kitasatosporales; family Streptomycetaceae; genus Streptomyces; species Streptomyces sp. NPDC043876. The sequence continues at coordinate 202,979 of NZ_JBWKDV010000006.1, read as the reverse complement.
GCTGAGCCCGGACGATCCGGCCGAGCTGGGCGGGTTCACGCTGTTGGGACGGATCGGCCACGGCGGCATGGGCCAGGTCTACCTCGGCGAGTCCGCTGCGGGCGAAGCCGTCGCGGTGAAGGTGATCAAGCCTACGGTCGTCGATTCGGAGACGCGCCAGCGATTCGCCCAGGAGATCGAGGTCCTCAAGACGGTCTGGGGCCCGCGCGTCGCCGCGTTCGTGAAGGCGGACACGGATTCGGAGCAGCCGTGGCTCGCGACCGAGTACGTGGAGGGCCCCGACCTGCGTCGGCTGCTTGATACCCGGGGTGTCCTCTCGCCTCTCGCGGCTGCTTCGCTCGGAGCCACCCTGGCCGAGGCACTGGCCGGAGTCCACGGGCAGGGGCTGCTACACAGGGACCTCAAGCCGGCGAACATCCTGCTCGGCCCCAACGGGCCCAAGATCATCGACTTCGGCCTCGCCGTTTTCGCCGAATCCAGCGCCTCGCTCACCGCCCCGAACATGGTGATGGGCACCCCGGCCTGCATGTCACCGGAGCAGGCCAACGGCGAGAAGCCGCTGACGGCCCCGGTCGACGTGTACGCGCTAGGGGCGGTGCTGCTCTTCATGACCACCGGCCACTATCCGTATCAGGCCGGCCACATGCAGGTGCTGTTCAGCCAGATCATCAACCCCGCCAAAGCCCCTGACCTGTCCGGCGCCCCCGAAGAACTGGTCGGCCTCTTCTCGTCCATGCTCCAGTACGCACAGCAGGACCGGCCGACGATGGGCGAGGTCGTCGCCCAGTGCGTGGCGGTCATCAAGGCACACGGGGTGACCGTGGCCCAGGCCCGGCGGCAGCTCACCTCCCTCACCGCCGTCGCGTACCAACCGGCGGAGCCCGCTCCGGTGCCGGTCCTCGTCCCGCCGACGGCCGAGCTCCCGGCCTTCGCGGAGGCTACGACTCTCCCGGCCCCGGGCCCGAACCCCGAGGCCACGGCGCCAACCGTCCCACTGCCGCAGCAGGGCAGCCCGGCTCACCCGCCGGGCTACACCCCCACGCTCCCGGTGAACACCCCGGACTCCGAACCTGCGGCCGTACCCGCACCGCAGTCGGCGCCCGGACCCGAACCGAAGCCGGAATCCGGACCCCAGCCCTCGCCGCCCGCCGGTCCGCGCCGTTCGGCCGCCGCGCGCCGGATCGCGACCCAGCTACGCGAGACGTACGCGGCGACAGCGGCCTTCTGACCGGTCCGCGGCCCGTGCCCCGATGCCCCGATGCCCGAGGGTGGGGCGGGGCAGTAGTGACCGTCGCCCCTTTTCCCGGGCCATAGGGCACATAAAGATCCACACAGTTCAGCAGCTACCAGGAGGTACCGCGGGTGACCGCCCTTCAGTCCAGCCCGCAACCCGGCCAGGGCGAGACCGGCACGAGTCTGCCGCCCGGGGCCCAGATCGTCGTACGCGACGAGGAATGGCTGGTCAAGAACGTCACCCGGACCGACCACGACGGCGACCGCATCGAAGCCGTCGGGATCTCCGAGTTCGTCCGCGACCAGGAGGCCGTGTTCTTCACCGGTCTGGAGCGCACGCGCGACGGCGAGCCGGGCATCGAGCTGATGGACCCCGCCAAGACCACCCTGATCAGCGACGAATCCCCGAATTTCCGCCGCAGCCGGCTCTTCCTGGAAGCCATCCTCCGCAAGACCCCGCTGCCCCAGTCCGAGCGCGGGCTGGCCCTCGCCGACAGCTTCCTGCTCGACCCCCTCCCCTACCAGCAACGGCCGGCGCAGCTCGCGCTCTCCGGACGCAACCTCCGCCCCCGCATGCTCATCGCCGATGTCGTCGGCCTCGGCAAGACCCTGGAGATCGGACTCACCCTCGCGGAGCTGATCCGCCGCGGTCGGGGCGAGCGCATCCTCATCGTGACCCCGCAGCACGTCCTGGAGCAGTTCCAGCACGAGTTGTGGACGCGGTTCGCGATTCCGCTCATCCGGCTCGACTCCGCCGGGATCGAGCGGATCCAGCGCGAGATCCCGGCGGGCCGCAACCCCTTCACGTTCTTCAAGCGCGTGATCGTCTCGATCGACACCCTCAAGAACACCGATCAGTACAAGCACCACCTGGAGCACATCCGGTGGGACGCCGTCGTCATCGACGAGTCGCACAACCTGATCAACCGCGGTTCGCTGCGCAACCAGCTCGCCCAGTTGCTCGCCCCGCAGACCGACGCCCTCATCCTCGCCAGCGCCACCCCGCACAACGGCAACGCGCGCTCCTTCGCCGAGCTGATCGCCCTCCTGGACCCGGCGGCGATCCGCGACCCCGAGCGCTACTCGGCCGACGACATCAAGCACCTGTTCATCCGGCGTACGAAGGTCAGCGCCGAGGTCCGGGAGAAGATGTCCGGCCAGTGGGCCGACCGCGGCCCGTCCGAGTCGGTGCACTGCGCTGCGACCCCGGCCGAGGAGAAGATCTTCGAGGAACTCACCCAGGTCTGGCTGCCCGCCGAGAGCCGCTCGGTAAGCGAGGTCCCGCTCTTCCCGTACACCCTGCTCAAGTCCTTCCTCTCCTCGCACGCCGCCCTGGGCTCGACGGTCGAGACCCGCATCAAGACGCTGGAGAGAAAGGACGACCCGAAGGCGACGGGCGCCGAGCTGTCCGCTCTCCACCGGCTCCGGGAGCTGACGGCCGGCCTGACCGATCAGGATTCGGCCAAGTTCACCGCCCTCGTCGAGCAGCTGAAGGAGATCGGCGTCGGACCGCGCAGCGAGACTCGCGTCGTGGTCTTTTCCGAGCGCGTCCAGACCCTGGAGTGGCTGCGGTCCGCCGTACCGGAGGCCCTCGGCTTCAAGGGCAAGGCCCTGGACGAAGCCGCCCGGGTCATGCACGGCGGACTCTCCGACGAGCAGCAGATGCAGTGTGTGGAGGACTTCGGCCTCGCCGACGCACCCGTACGCATCCTCTTCACCGGCGATGTGGCCTCCGAGGGTGTCAACCTGCACCGTCAGTGTTACCAGCTCATCCACTACGACGTCCCGTGGTCGCTGATCCGCATCGAACAGCGCAACGGCCGTATCGACCGTTACGGCCAGACCCACAAGCCGCAGTTCCGCGCCCTGATCCTGACCAGCGAGGTCGACGGCGCGAAGGACGACCGTACGGTGGCCGAGCGGCTCCTGGAGCGCGAGGACGAGGCGCACCGCTCTCTCGGTACGGCGGAGGCGGTCTCCGGCCTGTACCGCGCGGAGGCCGAGGAGAAGTCGCTGATCCAGGACCTGCTCAAGGGCCGTACGGTCGACGAGTCCCTCCAGCACACCGCCGAAGAAGCGGGCGGGGCCGACGACTTCCTGGCCGACTTCTTCGCCCAGGTGGACGATGCCGCCGAGGCCGCCTCGGAGGAGACGGCGTCGGACGAGTCCTCGGCCCCGCCGAAGGCGGACGTACCCCGTCTCTTCACGACCACGCGCGAGTTCGTCGACGAGGCGGTCCGGGAGGTCTACCCGGACGCCCAGCAGACCCTCGGCATGGACCGCGACCCCGAGAACGGCCTGATCTCATTCAAGCCTCCGGTGGACCTGGTGCACCGGTTGAAGGCCCTGCCGCCCGACTACCGCCGCGAGCAACGCCTGAGCGAGCGAGTGCTGGTCACCCTCAACCGCAAGCTGGCCGAACGCTCCCTTGTACGGGCCCGCGAGTCCGGCGCCTCCAGCTGGCCTGAGATCTCCCTGCTCACCGACCTCCACCCGGTGGTGGAGTGGCTGACCGACAAGGTCCTGGTGAAACTCGGACGCCAGGAGGCCCCGGTCATCACGGCCGACGTCGAGACCCCCGTGTACCTCGTACAGGGCATCTACTCCAACGCGCTGGGCCGCCCGACGGTCGTGAAGTGGATGGCCGTCACGGGCGACGAGGTCACGGACGACATGGTGGGGATACTGCGCCAGGCGGGCATCGGCCCGACGATGGCCAACCCCTTGCAGCGCCACGACCTGGACGCCCTGCGGGCCGGCATCCCGGCGGCCCTGGAGACAGCCGAGGCCTTCCTCTCTCGGCACAGCTCCGACTGGGACAAGGCCCTCCTCGCCCCGATCGAGGAGTACCGGCTGCGGCTGGGCAAGTGGGAACAGCCCACCCTGGCGGGCGAGGAGACGAAGGACGACCTCACCCGCCTCGCCGACTCCCTGCTGACGACGGGCCGCCCGATGCTGCGCGTACTGGCCGTCCTCGATTCCGCCCACGGCTCCGCCGCACAGGCCTAGGAGAATCTCCATGACGTACGACTCCCTGGTCAACCGCGGTGAGTACTTCTCCGCGCACTACCTGGCCGAGGTCTTCCCCAAGGATCTCAAGTCCGGCCTGCTGGCCGCCTGGAAGACCCGCGAGGAGGAGGCGAAGTCCTCCGACTCCTCCGAACAGGAACCGCCCTCCGAGGCTATGCCGGTCACTCCCCGCCTGGGCCTGCGCCGCCTGCGCCGCCCTTACTTCCGGACCCGTGCCTTCTTCGCGGAGGCGGCGGGCACCGCCGACGACGCAACGACGTACGACTCCCCGGACTGGCGTGAGCGTGCTGCCTCACTCAACGCCTCGGTCCTCCGTTCCCTGGGCTACGACGCCAAGCCGCAGACCCTGACGGTGACCCGCGCGGATCACACGTACGAGATCCCGGTGGCACACGCCGAAACGGGTCTGGTGGCGGTCGACTGCGGCTGGGCGGCCGAACCGGACGGGGCCCTGGACCCGGAGGGCCCCGGCCGCCTCCTCACCCCCATCTCTCTCGATGCCTCCACCTCCCTCCGTACCGGCTCCAAGCTGGCCTCCTTCCTCTTCGCGAGCGAGGACGCACCGCGGTACGTCCTCCTGCTGGCCGGCGGCGTGATCGTCCTGGCGGACCGGGCCGCATGGGGCGAGGGCCGCTACCTGGCAGCCTCGCTCGACACCGCCCTGGACCGCAACAACATCAAGGACGGCCAGGAACTCGACACCCTGGCGGCCCTGTTCGGAGCGGACTCACTCCGCACCCCGGAGGAGGGCGGCGAGAACCCCCTGGCCGGGCTCGTCGACAAGTCGACGAAGCACGCGGTGGGTGTCTCGTCGGAACTCCGGGACGGCCTGCGCGAATCGGTGGAACTCATTGCGAACGAGGTCCTGGAACGGATCACCAGCCATGACGGCGTCCACCTGGAGGACGTGAAGGAGCTCCCGGAGCTCTCCCAGCAGCTCACCCGCGAGTCGCTCCGCTACCTGTACCGCATCCTGTTCCTCCTCTACGCGGAGGCCCGCCCCGAGCTTGGCATCCTCCCCTCGGACTACCCGGAGTACCACCAGGGGTACGGCCTGGGCCGCCTCGGCGAACTGGTCGCGGAGCGGGACCTGGTGGGCGAGAAGGCCCGCGAGGGTGTCTACCTGTACGAGTCCCTGGACCTCCTCTTCAGCAAGGTCCAGGAGGGATACCGTCCGAGGCGCACGCACGGAGTCGGTGTCAAGGAATCGGAAGACATCGGTCTCCGCTTCGAGCCCCTCCACTCGAAGCTCTTCGAGCCGGAATCGATCCGCCTGATCGGAGCGGCGTCGGTACGCGACCCCCGCCACGACGAGGACACGGACGGCGAGCCCCAGTACCTGGACACCCGGCTCCGCAACGCGACCCTGTACAAGGTCCTGCGGAAGCTGATGCTGACCCGCGGCAAGAAGGGCGAGCGCGGCGGCTTCATCTCCTACGCGCAGCTCGGCATCAACCAACTGGGGGCTGTGTACGAGGGACTGATGTCCTACGCCGGCTTCATCGCGGGCGAGGAGCTGTACGAGGTCGCGAAGAACGGCGACCCGAAGGACGGCTCCTGGCTGGTCCCGGCCTCGAAGGCAGACGAATACGCGGACGCGGTCTTCGTCCGCCGCCGCGACGAGGAGACGGGCGCCGATGTCCGGGTCCGCTACCGCCCGGGTGCGTTCGTCTACCGCCTCTCGGGCCGCGACCGCCAGACTTCGGCCTCGTACTACACCCCGGAATCCCTGACGAAGGTCACGGTCCAGCTCGCCCTCCAGCACCGCCTGGACCAGGACGACACGGTCACCGAGGCCCGGGAACTCCTGGACTGGAAGATCTGCGAGCCGGCCCTGGGCTCGGGCGCGTTCCTGAACGAGGCCATCAACCAGGTAGCTGTGGAGTACCTCCGCCGCCGTCAGGACGAGACCGGCCAGGCGATCGACACCGAGCAGTACCCGATGGAGCTCCAGAAGGCCAAGGCGTACATCGCGCTGCACAACTCGTACGGCGTGGACCTCAACTCGACGGCGGTCGAGCTGGCGGAGGTCTCGCTGTGGCTGAACACCATGCACCCGGGTATGGAGGCCCCCTGGTTCGGTCTGCACCTGCGCCGCGGCAACTCCCTGATCGGCGGCCGCCGCGAGATCTACTCCGCGGAGCGCCTGAAGAAGGGCGGCTGGCTGGGCACCACCCCGGACCGCTTCCCCCTCACGGAAGCCGCCTCGGGCCTCCCCTCCGGCTCGGTCCACCACTTCCTCCTCCCTGCGAAGGAGTGGGGCGCGGTCGCCGCCGAGAAGGAAGCGAAGGCCCTCGCCCCGGATGAAGCGAAAGCCCTGGCCGCCTGGCGCAAGGCGATCACGAAGTCCCCGAACGCCAAGCAGACGACCCGCCTCCAGGGCCTGGCCCGCCGGGCGGAGTACCTGTGGCAGCTGGTGGTCCGCCGCCTGGAGATCTCCGAGCGCGACATCAGCCGCAAGATCGACGTCTGGGGAGCCCAGCCGGAGTGGCTCCGCCAGCCGAAGGAAGCGCTCCAGCGCGAGGATGTCCTGGCGGATCTTGAGGCGGTTGACACCCCGTACTGGCGACTGAGGACGCTGATGGACGCCTGGTGCGCCCTCTGGTTCTGGCCGGTCCAGGAAGTCTCCCTCCTCGACGGCACAAACCCCCGATACCGCCACGCAGCGGAGCTGGCGGAGCAGTCGGCGGCATACGAAGTGGCTGTATCGGACGCGGACGACGATATCGCCGGCGTCCTGATGTCCTGGGAGGAAGACGCCCTCCCCGGTTTCGGCACCGAGACCAAGCAGCTCTCCCTCACCCAGGATGATGTGGCCAAGCGCCGTATGGGCCGCCGCAAGGAAGCCATCACCGAACAGCGCCGCGCGGTGATCCCCCTGGCAAACTTGGACGACTGGCTCGACTTCGCGGAGTCCCTGCTGGGCACCCAGGAGGTCCCATCGGAGTCGCTGGTCGCCGCGTTCGAGTCCCTGACGCAATTGACCCCATACGAGGACGCCCTCCCGGACCTCATGGGTATGGACCGCTCCTACTGGCTGGAGTCCCGCTTCCCCTGGGCGGCCCAGTCAATGGACATCGCCGCACAGCAAGGATTCTTCCACTGGGAGTTGGAGTACGCCCAGATTTTCGTACACGGCGGCTACGACTTGCAGGTGGGTAACCCTCCGTGGGTCCGGCCAGACTGGCAGGAGGACACAGTTCTGGCAGAGCTGGAACCGTGGTTCAAACTCGTCGCGAAGCCGGATATGGACGAGTGGAGCGCTCGGAAGTCGGAAATCCTGCACAAGCACAACCTCCCGTACATGCTGGAGGAACTCTCAGCCACCATGGGGTCCGTCGCATTCCTAAGCAGCCCAGCCACGTACTCTATTATCGCCGGAACGCGCCCTAATCTCTACCGCGCATTCATGAGCCAGGTATGGGACCACACAGGCCGGAATGGCATTGCTGGGCTAATCCATCCTGACACTCATTTCGGCGGCTCAAAAGAGGGACGCCTCCGCGCTGCCACCTACGGACACCTCCGCCTGCACGCGGGATTCGTAAACGGAAAGAACTGGGCGTTTCCCCACCCAGTTGGCCACACCACGGGATTTGGCCTGCACATTTACGGAATCCCCCAAGAGGTTAATTTTCTACACGTCAGCCAACTATACGACGCACAGGCTCTAGCGGGATCACTCAATCACGACGGCACCGGTGAGCTCCCTGGCATCAAGTACCGTGGCGACTGGGATATTCGACCCCACTCAGACCGACTCATCCAGGTTGACCTAAAACGCCTCGAAGAGTGGCGCCACCTGTCAGGCGTCAGCACGTCACCGGTTGACCAAACCCCCCTACTCACCCCTGTCACCAGTGCCGAAGAGGCTGCCATCTCCACGCTCTCGACCATCAAGGATCGCCTTGGGTCTCACGAGCCGAGAATCACCATCGGAATGTTTGAGAACTTGGCGACCAAGAAACTTGGGCTGTACGAACATTCGACAAGCATTCCCGAATCCTTGTCCGACGTCATCATGCAAGGCCCTCACCTGGGAGTTTCGACCCCATTCGTCAAGCAGCCAAAGATTCCTTGCAAAAGCCACCTCGACTGGGCGGCTTTCGACCTCAAAATCCTTCCAACGAACAACATTCCTCGCACCAACTATATTCGAGCCTGCGAATCTGACCGCTATATCTCCGTTCAGGACCGCTGGGACAGCCGCCCATACACTGAGTATTTTCGCCTTGCCTGGCGGGCCATGATTCCATTCGATACCGAACGCAGCTTGTTCGCCGCGATCGTCCCGCCTGGCCCCGCACACGTTCACACGGTGCAATCCATGGCATTGATCGACAACCGCAACACGGCACTAAACGCCGGCTTCTGGGCCTCCCTCCCCTTGGACTATCTCCTCCGTATCACCGGGCGCTCACACCTCCAGGTAGCCGAAGCCCACAAAATGCCTACTGCGGCACCCGACCACCCTCTCGCCGCCCCCCTCCTCCTTCGTACGTTGCGCCTCAACTGTCTGACCGCCGCCTACGCGCCCCTCTGGGAAGAGCTCTTCCATGACACATGGCAGGGCTACGAGGGGTGGGCCCATGCATGGCCGAGCCTTGCGCCGCTCGCTGGTCACCTCACACGCGAGTGGGAGTACGCCAGCCCCCTCCGGATCGAACACGAGCGCCGGGCGGCTCTTGTCGAGCTCGACGCCCTCGTGGCCGTGTGGCTCGGGATTACCGCCGATCAGCTCGTCGCGATCTACAAGTCCCGCTACCCCGTCCTCTCCGACTACGAAGCGGAGATGTACTTCGACGCGAACGGCCGCAAGGTCGCGCGCAATCACAACACCTACGGGCACGGCCAGACCAAGGAGACCTACCCGGCGCTCCTCGATTACCTGGACAACCCGGCCAGCGTCCCGCCGCCCGAAGGGTACGCAGCACCCTTCTACAAGGCCGACCGGGAGACCGAGATGCGGGCCGCGCACGCGCACTTCTCCGCTCGGCTTGACGCGGAGGTTGCCGCCGGCCGGTGGACGCCGCCTGTGAAGGCTGACGCGTAGAGAGACGAACGGGCCGCGCCAACGGAGGTTGGTGCGGCCCGCATTGCCGTGCAGGTCAGTGCGACGTGAAGGCGACGAACTTCGCCCACTGCTCCGCGTCGAAGCTCAGCATGGCCCCGGCCTTGTTCTTCGAGTCTCGGACGTGGACCGAGCCGACGGCATTCGCTACCTCCACGCATTCGCCGCCGTTCCCCGCGCTGTAACTGCTTTTGAACCACGCCAAGCCCTGCGGCAAACGGTCAGCGGCTACCTTGCTCATCTCTCTCCCAGCACCTTCTCGATCAGGGCCTGTGACTCCCTCGGTGTGAGAGCCTGTGCCCGGATGATGCCGTAGGCAACTTCCAACGCCCGCACCTTGCCACGCTCCGAGTGAACGTGGCTGTCACCTTGCACCTCCGTGTAGGAGATCCTCCGCCCATCCTTGATCTCCATCAAGCTGAACGGACCAGCCAGCCCTGCATGTTCCTCCCGCTCGGTCGGCATGACCTGGATCGCAACATTGCGGCGCTGGCTGGACAGCAAGATCTGTTCCAGCTGTCCACTCATCACCCCCGGACCGCCAAGTGGCCGCCTGAGCACCGACTCCTCGATCACGAAGCTGATGGCGGGCATCGGCATCCGGGAGAAGATGGCCTGGCGAGCCAGTCGGGCCGAGACCCGCTCCTCGATGGTCGCTTCATCCAACAACGGCCGCCACATCGCGAACACCGCCCGCGCGTACTCCTCCGTTTGCAACAGCCCGGGCACCGCCTGCACCGCGTACACGTGCAGTTCCACCGCCTCCTTCTCCAGCTTCGCCGCGCCCCTGAAGAACGCCGGGTACTGCGCCCGCGCGACCTCCTCCTTCATCTCGTTCAAGATGTCGCGCGCCCCGAGCAGGTCATCCGCCTGGTCGATGAACTTAGGGGGCGGGATCCGCCTCCCCTGCTCGTACGCCGCGATGGTCGACGCCGAGTAGCCCGTCCTCGCCCCGAACTCCGCCCGTTCCAGCCCCGCCCACTCCCGGAACCGCTTCAGCTGGCGCCCGAAGACGTACAGAATGGCCGCCCCGGACTCGGCCTCGTAGCCTGCCCCCGACTGCTGATCGTCCATGATCCGCGCCTCCCGCGCCCAACGTCCCGGTCGTCCCGCCGGTCACGCCCCGTACCGCCGACACCCTCCGCACCGACGCGTACAGCCCGCGCCCGTCAGTGCGTCACTCCTGGTCAACGTTACTCACGCAACGCCACCGTTGGCCTCATGAAGCCCACAACTCCCCCCACCCAATCCGCAGCCGAGTTCCACACTGCCGCCCATGAGTTCGACATACGGTTCACTTCCACCCCACGCGGCGCACGGCTCGCCCGCCGTCTCGTCTCGCACCGCCTCCACGAGTGGGGCCACCCGTACGGCACGGCAATCAACGACACCGTCACCCTCATCGCCGCCGAGCTCACCGCGAACGCCGTTCGCCACGGGCACGTCCCCGGTCGGGACTTCCACCTCCGCCTCACCGTCAACGCCGAAGCCGAAGCCACCACCATCCGCATCGAGGTTGCCGACACCCGCACCGAGCGGACCCCCGCCCTCACCACACCCGCCCCGGACTCCGAAGCCGGCCGGGGCCTGGTCCTCGTAGCGGCTCTCGCCACCCGTTGGGGCATCACACCCCGCCACCCCGCCCCCGGCAAGACCGTCTGGAGTGAGGTGGACACCTGAGCCCCTTGACCGCGGTTTCACTCTTATCGTATCTTTCACTCCAGAAGAGAAACCGAACCGGGGAGAGAATCGTGTACCTGCCTCCGTCCACCGTCACCCTCCCCACCCTCATCGCGCGCGGAATCCTGCACCCGGGTACAGTGCTCCACTGGGCACGCCCGCAGTCCGGCGAGACGCACAGCGCCTTCCTCCTCGACGATGGCACCCTGGCCCTCACCGACGGAACGCGCCACAACACACCCTCCGGCGCGGCCAGTCACGTCGTCGGGCGCCAAGAGAACGGCTGGGAGGCGTGGAAGACGGCGAACGGGAAGCCCATCTCGACCCTCCGATACGGCCTCGCCGTGTAGCACCGCCTTTCACTTTCACTTTTTCCTCTCCCGAAGAGTCAAGGTAGACTCTCTTCAGAGAGAATGAAGGAAAGAAGGGCCACGCCGTGGACAGGCAGATCCAGGTCGACGAAGAGGTGTACGCCCAGCTCCAGGAGCGGGCCGAGCCGTTCGTGGACTCGCCGAACTCCGTTCTGCGGCGACTGCTCGGCCTGCCGGACACCAGCGGCGACGGTGGCGGCGGCGGCGAGGTCAGTAGCGCACCCGAGGCCAAACGGCGCGTTGTACGCGTCCCCAAGCGGGGGGCCCTCGAACCACTCATCAGGGACGGCAAGCTCGTCGTCGGTCAGGCCCTCATGTGGAAGCGTCGTAATCACGGTGATGCCCACAAGGCGACCGTTCTTGCCAACGGCCGACTGGAGCTCGACCACGACGGATCCCACCACGGCACGCCGTCGGCCGCCGCCGCCGGTATTGCCGGTTACCCGGTCAACGGGTGGATCGTCTGGGAGACCGAGGACGGAACCGCTCTCGCGGACCTCCGCGGCTAGCTCTGCCCGGTCCTTCGCACCGATGAAGGCCGCATGCACTGTGCTCGGGATCAGCCGCCCTTCGGCAGGCTCTCGTACGAGAAGGTGCACCGGACCGTCCCGTCGGCCACCGGCACGAGGCGTACCTGCTCGGCCGGCATCTGCAACGCCTTGCCCGCGGGCTCGTCCCACAGCGAGACCGTTCCGCCAGCCTCCCCGAAGGAGACGTACGGGCGCTCCGGACGCAGGACGCCGCCCTGGCTGCTGAGCTTCGCCGCAGGGACGGTCGGCTCGATGCACGTCCACTCAGGCTCCAGCCCAAAGTAGGAGGGCAGATCGGCCTTCCGGACCGCCGCCGCGCGGAAGTCCTTCACCGCATCGCCCACCGAGTCCAGTACTCCGGCCACGCACATCGTCACCACGGTCGCCTGGATGATGACGTACAGCGGGACGCGGAGTCGGTCGACGGGGCTGACGAACGACGCGTGCACGTGCTTCGCGATGCCCCACAGGGCCGGCACGAGCAGGACGAAGCTCAGCAGGCTCAAGAGCTTCACCGCCGATGCGGCCTGCCAGATCGGCGGTACGTCGAGGTCTGCGGGCGTCAGGTCGAGGCTGTCCGCGTACATCGCGTGCAGCACCGACCCGGAAGACACCACGAGGGACGCGGCAGCCGCGAAAGCCAGAGGCACCGCCCAGGCTAGCCATTCCCCCCACGTCCACTGCCGGACCAGGAGCCAGACACCTCCGACTGTCGCCAGGACCGCGGAGACCGACAGCATCTGGACCGGGGTCCAGCCCCGGCTGTCGCCCATGTCCGCGCCGAAGGCGACGGCAAGGAAGAAGACGGCCACCGCACCGCACAGGAAGAGGCTGCCTGCACGGCCTCCGGACGCGAACATGCCGCGCGCCAGCCTGGCTCCCATGAGGAAGCACAGAACCGCCATCCCGGCCCATACCCACGTCCGCACACCGCTGGCTTGCCGGGCGACCACCGCGCAGAAGGTCATCACGAACAGCCAGCCCGCGAAGCGGCTCGCCCTGCGGTGGAAGTCCTCCTCGCGGCGCGGCACGATATGGCTTCGCTCCCGGCCAGAGACCGCCCGCACATCGGTGGCGGGCCCCGGGGCGGAACCGCCGGCCAGGTCCATGCGCGAGAGCCGGCGGGCTTCCGACGCCGTGCCCGTGACCACGGTGCCGGTGTCGTGGTACCCACGCCTCTCCGTGAAGCGTGCCCGTGCCACCGCGGCCGTGCGGCGCAGCCTTGCCATGGGCGTCAGCGGCCTCGGATCGGGTACGCGCCGCGGCCGGTGGGCAACGGTGTGCGCCCACCAGACGGTCAGCTGCTCCCGGTCCCGGTCCACCGGCTCAGGGCGCCGGGCGTACATCTCCAGCGTTTTCCGCCGTGCCAGCCGCTCTACGTGCCAGGCGGCCGCCCGCCCGGTACGCCGGCTGCGGGCTCCGAAGAAGCGAACTTCGACGGAGTACATGCGTGCTGAGGCGTCGGCCCTCAGCACCCCCTGAGTTGCTCCTTCACCTCTCGCGAACGAGGTGACGACCGGCCAGCCCTGCTCCTCGAAGGCACGTTCCGCCTCCTCCCAGTCGCGTTGTCCGCCCCGCACCTCGACCAGCACCAGTACCCGTTGGTCGTAACGCTTCCCCGACATCGGTTGCCCCTCTCCCGACACTCCGGTCACCACACTCCGAAGATGTCAGCCCCTACTTCGTCCACGGGCGGCGCCACAGGTCGATGTCCTTCTTCCAGGCCTTGTTGCCGCCGCCCGTCGGACACTGCGCGTTGTAGCAGCGCCAGTACCAGTTCTCCTTCGCCCCGCGCCTGATCTCGATGTCGTCCTGCCCGCACCTGGGGCACTTCGGCGGACGGGCGAAGATCTCGGCGTGCTCGTGGGTGAGGATCTTGCGGGCGAAGTATGCTCCGCGCATCGTCACCATGACCTCGCGGGTCCAGCTCTGGGACAGGGCGTTGAGGCTTCCGAGCATCACCGTCTTCTCGTCCACGACCACGATCTTCTGATGCATGACGTGCATCGGGACCACCGTGTGGACGATTGCGCGCAGGTCTTCGACGAGAGACGCGTTGGCGGGCTTCTTCTGGAGCTGATCGCCGGGGTCGCGTACGAACACGGTGACCCGTACTCCCCGGTCGACGGCCGCGCGCAGCTCGGGGAGGATCATCCGGACGCGCCTGGCCACCCACGGGGTCCACAGCCACAGGGATGTCTTCGCACTCCTGATGGCGGCGACGAAGGACGCGTAGAAGGTCGTCTCGTCGTCGACATCGCTGACTTCCACGTGCCGCGAGAGGACCTCGGCCAGGCGGTCGCCGAACTCTCCGCGGGTCACGTCCACCTCGGGCGGTGTGATCAGCGACTTGGCGGGGAGGACCCGTACTCCCGGAGTGCGGATCAGGGCGTGCAGCTGCCCGAACGGGGAGTCCGGCGCCTTCCGTGCGACCTCCTGGATGCGCGTGCCGCTCGCGATGACGTACACACGGGTCTGTACGCGGGTCACGGCCACGTTGAACAGCCTGATCCCGTCTCGCATCCAGTCGCTCGCCTCCGGCGCGCGCGATGCTTTCGCCATCCACAGCGGCCGACCGTGTTCGCCCTCGACCGTGTCGAAGACGACGATCGGGAACTCGCGCCCCTGGAACCGGTGCGCGGTGCCCACCTCGGCGCTCGGACTGCCGTCGTGCTCGATGTCGCGCAGTGCCTCGAGCGTGGCCTCGGCCTGGTCTCCGTACGGGGTGACCACGCCGGTGGTCTCGCCGTCCGCGCCGTGCAGATCGATCAGGGCCCGGGAGAGGAGCGGTCCCGCCGGCCACCAGCCCCTGCTGGGACCGGTGAGGTGGACGTGGGCGAGTTCGTGGAGGCCATCGGTGTCGATCAGCACGATCTCGGGGTCCTCGGGGCTCCTGGAATCGCGTACGACAGGACCTGCCTGCAGCACACCGCCGTAGGCCAGGCCGTTCACCAGGCCCATCACCGCACGGCCGAACCGGTTCTGGGTCACCAGGGTCGTGCAGGCGGGGTGCATCCGTGCCGCCGCCGGGTCGGTGATGCCGCAGTGCTGGAACACGTCCGGTACGAGCCAACGCTGGATGTCGGGGCGCTTCTTCTCCTTCAGTGCACGAGGGACGACGGGGCCCAGCTGCATGAAGTCCCCGAGGAGCACGGCCGCCTGCTGGGCGCGGGCGACGGCGAGCAGGACCTCCGGCAGGGAGGCGGCACCGACCTCGTCGATGAGGACCACGTCGTAGTGGCCGGAGAAGACATGGCGGTTGGTACGGAAGCGGGCCAGGGTCGTCGCGACGAGGCGGGCGTTCTTGATGATCTCGCCCTGGGCGTCACGGGCGAGTCGCTCGTACTCCTCCTGGCTGTCCTTGTACTGCTGCTCCAGCACGCCCTTGCGAGCCGCTTCGGCGGCGACGGCGGGGCGCAGAGCCTCGGCCTTCCCGTGCCGGGTCGGCCGGCCCTGCTGCTCGGCGGTGGCGATGAGCGTCTCGGCCGAATGTGCGCGGCGGGCTGCATTCTCGGCCGCGGCAAGGGCCTCCCGCAGTTCCGCCGCGGACCGGGTGAGGGTCCGGTGATCGGCTGCGGCTTCGCGCACAGCACCGTCACGTCGGTCGATCTCCGTACTGGAGAAGGGGATCGTGCGGGTCATCCCCCCCGTCTGCGCGGCGATCTGCGCGCGGCGCCGGTCGGCGATGTCACGCGCCTTGCGGGCATGCTCGTACGCATCTTCGGCGTGGAGGCCCGCATCGTCTTGCGCAGCTTTGGCATTGGTCAGTTCGCTGCGTGAGCGCAGTTTGGCGAACCCGCCCCGGCTCTCGATTTCGCGTAGGACGCGCTGGGTTTCGCGCAACCGCTCCTCGGTCTGAAGAGCGGCGGACTCGGCTGCCGTGGCAGCCTCTTCCACCCGGTCGGCTTCGTCGAGGAGTGCGTCGACCTGCTCCCAGAGGTGACGGGAGTCCGCGGCATCGTCGCGGTCCTTCACGGCCCGGGCCACAGCACGGTCGGCCGCGGCCAGCGACTGCGCGGCCTCCCGCACGGCCTGATCCAGTTCCGTCACTCGTACATCACGGGAGGCGGCATCGCCGAATGGCTCCGCCACCAGGGCCCTGGCCTTCGCGTAGGCCGCCGCGTCGAACCGTACGAGGCCCGCGTCCAGCTCCGCGAGGTCCTCCGCCCGTCTGCGGATGGTCAGCAGCTCCGCCGAGGTGGCGGCACGCCGGGCCTCTACGGCGGCCAGCCGGCCCCTGACCATGAGGGGCAGGGACACCTCCGGGTTGTCGGCAATCTCCTTGAGCTGGGGCGGTCCCACCCGGACGACGTCGCCGGGATGGTGGAGGCGACCCCTGAGGACGCCCTTCAGGGCGTTGTCCACGGCGATGTTGGTCGCGGAGACCAGCAGGACCCGCTTGCCCGCGGCGATCAGATCACCGATGGCCAGGGTGAGGACCATGGTCTTCCCCGTCCCGGGAGGCCCCCATACCAGCCGGACGCCCGTCCCCAGGCATGCCCGGTACGCCTCAGCCTGCTCGGGGAACAGGCCGGCCGGTGCCTCGGTCCGGGCGGGTTCACCAGCAGGGTTGCCGGAGGCGAGGAGGCTGCCGAGCGGGGAGTCGCCCAGTCCCGCGAGGCCGTTCCGGAGGGCCTCCAGGAGGAAGGTCGGGGGCTGTTGCAAGACCCACAGGAAGGGGTCGGCAGGATCCGCGAACTCGGCGATTCTGACGGTCAGCGACGAAGCGCTCTGGACGATCCCGGTGACGGCGAATCCGGCTTCCACCGCGGACTCCTCCGGCCCGGCAAGTCGGAGGCCTTCCAACTGGTCCGGATTGAGCTCGGTGCCACGCAGGTCGACGGCGTAGCTTCCCGGATCGCCCGCACGGGTCGCCCTGCCGATCCTGCGCCATCTCGGGCGCTGACCCGCTCCCCCTTCCACCGCGATCCACTCGTCGACCGCTGTGGTGATCTCCTCGCGCCAGCCCAAAGCTCCCCCTTTCGGCTCGCGAATGGTAGATCTTGAAGGGGTGCCCACACCACGCATTGTGTGAAAGCGGCACCCTTCACAGGGGGAAACGAAAGGTTCGAGACTCGGAGCCGTTCCTATTCGGCCATGCCCCGGTTTCCGCCACCCGGACTACCGACCCGCGTGTCCGAGGCGGCATATACCGTTGGCGCAGCTCGCCGACTTGTTGTGAATCGAAGGAGAACGCCGTGAGGCCCACGCTGGCCGCCGCACAGTTGCGGGGCAGTCTCACCCAGTACCTCACGACGACGTACGCGCTCACCGACGAGGACACCCGAAGGGCGCTGGAGCGGTTCCTGGAGCATCCGGAGACCGGAATGTTCCGCGGCCCCTATCTACGGATCAGGACGCCCTTCCACAAGGCGAAGGACGGGTGGGAAAAGCACCTGGGGTGGAACCCCGGATTCACTCCCTACCGGCACCAGGCGAAGGCGTACGAGCGCCTGAGCACGCTGCACGGCCCGGCCCGGCCGACCCTGGTCACGACCGGCACGGGTTCGGGAAAGACCGAGTCCTTCCTCATCCCCGCACTCGACCACTGCCGCCGCGAGAAGGCCCTCGGCCGTCGCGGGGTCAAGGCCGTGCTGCTGTACCCGATGAATGCGCTCGCCTCCGACCAGGCGAGCCGTATCGGCGACTACCTGGCGCAGCCCGAGCTCGCCCAGGTGACGGCGGGGCTCTACATCGGCGACCGGCCGGACACCGATTTCCGTCGGGTGATGACGCGGCGCGAGGAGATGCGGCAGTCACCGCCCGACCTGCTCATCACGAACTACAAGATGCTCGACCTGCTGCTCCAGCGGAGCGAGGACCGGGCCCTGTGGCAGGACTCCCGGATCCAGTACGTGGTGCTGGACGAGTTCCACACGTACGACGGGGCACAGGGCACGGACGTCGCCATGCTGCTGCGCCGTCTGGCCATGACCACCGGCCAGAGCGAGCCCGGACGCCCGCTCGGCTCGATCTGCCCGGTGGCGACATCGGCGACGCTCGGCGAAGCCGGACCGGGAGCAGGCCCCGGCGGCATTCTGGACGTGGCGGCGCAGGTCTTCGGGATGCCGTTCCCCTCGGACGCCCTGGTGGGCGAGGAACGGATGACTCCGGAGCAGTTCACCGGCTCGGTGAACTACGGGCTGCCCGAGCCTCCTTCGCCCGAGGAGGTCATCGCCTGCTCGGGCGGACCGGACGTGGTCTCACGCCCCGACAAGCTGGATCTCAATGCCCTCGCGGCACGGATGCTGGGACAGGAGGGCCTGTCGGCGTTCGAGATCGGGCGACTGCTCAAGCAGCACGACTTCACCCAAGGGGTGCTCTCCCTCCTGGACGGGGATCCGCTCAGCGAATGGGAGTTGCGGGACCGCCTCGGCCGGTTCGGCTACGCCTGGGGGCGTACGGCCCGGGAGAACCCGCGCCTCGCGCTCGCCGCCCTCGCGCGCTTCGTGGCCCTGCTGTCCGCCGCCCGCGATCCGGAATCGGACGAGCGCCGCCCGCGGCCGCTGCTCCACGTGGAGACCCATCTCTGGGTGCGACCGGTGGGACGGATCCTGCGCGGAGTCGGCCCCGGCAAGCCCGAGTTCCACTGGTACGAGGACGATCGCAATCGGCGTTCAGCCCTGCCCGCGGTCCCACCGGAGGGCGGCGAGGAATCCGAGGCCGGTCGGATCGGTCCGGTGACCCGCTCGCACCGGGCCCAGTCCGTGATCGGCTCCGACACCACGGTCCGGCAGGCGAGCGTGCGCTTGCCGGCCGTGTACTGCCGCACCTGCGGGCGCTCCGGCTGGGCAGCCATCTCCCCCGAAGCCGATCCGCAGCAGCTCGTGATGGCCCACGACAAGATCTGGCGCGCGAGCGTGGGCCGGGAGAAGCGGCGGGTCCGCTACTTCATCGCCGCCACGCCTTCGGAACAGCAGGACGCGCTGGCGGCGGTCGGGCGGTCCCGGCCGGCAGCGGGAGGCGGGCAGCTTCCGGCACTGATCCTGGACGGCGCCCAGGGCACCTACCGACTGCCAGTCGCCCAGGACGGCGGGAACCTCCAGGACGCCTGCTTCGTCTTCGCGATCACGGACAAGAAGACCGCCGACAAGGCATCCGTCGATCAGCGCTGCCCCGCCTGCGACACCGACAACTCGATGCGCTTCCTGGGCACCCGGCTCGCAGCCCTCGCGGCCGCGACGGTGACGCAGTTGTTCACCGGTCAGGAAGTCGCGCTGGAAGCGGACGAGCGCAAAACGCTCCTGTTCAACGACTCGACCCAGGATGCCGCCCACCGGGCGGGATACGTGGCGAACCGGTCGTTCACCTTCTCCCTGCGATCGCTCCTCGCGCGCAATCTGGACGAGTCGGGCCGCCCCTTGGCGCTCAACGACCTGATCGGTAACGTGCTCGACTCCGTCGAGGGCCCCCAGGCCCTTGCCGCCGTCGTCCCGCCGGACCTGTACGACGAGCCCGGCGTGGACCGGCTGCTCTCCGGGAGGGGTACGGGCGACCTGCAGACCTGGAAACTGATCGGTGAGCGGCTCGCTTTCGCCACGGTGATGGAGTTCGGTCTCCGTTCCCGGCAGGGCCGCACCCTGGAGCTGACCCGGACGGCGGCTGCCGAGGTCGTCATCGAGGACCAGCACCGGATCACGATGCTCGCGCGCGACATACACATGACCCTGCCCGGCCAGCTCCTCGGCACCGGCCTGCCGACGGCCGAGCGCTACCTGGCCTTCGTACGCGGGCTGCTGGAGCGAGTGCGGCTGCGCGGCGGGATCCGGCACAGGTGGCTGGAGCCCTGGATGAAGGACGCCGGGGTGACCCGGTTCAAGATCTGGGGCGGTCGGCCCGACGGCATGCCCGCCTTCCCGGACGGTGTGGCCGCGCCACGCTTCGTACTGGACGGCGAGAAGGGCAAGTCCGACTTCGACTCGATGACAGCTCGCGCCGGCTGGTACCAGGACTGGGCGCGCCGCTGCCTCGGGCTCGACGCCGCCGGCGCCGGCGAGTACCTCCGCCGGATCCTGCCCGCGCTGGTCGACGAGGGACTCCTTGCCGTGCGTACCGCGCAGGACCGGACCACGAAGGTCTACGGCCTGCAGCCCGGCCACGTCGAGGTGCGGCTCCTCGAGGACGACATCGTCAACAAGGCGTTCGTGGCCTGCGAGGCCTGCGGCTGGCAGCAGGTGGTGCATCCCTCCCGGCGGACCCGCTGGTATGGGCACCCCTGCCCCCGGTACCGCTGCCGCGGCCAGATCACCGCGCCCCAGCCGGGCACGGCCACCGTGTCCTCGTCCGGTTCCACGAGCTTCGGAGGCCCCCGCCCGCGGGACTACCGCGACGACTACTACCGCCACCTCTACCGGACGGGCGGCACCTTCCGGGTGGTCACGGCCGAGCACACCGGCATGCTGACCCGGGCCCAGCGCGAACGGGTGGAGCGGACCTTCCGCGACGGTACCCACTACACCGACCCGAACGTGCTGTCGTGCACCCCCACACTGGAACTCGGCATCGACATCGGGGACCTGTCCGCGGTTCTGCTGGGGTCGCTTCCGAAGGGTCCGGCCAACTACGTGCAGCGCGCGGGCCGGGCGGGCCGCAAGACGGGCAACGCCCTGGTAGTGGCTTTCGGCGGCCGCCGGGCCCGCGATCTGTACTACCTGGACGAGCCCCGGGAGATGATCGCCGGGGACATCGTGCCACCCGGCTGCTACCTGTCCGCCGTGGAGATCCTGCGCCGCCAGTACACGGCCCATCTGCTGGACCTCGCGGCCCGGGGCCGGCTCTCCACGAGCGACGGCGAGCAGCTCCAGCCGGCGCCGCGCCTGGTGTCCGCACTGTTCGGCAGCACCGCCTGGTGCCAGGAGCTCGCGGACGCGGCCCTTGCCCATGGCGCCGTTCTCGTCGAGGCGTTCCTGGAGCTCTTTCCGTCACTGCCCGGCCAGGCGGACACCGGGATCTCCGACCAGGCCGCCGCGGAACTGCGGAAATACGCGTGCGGCGGGATCGTACGGGCTCTCCAAGAGGCCGAGGAGGAATGGACCGGGCGCGGGGAGGAGCTCCGGCGCCGGATCCGGGCCATCGACACGGCGATGGACCAGCTCGTCCGCAGCGATCCCGAACAGGAACGCGAGTGGCGCGAGCTGCGTGCCGAGCGCTACGCGACGGGCAACCTGCTGCGCGACCTCAACCAGACCAGTGCGCACGGAGCACTCGTCGAGCTGGGGCTCCTGCCCAACTACACCCTGTCCGACACCACCACCCAGCTGGAGGCCACGCTCTACTGGACCGAGCAGCCGGAGACCGAAGGGGCGAAGAAGACCTACCGCAGCGAGGTACGGGACTATGAGCGTTCCCGTCGGTCCGCTCTTTCCGAGCTGGCTCCCGGAAACAGCTTCTACGTCAACGGCTACAAGCACGTCGTCCGAGCGCTGGAGATCGGCAGCCCCGAGCGCCGTGCCTGGTCGGTGTGGCGCCTGTGCCCGGCGTGCGGCTACGCCCGTACCGAGAACGCGGAGGCCGACGCCTCCCCCTGCCCGCGCTGCGGCGGGCGGGAGATCGCCGACGCCGGCTGTGTCCAGCGCGTGCTCCAGCCGAAGCGGGTCATGTCGCGGGACAAGCGGGACGACGCCCGCGTCCGCGACGACAAGGACGAGCGTGACAGCAGGCGGTACGCCGTGCTCACGACGGTGGACATCGACCCAGTGCACCTGGCCCCGGGTTCCTGGCGCCACGACACGGCGGTCTTCGGTGTCGACTTCACCCGTCAGGCGCTGGTGCGCACGCTGAACCTGGGCATCGACCGGCAGGACGGCAGCAGCACCGTGCCCGTCGCGGGGGCGGATGTGAGGATCAACCCCTTCTACGTGTGCACGAGTTGCGGTGGTGCCACCTCCGAGGGCCGCCCCGTCGTGGACCACCACCAGGATGCCCTGACCGAATCCCTCGCCGCCGCGACCAGGGCCAGTGCGCACCACCAGCTCTGGTGCCCGCGCCGCAAGGTCCGTACGAACACTCCGGAGGGCCAGGGCAAGGGCGAGGACGTACCCCTGCTCCTGGCCCACGAATTGACCACCGAGGCCGTCAGGATCCTGCTTCCCGCCTCGGTCGCCCGCGTCAAGGAACGCCTCGCCTCCTTCACCGCCGCCCTGTTCGTCGGCATTGCCGCCCGCTACGGCGGCGACCCGGACCACATCGACATCACGGCGGCGTCCATGCCCGACGGCACCGACCCCGAATGGCCGCGCCGTTTCCTCGTCGCCTACGACTGGCTGCCGGGCGGCACCGGCTACCTGCACCGCCTCGCAACCTCCGAGGGCTTTCGCGAAGTACTGCTCAAGGCCCGCGAGGTGATCGAGAGCTGCCCCTGCATCGAGAAGGGCCTCGACGGCTGCCACCGCTGCCTCCTCCGCCGAGTCCCGGCCTCCGACTACGACAAGGTCAGCCGCAACGAAGTCCGCCAGATGCTCGACGAACTACTGGGGGGCGACGGCAGCGGCTGGGCCACCTCACCGGTTCGGGCCACCCACCAGATCCCGCTGGAGCAGCAGGCCGAGAGCGATCTGGAGGTCATGTTCCTGGAGACCTTGGGTGACTGGGCCCAGCAGCCCTCGGCCAGGGCCAGCGCGGATGCGTACACGACCACGGCCGGGACGTACTCCATGGACCTGCGGCTGACCGACGCCGACGGGGCCACCGTCAGCTGGCGGGTCTCCCAGCAACGCGTACTCGACGGCACCCGCCCGGACGTCCTCTTCGAGCGCACGGACGCACCCGGTCCGCGGATCGCGCTCTACCTGGACGGATACGAGTTCCATGCCGGGCCCAAGCACAAGGACAGGCTCGCCGACGACGCCCTCAAGCGCACCCGGCTGCGCGCCGACGGAGTGCGGGTCTTCCAGCTCACGTACTACGACGTCAAGGACTGGCGGACCCGGGTCCGGGACACCGGCTATGCGAGCACGGGGCCCGAGCAGCCGGTCTGGGTGCCGTACGGGGAGCAGGGCCAGAAGCGAGCGCGCGACTACTACGCGAGCGTGCACCGGGGCCTCCCGGGCGAGCTCTCCGCGACCGTGTGGGTGAATCCGGCAGACATCCTGCTCGCTCATCTGCGCGCACCGGACGCGGCCCTGTGGCAACACCGCGCCGAGGCCGCCGTCGCGGGGCTGCTGACCACCGGAACCCGCATCGCCGCGCTGCAGCCGCACGCAGTCGGCCCACAGCTCGTCCCCGTCCTGAGGGGCGCTGCCCCCCAGGGTCCGAAGGGACCCGTTCAGCTGTTCTCGGCCGTCGACGCCTCCGGCTGCACGGTGGCGGCCGTGGCAGACGGTCGGCACAGGCCTCCGGTGTGGAGCGCGCTGACCGTGCTCGACGACAGTGACCGGGTCCTGTCGGACGAGGCTCGCCACAAGAAGCGCTGGCAAGCCTGGCTCTACTGGAGCAACGTCATGCAGTTCCTGGACCACGGCGGTGGTGACAGCGTCCAGTTGACGACCGGTCAACTGGGCGGCTTCACCGCTGACGGGCTCGCAGTAGCGGGCGGACCGGGCTGGCTCACCTCCCAGGGTATCGAGAGGCCTGCGCCGGAGTCGGACGACGCCGCCCCGCAGCCCGCCAGTCCTCCTGCCGGTCCGACGGCCTCCGGTCCGGCCCACCCCTCAGGTGCGCCCCACGACGCGGCCTGGGAACAGGTAATGGAGTTCCTCGACCCGGAGGAACCCGGGCTGCTCACCCTCTGCCAGGGCCTCGCCGCGCTCGACGCGGCACCTCCAGCTGCCGGCTACGAGTTGGACGAGCACGGATGGATGGCCGAACTTGCCTGGCCGACCGCCCGGATCGCCATCGTGACGGCCCACCGTCCGGTCGACGGAGAACGGGACCACGACGCCGAGGACCGGGACAAGGCGTTCGCCTCGGCAGGCTGGTGGGTCCGTACCGCTTCCGGCTGTAGCGCCCAGGACATCGCCCAGCTCCTCGCCTCGGCCGAGGGTGAAGACACGAACACGAACGACGGAGACCAGAAGCGATGACGACCACGGGCGTGACCCTGCGTCTGCTCGACAAGGCGGACAAGGAGATCCTGCGGCTGCCCCGCGCGGTCAAGGGGGCGATCTACGACTTCCAGCACAAGTTCAAGGAGAACCCTCAGCTCCGGGGACTGCGCCTGAAGCAGCTGGAGGGCCACGACCGGCTTTGGTCGGCCCGTATCAACGACGAGTACAGGGTCCTGCTGCTGCGCCTGGCAGACACCGACTGGCTCATCGTCTCGGTCAAGCACCGCAAGGAGGCGTACGAGAAGCTCGACCGGCTCTCGTACGGCATCAACCGGATCACCGGCGGCATCGAGTACGTCGACCTCGAGATCGTCGAGGAGAGCGTCCTGCGCCGGGCGGCCACTCCTGCGGCCGCAGCCTCCCCGGCCCCCGCACCCGACCCCGCCCCCCTCCTGTTGTTCGCCGCGTTCTCGGACCAACAGCTCATCGACCTCGGTGTGGCAGCACCACTCGTTCCGGTCGTCCGCACACTTACCACCGAGGATCAGCTCCTCGGCCTGGCCGAGTACGCGCCTCAACTCACGGCGGAAGTGCTCCTCGCGCTCCACGACGGCGCGTCGTACGACGCGGTGCTCGAACAGATCACTGCACCCGTCTCCACCCCGGACATCGACCCCGATGACTTCCGGGCTGCTGCCGAGCGGCCGGCCACGATGGTCACCACCACGGACGAGGCACTGCGCGAAGCTCTGGAGGGTGGTGACTTCGGCCGCTGGAAGGTCTTCCTTCACCCGACCCAGTCCAAGCTGGTCGACCGCGAGTACTCGGGTCCCGCGCGAGTCGGGGGCGGCCCGGGCACCGGAAAGACCATCGTGGCCCTCCACCGGGTCAAGCACTTGGTCGACCGGCTGCCTCCGGGCCGCAACAAGCCCGTGCTCCTGACCACTTACAACAAGAACCTTGCCGCCGACCTGAAGTCCCGCCTCCTGCAGCTGGGCGGCGAGGAGCTGTTGGCGCGCGTGGAGGTCAGCCACGTCGACCAGCTCGCACTGCGCGTCGTGCGTGAAGCCGAGCCCGGCAGCTCCAAGCAGACCCTCGACGAGAGTCAGGCGCTCCGCGAGTGGCGTGCCATGCTCGACGAACTGGGTGAGACCGGGTGGGACGCCCAGTTCCTGCACGACGAGTGGACGCAGGTCATCCTCGGACAGGCCGTCGCCTCCCGCACCGAGTACTTCCGCGCACGGCGAGCCGGGAGGGGCAAGAACATCGGGCGGGCCGAGCGCGCCGAGATCTGGCAGCTCGCGGAGCGGTTCACCCAGCGGCTCGACCGCCTCGGACGGCAGACCTGGGAGCAGGTCGCCGAGCGTGCGGCCCGGCTCGAAATGGACCGCGAGCGGCGGATCCACACCATCGAGCGTCAGCGGGAGGAGGCGGGCGGCCTCGACAACATTCATCTCCAGGCCGGCTCCGCCGGCTGGCTGCGCCACCGCTTCCAGCACATCGTGATCGACGAGGCACAGGACTTGCGGGCGGCCCACTGGAAGCTGCTGCGAGCCATGGCGCCGCGTACCAGCAACGACATCTTCCTCGTGGGTGACACGCACCAGCGCATCTACGGCAACCAGGTCACACTCGGAAGCCTGGGCGTCCACATCCGCGGACGCTCGGCCAAACTGACTCTGAGCTACCGGACGACACGCCAGATCCTCGGGTCCGCCCTCGGCGTGCTCAGCGGCGAGAGCTACGACGACCTGGACGGCAGCACCGAGGACCTGGCGGGATACCGGTCCGTCCTCACCGGAGGCATGCCCGAACTGCACGGGTGCGAGGACTGGGAATCCGAGCAGGAATCGATCGCCTCGCTCCTCACCGACTGGATCGCCCTGCCGACTCCGCCCGGCCAGATCGCCATCTGTGTTCCGACCAACGCCATGGCGAGCGAGCTGGCTTACACCCTCGCCCACAAGGGGATCAAGGCTGTCGAGATCGGCCCCGAGGGCCCCCGCGGAGACGAAGGCGTCCACATCGGCACGATGTTCCGCTTCAAGGGACTCGAGTACCAGCGCATGGTCATCTCGGGGGTTCGGGACGGACTCGTACCCCGGGAGGCGGTCACCCGTCTTCAGAGCACCGATGCGGTCCGCTACCGACGTGAGCTCCAGCGGGCCCGTTCTCTGCTCTTCGTCGCAGCCACCCGGTCCCGGGACAGCCTCGCCATCTTCTGGCACGATCGTCCGAGCCCGTTCCTCGAGCCGCTCATGCGCCTGGCTGCCTCATGAGCACGGTGGCACGCTCCCTCGTTGTCAAACGGCATCGGGCATCGCATCGACCTCTGACGAGACGAGACGAGACCGGCGCCGAGAGCCGCACACTGGCTACCCCGGAACTGACCTGTCTGCGCAGCGGCGGCCCTGCATCGCTACCCGGAGTGACTTCGGGTACTCCTTCACTCAGGCTGTACGCACCACCCTCCTCAGGAGGCGGATCGCCGACTTGATGCCGCGTCTGCGATCGCGTTCCCGCCTGACCTAGAACCACATCGACAGGCCATAGCGGACGAGTTCGCGTACGAGGCCGGAGAGCACCTACTCTCCCGCGGTCTTCAGTACCTCGAACCGCCAAGTCCGGTCACGCCACTTAGCTGCGACCGGACCGAAGAGGGACGGAGCCGAGGCATGGATCGCCTGGGCCGCCGACCACGCGGAGCGCCTGAACTCGCTCCACGGGACGCTCCGCCTGCCCGACATTCCCGAACCTCGCGCCAGCGACCTGCGGCCGTTCCTGCACGGATGGAACCCTACGGTCCCGGCTACTAGTCGCGCGCCCCTCGGTATCACAGAGCGTAATCGGGCAGAGAAGGTGGAACGCGGCCCGACACCGACTGGATCGGTCGCCCGCTACAGAGGGGGTGCGCCCCACATCAAGTTCACGACCTGCTGTGGGGTGCACCCTTTCATACCTGACGGATCGTCGGACATCACCGACGGCGTGCGCCAAACGTGCATCACGCGCGTCAGATATCGCTCGTAACGCCCACAACGCACATAATGGGCATCGGCAAACCTGTAGCTCAGGCGTCTTCCTTGACGGGCTCAAGGATCGCCACGCACTCGACGTGGTGCGTCATCGGGAAGAGGTCGAAGACGCGCATCGTGCGGACCTTGTAGCCGTTGTCCTTGAAGTACGCCAGGTCGCGGGCCAGGGCCGCCGGGTCGCAGGCCACGTACGCGATGCGGCGGGGGGAGAGGCCGGCCAGGTGGCGGACGGTCTGCTTGCCCGCGCCCGCGCGGGGCGGGTCCAGGACGATCAGGTCGCACTCGCTGATCTTGGTGCGCGGCAGGACCTGCTCGACCTTGCCGTGTTCGATGCGGACGCGCTCCATGTCCTGGAGGTTGTGCCGGGCGTCCTCGACCGCGCGCTTCGTCGACTCGATGCCGAGCACCGCGCCCGTGTCGCCCAGCCGCTCGGCCAGGGCGCCGGCGAAGATGCCGACGCCGCAGTAGAGGTCCAGGGCCATTTCGCCCTTGCGCGGCATCAGGCCCTGCATGACGGCCTTGACCAGGGTGTCCGCGGCCTGCGGGTGGATCTGCCAGAAGCCGCCCATGCCGACGCGGTAGGTGCGGCCGTCGGAGCGCTCGCGCACGAAGGCGCGGCCGTGGACGCGGTGGACGCCGCCGTCCTTCTCCTCGACCCGCAGGACCGAGACGGGCTTGTCCAGCTCGACCAGCGGCAGCCGGCCGCCGGGCTGGGGGGTGAGGATGACCTGGCGGTCGCCGGAGCCGGAGGCCGCGACGGCCTCGACGGCGGCCAGCTGGGGCCACTCGCGCTTCTCGATGCCCAGTTCGGTGACGCCCGGGGAGGCGATCATGCAGTGGTCGACCGGCTGGATGTCGTGCGAGCGGTGCTTGCGCAGGCCCGCGCGGCCGTCCTCGTCGATCGCGAACTGCACCCGGGTGCGCCAGGCGGGCACCTGTCCGGCGGGCAGCTTGTCGCCCTCGGCGGGCAGGACCGTACCGTCCCAGCCGGCCTCTTCGGGGGTGAGCCCGGCCAGCCGCTGGAGCTGCTCGGTCACGACCTCGCCCTTGAGCCGGCGCTGGGCGCCGGGCTTGGCGTGCTGCCAGTCGCAGCCGCCGCACTTGCCCGGGCCGGCGTAGGGACACGGCGCCTCGATCCGGTCCTTGGACGCTTCGAGCACGGTGATCGCGTCGGCGCGCAGGAAGCGGGAGTCCTCGTCGCCTTCGGTGACCTTCGCGATGATCTTCTCGCCGGGCAGGGTGTGCCGGACGAACAGGACCCGTCCTTCGGCGGTGCGGGCGATGCAGTGGCCGCCGTGGGCGACGGCGCCGACCTCGACCTCGTACTCTTCCCCGACCAGTGACTTCTTCGTCTCGTTCTGCTCGGTCATGGTGGGGGAACTCCAAGGATCAAGGGCGGGGCAGGAAGAACGGCCGGACGGCCGACCCACCAGTTTACGTGGATCTCGTCCGGCCGTTCACCAATCCGCCCGCCCGCCGAGCGGCCCGCGGTGCGGGCTGCCCGGCGGACCGGGGAGGCGCTACTTCGACGCCGCGTCCTTGTCCTTCGACTTCGGCGGGCGGGGCGAGCGCGGGGTGTCCACCGGACCGCGGCGCACCGCACCGGGCGCGTTCCAGTCCTGGCGCCGCTTGGCGCGCTTCTTCGCCAGCTCGGAGGACTCCAGCTGGTAGGGCACCGAGGTGACCATCACACCGGGGGTGAAGAGCAGCCGCCCCTTGAGCCGCAGCGCGCTCTGGTTGTGCAGCAGGTGCTCGTACCAGCGGCCGACGACGTACTCGGGGATGTAGACGCTGACCGCGTCGCGCGGGTTCTCGCTGCGCAGCCCCTTCACGTACTCCACCACCGGCCGGGTGATCTCCCGGTACGGCGAGTCGAGGATCTTGAGCGGGACGTTGATCCCGCGCCGCTCCCACTCCTGGCGCAGCGCCTTCGTCTCGGCCGGGTCGACGCTGATGCTGAGCGCCTCCAGGGTGTCCGAACGGGTCAGCTTGGCGAAGGCCAGGGCGCGCAGCGTGGGCTTGTGGACCTTGGAGACGAGGACGATGGAGTGGACCCGGGAGGGCCGCACGCTGTCCTCGGAGGGGCCGTCGGCGGCCGCGATCTCGGCGGAGACCCGGTCGTAGTGCTTCCGGATCGCGGTCATCGTGCCGTAGAAGATCACCATGCCGAGCAGGGCGACCCAGGCGCCGTGCGTGAACTTGGTGGCGAGCACGACGACCAGCACCAGCCCGGTGAAGATCGCGCCGAAGGTGTTGATCGCCCGGGAGCGGTGCATCCGGCGGCGGGCCGCCGTGTCCTTCTCGGTCCGCAGGTGGCGGTTCCAGTGCCGGACCATGCCGATCTGGCTGAGCGTGAAGGAGACGAACACGCCGACGATGTAGAGCTGGATGAGCTTGGTGGAGTCGGCGTCGTAGATCCACACCAGCAGCATCGCGGCGCCGGCGAGCAGCACGATGCCGTTGGAGAAGGCGAGGCGGTCACCCCGGGTGTGCAGCTGGCGCGGCAGGTAGCGGTCCTGGGCGAGGATCGAACCGAGCAGCGGGAAGCCGTTGTACGCGGTGTTGGCGGCCAGGAAGAGGACGAGCGCGGTGGCCGCGGCGAGCACGATGAAGAGGAAGCTGCCGTTGCCGAAGACCGCTTCGGCGACCTGGGAGATCACCGGGTGCTGGACGAATCCGGAACCGACGGGGACCCCCTTGTCCAGCAGGTCCGTGCCGGGCGTCTCGGCCATCTTCACGTCGGTGGCCATGGCCAGGGCGATGATGCCGCAGAACATGGTGACGGCCAGGCCGCCCATCAGCGCGAGGGTGGTGGCCGCGTTCTTGCTCTTGGGCTTGCGGAAGGCGGGGACGCCGTTGCTGATGGCCTCGACGCCGGTGAGGGCGGCGCAGCCGGACGAGAAGGCCCGGAGCAGCAGGAAGACCAGCGCGAAGCCGGCCAGCCCCTGGTGTTCCGCCTTGATCTCCAGATGGGCGGTCGGGGCCCGCATGGTGTCGTCCATGACGAGGCCGCGCCAGGCACCCCACGCGATCATCACGAATACCGCGCCGACGAAGATGTAGGTCGGGATGGCGAAGAGGTTCCCGGATTCCTTCACCCCGCGCAGATTCATCAGCGTGAGGAGCAGAATCATGATCATCGCCGAGAGCACCTTGTGCTCGATGACGAAATCGACGGCGGAGCCGAGGTTCTCGACGCCGGAGGAAATGGAGACGGCGACGGTCAGGATGTAGTCGACCAGCAGGGCGCTGGCGACGGTGAGGCCCGCCTGGGGGCCGAGGTTGGTGTTGGCGACCTCGTAGTCGCCGCCGCCGCTGGGGTAGGCGTGGACGTTCTGCCGGTAGGAAGCGACCACGGTGAACATCAGCACCACGACCGCCACCGCGATCCAGGGGCTGAAGTGGTACGCCGACACGCCCGCGATCGACAGGACCAGCAGTACCTCGCCAGGGGCATATGCCACTGAGGAGAGCGGGTCGGAGGCGAAGACGGGGAGGGCGATCCGCTTGGGGAGCAGCGTTTCTCCGAGGCGGTCGCTGCGTAGCGCCCGGCCGATCAGGATCCGTTTGGGCACGTCGGTCAGTTTGGACACGCAGAGGATCGTAAGCGTTGGGAATTTCCCCTGGCCAACCACCACCCCCGTGCCGACGCATTTGCCGGCCGCGGGAGCCCGGGAGACGACACAGAGCCCCCACCGGTGACCGCCCGTGTGTAGCTTGGGCCATGGTCTGAGACCCTGTTAAGCCTGAGCAGGAAACAAGGCTGGTCCCCGTGGAACCCGACGGAAGCCCGAAAGGCAATCCCACGGCAGGCCGCCAGCCGCCGACAGCCGGAAGGACGGCCGTGCACATCGTCATTATGGGCTGCGGAAGAGTGGGCTCCGCCCTCGCGCAGACCTTGGAGCAGCAGGGGCACACGGTCGCCGTCGTCGACCAGGACCCCACCGCGTTCCGCCGGCTGGGGGCGTCCTTCGGGGGCCGCCGCGTCACCGGCGTCGGCTTCGACCAGGACACCCTGCGCGAGGCCGGCATCGAGGAGGCGGGGGCCTTCGCCGCGGTCAGCAGTGGTGACAATTCCAACATCATCGCCGCCCGGGTGGCCCGGGAGATGTTCGGCGTCGAGAACGTCGCCGCCCGCATCTACGACCCCAAGCGCGCCGAGGTCTACCAGCGCCTGGGCATTCCCACCGTCGCGACCGTGCGGTGGACCGCCGACCAGATGCTGCGCCGGCTGCTGCCGTCCGGGGCCGAGCCGCTGTGGCGCGACCCGAGCGGCGGCGTCCAGCTGGCCGAGGTGCACACCTCCGCCGCCTGGATCGGGCGCAAGGTGAGCGATCTGCAGGAGGAGACCGGCGTCCGCGTCGCGTTCCTCACCCGGCTGGGCGAGGCGACGCTGCCGACCTCCCAGACCGTGCTCCAGGAAGGCGACCTCGTCCACGTGATGATGCGCACGGACGAGATCGACAAGGTCGAGGCGGCCTTCGCCGAAGGCCCCGAGGAGGCACACGCATGAGGGTCGCGATCGCCGGTGCCGGCGCCGTGGGCCGCTCCATCGCGGGCGAACTGCTGGAGAACGGGCACGAGGTCCTCCTCGTCGACAAGGCTCCGACCGCCATTTCGGTCGAGCGGGTGCCGCAGGCCGAGTGGCTGCTGGCCGACGCCTGCGAGATCACCTCGCTGGACGAGGCCGCGCTCCAGCGCTGCAACGTGGTCATCGCCGCCACCGGTGACGACAAGGTCAACCTCGTCGTTTCGCTGCTCGCGAAGACCGAGTACGGGGTGCCGCGCGTGGTGGCCCGCGTCAACAACCCGAAGAACGAGTGGCTCTTCAACGAGGCCTGGGGCGTGGACGTCGCCGTCTCCACCCCGCGCCTGATGTCCGCCCTGGTCGAGGAGGCGGTGAGCGTCGGCGACCTGGTCCGGCTGCTGCGCTTCAGCCACGGCGACGCCAACCTCGTCGAGCTGACCCTGCCGCCGGAGTCCCCGGTCGCCGGGACCCAGATCAGCGAGATCAGCTGGCCCGAGGACACCTCGCTGGTCACGATCATCCGCGGCAACCGGGTGCTCACCCCGCACCCCGAGGAGACCCTGGAGTCCGGCGACGAACTCCTCTTCGTGGCCGCCCAGGCCCGCGAGGAGCAGCTGGAGGAACTCCTCCAGGCCCGGCGCTGACGCCGGGCGCGGAGTTCACGCGTACGTACGTGCCCGCGCACGCGTACGGACCCGCGCACGCGGAAGGGCGGGTGGCCCGGTGGCCACCCGCCCTTCGTCGGTCCTGCCCTCCCCTGCCGTGCCCCGCGATCCGGGCCCGGCGGGTGCTCAGACCTGCCGGTGGCGCGCCTTCGCGGCCTTCGCCGCGGCCTTGCGCTCCTTCTCGGCGGCCTCCTCGGCCTCCCACTCCGCCATCACGTTGATGGGCGGCGGCGCCGTCGCCAGGAACAGCCAGGTGAAGTACACGGCCAGCACCATCGGCGGCAGCTTGAGCGCGATCAGCACCCAGCCCAGCTGCGTCTCGTCCCCCCAGAAGTACAGCGGGAAGAGGATCGCGTACTTGGTGATGAAGATCAGGCCCCAGGCCAGGCTGGCCTTGACGTAGGCCTTCTTGCGTCCCGGATTGCGGGTGCGCCAGGACAGGTTCTCCTTGAAGACCGGCCCCAGCATCACGCCGAGCAGCGGGAAGCCGACGAGCGCGGACAGCGTGAAGGCCACGCCGAGTCCGGCGCCGTAGATCATGCCCGGCAGGTAGAAGCCCTTGGCGGTGCCGGTGAAGAGGGCAAAGGCCACGCCCACGCCGACGCCGAACACGCCGCTGAAGGCGTGCTTGACGGTGTCCTTGCGGGCGAGCCGCACGATGACCAGCAGGACCGCCACGGCGCCCGCCGCGATGGCGGACATGGTCACGTTCTTGTTGATCGTGTAGATCATGACGAAGAGCAGGCCCGGGAGCATGGTCTCGACCGTGCCCCGGATGCCGCCGAAGGCGTCGAAGAGCGCCGCCTGCGTCACGGCCTTCTGGTCCTCGGTCGGCTGCGCCGCCGGGGCCTGCGCGTCCGGCGCGGGGGTCCCGGGCTGCGGGGCCGCCGGCTGCTGATGGGTCGGTTTGTCGAGTGACGTCACCGGCTAGTGCTCCTGTCCGAGCGGTCGGAGTTCGTACTTCGGGTTGAAGAGGACCCGGCGCCCATGGCTCAGCGAGATCCGCCCGGAGGCGATCATGCGCCTGCCCGGCTCGATACCCACGATCGAGCGACGGCCGAGCCAGACCACGTCCAGCGCGGCGGAGCCGTCGAACAGCTCCGCCTCCAGCGCGGGCACGCCGGCCCGCGGCCGCAAGGTGACCGTGCGCAGCGTACCGGTCACCTTGACTATCTGGCGGTCGTCGCAGTCGCAGATCCGCGTGCATCCCGCGGCTTCTGCGTCCTCCTGCAGCTCCGCCGAATGCAGCTCCTCCTGGGAGGTGGAGAGCCGCTCTATCATCCGGCGGAACCGGCCCCCCGGCCTGGCCGGTTTCGCGGGCTTCTCGGGACGCGGTTCAGCACTCATACAGGAAGCGTACCGGCGCGTCGGCTACCTCTCGAAGCGGTATCCCATGCCCGGTTCGGTGATGAAGTGCCGCGGGTGCGAGGGGTCGGCCTCCAGTTTGCGGCGCAGCTGCGCCATGTAGACCCGGAGGTAGTTGGATTCCGTGCCGTACGAGGGCCCCCAGACCTCCTGGAGCAGCTGCTTCTGGCTGACGAGCTTGCCCCCGTTGCGGACCAGGACCTCCAGCAGGTGCCACTCGGTGGGGGTAAGCCGTACGTCGCGCCCCTCGCGCACCGCCTTCTTGGCGGCCAGGTCCACGGTGAAGCCCGCGGTCTCCACGACCACCTCGTCCCCGCCGGCGCCCGGGCCGGGTTCGGCCCGGCGGACGGCGGCCCGCAGCCGGGCGAGCAGCTCGTCCATGCCGAAGGGCTTGGTGACGTAGTCGTCGGCTCCCGCGTCGAGCGCCTCGACCTTCTCGTCGGAGCTGTGACGGGCCGAGAGCACAAGGATGGGAACCCGGGTCCAGCCGCGCAGCCCCTTGATCACCTCGACGCCGTCCATGTCGGGCAGGCCGAGGTCGAGGACGATCACGTCGGGGTGGCGGGCCGCGGCCAGCTCCAGGGCCTGCGCCCCGTCGGCGGCGGCGTCGACCTCGTACTTGCGCGCCTTGAGGTTGATCACGAGGGCTCGGACGATCTGCGGCTCGTCGTCCACCACGAGCACCCGGGTCATCGAGGTCCTGCCTTCTGTCGTACGTCGGTCGGTGCGGGGAGTCCGGTCGGTGCGGGAGGGTCGGGCGGGGCGGGGAGGTGGTCCCCGCCCGGGCGCGGCCCTCCCCCGGCCGGGGCGGCGGCGCGCAGGGTGAGCACCATGGTGAGTCCGCCGCCGGGGGTGTCCTCGGCGGCGAGGGCGCCGCCCATGGCCTCGGCGAAGCCCCGGGCGACGGCGAGCCCGAGACCGACCCCGGCGCCGCGCGGGGCGTCCCCGTGGCGCTGGAAGGGGGCGAAGATCGTGTCCTTGGCCTCGTCGGGGACGCCGGGCCCCCGGTCCACCACGCGGACCTCGACCCGGTCACCCAGGAAACTCGCGGCGACGGTCACGGGTTCCCCGCCGGGGCTGTACTTGACGGCGTTCTCCACGACGTTCGCGACGGCCCGCTCCAGCAGCCCCGGATCCACCGCGACCATCGGCAGCCACTCCGGCACGTCCAGCACGACGCTGTCCTCCGGTACGCCGCCCAGCGCCATCGGGACCACCTCGTCGAGGTCGATCTCCCGGATCAGCGGGGTGACCGTGCCGGTCTGCAGCCGGGACATGTCGAGCAGGTTGCCCACGAGGTGGTCGAGCCGGTCGGCGCCCTCCTCGATGCCCGCCAGCAGCTCCGCCCGGTCCTCCTCGGACCACTCCACGTCCTCGGAGCGCAGCGAGCTGACGGAGGCCTTGATCGAGGCCAGCGGGGTCCGCAGGTCGTGGCTGACGGCGGCGAGCAGGGCAGTGCGGATCCGGTTGCCCTCGGCCATCCGGCGGGCGCCCTCGGCCTCGCCGACCAGGCGCTGGCGGTCCAGTACGACGGCGGCCTGTGCGGCGAAGGCGCCCAGCACGCGGCGGTCCTCCGCGGGCAGCACGCGCCCGCTCAGGGCGAGCGCCATGTGGTCCCCGATGGGCATGTCCACATCGGCGTCCTCGGGGCGGGCGACCGGGTCCGGGCCGACGCTGCCCGCCCGGACCCAGGGGTCGACGTCGCCCGCCCGTTCCAGCAGGGCCACGGACTCCATGGCGAAGGTTTCCCGGACCCGCTCCAGCAGGGCGTCGAGGGTGGTCTCGCCGCGCAGGACGCTGCCCGCGAGGAAGGAGAGGATCTCGGACTCGGCGCGCAGCCGGGCCGCCTGGTGGGTGCGCCGGGCGGCCAGGTCGACCACCGAGGCCACCGACACGGCCACCCCGAAGAAGACCGCGATGGCCACGATGTTCTTGGGGTCCGAGACGGTGAACCGGTGCACCGGCGGGGCGAAGTAGAAGTTGAGCAGCAGCGACCCGAAGGCCGCCGAGGCCAGCGCCGGCCAGAGCCCGCCGAGCAGGGCGGCGGCGACCGTCAGCGAGAGGAAGAGCAGCATCTCGTTGGCGAGGCCGGGATCGGAGTCGACGTGCGTGAGCAGCAGCGCGAGCAGCGCCGGCAGCAGGACGCCCACCACCCAGCCCGCCACGATCCGGTGGCGCCCGAGCCGGGCCGCGGAGCGCACGACGGGCAGGCCGCGGCCCCTGGCCACCGCCTCGTGGGTGACGATGTGGACGTCGAGGTCGGGGCCGGAGTCCCGGGCGACAGTGGCGCCGACGCCGGGACCGAAGACGTACTGCCAGGACTTGCGGCGGCTGGAGCCGAGGACGACCTGGGTGGCGTTGACCCCCTTGGCGAATTCCAGGAGGGCGTCGGGGATGTTGTCGCCGATCACATGGTGAAACGTTCCGCCAAGATCTTCGAGCAGGGTCCGCTGGACCGCCAGCTCCTTCGGCGAGGCCGCCGTCAGCCCGTCGCTGCGGGCGATGTAGACGCCCATGATCTCGCTGCCGGAGCCCTTGGCGGCCATCCGGGCCGCCCGGCGGATGAGCGTGCGCCCCTCCGCACCGCCGGTGAGACCGACGACGATCCGCTCGCGCGCCTGCCAGGTGGAGCGGATGCCGTGCTCGCCGCGGTACTGCTGGAGGTACTCGTCGGCCCGGTCGGCCACCCACAGCAGCGCCAGTTCGCGCAGCGCCGTGAGGTTGCCCGGCCGGAAGTAGTTGGACAGGGCCGCGTCGACCTTGTCGGGCCGGTAGACGTTGCCGTGCGCCATCCGGCGCCGCAGCGCCTGGGGCGACATGTCGACCAGTTCGATCTGGTCGGCCCGCCGGACCACCTCGTCGGGTACGGTCTCGCGCTGGCGGACCCCGGTGATCGCCTCGACGACGTCCCCGAGGGACTCCAGGTGCTGGATGTTCACCGTGGAGACGACGTCGATGCCGGCCTTAAGCAGCTCTTCGACGTCCTGCCAGCGCTTGGCGTTGCGCGAGCCCGGCACGTTGGTGTGCGCCAGCTCGTCCACCAGGGCTATGGCGGGCGCGCGGGCGAGCAGCGCGTCCACGTCCATCTCGGTGAAGGCGGCGCCGCGGTACGTCGCCGCGCGGCGCGGCACCTGCTCCAGGCCGTGCAGCATCACCTCGGTGCGCGGGCGCCCGTGGTGCTCGACGAAGCCCACGACGCAGTCGGTGCCCCGCTCCACCCGGCGGTGGCCCTCGGACAGCATCGCGTAGGTCTTGCCCACACCGGGCGCCGCGCCGAGGTATATCCGTAGTCTGCCGCGTCCCATGCGCCCATTCTCCGGGACGAGTCGGGCGCACACGCGCGGATGACGGCCCGTGCGGCCATCCCTGACGCTTCCCTGACGCGGGCGCCGGGGGACGCGAACGGCCGTGGGCCGCGCCCCCTGGGGGGTGCGGCCCACGGCCGTGACGCGTCTGCCGGGTCTCAGCGGACCTCGGTGATCTCCGGTCCGCGCTCCAGCTGGCCCATGCCGCCGGAGAAGCGCGAGCCCTCCTGCTCCTCCGTCTGCACGCCGTCCGGCACCATCTGGGCGTCGTTCGGCAGCTTCAGGACGATCGGGTCGCGCGGGGCCATCGGGCCCTCCCCGCGCACCACGACGGTGTCGCGGAAGATCTGCTCCAGCACCCCGGCGGCCTCGGGACGCACCGCGCCCTGGCCGGAGATGACGCCGCGCAGGAACCAGCGCGGTCCGTCGACACCGACGAAGCGGACCAGCTGGGCGCCGGTCTGGCCGTCCGGCAGCGGGACGGGGACCTGCGCGCGCAGCTCCCAGCCCAGCGGTCCCTGGACCTCTTCGATGATGCCGCCCTGCTGGGTGATGCCCGCGGCGATCTCCTCGCGGACCTCGCCCCAGATGCCTTCCTTCTTGGGCGCCGCGAAGGCCTGCAGCTGCACCGCGCTGTCGTGCAGCACGACGGTCGCGGCGACGATCGCGTCCCCGGCGACCTCGACGCGCAGCTCCATGCCCTCGACACCCGGAACCAGGATCCCGCCCAGGTCGACCCGGCCCTCGGCCGGAGCCGAGACCTCGGAGTCGTCCCAGGGACCGTCCGGACGCGGGGCCGGCGGCAGGTTCAGCCTGCGCGGCTCGTCCGCGGCGGAGTCGTCGGCGACGTCCCGGCCCTCGGCCTCGATGCCGTCGACCTGCTCGGCCGCGCCGCCGTCGTTGACGGAGTCGTTCTTCTTGCGACGTCCGAACACGTCACTGTCCTTCCCGGTCGGTTACGACCGAAGCGTAGCCATTCCCACCCTGTTGACCAGCGCTCGATCCGGCCACGGCCGCATGACCGCCGGTGGAGCCGAAACCCCCCTCGGCCCGTGCCGAGCCGGGAAGTTCCGCCACCTCGTGGAAGCGCACCCTCTCGACCCGCTGGACAACCAGCTGGGCAATGCGGTCGAAACGCTCGAACCGTACGCTCTCGCGCGGGTCGAGATTGACCACGATCACCTTGATCTCCCCACGGTACCCGGCATCCACCGTCCCCGGGGCATTCACGAGCGCGAGCCCGCAGCGTGCGGCCAGCCCGGAGCGCGGGTGCACGAAGGCGGCGTACCCGTCGGGCAGCGCGATGGAGATGCCGGTGGGCAGCACGGCCCGCTCGCCGGGAGCGAGCGACGCGGCCTCGGTGGTGACCAGGTCGCAGCCGGCGTCGCCGGGGTGCCCGTAGGCGGGCAGGGGCACCTCGGGGTCGACGCGGCGGATGAGCACGTCGACGGGGGCGTGGGTGTTCTGGGACATCAGGGGTTCACCTCGAAGGCGCGAGCGCGCTTGGCCTGGTCCGGGTCGGCCATCGCCGCCCGGATCTCCTCGGGTCGTCCGTTGTCGATGAAGTGGTCGACCTTGACCTCGATGAACAGGGCCTCGGCGCGGACCGCGACCGGGCCCTGCGGGCCGCCTATCCGGCCGACGGCCGTGGAGTAGATCTTCCGTCCGGCGACCGCGGTGACCTCGGCCTCCAGGTACAGCACGGTGTCGACGGGCACGGGCCGCACGAAGTCGGTCTCCAGCCGCCCGGTCACCGCGATCACGCGCAGCAGCCAGTTCAGGGACCCGAGCGTCTCGTCGAGCGCCGTGGCGAGCACACCGCCGTGGGCCAGGCCCGGGGCGCCCTGGTGGGCGGGCTTGACGGTGAACTCGGCGGTGACCCGCACGCCTTCGCCGGCCCTGGCCGCCAGGTGCAGCCCGTGCGGCTGCCCCTCGCCGCAGCCGAAGCAGTGCTCGTAGTGCGCGCCGAGGAGTTCCCCGGGGGCCGGGGCATCGGGGTGCCGCACCGGCGCCGCGGCGTCGGCGGGAGGCGTCAACGCTGTGTTTCGTCCACTCACAGCCGCAGACCTTACCCGCGCCACCGGCCACGGGTCGCCCCGTGCCAAGCTTGGAGCCATGCAGCTCTCCCCCGCGCACCACGACGAACGACTGACCGCCCCCCGCGCCTGGTGGGGGATCGCCGTCCTGCTGGGTCTGTCGTGCGCGCTGATGATGCTGCCGCTGGGCACGCTGCCCCTGCTGGCCGGGCTGGTCGGCGGGACCGCCCTGGCCGGCCTGGCGGTGAGTGCGTACGGGTCCGCCCGGGTCCGCGTGGTGAACGGGGCCCTGAGCGTCGGGGACGCGCGGATCCCGGTCACGGCGCTGGGCGAACCCGAGGTGCTGGACGCCGAGGAGGCGCGCGCCTGGCGCACGTACAAGGCCGACACCCGCGCCTTCATGCTGATGCGCAGCTACGTGCCGACGGCCGTGCGGGTGGAGGTCACCGACCCGGCGGACCCGACCCCGTACGTGTACGTCTCCACGCGGGAGCCGCAGGCCCTGGCGGCGGCCCTGCGCGCGGCCCGCCCGTAGCGGCCGCGGCGGAGGTCCGGGGCGCGGCCGGAGTCCGGGGCGCCGCGGCGTCCGAGGATGCGCACGGGTCCCGGCCGCCTCGGCCGTCTCAGTCGTGCGCTTGCTTTCCGGGGCCTTCGAGGGCGGCCCTGGTGGCCTCGGGAAGGGGCTGGAGGGGCTGTTCCAGGGGCGGCAGCTGCTGGAGCGCGCTCCAGGGCACCGCCCGGGTCCGCAGGTCGCTCCGGACCTTCTCGGCGAGTTTGCGGGTATCGCGGCGGTTCATGACCGCGCCGACCGCGGCGCCGACCATGAACGGCATGAGGTTCGGCAGGTTGCGCACCATGCGCTTCATGATCTGCTGGCGCAGTTCGCGCTTCATCTGGCCGCCGAGGGCGGCGTTGAGCGTCGTGGGCTTGGAGAGGTCCACGCCCCGCTCCTCCGTCCACGCGGTGAGGTAGCCGAGGCTGCGCTCCTTCAGCGTGCCGGGCGGCCTCAGGCCGTAGACCTCGTGGAGCTCGGCGATCAGTTTCAACTCGATCGCCGCGACGCCGGTGATCTCCGCGGCGAGTTCCGCCGGCATGGCGGGCGGTACGGGCAGCATCGCCGCCGCACCGATCCCCGCGCCGACGGTCGAGCTGGCGTTGGCGGCGCCCGCGATCAGCTTGTCGGCAAGCTGATCGGGACCCAGGCCCGGGAACTGCGCGCGCAGCGTCGCGAGGTCCCGTACCGGAACGCGCGGGGCGTTCTCGATGATCCGGTCGGTGACGAAGAGGGCCGCGGCCCTGACTCCCTCACCGCCCTTGCGCACCCCGTTCTTGACGGCGTGCAGCCGGCGGGCCGCGGCGGCTCGCCGGGACTCTTCGGCAGCCCCCGTGGCCGAGGACCCGAGTCCTGCGGCCCCGGAGGGCAAGGCGGGCACGCCGGGTGCTTCGGGGCCCGTTGCCGGGTCCGTGGCGCCCTCGTGCGTTTCCACCGGATCATCATGCTGTTTCCGCAGGCGGCGCCTGCGAAAAGGCGTCGAGCCCGTCACGGCCGACGCTCCTAGTCGCAGTCGCGGCAGATCGGCTGGCCGTTCTTCTCTCGGGCCAGCTGGCTGCGGTGGTGGACCAGGAAGCAGTTCGTGCAGGTGAACTCATCGGCCTGCTTGGGCAGGACCCGGACGGCCAGCTCCTCGTTGGAGAGGTCCGCACCGGGGAGCTCCATGCCCTCCGCCGCGTCGAAGTCGTCGACGTCGACGGTCGAGGACGACTTCTCGTTGCGCCGAGCCTTCAGCTCTTCGATGCTGTCGTTGTCGACGTCGTCGTCCGTCTTGCGCGGGGTGTCGTAGTCCGTTGCCATTATTCGCTCTCCCCCTCTGGGATTTAGCGGTGTCTCAGCGCACGTAACGCGCGAGAGGCCGGACTTGTGCCCGACCTGAGGCGGAGATTTTGCCTCACATCAAGGTCTGTTACTCAATCGACACCCAGCCGCTCGCCGTAAGAAGCGCTCAGCTGGGATGACGACGGGGACCGTACACGGTCCCGGGGTCGCCTTGCACGAGTGCCACCTCGTGTATTTCCCGCCATGGCGGGGGCCGGAAACCCGGACTTCCCGGGCGTTCCGGCCGTCCCGGGGGTCACTGAACGTACATGATCCCCGACCCGGTACTGTGATCGATCACACAGAATCCACTCCCGCGGCCGCTCTCACGTTCAGCCACGAGCGAACGCGGGGTGCATTCGTCACATGGGCAGAGTGACACGCATCACGAGGCCACCGCCCTCCCGCGGCTCTCCGTGGATCCGCCCGCCGTGCGCGCGGGCCACCGAGCGCGCGATGGAAAGTCCGAGCCCGACGCCCTTGTCGCTGCCCGTGCGCTCCGTGCGCAGCCGCCGGAACGGCTCGAAGAGGTTGTCGATCTCGTACGCGGGAACCACGGGACCCGTGTTCGATACCACCAGCACCGCCTGGCCGTGCTGCACCTCGGTGGTGACCTCGACCCAGCCGTCCTGCGGCACGTTGTACCGCACGGCGTTCTGCACCAGGTTGAGCGCGATCCGCTCCAGGAGCACGCCGTTGCCCTGGACGAGGGCCGGCGCGCGCTCCCCGCGTATCACCACCCCCTTGGCCGCCGCTTCGTTCCGTGCCTGGTCCAGGGCCCGGGAAGCGACCTCCGCGAGGTCCACCGGCTTGCGCTCGATGATCTGGTTGTCGCTGCGGGCGAGCAGCAGCAGGCCCTCGACGAGCTGCTCGCTGCGCTCGTTGGTGGCCAGCAGCGTCTTGCCGAGCTGCTGCAGCTCCACCGGTGCCCCGGGGTCGGAGAGGTGCACCTCCAGCAGTGTCCGGTTGATGGCCAGCGGGGTCCGCAGCTCGTGCGAGGCGTTGGCGACGAACCGCTGCTGGGCGGTGAACGCCCGCTCCAGCCGGTCGAGCATCTCGTCGAAGGTGTCGGCGAGCTCCTTCAGCTCGTCGTCCGGCCCGTCGAGTTCGATCCGCCGGGTCAGGTCGGAGCCGACCACGCGCCGGGCGGTCCGGGTGATCTTGCCGAGCGGCGACAGCACCCGGCCGGCCATCGCGTAGCCGAAGGCGAACGCGATGATGCTGAGGCCCAGCAGGGCCATCAGCGAGCGGCTGAGCAGGTCGTCGAGCGCGTGCTTGCGCTGGACGTTGACGCACTCGGTGATCACCTGGTTGAAGCGGTCGAGCGACTGCTCGATCGACTGCACGCCCGGACAGGTGCTGCTGGAGACCTGGACCTGCGTCCCGCCCACGATCTTGAACGGGAGCCCGTTGCCCTCCCGCAGGGCCTGGGCGGCCAGCAGGTAGATGATCGACAGCAGCAGGATGCCCGCGATCAGGAACATGCCGCCGTAGAGCAGGGTGAGGCGTATGCGGATCGTCGGCCTGAGCCAAGGGAAAGGACCCTCGGGCTGGCCGGGGTCCCAGGTCGGTTTCGGTGGCGCCGGGGGTGGCGCCGGAGTGGCTGCCATCCGCATCAGATCCGGTATCCGGAGCCCGGCACGGTCACGATCACCGGAGGCTCGCCCAGCTTGCGCCGCAGCGTCATGACGGTCACCCGCACGACGTTGGTGAACGGGTCGGTGTTCTCGTCCCAGGCCTTCTCCAGCAGCTGCTCCGCGGACACCACGGCGCCCTCGCTGCGCATCAGGACCTCCAGCACCGCGAACTCCTTCGGCGCCAGCTGGACCTCCTTGCCGTCGCGGAACACCTCGCGCCGGTTCGGGTCGAGCTTGATGCCGGCCCGCTCCAGGACGGGCGGCAGCGCCACCGTCGTACGCCGTCCCAGCGCGCGCACCCGCGCGGTCAGTTCGGTGAACGCGAACGGCTTGGGCAGGTAGTCGTCGGCGCCCAGCTCCAGGCCCTCGACCCGGTCGCTGACGTCACCGGAGGCGGTCAGCATGAGCACCCGGGTGGGCATGCCCAGCTCGACGATCCTGCGGCAGACGTCGTCGCCGTGCACGAGCGGGAGGTCCCGGTCCAGCACCACCACGTCGTAGTCGTTCACCCCGACGCGCTCCAGGGCGGCCGCGCCGTCGTACACGACGTCCACCGCCATGGCCTCGCGGCGCAGTCCGGTGGCCACCGCATCGGCGAGCAGCTGCTCGTCCTCGACGACGAGTACGCGCACGTCGTTTCCTTCCTCCGAGCCCCGCGGGGCACACGTGTGTTGCGCCGCCCATCCTGCCCCTTTCAGCCGTAAACCGGCTGTAAGGCGCCCCTCGGCGGCTCCCGCGGACGGCGACGGGGGATTTCCCCACCGCGCGAGGTTTCCGCGCCCTGGGGCCCGGGGAGGACGTCAGAACACCCCGATCACCTCCCTGACAGTGGCGTGCCTCGTGCCCGCCGCCACCGACCCACGAAGAGGGGGCGCATCACATGGACGCATTCACCGCGGGTCTCCTGCAGCGCATCAGGAACACGCAGACGGACCTCATGCAGGCCCGCGCAGCGGGCGACGACTTCCTCGCGGACGTCGAGCAGGCGGAGCTGGAAGACCTCCAGCGCCTCGCCGCCGAACACGGCGTGCAGGTGCAGGTCTCCGCCTCAGCCGCCTGACCGACCACCGGCCACCGGCCCGGGGATCCGCCCCGGCCCCGACCCTCACCCCCGCCCGTCCCGTACGGCCCCGGCGCGCTCCGCGCCGGGGCCGTACGGCGTGTGCGGGGTCAGTCGTGCCACGCCCCCGCCTCTTCGAGCAGCGGTTGCAGCGCCGCGAAGACGGTCGGCGAGCCGGCGACGACCAGTTCCCCGGACGCGGGCCGCCCCGGCCGGCCCCCGGTCAGGGCTCCCGCCTCGCGGGCGATCAGGTCCCCCGCCGCCAGGTCCCAGGGGTTCAGCCCGCGCTCGTAGTAGGCGTCCAGCCGGCCCGCGGCGACGTCGCACAGGTCCAGCGCGGCCGATCCGCCCCGGCGGATGTCCCGCACCTGCGGAACGATCCGCCGGGCCACCTCGGCCTGGTGCTCGCGCCGCGTGCGGACGTACGCGAAACCGGTCGCCACCAGTGCCTCGTCCAGCGGCGCGGCCGGCCGGCAGCGCAGCCGTACGCCGTCCATCCAGGCCCCGCCGCCGCGCACCGCGTGGCAGGTCTCGCCGCGCATCGGCGCCGCCACCACGCCCACGACCGTGTCGCCGCGGTACTCGGCGGCGATCGAGACGCCCCAGCTCGGCAGGCCGTAGAGGTAGTTCACGGTCCCGTCCAGCGGGTCGACGACCCAGCGCACGCCGCTCGTGCC
This sequence comes from Streptomyces sp. NPDC043876, assembly GCF_056435825.1. Classification (NCBI taxonomy): domain Bacteria; kingdom Bacillati; phylum Actinomycetota; class Actinomycetes; order Kitasatosporales; family Streptomycetaceae; genus Streptomyces; species Streptomyces sp. NPDC043876. Next base: position 158,899 of record NZ_JBWKDV010000006.1, on the reverse strand, counting down.
GGGGGCGTCCGCGCCCTCCTCGCCGAGGATCCCGTCCGCGGGCCGGTGCTCGGCGATGAGTCCGGCGATCAGCTTCTCGGCCGCGATGTCCATCTCGGTCACCACGTCGATCGGGCTGCTCTTGGTCGCCGCCACCGCCAGATCGGCCGGGCGGCCGTCCTTCAGCAGCGCGCCGGCGCGCCGGGCGGCCTCCAGGGCCAGCTCCAGCAGCTCCCGCTCGTCCGGTCGCTCGTCGGGTCGCTCGTTCACGGCAGGCTCCTCACGCGTCCGCGTACGGACTGTCGGCGCCCGCGGCCGCGGGCCGGGGCGCGCGCGCCGGGCAGCAGCCCACCGCGCACAGGTCGTGGCTCGGCCCGAGCAGCCCGAGGGCGCAGCGCTCCACCGGCTCGCCGCGTTCGGCCGCCGCGCGCTCCAGCAGCAGTTCACGCACGGCGGCCGCGAACCGCGGGTCGGCGCCCACGGTCGCCGACCGGGCCACCGGCAGCCCCAGTTCGGCGGCCTTGGCGGTGGCCTCCGTGTCGAGGTCGTACAGGACCTCCATGTGGTCGGAGACGAAGCCGATCGGCACCATCACCGCGGCCGGCACCCCGGCCGCGTGCAGGGCCTCCAGGTGGTCGCAGACGTCCGGCTCCAGCCAGGGCGTGTGCGGGGCGCCGCTGCGGGACTGGTAGACCAGCTGCCAGGGCCGTTCGACGCCGGTGCGCTCCCGGACCGCGTCCGCGATCACGCGGGCGACGTCCAGGTGCTGCTTGACGTAGGCGCCGCCCTCGCCGTGCTCCGTGTGGTCCTCGACCGGTCCCGAGGCATCGGCCGCGGCGGTCGGGATGGAGTGCGTGGTGAAGGCGAGGTGGGCGCCCGCGCGCGTCTCCTCGGGCAGCGACGCGAGCGCCGCGAGCACCCCGTCGATCATGGGCTCGACGAAGCCGGGGTGGTTGAAGTAGTGCCGCAGCTTGTCCACGCGGGGCCGCTGCAGGCCGTCCGCTTCGACCTTGGCGAGCGCGTCGGCGAGGTTTTCGCGGTACTGCCGGCAGCCGGAGTACGAGGCGTACGCGCTGGTGGCGAGGACGGCGATGCGGCGGCGCCCGTCGGCGGCCATCTCGCGCAGCACGTCGTCCAGGTACGGGGCCCAGTTCCGGTTGCCCCAGTAGACCGGCAGGTCCAGCCCGTGCCCGGCGAAGTCCTCGCGCAGCGCGCCCAGCAGCTCGCGGTTCTGGCCGTTGATCGGGCTGACCCCGCCGAAGCCGAAGTAGTGCTTGCCCACTTCCTTCAGCCGCTCGCGCGGGATGCCCCGGCCGCGCGTGACGTTCTCCAGGAAGGGCACCACGTCGTCCGGGCCCTCCGGGCCGCCGAAGGACAGCAGCAGCAGGGCGTCGTAGGGGGCGGCGGGTCCGCCGGCTCCGGTCTCGGGGCCGGCGGGGCGGGCGGCGGCGGAGTGCTGGTCTGACATGCCCCGAATCCTGCCACCCGCGCGCGACGCACGGGAAGCGGCCTCGCCCGGGGCGCGGGGCGTCCGCACGGCGCGGCGCAGGTAAGGTCAGCCTAAGTTGCTTCTCGCTCCCCCTGCGGGCACCGCACCGGCGGTCGTAACCTGTACGGGCCACCGACGTCCTACGGAGGGCACCTTGCCCAGTCCCTACCGCGCGATCTTCGCCGCCCCCGGCAGCAAGGCGTTCAGCGCCGCCGGTCTCATCGGCAGGATGCCGCTGTCGATGGTCGGCGTCGGCATCCTCACGATGATCTCGGAGATCACCGGGCGGTACGGCCTCGCCAGCGCCCTCACCGGTTCCCTCGCCCTCTCCGCCGCCGCGGTCGGCCCCCAGGTCTCCAAGCTGGTGGACCGCTACGGCCAGCGGCGGGTGCTGCGCCCCGCGACCCTCTTCGCCGTCCTCGCGGTGACGGGACTGCTGCTGGCGGCGGCGAACGGCTGGCCGGACTGGACCCTGTTCGTCTTCGCCGTCCTCGCGGGCTGCGTGCCGAGCGTGGGCTCGATGATCCGCGCCCGCTGGACGGCGATCTACCGGGACACTCCGAGCCTGCACACCGCCTACTCCTTCGAGTCCGTCATCGACGAGGTCTGCTTCATCTTCGGCCCGATCATCGCCATCGGGCTGTCCACCACCTGGTTCCCGGAGGCGGGCCCGCTGCTCGCCGCGGTCTGCCTGCTGGTCGGTGTGTGGTGGCTGACGGCGCAGCGCGCCACCGAACCCGCGCCGCATCCGCACGACGAGCACACCGACCGGACCTCCGCCCTGCGCTCCCCCGGACTCCAGGTGCTGATGGGGACCTTCGTCGCCACGGGTGCGATCTTCGGCTCGATCGACGTGGCCACCCTGGCCTTCGCGGACGAGCGCGGCCACAAGCCGCTGGCCAGCGTGATCCTGGCCGTCTGGGCGCTGGGTTCCTGCCTCGCGGGGATCGCCTTCGGCCTGCTCCACCTCAAGGGGAAGCCCGAACGCAGGTGGGTGCTGGGCATTTGTGCGATGGCCGTGAGTATGATCCCCCTCCTACTGGCCGGGAACCTTCCGTTTCTGGCCGTGGCGCTCTTCGTCTCGGGCCTCGCCATCGCTCCCACGATGATCACCACGATGGCCCTGATCGAGGCGCACGTACCGCGCGCGAAGCTGACCGAGGGCATGACCTGGATCAGCACCGGCCTCGCGGTCGGTGTCGCGGTCGGCTCTTCCGTGGCCGGCTGGGTCATCGACGCGTCCGGCGCCCGCAGCGGATACGTCGTCTCGATCGCGGCGGGGGCCGCCGCGGCGGCGGTGGCGTTCGCGGGTTACCGCCGGCTGACGAGGCCGGCGCAAGGGGAGGAGCCCTCCAACGATGGCGACGACGGGGACAGCAGGCAAGAGCGGAGCGGGCCGCGGCACGGCACCGACCGCAGCGTGGCGTAACTGGGCGGGCAACGTCCGCGCGACCCCCGCCCGGGTCGTGACCCCGGCCTCGGTCGGCGAGCTCCAGGAGGCGGTCCGCCGGGCCGCCTCGGACGGCCTGCGGGTGAAGGCGGTCGGCAGCGGCCACTCCTTCACCTCGGCCGCCGCCACGGACGGCGTCCTGGTCCGCCCGCAGGCCCTGGCCGGGATCCGGGAGATCGACCGGGCCGCCGGGACGGTCACGGTGGCGGCGGGCACGGTCCTCAAGGACCTCAACCTCGCCCTGGCCCGGGAGGGCCTCTCGCTCACCAACATGGGCGACATCATGGAGCAGACGGTCTCGGGGGCGACCAGCACCGGTACGCACGGCACCGGCCGCGACTCCGCCTCCCTGTCCGCGCAGATCCGCGGGCTGGAGCTGGTCACGGCCGACGGACGGCTGCTCGTCTGCTCGGAGAAGGAGAATCCGGAGGTCTTCGCGGCCGCCCGGCTCGGCATCGGCGCCCTCGGCATCGTCACCGCGCTCACCTTCGCCGTCGAGCCGCTGTTCTTCCTGACCGCCCGTGAGGAGCCCATGGCCTTCGACCGGGTGACCGCCGAGTTCGACCAGCACGTCGCGGAGAACGAGCACTTCGAGTTCTACTGGTTCCCGCACACCGGCAACTGCAACACCAAGCGCAACAACCGCAGCCAGGGCCCCGCCGCCCCGCCCAGCGCGGTCAGCGCCTGGATCGAGGACGAACTGCTCTCGAACGGGATCTTCCAGGTCGCCAACTCCCTCGGGCGCGCGGTCCCGGCGGCCATCCCCGGCATCGCCCGGATCGCCAGCCGCGCCCTCTCCGCGCGCACCTACACGGACATCCCGTACAAGGTGTACACGACCCCGCGCCGGGTGCGCTTCATCGAGATGGAGTACGCCCTTCCGCGCGAGCGGCTGGTCGAGGCGCTGCGGGAGCTGAAGGCGATGGTCGACCGCTCCAGCCTGCGCGTCAGCTTCCCGGTGGAGGTGCGCACGGCCCCGGCGGACGACATCACCCTCTCGACGGCATCCGGCCGCGACAGCGCGTACATCGCGGTCCACCTCTACAAGGGCACGCCCTACCAGGCGTACTTCACCGCCGCCGAGCAGATCTTCACGGCACACGGCGGACGCCCGCACTGGGGCAAGGTGCACACGCGGGACGCGGAGTACTTCGCCCGCGCCTACCCCCGCTTCGGCGAGTTCACCGCGCTGCGGGACCGGCTGGACCCGGAGCGGGTGTTCGCGAACGACTACCTACGGCGGGTGCTGGGCGACTGACCCGGGGTCAGGGGGCCGCCCCGGGCCGGCATCAGGAGGGGCTCGGGCCGCCCTGGCCGGCCGGGGGCGTCGGCTTCACCGGGGTCGGCGCCGGGGTCGACCGGGAGGGCGCGGGGGTCGGCGTCGGCCCGGTGGACCGCGAGGGGTCGGGGCTCGGGGTCGGTCCGGTGGAGCGGGAAGGGTCCGGGCCGGGGCTCGGGTCCTGCCCGCCGGGGGACCGTGACGGGCTCGTGGAACTCCCGGTTCCGGGACCCTCCTCGCGCGGCCGGTCCCCGGCGCCGTGGCGGTCGTCCGCAGTGGGCGCCGGGTCCGGCTTCCTGTCCGCGCTCCCGGAGCCGCCGGTCACCGCGGTGTACAGCGGGCGCTCGCCCACCGACCCGCCGGAGAGGGCCTCGTACCCGGCGATGCCGCCCAGCGCGATGGCGAAGGCGGTGCCCGCGGCGACGGCCGTGCGCTTCCAGCCGCGGACGCGGGTGCCGTGGGTGCTGGCGCGGCCGAACTCCTCGTCCGGCACGGCCGCCGCTCCGGCCGTCGGGAAGGCGGTGGTCGGCGCCGCCGCGAGGGGCGGCACGCCGGTGGTGTGCCCGCCGGTGCCGTCCGCGCCGTTCCCGTGCGCGACGGGGACCTGCCGGGCCCGGGGCCTGGCCGTCTCGCGCAGCTGGTCGCCGGTCCGCCGGAAGAAGTGGCCGATGACCGGGCCGCCCGCCGTGGCGACCACGCTGACCACGCCCGCGCCGAGGATCGTCCCGTACACGCCGAGCTTCGAGGCGAGGAGCGCGGCCGCGACGGTGGCCAGCGAGGACCCCGCGACCTGAGCCGCGCTCAGATCCAGCTTCTTCGTCTCCGGCTTCTTCGTCTCCGGCGGTGCCTGCGGTCCACCGGTCGGTTCCCTCGTGTCGATGCCCCGCGTCGTCTTGTGACCCATCCCCATCCTCTGCCGCGCCCGGACCCCGTTCGCTTCGGTGCTTCCAGGAGTTACTGACCCCCAGGCGAAGCGGATAGTTCCATTTCGGGTGATTCTGTGAATCACGCCACGAACCACGACACCCGGTTCCGGCGGGGGTTCGCGCGCGCACGGAAGGGCGACCCTCCAACTCCCCTGCCGTCGGACAAGTTCGGCGGCGCGCCGGTCCACCCGCATGGCCCGAATGGAGTACTGTGGCGAGCCCTGGGGCCGTCCTTCCTTTCGGATGTCCGGACTCGGGAGAGGGAGCCGACTGGTGCAGGATCGGCGCTCGAAACCGGCAATGCCGCGGAATCTCACGGATTCCTGATGCGCAGAGTGACTGTCCGGTCACTGTGTGTGGCCAACAGGTAACCGTGCCATAACGGCGATCAAGGGCGCATGCCCGACACGCCGGATGAACTCGGCAAGGTTGTGGCAGGCTGCACCCGGGCAGGCCACACTCGACTAGCGGAAGCAGCGACGCACGTGACGTCGGCAGGCACCACCCGGGAGGTCCCCATGCCCGAACTGCGTGTCGTGGCCGTCTCCAATGACGGCACACGACTGGTGCTCAAAGCTGCGGACAGCACGGAGTACACCCTTCCGATCGATGAGCGGCTGCGGGCAGCCGTGCGCAACGACCGCGCACGCCTGAACCAGATCGAGATCGAGGTGGAGAGCCACCTCCGCCCCCGCGACATCCAGGCCCGGATACGAGCCGGTGCCTCCGCGGAGGAGGTCGCTCAACTCGCGGGCATCCCCGTCGACCGGGTACGCCGCTTCGAGGGCCCCGTCCTCGCGGAGCGCGCGTTCATGGCCGAGCGGGCCCGGAAGACCTCCGTGCGACGTCCCGGCGAGAACACGAACACCGGACCCCAGCTCGGCGAGGCCGTGCAGGAGCGGCTGACGCTGCGCGGGGCCGACAAGGAATCCGTCCAGTGGGACTCCTGGCGCCGTGACGACGGCACGTGGGAGGTCCTCCTGGTCTACCGGGTGGCGGCCGAAACGCATTCCGCGAGCTGGACCTACGATCCCCCGCGCCGCCTGGTCGTGGCCGTGGACGACGAGGCCCGCTCGCTGATCGGCGAGTCGGACGACCTGCCCGCGACGCCGGAGCCGAGCTTCCCGTTCGTGCCGAGGATCGCGCGGCTGCCGCGGGACCGGCCGCTCGACCGCGCCCTCGACCGGCAGTTGGAGCGGCCCGTGCCGCCGCCTCCGCCGGAGCCGGAGGAGGAGCGGGACTCGCTGACCAGCCTGCTGGAGGCGGTGCCGAGCTTCCGGGGCGACCTGGTCGTACCCGAGCGTCCCGCGGTCACCGAGCCCGTGGAGCCGGACGAGCCCGTGGCGGAGCAGCCGCCGGCCGCGTCGGCCGGGGCGGGGGCCGCGTACGCGGATGTCCTGATGCCGCGGACGGTGGCGGGGCACCGGGACCGGCTCACGGGGACGACGGACCGTCAGGCGGAAGCCGATGGCGTCCGTCCCGGCCGCCGGGCCGCCGTCCCGAGCTGGGACGAGATCGTCTTCGGCACGCGCCGCAAAAAACAGGAGTAACCCACCTCGGGGCCCCGGCCCCGGGGCTCCCCCGCCGCCCTCAAACGCCGGGCGGGCTGTCTGCGTCCCCGTGCCGGTCGCTTTCCCTGCCCCCGGCGGGCCCTCAATCGCCGGGCGCTGAACCGCCTCCGCCCCGAGCCGACCGGCCTCGCCGCCTCCGGCGGGCCCTCAATCGCCGGGCGGGCTGAATCGCCTGCCCCGGTGCGGCGCCGATCCGCTTCGCGGCCTCCGGCGGACCCTCAAACGCCGGGCAGGCTGAAGCACGCGCCCACCGGGCCGGCCCAAGGCGCGACGCCACGTGCGCAGCCTCGCAACCCGGTGCCGACCGCAGCCAACACCGCCAGCCACATCCAGCCCCGCCGGCGCTTGAGGCGCCGCCGGAGGCAACAGCAGCCGCCTCCGGCCCGCACACGCCGCTCCGCGCCCACGCCACACCCAAGCCTCCGGCCACGCCCAGCCCCGCCAGAGGCAACGCCGCCGCAGGCAGCACAAGCCGCTCCGGGCGCAGCCACATCCAGCCCCGCCGGCGTTTGAGGCGCCGCCGGAGGCAGGGCCGGGGTCGCGCGGCGGCGGTTCGGGGGCGCCGGAGGGGAAGCGCCCCCGGGCGGTCAGGCGGGGGACGGGCCCGTGGCCACCGGGCGGGTGGGGTCGGCGGACCAGTGAGACCAGCTGCCCGCGTACAGGGCGGCCCGGATCCCCGCCACCTCCAGCGCCAGCACCTCGTGCGCCCCGGACACCCCCGACCCGCAGTACACGCCCACCGCGACCCCCTCATCGGCCGCCCCCAGCCCGGCGAAGCGCGCCCGCAGGGCGTCCGCCGGGAGGAAGCGCCCGTCCGGGCCCACGTTCTCCGAGGTCGGCGCCGACAGCGCCCCCGGGATGTGCCCCCCGACGGGGTCGATCGGCTCCACCTCCCCCCGGTACCGCTCCCCCGCCCGGGCGTCCAGCAGCACCCCGGTCCCGGCCAGGACCGCCGCCGCGTCGGCGTCCAGGAGCCCCACCCCGCCCGCCGCCCCCGGGTTTGGCTTGAAATCACCCTCGGCCGGAGCCGACGCCGCGGCCGTCACCGCGCCCCCGGCCGCCGTCCACGCGGCCAGCCCCCCGTCCAGCACCCGGACGTCCCCGTGCCCCGTCCAGCGCAGCAGCCACCACGCCCGCGCCGCCGCCCAGCCCTGGCCCCCGTCGTACGCGACGACCTGGCTCCCGGCCGAGACCCCGGCCCGCCGCATGACCGCCCCGAAGGCCTCCGGGTCGGGGAGCGGGTGGCGGCCGCCCGACCCCGGCGGACCTGCGAGTTCATGATCGAGGTCGACGTACACCGCACCGGGCAGGTGACCGGCCTCGTAGGCGGATCGCAGGTCGGGACCGCCCAGCTGCCACCGGACGTCCAGGAGCACCGGCTGGCGGTCCCCCGCCAGCTCGGCCATCAGTTCGGACGCGGACACGATCGCGGACTTCACGGGCTTCACGGGCCCCGCGGGCTTCACAGTCATGCGGGTCATCTTCCTCCTCACCCGGTCGGCCCACGTCACGAGCCGGACAGGAAGGGCCCGTAGTGATTCGGTCATCTCTGTCGCGGCACCCGGAAAAGCGGCCCGGTCGGGGCGCGGGAGGGCCCCCGGGGTGGAAACATCAGCCCCGACACGGGGCGCGTCACGACGGAGGAGAAGGCTGACATGACCGAGGCAGCGGGAGCGACGCGGCGCACTCCCGGCACACCCTGCTGGGTGAGCCTGATGGTGCACGGCCTCGGCAGCACCGAGGACTTCTACGCCGACCTGTTCGGCTGGGAGTACGCTCCGGGGCCCCACCAGCTCGGCCCGTACGTCCGGGCCCTGCTGGACGGGCACGAGGTGGCGGGCATCGGCGAGCTGCCGCCCGACCGCCAGCTGCCGGTGGCCTGGACGACGTACCTCGCCACCGACGACGCCGACGCCACGGCCGAGTCCATCCGCGCCTGCGGGGGCACCGTCGCGGTGGGGCCGCTCGACGCGGGCGCCGCGGGCCGGGTCGCGATCTGCTCGGACCCGGTGGGCGCCACCTTCGGCATCTGGCAGGCCGAGGGCCACATGGGCACCCGGCTGGCCGGGCGCAGCGGCACCCCGGTCTGGAACGAACTGGTCACCCAGGACACCTCCACCGTCGGCAAGTTCTACGAGACGGTCTTCGGGCACGAGGTCGAGTCCGCGGAGGAGCCCGACTTCGACCACCTGACCCTGCGCCTGGAGGGCCGCCCGGTCGCCTCGGTGCACGGTGTCGGCCGGGCGCTGCCGCACGAGCGCGGCGCGCACTGGATGACCTTCTTCGAGGTCGCCGATCCCGACGCGGCGGTGCTGCGGGTCGTCGAGCTGGGCGGCCGGGTGCTCGACGCGCCGCACGACGGCGCGCTCGGCCGGCTCGCGCTGGTCGCGGACCCGGAGGGCGCGGTGTTCACCCTCGTCCGGCGGAACCCCGGCGCGCGCTGACCCCCGGCACCGGCCGCCCCAGCGCCGCGCGCAGGGTGATCCCGTACCGCACCCGCAAGCGGCGCAGTTCCCAGGCGGACAGCGCGGTCACCGACAGCGGCGGGCCGAGCAGGAAGAGGATCCGGACCGGGAGCGGGGCGTCGACCGGCGCGTTGTCGAAGACCTGGACGACGGCGAGCGCCCACACCAGCACGGGTGATATCAGGGGCGGCAGCACCTCGTGGACGTCGGCGGTGCGGAAGGCGTGGTGCACGCAGAGCGCCGCCGACGCGAGGGTGAAGGGGATGGAGAAGAGGGCGAGGAACCCGAGGACGGGCGTCAGCAGCATGCCCAGCGGTCCGGCCCCGAACAGCGTGGTGCTCAGGCCCTGTTGGAGCACCCCGCCCCAGAACAGGGCGGCGGTGGCGAGGAGCGCGCCCAGCGAGATCAGCGGCCCGCGCAGCCGCCGCCGGTAGAAGGCCGGGCCCGGCGGGCGGGCGGCGCACACGAAGGCGCCGATCAGGAGCGGGGCGAGCACCAGCAACAGGCCCGCGCTCAGGATCAGTTCGACGAGCCGGTCCTCCATCAGGCCCTGGGCCGACTCCTTGACGGGGTAGGAGTAGAGCAGCCAGAGAGTGGCGAACAGCCCGATGAGCGAACGGGCGATCTGCGCGCGCTCGATGGCCGGGTCGACGAGCCGGTCGGGCCGGGTGGGCCGGTGCACCCGCCCGGCGAGGTGGACCGGCAGCAGCAGGAGCCCGACGCACCCGCGCCGCCGTCCGCCGCCGGGCCCGCTCCCGCTCCCGTACCCCTGACCGTGACCGTTGCCGTAACCATTGCCGTTCCCACTCGTGTACGCGCTCACGCATCGCCCCCCGTGCCGTGATGATCACCGCATCATAGGGCGGGCGCGGGCCCGGTCTCAGCCCGAGGTGACCGGGAGGACGTCCGGTGAGAGGGCGCCCGCGTGGGCGGCGGCCGAGGTCATCCGGCGGCGGTGGTGGCGGCGGCAGAGGACCTCGTAACCGACCTCCTCCGCGGGGCGGTTGACGTCGCCGACGACCACCTGGGCGCCCTCGACGACCATCTCCCCGCCCACCGTGCGGGCGTTGTGCGTGGCGCGGGCGCCGCACCAGCACAGGGCCTCGACCTGGAGCTGCTCGATCCGGTCGGCCAGCTCGATCAGCCGCTGCGAGCCGGGGAAGAGCTTGGTGCGGAAGTCGGTGGTGATGCCGAAGGCGAAGACGTCCAGACCGAGGTCGTCCACGATCCGGGCGAGCTGGTCGATCTGGTCGGGGGTGAGGAACTGGGCCTCGTCGACGATCACGTAGTCCACCCGGCCGCCCTGGGAGAGCTGGGCGACCAGGTAGGCGTACAGGTCCATGTCCTGCGGCGCCTCGACCGCTTCGGTGACCAGGCCGAGGCGCGAGGACAGCTTGCCCTCGCCCGCCCGGTCGTCACGGGTGAAGATCACGCCCTGGAGGCCCCGGGCGTCGCGGTTGTGGGCGATCTGGAGCGCCAGCGTGCTCTTCCCGCAGTCCATGGTTCCGGAGAAAAAGGCCAGCTCGGGCATGGGAAGTACGGGACCTTTCGGGATCGGCGAGGCGGGGTGGGAGGGGCGGGCCGGAAGGGGCGGCGGCGGGGCCGCTAGGAGGTGCGCACTTCGAGCAGCGGGACGAGCTGTTCGGCGGCGGTCATCGAACCGTGCATGCCGACGAGCGCGGACTCGTTCGGCTCGGTCCGGGACGCGGTGATCGCGACCTGCGCGTGGGCGGCGGCGACGACGTCCCCGATCCGCCCCCGCACCCGCTCGTCGCAGGCACCGGGAGCGCCGAACCAGCCCAGGTCCAGCGCCTCTTCACGGCTCGCGATCCAGAACCGGTCGCCGAGCACCTCGCGCCACACGGTCAGTACGTCGGCCTGCGCCCCCGGGACGGCGTACACGTGCCGGGCCCGGCCCTCGCCTCCGAGCAGGGCCACGCCCGCGCCCAGTTCCCAGTCCTCGTCGTAGTCGATCCGCGCGTCCTCGTCGAAGGGGATGTCGACCATCCCGTGGTCGGCGGTGACGTAGAGCGCGGAGCGCGGCGGGAGCTGTTCGGCCAGGCGCTGGACGAGCCGGTCGACGTGCATCAGCTGGCCGCGCCAGGCGTCGGAGTCGACGCCGAAGCGGTGCCCGGCGCCGTCCAGTTCGCTGTAGTACGTGTAGACGAGCGAGCGGTCGCCGGCGGCGAGGCGCAGGGCCGCGAGGTCCATCCGGTCCTCGCCGGTGATCCGGCCGTGGAAGCTGCCGCCGCTCAGCGCGATCTTGGTGAGCGGGGTGTGCTGGAAGTCCGGGGAGGTCACCTGCGAGGTGGCGACCCCGGCGGCGTCGGCCAGCTGGAAGACGGTCGGGTAGGGCTGCCAGGTCTTCGGCTGGGTCCACGGCTTCCAGCGCAGCTGGTTCATCAGTTCGCCGCTCGCCGGATTGCGCACGGCGTAGCCGGGCAGGCCGTGCGCGGCGGGGGGCAGTCCGGTGCCGACGGAGGCCAGCGAGGTGGCCGTGGTCGCCGGGAAGCCCGCGGTGATCGGGCGGCCGGTGCCGCCGCGCGAGCTGCCGAGGAGGGAGGTCAGGAAGGGGGCCTCGGCCGGGTGGGCCTTGATCTGCTCCCAGCCGAGCCCGTCGATCAGGAACACGCAGTTCCGGTCGGCCGGGGTCAGCTCGGCGATGCCCGCGGTGAGGCCGGGGACGCCCTGGCCCGCCGCGAGGGTGGGCAGCAGGTCGGCGAGCGAACCGGTGCCGTAGTGCGGAACGGGCGCGCCGGACAGGTCCAGCAGCTCCGGCTCCTGCCAGTCCCGCTGCGCGGAATGCGTCATCAGCGGGCGGCCGGGGTGGTCGTGGCCGCGGTGGCCTCGCTGAGCGCCTGCGCGAAGAGGAGGGTCTGGCGCACGGCCTCGGGGCCGTCGCCCGCCTCGCTGACCCGCAGGCTGAGGTCGTCGGCGGTGGAATTGCCGGTGTAGCCGTGGTCGGAGTCGCAGTTCGGATCGCCGCAGGCGGCGGGCTCCAGGTCGATCCGGGAGACCGCGCCCCAGCCGATGGTCAGGACGACCTCGCGGGGCAGGGTGCCCGGGGTGTAGGACTCCGGGTTGGCGACGACGCGGCTGAGCACCACCGAGGAGATGCCGGCGACCTTGACCGACTCGGTCGAGGTCGTCGCGTACGGGGACGGGGACCCGGCGTCGGCGGCCTGCTCGTCGGTGTGGCTCACGATGAAGCGGTTGCCGGTGAGGACGAGGACGGTGACGTGCCGGCGGACCTCGTTCGAGTCGAAGGTGGTCTCCTGGTGGACCAGGTACGACGAGATCGGCTCGCCGCCCACGGCGGCCTCCACCGCCTCGGCCACGAGGGCCGGGTAGTAGCCGCTGCGCTCGATCGCCGCGCGCAGCCCCTGGGTCGTCGTACCGGATTTCGCCATGAGGTCCATCCTAAGGCCCGTACGGGGCGCCTCGGCCTGCCCGGCGGGGTCCACTGGCCGAGGGGCGCCTAGTAACTGGGGAGGGTGCGCGGCCCGAGGTCCGTGCGGGCGGGGGGACGGGCGATGCGGAGGGTGGCGCTGAGCACCGAGAGGCCCTCGGTGGCGACCACGACCGGTTCCAGGGAGACGGCGACCACCTCGGGGTGGTCGTCGACCAGCCGGGACAGCCGCAGCAGCAGTTCTTCCAGGGCCGGTGTGTCCACGGGGTCGCTGCCGCGCCAGCCGAAGAGGAGCGGGGCGGTCCGGATGGACCGGATCAGTTCGGCGGCGTCCCGGTCGGTCGCGGGGACGAGCCGGTGGGCGGTGTCGCCGAGGAGTTCGGAGGCGACCCCGGCGAGGCCGAAGGAGAGCACGGCGCCCGCGCCGGGGTCGACCAGGGCCCGCACGACCGTGTCCACCCCGCGCGGGGCCATGGCCTGGACGACCGGCAGCAGCTCGGCGGGGGTGCCGAGGGAGTCGGTCAGCTCGTCGTAGGACCGGCGCAGCTCCGCTTCGGTGGTCAGGTCCAGGCGTACGCCGCCCAGGTCCGCGCGGTGGCGCAGGTGCGGGGCGGTGGTCTTGAGCACGACCGGGTAGCCGAGCGCGGCGGCGGCCCGTGCGGCCGCGTCGGGGGTGGGTGCGGGGAGGGTGGGGCGCACGTGGATGCCGTAGCGGGCGAGCAGGTCGCGGGTCGCGTCGTCGGGGAGGGTCAGGGGGCCGTCGCTCGCCGCGAGGTGGGTGGCCAGGCGGGCCGCCGTGCCGGGCTCGTCGATGTCGTCGAACTCGGGTACGCGGCCGGGGTCGGCCGTGTCCCGTCGCCAGTGGGCGTAGCGGACCGCCTCGGCCAGCGCCCGCACGGCCCGCTCGGCCGCGGGATACGCAGGCACCCTCCCCCGCCCCCGGTCCCCGGCCGGCCCTTGGCCCCCGGCGCCCCCGTGCCCGGCTGGCCCCGGGTCCCCGGCGCCTCCGCGCCCGGCCGACCCCGGGTCCCCGGCTCCCCCGCGCTCTGCGGGCCACCCGGTGCAGGTAGACGTGGCCGACGGGTGCGACGCCGAGTGCGAGCCGTATCCACCGTCCGCAGCCTCCGGCGGGCCCTCAAACGCCGGGCGGGCTGGAATTGCCCCACCAGCCTTCGGGGCGGAGGGCTCAGCCGCGCCATATCCAGCCCCGCCGGCGTTTGAGGCGAACGGCTCAGCCGCAGGCGGGCCCGCGGGGGCGGATGTCCCAGCCCCGCCGACGTGTGAGGCGGCGGGGGTGGCCGCGGCACGGGTGGTGGCTTCGGAGAGGGCTTCCGCCAGGGCGCCGAGCTCCACGTGCACGACCGCCACCGGCTTCCCCGGCACCGCCGCCACCGCCTCCCTGATGGCCGCCGCGAGCCCCTCCGTCAGGTCCTGGCGCCCGACGGCCGGGATCGCGGTGACGATCACCGCGTCGTTCGCGTCGGCGGCCAGCGCCGTCACCAGCGCGGCCCGGAAGTCCTCCGGGGTCGCCTCCGTCGTCAGGTCCAGCTGGGGCCAGGGCCGCAGCCCCTCGGTCAGGCAGGCGTCGTACGTGAGGACGCCCAGCGACTCGGAGTTCCCGAGGATCGCCACCCGCGGCCCGCCCGGCAGCGGCTGCGACCCGAGCAGCAGCCCGACGTCCACCAGCTCGGTCACCGTGTCCACCCGGATCACCCCGGCCTGGCGCAGCAGCGCCGAGACGGTGGCGTCGGGCAGCCGGGTGCCGGGGACCGCGTGCCCGGCCGGGGTGACGCCGCTGTGGCGGCCCCCCTTGGCCACGACCACCGGCTTCACGGCCGCCGTGCGCCGCGCGATGCGGGTGAACTTGCGCGGGTTGCCGAGGGTCTCCAGGTACAGCAGGCCGACGTCGGTGGCCGGGTCGTCGTACCAGTACTGCAGGATGTCGTTGCCCGAGACGTCCGCCCGGTTGCCCGCCGAGACGAAGGACGACAGGCTCTCGCCGCGCCGGAGCAGTCCCGCGAGCAGGGCGATGCCGATGGCCCCGGACTGAGTGAACAGGCCGATCCGCCCGGGCTCGGGGGTCGGCGCGGGCGCCAGCGAGGCGTTGAGCCGGACCCCGGGCGCGGTGTTGATCACGCCGAAGGCGTTGGGGCCGACGATGCGCATGCCGTACGTACGCGCCTGGCGCACCAGTTCTCGCTGGCGTTCGAGCCCGGTCGGCCCGCTCTCGCCGTAGCCCGCGGACAGCACCACCAGGCCCTGGACCCCGTGCTTCCCGCAGTCCGCGACGACCTCGGGGACCCGCTCGGCGGGCACCGCCACCACGGCGAGGTCGACCGGTTCGCCGATGCCGCCGAGCGTGCGGTACGCCCGTACGCCGAGCAGGGTCTCGGAGGTCACGGCGTGGTTGACCGCGTGGAGCGCGCCCTCGAAGCCGCTGTCGCGGAGGTTGCGCAGGGCGGCGGCGCCCACACCGGTGCCGCTGCGGCTGGCGCCGATCACGGCGACCGAGCGGGGGGCGAGCAGCCGCTGGACGGAGCGGGCCTCGGCGCGCTGTTCGCGGGCCCGCTGGACGGCCAGGGATTCGGCGGTGGGTTCGAGGTCGAGGTCGAGGTGGACCGAGCCGTCCTCGAAGGTGCGCTTCTGCTGGTAGCCGACCTCTTTGAAGACCTTGATCATCTTGACGTTGGCGGGCAGGACCTCGGCGGCGAAGCGGCGGATCCCGCGCTCGCGCGCGACCGCGCCGATGTGTTCGAGGAGGGCGGAGGCGACCCCGCGGCCCTGGTGGGCGTCCTGGACGAGGAAGGCGACCTCGGCCTCGTCGGCCGCTCCGGAGGCGGGGCGCCCGTCGGGGCCGATGCGGTCGTAGCGGACGGTCGCGATGAACTCGCCGCCGACGGTGGCCGCGAGGCCGACCCGGTCCACGTAGTCGTGGTGGGTGAAGCGGTGCACGTCCTTGGCGGACAGCCGGGGGTAGGGGGCGAAGAACCGGTAGTACTTCGACTCGTCCGAGACCTGTTCGTAGAAGCTGACCAGGCGCTCCGCGTCCTCGGGCGTGATGGGGCGGATCCGGGCGGTGCCGCCGTCGCGCAGCACGACGTCCGCTTCCCAGTGGGCCGGGTACGAGGGGTCCGACGCGGTGGTCATGCAGCCACCCTAGAGCCTGGTTTGGGCGGACGGAGGGCGGGCGGCGGGCGGGGGCGCACCCGCCGGGCCTCGTGCGCGCGGCGCAGTAGCCGAGCCGGGGCAAACCAGTGCAAGCTGTGGGGGGGTCGAACGGCAGGTGAACGGGGGCCGAAGGTCGGCCGGAGCACTCGGAGTGCCGTGAGAGACTGGTCTAGACAACCGTAAGAACCTGAAGGGCATCACCATGGCAGAGCGCCGCGTCAACGTCGGCTGGGCCGAGGGCCTGCACGCTCGTCCCGCCTCGATCTTCGTCCGGGCGACGACCGCTTCCGGCGTCCCGGTGACCATCTCCAAGGCCGACGGCAACCCGGTCAACGCCGCGTCCATGCTCGCGGTCCTGGGCCTGGGCGCCCAGGGCGGCGAGGAGATCGTCCTCGCGTCCGACGCCGAGGGCGCGGACGCCGCGCTGGACCGTCTGGCGAAGCTGGTCGCCGAGGGTCTCGAAGAGCTTCCCGAGACCGTCTGACCCCGCCTGACCCCCGGGTCCGGCCCACGCGCCACCCACGGCGGAGCCGTGGCCCCCTCACCCGGGGCCACGGCTCCGCCGCATTTCCCGGCAACGCCCGAAGCCGCGTAACAGCCCCGGACCTTTTCGTTTATTCGGAACGCACCCACGCGGCCGGAAAAACAATTCCCGCCCGGTAAATCAATCCTTTGTATCGGGACCGTGTTAAAGCCCGCCGCTCGCCATGTTTACGGCAGGTTGCGAAGTCCTCACGCGCAGCCGGTGCGCTCCGGCCGCGCGGTCGGCGTGGGCCGCGGTCAGCGCCCGCGCCCGCTCCGCGTCACCGCGCGCCACCGCGTCCACGATCGCGCCGTGCTCCGCCCAGGACTCCACGGGCCGCACCGGAGCGTCCACGGCGTACATCCAGGCGACCTTGTGGCGCATCTGCGTGAGCAGCGCGATCAGGCCGGGGCTGTCCGAGGCCTGCACGAGCGTCTCGTGGAACCAGCCGCCCAGGGACCGCAGATCCTCCCCCTGCCCCCTCCTGGCCCGCTCCTGGCCCAGCCGGACCAGCCCCCGCAGCACCTTCAGGTGCGCCTCGCTGCGCCGACGGGCGGCCCGGGCCGCCGCGAGGGGCTCCAGCAGCATCCGGACCTCCAGGAGGTCGGCCGCCTCCTGCTCGGTCGGCTCGGCGACGCAGGCGCCCGCGTGCCGGCGGGTGGTGACGAAGCCCTCGGACTCCAGGGTGCGCAGTGCCTCCCGGACGGGGACGCGGGAGACTCCGTAGCGCCGGGCGAGCAGCTCCTCGGTGAGGCGGGAGCCCGGGCCGAAGACCCCGGAGACGATGTCGTCGCGGATCGCCGTACAAACCGCGTGCGCGGGAATTCGCAAGACCGGACCTCCGCTGAATACCGTTGCCGCCGAATCCATTACCGCGACTCTATGGCAACGCGCGCTCTTTTCCGAGGACGGTTTTCGGAAAGGGGCACAAAGGCGCGCACGACACGAAGGCCCCGGCTCGATGAGCCGGGGCCTTCGGTCAGCGCGTGCGCGGGCGGGTCAGATCTCGACGCCCTTGGACCGCAGGTAGGCCAGCGGGTTGATGTCCGAGCCGTAGGACGGGCCGGTACGGGCCTCGAAGTGCAGGTGCGCGCCGAAGCTGTTGCCGGTGTTGCCCGACAGCCCGATCTGCTGG
Organism: Streptomyces sp. NPDC043876; assembly: GCF_056435825.1. Lineage (NCBI taxonomy): Bacteria > Bacillati > Actinomycetota > Actinomycetes > Kitasatosporales > Streptomycetaceae > Streptomyces > Streptomyces sp. NPDC043876. The sequence continues at coordinate 141,505 of NZ_JBWKDV010000006.1, read as the reverse complement.
CCCGCGGTGACCTGCTCGCCGGCGGAGACGCTCAGCCGCGAGAGGTGGCCGTACTGGGTGTACGTACCGTCGTTGTGCTTGATGACGATGTTGTTGCCGTACGCACCGCCGTCGCCGGCCTCGACGACGACGCCCGCGCCCACGGCGTGGACGACGGTGCCCTCGGCGGCGTGGAAGTCGACGCCGGTGTGGCTGCCGGAGGACCAGGCGCTGCCGCCCGCGCCGTACTGGGTGCTGACGTAGGAGCCGGTGACCGGCAGCACGAAGGCGTTGAGGCGCTTGCGCTCCTCTTCGCGGTCCGCGCGCTCCTTGGCCTCGCGCTCGGCCTTGGCCTTCGCCTCGGCCATGCGGCGGGCCTCGGCGGCCTTCGTCTTCGCCTCGGCCTCGGCCTGCGCCTTGAGGGCGGCGGCGTCGGCGGCGTTGCGCTGCGCGTCGGCCTGGGCCTCCAGGTCGCCGGCGAGGGTGTCCGCGACGACGACGGCGTTCATGCCGTCACCCTGGGGGGCGGTGGTGTGGTGGTTGTCCGCGGCGAAGGCCGGGGCTGCGAGGCTGGCCGCGACGCCGGTGGCGGCGAGGGCGGCTATGCCGGCGACACCTGCGGTCTTCCGGCTCAGACGGCTGGAACCACGGTGCTTGCCGGAAGAGGCACGACTGCTGCCGAACGCCATGAAGGGGCTGATCCTTTCCTTCCCTCTCGCCTACCGGGTTAGCTGACGGGTTCGGAGCAGGAAGGTCTCCTACGGGCCCCCTCTTGCGAGATGGCCCGATTCACCCCAGGGACTGTGGGTCCCCGGCTCCCCAGGCTCGCGCCTGACGGGGACTCGGCGATCGCTGCCCGGTGCCGCGAGTGCGGCGTTCACAACTGACGGACAGCACGCCCGACGCTAGGCGGATCTTCGGGTAATCACCAAACACACGCGCCCCATTGTTAGCTACGTCACGTGACATAGAAGCAACCTCTCCGCCAAACGGACAAAAGGGGTTCCGGTGGCCAAGTCACCGAAACCCCTTCCGCGCCCGCTCAGTTCATGGGCGGTTCACCGTCAGTTCGCGACGACGCGCACGTCACCGATTCCGAGCGCGCGCACCGGCGCCTCGATCTGCGCGGCGTCACCGACGAGCACCGTCACGAGCCGGTCCACCGGGAAGGCGTTGACGACGGCGGAGGTGGCCTCCACCGTGCCCGTCTCGGCCAGCCGCGCGTACAACCGCGCCTGGTAGTCGTCCGGCAGGCCCTGCTCGACCTGGTCGGCCAGGGTCCCCGCGACGGACGCGGCCGTCTCGAACTTCAACGGGGCCACGCCCACCAGGTTCTGCACCGCCACGTCCCGCTCCGCGTCGGTCAGACCGCCCTCCGCGAGGGTGCGCAGCACCTTCCAGAGGTCCTCCAGCGCCGGGCCCGTGTTGGGGGTGTCCACCGAACCGCTGATGGCGAGCATCGACGCGCCGGTGCCGTCGGCGGTGGAGCGCAGCACCTGCCCGAAGGCGCGCACGCCGTAGGTGTAGCCCTTCTCCTCGCGCAGCACCTTGTCCAGGCGGGAGGTGAGGGTGCCGCCCAGGCAGTACGTGCCGAGCACCTGGGGCGCCCAGACGCGGTCGTGCCGGTCCGCGCCGATCCGCCCGATGAGCAGCTGGGTCTGCACCGCGCCCGGCCGGTCCACGATGACGACGCGGCCCGTGTCGTCCGCGGTGATCGGCGGTACGGGGAGCGGCTCGGCCGTGCCGCCCGTCCAGGTGCCCAGGGTGTCCGCGAGGACGGCGTCCAGATCGATGCCGGTCAGGTCGCCGACCACCACCGCGGTGGAGGTGGCGGGGCGCACGTGGGCCTCGTAGAAGGCACGTACGGCCGCGGCGTCGATCCGGGCCACCGTCTCCTCGGTGCCCTGGCGCGGGCGGGACATCCGCAGCGTGGCCGGGAACAGCTCCTGGGAGAGCTGCTTGGCGGCCCGGCGCTGCGGGTTGGCCAGCTCGTGCGGGATCTCGTCGAGCCGGTTGCGCACCAGCCGGTCCACCTCGCTGTCGGCGAAGGCGGGGGCGCGCAGGGCCTCGGCGAGCAGGCCCAGGGCCTTGGCGAGCCGGGAGGCCGGGACCTCCAGGGAGACCCGGATGCCGGGGTGGTCGGCGTGCGCGTCGAGGGTGGCGCCGCAGCGCTCCAGCTCGGCCGCGAACTCCTCCGCGGAGTGCTTGTCGGTGCCCTCGGACAGGGCGCGGGCCATGATCGTGGCCACGCCGTCCAGCCCGGCCGGTTCGGCGTCCAGCGGGGCGGCGAGGTTGATCTCGACGGCCACCACCTGCTGTCCGGGCCGGTGGCAGCGCAGCACGGTCAGGCCGGTGTCCAGCGCACCGCGCTCGGGGGCCGGGAACGCCCACGGCCGGGCCTCGCCGGGCTGCGGCCGGGGGTGGAAGGTCATCGTGACGGCTGCGGTGTCGCTCACTGCTCCGTCCCTTCGGTCTCGTCGTTCTCGGCGGCTTCCTCGGCGTCGTCGGCCGCGAGCGGCTCGTAGACGAGCACGGCGCGGTTGTCCGGGCGCAGCCGGGACGCGGCCACGGCCTGGACCTCTTCGGCGGTGATGTCCAGGACCCGGCCGACGGCGGTGAGCGCCAGCTGCGGGTCGCCGAAGAGCACCGCGAAGCGGCACAGTTCGTCGGCGCGGCCGGCCACCGTGCTCAGCCGGTCCAGCCATTCGCGCTCCAGCTGGGCCTGCGCGCGCTCCATCTCCTCGGCGGTCGGGCCCTCGGCGGCGAACCGCGCGAGTTCCTCGTCGACGGCGGCCTCGATGTCGGGCACCTCGACCCCGCCGGAGGTCTTGACGTCCAGCCACCCCAGCGAGGGGGCGCCGGCCAGGCGCAGCATGCCGAATCCGGCCGCCACGGCGCTCTGGTCGCGGCGGACCAGGCGGTTGTGGAGCCGGGAGGACTCGCCGCCGCCCAGGATGGTCAGGGCCACGTCGGCGGCGTCGCAGTCGCGGGTGCCGTCGTGCGGTAGCCGGTAGGCGGCCATCAGGGCGCGGGCCGGGACCTGCTCGACGATCTCCTCGCGGAGCTGGCCGCCCATGGTGTCGGGCAGCGAGCCGTCGCGCGGCGGCTGCTTGCCGTCGTGCGCGGGGATGGTGCCGAAGTACTTCTCGATCCAGGCGAGCGTCTGCTCGGGGTCGATGTCGCCGACGACCGACAGGACGGCGTTGTTCGGCGCGTAGTACGTGCGGAAGAAGGTCCGCGCGTCCTCCAGCGAGGCCGCGTCCAGGTCGGCCATCGAGCCGATCGGGGTGTGGTGGTACGGGTGGCCCTCGGGGTAGGCGAGCGCGGTCAGCCGCTCGAACGCCGTGCCGTAGGGGACGTTGTCGTAGCGCTGGCGGCGCTCGTTCTTGACGACGTCGCGCTGGTTCTCCATGGACTCGTCGTCCAGGGCGGCCAGCAGCGAGCCCATCCGGTCCGCCTCCAGCCACAGCGCGAGTTCCAGCTGGTGCGTGGGCATCGTCTCGAAGTAGTTGGTGCGCTCGAAGCTGGTGGTGCCGTTGAGCGAACCGCCCGCGCCCTGCACCAGTTCGAAGTGGCCGTTCCCGGAGACGCTCTTCGAGCCCTGGAACATCAGGTGCTCGAAGAGGTGAGCCAGACCGGTCCGGCCCTTGACTTCGTGCCGCGAACCGACGTCGTACCACAGGCAGACCGCGGCGACCGGGGTCAGGTGGTCCTCGGAGAGCACCACGCGCAGGCCGTTGGCCAGCCGGTGCTCGGTCGCTGTCAGGCCGCCGGAGCCGGCCTGAGCTGTGGCCGTGTGACCCATGGGCATGTGGTCCCTTCGATCGCGATGTAGAGAATTCCGTCAGACCTGTCACTGTATGCAAGCGCGTCGGCCCCTGGAGAAGTTCCCGGGTCACTCCTGGGTCGGAGTCGGCGTTGTCGGTGCCTCGGGCCACAATGGTCCGCGTCAGACCCAGCCGACCCAGCCCCCTCACCATGGTTAAGGAGCCGCGCAGCGATGGCCCGCCGCAGCACGAAGACCCCGCCGCCGGAGGATTTCGAGGAGAAGATCCTCGACATCGACGTCGTCGACGAAATGCAGGGCTCCTTCCTCGAGTACGCGTACTCGGTGATCTACTCCCGCGCCCTGCCCGACGCCCGCGACGGCATGAAGCCGGTGCACCGCCGCATCGTCTACCAGATGAACGAGATGGGGCTGCGCCCCGACCGGGGTTACGTGAAGTGCGCCCGCGTCGTCGGCGAGGTCATGGGCAAGCTCCACCCGCACGGTGACGCGTCGATCTACGACGCCCTCGTGCGCATGGCCCAGCCCTTTTCGATGCGCCTGCCGCTGGTCGACGGCCACGGCAACTTCGGTTCGCTCGGCAACGACGACCCGCCCGCCGCGATGCGGTACACCGAGTCGAAGATGGCCGACGCCGCTTCGCTCATGACGGAGTCCATCGACGAGCACACGGTCGACTTCGCGCCGAACTACGACGGCCAGGAGCTCGAACCGGCGGTGCTGCCGGCGGCGTACCCGAACCTGCTGGTCAACGGCGCCTCCGGGATCGCGGTCGGCATGGCCACCAACATGCCCCCGCACAACCTGGGCGAGGTCATCGCCGCCGCCCGCCACCTGATCCGCTACCCGGAGGCGGACCTGGAGGCGCTGATGCGCTTCGTCCCGGGTCCGGACCTGCCCACCGGCGGCCGGATCGTGGGCCTGTCCGGCATCAAGGACGCCTACGAGAACGGGCGCGGCACCTTCCGGATCCGCGCCACGGTCTCCGTGGACAACGTCACGGCCCGCCGCAAGGGCCTGGTCGTCACCGAACTGCCCTTCGCGGTGGGCCCCGAGAAGGTCATCGCGAAGATCAAGGACCTGGTCGGTTCGAAGAAGCTCCAGGGCATCGCCGATGTGAAGGACCTCACGGACCGCTCGCACGGCCTGCGCCTGGTCATCGAGATCAAGAACGGCTTCCACCCCGAGGCCGTGCTGGAGCAGCTGTACAAGCTGACGCCGATGGAGGAGACCTTCGGCATCAACAACGTCGCGCTGGTGGACGGGCAGCCGCTGACGCTGGGCCTCAAGGAGCTGCTGGAGGTCTACCTCGACCACCGCTTCGAGGTCGTGCGCCGCCGCAGCGAGTTCCGCCGCACCAAGCGGCGCGACCGGCTGCACCTCGTGGAGGGCCTGCTGGTGGCCCTCGTCGACATCGACGAGGTCATCCGGCTCATCCGGGACAGCGAGAACTCCGCGCAGGCCAAGGCCCGGCTGATCGAGCGGTTCTCGCTGAGCGAGATCCAGACCCAGTACATCCTGGACACCCCGCTGCGCCGCCTCACCAAGTTCGACCGGCTGGAGCTGGAGAGCGAGCAGGACCGCCTCAACGGCGAGATCGACGAGCTGACCGGGATCCTGGAGTCGGACACCGAGCTGCGCAAGATGGTCTCCAGCGAACTGGCGGCGGTCGCGAAGAAGTTCGGCACCGAGCGGCGCACGGTGCTGCTGGAGTCGGCGGGCGCGACGGTCGCGGCGGTTCCGCTGGAGGTCGCGGACGACCCCTGCCGGGTGCTGCTGTCCTCGACCGGCCTGCTGGCCCGTACGGCCAACGGCGACGCGCTGCCGCCCGTCGTGGACGGCGCCCCCCGGGCCAAGCACGACCTGATCGTCTCGCAGGTCGCGGCGACCGCGCGGGCCGACGTGGGCGTGGTGACCTCGGCCGGGCGGCTGCTGCGGCTGCCGGTGATCGACCTGCCGCAGCTGCCGGACACGCACGTGGCGCCGAACCTCGCGGGCGGGGCCCCGGTCGCGGAGTTCCTCTCCGGGCTGGAGGCGGACGAGACGGTGATCTGCCTGACCTCGCTGGACGAGTCCTCGCAGGGGCTGGCCCTCGGCACCGAGCAGGGCGTGGTCAAGCGGGTCGTGCCGGACTACCCGGCGAACAAGGACGAGCTGGAGGTCATCACCCTCAAGGAGGGCGACCGGATCGTCGGCGCGGTCGAACTGCGCACCGGCGAGGAGGACCTGGTCTTCATCACCGACGACGCCCAGCTGCTGCGCTACCCGGCGGCGCAGGTCCGTCCGCAGGGCCGTCCGGCGGGCGGCATGGCGGGCATCAAGCTCTCCGAGAACGCCAAGGTGATCCATTTCTCGGCGGTGGACCCGGCGCGCGACGGCGTGGTGTTCACGGTGGCCGGTTCGCACGGCACCCTGGACGATTCGGTCCAGTCGGGCAAGCTGACCCCCTTCGACCAGTACCCGCGCAAGGGCCGGGCCACCGGCGGCGTGCGCTGCCAGCGCTTCCTCAAGGGCGAGGACGTACTGGTGCTGGCCTGGGCGGGCGGTACGCCGGTCCGGGCGGCGGGGGCGAACGGCACCCCGGCCGAACTGCCGGTGCCGGACCCGCGCCGCGACGGCTCGGGCACCCCGCTGCCGGCGACGGTGACCGCGCTGGCGGGGGCCGTGCTGTAAGGAGTCCGAAGGCCGGCCGACCCGGCCGGCCTTTAGACGGGCGGGTCGGCAGGGTCCAAGGGGTCCACCGGGCCGGCCGGTTCCGGTGCGTCCTGGCGGACGTACCGCAGGACGCCCCACATGCTGTCGGCGGGGGCGTCCTCGGGGGCGCTCTCGCGGCAGGCCTCCAGTCCGCGCAGCAGGGCGGGGCCGTCGGTGCCGCGGCCGATCAGGACGAGCTGGGTGCGCCGGGGTTCGTCGCGGCCCCAGGGCAGCGGGGCGAAGCGCAGGAACCGGCCGACGGCGTGGACCTCGTACTTCTCCTCGTGGCCCGGTACGCCGAAGTGGACGAAGCCCTTGATCCGGTAGAGCCCGGCGGGGCGCGCGTCGAGGAAGTCGATGAACCGGCGGGGCGAGAGCGCCCCGTCGGCGGTGAACTCGGTGGTCTCGTACTGCGCGTGCGCGTGCCCGCCGTGGTCCCCGTCCTCGTCCGCGGCCCGGGTGAGCAGGTCCTCGAAGGACAGCTGACCGCGCGTCTCGGTCCAGGGGCGGCGGTCGAAGAACAGTTCGGGATCGATGCGGCCGTGGTCGGCGGCGACGAGCGGGATGCCGGGGCAGAGCGTGCCGAGGACGGACTCGACCCTGGCCCGCTCGGCGGCGTCGACCCGGTCGGTCTTGTTGAGCACGACGAGGTCGGCGACGGCGAGGTGGCGGTCGGTCTCGGGGTGCTCGCGGCGGGTCGCGTCGAATTCGGCGGCGTCGACGACCTCGACCATGCCGCCGTAGTGGACGTCCGGGTTCTCCCCGGCCACCAGCATCCGGATCATCTCCTGCGGCTCGGCCAGCCCGCTCGCCTCGATGACGATCACGTCGATCCGGTGGGCGGGATCGGCGAGCTTGGCGAGGTACGCGTCCAGCTCGCTGCCGTCGACCGCGCAGCACAGGCAGCCCCCGCCGAGGGAGACCATCGAGTCACCGACCTGCCCGGCGACCGACATCGCGTCGATCTCGATGGAGCCGAAGTCGTTGACGACCACCCCGATCCGGGTGCCCGCGCGGTGCGCGAGGAGGTGGTTGAGCAGGGTGGTCTTGCCGGATCCGAGGAATCCGGCGAGGACGACGACGGGGATGGGCCGCCGGGTCCGCGGCCGACGGCTCTGCTGGGTCTCGCTGGTGCTCATCCGGTCGATGGTAGAGCGTGTGCGACGGCCGGGCACGGCTCAGCCGAGCGGGGGCACCGGCTGCGGCGGGGTCGGGCCGACGTACCGGGCGGCGGGCCGGATGATCTTCGAATCGGCCGCCTGCTCCAGGATGTTCGCGCTCCAGCCGACCACCCGCGCGGCGCAGAAGGTGGGGGTGAACATCTCGCGGGGCAGCCCGCACAGTTCCATCACCACCCCCGCGTAGAACTCGACGTTGGTGTGGAGTTCGCGGCCCGGCTTCAGCTCCGCGAGGATCTCTTCGACGCGTCGTTCGACCTCGACGGCGAAGTCGACGAGCGGCCCGCCGAACTGCGTCGCGATCTCGCGGAGCATGCGCGAACGCGGGTCCTCGGTGCGGTACACGGGGTGGCCGAAGCCCATGATCCGCTCTCCCGCGAGGACGCGTGCGCGGATCCAGGGGTCGATCCGGTCGGCGGTGCCGATCGCGTCGAGGGTGTCCAGGGCGCGGCTGGGGGCGCCGCCGTGCAGCGGGCCGGAGAGCGCGCCGATCGCGCCGGTCAGGCAGGCCGCCACGTCGGCCCCGGTGGAGGCGATGACCCGCGCGGTGAAGGTCGAGGCGTTGAAGCCGTGGTCGATGGTGGAGATGAGGTAGCGCTCGACGGCCCGGGCCCGGACGGGGTCGGGCTCCTCACCGGTCAGCATGTACAGGTAGTTGGCGGCGTAGGGGAGGTCGTCGCGCGGCTCCACCGGCTCCAGTCCCCGGCCGAGCCGGTGCAGCGCGGTGAGCAGGGTGGGTACGGCGGCGCAGGCGGCCAGCGCGTCGGCGGCGCGGCGCTCGGGGGTGAGGTCGTACAAGGGACGGAACCCGGCGCAGGCGCCGAACAGGGAGAGCGCCGTGCGCAGTCCGGCGAGGGGGCCGGCGGGCGCGGTGGCACGGGCGAGGGCGGGGAGCGCGCCGCGGACCTCGGCGGGGAGCCTGCGCAGCGGGGCCACTTCGGCGGCGAAGGCGGCGCGTTCGGCGGGCCCGGGCAGCGCGCCGCGGACCATCAGGTGCCAGACGTCCTCGAAGCCGCGGCTCGTGGCGAGGTCGACGGCCGAGTACTGGCGGTAGTGGTAGAAGCCCTCGCGGCCGCGGACGTCGCCGAGGGCGGTGTCGGTGACGACCACGCCGGCGAGGCCGCGGGGTACGGGCGGGGTGCTGAGGTCGGTGTCCATGGATTGACCATCCATCATGGATCGAATCACTGTCAATATTGATTGAATCAATATATGTAGGCTGGATCCATGGATCACGACCTTTCCGGTGAGCACCCGGGTGAAGAGCGGCGGCTCACCACCCGGCAGGCCGCCGAACTGCTCGGGGTGAAACCCGCGACGGTGTACGCGTACGTCAGCCGGGGCCAGCTCACCAGTCGCCGCGATCCCGTCGGCCGGGGCAGCAGCTTCGCCGCCCGGGAGGTCGAGGAGCTGGCGCGCCGCACCCGCCGGGAGGCCGCGCTCCCCCAGCCCGCCGCCGCGGGCGGCGGACTCGCCGTGCGCACCGGCATCACCCTGATCGAGGACGACCGCTACTGGTACCGGGGGGTGGACGCGACCGAACTGGCCGCCCGCCACTCGTACGAGGAGGTCGCCGACTGGCTGTGGACCGGCGTCCTGCGCCGCGGGATCCGCTTCGAGGCGCCGGAGCAGATGCTGGCCGCCGCCCGGCGGCCGGTGGCGGCCCTGCCGGAGCACAGCGGCCCGCTGGACCGGCTGCGGGTCGCGACGGCGGCTGCCGCCGTCGCCGATCCGCTGCGCTTCGACCTGTCCGAGGAGGCCGTGCTCGGCTCGGCCCGCTGCCTGATCCCCACCCTGGTGGGCGCCCTGCCGGTGGTGGGGCGGGCGCACCGCGGGACCGGGCCGCTCTCCTGGCAGCTGTGGAGCAGGCTGACCGAGCGGGAGGCCGACCCGGCCGCGCTGGAGGTGCTGGACCTGGCGCTGGCGCTGCTGATCGACCACGATCTGGCCGCGTCGACCCTGGCGGTCCGGGTGGCGGCCTCGGCGCGGGCGCATCCGTACGCGGTCGTGTCGGCCGGACTCGGCGCGCTGGAAGGGCCCTTGCACGGCGCGGCCGGGCGGCTCGCGCACCGGATGCTGGTGGAGGTGGTCGAACGGGGCGGGGCCGCGCCCGTGGTCGCCGACCACCTGCGGGCCGGACGCCGGGTGCCGGGGCTCGGGCACCGGCTCTACCGGGGCGAGGACCCGCGGGCCACGGCCCTGTTCGCGCGGCTGGAGGCGTTGCCGCAGGCCGGGCCCGCGCTCGCGGCCGCCCGGGACGTGGTCGCCACGACCGCGGCGCGCCGAGCGGGTCTGCACGCGAACGTGGACCTGGCCCTGGCCGTGCTGACGGTGTCCTGCGGGATGCCGGCGGAGGCCGGGGAGAGCGTCTTCGCGGTGGCCCGTACGGCGGGCTGGATCGCGCACGCGCTGGAGGAGTACCAGGAGCAGCCGCTGCGGATGCGGCCGAGCGGGCTCTACCACGGGCCCCGCCCGCCACAGCCGATGCCGTGACGGGCGGGGCCCGCCGGACGCGCGGGGGGAGCGAGGGGCCGGGTCGCGAGGGGCCGATCAGCCCGCGTAGGCCTCGAACTCGCCGATCTGACCGGCCGGCCAGCCGGTGTTGCCGGTGACGGTCACCCGTAGGTGGCGTGCTTCGGTGCCCGCCGGGAGGGTGAGGGTCACCTGGTTGCCGTTGGCCGGGTCGAAGCGCTGGTCGCGGGCGCCCAGCAGGGTGGTGAAGGCCGCCCCGTCGGCGCTGCCGAGGACCGCGAGGGTCTGGGTACGGGCGCCCCAGGCGGCCGACGGGGGAAGCTTGAGCACGATCCGCCGCACCTGAGCGGTGGCGCGCAGGTCGGCCGTGAGCGATTGCGGGAAGGCGTTGTTGGCGCTCTCCCAGTAGCTGCCCGGGTCACCGTCGACGGCTTTGGCCGCGTCGTAGACCTGGGTGTGGGAGGTCTCGGTCACCGGGCGGCCCCGCAGCAGGTTGCGCGTCGGATCGGGCGTGGTGGGAGTGGGGGTCGGGGTGGGCGTGGGAACCGTCGGGGTCGGCGTGGGGGCCGTCGGCGTGGGCGTCGGATCCGGTCCCGGCGGCTGGGCGGCGGGCGGGAAGGGCCCGCAGTAGGTGCTCGGGAGCTTCGCGTTCCAACCGGAGTTCCCGCTTCCCTGGGTCAGCTTGAGCTGTGCGCCGAGGCAGCTGTAGACGGGCTCGCCGAAGCCGATCCGGGTGGCCCTGACGTTGGTCATGGACAGTTCGGCGGGGTCGTTGAACTGGAGCGCGAACGTCCCCGTCCCGTCGATGTTCACGCCGTCGAAGTGGACGCCCTTGGTGGTGCCGGAGACGAAGTGGACCGCCGCGTAGGAGCTGTCCAGGATGTCGCTGTCGGTCACGTTGATCGCGGCCTTGTCGATGGAGCTGTTCCGGCTGTCGAACCACACCGCCCCGATCGGGAAGCTCCACCCGTAGTCCGTGTTCCCCGTCCTGATCAGGGTGTTGCGGGCGAGCGTGAAGGTGCCCTGGACATCGGTGCCCTGGCCCGCGGTGACGCCGGGGTAGCGGTTGCCGACGTGCAGGCCGCCGCCGTTGGTCAGGGTCTCGGCGGCCACGTTGTCGGTGACGCTGATGTCCTTGCCGCCGTAGACCGCGATGTTGTTGGCGAGGATCGGCGCCACCACCGTGTTGCGGCTGAAGGAGTTCCCCACGTTCGCCTTGGTGTCGGCCCACATGGCCAGGCCGTCGTCACCGGTGTTGCGCAGGAAGGTGTTCTCGACCGAGGAGTGCGTGACGCCCCAGTGGAAGTTCACGCCGTCCGCGCTCTGGTCGAGGATCCGGCTGTTCCTGATGTGGAAGTTGTCCATCGGGCCGTCCATCCAGGCGCCGACCTTGGTCCGCTGCATCCAGACGTCGTCGACGACGGAATCCGTCATGGCCCCGCCGATGGCGTTGACCTGGTCGTCGTCCACCCGGTCACCGATTTCGCCGATGATCGCGAAGCCCTTGAGCGTCACGCCCCGGCTGGGGCCGTTGTCCTCGTACGGACGGATCTGGCCGCCGTACCCGCCGCCGCGCACGTACTTGCCGTAGATCCCCGCGGCGCGGGCGCGGTCGGTGGGGTGCCGGCCGGTGAGGACGGAGTACCAGGGTCCGGCGCCGCGCAATGTCACCTTGTCCACGACCACGTGATCGGTGAGCTTGAAGGTGCCCTGCGGTATCCACACCTCCTTCGACTGGGCCGCTCCGGCGTCCACGGCGCTCTGGAAGGCCGCCGTGGAGTCGGCGGAGCCGTTCGGGTCGGCTCCGAAGTCGGTCACCGACAGCGAGCCCGCGGGCCGGCCGGCCGGGGCGGCGACCTGCTCGAAGTCGGCGAGGTCCACCACCGCCCAGGGGGTGGCCGCGGTCCGGGCCAGCGTGAGCCTGACCTTGGCACCGGCGGGGAGGGTCTTCCCGAACAGGGTGCGGGTCTCCTCGTAGAAGTGGTGCGGCTTCTCGCCGGGCTGGTTGGTGAAGGGGTAGCTGCCGTAATACCAGCTGTACTTCGAGGTGAAGTCCAGGTCCTTGAGCCTGGCCCCGTCCAGGGCGAGTTCCACGGGGGCCGTGATGCCCGTACCGGCCGCGTTGTCGGGGACCGAGTAGCGGACGTTCATCGCGTTGGCGGGTTTGGTCAGGGTGAACTCGACGTACTCCCCCGCCGCGTCCAGCCGGACCGCGCTGCGGCCGGAGGCCTCCGCGGGCAGGGTCGTGTAGGTGCGGTCCGGGCCGATCACCGAGCCGGTGGTGGCCGCCCGCTCCGCCTCCTGTTCGGTGAAGGGGACGGCGGCCCCGCGCCCGGGGACGTCCAGGGGCGACAGCGCGGCGGGAGCGGCCGCCGCGGCCGGGGCCGCGGCGGTGAGGACGGGCAGGGCGGCGGTACCGAGGAGGGCCGTGGCCAGGGCGGCGAGCAGCGCGGCGCGCGCCGGCCTGCCTCGCGTTGGTGTCCTGGGGCTCGTGCGACGTGTACGACTCATGCGGGGGCCTCTCCATGCGTGGGGGGAAGTGCACGGCGGACTGGGGGGTACCGGCGGCCCGGCTGCGGCGTCAGGTCCGCAGCCAGGCCGCCGTGTCCTGCGGGAGCAGCCCCGCGGCGTCCAGGGGGGCGCTGCTCAGCAGGAGTTCGGCGGGAGCGGGCAGGGGTACGGGCGCGGCGGACAGGTTGACCACGCAGACCAGGCCGTCGGGGCGGGCGAAGGCCAGTACCCCGTCCGGGGTGGGCAGCCACGTCATCGAGCCCGCCCCGAAGCCGCGCGCGGCCCGGCGCAGGCCGAGGGCGAGGCGGTAGAGGGTGAGCATCGACTCCGGATCGGTGGCCTGCCGGTCGGCGGCGTACGTCGCCCAGTCGTCCGGCTGGGGCAGCCACGGGTCGTGCCACGGCTCGGCGGTCCAGGGCAGCGGCACCCGGCAGCCGTCGCGGCCGGGGTCGCGGCCGCCGGAGCGGAAGTGCATGGGGTCCTGGATCCGGTCGAGCGGGACGTCGGCCTCCGGCAGGCCGAGTTCCTCGCCCTGGTACACGTAGACCGCGCCGGGCAGGGCGAGGGTCAGCAGGGCCGCGGCGCGTGCCCGGCGGGTGCCGAGGGCCAGGTCGGTGGGGGTGCCGAAGACCTTGGCTGCGAAGTCGAATCCGGTGTCCCGGCGTCCGTACCGCGTCACGGTGCGGGTGACGTCGTGGTTGCAGAGCACCCACGTGGCGGGGGCTCCGACCGGGGCGTGCTCGGCGAGGGTCTCGTCGATGGAGGTCCGCAGCCGGCGGGCGTCCCAGGGACAGCTCAGGAAGGAGAAGTTGAAGGCCGTGTGCAGTTCGTCGGGCCGCAGGTAGCGGGCGAAGCGCTCGGAGTCGGGCAGCCAGACCTCGCCGACGAAGACCGCGCCGAACTCGTCGGCGATGGCCCGCCAGGAGCGGTAGATCTCGTGCAGTTCGTCCCGGTCGATGTAGGGGTGCACCTCGCCGGGCCAGGGTTCGCCGGGGCGGCCCGCCAGGTCGGGCAGGGCCGGGTCCTTCGCGAGCAGGGCGGCGGAGTCGATCCGTACGCCCGCCACGCCGCGTTCGAACCAGAAGCGCAGGACCTCCTCGTGCTCGCGGCGCACGGCGGGGTGGGCCCAGTTGAGGTCGGGCTGCTCGGGGGTGAACAGGTGCAGGTACCACTCCCCGTCCGGTACCCGCGTCCAGGTCGCCCCGGCGAACTGCGAGGGCCAGTCGCCCGGGGGCAGTTCGCCGTGCTCGCCGCGGCCGGGCCGGAAGTGGAAGAGCGCTCGCTCGGGGCTGCCGGGGCCCGCGGCGAGCGCGGCCCGGAACCAGGCGTGCTGGTCGGAGACGTGGTTCGGGACGATGTCGACGATGGTGCGCAGGCCCAGTCCGGTGGCCTCGGCGATGAGCTTCTCGGCTTCGTCCAGGGTGCCGAAGGCGGGGTCGATGGTGCGGTAGTCGGCCACGTCGTAGCCGCCGTCGGCGAGCGGGGACAGGTACCAGGGCGTGAACCACAGCGCGTCGACGCCGAGTTCGGCGAGGTAGGGCAGCTTGGCGCGGACACCCGCGAGGTCTCCGGTGCCGTCGCCGTCGCCGTCGGCGAAGCTGCGCGGGTAGACCTGGTAGATCGCCGCGCTGCGCCACCAGTCGGCGTCGGCGGCGGCTGCGGGCAGGGGAAAGTCGGCCACGAGGGGTGGTCCTTTCACACGGGGCGGGCGCAAGGGTGGTCAGCCCTTGAGGGAGCCCGCCGTGAGGCCGCTCATGATGTTGCGCTGGAAGATCAGGAACACGACGAGGGTGGGTGCGCAGGCCATGGCGAGCGCCGCGATCAGGTGGTTCTCCGGCACTCCCGTCGACAGGGAGTAGATGCCGACGTTGAGCGTCTGCAGGGCCGGGTCCGGCAGGGTGAGCATCGGCCAGAGGAAGTCCTTCCACACGCCGACGACCGCGAAGATGGAGACGACGCCGAGGATGGGGCGGGACATCGGCAGGACGACGGAGCGCAGGGTGCGCAGGGCGCTCGCCCCGTCGATGGAGGCGGCGTCGAGGATCTCCTGGGGGATCGAGTCGAAGAACCGCTTCAGCAGGAAGATGTTGAAGGCGTTCGTCACGGACGGCAGCCAGATCACCCAGGGGGTGTCGAGCAGGTTCCGCCGGATGAGCGGCATGTCCAGGACGGTCAGGTACTGGGGTACGACGAGCACGGTGGCCGGGATCATCAGCGTCGCCAGCATCATCCCGAGGACCGCCTTGCCGAAGACGGGGCGCAGCCGGGAGAGCGAGTAGGCGGCGGCGACGTCGAGGACGAGCTGGAAGACCAGCGCGCCGACGGCGTAGTAGACGGTGTTGAACAGCAGCCGGGCCAGATCCATGACCTTCCAGGCGCTGGTGTAGTTGGCGGTGTGCAGGGAGCCGGGCACCAGGGTGGGCGGCACCTCGGCGAACTCCTCGGTGCTCTTGAGGCCGTTCGCGACCATCCAGTACAGGGGTCCGAGGAAGACGAGGGTGAAGGCGGCGACGGTCAGGGCGAGGACCGTCCAGTAGAGGATCTTCCCCCGGGTCCGGCCGCGTCGGGCCGGGGAGATCAGCGTGCGCTCTGCCATGTTCGGGGCTCCTGTCCTGCTCGCTCGTCCCGTGCAGTCCGGGCTCGTCCGGGCTCGTCTCGTGTCAGTTCTCGTTGTCGCGGCTCAGCCGGACGTACGCGGCGGAGAAGCCGGCGAGCAGGACGAGCAGGCACAGGCCCAGGGCCGCGGCGCCGCCGTACTGGTTGAAGTTGAAGGCGTACTGGTAGATGAGGACCACCACGGTCGTCGTGGAGCCCTCGGGTCCGGCGCCGCCGGTGAGCAGGAACGGCTCCACGAACACCTGCATCGTCGCGATGATCTGCATGAGCAGCATCAGGGAGAGGATGAGTTTGGTCTGCGGGACGGTGACGTGCCAGATCTTGCGGAGCAGGCCCGCGCCGTCGAGTTCGGCGGCCTCGTAGAGTTCGCCCGGGATGCCCTGGAGGGCGGCCAGGTAGATCAGGGTCGCGCCGCCCATGTTCATCCAGGTGGCGGCGAGGACCACGGAGAGCATGGCGGTGTCGGGGGACTGGAGCCAGTCCTGGGCCGGCAGGTGCAGGAGCACCAGGATCCGGTTGAAGAGTCCGTAGCCGGGGTCGTAGAAGTATTTGAACAGCAGCACCGAGGCGACCGGCGGCATCATCACCGGAAGGTAGACGAGCAGCCGCAAAAAGCCCTGTGCGTGGCGGAATTCGTTGAGGACGACCGCGACGACGAAGGGCACCAGGAAGCCGAGGACCAGGGCGAGGCCGGTGAACAGCAGGGTGTTGCGCCAGGCCTGCCAGAAGCCCGGGTCGTTGAAGACGTAGCGGAAATTGTCGAATCCGGCCCAGGTGGTGGCGCCGTTCTCGGTCTTCTGGAAGGCCAGGAGGAACTCCCGGACCATCGGGTACCAGGAGAAGAAGGCGAAGCAGAGGACCGCGCCGATCAGGAACCCGTGGGCGGAGACGTTCCGCTTGAGTGCCCGGACGAAGGCTTCCCGGGATTGGGGCAGGGTGGGGGCCGACATCACCGCTCCTTGGTCGGTCGCAGGGCTGGCTGAACACGGCGGGGCGGACGGGTGGGTGGGCGAGCGGGGCGGGACCCGGCCGGGGAGGGTCCGGTCCCGCCCGGCGGCCTACTGGTTGCCCAGCACCTGGTTGACCGCCTTCTCGGCGTCGCCGAGGAGCTTCGCTGGGTCGGCGTCCTTGTTGGTGAGGACCCCGGACATCACCTTGTCGAGCACCTTGTAGACCTCCTGGGCCTTGGCGGGCTCGGCCTTCGGCGGCACCGGGTTGTCCAGGAAGGGCTTGAAGTTGGCGACCGGCATCGTCGCGCTCGCCGCCTTCAGCGCGTCACTCTGCTCCTTGGCGGCGCCGGTGAAGAAGGCGGGCTGCGGCAGGCCGACCGGGAGGCCGTCGGCCTTGCTGCGCGCGAAGTCGAACTGGCCCTTGCCGACCGTGAGGGTCTTGAAGTTGAGCCAGGCGACGGCCGCCTTGATCTTGTCGGGCGAGCTGCCCTTCTTGATCATGTAGGCGTTGCCGCCGAAGAGCGTGGCCGCGCCGCCGGGCAGCGGTCCCATGCCGAAGTTGTCGTACTTCGCTCCGAGCTGCTGGACCATGTACGTGATGTCGTCGGGGGCGGCGATGAACATGCCGAGCTTGTCGGAGGCCATCTGCTTCTGCAGGTCGCCCCACTTGAGCAGCTGGGTCTTGCCCATGCTGTCGTCCTGCCAGCGCATGGCCTTGAGGTTCTCGACGATCTGCCGGCCCGTGGGGTTGTTGAAGGCGGCCTTGCCGTCGGCCCCGACGACGTCGCCGCCCATGCCGTAGAGGGTGGCGGTGTAGTGCCAGCCGCCGGTGTTCTCCACGCTGTACTCGCCGAAGCCCGCGGTGCCGTTGCCGAGGGCCGCGATCTTCCTGGCGGCCGCGCGGACCTCGTCCCAGGTCCGCGGCGGGGCGTCGGGATCCAGCCCGGCCTGGGTGAAGAGCTTGCGGTTGATGAGCAGGCCCATCGTGTAGTTGCTGGTCGGCAGGCCGTAGAGCTTGCCGTCCTGCTTCAGGACGTTCATGACGTTCTTGTCGAGGGAGTCGAGCGCGGGGACCGACTTCGGCGTGACGTACGCGGAGATGTCCTCGGCCCCGTCGTTCTCCCGCACCTGCGCCAGGTCCGTGAAGTACGTGTAGAACACGTCCGGTTGCGACTTGGCCTTGAGCATCGCGGTGAACCGCGGCGGCTCCAGGCACTGGCCGGGAGTCGAACGGCCGTCGATGGTGACGTGGGGGTAGATCTTCCCGAACGCCGCGACGTCCTCCTTCCACTCCTTCAGCTCGGCCGCCTTGGCCGCGGGCGGCATGCAGTCGATGGTGAGCGCGACCTTGGTCTTCGGGTCGAGCGGTGCGGAGGCGTCGGCCGCGGCGCCGGGCGCCGCCTTGTCCGCCGTGCCGTCGCCGACGCTGCTCGTACCGCAGGCCGCGAGGGCGGTGACGGCGAGCGCGGAGACGAGGGCGGCCGCGACGGGGCGGCGGGTGCTGCTTCTCATCGGTGGACCCCTTCGAGCATCGAGCAGGAGTGCGGGGGGACGAGCGCGGCACACTCAACCACCAGCCACAGATGAACGCAATATCTCGCGCAGATTTCGTAATAGATTGACAACCAGAGCCGAGCTGGGTGCATTCTGGAACGCAAAAACAGGGCCCTCGTACGTCGCATGAACGTACGAGGGCCCTGTCGGGGCGGGTCGCGCCGGCTGCGCCTAGTCGCGCGGGGCCTGCGCGGTGGAGCCGCGGACCACCAGCTCCGGCTCGAAGAGCAGCTCGCCGGGCTGCACGGCGGCGCCGTGGATCTGCGCCGTCAGCAGCTCCACGGCGGCCCGGCCCATGGCCTCGATGGGCTGGCGGACGGTGGTGAGCGGGGGCTCCGTGCAGTTCATGAACGCCGAATCGTCGTAGCCCACCACGGAGACCTGGCGCGGTACGGCCAGCCCCCGGCGGCGGGCGGCCCGTACGGCGCCCAGGGCCAGCGGATCGCTCGCGCAGATGATGCCGGTGACCCCGCGGTCCAGCAGGCGCGAGGCGGCCGCGTGGCCGCCCTCCAGGGAGAACAGCGCCCGCTCGACGTGGGCGGCGGGCAGCTCGGTCCCGGCCGCCGCGGCGACGGCCTGCGCGGCGGTGAGCTTGCGCAGCGAGGGCATGTGGTCGGGCGGCCCCAGCACCAGCCCGATCCGCTCGTGCCCGAGCGAGGCCAGGTGGCGCCAGGCCTGTTCGACCGCGACGGCGTCGTCACAGGCCACGCAGGGGAAGCCGAGGTCCTCGATCGAGGCGTTGATCAGCACCACCGGAACCTTGCGGTCGGACAGCAGCCGGTAGTGCTCGTGCGGGGCGTCGGCCTGCGCGAAGAGGCCGCCGGCGAAGACCACGCCGGAGACCTGCTGCTGGAGCAGCAGCTCGACGTAGTCCGCCTCGGAGACGCCGCCCGTGGTCTGGGTGCAGAGCACCGGGGTCAGGCCCTGCTGGGCCAGGGCGCCGCCGATCACCTCGGCGAAGGCAGGGAAGATGGGGTTCTGGAGTTCGGGCAGGACCAGGCCCACGAGGCGGGCGCGCTCGCCGCGCAGCTGGGTGGGCCGCTCGTAGCCGAGGACGTCGAGGGCGGTGAGCACGGACTGGCGGGTCGCGTCCGAGACGCCCGGCTTGCCGTTGAGCACCCGGCTGACCGTGGCCTCGCTGACTCCCACCTTCTTCGCTACCTGAGCAAGTCGTCGCGTCATGAGCGCAAGACTAGCGCAAGCGGTGCAAGCCGCTTGCGCTGGTCTTCGGCCCTCTTCGGGTCCGTCTACGGCAGCTGGTTGATCTTCAGCGTCGTGGTCGTGTTGCGCACGTCCACGGCGTTGCCGCTCGTCCTGAGGTTGTGGATCTCGACCTCTCCGACCGCCGGCCCCTGTCCCGCTTCCGGCATCTCATTGGCCCAGAGGCCGAATCCCGACTTGGCATCGTAGGCGTCACCGCTCTTCCTGGCGCCCGTGATGGTGATGTCCCGCAGGACCGTGTCCTTGATGGGATTGACCGGCTGTCCTCCGATGTACTGGGTCTGGAACATGATGCCGCTGTAGGTCGGATCGACGATGTCGACGTTGTTGATCCGGATCCCCTGGAACACCTTCGATGCGGAGAAGATCCAGATCCCGGGGAAGGTCTGCGCTCCCCAGAAGTGGCCGCCCGCGCGCACGATCGAGATGTTCTCGAAGGTCGTCGGGTCGGTGCCGAATCCGTTCATGGGATACCCGAAGTCCAGCGAGCTGATCGTGATGCCCGAGTAGACGAGGGTGTCCGCGATGAGGATGTTGCGGAAGGTGTTGTTGAAGCCGCCGTAGACGGCGACTCCGGCCGCGCGCCAGGTCAGGAGCGTGGTCAGGTTCTCGTACACGTTGTTCTTCATGTCCGCGCCGCCCGCGTCGATCGCGGAGAACAGCGCGAAGCTGTCGTCGCCCGTGGAGCGCGCCTCGTTGTTGGAGACGAGGTTGTCCGTACTGCCGTTGGTCATGTTGATGCCGTCGGCGAAGGTGTCGCGGATCCGCGCGTTCTTGATGGTGATCCGGTCGGTGTTGGCGCCCCAGTAGAGGCACACCGTGTGCTCGTTCCAGACGTTGTCGATGGTGATGTCGGTGACGTTGGAGAAGTCGAAGACCTTGCCCGGGCCGTCGATCCGCGAGGTGTAGTTGCCGAAGTAGGCGAAGCCGGAGAAGGACGAACCCTTGGCCGTGCCCTCCGCCCGCCAGCCGATGTCGGTGTTGTCCTGGGTGGCGGGTGCGTGGAAGCGGGTGAACCACGGGCCCGCGCCGACCACCTGCACGGCCTTGCCGTACACCTGGAACTTGCTCGCCGTGTCGTAGTCGCCCGGCGGCAGGTACACGCCGACGAGCTTGCCGGTGGTGTCCATGCGGACCTTGTCCAGGGCGTTCTGCACGTCCTGGTGGCCGAATCCGCCCGGCACGGCGTACGCGGCCGGGTCCGGGTTGGGGACCGCCGCGGCCTGTTCCAGGCTGACGAAGTCGATCGCGTAGGTGGAGGTGTTGGCCGCGTCCTTCTG
Organism: Streptomyces sp. NPDC043876; assembly: GCF_056435825.1. Taxonomy (NCBI): domain Bacteria; kingdom Bacillati; phylum Actinomycetota; class Actinomycetes; order Kitasatosporales; family Streptomycetaceae; genus Streptomyces; species Streptomyces sp. NPDC043876. The sequence continues at coordinate 121,263 of NZ_JBWKDV010000006.1, read as the reverse complement.
GAGGCGGATCCTGCTGCCGGCCGGGACGGTCTCGCCGAGCAGGATGCTCGCCTCGTCGTAGATGTGCCGCGGGGCGCCGGAGCCGGGCGAGTTCCCCGGGGAGGCCTCGGCGCCGTACAGCCAGGCGTACTTGGAGGTCAGCGGCAGGGCCTTCTTCAGGGCGCCGTTGACGTAGACGTCGATGGTGGAGTCGATGCCGCCGCCGCCCGGAGCGTCCGGGATGGAGAAGCGGGTGACCAGGGTGTTGGTGGCGGCCCGGGTGGTGAACTCGACGTATTCGCCGGTCGCGTCCAGGCTGACCGCCTTGCGGCCGGAAGCCTCGCCCGCGATGTCACCGATGGTGCGGTTCGGGCCGACCACGCTCGCACCGCCGCCGACGACGCCGTCCTCCGCCTCGTAGGTGTCGAAGGGCAGGTTCGCTCCGCGGCCCACGAAGAAGGACGTGGCGCTGTTGTTGTTGGCGCGCTTGACGGGCAGTTCATTGGCGTCGTCGGCGAGCACCACCTTGACGGTGTACTTGCCGTTGGCCGCGGGCCAGCTGCCGAGGGTGACCGGGGCCGCGGCCGCGCCGGCCGCGAGGGCGCCGTTGAAGGAACCGGTGAGGGTGCGGACGGTGGCGCCGTTCGCGTCCTGCAGGGTGAGCGTGATGCCGTGGGAGCCGGCGGCGGCCGCCGCGGTGCCCTGGTTCTTCACGGTGACGGAGAAGCTGACGCTCTGGCCCGCGGCCGGTGCGCTCGGGGTCCAGTTGACGGCCGCGGCCACCAGGTCGGAGCTGTCCACCGGGCGGACGACCAGCGGCGGCCCCGTGAAGGTGTTGTTGGTGTCGTTCTGCTCGATGACGGCGTTCGCCTCGTCGACGACCGCGCTCAGCGGGTAGCTGCCCGCGTCGCGCGGGCCGATGGCGGCGCTGACGTTCGCCTGCGCTCCCGCCGCGAGGGCCGGGACGGCGGCGGTGGCGATCGTGGAACCGCCGAGCCGGAACGTCACCGCGGTGGCGGCGGCCGCGGCCGGTCCGCTGTTGCGCACGGTCGCGGACAGCGTGACGGTGTCCAACTCGACCGGGGCCGCCGGCGCGGCGCTCAGTGCGCTGATCTGCAGGTCGGGGTTGGGCGCCGGGACGCCGATGACCTGGAACTCCGCGATCTGGCCGTTGCCGGCCCCGCTGTTGGCGGTGAAGCGCAGTTGCACGTCCGCGACGCGGGCGCTCAGGGCGAGCGTGACGGTGTTGCCGGACGCCGGGTCGAAGACGTAGTCCTTGGCGGCGACCATGCTGGTGACGCCCGCGGCGCCCTGCTCGCGGCCGAGCACTTCGATGCGCTGGGTGCGGGCGCCCCAGCTGCTGTCCGGGTTCAGTTTGAGGACGAGGCGGTCCACATCGGCGTTGGCGCCGAGCTTGACCGTCAGGGTGCTCGGGTAGGCGCCGCCCGCGCCTTCCCAGTAGGTGGCGGTGTCGTTGTCGTTGGCGTTCTCCGCGACGAAGGCGTTGGCCACGGAGGAACCGGTGATCGCCTTGCCGACGGCGAGGTTGGAGCCCCCGCCTCCGGTGCCGTTGCGCGTGACGGAGTTGCTGTCGCCGGAACGGTTGCCCGCCGCGTCCTTGGCGCGGACCACGTAGGTCACGCTCGCGCCGGCGGGCTGGGTGTCGGTGTAGGTCGTGACGCTGCCCGCGACCGTGGCGCGCGGCTGGTTGTTCGCGTAGACCTCGTAGCCGGTGACGCCGACGTTGTCGCTGGAGGCCTGCCAGGTGAGCTTGATCTGCCCGGTGGCGGGCTCGGTGAAGGACAGGGCGCCCGGAGCGGTCGGCGCCTGGGTGTCACCGGTGTCACCGGCGCGCGTCACGCTGTTGCTGTTCGGCGACTGGTTGCCGGCGGCGTCCTTGGCGCGGACGTAGTAGGTCACGCCCGTGCCGGTGGGCTGGGTGTCGGTGTAGGTGGTGACGTTGCCCGCGACGCTGGTGCGCAGCTGGTTGTTGGCGTAGACGTCGTAGCCGGTGACGCCGACGTTGTCGGTGGCGGCCTGCCAGGTGAGCTTGATCTGCCCGGTGGCGGGCTCGGTGTAGGCCAGCGCGGTGGGGGCGCTCGGTGCCTGGGTGTCGCCGGTCCGGGGACCGTAGATCTCCAGCTCGGACAGCTGGCCGCCGGGCTGGACGCTGTTCTGCGCTATCAGGACCCGGAGGTAGCGGGTGGTGGTGGCGTCGAAGGCGACCGGCACCGCGTTGCCGTTGGCCGCGGTGAAGTCGTAGGCCTTGGACGCGGTCAGGTCGGTGAAGTCGGTGCCGTTGGCACTGCCCTGGAGCTTCAGGGTCTGGCTGCGGGCGCCCCAGTTCTCGGGCAGCCGCAGGACCACGCGGTCCACGCGCAGCGATGCCCCGAGGTCGGCCTGGATCCATTGCGGCAGCGCGTTGTTGGCGCTCTCCCAGTAGCTGGCCCGGTTGCCGTCGTTGGCGTTGGAGGCCACGTAGGTCTGGGTGGCGCTGCTGGCGGTCAGGGTCTTGCCCAGGGCCAGGTTGTCCGAGGACTCGCCGGCTGTCCGGACCTCCAGTTCGGCGAGCTGGGCGGCCGGCCAGCCCGTGTTGGCGGTGATGTCGATCCGCACGAACCGCGTCCGGGTGGCCGGGAAGCCGATGGTCACCGTGTTCCCGCCGGCCGGGCCGAAGGCGTACGTCGCCGAGCCGACCAGGGTGCTGAAGCCGGCGCCGTCCGCACTGCCTTGAACGGACAGCGTCTGGTTGCGGTTCCCCCAGTCGGCCGGGAGCTTCAGCACCACCTGATCGATCCGGGTGGTGGCCCCGAGGTCGGTCTGCACCCACTGCGGGAAGGTGCCGCCCGCGCTCTCCCAGTAGGTGGACTGGTTGCCGTCGGTGGTGTTGGCGGCCGTGAAGGAGCCGTTGGTACTGCTCGCGGCAGCGGGCCTGCCCGCGGCGACGCTCGGCCCGCCCGCGGCCGTGGCGGTCAGGGCCGGCCCTCCGAGCATCAGCAGGGCCGTGCTGATCAGGGCGGCCAGGACCCGCCTTCTCCAGCTGTGCCTTCTCATACGTCCTCGCCCCTCGCATGGTTTTTGAACCGGGTGACATAGGAATTTGCGTAGTGCGGTGCGAGAATTGCAGAGCCTTCGTCAACCGTCTACTGCCACGACCACACTTTTCCTGCTGACTCGCTTGCGCAAGCAGCACGCAAGCGACGCAAGCCGCTTGCGTTCATCGGGGAAATTCCCAAAAAGCGGAGGCCGCCCTACGGTTCCTAGTCATGCGGATCCCCTTCACGAGCGCCGAGAGCGCGACGAGCGCCCGGCGCTTCGCCCGCCCCCGGCGGGCCGTCTCCCAGATCCTGCTGACCCAGCTGGCGATAGCCGCCGGGGTGGCCGTCCTGGCCACGGGCCTCTTCCTGGCCCCCCTCGGCTCCCAGCTCGACGACCAGGCCATGCGGCGCGCCCTCGCCATCGCGCAGGGCGCCGCCGCCGACCCCGACCTGGCCACCGCCCTGCTGGCCGGACCGCCCAGCTCCGACGGCCCCGTCCAAGCCACCGCCGAGCGGATCCGCCGCGCCACCGGAGCGGAGTACGTCGTCGTCATCGACCTCCGCGGCATCCGCCGCTCCCACCCCAGCCCCGCGCTCATCGGGCTGCCGGTCTCGACCGACCCCGGCGACGCGCTGGCGGGCCGCGAGGTCATGGAGATCGACGAGGGGACCCTCGGCCGCTCCGCCCGCGGCAAGGTCCCGCTGATCGCCGCCGACGGCGAGATCGTCGGCGCCGTCTCGGTCGGCATCGCCTACGACAGCGTCCGGGACCGGCTCGTCGGCGCCATCCCCGGGCTGCTCGCCTACGCGGGCGGCGCGCTGGCGGTGGGCGCCCTGGCCGCTTTCGTCCTCTCCCGCCGGATCCAGCGCCAGACCCGTGACCTGGCCTTCTCGGACATCGCCGGGCTGCTGGCCGAACGCGAGGCGATGCTGCACTCCATCCGCGAAGGCGTGGTCGCCCTGGACCGCTCGGGCCGCGTCCGCCTCGTCAACGACGAGGCCGCCCGGCTGCTGGGCCTCGCCCCCGGCGCCCCGGGCGCGGCCGGCCGCCCCCTGGAGGAGCTCCTGGGCCCCGGGCGGACCACCGACGTCCTGGCGGGCCGGGTCGGCGGCCGCGACCTGCTCACCGTCCAGGGCTCCCGCGTCCTGCTCGCCAACCGCATGCCCACCGAGGACGGCGGCGCCGTCGCCACCCTGCGCGACCGCACCGAGGTGGAGCACCTGGGCCGCGAGCTCGACTCCACCCGCGGCCTGATCGACGCCCTGCGCGCCCAGGACCACGAGCACGCCAACCGGCTGCACACCCTGCTCGGCCTGCTGGAGCTCGGCCTGCACGAGGAGGCCTCCGCGTTCCTCACCGAGGTCGTGGGCGTCCACCGGACCACGGCAGAGCAGGTCACGGAGAAGGTCCGCGATCCACTGCTCGCCGCACTGCTCGTCGGCAAGGCCGCGGTCGCCGCCGAGCGGGGCGTTGCGCTGCGCCTCTCCCCCGCCACGCTGCTGCCCGACCGGCTGGTCGATCCCGGCGGCCTCGTCACCATCGTCGGCAACCTCGTCGACAACGCCCTGGACGCCGCGGCCGGCTCCGCCGGGCCCCTGGTCGAGGTGGAGCTGCGCGCGGAGGGCCGCACCGCCGTGCTGCGGGTGCGCGACAGCGGCCCGGGAGTGCCCGCCGACCGGCGCGAGGAGATCTTCACCGAGGGCTGGTCCACGAAGCTGCCCCGCGGGCACCGCGAGCGCGGGCTGGGGCTGGCGCTCGTACGCCGTCTCGCACAGCGCCAGGGCGGCAGCGCCCGGGCCGGTGAGGCGGCGGACGGCGGGGCGGAGTTCGCCGTCGAGCTGCCGGAGGCCCTGCGATGAGCGGCTCCCCGCTCCAGGTGCTGATCGTGGACGACGATCCGCGGGTGGCCCGGATCAACGCCGCCTACGTGGCGAAGGTGCCCGGCTTCGCGGTCGCGGGGCAGGAGCACTCGGCCGCCGGTGCGCTGGCGTTCGTCACCGCGCGCCCGCCGGACCGGCCGGTGGACCTGCTCCTGCTGGACCACTACATGCCGGACGGAAGCGGGCTCGATCTGGTCGGGACCCTGCGCCGGCTCGGACACCAGACCGACGTGATCATGGTGACGGCCGCCCGGGATCTGGCCACGGTCCAGGCGGCGATGCGGCTCGGCGCCCTCCAGTACCTGGTGAAGCCGTTCACCTTCGCCGGACTGCGCGCCAAGCTGGAGGCGTACGCGGCCCTGCGCCACGCGCTGGGCGGAGGCGGCGAGGCCGAACAGGCCGAGGTCGACCGGATCTTCGGCGCCCTGGCCGGGGCCGCCACCCCCAACGAACTCCCCAAGGGCCACTCCCCCACCACGGCCGACCTCGTCCGCCACGTCCTGCGGACCGCCGAGGGCCCCCTGTCGACCCAGCAGATCGCCGACCGCGCGGGCATCAGCCGCCAGACCGCCCAGCGCTACCTCAAGCTCCTCGAACGCGGCGACCGCGTCCGCCTCACCCTGCGGTACGGGGAGACGGGCCGCCCGGAGCACCGCTACACCTGGCTCCCGTCCGCGCGCCCCTGAGCCCTCACACGGCCCCGGCCCCGGTGAGGGAGCGGACCTCCGTCTCGGCGTGCCGCGCCGCGTCCGGCGCCTCGGCGGAGGTGACCGTGCCCAGCCAGCCCGCGAGGAAGCCCAGCGGGATCGAGACGAGCCCCGGGTTCTGCAGCGGGAAGTACTGGAAGTTCACGGACGGGAACAATGCGTCGGGGCTGCCGGAGACCACCGGCGAGAGGACCACCAGCACCACGGCCGGCACGAGCCCCCCGTACACCGCCCAGACGGCGCCCTGCGTCGTGAAGTCCCGCCAGAACAGCGAGTACAGCAGGGCGGGCAGGTTGGCGGAGGCGGCCACCGCGAAGGCCAGCCCCACCAGGAAGGCCACGTTCAGGTCCTGGGCGAGCAGTCCGAGCGCGATCGCCACCGCCCCGATGCCCACCGCCGCCGCCCTCGCCACGGCCACCTCGCCGCGCTGGCGGGCGTGGCGCCGCTTCAGCGAGGCGTACAGGTCGTGCGCGACGGAAGCGGAGGAGGCCAGCGTGATCCCGGCGACCACGGCCAGGATCGTCGCGAACGCGATGGCGGCGACGATCGCGAACAGCACGGCGCCACCGGTGGAGTCGGCCCCGCCGCCGAGATGGGCCGCGAGCAGCGGAACGGCCGTGTTCCCCGAGGCGTTGGAGGCCCGGACCTGGTCGGGGCCCAGCAGCGCGGCCGCGCCGAAGCCGAGCACGATGGTCATCAGGTAGAAGCCCCCGATGAGCCCGATCGCCCACACCACCGAGCGGCGGGCCGCCCGCGCGGTCGGCACCGTGTAGAAGCGCGACAGGATGTGCGGCAGTCCGGCGGTACCGAGGACCAGCGCGAGCCCGAGGCTGATGAAGTCCAGGCGCGCGGCCCAGTCCCCGCCGTACCGCAGACCGGGGCCCAGGAACTTCCTGCCGTGGCCGCTGCGGTCGGCGGCGGTGGTCAGCAGTTGGTTGAAGTCGCCGTGGAAGCGGATCAGCACGAGCACCGTGAGCGCCACGGCCCCGCCCATCAGCAGGACCGCCTTGACGATCTGGATCCAGGTGGTGGCGCGCATGCCGCCGAAGGACACGTAGATCACCATCAGCGCACCGACCCCGATCACGGTCCAGGTCCGGGCGCCGGTGCTCGAAGCGCCGAGCAGCAGCCCGATCAGGCTGCCCGCGCCGACCATCTGCGCGACGAGGTAGAGCACCGAGACGGTGACGGACGAGACGCCCGCGGCGATCCGCACCGGCCGCTCGCTCATCCGGGACGCGACCACGTCGGCGAGGGTGAACCGGCCGCAGTTGCGCACCAGTTCGGCGACGAGGAACAGCACCACGAGCCAGGCCACGAGGAAGCCGACGGAGTACAGCATGCCGTCGTAGCCGAAGAGGGCGATCAGACCGGAGATCCCGAGGAAGGACGCGGCGGACATGTAGTCGCCCGCGATGGCGAATCCGTTCTCCATGGGGGAGAACAACCGCCCCCCGGCGTAGAACTCCTCCGCCGAACCGTGCCGGTTGCGGCTCACCCAGGTGGTGATGCCGAGGGTGACCGCGATGAAGAGGCTGCAGAGGATGAGGGCGAGCGTCTGGTGTTCGGTGGTCACCGGCCGGCCCCCCGCGTGCGCTCCTGGTCCCGTTCCTGCTCGAAGACGGTCCAGCGCAGGTCGAGGGCCGCCCGGTCCCGGCGCAGCCGCGCGTGCCGCGTGTAGGCCCAGGTCAGCAGGAAGGTGCTGAGGAACTGGCCGAGTCCGGCGAGCAGGGCCACGTTGACGGCGCCGACGACGGGACGGGCCATCAGGTCCGGCGCGACGGTCGCCGCGATGATGTAGGCGAGGTACCAGAGCAAGAAGCCGACGGTGGCGGGGACCACGAATCCGCGGTAGCGGCCGCGGACCTCCTGGAAGGCGGCGCTGCGCTGCACCTCGAGGTAGATGTCGGCCGCCCTGGGGCCGTACCGTCCGTCGTCCGCACCGCCGGCCGGACGCGGTCCGGGGACGCCCGGGACTGCCCCGTCGCTCTCCCCCTCGCCCTCGCCCCAGCCCGCGGCGAGGGCCTCGTACCAGGGGTCGTCGTACCGGATAATCGTTCCGGCGTCTGGCCCTTCTTGCTTGTCCACCGGGCTCTCCTTGTCCGCGGCCGCAGTAGCCGCGTACCGCCAAGGATGGCGGGAGGGAAGGGCCCGAAACCAATCTCAGGGCCCTCTTCACTCCATTAGGTGATGGCCGGGCGTGGCGCGCGGAAACGCGGGTCGATCCGTGCGGGGCCCACCCGCGGACGGGTCGCGGGAGGGGCTCCGGAGACCGGGCGCGGGCAGCCCCCGGGAGCCGGCGTGGACGGCCCCCGGGGAGCGGGCGCGGGTGCGCCCGCGGGTCAGGCGTCGATCCGCGAGCGGTCCAGGGTCGCCGCCGAGCTGGTGATGAACTCCTTGCGGGGGGCGACCTCATTGCCCATGAGCAGGTCGAAGACCTGCTCGGCCCCGTCCAGGTCACCGATGTTGATCCGGCGCAGGGTGCGGAAGCGGGGGTCCATGGTGGTCTCCGCCAGCTGGTCGGCGTCCATCTCGCCCAGACCCTTGTAGCGCTGGATGGTGTCCTTGTAGCGGATGTTCTTGCGCTGGTACTCCAGCAGCGTCTGGCGCAGCTCGTTGTCGGAGTAGGTGTAGACGTACTTGTCCTGGCCCTTCTTGGGCTGGACCAGCTCGATCCGGTGCAGCGGCGGTACGGCCGCGAACACCCGGCCCGCCTCGACCATCGGGCGCATGTAGCGCTGGAAGAGGGTCAGCAGCAGGCAGCGGATGTGGGCGCCGTCCACATCGGCGTCGACGAGCAGGACGATCTTCCCGTACCGGGCGGCGTCGATGTCGAAGGTGCGGCCCGACCCGGCTCCTATGACCTGGATGATCGCGCCGCACTCGGCGTTCTTGAGCATGTCCGAGACCGACGACTTCTGGACGTTGAGGATCTTGCCGCGGATCGGCAGGAGGGCCTGGAACTCGGAGTTGCGCGCGAGCTTGGCGGTGCCGAGGGCGGAGTCGCCCTCGACGATGAACAGCTCGCTGCGGTCCACGTCGTCACTGCGGCAGTCGGCCAGCTTCGCGGGCAGCGAGGAGGACTCCAGCGCGGTCTTGCGGCGCTGCGCCTCCTTGTGCTGGCGGGCCGCGATGCGGGTCCGCGCCGCCGCGACGATCTTCTCCATCACGGAGCGCGCCTGCTGCTTGTCGTCGCGCTTCGTGGAGGTCAGGAACGCCTTGAGTTCCTTGGCGACCACCGCGGCGACGATCCGGGTGGCGGCCGAGGTCCCGAGGACCTCCTTGGTCTGGCCTTCGAACTGGGGTTCGGCGAGCCGGACGGTCACGACCGCGGTCATGCCCTCCATCGCGTCGTCCTTGACCACGTCGTCCTCGGCCACGCGCAGCAGCTTCGCCGAGCGGAGCACCTCGTTCACCGTCTTGGTGACGGAGCGCTCGAAGCCCGAGATGTGGGTGCCGCCCTTGGGGGTGGCGATGATGTTGACGTAGGACCGGACCGTGCTCTCGTACCCGGTGCCCCAGCGCAGGGCGATGTCGACGCCCAGCTCGCGGGTGACCTCGGTGGGGGTCATGTGTCCGCGCTCGTCCAGGACCGGGACGGTCTCCTTGAAGGTCCCCGAGCCGGTCAGCCGCAGCACGTCGCAGACGGCCTTGTCCTGGGCGAGGTACTCGCAGAACTCGCTGATGCCCCCGTCGAAGCGGAAGGTCTCCTCCGTCTTGCCCGCGCCCTCCAGGGCCCGCTCGTCGCGGACGACGATGGTCAGGCCGGGCACGAGGAAGGCGGTCTGCCGGGCACGCTGGTAGAGCGTGTCCAGGGTCAGCCGGGCGTCCTTGAGGAAGATCTGGCGGTCGGCCCAGTAGCGCACCCGGGTGCCGGTGCGGCCCTTGGTGACGCGCTTGACCTTGCGCAGGCCGTTGGCCGGATCGAAGGGGCTGTCGGGGCCCGGCTCGGTGAACATCCCCGGAACGCCGCGCCGGAAGCTGATCGCGTGCGTGGAGCCGTTGCGGTCGACCTCGACGTCGAGGCGGGCGGAGAGCGCGTTCACGACGGAGGCGCCGACGCCGTGCAGGCCGCCGGAGGCCGCGTACGAGCCACCGCCGAACTTTCCGCCGGCGTGCAGCTTGGTCATCACGACCTCGACGCCGGACAGCCCCGTCTTCGGCTCGACGTCGACCGGGATGCCCCGGCCGTTGTCGCGCACCTCGACGGAGGCGTCCTCGTGGAGGATCACCTCGATGTGGTCGCAGTAGCCCCCGAGGGCCTCATCGACGGAATTGTCGATGATCTCCCAGAGGCAGTGCATGAGGCCACGGCTGTCCGTGGACCCGATATACATGCCGGGGCGCTTGCGGACGGCCTCGAGGCCCTCGAGGACGAGCAGGTGCCGCGCGGTGTAGTTGGAACCGTCCCGGTCTGCTCCGGACAGCAGCGCGCTGGAAGGCACGGACGTGTCGGCGGTCACGCAGTTCGCTCCTCGCTGAATTTCTTTTCTGGCCCGGTCGGGCGCAGGGGTGGCTCGGGTGCCGGTCAGAGGGTACCGAGGCCTGGTAGAGCCGATGTAACGCCACCCTCGTGATCCTTCAGCCTAGTGCAGGCCCGCACGGATGTTCGATCGCTCGCGGGAGTGAAGCAAACATCACGTTCCCTTCCAGGCATGAACCATTTAGTGTTCGGGCACGTCCTCATGAACAACCGGCGCTTCGCCGGAGAGGGCCGAACCTGCAAGAAGCAACGACAGACAACGCGAAACCGTAAAGCAAAGCAATACGGCTCCTTCGCCGCCAACCGGCAACAGCCGGCCAGCTTCGGAAGGAAGTTTCGAGGAAAAGCCGCGAGCGGGAACGTTTTCGGCCTGGTTGGATGTTGACCCTGGTACGACAGCTCGTCGAGCTAGAGAAGAGGCGACGTGACTACTGTTCTGACACCCGCGACCCCGCTGACGGCCGCTGATCGATGCGACCGTTGCGGCGCCCAGGCATACCTGCGCGTCGTCCTGCTGAGCGGCGGTGAACTGCTCTTCTGCGCCCACCACGGTCGCAAGTTCGAGCCGGAACTCAAGAAGATCGCCGCGGAAATACAGGATGAGACTGAGCGGCTCACGACCGCTCCGGCCGCTGTGGCCGACCCCGAGGACCGCTGACACAGGGCCTGACCTCGCATCCCGACGAGCCAGGACCGGCCCAGGCCGGTCAGCGGGCGGCACCCCTGAGACCCAGGGGGACCGCCCGTTCTCATGTCCGGGTACGGGGCGACCCGCGCCTCCCGTGGCGCCCGTCGGCGGCTCCGGGCGGCCGGCCCGCTCAGCCCCGCCGACCCGTCCCGCCGACGAAACCGATCAGCGGGGCGATCCTCGTGTACACACCGGGGCTGTCAGCGCGCCCGCAGCCCCTCCCCCAGGACACCAGCCCGATGAGCCTCCCCTGGGCCACCAGAGGCCCCCCGGAGTCCCCCTGACAGGCATCCCTGCCACCTTCCCGGACCCCGGCGCAGACCATGGACGCCTCCTGGTACTGCCCGTCGGCGTCCCCCGGGTAGGCGCGGCGGCACTCCGCGTCCGCCAGCACCGTGACCGGGGCGGCATGCAGGGCGTACGCGTAGTCACCGAAGCCGCTGGTGTCCCCCCAGCCGTATACGGTCGCGTCCGCACCGGGGGCGTAGCCGGGATGCCCGGCGGCGGCCATCGCGAGCACGTACGCGGCGGGGACGGCCTCGCCCAGTTCCAGTACGGCGATGTCCCCGGCATTGGTCACCGGGTCGTAGGCGGGGTTCACCCGCGCCGCCCGCACCTTGATCTCACGGCCTTCGGTGCCCGTCAGCTCGGTCCGGCCGGCGATCACCACGAGATCGGGCACCGAGGCCACCGGCCCGCCCAGGACGTTGTCGCCCAGGCAGTGCGCCGCCGTGACCACCTTCGTCGGCCCGACGATCACGCCCCCGCAGAACTGCCCGGCCCGGGTACGCCCGAACCGGTCACGGCTGGCCAGTGCCACCACCCAGGGACTGTCGGCCACCTTCACGGGCTGCCCGCCGATCACCACCCCGTCCGCGAGGGCGCGCGGTGCCTGGACCAGCGGGGCCACACCCGCCCCCGCCACCAGGGTCAGCACACCTGCCAGAGCACGGGCAAAGGGACGACGCATAGGGCCTCCTGACTCTGTGTGTACACGACTCCACCCAGAGTGGAATGCCCGGAGGCCGCGCGCACCCGCGCACGGCCTCCGACACCGCCCCCGACGGGGCTGCTAGTCGAGGTAGTCGCGGAGCACCTGCGAGCGCGACGGGTGCCGGAGCTTCGACATCGTCTTCGACTCGATCTGGCGGATCCGCTCGCGCGTGACGCCGTACACCTTGCCGATCTCGTCGAGGGTCTTCGGCTGGCCGTCGGTGAGGCCGAAGCGCATCGAGACCACCCCCGCCTCGCGCTCGCTGAGGGTGTCGAGGACCGAGTGCAGCTGCTCCTGGAGGAGCGTGAAGGAGACCGCGTCGGCCGGGACGACTGCCTCGGAGTCCTCGATGAGGTCACCGAACTCGCTGTCGCCGTCCTCGCCGAGCGGCGTGTGCAGCGAGATCGGCTCGCGGCCGTACTTCTGGACCTCGATGACCTTCTCGGGGGTCATGTCGAGTTCCTTGGCCAGCTCCTCCGGGGTGGGCTCGCGGCCCAGGTCCTGGAGCATCTGACGCTGGACGCGGGCCAGCTTGTTGATCACTTCGACCATGTGCACCGGGATGCGGATGGTGCGGGCCTGGTCGGCCATGGCGCGGGTGATCGCCTGGCGGATCCACCACGTGGCGTAGGTGGAGAACTTGTAGCCCTTGGTGTAGTCGAACTTCTCAACGGCTCGGATCAGGCCCAGGTTCCCCTCCTGGATCAGGTCCAGGAAGAGCATGCCGCGGCCGGTGTAGCGCTTGGCGAGCGAGACCACGAGGCGGAGGTTGGCCTCCAGCAGGTGGTTCTTGGCCCGGCGGCCGTCCTCGGCGATGATCTCCAGCTCGCGCTTGAGCTTGGGGGCGAGCTTGTCGGAGTTCGCCAGCTTGTCCTCGGCGAAGAGGCCCGCCTCGATCCGCTTGGCCAGCTCCACCTCCTGCTCCGCGTTGAGGAGGGGGACCTTGCCGATCTGCTTGAGGTAGTCCTTGACCGGGTCGGCGGTGGCTCCCGCGACCGCGACCTGCTGGGCGGGGGCGTCGTCCTCGTCGTCGGAGAGCACGAAGCCCTTGGCCTCGCCGCCCTCCTCCTCTTCGCCGTCCTCGGCCTTGGCGGCGCCGGGGGTGCCCTCGGCGGACTCGTCGTCGGCCGCGTCGTCGCCGTCCTTCTTGGCCGCCGTCTTCTTCGCCGCGGTCTTCTTGGCGGTGGTCTTCTTGGCCGCCGTCTTCTTGGCCGCGGTCTTCTTCGCCGCCGCCTTCTTGGCGGGCGCGGGAGGCTCGGCTTCGGTCCCCGCCGCCGTCACGTCCTGCGAGCCGCTTCCCTCCGCGAGCGCCGCGAGCGCGTCCGCCTGCTCCGGGTCCGCCGCCTCGGCCCCGGGGGCCGTGGGAGCGACGGGAGCGGCCGCAGTCTTCCCCGTGACCGTCTTCGTGGCCGTCCGCTTGGCGGGGCTCTTCGCCGCCACGCTCTTCCGAGGGCGCTTGGGCGACTCCGCGGCACTGACCATCAGCGTCACACCCTCTTCCTCGAGGATCTGGTTGAGGCTGCGCAGAACATTCTTCCACTGGGTCGGCGGAATCTGGTCAGCCTCGAAGGCCCGACGCACGTCATCGCCGGCGATCTGCCCCTCGGCCTTGCCCCGCTCGATGAGAGCCATCACGGAATCCGACTCGGCGATCTCCGGCGGGAGCGTACGGGATGTGCTGGCCGACACGAACAACCTCTCGGAACGATGGAAACGGCTTCCGACCCCGGCCTGGTCCTGAACCGGAGCCGACGACCACCGACTGGGGATGGGCCGGCGGCGCGGGGAACGGCCGGGGAGCTGCACAGCACCGGGAACGGCTGCTGTGTTCCTTCCGTCGGCCATCACCTCTTAGGTCATCGCGTGACCTCGCAGAGCGTTACGCCCAATCTTCGTGGCCCGAGTCACATCCCGCGTGCTCCCATGCCGGTCATTCGGGCACGGGTCCCCGAGTTCACGTCGCCCGGACGCCGGTGTCGCCGGACCCGACCGGGCCCGGCGACATGCGTCCATCCCATCCTCGCGCTCCTCGCGCCGGTCCGCGGCCCGGTGCGTCAGTGCTCGCGCGGTGCGGGAACCACGCGCTCGACCTCCGGATGGACCGTCAGGAGCTGGCGCATAGCGGTCTCCGCGCCGGTGGCGTCGCCCGCGGCGATCGCCTCGACCATCCGCGCGTGGTGCGCGACGCCGCTCTCGCTCGGGCGCTCGCAGGCGGTGATCGGGCTGCCGGACACCTGGAGGGCGCAGGAGACGATGCCCGAGAGGTGCTCCAGCATCCGGTTGCCGGCGACCTGGATGAGCAGGGAGTGGAACTCGTTGTCCGCGCGGGCGAAGGTGATCCCGTCGCCCTGGCCGAGGGCGTGGCCCATGATCTCCACCATGTCGGCGAGCCGCTGCTGGACGTCGGGGCGGCCGTGGCCGGCGGCGAGGCGGGCGGCGAGGGGCTCGATCGTCCAGCGCATCTCGTTCAGCTCGCGCCGCTGGTCGTCGCGCTGGGGTCCGTAGGCGCGCCACTCGATGATGTCGGGGTCGAGCAGGTTCCAGTCCGCGACCGGGCGGACCCGGGTGCCGACGTTGGGGCGGGCGCTGACGAGGCCCTTGGCCTCCAGGACCCGCAGCGATTCGCGGACGACCGTGCGGGAGACCTCGAAACGCTGCCCGATCTCCTCGGGGACCAGCGGACGGTCCGCTCCGAGGTCGCCGGAGACGATCATCTGGCCGAGCTGCTGGACGAGTTGGCCGTGCAGCCCGCGGCCACGGCTGCCCGCCGTGCGGCGGCCCACCCGGCTCAACTCGACGTCGGCTCCGTCCCAGTGGGGTGCACCGACGCGATCGGTGCCGGAGGCCTCCGCGTAGGGGTAGCGGTCGAGCTCGCCCGGGCCGGCGAGGCCGGTGTCGGCGTGGCGGGCGGCGGTCATCATGGTGTGCGCAAGGGTACTCACGAATCCTTTGTCGGCCGTGCTCCGGCGACCCTTGAGGTCTTTGGTGAAAAGCACACGAAAGGGTGATCGGTGCCCCCTACGCAATTGACGACTTATCGTAAAGAACCGGGCTTTTTACAGGGACTTGCGATCCTGTCCGAGTGAACCGGGCTCCAACGGTCGCCCGGCGTCCCGGTTGCGCCCCGCACCGGTCACCAACGGACGCGGCCGCGCAGGCCGGTGAACCCGTAGGCGCACAACAGGACCAGCAGGGACAGCGTCAGGGCCGCGCCCACGGGCTGGGCCATCACGCGCAGGGCCCCGAGCACGAGCCGGTCGGCCTCGGGGGGCCACTGCGCCCAGGACAGGCCGCGCAGTCGGGCCGCCAGCCCGGACGCGGGGTAGGCGGACGGACCGTCGAGGGCCTTGCGCAGGAGCGGTACGACGAGCAGCGGTACGGAGACCACCGCGCCCAGGCCCGCCAGGGCGGAGCGGAACACCCCGGCGGCCAGCACCCCGGACCACGCACAGCCGACGAGCAGGCCGGCCCACGCGGCGGCGGGGGCGATCCACTGCGCCGGGGGCCGCAGCGGCCCCCGGTCGAAGACCAGCGCGAGGGCGGCCGCGTCGGCCGTGACCGCGAGGGCGCCGAGCAGCAGCGCGAGAGCCCCGCAGACCCCGAGCTTGGCGATGAGCAGGCCCAGTCGGCGCGGCACGGTGCCGCGGTCGGCGGCGAGCGCGGGATACCGGTACTCCTCGCCGAAGGCCAGGGCGCCGAGCAGTCCGGCTCCGAGGGCGGCGGGCGGCAGCGGGAACGGCTCGGGCCACGCGGCGAGCAGGCGGTTCTGCGGTGTGTGCCCGAGCCGGGCGAGTAGCAGGGCGGTGACCACGGAGATGGCCACCACCACGGCGGCCGTCAGCAGCGGGGTGGCGGTGCCGAAGGCGCGGCGCAGCTCGTAGCGCAGCGGCCGCAGGGGCCCGCCCACGCGCCGAACGGGTGACGCGGGCCGCGGGGAGCCCGCCCGGCCCCCGCGCCCTTCGACGCCCCCGGTGCGGGCCGGGACGCGGGCACCGGGGACCGCGGCCTCCTGTCCACCGGCCGCGGCCGTGACGGTAGCGCCCGAGGCGGTCGCGCCCGGGGCGGTCGCGGTACGGGCCTGAGGTACCGGTGTCCCGCTGTCGCCGGTCTCGTCGGCGAGCTGGTGGACGAGCACGCCGTGCCGGAAGGCGGCCTCGCCGACTTCGGCGCAGGTACTGCCGTAGACGGAGAGGCGGCTGCCGCTCTCCTCGACGACCTCGACGGCCCGCTGGGCGGCCCGCGCCTCGCGGCCCAGTACGTCGGCGAGCCGGGCGGCGTGCGGGGTCCTTACGGCCACTCGGGGGCGCAGCCTGGTCCGGGCGAAGTCGGCGGCGTCCTGGTCGGCCACGAGGCGCCCCGCCTCGATGCTGACCACGCGGTCGGCGCTGCGGGCGGCTTCCTTCGCGTCGTCGGTGGTGAACAGCACCGCTCCACCGAGGGAAGCGTGCCCGCGCAGCAGCCCGTGCAGCCAGTTCCGCTCCCGGGGGGAGAGCCCGGCGGCGGGCTCGTCGAGGAGCAGGGTGCACGGATCGGCCAGCAGGGCGGCGGCGATCCCGACCCGGCGGTCCATGCCGAGCGAGAGCGACCCGAGCCGCTGGTCGCGCAGGCCCGCGATGCCGACGACTTCGAGCATGGCGTCCGCCCGGGAGGCCGGGACCCCGGCGGCGGCGCAGAGCATCCGCAACTGCCCGCGGACCGTGCGGGCGGGGTGCCCGGGCACATCGCCGAGCAGGACGCCGACCTCGCGCCCCGGGTGCGGAATCCGGTGCAGGGGGCGCCCGCGGAAGTACGTGACGCCCCGGCCCGGTTCGAGTTCGAGCATGAGCCGGAGCGCGGTGGTCTTGCCCGAACCGGGCGCGCCCAACAGGGCGGTGACCTGACCGGGGCGGGCCTCGAAGGTGAGGTCGTCCACCCTGGGCGGAAGGTCTCGGCGGGGTGCACTGGTGAGTCCGATGGCCTGGAGCATCGCTTCTCTCGCGGGGTGTGAGACCACTGTGCGGCAGTGTGAGTACCACGGGAAAGATAACGCGATATGTCCTTTTTGCCCCGGAACCGCACCGCGGCGGTGTCGGATCGTCTGACTTTCGCCCACCAGAAGCCGGGAGGGCGGTCTCCCCAGGGAGGCACTGCCCGGGGGCGGTCTCCCGGACGGCGGACTCCCGGGTGTCGGGCTCCGGGGAATCAGACGTCCGAGTATCAGACTTCCGGGTGTCAGACTTCCGGCCGCAGCATCGGCGGGTTGAGCAGGGTGGCTCCCCCGGCCCTGAACAGCTGGGCGGGCCGACCGCCCTGACGGGTCGTCGTTCCTCCGGCCGGGACCAGGAACCCCGGCGTGCCGGTGACCTTGCGGTGGAAGTTGCGCGGGTCCAGAGCCACGCCCCACACCGCCTCGTACACCCGGCGCAGCTCACCCACGGTGAACTCGGGCGGGCAGAAGGCCGTGGCCAGCGAGGAGTATTCGATCTTCGACCGGGCCCGCTCCACCCCGTCCCCCAGGATCCGCGCGTGGTCGAAGGCGAGTCCCGTGGACGCCTCCTCGGCGGTGGCGAGCACTTCGTCGACGGGGGCCCAGCGCGCGCTGTTGGCGTCCCCTCCGGCCCGGGGCGCGGGCAGGTCGGGGGCCAGCACCAGGTGCGCCACGCTGACCACCCGCATCCGCGGATCCCGCCGCGGGTCACCGTAGGTGGCGAGCTGTTCCAGATGCGCGCCGTGCCCGGCGTCGCCGCCTGCGGCCGACTCGTGGGCGCACAGTCCGGTCTCCTCCGAGAGCTCCCTCGCGGCCGCGGCCGCCAGGTCCTCGTCGCCGCGGACGAAGCCGCCGGGCAGCGCCCATCGTCCCTGGAACGGCTGCTCACCCCGTCGCACGACCAGCGCGCAGAGCGCGTGGCGCCGCACGGTGAGCACGACCAGGTCGACGGTGACGGCGAAGGGCGGAAAGGCCGACGGGTCGTAGGGCGACATGCGGCGATCATAGTCGTCTGCCTGACGATAAACAGCGCTTTGGTGATCCGGAAGACCACTGCCGACAGGCCGGACTCCTCGTGGCCCGCCCTCGGGGGTGCGGCGCGGGCCGTGCGCCGCATCCGAAGGGCGTCAGACGCCCAGTTGCAGTGCATCGGAGGCCTCCTCCACCATGCCCAGACCCAGCCGGCTGATGCGGACCGCGAAGGGCTCCCCCGCCACCCGCAGTCCGGAGAGCCGCAGCTCTCCGAGCGGCGCACCGGGCAGCGGAGCCAGCGCCACCGTGCCCGCGGGGGCGTCGGGGCGGATCCCGGCCAGCGCGGCCAGTACGTGGATCGCGGCGGCAGCGGCGACGGCGGCCGGCCGACAGGCCGCCGGGTGCGGTAGCGGAGCGCTGCCCGCCGTGCGCTGCTCGGCGGCGTACATCTCGGGCAACCGGTACCCGAAGCGCTCCGCCGCGTCCAGGAGGCCCCGGAGCAGCCCGACCGCCCCCTTCTCGAAGCCGGCGGCCGCCAGCCCCGCCACCGCGACGGCACTTTCGTACGCCCGCACGGCGCCCGAGTGGTGACCGAACGGGTTGTGTCCCGGCTCCCGCACCGCCATGCTGCGCAGCCCCCAGCCGGAGTCCATCGCCGGCGCACTCAGCAGGCGGGCCAGCTGCTCGGTCCGGATCCGGTCCAGCAGGCCGGGCGCGAGCCGCCCGCCGCCCAGTAGTCCGGTGTCCAGCAGGTGCGCCGCCGCTCCGGTCAGCCGGGGCAGCGGTCTCCCGTCCGGATGCAGCGCCGCCGCGGGCCGGCCCCCGTCCGGACCGTCGAGCCAGAAGGCCCGCGCGAAGCGGCTCCGCAGGGCGGCGGCCCACTCGCGCCATTCCTCGGCGCCGGGCCGCCCGCACCCGTCGAGCAGGTCCGCCCCGAGCAGCGCGGCCCGGTGCGCGTGGGCCTGTGTCTCGCAGCGCCGCGGCCCGGGATCGGGGTCGGCCAGGAAACCGTCCTCGGACAGTGCCCCGCGCAGCCAGTCCAGGCACCGCTCCGCCGTGGGCAGCAGCCGCTCCACCTCCGGTTCCGCCAGCCCCCAGCGCCGGGCCTCGGCGAGCACCGCGGGGAAGGCCAGCGTCGCCTCCGTGCCGGTGCAGCCGGGCGGTAGCTGCGGCCCGGCGGCCCGCAACGGCCCCGGGATCTTCCCGGCGCCGGGTCCCTGCCCGGTCTCCTGGGTCCGGGCCAGGACGCGCAGGGTCGCTGCGGCGAGGCCGGTGCCGAGGGGAAGCGCCATCCGGGCGGCCCACAGCGATTCGGCCGGAGCCAGCCCGCAGCGCCACGGGACACCTGCCGCGGCGAAGGCGTCGGAGGGATCCCCGGTATCCCTGAGCAGCAGGGCTCCCAGGTCGTCGATGCCGGTCCGGAGCCAGGGGCCGACCCTGGGGTCGTCGCACTCGGCGCTGGCGGGGGCGAGGGGGTTCGCGACCTGCCCGGCGGAGGCCCGCGCGCCCCGGTCCTGGGAGGTCCGCAGTTCGATGGTGTGGGACTCCCCGGGCGCCAGCTCCAGCTGCCAGCGCAGCAGGCCGGTCGCGGCGAGCGCGTCATCGGGAGCGGGGTCCGCCGTCGTGACCGCCTGGACCTGGCCCGTACTCCAGCGCAGGCCCCCGGCGTGGACGGCGGCGGGCAGTTCGGGCCCCCCGCGCCCGGCGGTGATAGCGGCCAGTTCGGCCAGGTCGGTGGCGAGCGAGATCTCCACGGGCAGCCGCACCCGGCGGGCGGTGTAGCTGCGCAGGGTGATCCGCTCGGTGCCGTCGGCGTGCCGGATCCGCTCCACGCCGATGTCCGGGTCGGGCCCCGGTTCCGCGCCGATGCGGACGGTCGCGGTGAAGGCGGCCCGGTCGGCGCCGAGGCTGCGGCCCTGCACGGCGACCGGGTCGCGGCCGCCGATCCGCAGCACGCAGCGGGACAGCAGCCGGCGGCCGGAACGGTAGATCCCGTCCACCCCGTGCCCGGTCAGCTGCCCGTGTTCGGGCGAGATGACGAGACAGGGAGCGGCGACGCAGATGAGGGCGCCGTGCACGGGCGGCAACTCGGGCCGTCGGGCGGGGGGAACGGGGTGCACCATGCGTCGCCTTGTCTGCGTTCCGGTCGGTTGCGCAGGGCGGCGGCTCGACCAGGGCCCCGCCACCCCACAGCTGAACGCCCTCACCCCCGCCCGGGACACGGCCGATGGGGGCGGCTGCGCGCGGGCCGCGGCTTCGCGGCGGCCGAAGGCGGCGCCCGCCGCGCTCCACCAGCGGTGCGCCGCACGTCGTACGGCCGCCGCGTCGCCCAGACCGCGCCGCGGTGCGCGGTGCCGGGCAGCCCGGTGCCGGTTCACTGCTCGCTCCCCGCCGTGCGGCGCGGCTCGCGACGGGTGGCCCGGGTGCGGCGCCCCGGCGGGCGGGTGACGGCGGCGGCGCGCTTGCGGCGCGGCTCCCGGCGGCCCCGTTCCGCGCGCAAGCAGGCGCGGAGGTCTTCCGGGTCGAGGCCTTCGTTGCAGGCGTGGTGCAGGAGTTGGGCGAAGCGGTAGTCGGCATCGGCCCGCAGGGCCAGTCCCAGGGCGATGCGGGCGGTCGGCTCGTCGCCGGTGGACCACGAGACCCAGCCCGCCAGGGTCAGCGGGGCGGCCGCGTGCTCGCCGTAGGCGCCGACACAGCGGCGGGCGAGGGCGCGCCACAGACGCAGCGCCGGGGCCGCTTCCTCGTCCTCCATCCACTCCGCGGCGATGTCCCTGATCTCGCGGTCCTGGAGGCCGAGGATGAGGGAAGCCGCCTCGTCGTGTCCGAGGAGCGCGTCGTCCCAGTCCTCGGCGCAGGGCCCGCCGTCGGCGGGCGGGGCGAGGGTGAGCCGCCGCATCACCGTCCGGGCGAGGTCCAAGGTGTCCGCGCCCACCTCCTCCCGGGTGGCTCCGTCGAGGATCTTCGGCACCAGGGCGGTGGCGGCCCGGTCCAGGGCCCGCTCCTGCTCGTCGGCGAGCGGCCCGCGCAGCGGTGCCATGCGGCCTTCGATCTCCTGCAGCGAACCGCGGACCCGGAGCCCGGCGTAGGTCGCGGCCGCTGCCATGACCGAGGTTCCCGGCACGCTCAGGGCGGTCCCCTCCGCCGGGCAGCACCGGGCGTCGGGGCAGCAGTAGGACCAGTACCGCCCGCCGGAGACGCACAGGGCCTCCAGCACGGGCACGTCCAGCGATCCGCAGGCCAGTCGGATGCGCTGGGCGAAGGGGCGCAGCCGGGTCATCACGCGCTGCCCGCTCTCCCCGCCCCGCGGATCCTGGCAGAGGAAGACGACGATGCCGTCGGGCTTGCCCCCGCGCCGTTCGCTGCCGAGCACCAGGCAGTCGGCGACCTGGCGGGCGGTGTCCTCCCATTCCCCGTGGTCGGCGGGAATGCCGACCCGCAGCCGGCCGCCGAAGCGGCCGCCCTCGCCGTGCACGGCGACCATGACGAGGGAGTCGGTGGGGTGGAAGCCGAGCATGTAGGGCAGGGCGTCGGCCAGCTCGGCCGGGCTGCGCAGGGTGATCTGCGGGTCGCCGGCCGGAGCGGCCGGCGCGCCCGCGAGAGCGGAGTGGTTGACGGCGGGCCGGACGACGGACTGGTTGGTGCGCCGGGCGCCGGCCTTGGTCGGGGGCTTTCCGGGAGACGCCTTGCGGGGCCTGATTCCGGACGGGTCGGGTGATTCCTGGTTCTTCGTCATGGCTCGACGGTCCCGTGATCTCTCCGATCGGGAAACCCCTGTGGATAACTTTATCCACAGGCACGGAGGTGCCATTGGCGCGATGTCACAGGCATCGGGTTGCATGGGGGCATGAACCCTGACCTGAGGTCTTCCGCCGATTCCGTTCTCGCCCGCCTCGTCGGCGATCCGACGGGCACCGCTCGGCTGCGTGAGGACCAGTGGCGGGCGATCGAAGCCCTGGTCGCGCACAAGCGCCGGGCTCTGGTGGTCCAGCGGACCGGCTGGGGCAAGTCCGCCGTGTACTTCGTCGCGACCTCGCTGCTGCGGGCGAGCGGGGCCGGACCCACCGTGATCGTCTCCCCCCTGCTCGCGCTGATGCGCAATCAGGTCGAAGCGGCGGCCCGCGCCGGGATCCGGGCCCGCACCATCAATTCCGCCAACCCGGAGGAGTGGGAGGGGATCCAGGCCGAGGTGGCCGCCGGAGAGGTGGACGTCCTGCTGGTGAGCCCCGAGCGGTTGAACAATCCGGACTTCCGCGACCAGGTGCTCCCCAAGCTCTCCGCCGCCACCGGTCTCCTGGTGGTGGACGAGGCGCACTGCATCTCGGACTGGGGGCACGATTTCCGGCCCGACTACCGGCGGCTGCGCACGATGCTCGCGGACCTGCCGCCCGGCGTGCCGGTGCTCGCGACGACGGCGACGGCCAACGCGCGGGTGACGGCCGACGTCGCGGAGCAGCTGGGCACCGGAGCGGGCACGGACGCGCTGGTCCTGCGCGGTCCGCTGGACCGGGAGAGCCTGAGCCTGGCCGTGCTCGCGCTGCCCGACGCCGCGCACCGGCTGGCGTGGCTCGCCGACCACCTGGGCGATCTGCCGGGGTCCGGGATCATTTACACGCTGACGGTGGCCGCCGCCGAGGAGGTGACGGCGTACCTGCGGCACCGCGGGCACACCGTCTCCTCGTACACGGGCAAGACCGAGAACGCGGACCGAGAGCAGGCGGAGAACGACCTCCAGGCCAACCGGGTCAAGGCCCTGGTGGCGACCTCCGCGCTGGGCATGGGATTCGACAAGCCCGACCTCGGCTTCGTGGTCCACCTGGGTTCCCCGTCGTCGCCGATCGCCTACTACCAGCAGGTCGGCCGGGCCGGCCGCGGCGTGGAGCACGCCGAGGTGCTACTGCTGCCCGGCCGCGAGGACGAGGCGATCTGGCAGTACTTCGCGTCGGTGGCCTTCCCGCCGGAGGAGCAGGTCCGCCGCACTCTGGACGTGCTGGCCCAGGCCGGGCGGCCGTTGTCGCTGCCCGCGCTGGAGCCCCTGGTCGACCTGCGTCGGACCCGGCTGGAGACCATGCTCAAGGTGCTCGACGTGGACGGGGCGGTGCATCGGGTGAAGGGCGGCTGGACCTCGACGGGTGAGCCGTGGGCGTACGACGCCGAGCGGTACGCGTGGGTGGCGCGCCAGCGCGCGGCCGAACAGCAGGCGATGCGCGACTACGCGGCGTCCACCGAATGCCGGATGGAGTTCCTGCGGCGCCAGTTGGACGACGAGCAGGCCGCTCCGTGCGGCCGCTGCGACAACTGCGCGGGGGCCCGCTTCACGGTGGAGGTGTCCTCGACGGCGCTGGACACCGCGCGCGGTGAGCTGGGGCGCCCCGGCGTGGAGCTGGATCCGCGCAAGATGTGGCCGACCGGTCTGGCGGCGGTCGGGGTGGACCTCAAGGGGCGCATCCCCGCCGGGGAGCAGGCCTCGACGGGGCGGGCCCTGGGGCGGCTGTCCGACATCGGGTGGGGCAACCGGCTGCGCCCGATGCTGGCGGCGCAGACCGCCGACCAACCGATTCCGGACGATGTCGCCCAGGCCGTGGTGGCCGTGCTGGCGGACTGGGCGCGAGGACCCGGTGGCTGGGCCTCGGGGGCGCCGGGCGCGCCCGCGCGGCCCGTGGGGGTGGTGGCCCTGCCCTCGCGGAGCAAGCCCCAGCTGATCGGATCGCTGGCCGCGCGGATCGCCGAGGTGGGCCGCATGCCCCTGCTCGGGTCGCTCGCGTACACCGATCAGGTGCCGGAGTACGGGCTGCCCTCCTCCAACAGCGCTCAGCGCGTGCGGGGACTCCACCAGGCCTTGACCGTGCCTCCTGAGCTCGCTGCGACGCTCGCGGAGACTCCCGGTCCCGTGCTCCTCGTGGACGATCGCGCGGAGAGCGGATGGACCCTGGCCGTCGCCGCCCGACTGCTCCGGCGGGCCGGCGCTCAGGAGGTGTTCCCGCTGGTACTGGCGGTCCAGCCGTAACCGGATGCGTCATCGTCGGCGTGGCGGGGCAAGGATATGAACGGCATACCGGCCAATTACGGTCCGCGGTGCCGATTGCTCGTTGCCGCATGCTCGCGGGCCGCGCGAGAATTGCAGTGTTCCCGCTCGGCCCGTCGGCGCTCGTGATGGCCGCGCTGCGGCGTGCCCGCAACCCAGCCGTGCCCATCAGCGGCTCGTGTACCCGGAGGGAGGACCGTGACCTTCGGATTCGCCCCGCCCGCGACCACCTCGCCGGGCGTGGTCACCGGCGGGCCCAGCCGGCACGGCAGACTGCTGGAGCCCGCCGAATGGACCGCCGCCGGGATCCCCCTGCTGCGCAATCCGCGCGAGGTCGTCAGCGGGCTGCACTCCCGCCACGCTCCGGTGCCCTCGACCGCCGTGATCGCGGTGCTCGGCCCCGAGGAACGGCTGGTCGCCAGTGCCTCGTTCGTCCAGGGCGCCGTGTCGGCGGACGGCTGGGAGTACCGCAACGCGCTGCTGGCGCGGCTGCGCCGGGTGCTGCCGCACGACCTGCGCAGACGGACGCCGGTGCGGACGGCCGTGCTGCTCTACTGCCGCGACGGCGACGAGCGCTGGACCGAGGAGGACGGGGCCTGGATGTGGGGGCTGCGGGACGCCTGCACCCTGCACGGGCTGCGCTGCGGTGCGTACATCACCCTGACCCGGGGCGGCTGGCAGGTGCTGGGCGAGGGCCGGGGCGGCCGGCAGCCCAGTTCGGATTCCCGGCCGGCCCGGATCGGCGAGATCGTGTCGGATCCGGCTCCGCTGACCCTGCGCACCGGTGGGGGCGCGGCCGAGGCACAGCGCCGTACCGCCGCCCGCTGAACCCCGGCCAAGGCGCCGCGCCCCACGCCTGCCCCGCACCGCATGCGCGCGCGGACTGGCGTGCGCACGCGGCGCTGGGCAGCGCGGGAACCGCGGGCCGCGGCGGGGCCGGCACAGGGCCCGCCCCGCTGCTCGCCCTCGGGCGGCCGGGAACGGGACGTCAGACGCCCGCGCCCAGCACCGAGTTGATCCGCTCCGGGTCGCCGCACACGACCAGCAGCGCACCGGCACGCGTGAGCGCGACCGGCAGGGCCGCCGCGATCGCGTCGGCCGTTCCGCCGTTGGCCGCGAAGACCACGACCGGGCGGCCGGTGGCGCGCTGTACGTGCGCCGCGTCCGCGTAGAAGACGTCGTCCCGGGCGTCCTGCTGGGCCCAGTACGCGCTTTCGCCGAAGGACAGCTCGTGCGCCGCCCACGGGTGCGGGTCGCCGCTGGTGAGCACCAGGATGTCGCCCGGCGCGCGGCCGGTGTCGAGCAGCAGGTCCACGGCCTCTTCGGCCGCGTCCAGCGCGCCCTCGGCCGAAGCCGGGATCAGCTGGATCTGCGGCACCGCGGCGGAGACCGACGGTGCGGTGGGGGCCGCGGGCGCGGCCGGGGTGACGGAGGGGGTTCCGGGGGTGGCCTGCTGCGGCACGCGCTGGGCGGGCGGAGCGGGCCGGACGGGACCGGGACGCCCGGGCCGGGGTACGGCGGCCGGACGCGGACCAGGTACGGGGCGGGGGGTCTGCGCGGTGCGGCTCGCGGCCGGGGTGACGCGGGGACCCTGGGCACTCTCGTGAATCTGAGGCTCCTCGTGGGTGAGAGGCATGAGTGGACATCTTTCAAACACCGGTGCGAAACGTACCGGTGGGCCGCACGTGAGTGCGATCAGAATTCGAAGCCGAGCTGGCCTCCGTTTTCCAGTTCGAGCGATTCCTCGCTGCGGCGCACCTTTTTGAGGTGGCGCCACCGGGGCAGTGCGTCCAGATAGGACCACGAGAGCCGGTGGTACGCGGTGGGCCCCCGCTCCTCGAGCGCCGCCCGGTGCACGGGCGAGGGGTATCCGGCGTTGGCGCCGAAGGCGAAGTCCTCGATGCCGTCGCCCGGTTCGCCGAGTCCGGCCATCATCCGGTCGCGCCACACCTTGGCGATGACCGAGGCCGCGGCGACGGCGACGCAGGACTGGTCCCCCTTGATCACCGTGCGGACCCGCCACGGAGCGCCGAGGTAGTCGTGCTTGCCGTCGAGGATCACCACGTCGGGCCGCACGGGCAGCGCCTCCAGGGCGCGCACCGCGGCGAGCCGCAGCGCGGCGGTCATCCCCAACTCGTCGATCTCCTGCGGGGAGGCGTGCCCGAGGGCGTGGGCCGTCACCCAGCCCTCCAGGACGAGCGCGAGCTTGTCGCGCCGCTTGGGAGTGATCAGCTTGGAGTCGGTGAGGCCTTCGGGCGGGCGGCGCAGGCCGGTGACGGCCGCGCACACGGTGACGGGTCCGGCCCAGGCCCCTCGTCCGACTTCGTCGACCCCGGCTACGACCTTGGCGCCGGTGGTTGCGCGGAGGGAGCGTTCGACGGCGTGTGTGGGTGCTTCGTACGGCATGGCGCCAGCAAGGTTACGCCGCCCGGCGCCGCCTGCACACCCCGGGCCGGTCCTGGCTCACGCACGGAGCAGCGGCATCAGGACCTGGTCGATCATTTCCCGGATGTCCGGGTCCCCCCATTCGCTGCCGCACACCTTCGACCGGTACATCATGAGCGCCGGGATGACGTCCGCGACGAAGGCCCCGGTGGCATCCGGCCGGACGTCACCACGCTCGATTCCACGCTGCACCAAGGCGAGGAAGAGCCGGTGGGAGGGTTCCGTGAGCCCGGTCCGGATCAGTTCGTGGAACCGGTCCGCACTCACCGTGTCGCATTCGTGAAGGACCGAGCGAAGAGCGGTTCCGGCGCGCGAGATCATCGCGTCCCGCATGCCACGGCACAGGACGACGAGGTCCGCCCGGATGGAGCCGTGATCGGGGATCTCACCGAGCGGCGGCAGCCCCGCCCGCAGCACGTCCGCGACGAGGTCCGCCTTCGAGGACCAGCGCCGGTAGACGGCGGCCTTGCCGGTACGGGCCCCCGCGGCCACCCCCTCCATCGTGAGCCCGTTCCAGCCGACGGTGCTCAACTGCTCCAGGGCCGCGTCAAGAATCGCCGAGTCCAGTTCGGCCCCCCGTCTGCGCCCCGGTGACCGAGCTGACCAGCTCGAATCCACCACTGCCGCCACCTCCGCCCGATCCACCCGCCGGTCGCACATGTTTCCAGCCTTAATGAACGCTTGCGTTCACTAGATCGCAGCTCCTACCGTGGGCCCCGCAGTGAACGAATGCGTTCACTATTTCACTTTGGGGGGATCCTCAGTGACAAGTCCGCAACTCGCCAAGCCCCGGATACCGGGCGCCGCCCGGCGCGAGGGCCGCCCCGGAGTGGCGTTGGCCGTCATCGCCGCGTGCCAGCTCATGGTGGTGCTGGACGCCACCATCGTGAACATCGCGCTCCCGCACATCCAGGACGCCCTGTCCTTCTCCACCACCGACCTCTCCTGGGTGCTGAGCGCCTACACCCTGACCTTCGGCGGCCTGTTGCTGCTCGGCGGCCGGGCGGGCGACATCCTGGGCCGGCGCCGCGTGTTCATGGCCGGAATCCTGCTCTTCACCCTCGCCTCCCTGCTCGGCGGCTTCGCTCAGGAACCCTGGCACCTGCTGGCGGCCCGCGCCCTCCAGGGGGCCGGCGGGGCCATCGCCTCCCCCACCGCCCTCGCCCTGATCACGACGACGTTCCCGGAAGGGCCCGCACGCAACCGGGCCTTCGGGGTGTTCGCCGCCGTCTCCGCGGGCGGCGGCGCCCTGGGCCTCCTCACCGGCGGCATGCTCACCGAGTGGCTCGACTGGCGCTGGGTGCTCTTCGTCAACGTCCCCATCGGCGCCCTGATCGTGGTCCTCGCCCCGCTGTACATCAGCGAATCCGAACGCCACCCCGGCCGCTTCGACCTCGCGGGCGCGCTCACCTCCACCGGCGGCATGGCCTCGCTCGTCTACGGCTTCATCCGGGCCTCCGAGAACGGCTGGCGCGACGGGCTGACCCTCGGCTCCTTCGCCGCCGCCGTCGTCCTGCTCGCGCTCTTCGCCCTCGTCGAGTCCCGGGCGCGCGAACCGATCACGCCCCTGCGGATGTTCGCCGACCGCAACCGCGCGGGCACCTACCTGATCATGCTCAGCCTCGCCGCTGCGATGTTCGGCATGTTCTTCTTCATCGTGCAGTTCGTCCAGAACGTCCTGGGCTTCTCCCCGATCAGGTCCGGCTTCGCCTTCCTGCCGGTGACCGTCGCGATCGGCACCGCCGCCGGCCTCTCGCAGCGCTTGCTGCCGCGCTTCGGCCCCAAGCCGTTCATGGTCGTCGGCTCCACGCTGGTCGGTTGCGGCCTGGCCTGGCTGACCTTCATCCGGACCGATTCCTCGTACGTGTCCGGCGTCCTCGGACCCATGCTGCTCTTCGGTTTCGGCATGGGCCTGAACTTCGTGACCCTCACCCTGACCGCCGTCTCCGGAGTGGCCCCCGAGGAAGCGGGCGCGGCGTCCGGGCTCCTCAACGCCAGCCAGCAGGTGGGCGGCTCGCTGGGCCTCTCCATCCTGGTCACCGTCTTCGGCACCGCGAGCCGGACGGAGGCAGACCGGCAGATCCCCGACTTCCTGGCCCGCGCCGACCCGGACCAGCTGGCCGCGTTCAAGGAGAGCCGACGGCTGCCCGGGGCCTGGGGGCACGCGGTGCTGACCCAGGGCATCTCCACGGCGTTCATCGCCGCCGTCGCCATGGCGGCCGTCGCCCTGCTGTCGGCGACCCTGGTGATCCGGGTCCGCGCGAGCGACCTGGAGGCTCTCAACGGCGTGGCCGCGCAGGCGGGTCCGGCGGCCTGACGGCGCGCCGGGAGGCCGTACGGACAGCCCGTACGGCCTCCCGGCGCAGGCCCCGGCCTCCGGCCTCGGCTTGGGCCAGGCGTCCGGCCGATCAGTACTCGCTCCGGCTCCTGAAGGTGCCGAGCCCCGCGCACGTCTTGAAGGATGCCTTCACCGGACGCTCCCGCAGGATCTCGCGGGCCCGGCGGTCGCCCAGGCTCATGCCGTACCACGGCACCTCGCCCTCGTCCGCCAGGTCGTCGTTGATGCCGCGCAGCGCGCAGGAACGCAGTGGTTCCGGCAGCCGGTCCAGCGCGGGCACGGCGTCCGCGGACAGCGACTGGAAGTACGCGAGGTCGATCTTGCCCTGCTCCGTGTAGCGTCCGACGTTGCTCTCCGCGACCATTCCGTCCGGTGACAGCAGCCCGAAGGCCAGTACGGTCACCCCCGCGCTCGCCATCACGGCCCGGGGCAGCCACCGCGCGCCGAAGACCCCGGCCGCGATGATCAGTACGATCACCACGCCGAGCCACAGCTCCATCGTGACCACCGACACCCGGAGCCGGGTGAGTCCGAAGGCGTGCACGTAGAAGTCCATGCGGCGGACCGCGGAGGCCACCACGACCAGCGTGAGCAGGCACAGCGCACCCAGCACACCGCGCACGAGCCGCCTGTCCCGCGGTCCCGAACGCGGCGCCCAGCGCAGGGCGAGGGCGATCACCACGAGCGTGAGAACCGTGGCCCACAGCAGCTGCCAGAACCCCTGCCGGGCGTACTCGGCCGGGAGCAGACCGGTGCGCTCCTTCACGTTGCCGTACCCGCCGAAGAGGACGGCGAGCTGGACACCGATGAAGCCGGCGAAGAGCAGGTTGAGCAGCACCAGTGGAAGCGCCCACTCCACCGGGGACCGGGGCGTGCCGGGAGCCACGGTGACGCGGTCCCAGCGCAGCGGTGCGCCCGCGGCTCGGGCGGCCGCGAGGGCCACGACCACGCCGAGCACGAAGAGCGCCACCCGCACCGGACCGTCCGACACGGACACATCGGGAACCATCCCGCCGAGGACATCGGCGAACGCCGCGTCGGCGGACGCGAACAGTGCTCCGAAGACCACCAGCAGGGCGATTCCCACACCCGCTGCCTTCACAACGGGCCACACGTTCCGGGCGTTCCCGGTACGCCGCGCCCGCACTCCCTGCCACGCCCACCGGACCCCGGTCGGCGCCGCTTCGAGGAGTCCGAGGGGGCTGAGCAGCACCCCGGGCCAAGTGCGGCTGCCGAAGAGGGCGAGGGCGCCTAGACCGATGGCGGCCAGGATCGCCAGTGTGGAGGGCCAAGCGGACTCCCGCAGCGCCGGTACGACGAGCAGCGCCAGGCTGCCGACCCCCCACACCAGGGTCCACGGCCGGGGCCGGCGCCCCGCGGCACGGGCGGCGACGTAGGCCGCCGCGACGGCGGGCACGGCGGCGATCAGGAGCCCCGGGCCGACCCCGTCGCCGAGCAGCAGGGCGGCGACGAGGCCGCTCGCCAGGGCGGCGATCAGGGTCTCGGTGCGGATCGGCGCCGGCTCGACGGGCCGCAGCGCGGCGGACCAGTCGATGGTCCGGGCCCGCTTCCTGGCCAGGCGCTCCGCCTGGCGGGCGGCCTGCTGCGCCTCCCAGTACCGCTGGCGCTCCACGTGCTGGGCCATCCTGGCCTGCTCGACGCTCGGTCGCGGGGCCGCCGACTGTGCGGCGGGCTGCGGCGCGGGCCCCTGCCCGACGTGCTGACCGCCTCGTTGCGCGGCAGCTCCCGCCGAAGTCCCGGGGCCCGGTGCAGCGGCTGCGTCGGCCTTCTTGGCCCCGGCCGCCCCTGTGGCCTCAGTTGCACCCTTGGGCTCATCAGGCTCATTGGCCCCGCCCGTGATGTTTTCCGTCATGCGATCCCCTCCCGACAACCGCCCCCGATCGCTCGGCAGAGGGGCGGCGAAGCGGTCAGAGTAGGGGCCTGACGTGCACTTTCAGCGGATCGGGGAGACGCCTGTGGCAGGACCGTGACAAAGCCATGCGAGCACCGCGGAGGTGACGCGCGGAAGCGGATTCACCGCCTCCGCGCCCTGGACGGACGCGACGCGCCGGTCCTAGACCGCCGCCGCGGCCTCCGGCAGCCAGGCGGGCAGTGCCTCCGTCTGCGCCGTCCAGGCCGTCGGCAGCACCTCGTCCCCGCGCGCGCCCAGCACCCCGCCGACGATGGCGCAGGTCGTGTCGACGTCCCCGCCGACCTGCGCGGTCGTCCAGAACGCCTGCTCGTAGTCGTGCAGCGAACGCGCCGCCGACCACAGGGCGAAGGGCACCGTGTCGTGAGCGCTGGTGCGCCGTCCGCAGCCCAGTACGGCCGCGACCGTGGTGGCGTCGGCGTAGTCCAGCATGTCCCGCGCGCGGCGCAGTCCGGCCCCGACCGCACTACGCGGCACCAGGGCGATCACCCCGTCCAGCAGCGCGCCGGGCGTCGGCGGTCCGGCCGGCGCGGCCGCCAGCGCGGCCGCCGCGGCCACCGCCATCGCCCCGCACACGGCCTCGCGGTGCTGATGGGTGGTGTAGGCGGAGATCTCCGCCTGGTGCGTGGCCTGCTCGGGGTCGTCGGCGTACCAGGCTCCGAGGGGTGCGATGCGCATCGCGGCGCCATTGCCCCAGGAGCCCTGCCCGTTGAAGAGGGCCGAGGACAGCTCGCGCCAGTCCTGTCCCTCGCGGACGAGCCGCAGCATGCGGTTGACGGCGGGCCCGTAGCCGCGGTCGAAGTCGTGGTGCTCCGCGAAGGAGCGGGCCAGCGCGTCCTGGTCGATCCGCCCGTGGTCGGCGAGGACGGCGGCGACCGAGCACGCCATCTCGGTGTCGTCGGTCCACTGCCAGGGACCGGGCGGCAGCTCGCGCCGCTTGAGCAGGGGGTAGTTGACGGGGACGAAGAACTGGGAGCCCAGCGCGTCACCCAGCGCCAGCCCGCGCAGGCTGGCCATGGCGCGTGCGTAGCGCCGGTCGGAAGCGGGTTCAGGGGTCATCGCGGGTCACTCTAGCCGTCCAGATCGTAGGGCTCGGGTGTGGTCCACCGTTCGAAAGGGCGGTCCATCCGGTAGCGGTCGTCGTCCCCCAGCCGCAGTACCCGGAAGTCACCGTTCGGGGGGTTCGACAGGCACTCGAACTCGGACACCGACCAGTGGAACCAGCGCATGCAGAACAGCCGCATGGTCAGCCCGTGGGTCACCAGCAGCACGTTCGGCGGATGGTCCGGGGCCTCGAAGCTGCGGTAGAGGCTCTCCAGGAAGGCTCCGACCCGGTCGTAGACGTCCGCCCCCGACTCGCCCTGCGCGAAGCGGTAGAAGAAGTGCCCGTAGGCGTCCCGGTAGGCCTTCTGCAGCCGGACGTCGTCGCGGTCCTGCCAGTTGCCCCAGTCCTGCTCGCGCAGCCGCGGCTCCTCGCGCACGCGGACGCGGGCCGGGTCCAGCTTGAGGTCGCGGAAGGTCTGCAGGGTGCGCCGGTACGGGGAGACGTACGCGCTGACCGTCTCGTCGCCGAAGAGGGCCCGCAGCCGCTCGCCCGTGGCGGCCGCCTGCTCGTGCCCGGTGGGGGTCATGCGCAGGGCGTGGTCGGGTTCCCGTTCGTACACCGAGTCGTCGGCATTGCCCTCCGATTCCCCGTGCCGGACGAGGACGATGCGCCGCGGTCGTGCCATCCCACGACCCTAATCCGGCCATCGCCGCGGAACGAGCGGAGCGCGCCGATCACGCCTGTGGTCCTGGTGACATTCCTACGGTCACACCGCCACCCGACCACGGGCGCCCGGGCCGCGGCCACGCGGCCGGACAGCCCAGCGGCCACGCGATCAGACCGTCCAGGACGGTTCCAGGTCGACGACGTCCCCGGTCAGCGCCTCGACGTCGGCCTCGGTCTGCGCCCGCAGGGTGAGCCGCTCGACCCGTTCCTGGCGGTACTTGCCGTGTTCGGCCGCCGCGTGCCACATGGACAGCACCAGGAACTCCCGGCCCGGCGCCTCGCCGAAGAGCCCGCGCAGCATCCCGGGCGAGCCCGCCATGGCCGGATTCCACACCTTCTCCTGCATGAGGGCGAAGTGGTCCGTCCGCCCCTCCCGCACTTTGCAGTGCGCCACGCGCACCACGTCGGCGTCGGTGAAGCGCGGCTCGAACCCCGTCTTCACGTCGAAGCGGTGGTCGAAAAGGGTGACCCGCGGACTCGTGAACGTGCCGTGCTGGGCCGCGGCCAGCCGGTCGTGCGAACGCGCCATGAAGGAGTCGTAGAACGAACGGCTCTCCCAGAACGTGAAGACGTGCGCGACCCCTTGCCGGCCCCGGCTCCAGCCGCCGCCCTGCCCCCGGAATCCGGGTTCACCCGGCAGCCCCGCCCATTTCCGCTGCCCCCGCTCGAACCCGCGTCGGTCCGTCACCGTGCAGCGAATCCACTTGACCAGCACCGCGCCATCGTACGGTGCCCGGCACGGCCCGGGTCAGTACTCGGCCCGGTACATCCGTACCAGTTCGCCCGCGTCCCGCTCGGAGAGCCGGATCCCGAACTCCCGGTCGAGGACCGTGATCAGCTCCTCGGGCGGGACGCGCCTCCGCTCGGTCCGCCCGTCTGGGTGGAGCCGGGTGAACTCGTCGCGGACGAGCGAGATCCGGTGGTCGGCCCCGGGCACCGTGGGTCGGTGCGCGACCAGTTGCCCGATGAACGCGGAGCGCGGGTGCGAGGAGCTGTAGTGGTGCATCAGGACGTAGTCGACCGGGTAGGCGGCCTGCGGGCCGAAGGCGTACAGATCCCGCCAGGCGCCCTCGCGCAGGAAGGTCAGGACGAGCACGCCGTCGGCCTCCTCCCGGATGCCGTACGTCCACTCCCCCTGGCGCGCTTCGGCGCCCGGCCGGCTCATCGGGACGGGCTCGCGCGGCCCCTGGTGACCGAAACCCCCGTCGCACAGCCACGGTTCGCCGTCCACGGTGACCACGAGAACGGCATGCGTGACGGGCAGCAGCACGTCGCCGCGGGTGCGGTTGCGGGCACCGCGCCCGGCGACGGTGAAGCCGATCCGCTCCAGAGCGGCGGCGAGCAGCGTGTTCTGCTCGTAGCAGTACCCGCCGCGGCGGCTGCGCACGAGCTTGTCCTCGATGCTCTTGACGTCGAGCGCGAGGGGGCGGCCGAGCAGGACGTCGATGCTCTCGAAGGGGATGGCGGCGGTGTGCGCCCTGTGCACCGCGTACAACGTGTTCAGGTCCGGGACGAGTTCCCCGGCGTATCCGATCCGGTCCAGATAGGCATCCAGATCGAGTGCGTCACCGCTCCACATGTCTCCCCCGCTTCATTCGTCCGCTTCCCCGTCGGCGCGCGACCGGGTCGGCGCGCCCCCGCACCATGGTCCCCTCCGTCAGGCGGCGCTCCAGCCCGGGACCGTCGGCAGCACCTGCTCGGCGAGGCGGAGCAGCGCGGCGTCGTCGGGCAGCAGGCCGTCCTGGCGCCAGACGACCAGTTCGAAGGAGCCGCCGCCGTCCTTGCCGTCCTTGGCGACCAGCAGGCTGCGGGCCATCACGCCGGGGGCGGCGCTGCCCTTGCCGCCCGCGAGGTTGAGGGTGAGGGCCATGGTCCGGTCGGAGGAGAGGACCGCCTGGTGTCCCAGGACGGTCTGCTGCTGCGCGCTCGCCCCCAGCAGGCCGGCCAGCTGGGCGACCGGGAAACGGTCGTAGGACGACGTCAGCTTCACGTGGTGGGTCTTCAGCTCGACCTCCGCCGCGGGGGTGGCCGTCCTGGTGCCGTCGGCGTGCTCGATCGCCCCGTCGCTGCCCCAGGCGGTCACCGCATGCTCCCCCGGCGTGCCGAGCAGCGTCGCCAGGTCGGCCCGGTTCAGCGCCGCGCAGATCTGCGCTCCGGAGACGTACTGCGAAGCGGGCGGTGCACTCCGCGCCGGCGAGCAGGCCGCCGGTTCGTTCGCGCCCCGCGTGGTGCCGGTCGCGCCCTGGAGGCCCCACAGCGCGCCGAAGAGTCCCCCGACCGTCACCACCGCGGCGATCACCTGCGCCCCCGCGCTCATCCCCTTGCCGCTTACCGCATTCTCGTCGGCCATGTCCCCCACCTCGGCGTTCGCGCCCGCATGGCGCGCCGATGGAGCCTAACCGGTGATCGTTTCGGGGGAAACGGATAAACGTACCCGCCGGTAAGGGCGTGGGAAACGCAGAGGGCGGTGGAGCCCTTTCGGCTCCACCGCCCTCGACCGAGATCACATCAAGCGGAATCCGCGATCAGCTGCATCCGCTGGTCGAGCCGCAGCCCTCGCAGATGTAGCAGGACCCCGCGCGCTGCATCTTCGTACCGCAGGAGAAGCACAGCGGTGCGTCGGCGCTCACGCCGAGCTGCATCTCCACCAGTTCCGCGCTCGAGTGCGCCTGCTTGGGAGCGGGCACCTCCACCGCGGGCTTCGGCGCGGCCGGGACGACCGTGAGCGGGGCGGCCGCAGCCAGCGACTCCGTGTCCAGCTCGTCCTCCTCCAGCGGCTCGTACGAACCGGTGTCGAGGTGGCGCTGGCGCTCTTCGGCGGAGTGGATGCCGAGGGCGGAGCGGGTCTCGAAGGGCAGGAAGTCGAGCGCGACGCGACGGAAGATGTAGTCGACGATCGACTGCGCCATCCGCACGTCCGGGTCGTCCGTCATGCCGGCCGGCTCGAAGCGCATGTTCGTGAACTTGGAGACGTACGTCTCCAGCGGAACGCCGTACTGCAGACCGACCGAGACCGCGATGGAGAAGGCGTCCATCATGCCCGCGAGGGTCGAACCCTGCTTGGACATCTTCAGGAAGACCTCGCCCAGACCGTCGTCCGGGTAGGAGTTCGCCGTCATGTACCCCTCGGCGCCACCGACCGTGAAGGAGGTGGTGATGCCCGGGCGGCCCTTGGGCAGGCGCTTGCGGACCGGACGGTACTCGATGACCTTCTCGACGGCCGTGCGGATGATCTCCTCGGCCTTCTCGGTGACCTCGGCCTTCTCCTCTTCCTTCTTCTTCGCGGAGAGGGGCTGGCCGACCTTGCAGTTGTCACGGTAGATCGCGAGGGCCTTGACGCCGAGCTTCCAGGCCTCGAAGTAGATCTCCTCGATCTCTTCGACGGTCGCCGTCTCCGGCATGTTGACCGTCTTGGAGATCGCGCCGGAGATCCAGGGCTGGATCGCGGCCATCATGCGCACGTGGCCCATCGCGGAGATGGAACGCTCGCCCATCGCGCAGTCGAAGACCGAGTAGTGCTCCGGCTTGAGGCCCGGGGCGTCCACGACCACGCCGTGCTCGGCGATGTGGGCGACGATCGCCTCGATCTGCTCTTCCTGGTAGCCCATGCGACGCAGGGCCTGCGGCACGGTGCCGTTGACGATCTGCATCGAGCCGCCGCCGACGAGCTTCTTGAACTTGACCAGGGCCAGGTCCGGCTCGACGCCCGTGGTGTCGCAGGACATCGCGAGACCGATGGTGCCGGTCGGCGCGAGCACGGAGGCCTGCGCGTTGCGGAAGCCGTTCTTCTCGCCGAGGCGGATCACGTCCTGCCAGGCCTCGGTGGCCGCGGCCCAGATCGTGTTGTCCAGGTCCTCGGTGCGCGGCGCGACCGCGTTGGCGTCGGCGTGCTGGCGCATGACGCGCTTGTGCGACTCGGCGTTGCGGGCGTAACCGTCGTACGGACCGACGATCGCGGCCAGCTCGGCGGAGCGCTTGTACGCCGTGCCGGTCATCAGCGAGGTGATCGAAGCGGCGAGAGTGCGGCCGCCGTCCGAGTCGTACGCGTGGCCGGTGGCCATCAGCAGGGCGCCGAGGTTGGCGTAGCCGATGCCCAGCTGGCGGAAGGCGCGGGTGTTCTCGCCGATCTTCTGGGTCGGGAAGTCCGCGAAGCAGATGGAGATGTCCATCGCGGTGATGACCAGCTCGACGACCTTGGAGAAGCGCTCGGCGTCGAAGGACTGGTTGCCCTTGCCGTCGTCGTTGAGGAACTTCATCAGGTTCAGCGAGGCGAGGTTGCAGGACGTGTTGTCCAGGTGCATGTACTCGCTGCACGGGTTCGAGGCGGTGATGCGGCCGGACTCGGGGCAGGTGTGCCAGTTGTTGATCACACCGTCGTACTGGATGC
Source organism: Streptomyces sp. NPDC043876 (assembly GCF_056435825.1). Taxonomy (NCBI): domain Bacteria; kingdom Bacillati; phylum Actinomycetota; class Actinomycetes; order Kitasatosporales; family Streptomycetaceae; genus Streptomyces; species Streptomyces sp. NPDC043876. The sequence goes on along the minus strand of NZ_JBWKDV010000006.1, from coordinate 84,662 downwards.
CCGGGTCGGCGCAGGCCCACGCGGCCTCGGCGAGCTTGCGGAAGAGCGCCTTGGCGTCGACCTTTTCGATGACCTCGCCGGTCATGCGGGCGCGCAGGCCGAACTCGGTGCCGTTCTCGACGGCCGTCATGAACTCGTCGTTCACGCGGACGGAGTTGTTGGCGTTCTGGTACTGGACGGACGTGATGTCGTCGCCACCCAGGTCCATGTCGAAGCCCGCGTCGCGCAGGGCGCGGATCTTCTCCTCTTCCTTCACCTTGGTGGCGATGAAGTCCTCGACGTCCGGGTGGTCCACGTCCAGGACGACCATCTTGGCCGCACGGCGGGTGGCGCCGCCCGACTTGATCGTTCCGGCGGACGCGTCGGCGCCGCGCATGAAGGAGACCGGGCCGGAGGCGTTGCCGCCGGAGGAGAGGAGCTCCTTGGAGGAGCGGATGCGGGAGAGGTTCAGGCCGGCGCCGGAGCCGCCCTTGAAGATCATGCCCTCTTCCTTGTACCAGTCGAGGATCGACTCCATGGAGTCGTCGACGGCAAGGATGAAGCAGGCGGAGACCTGCTGCGGCTGGGGCGTGCCGACGTTGAACCACACCGGCGAGTTGAAGCTGAAGATCTGGTGCAGGAGCGCGTAGGTCAGCTCGTGCTCGAAGATCTCGGCGTCGGCGGGCGACGCGAAGTAGTCGAAGTCCTCGCCGGCCTTCGTGTAGGTCTTCACGATCCGGTCGATCAGCTGCTTGAGACCGGTCTCGCGCTGCGGGGTGCCGACGGCCCCGCGGAAGTACTTGCTGGTGACGATGTTGACCGCGTTCACCGACCAGAAGTCGGGGAACTCGACGCCACGCTGCTCGAAATTGACCGAGCCGTCGCGCCAGTTGGTCATGACGACGTCACGACGTTCCCAGGCCACCTCGTCGTACGGGTGCACGCCGGGCGTCGTGTGGATGCGCTCGATCCGAAGGCCGCTCTTGGCTGCCTTGGTTCCCTTGGTGCGGGAACCTCGTGCCGAGCCGCTCGCCGTCTCTGTCATTGCCGCCTCCCATATGCGGGCGAAACGCCCTGATGTGCCAGTGAAATTCCGTGGCACGGTGTTGTGTGATCTACGTACGCTGCCTGGCTGATCCCGGCCGCGCAGCGGCCGCCCGGTCAGTCGGCGGCGGAGGCGGGCACGGGGACCGGGGAGGTCCCGCCGGGCTCGCACTCTCGGGGCTGAGCCCGCCGGTCACGGAGTTCCGTGATGGCGGTCTCGAAGTCTTCAAGCGAATCGAACGCTTTGTACACGGACGCGAACCGCAGGTACGCGACCAGGTCCAGCTCCTGCAACGGTCCGAGTATGGCCAGGCCCACGTCGTGGGTGGTCAGCTCGGCGCTTCCGGTGGCGCGCAGCGCCTCCTCGACCCGCTGGCCGAGTTTGGCGAGGGCGTCCTCGGTGACCGGTCGTCCCTGGCACGCCTTGCGGACGCCGGAGATGACCTTGGTACGGCTGAAGGGCTCGGTCACCCCGCTCCGCTTGATCACCATCAGTGACGCGGTCTCGACCGTGGTGAAACGGCGAGAGCAGTCCGGGCACTGACGGCGCCTGCGGATCGACGTTCCGTCGTCCGTGGTGCGGCTGTCGACGACGCGGCTGTCGGGGTGCCTGCAGAAGGGGCAGTGCACGGCTCCCAACCCTCCTTCTCGGCACGACTGAATCACTTCCCGGAAAGCCCGGTGAGCAGCGGCCGACAACAGAGTCAGGGCTCTGTCACGGGCTCGGGAAGCAGCCACCAGCATATGCGATGTCGGGGAGCCCGGCAGACCCGGGGACCACAACCTCTGGGTGACTTCGCCCATCCAACCACTAGATCTTGGGTTGTGGAGGATTTACGGCGTTCCGCGTGTCGCGGCCCGCGATGGCCTGATCCAGGGGCTGGGAGTGCCACACTGGGCGCGGACCCGGGCGGGGCGATTCAACCGGCAAGGGTACCGTAAGCGGAAGATGCGGGACCGAACCTGCGTTCGGTCGGACGCTCGCCTATACACCTCTCAATACCGCCAAGATGAGCGATCCGCGATTTTTCACTCGAACGTGTGTTTGGCGCAACCTTTCGAAAGCAACTACCGTTGTCCAGCGAGGGAGAACATTTCGAGAGGGGCCGCAGACGTGACCACCACCGCAGACAGTGCCACCATCACTGCCCAGAACCGCTCCCAGAGCCGACTCGAGCCGGTGCATGCAATGAACGACTCAAGCCTGAACCCGGAGGTGGAGCCCGCACGCGCCGCGCGCTCGCTGCCGGGGCGCCCTCCAGGCATCCGCGCCGACAGCTCCGGACTCACGGACCGGCAGCGGAGGGTCATCGAGGTGATCCGCGACTCGGTGCAGCGCCGCGGCTACCCGCCGTCGATGCGGGAGATCGGCCAGGCGGTCGGCCTGTCCAGCACGTCTTCGGTCGCCCACCAGCTGATGGCCCTGGAGCGCAAGGGCTTCCTGCGCCGTGACCCGCACCGGCCGCGTGCGTACGAGGTACGGGGCTCCGACCAGCCCAGCTCGCAGCCCACGGACACCACCGGCAAGCCCGCCGCGTCGTACGTCCCCCTGGTGGGCCGGATCGCCGCCGGCGGCCCGATCCTCGCCGAGGAGTCGGTCGAGGACGTGTTCCCCCTCCCCCGGCAGCTCGTCGGCGACGGTGAGCTGTTCGTCCTCAAGGTGGTCGGCGACTCCATGATCGAGGCCGCCATCTGCGACGGCGACTGGGTCACGGTCCGCCGCCAGCCCGTGGCGGAGAACGGCGACATCGTCGCCGCGATGCTCGACGGCGAGGCCACGGTCAAGCGCTTCAAGCGCGAGGACGGCCACGTCTGGCTGCTCCCGCACAACTCCGCGTACCAGCCGATCCCGGGTGACGAGGCGACGATCCTCGGCAAGGTGGTCGCGGTACTGCGGCGGCTCTGACAGCCGCTGCCACCATCCGGCCCCGGGACTCACTGCGCCGTGTCCCGGGGCTGCTTCCTGTCCACGCTGCTTTGCCCGCCGTCGGCGCAGGTGGTCGGCTCTACTTGCAGGTGGCCGGCTCTACTTTCCGTCGGCCTTCGCCGTCGCGTCGATGGCGGCCAGTGAGCGGCGCACCTGGTTGCGGTCCGTGGTGTACCAGAAGTCGGGCAGCGTGGCGCGCACGAAGCTGCCGTAGCGGGCGGTGGCGAGCCGGGGGTCCAGCACCGCCACCACGCCGCGGTCGCCGGAAGCCCGTACCAGCCGGCCCGCGCCCTGGGCCATGAGCAGGGCCGCGTGGGTCGCGGCGACCGCCATGAAGCCGTTTCCGCCCCGCTCCTCGACCGCCTTCTGCCGGGCGCTCATCAGCGGGTCGTCGGGCCGGGGGAAGGGAATGCGGTCCATGACCACCAGCTGGCAGCTGGGTCCGGGCACGTCGACGCCCTGCCAGAGCGAGAGCGTGCCGAACAGGCAGGTCTTCGGATCGGCGGCGAAGGCCTTGATCAACTCGCCGAGCGTCTCCTCGCCCTGGAGCAGGATCGGGTGGTCGAGGCGCCCGCGCAGTTCCTCGGCGGCCGCCTTGGCTCCGCGCATGGAGGAGAACAGTCCCAGCGTCCGGCCGCCCGCCGCCTCGATCAGTTCGGCCAGCTCGTCGACCATGTCCCCGCGGGTGCCCTCGCGCCCGGGGGTGGCCAGGTGCTTGGCGACGTAGAGGATGCCCTGCTTCGGGTAGTCGAACGGCGAGCCGACGTCCAGGCCCTTCCAGACCGGTGCCTCGTCGCCCTCGACCCCTTCGGGGGACAGACCCATGGAGGCCGCGACGCCGTTGAAGTCGCCGCCGAGCTTGAGGGTCGCGGAGGTGAGGACCACGGAGCGGTCCTCGAACAGCTTCTCGCGCAGCAGGCCGGACACCGAGAGCGGGGCGACCCGCAGCGTCGCGCCGAAGCGGTCGTGCCGCTCGTACCAGACCACGTCGTACGCGGAGCCCAGGGTGATCCGCTCCGCCACGCCGTGGATGCTCTCCACGGCGGCGAGGGCCTGCTTGCGCACCGCGTCCTCGTCCTGGACGGACTTGTCGCGGGTGCCGCCGATCGCCGAGATCACGTTGCGCGAGGCATCGCGCAGGGCGAGCAGCGCGTAGCCGAGGTCCTCCGGGATCTCTTCGAGGCGTCCGGGCAGGGCCAGCTCCATCACCCGCTCGAAGGTCTCGGCGGCGGTCTGGAGGGAATCGGCGATCTTCTCGTTGACCAGCTTCGCGGACCGCTTCACGGCGCGGTTGACCTGGCCGGGGGTGAGTTCGCCGGTGGCGACGCCGGTCACCCGCGAGACCAGCTCGTGGGCCTCGTCGACGATCAGCACCTCGTGCGACGGGAGCACCGGTGCGCCTTCGATCGCATCGATGGCGAGGAGGGCGTGGTTGGTGACGACGACGTCGGCGAGTTTGGCGCGCTCGCGGGCCGCCTCGGCGAAGCACTCGGCGCCGTACGCGCACTTCGTCGCGCCCAGGCACTCGCGCGAGGAGACGGAGATCTGGGACCAGGCCTTGTCGGAGACGCCGGGGGTCAGGTCGTCCCGGTCGCCCGTCTCGGTCTCGTCGGACCAGTCGCGCAGCCGGATCAGGTCCTGGCCGAGCTTGCTCGTGGGGGCCGCCGCTTCGAACTGATCGAAGAGGCCTTCCTCCTCGTCCTGCGGAGCGCCTTCGTGCAGGCGGTGCAGGCAGAGGTAGTTGGAACGGCCCTTGAGCATGGCGAACTGGGGCCGCCGGCGCAGCTGCGGGTGCAGCGCCTCGACCGTGCGCGGCAGGTCCCGCTCGACGAGCTGACGCTGGAGCGCGAGCGTGGCGGTGGCAACGACCACGCGCTCGCCGTGGGCGAGGGCGGGCACCAGGTAGCCGAGGGACTTTCCGGTGCCGGTGCCTGCCTGGATGAGCCGGTGGGAGTTGTCGTCGATCGCTTCGGCGACGGCTTCCGCCATGGCCACCTGGCCGGGACGCTCCGTGCCGCCGACGGCGGTGACGGCGGCGTGCAGCAGGTCGGTGAGAGAGGGCTTCGTCATAGCACTGCCAACCCTACGGGGCGCCACCGACAGCGACGGCACCGGCGAGTGGTCACGACGGAGGAGGGAGCGGGATGCGGCTCCGCCGGCCCGGGGATGCGGAACCTCCCGCTGCCCGGTATCCGCCCGAATGAGCGACGACCGGAGAGCAGGCGGCAGGAGCCGACAAGAGCCGCGGCGGGGAAGAACGCGCGCCGCAAATTTTCGAGCGCCGGGAACTTAGCTGCGCGACGCAGAGTTTATTGGGTCAGAGGAGAGTGCGCAGGGCCCGCTCGCGGACCATCAGGGCGGCGCGCTTTCCGGGGAGGTCGAGCTCCGCGCAGCAGCGGAAACCGGAGCTGAGGAAGGCTGATACGGAGGGGGTGTTGCGCATGTCCGGTTCGGCGATGACGCGCGTGCAACGGGGACGGTGGTCGAGCACCAGGTCGGCGACGGCCCGCAGCAGGGCGGTGCCGAGTCCCTTGCCGCGGTTCGTTCCGTCTCCGATGAGCAGGTGGATACCGGCGTCGTGGGGGCGCGCCGGGTAGTGGCGCGCGAGCGGGTCGAGGTCGGCCCGGTAGATCTCCCAGTAGCTCATCGGGGTGTCGTCCAGGATGCCGAGGCAGGGAATGCTGCGGCCGTCGCCGTCGAGCTGCTCGCGCACGTGCGCGGCGGTCACGGAAGCGGGTCCGGAGAGGTCCCAGAAGGCGGCCACCTCCGGGTCGTTCATCCACCGGGTGAGGAGCTCCAGATCGCGTTCCAGTCGTACGGGTTCCAGGCGGAAGGCACCGGCCGGGGTGACGGCGGCTCCCCAGGCGGCCGGTGACTCCAGGAGGTCGGCTTCGGCGAGCAGCGGCAGCAGCTCGGCGGGGAAGCGCGCGTCGATGGTCGCGTCGGCGGTGGAGCCGGCGTGGGTGGAGGGCATGGGGGCTCTTCTCCGCGTCAGTCGTGAAGGGGGTGTTCGTCGCGAGGGGGCGACAGCCGGTGCAGGCGTGTCAGCCGTGGAGCGGTGTCAGTCGGGAAAGGCGTGTCAGTCGTGAAGGGGGTTGGCGATGGTGACGTAGACGGACTGGGTGTCGACGGGACCGACGAGTTCGTCGAGGCCTCCGAGGCGGGTGAGCAGGTTCGCCTTGCACCGCAGGGTGGGTGAGTCGAGGAGCTGCGCGGGAAGCGGCCCGAGGCCGGCTGCCTTGTGGAGGAATCGGCGGAAGGCGGCGAGCAGGACGCGCTCGTCGGCGAGCCGCTGGGAACCGAAGGCTCCGATCAGGCCGAAGACGTTGTTGATGCCCAGGTAATAGGCGAAGCGCTCGTCGGTGACGGCGTCGGAGACGAAGGTGTCGCTGACGCTGCCGATGCCGGGCAGCCGGTGCTCCAGTTCCGCGCGGTTGGAGTCGCGGAAGTAGTAGCCCTGGTTGTCGCGGTAGCGGCCGCCGACGGGCCAGCCCGCGGGGTCGAGCAGGACCAGGGTGTTCTGCTGGTGGGCTTCGAGGGCGATGCCCGCAAGGGCGTCGAGGGCCAGCACCGGCCGGACGACGTGGTCGAGGTAGCGCAGGAACCACTCGGCGGCGACGGCGGATGCGGAGCGTCCGGTGGCGAGGGAGAGCCGGGCCATCAGGTCGGACAGGCGCGAACGCATCGTGGTGCGGCCGGGCCTCGGTCGGGGGGAGGTGAGTGCGGCGACGCAGACGGCGTCGTCGCCCGGACGGAAGGGGTTGTGGCGCAGGAGGGCGTCGAGGCCGGGGACGGGGGTGCCGTCCGGGGCGTCGACGGCGACCCAGGCGGGGTCGCGCACGATGTCGAAGCCGGGGTGGACCGCCTGCCACTCCTCGACCAGGCCGGAGCGCAGCAGCCGGTGCACCTCGACGCCGCGGTGGAGTTCCTTGCGGAGGTTCTCCCGGCGGGAGTTGGTGATGCGCAGGCCCAGCGACAGCTTGATCATCGCCGGGGCGCCGGGGCGGTGGACGGTGCGGATGGAGGAGGTCGGGAACCAGGGGTCGCCGTACGGACCGAGGTCGTGCAGGAGGCCCGCGTCGAGGAGGGCGGCGACGGCGGGGCGCTGGAAGAGGTCACGGGCCTGCCAGGGGTGCAGGGGAAGGGGGGTGGTGCCGTCGGGGAACCGCAGCCTGGGGGCCAGGCGGGCGAGCAGTCGTTCGGCGGGGACGAGGCGGCCGCGTTCGGTCCACGCCGAGTCGGTGGCGAGGACCGAGGGGTCGACGGCGGTCCAGTGCAGGGGGAAGGAGCCGTGCAGTTCCGGTGAGTAACGGCGGATGTCCGCCTCGGAGAGTCCCTCGCGGCTCTTCGGGGTGGGGTGGAGGGGGTGACCGAGGAGAAGGGACTGTTCGGCGGTGAGGAAGAGGTCTCCCGCGACCGGAGCGGGGGCCAGGGGACGCACGCGCCGGTCGGCGATGAATTCGGCGGTGCGGCGGACCGAGTCGGCGACGCGGCCCACCAGGTCGGCGCCGCCTCGCCCGCCGCCTTCGCGGGCGAGGAGTCCGGCGAGGGTGACGGCGTTCAGCGCGGGGGCGTCGGACGGAGCCCCCTCGAGACGGGCCGGGGAGAAGCGGTGCCAGCCCGCCGGGGACCAGTGCCGCACCGCGACGAGCAGGGCCGTGCCGGAGGCGGGGAGGGGGATGCGCAGCAGGGTTCCGAGGGGCCCGACGGGGCGGCCGGTCCCGCTCTCGCGGACCCAGCACCGCAGCAGGTTCTCCACGGCCGCCGCTTCGGCCGCGATGGCCGGGTCGGGGTGGTCCAGCAGGTCGGGTAGGGCCAGCGGGTCGGGTCCGGACAGGCCCGCCCCGAAGCCGGCTCCGGGCGCCCCCCTCCCGGCCGCCCCGTCCGCTCCCGGGGCGAGGGGTGCCGGGAAGGGTCTGGGGGTGCCGTCCTTCTGCCGGGGGACGGTGGCCGGGGGTGCCACCGCGGCCTGCGGTGCCACGGCCTCGGGAGCCGGGCCGGGGACCGACCCCGGGGGCGCGGCGGGGGGCTGGGTGCGGTCGGCCGGGTCCTGGGGCTGGTGCGGCTGCGGATCGGGGGTGGAGGTCACGGGGGTTCCTTGGAGTGGCTCGGTCAGCGGGGGCCCGGTGCTGCGGTTCGGGGGTGCCGGGTGCGTACGGCCGCGGTCAGGGCGTCGGCGAGGCGGTCCAGGACTGCGGCGGCCTGCTCGTCGGTGATCGTGAGCGGGGGCAGCAGCCGTACGACGCTGGAGTGGCGTCCGCCCAGCTCGACGATGAGCCCCCGGTCCAGGCACTCCTGGCGCACGGCCGCGGCGATGAGCGGGGCCCCACCCCCCGCTGCTCCCGCCCGGTGTCCCGCCCCGTATCCCGCCTGGTGTCCCGCTCCGTACCTGGACGCGGCGCCTGAGCCGACCGTGGGCCCCGCGCCGACCCCGGGCCCGGCGCCGGCCGTGAACCCGGCGTCGACCGTGGCGTCGGGGGTCGCGAGGAGGTCGTCGGTGACGTGGGGCTCGGGGGTGGCGCGGGCCTCGCGGGCCTCGGGGTCGACGAGTTCGACGCCCAGCATCAGGCCGCGGCCGCGGACGTCGCCAATGCAGGGGTGCTCGGCGGCCAGCGCGCGCAGGGCGGTGAGCATGCGGTCGCCGACTTCGGCCGCGCGGGTGGCCAGGCCGTTACGGCGGACGAAGGCGAGGGTGGCCGTGCCCGCGGCCATGGCGAGCTGGTTGCCGCGGAAGGTGCCGGCGTGGGCGCCCGGCTCCCAGACGTCCAGTTCGGACCGGTACACGATCACGGCGAGCGGCAGGCTGCCGCCGATCGCCTTGGACAGCACCATCACGTCCGGGACCACCCCGGCGTGGTCGACCCCCCAGAAGGCGCCGGTACGCCCCACGCCGGTCTGCACCTCGTCGGCGATCAGCGGGATGCCGCGGGCCGCGGTGATCTCGCGCATCCGGCGCAGCCAGGCGTCCGGGGCCGGGATGACCCCGCCCTCGCCCTGGACCGGTTCGACGATCATGCCGGCGGGGGCGGGGACGCCGCTCTTGGGGTCGTCCAGCAAGCTCTCGGTCCAGTGGGCCCCGAGCCGGGCGCCCTCGGCCCCGCCGACGCCGAACGGGCAGTCGCGGTCGCGGGGGTAGGGCAGCCGGGTCACCGTCACGTCCCGGGCCCCGCCGGAGGCGGCCAGGGCTCCGGCCGTCATGCCGTGGTAGGCGCCGGTGAAGGCGAGCAGACCCGTGCGCCCGGTGGCGGTGCGCACGAGGGTGAGGGCCGCCTCGACCGCGTCCGTACCGGCGGGCCCGCAGAACTGGACCCGCGCGTCGGCCGCCAGCGCGGGCGGCAGGTGGGCGAACAGCTCGGTGGTGAAGGCGTCCTTGACCGGTGTGGCCAGGTCGAGGGCGTGCAGGGGGGCGCCGGAGTCGATGACCTTGCGGATCGCCTCCAGCACCACCGGGTGGTTGTGCCCCAGGGCGAGGGTTCCGGCGCCGGAGAGGCAGTCGAGGTACCGGCGGCCGTCTGCGCCCTCGATCGTCATCCCACGGGCGCGGACGGGGACGATGGGCAGCGCGCGGGCGTAGGTTCGGGCGGCGGACTCCCTGAGCGACTGCCGGCGCAGGATGGCCTGGGACCCGGACCGCCCACCCGGTGCGCCCTGCGCCGGCACGTGCGGCTCGGGAGCGTGCGGGTCGCCTTCGGGGGCGTGCGCTTGCGGGTCGTGCGGGGCCGGGGCGTGCGGGGCCGGGGCGTGCGCTTGCTGCCAGTGCCGTTCGGGTTCGTGCGCTTCCGGCCCGCGAGCGTCCGGCTCGTCCGGTTCCGGCTCGTCCCGTTCCGGCTCAGGCGGTACGGCCGCGGGCGACCCGGCCCCCTGCGGCGCCGGCTCGTGGGACGGCGTGCCCCTCGTGGCCCCAGGGTGAGGGGCGTCGTCGCGGTCGGGGCCGGGGGCAGGGGCGGGGGCGAACGGCACGGGGGCGGTTCGTGCCACCGCCGCGGCCGGCTCGGTCAAGGCCACGGGTGTCGGTCCTCCCACTCGGATCGCCCTGTCACGTCGTCGTCGCGTACGCACGTGCTCAGGTGCTCGGTTGCTCGGCTGCTCGCTCGCGGAACGCGTCTCGCACGCGAGCGCCGTTCGCTCATCCCCCGCCCGTACCAACGACGATGACGACGGCTGATCACGGGCGGGCGCCAAGATCCTTGCGGGGAGGGTCCGTCCGAGCCGCAACCGCCGCCCCGCCCGGTGTCGTCCCCCAGGGCATCGGCATAGTGGGGGGCTGCACTCCACGCCTCGACCCACCCAGGGGGATTCACGACATGCGACGACCGAACCGACCGGTCACCGCCGTACTGTGCGCGGCCGCGCTCGCGCTGACCGCCGCGGCCTGCGGACCCGGCAACGGTGAGGCCGGCGGCGACGCCAAGCCGACCGCTGCGGCGAGCCTTCCGTCCGGATCCGGAACCATCAAGATCCCGGACGAGCTGAAGGACAAGCTCAAGCAGCACGGCTTCGACATGGACAAGTGGAAGGGGGGCGAGTGGAAGAACTGGCAGAAGGACGACTGGCTCCGCGAGGCGGGCGACTACATCAACCCCATCATCGCGGGCCTGTGGGACCCGGACCGCATGCGTGACGCCGACGTCCCGCCGGACCGCCCGGTCACCGACCCGAACATCGGCGCGGACCAGGGCGTCACCGACCCCGCGCCCGCGCCGGTCACCGCGAAGGCGGCCGCTCCGCCCTTCCACCAGAGCGTCCCGGAGGCCGGCAAGGTCTTCTTCGACGGCCCCGAGGGCTCGATGGTCTGCTCGGCGACCGTGGTCAAGGACCCGGCGCACCCCGGCAAGTCCAACATGGTCTGGACGGCGGGCCACTGCGTGCACGCGGGCAAGAGCGGCGGCTGGTACCGCAACATCGCCTTCGTGCCCTCCTACAACAACTCCGGCAAGTCCTCCGCGCAGCTCAAGGGCGCGAGCCGCGAGCAGGTCGCGCCGTACGGCGTGTGGTGGAGCGACTGGGCGCAGACCTCGGACCAGTGGATCGCCCAGGGCGGTCCGTCCGGCGGCGCGGGCGCTCCGTACGACTTCGCGGTCCTGCACGTGACCCCGGAGGAGGGCGGCGGCCGCAAGTCCCTGGAGGAGACGGTCGGTTCGGCCCTCCCGGTGGACTTCAACGCGCCGGCCGTGGCCAAGGTCGCGAGCATCACGGCGACCGGCTTCCCGGCGGCGACGCCGTTCGACGGCCAGAAGGCCTACCAGTGCACCGACAAGCCGGGCCGGTTCTCGCTGGCCGCTTCGGCGCCGGTGATGTACCGCATCGGCTGCACCATGACCGGCGGTTCCTCGGGTGGCGGCTGGGTCGCCACGGGCGCCGACGGCAAGCGCGCACTGGTGTCCAACACCTCGATCGGTCCGGTCAAGGCGGGCTGGCTGGCCGGCCCGCGGCTGGGTCCGGAGGCGAAGGGCGTCTTCGACGCGGTGAGCGGCAAGTTCAAGTAGCCGACACGGTCAAGTAGCGGACGTGGTCAAGCAGTAGGTGCCGACAACAGAGAGGGCCCCCGCGATGCGGGGGCCCTCTCTGTCGGTGACGTCGCCGGTGCTACCGGGTCGCGCCGTCGGTCAGTGCTTCGCGGGGACGTACGGAGCGAGGTCCGCCGCCAGTTCCTGGTGGACCCGCGCCTTCAGCAGGGTGCCCTCCGGGGTGTGCTCCTCGGAGATGACCTCCCCCTCCGCGTGTGCCCGGGCGATCAGACCGCCGTGGGTGTACGGCACGAGCGCCTCCACCTCGACCTCGGGTCGCGGCAGTTCGCGGTCGATCAGCGCGAGCAGTTCCTCGATGCCCTGGCCCGTGCGGGCCGAGACGGCGATGGAGTGCCGCTCGATGCGCAGCAGGCGCTGCAGGACCAGCGGGTCCGCGGCGTCCGCCTTGTTGATGACCACGATCTCGGGCACCTTGACGGCGCCGACCTCGCGGATCACCTCGCGCACCGCCGCCAGCTGCTCCTCCGGCGCCGGGTGCGAGCCGTCCACGATGTGCAGGATGAGGTCGGAGTCGCCGACCTCCTCCATCGTGGAGCGGAACGCCTCGACGAGGTGGTGGGGCAGGTGCCGGACGAAGCCGACGGTGTCGGCCAGGGTGTAGATCCGGCCGCTCGGCGTCTCGGCCCGGCGCACGGTCGGGTCGAGGGTGGCGAACAGCGAGTTCTCCACCAGGACGCCCGCGCCCGTGAGGCGGTTGAGCAGCGAGGACTTGCCCGCGTTGGTGTAGCCGGCGATGGCGACCGAGGGCACCTTGTTGCGGCGCCGTTCCTGCCGCTTGATGTCCCGGCCGGTCTTCATGTCCGCGATCTCGCGGCGCATCTTCGCCATCTTCTCGCGGATCCGGCGCCGGTCGGTCTCGATCTTGGTCTCACCGGGACCGCGCGTGGCCATGCCGCCACCGCCGCCGCCACCCATCTGCCGGGAGAGCGAGGCACCCCAGCCGCGCAGTCGCGGCAGCATGTACTGCATCTGCGCGAGCGCGACCTGGGCCTTGCCCTCTCGGGACTTGGCGTGCTGGGCGAAGATGTCGAGGATCAGGGCGGTCCGGTCGACCACCTTGACCTTGACGACGTCTTCGAGGGCGATGAGCTGGCCGGGGCTGAGTTCGCCGTCGCAGACGACGGTGTCCGCACCCGTCTCGGTGACGATGTCGCGCAGCTCCCGCGCCTTGCCGGAACCGATGAAAGTGGCCGGGTCGGGCTTGTCGCGGCGCTGGATGACGCCGTCGAGCACGAGGGCGCCCGCGGTCTCGGCGAGCGCGGCCAGCTCCGCGAGGGAGTTGTCCGCGTCCTGCACGGTGCCGGTCGTCCACACGCCGACGAGGACCACGCGCTCCAGACGGAGCTGGCGGTACTCGACCTCGGTGACGTCTTCGAGTTCGGTGGAGAGGCCGACGACGCGGCGCAGCGCCGCGCGCTCGGAGCGCTCGAACTGCTCGCCGTCACGCTCGCCGTCGATCTCGTGGCTCCAGGCGACGTCCTCTTCCATCAGGGCATCGGCCCGAAGGCTCTCGGTGAAGCTCTGCGCGTCCGTCGCCGCGGGCGAGTCCTGCGCGTCCTGGGAAGGGGAAGAAGAGGAGGTCATTGGATCCTTACGTCGTTTTCGGATGGTTCCCGCGCCGCCCACGGGGTGGGAGCGCGGCCTGTACGTACAACGTGTCACACCGGCCGGAGATTCCCTACGGGGCACCCGGTCCGGCGGCCGCGTCGCCGACCTGTCGATGGTGACATGCCCGTTCCCCGGCAGTCACACCCTTTTCCCCCTGCCCGGTCCCGTCAGCCGGCCTTCGGGGCGCTCCATTGCGGATGTCCGGGCATGGGCGGCGTGGTCTTCCCGTACAGCCACGGCTTCAGGAAGGCGGCCAGGTCCCGCCCCGCCACGTCCGAGGCCAGCCGTACGAAATCGTCCGTACCCGCCACCCCGTCGGCGTGCTCGCTCACCCAGCGGCGCTCGACCTGCTCGAAGGCGGCCGCGCCGATCTCCTGGCGCAGTGCGTAGAGGATCAGAGCGGCTCCGTCGTAGACCACCGGGCGGAACAGTCCGATCTTCTGCCCGGGCGCCGCCGCCTTGGGCGCGGCCGGGGGGCCGCCCGCCGCCCGCCACTGGTCGGAGCGCTGGTACGCCTCGCGCATGCGGCGTTCCAGGGAGTAGGTGCCGAGGCCGTCGGCGTACAGCGCCTCGTACCAGGTGGCGTGTCCTTCGTTGAGCCAGAGGTCGGACCAGGTGCGGGGGCTGACGCTGTCGCCGAACCACTGGTGGGCCAGCTCGTGGACCATGATCGACTCGACGTACCACTCGGGGTAGCCGGGCCCGGTGAAGATTCCGCGTTCGAAGAGCGAGAGGGTCTGGGTCTCCAGCTCGAAGCCGGTGCTGGCGTGGGCGATCAGCACCCCGTACGTCTCGAAGGGATAGCGGCCGACCCGCTTCTCCATCCACGCGATCTGGTCGGGGGTCTTCTTCAGCCAGGGCTCCAGCCGCGCCCGGTCCGCGGTGGGGACGACGTCGCGCAGTTCCATCCCGTGCGGTCCCTCGCGGTGGACCACCGAGGAGGCCCCGAGCGAGACCTGGGCCAGCTCGGTCGCCATGGGGTGCACGGTGCGGTAGGTCCAGGTGGTCGCGCCGGCGGAGCGGCCCGCCGAGAGGACCGGCAGGCCGTTGGCGACCGCGGTAGTCCCGTTCGGGGCGGTGATGTGGAAGGTGTAGAAGGCCTTGTCGGCGGGGTGGTCGTTGCAGGGGAAGACCCGGTGGGCCGCGTCCGCCTGGTTGGCCATCGCCAGGCCGTCCGCGGTGGTGACCCAGCCGCCGTCCCCGCCCCCGCGCGGGTCGCTGGTGTGGTGGATGGTGATGTGCAGCGGCGCATCGGCGGCGAGGGGGCGCTCGGGGGTCAGGACGAGGTCCTCCCCGGTGCTCGCGAAGGGCGCGGGCCGGCCGTTGACCTCGGCGGACAGGACCGTGCCGCGGGTGAAGTCGAGGTTGATCCGCTCCAGCGACGTCAGCGTGCGGGCGTCGATGACGGTGACCGCGTCGAGCGGGGTGCGGTTGTCCTTGTACGTGAAGGACAGGTCGTACGAGCGGACGTCGTAGCCGGGGTTGCCCAGCTCCGGGAAGAGCCGGTCGCCGATGCCCAGCGCGGTCGGCGGGGGCAGCACGGCGGCGACGAGGGTGAGGGAGGCCGCGGCGAGCAGGGCGGCGCGCGGGCGGGAGGAGGTGAGGCGCATCCCCACCGCATACCAGCGCCCGCCGCACGTCCCCGCGCGACGCGTCGGGGACCCGGACGGCCCCACCCGAAGGGGTGACTCCGGCTCCGCACCGGGCCCGTCGGTACGCGCCCCCGCCCCTTTGTTACGCGCCCCCGCCCGCCCCCTCACGTACGCTCCCCCGCGCCCCGTCACCGGCCCCGCATCTCCCCGGCGCGCGCTACACGCGGCTCACGTCGTAGACCCCCGGCACGTCCCGCATGGCCCGCATCAGCCCCGGCAGCCCGGTCGCGTCGCGCAGGTGAAGGGTGTAGGTGTGCCGGACGCGCTGCTCGACGGGCGGTTCGACGGTGGCCGAGATGACCTCGACGCCCTCGTGGGCGATGGCTTCGGTGAGATCGGCCAGCAGGTGGGGCCGGCCGAACGATTCGGCGACCAGGGTCACCCGGCAGTCGGTGGTGGCCCGCCAGTGCACGGCGACCGGGGTCCGGCCCACGGAGCGCATCTGCTCGACGGCCGGGCAGGCGATCCGGTGCACCGTGACCGCCCCGCCCCGTACGACGAACCCGGCGACCGCGTCGGGCGGCACCGGCGTGCAGCAGCCCGCGAGCCGGACGGGCGCGTCCGGCAGGTCCGCGACGGCGTTGCGCCCGCCGGGCCGCAGGCTCACCATCGGCAGCGGCGCCCGGGGCGGCGCGGTGGGCGGCTTGACCGCGGCGGGATGGGACTGGAGCCAGGTGCTGATGGCGATCCGGGCGGCCGGGGTGCGCGCGTGGTCGAGCCAGTCGGCGGCGGGCCCGGAGGAGGCGTCGTGCGCCAGCAGCAGCTGCACGGTGTCGGCGTCGGCCAGCCGGGTGGCCAGCGAGGTGAGGCGCCCGTTGACCCGGGCTCCGATACAGCCGTGCGCGGCCTCGCCGTACTGGGCGTAGGCCGCGTCGATACAGGTGGCCCCGGCGGGCAGGCTGATCGTGCCGTCGGCGCCCCCGCCGTCGGCCCGGAAGACGGTGATCTCGCGGTCCTGGGCCAGCTCGGCGCGCAGCGAGCTCCAGAACGTGTCGGGGTCCGGCACCGCCTGCTGCCAGTCGAGCAGCCGGGAGAGCCAGCCGGGCCGGGTGGGGTCGATCCGCTCCTCGTCGCCCTCGCCGTCGGCGGCGCCGGCCGGGGAGCCGACGGCTCCGCCCTCCCCGAAGGTGTAGGGGTTGCCGAGGGCGACGACTCCGGCTTCGGCGACCCGGTGCATGCGGTGGGTGCGGACGATGACCTCGGCGACGCTGCCCTCGGGCGTGGCGATGGCGGTGTGCAGGGATTGGTAGAGGTTGAACTTGGGTACCGCGATGAAGTCCTTGAACTCGGAGACGACCGGGGTGAAGCAGGTGTGCAGCTCCCCCAGCACCCCGTAGCAGTCGGCGTTCTCGGCGACGAGCACGAGGAGGCGGCCGAAGTCGGAGCCGCGCGGTTCGCCGCGGGTGAGGGAGATGCGGTGGACGGAGACGAAGTGGCGGGGGCGGATCCGTACTTCGGCCTGGATGCCGGATTCGCGCAGGACCGCGCGGACGGAGTCGGCGATGCCGGGGAGCGGGTCGCGCTCGCCCGCGTGGGCGGCGATGAGGGCGCGCGTGCGCTCGTACTCCTCGGGATGCAGGATCGCGAAGACGAGGTCTTCCAGCTCGGTCTTGAGGGCCTGGACGCCGAGCCGTTCGGCGAGCGGGATGAGGACGTCCCGGGTGACCTTGGCGATGCGGACCTGTTTCTCCGGGCGCATCACGCCGAGGGTGCGCATGTTGTGCAGCCGGTCGGCGAGCTTGATGGACATCACGCGGACGTCGTTGCCGGTGGCGACGAGCATCTTGCGGAAGGTCTCGGGTTCGGCGGCGGCGCCGTAGTCGATCCGCTCGACCTTGGTGACGCCGTCGACGATGAAGCAGACCTCCTCGCCGAACTCCGCGCGGACCTGATCGAGGGTCACGTCGGTGTCCTCGACGGTGTCGTGGAGGAGGGAGGCCGTCAACGTGGTGGTCTCGGCGCCGAGTTCGGCCAGGATCAGGGTGACGGCGAGGGGGTGGGTGATGTAGGGCTCGCCGCTCTTGCGCATCTGGCCGCGGTGCGAGCTCTCGGCGAGCATGTAGGCGCGGCGCAGTACGGACAGGTCCGCGTCCGGATAGTGGGCGCGGTGGGCTTCGGCGACGTGGCCGATGGCATCGGGGAGCCGGTCCCGGGACGTCGGCCCGAGCAGGGCCGCACGTCCCAGCCGGAGCAGATCGAGCCGGGTCCGGTCACGTCTGCGGAACTCGGGGCGTGCGTCGGGGTTCGTGGCCTCTGCACTCATGGGGCACCTCCGGCGGCTTCGACCGGCGGTGGTGGGCATGCGGTGAGCCCTCAGGGCCGGTGCCTGATGCTACCGACCCCACCACGTGGCGCAGTCCAGCTCCCGCACAGCGTGAAACGGATCACCCATTAGAGGGAAGCTCTAGCCGAAAGCCGTTTCGGTGAGCCAGGCCGGATCGAACTCGCCCGCGGCCACGATGACGGCCGGTCCGGTCATGTCCACCGAACCGTCGGGGTGTTCGGTGATGAGCAGGGTGCCGCCGGGCAGGTCGACGGTGTACGTGACCGGCTCGCCGGTGACGGCGGGGTCGGCCCCGTCGCGGCGGGCGGTGGCCACGGCGACCGCGCAGGCGCCGGTGCCGCAGGAGCGGGTCTCGCCGGAGCCGCGCTCGTGGACGCGCATGGCGACGTGCCGGGGGCCGCGGTCGACGACGAACTCGACATTGACCCCCGTCGGGTAGGCGGACGCCGGGGTGAAGGCGGGGGCGGTGAGCAGGGTCCCGGCGTCGTCGAGGGATTCAACGAAGGCGACGGCGTGCGGGTTCCCCATGTTCACGTTGCGGGCGGGCCAGTTCTTCGCGCCGACCGCCACGGTGACCTCGCCCTCGGGGAGGGCCGCGCGCCCCATGGCGACGGTGACGGGGCCGTCCTTGTGGAGGTGGACGCGCTTGACCCCGCCGCGGGTGGCGACGGACAGGTCGCCGGCCTCGGCGTACCCGGCGTGCTGGAGGTAGCGGGCGAAGACGCGGACGCCGTTGCCGCACATCTCGGCGACGGAGCCGTCCCCGTTGCGGTAGTCCATGAACCACTCGGCCTCGTCGGCCATCGACCGGGCCTCGGGGTGCGCGGCGGAGCGCACCACGTGCAGCACTCCGTCACCACCGATCCCGGCCCGGCGGTCGCAGAGCCGGGCGACGGCGGCGGCGGGCAGCTCGATGGCGTTGTCCGGGTCCGGGACGATCACGAAGTCGTTCTCGGTTCCGTGGCCCTTGAGGAACGCCAGCGGCGCGGAGGTGGTGGTCACGTCCACATCGTACAAACCCTCGCCGCGCGAGGGGTCAGCGGAGCCGGGCCACGCGCAGGACGGCCAGGGCGACGACGGTCAGGACGACCAGCGCGTAGAGGGCGGCGATGCGCCAGTCCGGGCGGCGGCCGGAGCCGCGGGCCGGGAGCCCCGGCCAGGTGTAGCCGACGCGGCGGGCGGCCATCATGCCCCAGCCTCCGGCGCAGGAGCTGATCAGCAGTCCCAGCATGGCGACGACGGCTCCGCCGTCCCCGAACTCGAAGGCGAGCGGGAAGGCGAACATCAGGGATCCGGCGGCGGCCAGGATCACGATGGGCGCGATCTGCCAGATCCGCAGGCGCCGCTGCGGGCGCAGTTCGACCTCGAACTCGGGGGCCTGCGCGGCCGCGGCGTCCGCGCTGTCGAGGCCGGACAGGCCGGGCAGGTCGTCCAGGCCGCCCGGGCGGCCGTCGATGCCCGCCAGACCGTCCAGGCCCGCCAGCACGTCGGGCCCGTCCGGGCCGTCGGGAGTCAACCGCACCGGTTCGGCGGGCAGGCCGAGTCCGCCCTGAAGCAGCGGATCCGTTTCCTGCCGGTCGCTGTCCCGCCCGGTGTCTCGAGGGCCGGCCTCCATCGCCACGCGCCCTCCCCACTCGGACTTCGTACGCTGTTGATCACCGCCGGTGTCCACACCGGCCGGAGTTTGATGATGGCACGCCCCCGGCCCCCGAACAGGCGCCCGGAGCGTCCCGATGCCATCACGTGATCAGGCTGTGACCGCTCGTTCGACCAACGACTGCGCGAGTCCGGGGAGTTCCCCGCGGTCGGACGCCGCCCCGCTGAGCCAGTGCACCCGCGGGTCCCGGCGGAACCAGGAGTCCTGCCTGCGGGCGAACCGCTTGGTGGCGCGGACGGTTTCGGCCTTGGCCTCCGCTTCGGTGCAGCGTCCCGCCAGCGCGTCCAGCACCTGCTGGTAGCCGAGCGCCCGGGAGGCGGTGACCCCTTCGCGCAGCCCCCGGGCCTCCAGGGCCCGCACTTCCTCGACGAGCCCGTCCTCCCACATCCGGTCCACGCGCAGGGCGATCCGCTCGTCCAGCTCGGGCCGGGCCACGTCCACACCGATCTGCACGGTGTCGTAGACGGACTCGTGGCCGGGCAGGTTCGCCGTGTACGGGCGTCCGGTGATCTCGATGACCTCCAGGGCCCGGACGATCCTGCGGCCGTTGCTCGGCAGGATCGCGAGGGCGGCGGCCGGGTCGGCGGCGGCGAGGCGGGCGTGCAGGGCGCCGGGGCCGCGCAGGGTGACCTCTTCCTCCAGCCGCGCGCGGACCTCGGGGTCGGTCCCGGGGAACTCCATGGCGTCCAGGGCGCCGCGGACGTACAGCCCGGAGCCGCCGACGAGGACGGGCGTGCGCCCTTCGGCGAGCAGCCGGTCGATCTCGATCCGCGCGAGGCGCTGGTACTCGGCGACGCTGGCGGTCTCCGTCACGTCCCAGACGTCGAGGAGGCGGTGGACGACGCCACCGCGCTCGGCGGGCGTCAGTTTGGCGGTCCCGATGTCCATCCCACGGTAGAGCTGCATGGAGTCGGCGTTGACGACTTCGCCGTCGAAACGGCGGGCCAGGGCGACGCCCAGATCGGACTTTCCGGCTGCCGTGGGGCCGACGACGGCGATGACCCGCGGTGCGGGGGCTGGGCTTCTCACCGTCCCAGTCTCGCAAACCCCTGGGCGTGTACCCGATCGAGCTACGTGACGGGCCGCGAACGGGGTCGTTGCCCTGGCGAGGTTCCGCCCGGCGTGCGCCCGGCTGCGGCCGGTCCGGCCGAGGCGGAACTTCACCCGCACGAGTAACGTTATGGGAGTAGACATGGGCGTTTTTGATCGGTTTCGCCGGAAGACCGCGGAGGCTACCGCCGACGCTCCGGCGGAGGGTGCCGAGTCGGCCGCAGCGGTGGAAGCCGCGGTGAGCGACGAGGCCCCCGCGGCCGCGACGGAGACCCCCGCGCCGGAGGGCGTGGAGATCCCCAAGCAGCAGTGCGCGGAGGAAGCCGCGGACAGCGAGGCCGGTGAGGGCGCCCGCACGTAGGAGTCGCTGCGACTGGAAGGTGTGCCATGGGCCTGCTGGACAATTTGAAGGCCAAGCTCACGCCGGCCAAGGACAAGCTGGGTGACCTCGCGCAGCAGCACGAGGGCAGGATCGGCGAGGGTCTGGACAAGGTCGCCAAGGTCGTGGACTCCAAGACCAAGGGCAAGTACAGCGGCCAGATCTCCTCCGGCACGGGCAAGGCGAAGGACGCCCTGGGCAAGGTCGCGCACAAGGACAGCCCCGGCGGGCCGACACCGCCGGCGTCTGCCTGACGTGATCCGGGAAAGGGGCGCGGGGACTTCCCCGCGCCCCTTTCGTATGTCAGGTCGGGGTGCCGCTCACCCGTTCGGCCCTGAGGGCTAGGACCAGGCGGCGACGAAGTAGCCGACGCCGTAGGGGGCGTCCTCGTACAGCAGGCGGCCTTCCAGGCCCGCGTCCTCGGCGGCGCCGGCCAGCACCTGCCAGGGGGCCCGGCCCGCGGCCTTGAGCTCGGCCGCCAGACCCGCGTCGAGGGCGGTCAGGGCGGCCACGTCCGCACTGCCGAGGGCGCGGGCGGCGGCCTCGTCGAAGGCGGCAGCCCGGTCGTCCAGGTAGCCGGGGGCCTTGAGGGTCCGGCAGGCGCTGCCGTCGCCCATGACCAGCAGGGCGATCCGGTCGGCGCGGGCGGCCAGCTCGCGGCCCGCCGCCAGGCAGTGGGCGGTGTCCAGGTGCTCCTCCACGCCGAGGCCCTCGACGGGGGCGCCGGACCAGGCGGTGTGGTGCAGCAGCCAGGCGGCGACGGCGAGGGGGGCGGGGAGCGGGCGCGTGTCCTGCGGGGCGCCGGCCTCGCCCCCACCCAGGCGTACGTCGCTCTCGACGCCGAAGCCGTGGAAGCCGCCGGGGGTGCCCTGCGGGTACGGGCCCCCCGCGCCCGGGTCGGCGGGGCCGACCACGACCAGCCGGTCGGGGCGGGAGGCGGCGAGCACCGCGAGGGCGTCGGAGCAGGCGGTGCGGGCGTCGGCGAGTTCACCGGCGGCTCCGGCGGCCACCGCGGGCACGAGGAGGGGCGGGGCGGGGCAGACGGCTGCGGCTACGAGCATGATCGAAGCGTAGCCGCCGTGCGGCGGGGGGTGGCGGTCCCTTCCGGCTCCGCCGGTCCCCTGGCCGGGGTCCGCATCCGGCGCCGCCCGCGACGCGGGGTCGGGCCGAGCCCGTGCCCGTGCCCGTTCCGGTGCCGGTGGGCGGGCAGCACGATGCCCGGCTTCCGCCCGGGCTGCCTCCGGCGGCGCCTCAAACGCCGGCGAGGCTGGAGTGGGTACGCCGACCCCCGGGCACGGCCTCGCCCGGGAGGCCCCGGGGTGGGCAGCGCGATGCCCGGCTTCCGCCCGGGCTGCCTCCGGCGGCGCCTCAAACGCCGGCGGGGCTGGATTTGGCCCCGGCGGGCGGGCAGAGCAAAGCCCGGCCGCCGGACTCAACCGTGAACCGTGGGCAGCCAGAGCGCGTGCCCGGCATTCGCTCCGGGTGCCTCCGGCGGCGCCTCAAACGCCGGCGGGGCTGGATTTGGCCCCGGCGGGCTGGATTCGCCCAGCGAGTGGCCGCACTCGACGTACGGCGGGAAGGCACACATCAGCCCCGCCGGCGTTTGAGGCGCCGCCGGAGGCGACCCGCGGCGCGGGCACGATTCAGCCTCGCCGGCGTTTTAGGCGGTCCCCGGCGTGGGGCCACCGCATCGCCGTGGCCGGGGGTGGGGCCGTCAGGGGGTGGGGGTCGCGCAGGGCGAGGCGGTGGGCGGGAGGGGGGTCGGGACGCCCAGGGTGGGGATGCCGAGCATGACGCCCGCAGGCTGGGCGGGGGCGGCGTTCCGCTTCTGCCAGGCGTCGCCCGCGCGGGTGCGCCGCACCGCGCCCGTCGGACCCTCGGCCAGGAGGTGGTGCGGGGCGGCGTAGGTGATGTCCACCGTCACCACGTCACCGGGGCGGACCTCTTCGTCGGGCTTCGTGAAGTGGACCAGGCGGTTGTCGGGCGCGCGCCCGGACAGCCGGTGCGTGGCCCCGTCCTTGCGGCCCTCGCCCTCCGCGACCATGACCTCCAGGGTCCGGCCGACCTGCTTCTTGTTCTCCTCCCAGGAGATCTCCTCCTGGAGGGCGACCAGGCGCATGTAGCGCTCCTGGACGACCTCCTTGGGGATCTGCCCCTCCATGTCGGCCGCCGGGGTCCCGGGCCGCTTGGAGTACTGGAAGGTGAAGGCGTTCGCGAAGCGGGCCTCGCGCACGGCGTGCATCGTCTGCTGGAAGTCCTCCTCGGTCTCGCCGGGGAAGCCCACGATGATGTCGGTGGAGATGGCCGCGTGCGGAATGGCGGCGCGGACCTTCTCGATGATGCCGAGGAACCGGTCCTGCCGGTAGGAGCGGCGCATCGCCTTCAGGATGGTGTCCGAACCGGACTGCATCGGCATGTGCAGCTGCGGCATCACGTTCGGGGTCTCGGCCATCGCCGCGATCACGTCGTCCGTGAAGTCGCGCGGGTGCGGCGAGGTGAAGCGGACCCGCTCCAGGCCCTCGATCTTCCCGCAGGCGCGCAGCAGCTTCGAGAAGGCCTCGCGGTCGCCCATGCCGGAGCCGTAGGCGTTGACGTTCTGGCCGAGGAGGGTGATCTCGGATACGCCCTCGGCGACGAGGGCCTCGATCTCGGCGAGGATGTCGCCGGGGCGGCGGTCCTCCTCCTTGCCGCGCAGCGCCGGGACGATGCAGAAGGTGCAGGTGTTGTTGCAGCCGACGGAGATCGAGACCCAGGCCGCATAGGCGGACTCGCGGCGGGTCGGCAGCGTGGAGGGGAACGCCTCCAGCGATTCGGCGATCTCGATCTGCGCCTCCTCCTGGATGCGGGCGCGCTCCAGGAGCACCGGCAGCTTGCCGATGTTGTGCGTGCCGAACACCACGTCGACCCAGGGGGCCCGCTGGACGATGGTGTCGCGGTCCTTCTGGGCGAGGCAGCCGCCGACGGCGATCTGCATGCCGGGGCGCTTGGTCTTCATGGGCGCGAGGCGGCCGAGGTTGCCGTACAGCTTGTTGTCGGCGTTCTCGCGGACGGCGCAGGTGTTGAACACCACGACGTCGGCGTCGCCGTCGCAGCCCTCGGGCGCGCGGACGTACCCGGCGTCCTCCAGCAGGCCCGAGAGCCGCTCGGAGTCGTGCACGTTCATCTGGCACCCGTACGTGCGCACCTCGTACGTGCCCTTGGCATCCATGACGTCCACTGCTCCACCCGGCTCCGCGCTGCTCATGTGACAAGGGTAGGCGCTCGGCGCACCGTGACAGGACGCCGGTCGGCTGGCAGGATCGCCGCCATGCCCCTCGCACTGGACCCGGTCGGCAGGCGCCGCGCGCTGCGGGGCCTGGTGGCCGCGCTGGCCGGGGCCGGCCTGCTGCTCTGGTGGCTGTGGCCGTTCGGGCAGCAGGAGCTGCGCGGGACGCTGGTCTTCAGTACGGGCGTGCGCAGCGGGGTGTACCAGCGCTACGGGGAGCTGCTCCAGCAGGAGCTGGCGACCGACGTGCCGGGGGTCGACGTACGGCTGGTGACCAGCGAGGGCTCGCAGCAGAACCTGGAGCGGGTGGCCAACGGCCAGGCGGACTTCACGGTGGCCACCGCGGACGCGGTGGCCAAGTACCAGCGGGACGGGAAGCCGGGGGCGGACCGCCTGCGCGGGGTCGCGCGGCTCTACGACGACTACGTGCAGCTGGTGGTCCCGGCGGTGTCGAAGATCCAGTCGACCAAGGACCTGCGGGGCAGGCGGGTCGCGGTCGGCCAGCCGGGGTCCGGGGTGCGGCTGATCTCCGACCGGATGCTGGCGGCGGCGAAGCTGGATCCGGAGCGGGACGTCACGGCCGTGCCGATCGGCATCGACACGATGCCCGCGGAGCTGGAGGCGGGGCGGATCGACGCGTTCTTCTGGTCGGGCGGGCTGCCGACCAGCGCGGTGCGGGGGCTCTCGGAGCGCTTCGAGATCCGGCTGGTGCCGCTCGGGGACCTGGTGCCCGAGCTGCAGAACGCGGGCAGTCCGACGCACTACTACCGCGCCGCGGTGATGCCGCAGGACGCCTACGCGCGGGCCCGCAACACCTCGGCGGTGGCGACCCTGGCGGTGCCGAACCTGCTGGTCACCACGGACCGCACCGGCGCGGAGCTGACCGAGCGGTTCACCCGGACCGTGATCGACAGCCGGGACCGGATCGGCCACGAGGTGCACGCGGCGCAGCTCGTGGACCTGCGGACGGCGATCTACACGGAGCCGCTGGACCTGCACGAGGGCGCCCGCCGGTACTACCGGTCGGTCAAGCCCTGAGGCTGCCGGTCAGCTCCCGGCGGGGAGCAGCATGGCCGCCGAGGCGGCCGCGCCGATGAGGCCCGCGTGCGTGCCGAGGGCGGCCGGGACGACCTTCAGCCCTTGGACGAAGGACAGGGTGGCGTACGAGGCCAGGTGGGCCCGGACCGGGCCGAAGAGGGTGTCCCCGGCGGCCGCGACGCCGCCGCCGATGACCACGATGTCCGTCTCGACCAGGGTGGCGGTGGCCGCGATGGCGGCGGCCAGGGCGCGGCCCGCGCGGTCGTAGGCGGCCAGGGCGACGGGATCGCCCGCGTCGGCTGCCGCCGCGACGCCTGCGGCGCTGCGGTCCGCGCCGGGCCCGGGGGTCCAGCCCTGGTCCAGGGCGCGGCGGGCGATGGCGGTGCCGGAGGCGAGGGATTCCACGCAGCCGCGTCCGCCGCAGACGCACGGGTCGCCGTCGAAGGCGACGCTGATGTGGCCGATGTGTCCGGCGTTGCCGGTGGGGCCGGGGTGGAGCTGGTTGTTCAGGATCAGGCCGCCGCCGACGCCGGTGGAGACGACCATGCACAGGGCGTTGGCGTGCCCGCGGGCCGCGCCCAGCCAGTGTTCGCCCGCGGTCATGGCCACGCCGTCGCCCGCGAGGACGGTCGGCAGGTCCGCTCCGTGGCGGGCCAGCTCGGCGACCACCCGGTCCAGGACCGGGAACTCCCGCCAGGCGCCGATGTTCACCGGGCTGACCGTGCCGCGCGAGGTGTCCACGGGGCCAGCGCTGCCGATCCCGCACCGCACGGCCGAGGACCACTGCGGGGAGGCGGCGAGGTCGGCGACGACCTCGGCGACCGCCGCCATCACGGCTTCCCCGTCGGTCCCGCGCGGGGTGGGCCGCCGGGTGGTGGCGGTCATCGTGCCGTCGGGGTGCACCAGCGCACCGGCGATCTTCGTACCGCCGATGTCGAGGGCGACGGTGGGCCCGGCGGCCCGGGCGGCCGTGGGGGGCGGGGCCGGGAGGGCTGAGGCGGGAGTGGTCACGGGAGGCTCCTGGGGTTCGTACGTCAGTATGCCGCCGTGGGCGGGGCCGTACTCTCACGGGGCTCCAGCCTCGGCTGCTCCCCCTGCCGGGCCCGCGGCGCGCCGCCCGCGAGGACGGCGAGGAGCTCCTCGGCGGCGAGCCGGCCGAAGGCGGCGGTGTCGCGGACCAGCGCGGTCAGCCGGGGGTGGGTGACCCTGCACAGCGCCGAGTCGTCCCAGGCGACCACCGACAGGCTGCCGGGCACGGCGATGCCCGCCTCGGCGGCGACGGCGAGCCCGGCGACCGCCATCACGTCGTTGTCGTAGACCAGGGCGGTCGGCGGCAGCGGCCCGCGCAGCACCCGCCGCGTGGCCTCGGCGCCCTGGGCGTCGGAGTAGTCGGTGGTGATCGAGGACACCTCGGCCGGGGTGAGCCCGCGCCGGTCCGCCTCGGCGCGCAGCGAGGCGATCCGGCGCTCGGTGTGGGCGAGCCCGGGCAGGCCCGCGATGTGGGTGATCCGGCGGTGGCCGAGGGCGTGCAGGTGGTCCAGGACGCGGGCCATCGCCCCGGCGTCGTCGGCCCAGACCGAGGAGAGCACGGCCGGTCCGGGGCCGCCGGGCGCGCCGACGGTGACGGCGGGCAGGCCCAGCCCGTCGAGGAGCGCCGGGCGGGGGTCGTCCGTGCGCGGGTCGACGACGAGCACGCCGTCGACCCGGCGTTCGGCCCACCAACGGCGGTAGAGGGCGCATTCGGCGTCGAGGTCGTCGACCACCTGGAAGAGCAGGGCCGTGCGCTGGGCGGCCAGGACCTCCTGTATTCCGGAGACCAGCTGGAGGAAGAAGGACTCGACGCCCAGGGTGTGCGCGGGCCGGGGCAGGACCAGGCCGACGGCGCCGGAGCGTTCGCCGGACAGGGCTCGGGCCGCGATGCTGGCCTGCCAGCCCAGTTCCTCGGCGACGCGCCGGATCCGGGCGCGGGTGTCCTGGGAGACGCCCGGGCGGTCGTTGAGCGCGAAGGACACGGCGCTTTCGGACACCCCGGCCTGGCGGGCGATGTCCTTGATGGTGGGTCTGCGGGCCATGGCCTGCCTCATCATCCTTCGGGTACGTGCGGTGCGGCGGGCGCGGGAGGGGCGCCGGCCACACGGATGGCAATGGCCGGACCGTACGCGATCCTGCCCTGGCACACCGCCTTGACCACGGCCCAGTAGCTCCCCGGCGGGGTCGCGGGCGGCGGGTGGACCTCGAACTCCAGCTCGGCCGGCGCTCCGTCGGGCACGCGCAGGGGCAGGGTGGCGGGGCCGATCAGCGCGCGGGTGCCGTGCGGGGAGACGACGTACGCCCGGCCGGTCAGCGGGGAGCGCGTGCCGGTGCTGCCGACGACCGCCCGTACGACGGCCCGCGCGCCCACGGTGACGCGCACCTCGGCGTCGGGGGCCGCCACCCACAGCCCGGCCGGGGTCTCGCCGCCGGGCACGGTCACGGTGAGGACGTCCTCGAAGCGGCCCGCCGGGGTGAAGGCGAGGACCCGCACCAGGTGGTCACCGGGCGCGGCCGCCGGATCGGGGGCGACCGCCAGCGTCCGCCGCACGTGGCCGCCGTCGGGCAGCTCGGCCTCGTGGACCGTCCAGGCGGTCCACCAGCCCTCGGGCGGGTGGACCTCCAGGCGGACGGGGCCGCCCGCGCCGTGGGCGGCGAGCGTGACCCGGGCTTCGCGCGCGGCGCCCTCGACGGTGACCGTGTAGGGGGCGTCGCCGAGCGGGGCGGTGCCGGTGTTGTGGAGCCAGTAGCGGCTGAACACGGGCTGGTGGGGCTCCTGTTCGCCGCGCCGCTCCGGCAGCGGGAAGGGGGTGGGGAGCAGGACGGTGGTGGTCGCGGCGCCCCGGACCTCGCCGCGGAAGGGGCCGAGGGGGCGGTCGAGGAGGTCGGCTTGGAGCGGGTCCGGGCCGGTGGGTCCGGTGGGGCGCAGGAGGCGGGCGGGGGCGGGGCGGCCGTGGGTTTCGCGGAGCCGGACGGCGAGGGCGTCCCCCGCGGCGGCCCGGGCCACGGATTCGACGAGGACCCGGTCGGCGGGTTCCACGCCGAGCAGGGAGCGGGCGGACGGCTGCGGGCCCGCGCCGGGCGCGGCGGTGACTGCGGTGAGTGGTTTGTTGAAGGCGCGCCCTCTGCGCACCAGATCGGTCGCGCGCCAGTCGCCGTCAGCGGCGACCAGGGCGTGTTCGAAGACGTGGGTCCAGTGCTGGAGCTGGAAGGAGCTGCCGTCGGGGGCGGTGCGCCGGGGCGGGTCCATCCAGGCGCCGCTGGGGCGGCCGGTGCAGGACCGCATGAGGGAGGCGTGCAGGCGGCCCGCCGTGTCGACGGCGAAGCCGGGGGTGCCGCGGCCGAGCAGGGCGACCGTGCGGTCCTCGAAGGCGGCGTGTTCGGCCGCGCCTTCGGCCGGCCGGGGGTGGTGGGCCTCGATCCGCCCGGCTTCGGCGAGGGCCCGCGCGAGGGCGGCCGGGCCGCCGGTGACCACCAGGACGGGCAGGTCCCGTACGCCGGTCAGGTCGCAGCCGGGCCGCCACACCTCGCGCAGGGCCGCCCGGGCCGGGATCCACACGACCGGGTGGTCGCGGACGGCCTCGGCGTAGCTACGGTCGCAGGCGCCCAGCACCCGGGCGGTGAAGGCGTTCTCCGCGGGCCCGCCGAGCGCGATCCGGACGTCGGGGAGGCTGCTGTCCACGGCCAGGTCCCCCCACCGCGGCCCCCGGGCCCGGGTCGGGGCGGCCGTGACGCCGAACCGCCCCAGGGCGGTGACCAGTGCGCGCAGCCCCTCGGGGGCGCCCGCGTCCGGCATGACGATCTCGGCCGCGCCCAGCGCCCGCTGCCCGGCCGGGTCCCCGCCGGGCCCGGTCAGCGCCGCGCGGAGGGTGGAAGACAGGGCGAACCAGTTGAGGCAGGGGCTGTCCAGGGTCCAGGGCGCCCGGGTGTGGTCGGCTCCGGCGTCCACCTCGGGGAAGGCGAAGCCACGTCCCACGGCCGAGGCGGCGGTCTCTGCCACCGGGAGCGCGCCGGGCACGTCGGCGGGGACGCGCAGCCGCAGCAACTGGTCGCTGCCGTCGAAGGCGTCCACGCGAGTGGTGAGTTCGACCCGGTCCAGGCCGTCCCAGAGGGTGGTGATGCGGGTCCAGCGGACGGGTCCGGTCCGGCCGGTCGACACGATCCGCGCGCCGAGCGGGCCGCGTTCGGCGCGGCAGGTGTCGGCGGGCGCGGCGGCCGAGCCGGTGCCGGGGCCCCGGGGCAGCAGGTGCCAGGGGCCCTCGCCGAAGAAGGGGTGCTGGCCGTACTCGTCCTGCACGACGAGTTCGTCGACCTGGCCCCGGGTGAGCAGGTCGCGGCCGGTGCGCCGGTCGACCAGCGAGGCCAGGCCGCCGCCGCGCGCGGGGTCGGCCTCGGCGCGGAAGGTCCCGTTCTCGATGGTGAGGCCCGGGGCGGGCGCCCAGCCGCCGGACCGGGCCGGGCCGTCGGCGGTGAGCCACCAGGTGCGGTGGCCGAGCGCCGGCACGTCCGCGGCGAGGAAGGCGATCTCCGCCGTGCCGCCGGCGACGGCTTCCAGGTGGACGGGGGCGCGGCGGCCGCCGGCGTCGCACACGGCGATCCGGCGCGGGTCGGCGGCGGCGCCGCCGGAGCCCAGCGCCGCTAGGTCGACCGTGGTGCGGACGAGGTCGGTCCGGGTCCAGGACAGCGGGTTGTGCACGGTGACCGCGAGGGTTGCGGGCGGCGGGACGGAGTCCTCGGTCCGGGAGGCGCCGAGGTCCGGCGCGCGGGTGTCGGCCGCGGCGGTCAGGACCCGCAGCGCGTCCGCCCGTACGCCCTCGGCGAGGTCCTGGGCCTCGCGCCAGGTGGGGAGCAGGTCCAGGTAGACCTGGTCGGAGAAGGTGCCGGTGACGGCGTCGTGGTGCGCGGCGTGCAGGAGGTGGCGCCAGGCCTTGTCGAGCCTCTGGCGCGGGTGCTCGGCGAGGCCTTCGGCGCAGGCCAGGGCGGCGAAGGCCTCGGCTTCCTCGACCAGGTTCTCCGCGGCCCGGTGGGCCTGCTTCACATCGGCGTAGCTGACGTCCTTGCCGGTGTAGACGGGTCCCATCTCGCGGGTGACGGGCAGCGGTTCCCGGCCGCGGGCGGCGAGTTCGGCGCGCACGGCGTCGAAGTGGGCGCGGGGGCCGGTGTGTTCCATGCGCGGCCAGCAGTAACGGCGGTTCCAGGCGTGCTGGACGTCCAGGCTCCAGCGGTGCGGCCAGGAGAAGTCGGTGCCCAGCGGGACGAGGACGTTGCGGGTCGCCGCGCTCGGGCGCAGCAGCTCGTACAGCTCCAGCAGCTGACCGGCGGCGCTCTCCGCATCGGGGGCGGCGTCGGAGGGCCAGCCCGCCGAGTAGTGAGCGGGCAGGTAGTGCAGCAGCAGCCCCTCGCCGCTGGGCGCGATCCACTCGTACTCGGCGGGCAGTTGCATCGCGGTCGGCGGGCGCAGCGGGGCGCCCCAGGTGTCCGTCATCGGGCCCCATTGGTGGTGGGGGCCGCGGGCGAGGACCGCCGAGTCCAGGCCCGCGCCCGCCATCAGGGCCGGGAAGGACGGGTCGTGGCCGAAGACGTCGAGCTGCCAGGCGGTCCGCGGATCGGCGCCGAGGGTGCCGCGGTGCAGGGCGAGGCCGTGGACGGCGCTGCGGAGGGTGGATCCGGCGGAGGTGAGGTTGGTGCTCGGTTCGTTGTAGGTGCCGCCGACGATCTCCACGCGGCCCGCGGCGATCAGGGCGAGCAGTTCGGCGCGGTCCTCGGGATGGCTGTCCCACCAGGGCTTGAGGTAGTCGACCTCGGAGAGGACGAAGGCGTACGCCGGGTCGTCGCGGGCCTGCTGGAGGTGGAGCGGGAGGAGGGTGAAGGCGGGGACGCCGGTGTACTCCCAGCCGCGCGCGGGGGCGCCGGGCGCGGCCGGGGCGTCCCACAGGGCGGTGTAGGCGGCCTGGGTGTTCCACCACAGGGGGTCGTAGTGGAAGTGCGGGACCAGGCGCACGGTCCAGCCGGGTTCGGCGACCGTCAGGGGGAAGGGGCGGGCGGCGAGCGGGCGGCCGTCGGGGGTGGTGACCGTGACGGTGGCGGGCAGCCGCTCGCCGGGGGCGGTGCCGGGCGTACGGACGGCCACCTCGACGGTGGTTCCGTCCGTGCCCGCGGGTTCGTCGGTGTCCGCGCGCAGGATCCGCGGGTGCGGGGTGGTGACGCCCGGGCCGCGCACCTGGACGTGGAGCGGTCCGGCGGGCCGGGTGCGGCGGATCCGGACCCGGATCACCTGGAGCGGATCGCCGCAGGATCCGGTGAAGAGCGCCGGGGTGGTGACGGAGGTGACCGTGATACCGCTGTCGCTGCCGCTGTCCATTTTCCGCACACTTCCTTGTGGGGCCATTGACCAGCGCGCTCACTAAAGCGCATTAGTCGCCACAGCTTCACGCCCTCACACCCGCCTGTCAACGGGACTGAAGCGCATAAGTACCCGATGTGCAGAGGTCAGGGACTTCGAGCCGTCGAAACTGGGTCGGTCTCGGATATGGGCCCTGTTGACTTTCCCTGCGGAAGAGCGGCAGCGTGGGGCGCCCGGTGAATTCCCGAGCCCCGCGACGCCCCGGTTCCTCCGACTCCAGGACACTCATGCACTCCGCTGCCGTCCCCGTCCCCGATGTCCCCGTGCCCGATGTCCCCGCCGCCGCGGACCCCGCCCCGGCGGCCCGCCCTCGCATCCCGCGCAGCCCGCGCTTCGGCGCGAACTACGCTCCGACGCGCGGGTGGTTCCACCACTGGCTGGACTTCGACCTCGACGAGGTGAAGGCGGACCTCGACTCCCTCGCCGGCCTCGGCCTGGACCATGTCCGGGTCTTCCCGCTCTGGCCGCTCTTCCAGCCGAACCGCGCCCTGATCCGCCCGCGTGCGGTCGAACAGCTCGTGGAACTGGCCGACGCGGCGGGCGAGCGCGGGCTCGACGTGGCCGTGGACGGCCTCCAGGGCCACCTGTCGAGCTTCGACTTCCTGCCCGCCTGGACCCGAACCTGGCACCGCCGCAACCTCTTCACCGATCCGCAGGTCGTCGCCGGGCAGGAGGAGTACCTGCGCACCCTCGCCGCCGCCCTCGCCGACCGGCCGCACTTCCTCGGCATGACGGTGGGCAACGAGATCGACCAGTTCTCCGACGACCCGCACCCCGATCCGGACCGGATCACGCGGGAGCAGGCGGACCGCTGGCTGGAGCGGATGCTGGCGGCCTGCGAGCGCGGGGCGCCGGGCAGGTTCCACCTGCACGCCGCCTACGACGCCGCCTGGTACCAGGACGGGCACCCCTTCACGGTGGGGCAGGCGGCCCGGCTCGGCGCGGCGACCGCCGTCCACTCCTGGGTGTTCAACGGCACCGCCCAGCGCCACGGCAGCGCCGGTACGGCCACCGAGCAGCACGCGGCCTACATGATCGAGACGTCCAAGGCCTGGGCCACCGATCCGCACCGCCCGGTCTGGCTCCAGGAGGTGGGGGCCCCGGCCCCCCTGATACCGCCCGAGCACGCCGCCGCCTTCACCGAGGCCACCGTGGCGGCCGCCCTGGACTGCCCGGACCTCTGGGGCGTGACCTGGTGGTGCTCGCACGACGTGAGCCGCGAGCTGGCCGACTTCCCCGAGCTGGAGTACGGCCTCGGCCTGCTCACCAACGACCGCGCCCCCAAGCCCGCGGGCGAGACCGTCGCCCGGATCGCCAAGGAGTGGCGGGGCCGCGAACACCGCCCGCCGCCGCGCTCCACCGCGCTCGTGGCCGACGTCGGCGGGGCGCGGGACGCGCCCCGGCGCTCGGTCTGCGCGCCCGGCGGGCCGGTGTTCGAGGCCTGGGCCGCGCTGGCCGCCCAGGGGGTCCGCCCCGCGGTGGTCCTGGCCGACCGCGCCGGGGACCCGGCCCACCTGGCCGCGCGCGGGATCACCGAGCTGGTCCACGTCACCGACGTCCGCTGACCGCACCTCACCGCACCGCTCCCGTCCACCGCCTGCCCCTTGAGGAGACCTCATGCGCGAGACCGACCACGGCGCCGACGCCCGTCCGCTGCGCCCGACCCGTCCCACCCGGCGCGGGCTGCTGCTCGCGGGCGCCGGGGCCGGAGCCGGAGCCGTGCTGGGCGGCCCCGCCGTGAGCGGGGCCGCCGCGGCGGCCCCCCGGGCACCGCTCGCCGACCCGGCCGGCGGGGCCCCGTACGCCTCGTACTGGTTCCCGGACTCCCTCCCGGCGGGCACGCCCGGCCCCGGGATCGTGTGGCGCTCGCTGAAGCAGTGGCGGCCCGAGAGCGATCCCGACCTCGCCCACAACACGGCGAGCGTGCCGCTGGCCGCGCGGTTCACGCCGGTGGCGGCCAATACGACGGCCCGCGCGGGACAGGCCCGGATCTCCTCCCTGGTCTCCTTCGGGCCGACGGCCCAGAACCCCTCCCAGGGCGGTGCCAGCGCCGACTTCTACGCGCTCACCCACTGGGCCTACCTCGACGAGCTGGTCTTCTGGGGCGGCTCCTCCGGCGAGGGCATCGTGCTCGCCCCCAACGCGCCCGTCATCGACGCCGCGCACCGCAACGGCGTACGGGTGCTGGGCAACGTGTTCCTGCCGCCGGTGGCCTACGGCGGCGACCTGCGCTGGACCCGCGACCTGGTCCAGCAGGACGCCTACGGCCGCTACCCGCTCGCGCACAAGCTGGTGGAGGTGGCGACGGCGTACGGCTTCGACGGCTGGTTCGTCAACGCCGAGACCGACGGCGGCGACAGCGAACTGGCCACCGCCATGCGGGGCTTCCTGCGGGCGCTGCGCGCGGCCGGGGAGCCCCACGGGCTGCGGATCACCTGGTACGACGCGATGAACAGCACGGGCCGGGTCGGCTGGCAGGGCGCCCTGAACCCGCTCAACCAGGAGTTCTTCGAGGACCGCGAGGGCAAGGTCGCCGACACCCTGTTCGTCGACTTCCGCTGGACCGCGGGCTCGCTGGCCTCCTCGGGCGCCCTCGCGCAGCGGCTGGGGCGCGACCGGTACGAGCTGTGGGCGGGCGTGGACGTCGAGTCCGCGGGGTGGAACACGGACCCCGGCTGGGACGCTATCGTGCCGCGCGGGCGCGACCACGTCGTCAGCTACGGCTTCTACCGGCCGGAGTGGACCCGCAACCACCTCACCGACCGCTCCCCCGGCGCCTTCCACGCGGCCGACGACCGGTTCTGGACCGGTGAGTCCCTGGACCCGTCCCGGCCCGCGGCGGACAGCGCCTGGCGGGCTCCGGCCACCGTGGTCGCCGACCGGTCCACGGTCTCCGCGCTGCCCTTCGCCACCACCTTCAACACCGGGCACGGGTTGCGCTGGTACGACAACGGCACGGCCGTATCGCAGGCCCCCTGGAACCACCTCGGGCTCCAGGACCGACTGCCGGGGCGCCGCTGGGTCGTGGAGAGCGCCGGTCCGCGGCCCGCCGTCACGCTGGACTTCGCGGACGCCTGGCGCGGCGGCTCCAGCCTGCTGGTGGCGGGGGCGCTGACCGCCCCGGCCGCCGTCGCCCTGCACGCGACGCGGCTGCCGCTGACGGCGGCGAGCACGCTGGAGCTGGTGTACCGCACGGATGCGGGGGCGGTGGACGTGGAGGTGGGGGTGGCCGTGCGCGAGCCGTCGGCGCCGGGCGGGTCCGTCCCGTACACCTGGCTGGCGGCGCGAGCCTCCGGCGGCGGGCGGGGCTGGCGGACCGCCCGGGTGCCGCTGGGCGCGCTGGCCGGGAGGACGGCGCACGGCCTGGCGGTCCGGCTGACCCGGCGCGGTACGGCGCCGGTGCGCTGGCGGCTGGGGTCGCTCGCGGTGGCCGACGGCGCGGAGCAGCCCGCCGCGCCGGGCGCCCTGCGCGTGGACGCGGCGGTCCGCGGGGGCGCGGAGGTGTCGCTGCGCCTGTCGTGGCGGCGGGCGCCGGGCGCGGCGCGCCACTACGAGCTGTACCGGGTCCTCGCGGACGGAACCCGCGCCTTCCTCGGCGGCACCTGCGGTACGGCGCTGTACGTACCGGGGCTGACGCGGTCCGGGCAGGAGCGGAAGACCGCCTTGGAGGTGCGGACGGTGAGCGAGCTGTACGCGGTCTCGGAGGCGGCGGGGGCGTCGTACACCTGGTGACGCGGCGCACCGGCCGGGGCGCGCCCGGCCTGAGCGCGCTCGACCTCGGCGCGCTCGACGGCGGTGCGCTCAGCCCGCGTGCGGGCCGGTCCGGGGCACCGTGACGGTGACGCGCAGCCCGTGCGGCGGGTTCGTCTCGTACGAGAGGGACCCGCCGCCCGCGGCCAGCAGGGCCCGGGAGATCGACAGGCCGAGCCCGGAGCCCTTGACGTTCTGGTGGCGGCCGCTGCGCCAGAAGCGGTCGCCGACGCGGGCCAGCTCCTCCTCGGTCAGGCCGGGCCCCCGGTCGGCGACGCTGACGTGGACCGAGCGCGCCTCGGCGGTCACCGACACCCGCACTTCCTCGCCCGCGGGCGTGAACTTGAGGGCGTTGTCGATGACCGCGTCGAGGGCGCTGGACAGCGCGATGGGGTCGGCCCAGCCGGTGACGGCGGTGCGGCCGTCCTCGGTGAGCCGCACGCCCTTTTCCTCGGCGAGCGGGCGCCAGGCGGCGACGCGCTCGCCGGCCAGCTCCCCGATGTCGGTGAGGCTGATCTCGGCGGAGGCGTGTTCGGCCAGCGCCAGGTCCAGGAGGTCGTCCAGGACCTGGGTCAGGCGCTTGCCCTCGGTGCGCACCGAGGCGATCTCCGCGTTGCCCTCGGGGAGTTCGAGGGCGAGCAGTTCGATGCGCAGGAGCAGCGCGGCGAGCGGGTTGCGCAGCTGGTGGGAGGCGTCCGCGACGAACGCCCGCTGCTGCTCCAGTACCTCTTCGACGTTGTCGGCCATCTCGTTGAACGACCGGGCCAGGCGCCTGAGTTCCGGCGGTCCCCCGCCGGCCGCGACGCGCGAGTTCATCCGCCCGGTGGCGATCCCGTGGGCGGCCGCGTCCAGGGTCCGCACGGGCCTCAGCACCCAGCTGGTCAGCCGCAGGGCCGCCCCGAAGGCGACGAGCATCGCGGCGGCCAGTCCCCCGATGATGAACAGCCAGCCGCGCACGGTGCCCGCGCGCATCTGGTCGGTGGGCGATTCGGTGACGACGACGGCGACGACGTCACCGTCGAGGACCACCGGGGAGGCCACGAGCAGTTTGCCGCCGCGCTGCCAGGGCCAGACCTGGGCCGGGTCGTGGCTGCGCCGGCCCGCGAGCGCCTCCTCGAAGGCGCGCCGCCCCTCCCCGGTCTCCGGGAGCTGCCACCAGCCGGGGGCGCGGGCCATGGCGTTGTCGTCGCGGTAGAAGATGCCGGCCCGGATCCCGTACAGCCCCTGGTAGCGGGCGAGTTCCAGCTGGAGGGTCTCGCGGCGGTCGCCTGCGCCCTTGTCCCCGGAGCCCTCGGAGTCGATGACGAACTGGGCGAGGGCGGCGAAGCGGGCGCTGTCGTCGATCCGGTCGACGACCACCCGCTGCTGCTGCGCGGCGGCCAGGCTGACCGCGAGGGGGAAGCCGAGGGCGAGCAGGGTGCCCGCCATCAGGATGACGAGCAGGGGCAGCAGCCGGGTGCGCACGGCCGGGTCCGCTACGGGGCGGCCGGGGTGACGAGCCGGTAGCCCACCCCGCGGACGGTTTCGATCAGCGCGGGCATCGCGAGCTTGGAGCGCAGCGAGGCGACGTGCACTTCCAGGGTCCGCCCGGTGCCTTCCCAGCTGGTGCGCCACACCTCGCTGATGATCTGCTCGCGCCGGAAGACCACGCCGGGGCGCTGCGCGAGGAGGGCGAGCAGGTCGAACTCCTTGCGGGTGAGCGGTACGTCGGTGCCGTCCACGCAGACGCGCCGGGTGGGCAGCTCGATGCTGACGCGGCCGAAGCGGACGATGGCGGGCGCGCCGCCGGGGGCCGCCGAGCCGTCGTCGGAGACCCCGGTGCGGCGGGCCACGGCGTGGATCCGGGCGAGCAGCTCACCGGTGTCGTAGGGCTTGGTGACGTAGTCGTCGGCGCCCATGTTGAGGCCGTGGATGCGCGAGCGGACGTCGGCCCGCGCGGTCACCATGATCACGGGGGTGCTGGTGCGCTTGCGGATCTTGCCGCAGACCTCGTAGCCGTCCTGGTCGGGCAGGCCGAGGTCCAGCAGGATCACCCCGTAGGGCGAGACGCTGGGCGGGGCGCCCGCGGGCAGCAGCGCCTGGAGGGCCTCTTCGCCGCTGCGCGCGTGGGTCACCTTGAAGCCGTGGCGGGCGAGGATCGCGGACAGGGCCGCGGCGACGTGGTCGTCGTCCTCGACGAGCAGCAGTCTCATGCGTCCCCCTTTCCTCGTCTCGCGATGTGGGCAAACATGGCCACCCTGCATCCACGCGGATGCGGGGGGCCCACGTCAAGGGGGTTCCGGTCCGGCGCGCCTACCGTTATGCACCCGGTACGGGCACGTCGAGACCGTACACGCAGCGTGGCGGGGCGAGGCCGTATCGTTATCCTCAATTCTCGCTCAGATGTGATGACGGTGTGCGGATCACCTCATTACTCTCCTCCCCAACCGAGGTGGACGGAGCAAGAGGCCGATGAGCGGAGTATCAGTGACCGAAGGCACGCAGGACGCGGCGCCGGCCGCGGACGGCCTGGTCGTACTGAGCAACGTCAACAAGCACTTCGGCGCGCTGCACGTGCTTCAGGACATCGATCTGAGCATTGCCCGCGGCGAAGTCGTCGTGGTGATCGGCCCCTCCGGGTCGGGCAAGTCCACGCTGTGCCGGACGATCAACCGGCTGGAGACCATCGACTCGGGCACCATCACGCTCGACGGCCGCCCGCTGCCCGCCGAGGGCAAGGAGCTGGCCCGGCTGCGCGCCGACGTCGGCATGGTGTTCCAGTCGTTCAACCTCTTCGCGCACAAGACGGTGCTGGAGAACGTCATGCTCGGCCAGCTGAAGGTCCGCAAGACGGACCGGGCGGCGGCCGAGGAGAAGGCGCGGGCCCTGCTGGACCGGGTGGGCGTCGGCACGCAGGCCGACAAGTACCCGGCGCAGCTGTCCGGCGGCCAGCAGCAGCGCGTGGCGATCGCCCGTGCGCTGGCGATGGGCCCGAAGGTGATGCTCTTCGACGAGCCGACGTCGGCGCTCGACCCGGAGATGATCAACGAGGTGCTGGAGGTCATGCAGCAGCTCGCCGGTGAGGGCATGACGATGGTCGTCGTCACGCACGAGATGGGCTTCGCCCGTTCTGCGGCCAACCGGGTGGTCTTCATGGCGGACGGAAAGATCGTCGAAGAGGCCACGCCGGACCAGTTCTTCAGCAATCCGCGCAGCGACCGCGCCAAGGACTTCCTGTCGAAGATCCTGCACCACTGACGACTTCGTCTGGTAGTGATCCGGTCGACGGGGAACATCGTCGCCCGTCGTACAACAACGTCTCATCCGAGGGAAGTTCACCATGAAGGTTCTGAAGGCCGGCGCGGCCGTCGCCATCGCCGTCGCCCTGGCGTTCACCGCGACCGCCTGCGGCAGCGACAAGAAGGACGACACCGCGAGCGACGCGGGTGCCTCGGGCGGTGCCAAGAAGGACAAGATCGTCATCGGCATCAAGTTCGACCAGCCGGGTCTGGGGCTGAAGACCCCCGACGGCAAGTTCGAGGGCTTCGACGTCGACGTGGCCACCTACGTCGCCAAGGAACTGGGCTACGCGCCCGACCAGATCCAGTTCAAGCAGGCCATCAGCGCCGAGCGCGAGAACCTGATCTCCAACGGCGACGTCAAGTTCATCGTGGCGAGCTACTCGATCAACGACAAGCGCAAGGAGAAGGTCGACTTCGCCGGCCCGTACCTCCTCGCGCACCAGGACCTGCTGGTCCGCGCCGACGACACCAGCATCACCAAGCCCGAGGACCTCAACAGCAAGAAGCTGTGCTCGGTCACCGGCTCCACCTCGGCGCAGAACGTCAAGACGAAGCTGG
Organism: Streptomyces sp. NPDC043876; assembly: GCF_056435825.1. NCBI lineage: Bacteria > Bacillati > Actinomycetota > Actinomycetes > Kitasatosporales > Streptomycetaceae > Streptomyces > Streptomyces sp. NPDC043876. The sequence goes on along the minus strand of NZ_JBWKDV010000006.1, from coordinate 46,229 downwards.
CTCCCAAGGCCGACCTCCAGCAGCTGCCGGGCTACTCCGAGTGCCTGACCGGCCTGGAGAGCAAGGCGCTCGACGCGCTGACCACGGACAACTCGATCCTGGCCGGTTACGCCTCGCAGGAGAAGAACAAGGGCAAGTTCAAGCTGGTCGGGCTGAGCCTGAGCAACGAGAACTACGGCATCGGTCTGAAGAAGGGCGACAAGGACCTTCAGACCAAGATCAACGCCGCGATCAAGAAGATGGAAGCGGACGGTGCCTGGGAAGCGGCCGTGAAGAAGAACTTCGGTCCGGCCAACTACAAGAACGAGCCGGCCCCGCAGATCACCGAAGGCAGCTGATTCATCGGTGAGGTGCGTCGCCGCCCGCCTGCCGCGGGCGGCGCCGTGCCTCACCGGCCATCCTGGGGAGAGCGCAGGGCATCGTGTTCGATTTTCTTGATTCCGGGCAGTACGACCTGCTCGGAGCCTTCTGGGTGACGGTTCAGCTCACCCTCTACTCGGCGGCCGGATCCCTGGTCTGGGGCACCGTCCTGGCCGGGATGCGGGTCAGTCCCGTCCCGCTCATGCGGGGCTTCGGCACCGCTTACGTCAACGTGGTGCGCAACACGCCGCTGACCGTGCTGATCATCGGCTGTTCCCTGGGTCTCAACCAGACGCTCGGCGTCACGCTCGGCGGCGACAACTTCAAGGTCATCGGCTTCCGGCTGGCCGTCCTCGCGCTGACCGCCTACACCGGCACCTTCGTCTGCGAGGCGCTGCGCTCGGGCATCAACACCGTGCCGGTCGGCCAGGCCGAGGCGGCCCGTGCGCTGGGCCTGAGCTTCTTCCAGGTGCTCACCCTGATCGTGCTCCCCCAGGCTTTCCGGGCGGTCATCGGGCCGCTCACGAACGTACTGATCGCCCTCACCAAGAACACCACGGTGGCGGCGGCCATCGGCGTGGCCGAAGCGGCCCTGCTGATGAAGGAAATGATCGAGAACGAGGCGCAGGCCCTCTTCACGGTCTTCGGGATCTTCGCCCTCGGCTTCGTCCTGCTGACCCTGCCGACCGGCCTGATCCTCGGCTGGGTGGCCAAGCGAGTGGCGGTGAAGCGATGACCTCCGTGCTGTACGACACGCCGGGCCCCAAGGCCAAGGCGCGCAACTGGATCTACTCCGCCGTCTTCCTCGTGCTGCTCGGGCTCGGCATGTGGTGGGTCCTGTCCACCATGTCGGACAAGGGCCAGCTCGACGGCGACAAGTGGTCCCCCTTCGTCACCGAGGGCGACATCTGGTCGACCTGGCTGATTCCGGGTCTGCTGGAGACCCTCAAGGCCGGTCTGATCGCGATGGTCATCGCGCTCCCGCTGGGCGCGGTGCTGGGCATCGGGCGCCTCTCCGACCACGCGTGGGTCCGCACGTCCGTCGGCGCGTTCGTCGAGTTCTTCCGCGCCATCCCGGTGCTGATGCTGATGCTCTTCGGGTCCGCCCTGTACGTGCGGTTCAGCGACGTCAGCTCGGAACTGCGGCCCATCTACGCCGTGGTGACCGGACTGGTCCTGTACAACGCCGCGGTCATCGCGGAGATCGTCCGGGCGGGCGTGCTCTCACTGCCCTCCGGTCAGACGGACGCCGCCAAGGCTATCGGCATGCGCAAGGGCCAGACCATGCTCTACGTGCTGGTCCCGCAGGCCGTGACGGCGATGCTCCCGGCGCTGATCAGCCAGCTCGTGGTGATCCTCAAGGACACCGCGCTCGGCGGGTCGCTGCTCGGCCTGGCCGAGCTGCTGTCGATGGCCCGGCAGATCTCGGCCAACTACAGCAACACGATCCCGTCCCTGGTCGTGATCGCCCTCCTCTTCATCGCCCTGAACTTCGCGCTGACCACGGCCGCCTCGGCCCTGGAGTCGCGACTGCGCAAGTCGAAGAAGAGCACCGGAGCGACGGTGGACATCACCGACGTGACGGAGGGGACCATGGGCACCACCGGCCCCGGCGGCGGCGTGGTCTGACACCGGCCTGACGCCCGGTCAGTATGATGGCGTGATCCCTGTGGTGCGGCGGAAGTCTTCCGTCGCACCACAAGGCGTCACACCTACCAGTGTCACTTGACGCATGCGCATTCAGTGGGTTGCATACGTTCTGTGATCACATACCGGACATCGGGAGCCGTGCCGTGGACCCGGTGATCGTCGTGGGCGCGGGACCGGTCGGGCTGACCCTCTCGCTCGCCCTGGCCGGCGCGGGCGTGCCCTCCGTCGTCCTCGACGAGGGTCCGGGCAAGGAGGAGTCCCGCCCCGCCCGTACGGTCGTCCTGCACGCCGACACCGCGGCGATGGCGCACCGCCTCGGCTGCACGACCCTGCGCGACGAGGGCGCGCACTTCGCCGCCTGGCGCACCGTGCGGCGCGGCCGGGACACCCGCCGGACCACCTTCGAGGACGCCACCGCCCCGCTGCACCTGCCGCAGCACGCCCTCACCCGGGGCCTGCGCGACGCCGCCGCGGCGCACCCGCTCGTCCAACTGGTCACCGACAGCCGCCTCGACGCCCTGGAACAGGACGCCCTCGGGGTCACCGCGCACACCCGGGGCGCCGCCACCACCTGGTGGCGCGGCAGCCACCTGGTCGGCTGCGACGGCGCCCGCTCGACCGTCCGCAAGCTGCTGGGCATCCGCTTCCCCGGGCGCACCGCCGTCGAGCGGCACGCCGTGGCCGCGCTGCGCACCGAACTCCCCTGGCCCGGCGAGGCCGTGCTCCAGCGCGGCCGTTCCGCGAAGGCTCCCGAGGTGACGGCGCGGCCGCTGCCCGACGGGGTGTGGCGGCTGGACTGGCTGCTGCCGCCGCGCGGGGACCTCGTCACGCCCGATGCCCTGATCGGGATGATCCGCGACACCCTCGCCGCCTGGTGCGGGGGCAGCACGCCCCCGTACGACCTGATCGACACCGGCGTGTACACGCTGCACCACCGGCTGGCCCGGCGCTGGCGCGACGGCCGTGCCTTCCTCGCCGGGGACGCGGCCCACCTGCTGGGCGCCCTGGGCACGCAAGGGGTGGAGGAGGGGCTGCGGGACGCCGAGAACCTGGCCTGGCGGCTGTCGCTGGCCTGGCACCAGGGCGCCTCCGAAGCCCTCCTCGACGGGTACGAGGCCGAACGGCGCACCGCCGTCGCGGCCCGGCTGCGCGCCGCCGACCAGGCCATGCCCGTGCTGCGCGGCGGGGGCGGGCTGCGCACGTACGTCCCGGGCGCCACGCGCAGCCACGAAACGCTGCTCACGGACGGGCACTTGGGGCGCGGGCCGCTGGGCGCGCCCCCGGCGTACGCCCCGCCCGTCGCCGTACGGGAGGTGCCGACCGACACCGAGCCGGGCGGCGCGGCGGCGAACGTACCCGTGACCGCACCGGACGGGGCGACCGTCCCGCTGCGCGACCTGCTGGGGCGGGGGCGGCTCCTGGTGCTCCTCGTCGCTCCGGGGACCGGGGTGTGGGACCGGCGGCACTGGGTCGGCGCCGGTCTGATGCCGCGGCTGGCGGCCGCGGTCAGCGCCCTGCCGGTGCGCGCCGATCTGCTGGTCGCCGACGGTTATCCGGGGGCCGCCGCGCACACCGTGCTGCTGCTGCGCCCGGACGGCCACCTCGCGGCCACCTTCGCGGGCGTCCGGCCCGCCGAGCTGTACGAGGCGGCCGACGCGGTGCGGGCGGGCGCGCCCGGCGCCGCACTGCCCGCACTGCCGGCGCCCGCGCCGCGGGCCCTGCCCGAGGCGTCCGCCACACCCCACCCGTGATCGATTGACCCTCAAGTCCGCCCGTGGTTCACTCGCGACCATGACCGGTAACGACGTGCGCCTGTGGCGGAGGGTCCATATGGACCTCCTCCGCTATGCGGGCTGCGTCTGTCGCCCCTCCTGCTGACTCGCTTCCCTATCGCGCGCGCCCGTGCGCCGCGCCTTCGCGACTCCAGGACGGTCATCCCCCATGTCTGCATCCGCATCCCTGCTGAGCCCTGCCCCGACCGGTTCCGGCCCTTCCCGTGCCGCCGGGCCGGACGCGGCGGAACTCCTCGACTTCGCCCTCCGCACCGCCGCCGACCCGGCGCTGATCGCCTCCCTGCCCCTCGACCCCGAGGGCCGCACCTGGGTGCGTCTCGACGGCCCGGGCGGCAGCGAGGCCTGGCTGATCGGCTGGCCGCCGGGTACCGGCACCGGCTGGCACGACCACGCCGAGTCGCGCGGCGCCTTCGCCACCGCGCGCGGCCGCCTCACCGAACACTCCCTGTCCGTGCGGCTGCCGTCGGAGGGCTGGCGGTCCCTGCACCTGGCCTCCGGCCTGGACCGCACCCGGACCCTGGAGGCGGGCGCGGGGCGCGCCTTCGGCGAACACCACGTGCACGAGGTGCTGAACGGGTCCCCGACCGAGCACGCCGTCTCGGTGCACGCCTACTATCCGCCGCTCCCGCTGATCCGCCGGTTCAGCCGCAGCGGGGCCGTGCTGACGCTGGAGCAGGTCGAGCGTCCGGCGGACTGGCAGTGAGCGCGGGCGCCGCCGACGTCCCCGTCGGGATCGACGAGCTGCTGGAGCGGGTCCGCGCCACGTACGCGCGGATCGGGGCGGCCGAGGCACACGCCGCCTCCCGCGAGGGGGCCCTGCTGGTGGACATCCGCTACCAGGCGCTGCGGGAGCGCGACGGACTGATCCCGGGCGCGCTGGTGATCGAGCGCAACGAACTGGAGTGGCGGCTGGACCCGCGCGGCAGCCACCGCGTCCCCGAGGCCACCTCCCACGACCTGCGGATCGTGGTGATCTGCAACGAGGGGTACGCCTCCACGCTGGCCGCGGCCTCCCTGCACGCGCTGGGCCTGACCGGCGCCACGGACCTGACCGGCGGCTTCCAGGCATGGAAGGCCGCCGGGCTCCCCGTGACCGCCCCCGGCTGACGCCGCCTCGCCCCGCGGGACGACCGCGCGGTGGTGGGGCGGTGGACGCCCTTGACGGACCGGCGGCGCGGCCGGGCGGTCAGAACGCCCGGTACTCCGGCCCGTCGAGTTCGTCCGCGTCCTCGCCCTCGGCTTCGAGGGCGCGCCGCACCACCCGCAGGGCCATGCCCTCCCCGTAGCCCTTGCGGGCCAGCATCCCGGCGAGGCGGCGGATGCGCTTGTCCCGCTCCAGGCCGCGGGTGGCCCGCAGCTTGCGCTCCACCAGCTCGCGGGCGGTCTGCTCCTCCTGCTCGGAGTCCAGCTGTTCCAGGGCCTCGTCCACCAGGGTGACGTGCACCCCTTTGGTGCGCAGTTCGCGGGCGAGCGCCCGGCGGGCGAGGCCGCGGCTGTGGTGCCGGGACTCGACCCACGCCCCGGCGAAGGCGGCGTCGTCGATCAGGCCCACCTCCTCGAACCGGGAGAGGACCTGCTGCGACACCTCCTCGGGGATCTCCCGCTTGGCCAGGGCGTCCGCGAGCTGCTGCCGGGTACGCGGGGACCCGGTGAGCAGGCGCAGGCAGATCGCCCGCGCCTGCTCTTCGGGGCTCTGGGGCGGCAGTCCCCGCTCGGCCCTCGGCGGGCCGGAACCGGCCGCCCCCTGCTGCTCCCGCACGGTCAGCTCTTGGCTACGGCGGCCTTGGCCGTCTTGGCCTTCGTCGCCGGGGCGGGAACCGTCTTGGCCGCGTCATCGGCCGCCGGGGCCACGCCGCCCGCCGCGTCCGGACCGGGCTCGGCGTCGGGGGTCTTGCGGATGCCCACGCCCAGCTTCTCCTTGATCTTCTTCTCGATCTCGTCCGAGAGGTCGGGGTTGTCGCACAGGAACTTGCGCGCGTTCTCCTTGCCCTGGCCGAGCTGGTCGCCCTCGTACGTGTACCAGGCACCGGCCTTGCGGACGAAGCCGTGCTCCACGCCCATGTCGATCAGGCCGCCCTCGCGGCTGATCCCGTGGCCGTAGAGGATGTCGAACTCGGCCTGCTTGAAGGGCGGCGCGACCTTGTTCTTGACGACCTTGACGCGGGTGCGGTTGCCGACCGCGTCCGTGCCGTCCTTCAGGGTCTCGATCCGGCGGATGTCCAGACGCACCGAGGCGTAGAACTTCAGCGCGCGGCCACCGGTGGTGGTCTCCGGCGAGCCGAACATCACACCGATCTTCTCGCGGAGCTGGTTGATGAAGATCGCGGTGGTCTTGGACTGGTTGAGCGCACCGGTGATCTTGCGGAGGGCCTGGCTCATCAGACGGGCCTGCAGACCCACGTGCGAGTCGCCCATCTCACCCTCGATCTCCGCGCGCGGCACGAGCGCCGCGACGGAGTCGATGACGATGAGGTCGAGGGCGCCGGAGCGGACGAGCATGTCCACGATTTCCAGCGCCTGCTCACCGGTGTCCGGCTGGGACAGGATGAGGTTGTCGGTGTCGACGCCCAGGGCCTTGGCGTACTCGGGGTCGAGGGCGTGCTCGGCGTCGACGAAGGCGACGGTGCCGCCGGCCTTCTGCGCGTTGGCCACGGCGTGCAGGGTCAGGGTCGTCTTACCGGAGGACTCCGGCCCGTACACCTCCACCACGCGGCCGCGCGGCAGCCCGCCGACACCGAGGGCGATGTCCAGCGCGGTCGACCCCGTGGGGATCACGTCGATGGGGTCATTCGGCTTGTCGCCAAGACGCATGACCGCGCCCTTGCCGAACTGCCGTTCAATCTGCGCGAGCGCTGCGTCGAGCGCCTTCTCGCGGTCGGTGCCTGCCATGGGTTCCACCCGATTTGCTTGAGTCGATCGCTTCACGCCATTGACGCTAACGCCTGCCACTGACAACGCGCCTCCACGCACGGTTCGCCTGTGGATAACCCATCAGAATGGATGTTCGATTTCCGTGTCAAGCGCGCCACGCCCGGCCCCCCGGGAGCGGGCCCGCCCGGCACGCTTCCCCTTCCAGTATCCGGCCGCACCCCCAGCGGGTGCGGGCGGCATGCGGCTGATCTAGCGTCGGAAGAGGGAGGAAATCCCCTGATCCCGGAGAGCAGGTACGTCCCATGCGTACGTCGATCCGTAGCGCGAGCGTCCGTCTCGCGAGTGTCCTCACCGGCCTGACCCTGGCCCTCGGCGGGGCGGCCCTCACGGCCCCCGCCGCCCACGCGGACGTCAATTCCTGCATCAACCAGGTCGAGCGCGAACTGAAGGGCGGCGAGGCTCCGGAGGCCGTCCGCGCGGCGTGCTACGTCGGGGTGGCCGGCGCCCAGGACGAGTGCGTGTCCGGCCTCGCCGAGAGCCACGTCACCCACGCGACCTCGGTGACCGCCTGCCGGCTGGCCGCCAAGTAGCCGGGCGCGCCCTGCCGGGCCGACGGGCCGGGCAGGACCCCGGCGCGCCCGCGGCGCCGCGTACCCTCGGCCCATGCCGCGCCGCGAGAACACGCCCCGCCGCCTGGTCGCCGACGGACGCGCGTACCGGTGGACGGTGCGCCACGGCCACCGCGCGGACGACGCCGGCCGGCCCGTGGACTGCCGCCAGACCCTGACCCTGTCCCCGCAGCCCGCGGGCACCGGCGGGCCGCTGCGCGTCGTCTTCGCCGCGGGCCCGGGCCGGTTCGTCCCGGGCGGGGGCTACACGGGCTCGGGGGACGTGGGCCTCCTGCGGGGCGCGTCCCTGAACCTGCACGAGCCGGGAGCCGTCCGGGCCCTGCTCGATGCGGCACTGGCCCTCGGCTGGCGGCCCGAGGTGCGGGGGCCGGTGGAGGTCGACGGATGGACCCTGATCGAGGAGGCGGCCGCCGCGCGGCGCTCCCGCGGGGAGTCCGCCGGTGCCGGACCGCCGCCCGCCGGGCGCTGATCCGTATGCGGGCACCGGGCCGCGCCCCGGGCACTGGGCCGTACCCAGGCCGGGGGCGCCGGGCCGCACCCCGGACGCCGGGCTCACAGGCTCCCGAGGAGCTCGTCGAGCGGGGCCGGTACCCGCCCCGGGTCCAGGGCCTCCGCCAGGAGGCGGCCGTAGCGGATCTTGCGGCCCTTCTTCGTGCCGAGGAAGCGCCGCAGCTGGCGCTCGCGCGGCCGGCCGTGCTGGGCGGGCTGGCGCAGGAAGGTCTGCCAGGACCGCAGGTCGCCCTCGTCCCGGATGATCTCCTCGACGGCTCCCGTGCCCAGCGCGCGGACGAGCTCGTCCTCCAGGTCCGCGACACACACGAAGAAACCGCCCGCCGGAGCCCCGGCCCGCTTCAGCCCGCGGTCGTAGAAGCCCTGCTCCCCCGCGTCGCACAGGCCCCGCAGATCCAGGCCGAGGCTGGGCGGCCCGAGCAGGTCCGCGTAGCGGGCGATGCTCATCGCCCCGCCCATCGGGACGACGCACACCCCTTCGGCGGCCAGGTCCCGGCCGCGCCGTGCGGCCACCGCCTCGACGGCCTCCCGGTCGCTGGGCCCTTCGAGCAGGACGGCCGTCCGCAGCCCCAGCCTCCCGGCCAGTTCGCCCGCCGGTTCGCCGGGACCCCCGGCCGCCCAGCGGCCGACCGCCTCCCGGAATGCGCACATGTCCGTCATGGAGCGAGTCTGCCCGCCCGCGGACCGCTACGACAGGAAATATCGCCGGGGCGCCCGACGACGGCCGGCCCGGCCCGGACCGGCTCAGGACAGGTCGTACCGCGTGCCGCCCGTGACGGCGCGGAGCTTGTCCGGGTTGGCGACGTTGTGGAGGGCCGTGATGCGTCCCTCCACGTCGAAATCGAAGGTCAGCGTGGCGATCACGCGGTCCGGGCCGTGGAAGACCACGCCGGGGCCGCCGTTGATCCAGGTGACTTCCGCCCGCATCCGCCCGGGCTCGATGCCCTGGTAGGTCGCGGTCCCGAGCGCGGCGAACCAACGGGCCACGCTCTCCTGGCCGATGACCGGCTTGAAGGCCTGGCGGACCTTGCCGCCGCCGTCCGTCCACAACGTCACGTCCGGGGCGAGCAGTTCCATGAGCGCGTTGAGGTCGCCGCCCGAGACCGCCCCGAAGAAGCGCTCCGTGACGTCGCGTTGGCGGGCGCGGTCCGCCGGGAAGCGCGGCCGCCGGGCCCGGACGTGCTCGCGGGCGCGGTGCGCGGCCTGCCGCACCGCCGCCTCCGAGCGCTCCACCGCCTCGGCGATCTCCGCGTGGCTGAAGGCGAAGACCTCCTTCAGGACGAACACCGCGCGCTCCAGCGGGCTCAGCGACTCCAGGACGACCAGCAGCGCCAGGGAGACCGAGTCCGCCGCGGCGACGCCGTCGGCGGTGTCCGGAGCGGTCAGGACCGGCTCCGGGAGCCACGGCCCGACGTAGGTCTCGCGCTGCCGGCGGGTGGAACGCAGGCGCTCCATCGACAGGTTGGAGACGATCCGGGTCAGGTACGACTTGGGGTCCGCGACCTGGGACCGGTCCGCCGCCGACCACTTGAGCCAGGCGTCCTGCACCACGTCCTCGGCGTCGGCGGCGGTGCCGAGGAGGCGGTAGGCGGCGGAGAAGAGCAGCGTGCGGTACTGCTGGAAGGCGGCCTGGTCCGGCAGCTCGGGTCCCTGCGGCTGGGTCACTTGGCACTCCGGATCCTGGTGTGGCGGCCGCCGTGCGGCCAGAACGCGCCCGAGGCGGGCATCTTCTTCATGCGGGCGAAGGTGGCCCACGGAGCGGCCGTGACCGCCTCCTTGTACGTCGCGGCCCGCTTGCCCGTCAGGACGAGCCGGCGCGGGCTGTCGTCGGGGCGGGTGAACTGTACGACGGCGTCGGCGCGGCCCAGGCTGACGGGGGTGTGGTAGTAGCCGAAGCGGAAGGGCCTGGGCTCCTTGCCGGCCAGCACCCGCAGGATGGAGAGGGCCGCGTGCACCCCGGTGGGCATGCCGCCCTGGCAGGTCCCGTGCATCACGCCGTAGCGCTGGCGGACCGCCGCCGCGTCGCCCACGGCGTAGACGTCCGGGTGGGAGACCGAGCGCAGCGCGCCGTCGGTGACCACACGGCCGCGCTCGTCGACGCTCAGGCCCGCGGCGGCGGCCAGCGGCGGGACGCGGGTGCCGCTGGTCCACAGCACCGCGGCGGCGGGGATGGCGGTCCCGTCCGCGAGCCGGACACCGTCGGGCAGCACCTCGGTCACCTCGACGCCGCCGCGCACCCGTACGCCGAGCCGGGCGAGCGCCGCGTCCAGGTGGGCCCTGGCCTTCGGGTGGAGGCCGGTGCCCGGCGCCTGCCGGCCCAGCAGTTCGACCGTGAGCCGCGGGTACCGCTCGGCGATCTCCGCGGCGGCTTCGACGCCGGTGAGGCCGCTGCCGCCGACCACGACGGTCCCGCCGTCGAGCCGGGCCAGCCGGTCGGCGAGGAGGGCGGCGTCCTGCGGGCCGTCCAGGGTGTAGGCGTGGTCGTCCGCGCCGGGGACGGTGGCGGTGTCCGCGACGCTGCCCAGGCCGTAGACCAGGGTGTCGTAGCGCAGGACCCGGTCGTCGTCGATCCGGACGGTCTTCGCCCCGGCGTCCACGGCGGTGACCCAGCCGCGGACGAAGGCGGCGCCGGTGCCCTCCAGCAGCTCGGGGATGTTCATCTCGGCCGTCTGCTGGCCGGTGGCGGTCAGGTGCAGCCGCAGCCGCTCGGTGAAGTGGTCGTGGGGGTTGACCAGCGTCACGCGCAGGTTCCCACGCTTCCTGGTGCGGGCCGCGAGCTGGACCGCCGCGGCGAGACCGGCGTAACCGGCGCCCAGGACCAGGACCTCGTGCTGCCGCGCTGTCGTCGTGTTCATCGCTCTGCCTCTTTCGTGGGGCCGTTCCCGCCGTGCGGACGACCACCAGACGCGAGCAGGGCCTCCGTTCGTGACACGGGTGTGGTGTGACCCCCGTCACGCGTCCTTGCCGGCCGGTCACCGCGGGCCGGCCGTCCCCGCGTAGGCTCAAGGCCGTGCCCGTCCCGCCCGCCTCCCGTCCGCACCGCGTCGCCGTCCTGGTCCTCGAAGGGGCCAAGCCGCTCGACGTCGGCATCCCCGCGCAGGTCTTCTCGGCCCGGGCGAGCATGCCGTACGAGGTCCGTGTCTGCGGGGCGGCGCCGGGCCTCGTGACCGGCGGCGACGGGCTCTCGTACGCCGTCGCCCACGGTCTCGACGCGCTGGCGTGGGCCGACATCGTCTTCGTCCCCGGCTACCGGTTCCCGGACCGCGACGATCCGCCGCCGGCCGTCGTCGACGCGCTGGTCGCGGCGCACGCGCGGGGCGCGCGGCTCGCCGCCATCTCGACCGGCGCCTTCGCGCTGGCCGCCACCGGTCTGCTCGACGGGAAGCGCGCCACCACCCACTGGCACTACGCGCGGGCGCTCGCGGCGAAGTGGCCGCGGGTGCGGGTCGACGAGAACGTGCTGTTCGTCGACGAGGGCAGCCTGCTGACCTCGGCGGGCGCCGCCTCGGGCATCGATCTGTGCCTGCACGTCCTGCGCGGCGACCTCGGGGTGGCGGCCTCGAACCACACGGCCCGGCGGCTGGTCGCGGCCCCCTACCGCAGCGGCGGCCAGGCACAGTACGTACCGCGCAGCGTGCCCGAGCCCCTCGGCGAGCGGTTCGCCGCCACCCGCGAGTGGGCGCTGCACCGCCTCGGCGAGCCGCTGACGCTGGAGGCGCTCGCCCGGCAGGCGGGGGTGTCGCCGCGCACCTTCTCGCGGCGCTTCGCCGAGGACACCGGCTACACGCCGATGCAGTGGGTCATGCGCGCCCGCCTCGACACGGCCCGTGAGCTGCTGGAACGCTCGGAGCGCAGTGTGGAGCGGATCGCCGCCGACGTGGGCCTGGGCACTGGGGCGAACCTGCGGCTGCACTTCCAGCGGATCCTGCGCACCACTCCGAGCGAGTACCGGCGCACCTTCGCCCGCGGCGAGTAGCGCACCTGGCGCGATCCTTGCGGACCGTGGCGATCACGCCGCTGTCACCGGGCGGCGCCGCGCGCGAAGCTGGAGGGGAACCCGAAGGGATACCGATACTCATGACCCGCATCGCCATCAACGGATTCGGCCGCATCGGACGCAACGTGCTGCGCGCGCTGCTCGAACGCGACAGCGACCTGGAGGTCGTGGCCGTCAACGACCTCACCGAGCCCGCCACCCTGGCGCGGCTGCTGGCCTTCGACACGACCGCGGGACGGCTCGGCCGCCCGGTGCGGGTCGACGGGGACGACCTCGTCGTCGACGGGCGCCGCATCACCGTCCTCGCCGAGCGCGAGCCGGAGCAGCTGCCGTGGGAGAAGCTCGGGGTCGACATCGTGCTGGAGGCGACCGGCCGTTTCACGTCCGCCACCGCCGCGCGCGCCCACATCACCGCGGGCGCGAAGAAGGTGCTGGTCAGCGCGCCTGCGGACGGGGCCGACGTGACGCTCGCCTACGGGGTGAACACCGGTGCCTACGACCCGGCCGCGCACACCATCGTCTCGAACGCCTCGTGCACGACCAACGCGCTCGCGCCGCTGGCCTCGGTCCTGGACGACCTCGCGGGCATCGAGCACGGTTTCATGACGACGGTGCACGCCTACACGCAGGAGCAGAACCTGCAGGACGGCCCGCACCGCGACCCGCGGCGCGCCCGCGCCGCGGGCGTCAACATCGTGCCGACCACGACGGGCGCCGCGAAGGCGATCGGGCTGGTGCTGCCGAACCTCGCGGGCAAGCTGTCGGGCGACTCGATCCGGGTGCCGGTACCGGTCGGGTCGATCGTCGAACTCAACACGACGGTGGCGCGCGAGGTGACGCGCGAGGACGTGCTGGCGGCGTACCGCGCCGCCGCGGACGGACCGCTCGCGGGCGTCCTGGAGTACTCGGACGACCCGCTCGTCTCCTCCGACATCACCGGCAACCCGGCATCGTCGATCTTCGACTCGGCGCTCACCCGCGTCGACGGCCGCCACGTCAAGGTGGTCGCCTGGTACGACAACGAGTGGGGCTTCTCGCACCGCGTCATCGACACCCTCGAACTCCTCGCGGCCGGCTGACCTCGCCGGAGAGTGCGCCGACCGCGCGCCGACCGCCCGCGAGAGGGCGGCCGGCGCGCGGAGCGGGTTACGGCCGCGGCAGGGTGCAGCCGGGGCGGGTCAGGTCGATCTTGCTGCCGGCACCTATGCAGGGGACGATGATGTAGGTCTCCTGCCCGTAGTTGATGCCCTGGCGGACCGTCACGTTGCCGTTCTGGTCGACCTCGCACGGGTTGTTCTCGGTGCAGCGCTGGCCGTCCTCGTTGCCCGTGTTGTTGACGGCGACGACGCGGCCGGTCGCGGTGTCGATCACCGGCGAGCCGGAGGTCCCGCCGATCGTGTTGCAGGACGAGGTGTAGCGGATCGAGTCCTTCCAGGTCCAGTCGCCCTCCTTGAGGCGGTAGGCGAACCCGTCCACGTTGCAGGTGTAGATCCGCTTCCAGTACCCCGACACGACCTTGATCGAGGTGCCCTGCACCGGGTGCGCGTCGTTGAGGGTGAGCGCGCCGATGCCGTACTGGCTCTGGATCTGCGCGTACGTCTTGGTCAGCTGGTAGACCGAGATGTCGGTGTCGGTCATCGTGGCGTACGCGACCTTGCTGGCCCGCAGCGTCGCGACCTTGGTACCGGCCCCGTTGAGCAGCGAGAACGACCGGCTGGACGGCTGGTCCTTGATGACCTCGCCCGCGGCCGGGAAACCGGTTTCCAGGCAGTGGCCGTTGGAGAGCACGAGCGCGGGGTCGCTCGCCAGGGAGTTGGGCGTCCGGACGACCGAGCCGGAACAGTTGCTGAGCGCGACCGTTCCCGCGAAGTTGACCGTGACGGCCGGCGCGGCCTTCTCGGTGTCCGCCCGGGGGCCGGAGGCCACGGCCGGTGCTGCCGCCGCGCCGATCAGGAGCAGCGAGAGCAGTGCGCCGACGAGAGGCTTCTTCATGTGGGGGTTCCCCTCTGCATGACGGTGCAACCGAAGATCCTTCGGTTGTCATGCGCATTGTTGGGACCCCCGCCTCAACTGGCAAGAGGGCGGCGGGCGTTGCGGAACCACCCGATCCGGCCATGATCATCCCGGCCGCGCGGGCCGCCCGCGCGGGCCGCGCCGCCACCGGGCGCGATCAGGGACGTACGGACGCCGCCGCGCTCCGGCACAAGTCACCTCTCGGCCGGATCGCGCGCGGCGACACCCCCCGGGAACCCCCGGAAAACCGCTGCCCGCCCGGCCCGGGTCCCGCGGTGCGGGACGGGGGCCGGACGGGCAGCGGGCCGGACGGAGGGCGGATCAGACCGCCGGAGCCGGGTAGGTCGGGTACTCCACGCCGGAGACGTACTGGACGACCCGGATGACCTGGCACGAGTAGCCGAACTCGTTGTCGTACCAGAGGTAGAGGATGGCGTTGTCGCCGTCGACCTTGGTGGCGCCCGCGTCGACGATCGAGGCGTGCCGCGAGCCGATGAAGTCGCTGGAGACCGCGTCGGGGGCGGTGGTGAAGTCGATCTGGCGCTTCAGCGGCGAGGTCAGCGAGACGTTCCGCAGGTAGTCGAGGACTTCCTCGCGGGTGGTCTCGCGCCCGAGCCGCAGGCTCAGGATCGCGATCGAGACGTCCGGCACCGGGACGCGGATGGAGCTGCCGCTGATCGGCGCCTTGAGGTCGGGCAGCGCCTTGGCGACGGCCGAGGCGGCGCCGGTCTCGGTCATCACCATGTTGAGCGGCGCGGAGCGGCCGCGGCGGTCGGCGCTGTGGTAATTGTCCAGCAGGTTCTGGTCGTTGGTGAACGAGTGGACGGTCTCCACGTGGCCGCGCAGGACGCCGTACTCGTCCGCCATCGCCTTCAGCGGCGGGACGATCGCGTTGGTGGTGCACGAGGCGCAGGACAGGATCTGCTCGTCCGGCTTGATCGTGTCGTGGTTGACGCCGTGCACGATGTTGGGGACGTCGCCCTTGCCCGGAGCCGTCAGGACGACCTTGTCGATGCCGGGGCGCAGGTGCTTCGAGAGGCCCGCGCGGTCACGCCACTTGCCCGTGTTGTCGATGAGGATGGCGTCCTTGATGCCGTACGCCGTGTAGTCGATCTCCGACGGGTCGTTGGCGTAGATCACCTTGATCTCGTTGCCATTGGCGATGATCTTGTTGTTCGCCTCGTCAACGGTGATCGTGCCCTGGAACTGACCGTGGATGGAGTCGCGGCGCAGCAGCGAGGCGCGCTTGACGATGTCCTGGTCGCCGCCCTGGCGCACCACGATGGCGCGCAGCCGCAGGCCGTTGCCGGAGCCGGCCTTCTCGATCAGCAGGCGGGCGACCAGGCGGCCGATGCGGCCGAAGCCGTAGAGGACCACGTCCCGCGCCTCACGGCGCTCGATCTTGTCCTCGCCCGTGGCGCCGGCGACGGCCTCGGCGGTGAACTCCGTGACGGAGAGGCCGCGGCTGTCGGCCTTGTACGTCGCGGCGAGCATCCCGAGGTCGATCTGCGAAGGGCCGAGATCGAGGGTGGTGAGCGCCTGCAGGAAGGGAAGCGTCTCGGTGACCGAGAGTTCCTCACCGGCTATCTGCCGGGCGAATCGGTGGATCTTGAGAATGCTGACCACCGACTTGTTCACCAAGGAGCGGCTGTGCAGCAGGACGGTCACGTCCCGCTCGCGGTGCAGCTTCCCGATGATCGGGATCATCGACTCCGCGATCTCCTCGCGGTTCTTCCAGTTGGTGAACGCGTCGTCTTTGACAGTCACAGGTTTATCTTTCGAGCTAGGGGGCGCTCATATGCTATCCCCCTCCTCTTTTGATCGTTCAAACGGTGCCCCCTATCCGCACCCGCACCCTCCGCAGCCCCCGCCGCACCCGCCTCCGCAGCCACTCCCGCACCCGCCGCCGCAACTGCCCGCCGCCTTGGAGGCGGAGGAGTCCGAGGCGTGCGCGGACGAGGACCCGGCCGCGCCGGCGACCACCGGGACCAGTGGCCACGGGGCGGTCAGCAGGGGTACGAGCGCCGCGGGCGCGCGGCCGGAGCCGTGCCGGGCGACGTCCGCCAGTACGCCCGCCCCCGCGCCCGCGACCGGCTCCCCGGCCGCCGGCCGCGGCTGCCAGGTACGGTCCTGCACGACCTCCCGCAGCCGCCGCAACCCCGCCCGCGTCGCGTGCGGAGAGGGGGCGCACACCAGGCGCCGGGGGGCGAGCCAGCCCCCCAGAGCGACCACGCCCAGCACCCCGAAGGCGATCAGCGGCGCGAGCCCGCTGCCCTGCCCGGTCAGCGAGTCGGTGACCAGGGCCGCGATGCCCAGCAGGGCGGCGAGCACCGCGAGCACGCCCACCAGGTCGTCGAGCCGCCCCGCCGGCCGCGCCCGTTTGCCTCCCGGTGCCAGGCCGCGGCCGCCCAGCACCTCCTCGACGCGCCGCACCGGCGCACTCAGCGCCGCCCGCCGCCTGACCTCGGCGGCGGGCTCGCCCCGGCCCGCGTCCCCCGCAGCCGCGTACGCCGCCGCCCGGACCGGGTCGCCCGGCGCGGGTCCGTCCAGCGGGGCCAGCCGCTTGCCCTCCCGCACCTCCAGCCGCCCGGCCAGGTACAGGGAGACCAGTGCCACGTCGGCGACGGCGGTCCGGCCGCCCCGCAGGTACGCCGCCTCGTACAGCGTGAGCGGCTCGTGATCGGCGGGCGGGACGAGCGCCCGGTGGGCGCGCAGGCGCCATCCGACCGCCGCAAGCAGCGGCGCGGCAGCGGCGACGAAGAGGAAGATCCACACAACTACCCCCCACAGCAGTCTCCTTGGGGACGAGTGTGCGGCCGGCGCAGCACCCGGGGCAATCTCCCAGCGAAGTGACAACCCAGGGTTGACACCCCTTCGGCTGTCAACCTACGGTTGCGCTATGACGCACCCGACGAACCCTCCGGCGGGCTCCGCAGAGAACGCGGCCCCCGCACGCATGACCAACCCCGTCCGCCTCGACGACCTGATCGCGGGCATCAAGCAGACCCACCCCGACGCCCTGGAACAGCTCAGCGGGGCCGTCGTCGTCGCCGAGCACCTCGGGGACGTCGCCGACCACCTCATCGGCCACTTCGTCGACCAGGCGCGCCGCTCGGGCGCCTCCTGGACCGACATCGGGCGGAGCATGGGCGTCACCCGCCAGGCCGCCCAGAAGCGCTTCGTGCCCAAGGGCGACGGGGACCTCGACGCGAGCCAGGGCTTCTCCCGCTTCACCCCGCGGGCCCGCAACGTCGTCGTCACCTCCCAGAGCGAGGCCCGCGCGGCCGGCGGCGCCGAGATCCGCCCCGAGCACCTCGTCCTCGGCCTCCTCGCCGAACCCGAGGGCCTCGCGGCCCTCGCGCTGAGCGCCCAGGGCATCGACCCGGACGCCGTACGGGCCGCCGCCACCGCCACCCTGCCGCCTCCCGCGGACCGGATCCCCGACCTCATCCCCTTCGACGCGAACGCCAAGAAGGCCCTGGAGCTCAGCTTCCGCGAGGCCCTGCGCCTGGGCCACAACTACGTCGGCACCGAGCACATCCTGCTCGCCCTCCTCGAACTGGAGGACGGCGACGGCGTGCTCAGCGGGCTCGGCGTCGACAAGGCCGCCGCCGAGGCGCACGTCACCGAGGCCGTGGACGCCGTACTCGCCGCGACCAGGCAGCAGCAGCCCGGGACGCCCGCCCCGTGACACCCGCGAACGGCCCGGGTCCCGCGCCGGACCCGGCGTCCTCGCCCTCGCCCTCCTCGTCGACCACCGCGTACCGCCGTACGTAGGCGCCGAGGAAGGCCTGGAGTGTCGCGACGGCCGGGATCGCGATCAGCGCGCCGACCGCGCCGAGCAGGGCCGTCCCCGCGATGACCGACCCGAAGGCCACCGCGGGGTGGATGTCGACCGTCTTCGAGGTCAGCTTCGGCTGGAGCACGTAGTTCTCGAACTGCTGGTAGACCACCACGAACCCGAGGACGTACAGCGCGTACCAGGGGTCGACCGTGAAGGCGAGCAGCATCGGCAGCGCGCCCGCCAGGTAGGTGCCGATGGTGGGGATGAACTGGGAGACCAGGCCCACCCACACCGCGAGCGCGGGCGCGTACGGCACGTGCAGCACCACGAAGACGACGTAGTGCGCGACCCCGGAGACCAGCGCCATCAGGCCGCGCGAGTAGAGGTAGCCGCCGGTCTTGGCGACGGCGATCTCCCAGGCGCGCAGCACCTCCGACTGCTTCGCGGGCGGCAGGACGGAACACAGCGCGCGCCGCAGCCGCGGCCCGTCGGCGGCGAAGTAGAAGGCGAACAGCCCGACCGTCAGCAGTTGGAAGAGCCCGCCGAGCACCGTGGCGGAGACGTCCAGCACGCCGGACGCGCTGTTCTGCACGTACTTCTGCAGCCAGTCCGAGTGCAGCAGGCTGTCCTGGATGTCCAGGCGGGACAGGTCGGTGTGGAAGGTGCGGTTGATCGAGCCGATCACCGAGTCGAGGGTGCCGGGGAAACCGCCCACCATCGCCACGATCTGCTCGGCGAGCATCGAGCCGAGCAGGACGACGAAACCGGCGGCCGCGACGAAGACCCCGAGGAAGACCAGGAAGGTGGCCAGCCCGCGGCGCATCCCGCGGGCCGCCATCCGGGCCACCGCCGGTTCGATCGCGAGCGCGAGGAAGAACGCGATCAGGATGTTGATGAGCAGCCCGATGAGCTGGTGGAACGCCCAGCTGCCGAGCTGGAAGCAGGCGATCAGCGCGAGGACGAGGACCACCGCGCGCGGCAGCCAGCGCGGCATCCGCTCGTGGGCGGCGCCGCCGGAAGCGGCCGGCCACCCCGCGGGCGGGCGCGCACCGGGCGGGGGCGTCGGATCCGTCGGGTCGGTGTCGAACTGGTCAGTGGCTGCCACACCGACCAGTCTCCCGCACCGGCGGCGGCGCCGCGGACCGGCGCGGTCAGCGCAGCGAGGCCGGCACGTCCATGGCCGAACAGACCGCCCGCCACACGTCCTTCGTTTCCCAGCCCGCTTCCAGCGCCTGGACCACCGTGCGCCCGCCCAGCTCCGCCATCACGTGGTCGCGGGCGAAGGACTCCGCGTAGACCGCTCCGAAGTGCTCCGCCATCCGTTCCCAGAAAATCGTCAACCGCATGCGTCCATTATCCCGCCCCCGCCGAGTGCACCCCGGCCGTCCCGCCGCCCGCGCCGGGCTCAGCCGCCCAGGGCCCGCACCCCCGCGGTGACGGCGACGGCGACGGCGATGACCACCAGGAACGGGGCCCGCAGCAGCAGCGCGACCCCGGCGCCCACGAGCCCGGCGGCGCGGGCGTCGACCACCAGGGCGGAGCCGGTGCTGAAGGTCCTGCTGCGCGGTGAGCGCGGCCAGCAGCGCGACCGGCAGCAGCGCGGAGAGCCGCCGGACCAGGGGCCGCTCCAGCACCCCGGCCGGTACGAGCAGCCCGGCGAGCTTGACGGCGTAGCAGCCGAGGGCGGTGAGCCCGATGGCGATCCAGACGTTCACGAGCGGCGTCCCTTCGTGCGGCGGCCGGTGAGGAAGAGGACGGCGGGCGCGGCGAGCGCCGCCACCAGGACCGGCGCCCCGGCGGGCAGCACCGGCAGGAAGCCGAGCCCGAGCACCAGGGCGAGCAGGGCCACGGCCCGCTCGGTGGTGGTGCGCAGCATCGGCGCGAGCAGCGCGAGGAAGACGGCGGGCCCGGCCGCGTCCAGGCCCCAGGCGTTCGTGTCGCCGATGGCTTCGGCGCCGAGCGCGCCCAGCAGGGTGGTGAGGTTCCACAGCAGGTAGAGGGTGAGCCCGGTGACGGTGAAGCCGAGGCGGGCGTGGGACCGGCCGCGCTGCGCGAGGGCGACGGCCGTGGTCTCGTCGATGACCCAGTGCGCGGCGAGCGGGCGCACGGCGCGAGGCAGCTGCAGGAGCGGGGACAGCCGCAGCCCGTAGAAGGCGTTGCGGGTCCCGAGGAAGAAGGCCCCGGCGGCGGCCGTGAAGGGGTTGCCGCCCGCGGCGAGCGCCCCGACCAGGGCGAACTGCGAGGCTCCGGTGAAGACCAGCAGGCTCAGCACGCAGGCCTGCGCGGTGCTGATGCCGGCTCCGGCGGCGGTCACGCCGAAGGCGAAGCCGGACAGCCCCACGGCCACCCCGACGCCGAGCGCGTCCCGCACGACGGCCCGCCGCCCGGCCCGGCGGTCGGGCCCGTCCGGGTCACCCGGTCCGTCCGGGCCGCCCCCGCCGGCCGCGCCGCGCGTGCCGTCCGCAGGAGCCGGTCCGTCCTGGCCACCCGGGTCACCCGGGCCACTCGGGCCGTCCACGCCGGTCGGTCCGTACTCGTCACTCCAGTCCCTGCGGTCCCTACGGTCACCCCGGTCACGCCCCCCGGGCCCGGCCGCCCGGGCGTCGCCGTCGGCCCTCGGCCCGGCCGGATCCGCTTCCACTGTCCGCTGCTCTCTCACCCGGCGACGCTATGGCGGCGCCCACCGACCCGTCTTGTACGTTCTTGCGCCCGCCCCGGCGGCCCGGCCCCGGCGGGGCACCCGGTACGGCAGGACCCGGTACGGCAGGACACGCTCCGCGCCCCGCGGGCGCTCACGCGGCGCCCGCCCGGCCCCGGCGGTACGCCCCCGGCGGCACCCCCACGATCCGGGTGAAGTGCCGGTTCAGGTGCGGCTGGTCCGTGAAGCCGACCGCGAGGGCCGCCTCGGCGGGCGGGGTCCCCGCCTCCAGCAGCAGCCGGGCCCGCCGGACCCGGGCGTCCGTCAGCCAGGTGTGCGGCGGCATCCCGTACCGCTCCCGGAAGGCCCGCAGCAGCGCGAACGGGCTCGTGCCGAGCTGCGCCGCGAGCTGTTCCAGCGACGGCGGCTCGCACATCCGCGCCTCCAGGACCTCCCGGGCCCGCTCGGCGTCGGCGGCCCCCGCGGCGGTGGCCGCACGGGCGGGCAGCGGGCCGGCGTGCCGGCGCAGCATCCGCGCCACCACGCCCCGCAGCAGCGTGTCGGCCGCGAGCGGGTTGCCCGCCTCGGCCGCCCGGTGCACGTCCGCGATCATCCGGGCGGCCCGCGGGTCCATGACCATGTCGGGGGTGAATCCGGGGGTGCCGCGCGGGGCGCCGTCGTCCTCGGCGACCTCCGCGATCAGCTCCCGCGAGGGGTAGAGGGTGGCGTAGGCCCAGCCCTCGGGTACCCCGGCGCGCGCGGAGTGCGGGACCTCGGGGTTGATCAGGACCACGCTGCCCGGGCCCGCCCGCACGACCCCGCCGGGCAGCCCTATCTCCTCGACGCCGCCGGTGACGGCCGCGATCACGTACCCGTCGTGCGCGTGCCGCGGAAAGGTGTGGCGCACGTAGTGGGCGCGCAGCAGGTCCAGTCCGGGCAGCTCGGCGTACTGCCAGTGCCGGGCCCACTCGCCGGTCCCGCCCGCGCTGCGCCGCGCGCCGCCCTCCGCTGCCGCCATTCCTCCATTCTGCGCCCTCCTTCCGGGTGGGTTCGCGCAGGTCCGGGCCGTTGTCAGTGGCGGGGTGCACGATGGGGGCATGGCCGGCTCCGCGCTCGATTCGTTCTCCCCCGCGACCCGCTCCTGGTTCACGGGGGCCTTCCGTACGCCCACCGCCGCGCAGGAAGGGGCCTGGCGGGCCATCGGCGAGGGCTCGGACGTCCTCGTGGTGGCGCCCACGGGCTCGGGCAAGACCCTCGCCGCGTTCCTCGCCGCGCTGGACCGGCTGGCGGCCGTACCCCCGCCCGCCGAGCCGAAGAAGCGCTGCCGGGTGCTGTACGTATCGCCCCTCAAGGCCCTCGCGGTGGACGTGGAGCGCAATCTGCGCAGCCCGCTGACCGGGATCCGGCAGGAGTCGCTGCGGCTCGGGCTGCCCGAGCCCGACATCCGGGTCGGGATCCGGTCCGGTGACACCCCGCCCGCGGAGCGCCGGGCGCTGGCGACCCGCCCGCCGGACATCCTCATCACCACCCCCGAGTCCCTGTTCCTGATGCTGACCTCGGCCGCCCGCGAGGCCCTCACCGGGATCGAGACGGTCATCGTCGACGAGGTGCACGCGGTCGCCGCGACCAAGCGCGGCGCCCACCTGGCACTGTCCCTGGAGCGGCTCGACGAACTGCTGCCCCGCCCGGCCCGCCGGATCGGGCTGTCGGCGACGGTCCGGCCGGTGGACGAGGTGGCCCGCTATCTGGCCCCGCGCGGCAAGGTGGAGATCGTCCAGCCGCCCTCGACCAAGGAGTTCGACCTGTCGGTGGTCGTCCCGGTGCAGGACATGGGCGAGCTGGGCGGCTCGCCCGCCACCGAGGGCAAGGAGGGCGGCGACAAGCCGTCGATCTGGCCGCATGTGGAGGAGCGGATCGCGGACCTCGTGCAGGCCCACCGGTCCACGATCGTGTTCGCGAACTCGCGGCGCCTGGCCGAGCGGCTGTGCAACCGGCTCAACGAGATCGCCTACGAGCGGGCGATGGGCGAGCCGCTGCCCTCGGGCTCTCCCCCCGCCGAGATCATGGCCCAGTCGGGCGCCGCGCAGGGCGCCCCGCCGCTGCTCGCCCGCGCCCACCACGGCTCGGTGTCCAAGGAGCAGCGGGCACTGGTCGAGGAGGACCTGAAGGCCGGCCGGCTGCCCGCCGTCGTCGCCACGTCCAGTCTCGAACTGGGCATCGACATGGGCGCGGTGGACCTGGTC
Source organism: Streptomyces sp. NPDC043876 (assembly GCF_056435825.1). Classification (NCBI taxonomy): domain Bacteria; kingdom Bacillati; phylum Actinomycetota; class Actinomycetes; order Kitasatosporales; family Streptomycetaceae; genus Streptomyces; species Streptomyces sp. NPDC043876. Next base: position 23,741 of record NZ_JBWKDV010000006.1, on the reverse strand, counting down.
GTGCAGGTGGAGTCGCCGCCGTCGGTGGCCTCCGGCCTCCAGCGCGTGGGCCGCGCCGGACACCAGGTCGGCGCGGTCTCCACCGGCGTGGTGTTCCCGAAGTACCGCGGCGACCTGGTGCAGGCGGCCGTGGTCACCGAGCGGATGCGCAGCGGGTCCATCGAGTCCCTGCGCGTCCCCGCCAATCCGCTGGACGTGCTGGCGCAGCAGCTGGTCGCCATGACCTCGATGGACACCTGGCAGGTGGACGACCTGCTCGCCCTGGTGCGGCGGGCGGCGTCCTTCGCCGCGCTGCCGGAGTCGGCGTTCACCGCGGTGCTGGACATGCTGGCCGGGCGCTATCCCTCCGACGCGTTCGCGGAACTGCGGCCGCGCGTGGTGTGGGACCGCGTGGCGGGTACGGTCACGGGCCGGCCGGGGGCCCAGCGCCTCGCGGTCACCTCCGGGGGCACCATCCCGGACCGCGGCCTGTTCGGCGTCTTCCTGGTGGGCTCGGACCCGAAGAAGGGCGGCGGCCGGGTCGGCGAGCTGGACGAGGAGATGGTCTACGAGTCCCGGGTGGGCGATGTCTTCACCCTCGGCACCACCTCCTGGCGCATCGAGGACATCACCCGGGACCGGGTCCTGGTGACCCCGGCGCCCGGGGTGCCCGGGCGGCTGCCGTTCTGGAAGGGCGACCAGCTGGGCCGCCCGCTGGAACTGGGCCGCGCGGTGGGCGCGTTCGTCCGCGAGGTCGGCGCCCTGTCCGAGGAGGACGGGCGGCTGCGGCTGCTCGCCGCCGGCCTGGACGCCTGGGCCGCGCAGAACGTGCTGGCGTACCTCGCCGAGCAGCGCGAGGCCTGCGGGCACGTGCCCGACGACCGGACCATCGTGGTCGAGCGGTTCCGCGACGAGCTGGGCGACTGGCGGGTGGTGGTCCACTCCCCCTTCGGCGCCCAGGTGCACGCGCCGTGGGCGCTGGCGCTGAGCGCCCGCCTCGCCGAGCGCTACGGGATGGACGCGCAGGTCATGCACGCCGACGACGGCATCGTGCTGCGCCTGCCGGACGCCGACCTGTTGGGCCTCGGCGGTGAACCGCTCGACCTGCTGGACCACGACCCGGCCCCGGCGAGCTCCGCGACCGCCTTCGAGTTCGACGACGAGAAGGCCCCGCTGGGCGCGGCCGACGTCACCTTCGACCACGGCGAGGTCCAGGGCATCGTCACCGAACAGGTCGGCGGATCGGCGCTGTTCGCGTCCCGCTTCCGCGAGTGCGCGGCGCGCGCCCTGCTGCTGCCGCGGCGCAATCCCGGGAAGCGCACCCCGCTGTGGCAGCAGCGTCAGCGGGCCTCGCAACTCCTCCAGGTGGCCTCCGAGTTCGGTTCGTTCCCGATCGTCCTGGAGGCGGTGCGCGAATGCCTCCAGGACGTCTTCGACGTTCCGGGGCTGACCGAGCTGATGGGGGACATCGAGTCCCGCCGGGTCCGCCTGGTGGAGGTCACCACCGCCGAGCCCTCGCCCTTCGCCCGCTCCCTGCTGTTCGGTTACGTCGCCCAGTTCCTCTACGAGGGGGACTCGCCGCTGGCCGAGCGCAGGGCGGCCGCGCTCTCCCTGGACTCCCGGCTGCTGGCCGAGCTGCTCGGCCAGGCGGAGCTGCGCGAGCTGCTGGACGCGGAGGTACTGGCCGAGCTGGAGCGGGAGCTGCAGTGGCTGACCGCGGAGCGCCGGGCCCGGGACGCGGAGTCGGTGGCCGACCTGCTGCGGCTGCTGGGCCCCCTCACGGAGGCGGAGCTGGCCGAGCGGGGCGCCGAGCCGGCCTGGGCGCGGTCCCTGGCCACGGCCCGGCGGGTGATCGCGGTGCGGATCGGCGGCGCGGAGCACTGGGCCTCCATCGAGGACGCGGGGCGGCTGCGGGACGCGCTGGGGACCGCGCTGCCGGTGGGCGTGCCAGAGGCGTTCACCGAGCCGGTCAAGGACCCGCTGGGCGATCTCCTGGCGCGGTACGCCCGTACGCACGGCCCCTTCACCACGGCGGCCGTCGCCGCCCGCTTCGGCCTGGGCACGGCCACCGCCGACGGGGCCCTGCACCGGCTCGCCGCGGCGGGCCGGGTGGTCCAGGGCGAGTTCCACCCGGCGGGCATCGGCCAGGAGTGGTGCGACGCGACCGTGCTGCGCAGGCTGCGCCGCCGCTCGCTGGCCGCGCTGCGCCAGGAGCTGGAACCGGTCCCGCCGACCGCCCTGGCCACCTTCCTCCCCCAGTGGCAGCACCTGGGCGGCGCGCTGCGCGGGATCGACGGCCTGGCCCGGGCGGTCGAGCAGCTCCAGGGCGCGCCGGTCCCGGCGTCGGCGCTGGAGCGGCTGATCCTGCCGTCGCGGGTCAGCGGCTTCTCCCCCGCGCTGCTGGACGAGCTGACGACCAGCGGCGAGGTGCTCTGGGCGGGCGCCGGAGCGCTGCCCGGCAAGGACGGCTGGGTCTCGCTCTACCTGGCGGACGCGGCGCCGCTGCTGCTGCCGCCGCCGCACCCGCTGGATCCGTCCCCGCTGCACCAGGGGGTCCTGGACGCCCTCTCCGGCGGGTACGGCCTGTTCTTCCGGCAGATCGCGGAGTCCTTGCGGAGCGGCCCGCTGCCCGAGGTGAGCGACGTCCAGCTGTCCGAGGCCCTGTGGGACCTGGCCTGGTCGGGGCGGCTGACGAACGACAGCCTGGCGCCGCTGCGCGCGCTGCTCGGTTCGGGCCGGACGGCGGGCGCGACCGCCCACCGCGCCCGGCGGACGGTGCCGCGCGGGCGGTACGGCACGCTCGGCGCGCAGGTCTCGCGGACCGGTCCGCCGACGGTCTCGGGGCGCTGGTCGCTGCTGCCCGCCCGCGCGGCCGATCCCACGCACCGGGCGCACGCGCTGGCCCGGACCCTGCTCGACCGGCACGGGGTGGTGACGCGGGGGGCGGTCGCCGCGGAGGGCGTCGAGGGCGGGTTCAGCGCGGTCTACCGGATCCTGTCGGCCTTCGAGGACAGCGGGCAGGCCCGGCGCGGCTATGTGGTGGAGGGGCTGGGGGCGGCCCAGTTCGCGATGGACGGCGCGGTGGACCGGCTGCGGGCCGCCGAGCGGAACCCGCCCCCGCTGGCGGCGGTGGTGCTGGCGGCGGCCGATCCGGCCTCCGCGTACGGCGCGGCCCTGCCGTGGCCGGAGCCCCCGGCCGGCTCGGCCCACAAGCCGGGCCGCAAGGCGGGCTCGCTGGTGGTGCTGGTGGACGGGGAACTGACGCTCTATCTGGAGCGGGGCGGCAAGACCCTGCTGGCGTGGCCCGGGGTGGACGATCCACGGCTGACGGCGGCGGTGGGCGTCCTGGCGGCCGCGTGCCGGGCCGGCACGGTGGCGCCGCTGACGGTGGAGCGGATCAACGCCTCCCCGGCGCTGGCCTCGCCGCTGGGCCCGGGCCTGGAGGCCGCGGGCTTCCACGCGACCCCGAGGGGGCTGCGGCTGCGGCCGTGAGCGGGCCACGGCGTGTGCCGTCGTAAGCGGAGGGTCTGGTACCAGGCTGAGACGGTCTTGGGACGCGGCCGGCGCAATCCGGCCCGCCCGGCCGCTTACGCTGCTCGCTGATCATCCGATTGACCATGCACAGTCACATTCATGGGGGACACAGTGAGCACCACCGGCATGCGCCGAACCACCCTGGCGGCCACGGGCCTGGCGGTCGTCGCCGTCCTGGCCCTGAGCGGCTGCAAGAGCGGCAACGAGGAGGCGGACGCGGCGAAGACGGCCGCGCCTTCCGCCCAGCCGTCGCAGTCCGCCCAGCAGCCCGGGGCGAGCACCGCGCCCAGCGCCTCCGCGAGCGCGCCCGCCGCCGGCGGCAGCGGCGCCACGGCCACGGCGGGCCAGAAGTTCGCCCTCGGCGAGCAGGCGCAGTTCCCGTTCACCTCCGGCAGCACCAAGGGCACCATCACGCTCGCCGTCACGGCCATCGAGAAGGGCCAGCCGGCCGACCTCGCGCCGTTCAAGCTCGGCGACAAGGTGAAGGGGATGGTTCCGTACTACATCCGCTACCAGGTCAAGAACGTCGGCACCACGGACCTGTCGTTCGCCTCGGTCGGCCACATCAAGGGCCACCTCGGCGACGACAGCGAGGCCCAGGAACTCACCGTCATCGGCAAGTTCGAGAAGTGCCCGAACAACTCCCTGCCCAAGGGCTTCACCAACGGGCAGGTCATGTCGGGCTGCGCGGTCGCGCTGGCCCCGTCCGCCGAGACGAAGGTCGCCTCCGCCGAATACTGGGGCGACCCGTTCACCCTGGGCAAGGGCCTCGTCTGGAAGTGAGGCGCGAGCCGGCCGTGACGCCCGGCGCATTCGCCCGGCGCCGACGCCCGGCGCACCTTCGGGCACGGGGCCACAATGGCCCCATGCCCGAAGGTGACAGCATCTGGCGCGCGGCCCACCGCCTGCGCACCGCCCTGGCCGGCCACCCCCTGGTCGTGAGCGACCTGCGCGTCCCGCGCCTGGCCACCGTCGACCTCACCGGCCGCACCACCCTGGACGTCGTCCCGCGCGGCAAGCACCTCCTGCACCGCGTCGAGGGCGGCCTCACCCTGCACAGCCACCTGCGGATGGACGGCTCCTGGCGGGTGTTCGAGCCCGGCGCCCCCTGGCGCGGCGGCCCCGAGTACGAGATCCGCGCCGTCCTCGGCACGGCGGAGCGAACGGCCGTGGGCTACCGCCTGCCCGTACTGGACCTGCTCCGCACCATCGACGAGCACCGCGTCGTCGGCCACCTCGGCCCCGACCTGCTGGGCCCGGACTGGGATCCGCAGCTCGCCGCCCGCAACCTGCTCGCCGACCCGGACCGCCCCCTCGGCGAGGCCCTGCTCGACCAGCGCAACCTCGCCGGGATCGGCAACATCTTCAAGGCCGAGGTGTGCTTCCTGGCCCAGGTGACCCCCTGGACCCCGGTCGGCGCCCTGGCCGAACCGGAGCGCACCCTGCCGCGCGTGGCGGCCGCCGCGCACCGCCTCCTGGACGCCAACAAGGACCGGTCCCGCAACACCACCGGCAGCCCCCGGCGCGGCCAGGAACTCTTCGTGTACGGGCGGCTGCGCCGCCCCTGCCTGCGCTGCGGCACCCCGATCCGCGAGGCCCCGCAGGACGGCCGGCCCACCTACTGGTGCCCGCGCTGCCAATCGGGCCCGACCAGTTGACGCTCCGTCAGATACGGTCGTACGGTCCCGGCATGTCCTCACCCCACCCGCTGCCCGCTCCCGCCGCCCCCCTCGCCGCACCGGCGCCCGCACCCGCACCTCCGCCCGTGCCCGCCCCGGCCGCCGCACCGGCCCCTCCCCCGCCCCTGCCCGCGTACGACCTCACCGGCCGCACCGCGCTGGTCACGGGAGCGGCCGGCGGCATAGGCCGCGCCACCGCCGTGCTCCTCGCCGAGGCGGGCGCGGCCGTGCGCTGCGTGGACCTGGACGCGCGGGGCCTGGACGAGACGGCCGCCCTCGTGGCCAAGGGCGGGGGCCCGCCCGCCACCGTCCACGTCCTCGACGTCACCGACCGCGCCGCCCTGCGCGCCGTGGTGGAGGTCGCCGGACCACCGGACATCACCGCCGCGGTCGCCGGGATCATGCACACCAGCACCGTGCTGGAGACCCGGGACGAGGACCTGGACCGGGTGATGAACGTGAACTTCAAGGGGATCCTGTTCACCTGCCAGGAGGCGGCCCGCGCCCTGATCGCGGCCGGGCGGCCCGGTTCGATCGTCACCATGGCCTCCGGAGCGGTCGACGCCGCCCAGCCCGGCCTGCTCTGCTACAGCGCGGCCAAGGCCGCGGTGGTCCAGCTGACCAAGACCCTGGCGACCGAGGCGGGCCCGCACGGCATCCGTGTCAACGCGGTCGCGCCCGGGTGGGTCCGTACCCCGATGACCGCCCGCCACGGCCGGGAGGTCCAGGAGCGGACGGAGGCGGCGATGGTCCGCATGTCCCCGCTGCGCCGGGTCGGCGAGCCCGAGGACGTCGCGCAGGCGGTGCTCTTCCTCGCCTCGGAGGCCTCGTCGTTCATGACGGGGCAGATCCTGCGTCCGAACGGCGGCGTCGCGATGCCCTGGTAGCTGCGCCGTGGCGGGCGCAGTGCACCGGCAGCAGCCCCAGCCCCCAGCCGCCCGCGGCCACCGCCCCCTCGACCGGCCCGGCGGCCGCGGGCGCCAGCGCGAGCCGGAGCACCGCCCACCACCACAGCGCGCCCAGGACCAGGGCCAGGGGTATCCACAGGTTCCGTAACCGCCGCACGGCAGCCTCCCAGGGCCGGGATGGACTCGCCCCATCCTCCCGCACCCCCCGCGCGCCCGCACCCAGAAGCGGTCCGCGGAGCCGCCCGACCGCGCCGGCGGTCCGCAACGGCACGGAGCCCCGGCCGGCGCATCACACGCCGACCGGGGCTCCGGCCACACTCACGCTCTGAACATCAAGCGGCGACGACGTTCACCGCTTCCACGGGCGACTTGATGGTCACCCGCTCCGGCGGGCCACCCGTGACCGAAGCCACGGAGACCGAATTGAGCATCGGGCGCACCGGTGCCGGGACCGGTTCGCTCACCGCGGCCGACTGCGCGAGTTCGGCGAGCGACAGTTCGTCGCTCACTTCGCGCATCAGCTCGGACATCCGTACGTCCAGCGCGTCGCAGATCGCGGAGAGCAGCTCGGAGGATGCCTCCTTCTGCCCCCGCTCCACCTCGGAGAGATAGCCGAGCGAAACTCGGGCGGACGAGGAGACTTCGCGCAGAGTACGGCCCTGGCGCTGGCGCTGCCGACGCAGCACGTCACCCAGCAGGCGACGGAGCAGAATCATCGGTGGCTCCCTCCTCTGACCGTGTAGCCGTAACCTTCACGCCCCACCGTACCGCCTCGCGCCGCGGCCGTGCGGGGAGCGATGTCGTGTTCACTCAGGGCTGCAAACATCAAATCCCCCCGTTCCGTTCCGTGTCCTGCCTTCGGAGATTCTCGCGGAGTTCGCTCGAGAGAAGTTCGAGCACTGTCCGTACACTCTCCCTACGAATTTCCGCCCGTGAGCCGTTCAACCTCAGCCGGGCCGATTTCCTGCCCGCGGGCCCCGCGACGGCGATGAAAACCGTCCCCACCGGCTGCCCGTCCTGGGGCTCCGGACCGGCGACTCCGGTGGTCGATATCCCCCAGGTCGCGTCCAGCAGGCGCCGCACTCCCGCCGCCATCTCCTGCGCGACCTGCGCGTTCACCGCTCCGTGCGCCGCGAGCAGCTCGGCGTCGACGCCGAGCACCCGCTCTTTGATCTCGGTGGCGTACGCCGTAACCGAGCCGCGGAAGGAGCGCGAGGCACCGGGAACCGATGTCAGCTCGGCGGCGACCAGTCCGCCCGTGAGCGACTCCGCGACGGCGAGCGTCCCGTCACTCTCCGCGAGCAGACCGAGCACTTCCGCAGCCGTGGCGGCGGCGTCCGCCGCCGTCTGCGGCCCCTGCGGGGACCCCGCGGACCCCGCGCTCGCGTGCGTCACCTCGCGGTCCGCTCCGCGATGATGCCCTGCCGGCGCAGCACGACGGCCTGGCGGATGTAGTCCAAACCGGTGACGACTGTGAGAAGTACGGCCACCGCCATGACCCAGAACCGCAAGGTCGCCAGCGGCCCGGTCAGCGCCAGCACGTACATGCCGACCGCCGTCCCCTGGGCGAGGGTCTTGAGCTTCCCGCCCCGGCTCGCCGGGATCACCCCGTAGCGGATCACCCAGAACCGCAGCAGGGTGATCCCCAGCTCGCGCCCCAGGATCACGCCGGTGACCCACCAGGGCAGGTCGCCGAGCCAGGACAGACACACCAGAGCCGACCCCATGATCGCCTTGTCGGCGATGGGGTCGGCGATCTTGCCGAAGTCGGTGACCAGGTCGTAGGTCCGGGCCAGGTGGCCGTCGAAGATGTCGGTGATCATTGCCACGGCGAACGCCCCCCACGCCAGCGCCCGCCAGACGGGGTCGTAGCCTCCGTCGGCGAGCAGCAGCAGGACGAACCCCGGCACGAGCACGAGCCGGATCATCGTCAGGATGTTGGCGATGTTCCACAGGCTGGCCTGGTTGACGGCCGCCGCCCCCAGCTTCGCGCCGGGCGCCGGCCGGCGGCCGGTCCCGCCCGCCGCGGGTGCCGGGACTCCGGTCATCCGGCCGCCTCCTCAAGGTTCCCGATCCCGATCCCCAGCGGCTCGGCCACCAGGTCCACGCCCAGCGTGCCGACCACCTTCGCAGTGACGATCCGCCCGGGCACCAGGCCCGCGCCGTCGGTGAAGACGACCTGGCCGTCGGTCTCGGGCGCCTGGTGCGCCGCTCGCCCGTAGGCACCCGCGTCGTCGCCGTTCTCGTCGTGCCCGCCGTCCATCGCGACGACGGTCTCGACGAGTACCTCCAGGGTCTCTCCGATCCGCTCCTCCGCGCGCTGCGAGGTCAGCTCCTCCGCCAGCCGCTGCATGTGCGCGAGCCGCTCGGCGATGGTGTCCTCGTCCAGCTTGTTCTCGTAGGTGACGGCTTCGGTGCCGTCCTCGTCCGAGTAGCCGAAGACGCCGATGGCGTCGAGGCGGGCGTGGGTGAGGAAACGCTCCAGCTCGGCGAAGTCCGCTTCCGTCTCGCCGGGGAAGCCGACGATGAAGTTGGACCGCACGCCGGCCGTGGGCGCCTTGGAGCGGATGGTGTCGAGCAGCTCCAGGAACCGGTCGGTGTCACCGAAGCGGCGCATGGCGCGCAGCACGTCGGGCGCGGAGTGCTGGAAGGACAGGTCGAAGTACGGGACGACCTTGGGGGTCGAGGTGAGCACGTCGATCAGGCCGGGCCGCATCTCGGCGGGCTGGAGGTAGCTGACGCGGACGCGCTCGATGCCGTCCACGGCGGCCAGCTCGGGCAGCAGGGTCTCCAGCAGGCGGATGTCGCCCAGGTCCTTGCCGTACGAGGTGTTGTTCTCGGAGACCAGCATGATCTCCTTGACGCCCTGCTCCGCGAGCCAGCGCGTCTCGCCCAGCACGTCGCTGGGGCGGCGGGAGATGAAGGAGCCGCGGAAGGACGGGATGGCGCAGAAGGAGCAGCGGCGGTCGCAGCCGGAAGCGAGCTTCACGGAGGCGACGGGGCTGTTGCCGAGGCGGCGGCGCAGGGGCGCGCGCGGCCCGGAGGCGGGCGCGAGCCCGTCCGGCAGGTCCGCGGGGGCTTCGGCGACCGGCTCCTGGGCGTGCCCGGGCAGGGCGACGTCGGTGTCCTGGCGGGCGGCCGGGCTGATCGGCAGCAGCTTGCGCCGGTCCCGGGGGGTGTGGGAGGCGTGGATGCCGCCGTTGAGGATCGTCTGGAGGCGGTCGGAGATGTCGGCGTAGTCGTCGAAACCGAGGACTCCGTCGGCTTCGGGGAGCGCTTCGGCGAGTTCCTTGCCGTAGCGCTCGGCCATACAGCCGACGGCTACGACGGCCTGCGTGCGGCCGTGATCCTTGAGATCGTTGGCTTCCAGCAGGGCGTCTACGGAGTCCTTCTTGGCGGCTTCGACGAAGCCGCAGGTGTTGACGACGGCTACGTCCGCGTCGGCGGCGTCCTCGACGAGCTCCCAGCCATCCGCCGCCAAGCGGCCTGCGAGCTCCTCCGAGTCCACCTCGTTACGGGCGCAGCCAAGAGTGACAAGGGCGACGGTACGGCGTTCGGGCATGGACTCAAGACTACTTCGTCCCGGCACCGGCCCCCGCCCCCGTCCGTCGCCGCGCCCGGGACAGCGCGGACCCCGGGGTGCGCGGGGCTCCCCGGGGTCCGCCGGATGGGTGCGTGGATGACGGTGAAACGGCCGGTCAGCCCGCCTGCGCGGTGCCCTGGCGCTGATCGTCCTTGGTGTAGGTGAGGCGCTCCACCTGTCCCGACTGGAAGCCGCCCTTGATCTCCTTGCCGTTCACGAACAGCTGGACGGCCCCGGCGTCGCCGAGCACGAGATCGATGGACTGCTTGTCGGTGAAGGTCTTGGTCTCTCCCGGCTGGAGGGTTCCGTCGAAGAGCAGGCGACCACTGTGGTCCTTCGCGGAGATCCAGCTCTCACCGGTGGTGGCCGTCATGACCACGGTGACGAGGTCCTTCGGGGCCGCGGCGATGGCACTGTCGGAGGGCTCCGGCTTGGGTGCCTGCGGGGTCGGTGCGGCCGGCTTGGCCGGCTTGGCACCGGACTGCTTGGGCGTGGCCTGCGGGGAGGCGGAACCTTCCGCCACCGGCCGCTTGGTGTCGGCGTCGCCGCCCTTGAGCGCGGTGAAGCCGACGAAGCCGATCACGGCGACGATCGCCGCGACCATGGCGGCGGTCCAGTTGGGCCGCTGCCGCTCGGGACGGATCCGTTCCGCCTCGAACATCGGAGCGGCGGGGGTCGGCGCCGGGCGGCCCCCGTGGGCGGCGTCGTAGCTCTCGACCAGGGGTTCCGGATCGAGGTGCACGGCGCGGGCGAGGGTACGGATGTGACCGCGGGCGTAGACGTCGCCGCCGCAGCGCGTGAAGTCGTCCTGCTCGATCGCGTGCACGATCGGGATGCGCACGCGGGTGGTGGAACTGACCTCGTCGACGGTGAGCCCGGCGGCGATCCGGGCCTGCTGGAGGGCCGTCCCGATGGACGGACCGGCGGCGGGCCGCTCGACGATCAGGTCGTCGGTCGAAGGCCGGTCATCTTCGGGGGAATTGGAGTTGCCGATGGACACGGGGGCGCCTTTCGAGCGTGTAGCCACCTGCTGGATGTCCAGTCTAGGGGGGTGACGAAAGGGTGGAGCAACCGGAGGGTGGCCTCCGTACGCCATCCGTATGGCATCCGGACGCTTGCCCCGCTTCCCCGCGGATACGCGCCCCGTTTCCCTGCGGACGCGCGGCGCGGGCGCACACGGCGCCACCCCTTTCCTCAACTTGACGAGCGGCCGGGGGAAACGGTTGCCCCCGTTTTCTTCACGACCCGGTCACGGTCCGGTCTCGCCCCGGATGACCGCGAGGACCCCGTCCAGCTCGTCCGGTTTGACCATCACGTCGCGCGCCTTGGACCCTTCGCTGGGCCCGACGATGCCGCGTGACTCCATGAGGTCCATCAGCCGTCCGGCCTTGGCGAAGCCGACGCGCAGCTTGCGCTGGAGCATGGAGGTCGAGCCGAACTGCGTGGTGACGACCAGTTCGGCGGCCTGGCACAGCAGGTCGAGGTCGTCCCCGATCTCCTCGTCGATCTCCTTCTTCTGCTTCTGGCCGACCGTCACGTCGTCCCGGAAGACGGGCGCCATCTGGTCCTTGCAGTGCTGGACGATCCCGGCGATCTCGTCCTCGGTGACGAAGGCGCCCTGGAGCCGGACCGGCTTGTTGGCCCCCATCGGCAGGAACAGCCCGTCGCCCTTGCCGATGAGCTTCTCGGCGCCGGGCTGGTCGAGGATGACCCGGCTGTCGGCGAGCGAGGAGGTGGCGAAGGCGAGCCGCGAGGGCACGTTCGCCTTGATCAGGCCGGTCACCACGTCCACCGAGGGACGCTGGGTGGCTAGCACCAGGTGGATGCCGGCCGCGCGGGCCAACTGGGTGATGCGGACGATGGAGTCCTCGACGTCGCGCGGGGCGACCATCATCAGGTCGGCCAGCTCGTCGACGATCACCAGCAGGTACGGATAGGGGCTCAGCTCCCGCTCGCTGCCCGGCGGCAGCTTGATCTTGCCGTCCCGGATGGCCTTGTTGAAGTCGTCGATGTGCCGGAAGCCGAAGGCGGCCAGGTCGTCATAGCGCAGGTCCATCTCGCGCACGACCCACTGGAGGGCCTCGGCGGCCCGCTTCGGGTTGGTGATGATCGGCGTGATCAGGTGCGGGATGCCCTCGTACGCCGTCAGCTCGACCCGCTTGGGGTCGACCAGCACCATCCGGACGTCCTCCGGGGTCGCCCGCACCATCACCGAGGTGATGAGGCAGTTGATGCAGGAGGACTTGCCGGAACCGGTGGCACCGGCGACCAGGACGTGCGGCATCTTGGCGAGGTTGGCCATGACGTAGCCGCCCTCGACGTCCTTGCCGAGCGCGACGAGCATCGGGTGGTCGTCCTCCGCCGCGTCCGCGAGACGCAGGACGTCGCCGAGGTTGACCATCTCGCGGTCGGTGTTCGGGATCTCGATGCCGACCGCCGACTTGCCCGGGATCGGGCTGATGATCCGCACGTCGGGCGAGGCCACGGCGTAGGCGATGTTCTTGGCCAGGGCCGTGATCCGCTCGACCTTGACCGCCGGGCCCAGCTCCACCTCGTAGCGGGTGACCGTCGGGCCCCGGGTGAAGCCGGTGACCCTCGCGTCGACCTTGAACTCCATGAAGACGTTGCTCAGCGAGGCGACCACCGCGTCGTTGGCGGCGCTGCGGGTCTTGCCGGGGCCGCCGCGCTCCAGCAGGTCGAGCGAGGGCAGCGCGTACGTGATGTCCCCGCGCAGCTGGAGCTGCTCGGCGCGCGGCGGCAGCGCCTCGGTCCGCGGCGGAGCCTTGGTCAGATCGGGTACGCCCACCGGCCCGGCGGCCGGGGCGGGCGCGGCCGCCGGGGCGGGCGGCGCGGCGGGGACGGGCGGGGCCGCGGCCGGGGAGCCCTGGGGGGCGCCCGCTTCCTTCGGCTCGCCGCGCTGCTCGCGGGCGGGCGGCACCGGGGCCGTGATCTCGACGTCCTCCCGCGCGGGCGCGACCCCGTGGGTCAGGTCGGCGACGAGCGGCGAGGGCGGCATGCCGCCGTACACCGCCCCGTCCAGGGCGGCGGCCGCCGCGGCGGCGACGTCCACCGCGTCCATCCCGCGGTCCATGGCGGGCCGCGCCGGAGCGCGCCGGGGCCTGCGCCGCCGGGCGGCGAGGGCTTCCTCCTCGGCGGAGGCCGCGGGAGTGGCCGGGTCCGGGCGGACCGCGGCGCCGGCCTGCTCGTTGGCCCGCCACCGCTCGGGGTCGTGGCGGTCGCCCTCCTGCTCGGCGTAGGCGGTGTCGTACTCGTTGGGCGCGATCACCCCGAGCCGGATCCCGAGCCGGCGCAGCCGCTGCGGGATCGCGTTGACCGGGGTGGCGGTGACCACCAGCAGCCCGAAGACGGTGAGCAGCACGAGCAGCGGCACGGCCAGGGGCGCGCCCATGGTGAAGATGAGGGGTTTGGAGGCGCCCCAGCCGATCAGGCCGCCCGCGTTCTGCATGGCGGTGGTGCCCTCGTCCCGGCCGGGCGCGCCGCAGGCGATGTGGACCAGCCCCAGGACTCCGATGACCAGCGCGGTCAGGCCGATGCCGATCCGGCCGTTGGCGTCGCTCTGCTCGGGGTGGCGGATGAAGCGCACCGCCATGACCCCGAGGAGGACCGGCACCAGCAGGTCGAGCCGTCCGAACGCCCCGGTGATGAGCATCGTGACCAGATCCCCGACGGGACCGCTCAGGTTCGACCAGGTTCCGGCGGCGACGATCAGCGCGAGGGCGAGCAGGAGCAGCCCGACCCCGTCCTTGCGGTGGGCCGGGTCGAGGTTCTTCGCGCCGCGTCCCATGCCGCGGAAGACGGCGCCCACCGCGTGCGCGAGGCCGAGCCACACGGCGCGCACCAGGCGCACCACGCCCCCGGTCGGGGACGGTGCGGGCTTGGGCGCGGTCTTGCGGACCGGGGCGCGCTTGGCGGCCGCGGCCTTCTTCGCGGGCGGCCTGCCCGCAGGCGACGCAGCCTTCTTCGCCGGCGCCGTCGTACGGCCGGTGCGGGCCTTCGCGGCACCCGCGGCGCTCTGGGAACCCTTGCCGGACGTACGTGAGGCCATGGCCCCGAGGTTACCGGTGCGCACCCCGGTGGACACGCGTGCCCACCCCTTCACCCGTTCGTGTCGTCGTCCCGGTGCGTCATTTGACGTACGGCCAGAGCTGACAGCCCCTCAGCGCCGTTACCACGCAAAGAGACCGGGCGGGCCGCTCGTCGCGGCCCGCCCGGTCTCCTTGCGGTGCGCCCCGGCTCAGGCCTGCGCGGGCAGCATCGTCGATCCGCCGCCGGTGCCCGGCTCCAGCGCGTCCAGCGCCCGGCGCAGACCGGTCAGCTTCCGCTCCAGATGGGCGGCGGTCGCCACCACCGCGGGATCGGCCGCTTCCTCGCCGAGCTGCTTGGTGAGCGCCTCCGCCTGCTCCTCGACCGCCGCGAGCCGGGCCGACAGCTCGGCCAGCAGGCCCGCCGTCTCCTTGCCCTCGACGCCGCCGGACCCGCCGCCCTCCAGCTGGAGCCGCAGCAGCGACGCCTGCTCCCGCAGCTGGCAGTTCTTCGTGTACAGCTCGACGAAGACCGAGACCTTGGCCCGCAGCACCCACGGGTCGAAGGGCTTGGAGATGTAGTCCACGGCCCCGGCGGCATAGCCGCGGAAGGTGTGGTGCGGACCGTGGTTGATCGCGGTCAGGAAGATGATCGGGATGTCCCGGGTCCGCTCCCGCCGCTTGATGTGCGCGGCCGTCTCGAAACCGTCCATCCCGGGCATCTGCACATCCAGCAGGATGACCGCGAAATCGTCTGTCAGCAGCGCCTTGAGCGCTTCCTCCCCCGACGACGCCCTGACCAGTGTCTGATCGAGCGCGGAGAGGATGGCCTCCAGCGCCAGCAGATTCTCCGGCCGGTCGTCGACCAGGAGGATCTTGGCCTTCTGCACCATGCCCTGTCCTCCTCGCCCCGGCATGGGGCCTCCCCGGCTCCTGGCTCCAGCGCTCAGCCCGGGGCCCGCCCCAGCAGGCGGCTTCCGTGCGCCGTCCGTCCTTGTGCCGGTCATCGTAGCCCCAGTCCCGAGATCGCCACACCCTGTCACCAAGATGTCACTGTGCACGAAGCAGAAACGGTGTGGGGGAGCAGAAGGTTCCCCGTATACCGCCCTCCCACACCGATGCGGACACAGTGCGTCAGCAATCGATACGTCTTCGTTCCCGTATCGATCACTTCCCGCGCATCCACTGCTCCATCACCGACAGCAGGAAGTCGGGATCGACGGGCTTGGTGACATAGTCGGACGCTCCGGAGTCGATCGCCTTCTCCCGGTCCCCCTTCATCGCCTTCGCCGTCAGCGCGATGATCGGCAGCCCCGCGAACTGCGGCATCCGCCGGATCGCCGACGTCGTCGCGTAGCCGTCCATCTCCGGCATCATGATGTCCATCAGAACGACCGTCACGTCGTCGTGCTGCTCCAGGACTTCGATGCCCTCGCGCCCGTTCTCCGCGTACAGCACCGAAAGGCCGTGCTGCTCCAGCACACTGGTCAGCGCGAAGACGTTGCGCACGTCGTCGTCGACGATCAGCACCTTCTCGCCGTGGAAGTCGTAGGTGCGGGGCACCACCGGCAGCTCGTCCAGCGCGCCGCCCCACTCGTCCTCGGACCCCTGCGCCCCGTTCTGCGCACCCGGCATCCCCGGCCGCGCTCCCTGGTCGCCGGCCGCCTTGCGCCGCCGCCGGAACAGCGTCGCCGCCCCGTGCCCCTGCCCCGCGTGCTGCCCGCCGGCCCCCGGCGTACCGGAGGGCGCAGCCGCCACGGGCTGTACGGGCACGGCCGGCCCCGCCGGAGTCGTCGGCGCCGCCGGCAGCGACGGCATCACCGGAAGCGCGGACGCGACCTCGGCCGCCCTGCGGTACAGGTCCCCGCGGCCACCGGGCGCGGGCGGCGAGTACCCCTGCGGCGGCAGTTCGCTCGGGTGCAGCGGCAGGTACAGCGTGAAGGTGGAACCGCGTCCCGGCTCACTGGCCGCGTGGATCTCGCCGCCCAGCAGCCGCGCGATCTCCCGGCTGATGGACAGCCCGAGCCCGGTACCGCCGTACTTGCGGCTCGTCGTCCCGTCCGCCTGCTTGAACGCCTCGAAGATCACCAGCATCTTGCTCGCCGCGATCCCGATCCCGGTGTCGGTCACCGAGAAGGCGATCAGGTCCGCGTCCGCCTCCCGCAGCGACCCGGCCTCCAGCAACTGCTCCCGGATCGCCTGCGGTACGTCCGCCCCGGCGGGCCGGATCACCAGCTCCACCGCGCCGCCGTCGGTGAACTTCACCGCGTTGGACAGCAGGTTGCGCAGCACCTGCAACAGCCGCTGCTCGTCGGTGTGCAGGGTGGCCGGCAGCTCCGGCGAGACCCGCACCGAGAAGTCCAGGCCCTTCTCCGCCGTCAGCGGCCGGAAGGTCGCCTCCACGTAGTCCACGAGCTGGACCAGCGCGATCCGCGTCGGCGAGACGTCCATCTTGCCCGCCTCGACCTTCGACAGGTCCAGGATGTCGTTGATCAGCTGGAGCAGGTCCGAACCCGCGCCGTGGATCGTCTCGGCGAACTCCACCTGCTTCGGCGAGAGGTTCTCGTCCGCGTTGTCCGCGAGCAGCTTGGCCAGGATCAGCAGCGAGTTGAGCGGGGTGCGCAGCTCGTGCGACATGTTGGCCAGGAACTCCGACTTGTAGCGCATCGAGACCGCGAGCTGCTCGGCGCGCTCCTCCAGGACCTGCCGGGCCTCCTCGATCTCGGTGTTCTTCACCTCGATGTCCCGGTTCTGCTGGGCCAGCAGCTCGGCCTTCTCCTCCAGTTCCGCGTTGGCGGCCTGGAGCGCCTTCTGCCGGTTCTCCAGCTCGTCGGAGCGCTCGCGCAGCTGCTCGGTCATCTCCTGCGACTGCTTGAGCAGCATCTCCGTCTTGGAGTTGACGCTGATGGTGTTGACGCTCGTACCGATCATCTCGGCGATCTGGCTGAGGAAGTCCTTCTGGATCTGCGTGAACGGCTGGAAGGACGCCAGCTCGATGACGCCGAGCAGGTTCCCCTCGAACAGCACCGGCAGCACGATCACATGGGCCGGCGGCGCCTCGCCCAGCCCCGAGGAGATCTTCAGGTAGCCCGGCGGGGTGTTCTCGACCAGGATCGTCCGCTTCTCCTCGGCGACCGTCCCGATCAGCCCCTCCCCCGGCCGGAACGAGGTCGGCATGGAGCCGCCCGCGTACGCGTAGCTGCCGCGCATGCGCAGCTCGTACGGGCCGTCGTGAACGCCGTCGGCGCCGATCTCGGTGGCTCCGCCGGACGGCAGCGCCAGGAAGAACGCGCCGTGCTGCGCCGAGACCACCGGGGTCAGCTCGCTCATGATCAGCGACGCCACGTCGTCCAGCTCCCGGCGGCCCTGCATGAGCGCCGAGATCCGGGCCAGGTTGCCCTTGAGCCAGTCCTGCTCCTTGTTGGCCAGGGTGGTGTCGCGCAGGTTGGCGATCATCGTGTTGATGTTGTCCTGGAGGACCTGGATCTCGCCCGCCGCGTCCACGTCGATCTTCAGGTTCAGATCGCCGCGGGTCACCGCCGTGGCCACGGCCGCGATGGCCCGTACCTGCCGGGTGAGGTTCCCGGCCATCTCGTTCACGGACTCCGTGAGGTCGCGCCAGGTGCCGTCCACGTCCCGGACCCGGGCCTGACCGCCCAGGATCCCCTCGGTGCCCACCTCGCGGGCCACCCGGGTGACCTGGTCGGCGAAGGACGACAGCTGGTCGACCATGGTGTTGATGGTGGTCTTCAGCTCCAGGATCTCGCCCCGGGCGTCGATGTCGATCTTCTTGGTCATGTCGCCCTTGGCGATGGCGGTCGTGACCATGGCGATCTGCCGCACCTGACCGGTGAGGTTGGAGGCCATGAAGTTCACCGAGTCGGTGAGGTCCTTCCAGGTCCCCGAGACCCCGGGCACGTGCGCCTGACCGCCGAGGCGGCCCTCGGTGCCCACCTCGCGGGCCACCCGGGTCACCTCGTCGGCGAACGACGACAGCGTCTTGACCATGGTGTTGACCGTGTCCGCGAGCTGCGCGACCTCGCCGCGCGCCTCGACCGTGACCTTCTTGGTCAGATCGCCGTTGGCGACCGCCGCCGAGACCTGGGAGATGTTGCGCACCTGCGACGTCAGGTTGTTGGCCATCAGGTTGACGTTGTCGGTCAGGTCCTTCCAGATGCCGGTCACCCCGCGCACCCGCGCCTGGCCGCCGAGGATGCCCTCGGAGCCCACCTCGCGCGCCACCCGCGTGACCTGCTCCGCGAAGGAGGACAGCTGGTCGACCATGGTGTTGACGGTCGTCACCAGCTCCAGGATCTCGCCCTTGGCGTCGACCGTGATCTTCTTCGACAGGTCGCCCATCGCGACCGCCGTGGTCACCTCCGCGATGTTGCGGACCTGCGAGGTCAGGTTGTTGGCCATGAAGTTGACCGACTGCGTGAGGTCCTTCCAGGTACCGGAGACCCCCTTCACCTCGGCCTGGCCGCCCAGGATGCCCTCGGTGCCCACCTCGCGGGCCACCCGCGTCACCTGCTCCGCGAAGTTCGAGAGCTGGTCCACCATCGTGTTGAGGGTGTTCTTCAGCTCCAGGATCTCGCCGCGCGCGTCCACGTCGATCTTCTGCGACAGGTCGCCGCGCGCCACCGCGGTGGCGACCTGGGCGATGTTGCGCACCTGCGAGGTCAGGTTCCCGGCCATGCCGTTCACCGAATCGGTCAGGTCGCGCCATACGCCGGCCACGCCGGGCACCTGCGCCTGACCGCCCAGGCGGCCCTCCGTGCCCACGTCCCGGGCCACCCGGGTCACCTGCTCGGCGAAGGCGGAGAGCTGGTCGACCATCGTGTTGATGGTGTTCTTCAGCTCCAGGATCTCGCCCCGCGCGTCCACGTCGATCTTCTGCGACAGGTCGCCGCGCGCCACCGCCGTCGTCACCTGGGCGATCTGGCGCACCTGGGACGTCAGGTTCCCGGCCATGAAGTTGACCGAGTCGGTCAGCTCCTTCCAGGTACCGGACACCCCCTCGACCCGCGCCTGACCGCCGAGGCGGCCCTCCGTCCCCACGTCCCGCGCCATCCGCGTGACCTGGTCGGCGAAGGACGACAGCTGGTCCACCATCGTGTTCACGGTGTTCTTCAGCTGGAGCATCTCGCCGGAGACGTCCACGGTGACCTTCTGCGACAGGTCGCCGTTGGCCACCGCCGTGGTCACCTGGGCGATGTTGCGGACCTGGCCGGTCAGGTTCCGGAAGGCGGTGTTCACCGAATCGGTGAGGTCCTTCCACGTCCCCGCCGCCCCCGGCACCTGCGCCTGACCGCCCAGCTCGCCCTCGACGCCGACCTCGCGGGCCACCCGCGTCACCTCGGAACCGAAGGACTGGAGCTGGTCCACCATCGTGTTGACGGTGTTCTTCAGCTCCAGCATCTCGCCGGCCACGTCCACGGTGACCTTCTGCGACAGGTCGCCGTTGGCCACCGCCGTGGTCACCTGCGCGATGTCGCGCACCTGCGTGGTGAGGTTGCGGAAGACCGTGTTCACCGAATCGGTGAGGTCCTTCCACGTCCCCGCGGCCCCCGGCACCTGCGCCTGGCCGCCGAGCAGCCCCTTGGCGCCGACCTCGCTCGCCACCCGCGTGACCTCGTCCGCGAAGGTCCGCAGCGTCTCGGTCATCTGATTGATCGTTTCGGCGAGCTGGGCCACCTCGCCGCGCGCGCTCACCGTCACCTTCTGCGACAGGTCACCGCTGGCCACCGCGGTCGTGACCTGCGCGATCCCGCGCACCTGGGCGGTCAGGTTCCCCGCCATGGTGTTGACGGAGTCCGTCAGGTCCTTCCACACGCCCGCGACCCCGGGCACCTTCGCCTGGCCGCCCAGCTCGCCCTCGGTGCCCACCTCGCGGGCCACCCGCGTCACTTCGGAGGAGAACGACGACAGCTGGTCCACCATCGTGTTCACGGTGTTCTTCAGCTGGAGCATCTCGCCGGCCACGTGCACGGTGACCTTGCGCGACAGGTCGCCCTTCGCCACCGCCGTCGTGACGAGAGCGATGTCACGCACCTGGGCGGTGAGCCGGTAGGCCATCGTGTTGACCGAATCGGTCAGGTCCTTCCAGGAACCCGACATCCCGCGCACCTGCGCCTGACCGCCGAGCTTGCCCTCGGTGCCGACTTCCAGCGCCACCCGGGTCACCTCGTCGGTGAACGCCGAGAGCTGGTCGACCAGGTTGTTGACCGTCCGGCCGATCTTGAGGAACTCACCGCGCAGCGGATGCCCGGCCCCCTCGGCCGCCTGGGTCCGCAGGTCCATCCGCTGGTCCAGATCGCCCTCGGCGACCGCCGAGAGCACCCGGCCGACCTCGGAGACCGGCCGGGCCAGATCGTCCACCAGCTGGTTCGAGGCGTCGATCGCGGCCGCCCAGGAGCCCTCGCAGGCCCCCGTCTCCAGCCGCTCGCTCAGCTTGCCCTCGCGCCCGACCATCCGCCGGACCCGCGACAGCTCACCGGTGAGGTGCAGGTTTCGGTCGGCGACCTCGTTGTAGACGGCGGCGATCTCCGCCATCACGCCGTCGCCGGACACCGTCAGCCGCTTGCGGAAGTTCCCGTCCCGCATCGACACCAGGGCCGTGACCAGACGGTTCAACGCGGCGGTATCGACCTCGGTCGTGCTGCCCCGCCGGGACCGTCCGCCCTTCGCACGCGCACCTGTCCTGCGCGCTGCTACGCCAGACTCCACCGTGTCCCTCCCGAAAGGGTCGACCGCACCGCCGGGTCCTGACTCCACGCAACCCGGCTCTCCAAGCCTGTCCAGTGTTTCACCCCGGCCGAACCAGGCCATAACACTTCGGCACCTTCGCACACGGTCCACACCCTGTGGGGGGAATACCGGACGACCGCACCGCGCCGACCGCGAAGGTAAGTAACCTGGCACCCGATGTCCAACCGCGTCGGAGGAGACTTGTGATCACGGCACGGGCCGCTGCCAGCTTCGATCCGCTCGGGCGCTCCGTCGCCACCGCCCGCGCCTTCGTCCGCGACACCCTCCAGGGCTGGGGCTTCGCGGACATCGTCGACGACGCCGTGGTGCTCACCAGTGAGCTGGTCACGAACGCCGTGGTGCACGCCGGCACCCGGGCCGAGGTCCTGTGCCTGCGCACCGAGGACGGCGTACGGGTCGAGGTAGCCGACCGCTATCCGGAACGCGCCCTCCCGCTGGAGTACCCGGGAGAGCGGCCCTACGCGGACCCGGACCGCGAGAGCGGCCGCGGCCTCATGCTGTGCGCCGCCCTGGCCACCCGCTGGGGCGTCGAGTACACCGCCACCCACAAGCACGTGTGGTTCCGCCTGGACCTCCCGGACCGTCCGGTCGGTACCCGCTCGGCGGGCCCCGTCGTCCCGGACCAGCTGCTGCCGCTCGCGGACAGCCGCGTCCGCGTCGCCGTCGTCCAGATCGATGCCTCCGACGAGGTCATCGCCTGGAACGAGGACGCCGAGCACATCTTCGGCCACCCCGCCGAGAAGGCCGTGGGCCGCCCCCTCGCCGAGCTCGCCGCCTGGCCGCAGACCCCCGGCACCGGCACCGGCATCGCCGAAGCCCTGCGCTTGTCGCGCTGGGAGGGCAGCTACGGCATCCGCGGCGCCGACGGCCGCGTCATCCCCGTCTACGCCTCCCACCTGCGCGTCCGCGACGCCCACGGCGAGCCGTCCATCGTCTGCCTGCTCGTCCATGACGACGAGCGGGCCCTGCTCCAGAGCCCGGTCCGGATCCCCGCCGACGGCGGCATGCTCACCGAACCTCGCGCCGCCGACCCCTTCGAGATCTTCATCGGCTCTCCGGCCCCCGACGACCTCGACGGCCTGCTCCAGCGCACCGTCGAACGCGCCCGCGACCTCCTGGACGCCGACTCCGCCTTCCTGCTGCTCGCCACCGACGACGAGACCGAACTGGAGGTACGGGCCACCACCGGCCTGCCCTCCACCCGCCAGCGCTTCGCCCGCGTCCCCGTCGAGGCGGGCACCAACCGCTACGGCTCCGCCCGGATGCCCGCGGTCCACGACGACCTCGCCGCCGTCCCCGGAGCCGTCCCGCTCCTCGAATCCACCGGCATGCGCTCCGCGGTCACCGTCCCCCTCAAGGTGGAGGGCCGCCTCACCGGTTCCCTCGGCATCGCCGCCGAGGGCCCGGGCCGCTACTCGAACGAGGACGCCCTGCGCCTGCAGTTCGCGGCCGACCGGATCGCGCTCGCCGTGGAATCCGCCCGCCTCGGCGAGCTGGAACGCCTGCGCCGCGGCTCGCTCTCCTTCCTCGTCGAAGCCTCCGACCTGCTCGCGGGCACCCTCGACCGGGACCAGACCCTGGCCCTCATGGCCCAGATGACCGTCCCGACCCTGGCCACCTGGTGCGCCGTCTACACCATCGCCGACCAGTCCTCGGAGCCGTTCCTCTCCTTCGTCCTGCACGAAGACGAAGAACGCATCGACGACCTCAAGGTCCTGCTGTCCCGCGTCGCTCCGCCGGAGGCGCTGCGCGAGGCGGGCGCCCGTCCCTGGCCCGAGGCTTCGGCCGCCGTCGCCGGCGAGACCGTCGTCCTGCCGCTGATGGCCCGCAACCGCGTCATCGGCCTGCTCACCCTGGGCAAGCCCAGCGAGGAGCACTTCCGCCAGGAGATCCTCGAACTCGCCGAGGACCTCTCCCGCCGGGCCGCCCTCGCCCTCGACAACGCCCGGCTCTACTCCGAGCGCACCGCGATCAGCCGCTCCCTCCAGCGCAGCCTCCTGCCGCCCGGCTCCCCCGCCATCCCCGGCATGGAGGTCGAGGTCATCTACCGCGCGGCCGGCGAGGGCAACGAGGTGGGCGGCGACTTCTACGACGTCTTCCCGATCCGCACCGGGGTGTACGGCTTCGCCATCGGCGATGTCTGCGGTACGGGCCCCGAGGCGGCGGCGGTCACCGGCCTCGCCCGGCACGCGCTGCGCCTGCTGGCCCGCGAGGGCCTCGGCGGCCCGGCGGTCCTGGAGCGCCTCAACGCGGCCATCCTCGACGAGGGCGCCCGCAGCCGCTTCCTCACCCTGCTGTACGGCGAACTGCACCCGCAGCCCGACGGCAGCGCCCTGATGAAGGTCGTCTGCGCGGGCCACCCGCTCCCGCTGCGCCTGCGCCCGAACGGCGAGGTGGTCCCGGCCGCGGAACCGCAGCCCCTGCTCGGAGTGATCGACGACCTGGACCTCTACGAGGAGACCGTCACCCTGGACCCGGGCGATGTCCTGCTCTGCGTCACGGACGGCGTGACCGAGCGCCGCGAGGGCACCCGGATGCTGGGCGACGACGGCCTCGCCGAAGTCCTCACGACCTGCACCGGCCTCACCGCGGGCGCGGTGGCCGCCCGCGTCCTGCGCGCGGTGGAACGCTTCGCCGCCGAACCCGCCTCGGACGACATGGCCATCCTCGCCTTCCGCGTCCCGCAGCCCCGCGAGGGCGACTGAGCACGCCCCCGGGCAGCTATCTCCGGGGCAGAGTCGACAGGATCATGAAGGACGGCGCCGCCATCTGCCACGACCGGGGCTCACTGCCCCTGACGGCGACGTGGTGGACGGACCCTCCGCCGGGCCCGGTGGGCAGCGGGGAGGCGCCTGCGACGGCGTGGACGGTCATCGCCGTACGGACGGGTCGGCGGATCGGTTCGACGCTCATGGGGAGTCCTTCCGTGGTTCGGTGAACGCGAGCTGCTCTGCTCCCATTGCGCCCCGAACGCCGGCCCACGTCACGGCCCGAAGGTTCGGGGCTTGACACGCGGGACGGATACTGCCTGAAACGCAAGAAGGCCCCCGCCAATGGCGGGGGCCTTCTTTGTTGGAGCCCTTTAACGGAATCGAACCGTTGACCTTCTCCTTACCATGGAGACGCTCTACCGACTGAGCTAAAAGGGCGGGTTGTTCGGCGGCGTCCTACTCTCCCACAGGGTCCCCCCTGCAGTACCATCGGCGCTGAAAGGCTTAGCTTCCGGGTTCGAAATGTAACCGGGCGT
>NZ_JBWKDV010000005.1:197361-542282 GCF_056435825.1 Streptomyces sp. NPDC043876 | reverse complement strand
CCCATGCAGGCAGGAGTGTTATCCGGTATTAGACCCCGTTTCCAGGGCTTGTCCCAGAGTGAAGGGCAGATTGCCCACGTGTTACTCACCCGTTCGCCACTAATCCACCCCGAAGGGCTTCATCGTTCGACTTGCATGTGTTAAGCACGCCGCCAGCGTTCGTCCTGAGCCAGGATCAAACTCTCCGTGAATGTTTACCCGTAATCGGGTGCCCACTCGCGTTGAGCGGGACAGTCATGCCGGAATATGGCCGACCATCCACTGCGTCCTCGCTGTTGTGGTTGCCTGCAAGCACCCGAAGGCCTCACAGGTCTTTTTCAAAGGAACCTCATCCACCGAAATGGACGGGGTATCAACTTCTGGCGTTGATTTTTGGCACGCTGTTGAGTTCTCAAGGAACGGACGCTTCCTTCGTACTCACCCTCGCGGGTTTTCCTCCGGGCTTCGTTCTTCGTTTCCGACTCTATCAGACTCTCTCGTGTCCGATTCCCGGTCGAAACGGGATCCTGCTTTTCGCTTTCCAGGTTTTCGCTTTCGCGTTTTCCTTTTCGGCGAGTCCGACTCTATCAGCGCTTTTCCCGCTTCCCGACCACTCTCTCCGTCCGCCTACAGGCAAACGCAAAGAACACGGGTTGAAGATCAGCGATCCAGAGGAGGTGTCCCGTCCATCAGCGGTTCGTGAGGTGTTCACACGACGCGTCCTGGCGGGAGTCACGACAGTACAGCTCCGCCGATGCCCGCGCAAATCGATTCAGGCGTATGGTCTAGTCCACTAGGCCGTCGCGGCGAGCACGCAGGGCTTCCGTCAGGAGGTGTACTTCGTGACGAACCGGGATGTGTCATGACTTACCCTTCTCAAAGTATGCCGTCCGGACACGTTCTGACGGCGACACGAAGCAGCCCCACCCCCTGGGAGGCCCCCATGACCAGCGTGACGTCCCCACTTGCCGGGCGCGCCATCGGACTCGCGGCAGTGCCCGATCCGGTGTTCTCCGGCGCCATGGTGGGACCGGGCACCGCCATTGATCCCGTGCGCGAGCCCTCGGAGGCGGTGTCCCCCGTCGACGGTGTGGTCGTCTCTCTGCACCCGCACGCCTACGTCGTCGTCGACGCCGATGGGCACGGCGTGCTCACGCACCTCGGGATCGACACCGTCCAGCTCAACGGCGAGGGCTTCGAGCTGCTCGTGAACAAGGGCGACACGGTGACCCGCGGCCAGACCGTCATCCGCTGGAACCCCGCCGCGGTCGAGCAGGCCGGCAAGTCGCCCGTCTGCCCCGTGGTGGCCCTGGAAGCGACGCCCGACTCCCTCACCGATGTCGTCGAGGCCGGAGACGTGAAAACCGGAGACGTGCTCTTCGGCTGGCAGTGACGCATCCGCCCGCACGGGCGAATCGGACATCCAACGCGGCGGGTGGGCCCGCCGCTCAATCGGAGACGGGTGAAATGGAGACAACGCTGCGAGGCGTCGGCGTGAGCCACGGTGTGGCGATCGGCGAGGTTCGGCACATGGGGACGGCGGTTCTCGAACCGCCGGCCAAGCAGATCGCCGCGGAGGAGGCGGAGCGCGAACAGGGGCGCGCCCGTCAGGCCGTGGACGCCGTGGCGGCCGACCTGATCGCGCGCGGCCAGCTGGCCGGTGGCGAGGCCCAGCACGTGCTCGAAGCCCAGGCCATGATCGCTCAGGACCCTGAGCTGATGGCCGACGTCGACCGCCGGATCGCTGTCGGGAGCACCGCCGAGCGCGGTGTGTACGACGCGTTCGCCTCCTACCGCGAGCTGCTCGCCGGCGCCGGGGAGTACATGGCCGGCCGGGTGGCCGACCTGGACGACGTGCGGAACCGCATCGTGGCCCGCCTGCTGGGCGTGCCCATGCCGGGCGTGCCGGACAGCGACGAGCCGTACGTGCTGATCGCGCGGGACCTGGCTCCCGCGGACACCGCGCTGCTCGACCCGACGCTCGTCCTCGGTTTCGTCACCGAGGAAGGCGGCCCGACCAGCCACAGCGCGATCCTCGCGCGGGCGCTGGGCGTGCCGGCCATCGTCGCGCTGCCGGGTGCCGGTGAGATCCCCGAGGGCACCGTGATCGCCGTCGACGGCAGCACCGGTGACCTGTTCGTGGACCCGACTCCGCAGAAGCGCGCGGAGCTGGAGGCCGCGGCCGCCGAGCGCCGGGCCGCGCTGTCCGCGTCGTCCGGTCCGGGCGCCACGTCGGACGGTCACAAGGTGCCGCTGCTGGCCAACGTCGGCGGTCCGGCGGACGTGCCGGCGGCCGTCGAGGCGGGGGCGGAGGGTGTGGGCCTGTTCCGCACCGAGTTCCTGTTCCTGGACGACAGCAAGAAGGCGCCGACCGAGGAGAAGCAGGTCGCGGCCTACCGCGCCGTGCTGGAGGCCTTCCCCGAGGGCCGGGTCGTCGTGCGCGTCCTGGACGCGGGCGCCGACAAGCCGCTCGACTTCCTGACCCCGGCCGACGAGCCGAACCCGGCTCTGGGCGTGCGCGGCCTGCGGGCGCTGCTGGACCACCCGGAGGTGCTGCGTACGCAGCTCACCGCGCTGGCCAAGGCGGCCGAGGGCCTGCCGGTCTACCTGGAGGTCATGGCCCCGATGGTGGCCGACCGCGCCGACGCCAAGGCGTTCGCGGACGCCTGCCGCGAGGCCGGGCTGCGGGCGAAGTTCGGCGCGATGGTGGAGATCCCCTCCGCCGCGCTGCGGGCGCGCTCGATCCTCCAGGAGGTCGAGTTCCTGTCGCTGGGCACGAACGACCTGGCGCAGTACGCCTTCGCGGCCGACCGCCAGGTCGGTGCGGTCTCCCGCCTCCAGGACCCGTGGCAGCCCGCGCTGCTCGACCTGATCGCCATGTCGGCCGAGGCCGCCAGGGCGGAGGGCAAGAGCTGCGGCGTCTGCGGTGAGGCCGCTTCGGACCCGCTGCTGGCCTGTGTCCTGACGGGTCTGGGTGTCACCTCGCTCTCGATGGGCGCCGCGTCGATCCCCTACGTGCGGGCGACGCTCGCGAAGTACACGCTCGCCCAGTGCGAGCGCGCCGCCGCCGCCGCGCGTGCGGCGGACAGCGCCGAGGAGGCCCGCGTGGCCGCCCAGGCGGTGCTTTCCGGCGAGTAGCCGGTGCCCCGCGAGGGGTGATGTGGTCGGGACGAGGGGCCTTCGCCGGTGGCGGGGGCCCCTCGGCCGCTCCGGTGCCTCCTCCGGTTCAGTGGGGCGGTCCCGCCTCGTCCACCTCGTACCCGGGGCAGTACTCGACGCCCGGTTCCGGCGGGACGGGCTCTCCGGTGTCGGCGTCGGTGCAGTACGCGTTGAACACGGCGGCTGCGGAGAGGGTGACCAGGCGGCCGCGGTCCAGGCGCCAGCCGTGGACCCGGTCGCGGAGGTCCCCGGTGGTGGTGCGCAGGACCAGGCCGCCGGGGCCGCCGAGGGCGAGGCCGGTGGCGAGGACAGTCACGAAGTCGAAGCGCTCGCGTCCTTCCGCCCCGGGCGGGGCGGCGGGGTCGCCGGTGGTGTCGGCGTGCAGTACGGCGACGAGCTGTTCGTCCTGGGTGGGGACGCTGCACACCAGGTGGTGGTGGCCGGGTCCGGCCCGCTCCAGCAGCCGCCGCAGGATCAGGGCCGCCCGGTCGAAGGAGGCCTGGCCGATGTCCTCCCCGCAGTCGGCGCAGCTGCCGATCCCGGAGAGCAGGACGGTGGCGTACTCCCAGGTGGCCTGGCGGACGGCCTCGTCCACGAGGCGCGGGAGGAGGGCGCTCAGTGGTTCCTCCCCGTAGGGCAGGGAGGCGGCGGTGCCGGCGAGGTCCGCGGTGAAGCGGGTGCGGGCGGCGGAGGTGTCGGGGTCGGTGCCCCGCTCGGCGCAGTGGTCGGCGTACTCCTCGGGGTCGAAGAGCACGACGGTGGTGTGGATGCCGCGCAGGGCGAGGGACCTCAGAAGCGCGTCGGCCTGGTTGAGGTAGTCCTCGTGGTCGGTGAAGGTGAAGCTCCGGTAGCCGCGCATGGCCGCGAAGTCCCCGGGGTCGGCGATGACGCCGAGCGTGCCGGGGATTTCGCGGCGCAGGCCGCGGCGGGCCCGGGAGGCGCCCCCGCCGCCCCCGCCGCCGCGTCCGCCGCCGCCCCTCCTGCCGTTTGCGCCTCCGCCCGCGGCGCCGCGCGGGCGGCCTCGGGTGCTGGTCGTGTCCGTGTTCCTGCTGTCTGCCATGGCTCCCCCTGAGTCGCACCGGTCGATGCTCACTCAGCGTAACCACGGCCACTGACAGTCACCCCTGGCGTCGGGTGCGGGCCAGCTCCTCGTAGAAGTCGAGGAGGTCGAGGTTGTCGACCGAGCCGGGGTTCACGGCCTTGGCCAGCGGCGCGCCCTGGAGCAGGCGCTTGACCGGCACCTCGATGCGCTTGCCCGTGAGGGTGTGCGGGACGCCGGGGACCTCGATGATCTCGTCGGGGACGTGGCGGGGGGAGAGTTCCTCGCGGATCGTCGTCTTGATCCGGGCCCGCAGGTCGTCGTCGAGACGGGCGCCGGGGGCGAGGTGGACGAAGAGCGGCATCCAGTAGCCGCCGTCCGGTTCCTCCAGCCCGATGACCAGGGATTCCTTGATCTCCGGCAGGCGCTCCACGGCCTCGTAGATGTCGGCGGAGCCCATCCGCACGCCCTGGCGGTTGAGCGTGGAGTCGGAGCGGCCGTGGATGACGACCGAGCCGTGGTCGGTGATCGTGATCCAGTCACCGTGCCGCCAGACGCCCGGGAACATGTCGAAGTAGCTGTCGCGGTAGCGGCTGCCGTCGGGGTCGTTCCAGAACCGGATCGGCATGGACGGCATGGGGTTGGTGACGATCAGCTCGCCCACCTCCCCGGTCACGGGCTTGCCCGCCGGGTCCCAGGCCTGGAGGTCGGTGCCCAGGCAGGCGGCCTGGAGTTCGCCGATGTGGACGGGCAGGGTGGGGACGGCGCCGGCGAAGCAGCTGCACACGTCGGTGCCGCCGCTGACCGAGGCGATCCACAGGTCCTCGGCGACTTCGTCGTGCAGCCAGCGGAAGCCGTCGGGCGGCAGCGGGGAGCCCGTGGTGGCGACGCACTTCACCGCGGAGAGGTCGAAGTCGCGCGCGGGGTGGACCTCGGCCTTGCGGCAGGCCATCACGTAGGCGGCCGAGGTGCCGTAGAGGGTGGCCTTCGTGCGTTCGGCGATCCGCCACTGGGCGCCGGTGTCCGGGTAGCCGGGGCTGCCGTCGTAGAGGACCACGGTGGTGCCGGTGAGCAGGCCGGAGACGAGGAAGTTCCACATCATCCAGCCGGTGGAGGTGTACCAGAAGAACCGGTCCTGCGGGCCCAGGTCGCAGTGCAGGCCGAGCTGCTTGAGGTGTTCGAGCAGGATGCCGCCCTGCGACTGGACGATCGCCTTGGGCAGGCCCGTGGTGCCGGAGGAGTACAGGACCCACAGCGGGTGATCGAAGGGGACCGGCTCGAAGACCGGTTCGCTCTCGCCCGCGGTCAGGGCGGACCAGTCCAGGGTGCCCTCGGGCGCGGGGGTGCCGATCAGCGGGATGTGGACGACGGCCCGCAGCGAGGGGAGGTCGGCCCGCAGTTCGGCGACGGTGTCGCGGCGGTCGTGCTCCTTGCCGCCGTAGCGGTAGCCGTCGACGGTGAACAGGACGACGGGTTCGACCTGCTGGAAGCGGTCGAGGACGCTGCGGGCGCCGAAGTCGGGGGCGCAGGAGGTCCAGACGCCGCCGACGGCGGCCGTGGCGAGCAGGGCCACGACGGCTTCGGGGATGTTCGGGAGGTAGCCGCTGACGCGGTCGCCGGGGCGCACGCCGAGGGCGCGCAGCTGCGCGGCGAGCGCGCCGACCTGGCGGCGCAGCTCGGCCCAGGTGACGGGGACCGGCTCGTGGGTCTCGTCGACGTGGAGCAGGGCGGCTTCGCCGGCGCGCGCCGGGTCCTCGCCGGCGCGCAGGGCGTGCTCGGCGTAGTTCAGCGTGGCGCCGGTGAACCAGCGTGCGCCGGGCATGGTGCGGTCGGCGAGGACAGCGGTGTAGGGAGTGGTGAAGCGGACGTCGAACCACTCGGCGACGGCCTGCCAGAAGGTGTCCAGCGCGTCCACGGACCAGCTGTGCAGGGCCGGGTACCCGCCGGTGGCGGGGGCGCCGTGGTGTTCGGCGGCCCAGGCCTGGAAGGCCGTGATCCGGGCCGCCGCGATCCGGTCGGGGCCCGGGGCCCACAGGGGTTCCGGCGGAGTGGCTGAGGTCATGGGTCGGCTCCCGGTCGGTCTGCGGCTCGCGCTTCGTGTGCGTGCGCCCGTGCTCGTGCGTGGGTGGCGCGGGTGGGTGCGCCCGTGTGCGTACGGTGCCATCGCGCGGGGGTGGGTGCGCGGCGGCTCACAGGGACGATGCCATGTGATCGACATCCGCACCAGAGTGGTCGGCGGTGGCCGGGTGTGATCCGTTCCCGGGTGAACGGCTGGTGAACGGGGCCCGCCGGGGCCGGGGCCGGTGGCAAAGTGCGCGCCATGAACGGTCGTGATCTGGTGCGTGCGGTCATGGACATCGGTACGGCGGGCGGGCGGCGCGCTTGGCGCTCGGCGTTGCGCCACCGGCGGGCGGACGCGCTGGGGCTCCCGCGCCGGGGTGCGGAGCGGGCGCGCGTGCCGGGGCTGCTGACGGGTGCGGAGCCCGGCCCGGGCGGCGGGGTGCTGCGGTTCGCGCGCTCCGAGCTGGTGGTGCGGGTGACGGTGGGCGGCGCGGTGTTCTGGGGGTGGGACGGGGCCCGGCCGACGCCGTCGTACGCGGTGGTGGGCTCGGGGCCGGAGCCGGATCCGCGAGCGGTGCTGGAGCCGGACACCGGGGGCGGCTGGCGGGTGGTGTCGGAGCGGGTGACGGTGGCCGTGTCCCGGCACGGGCAGGTGGAGGTGCGCACGCCCGGCGGGGCGGTGCTGCGGCGGGAGCGGCCGCCGCGGTGGTGGGAGCCGGTGGCGCCGTCGGGGGGCGGGGAGGCGGACGGGGCCGGGGCGATGGACGGGGACCGGGCGGGCGCGCGGTGGCTGCTGCGGTCCGAGGTGCCGGCCGACGCGCGCTTCTTCGGGCTGGGCGGGCGGGCGTGCGGGCCCCGGCTGCGGGACGGGGTCTACCGGCTGTGGAACACCGATCCGCGGGGCGTTTTCGGGCCGGGCGACGATCCGCTGTACATCACGATGCCGGTGCAGTTCGTCGTCGCCGATGCGGGGACGCACCTGGCCTTCTACGACGACACCTGGGACGGCCGGGTGTCGCTGCGCGAGGGCCAGGAGGGCGCCGGATCGGGCGCGGACCGGCCGGGGGTGAGCGAACTGCGCATGGACGGCGGCCCGTTGCGGTGCTGGGTGCTGGTCGGGACGCCGGCCCGGGTGCTGCAGGGCTGGTCGGGGCTGACGGGCGCGGCCGCGGTGCCGCCGGAGTGGGCGCTGGGCCACCAGCACGCGCGGTGGGGGTTCGGGAGCGCGGCGGAGGTGCGGCGGGTGGTGGAGGGGTACGTGTCGCGGGGGATCGCGCTGGCGGCCGTACACCTGGACATCGACCACTACGACGGGCACCGGGTGTTCACGGTGGATTCGGAGCGGTTCCCCGATCTGCCGGGTCTGGCAAGGGAGTTGGCGGAGCTGCCCGGGGGCGGGACGCGGCTGGTGTCGATCGTGGACCCGGCGGTGAAGGCGGCGCCGGGCGAGGCCCTGCACGCGGCCGGGGGTGCGGTCGGGGGCGCGGGCGCGTTCGTACGGGACGCGCGCGGGCGGGAGGTGCGGGGCGAGGTGTGGCCGGGTGGCTGCGCGTATCCAGACTTCACCGATCCGGCGGTGCGCCGGTGGTGGGGCGACCTGTACGAGGAGCGGCTCGCCAACGGCTTCGCGGGTGTCTGGCACGACATGAACGAGCCGGTGTCCTTCACCCCGTTCGGGGACATGACGCTGCCGAGGTCCGCGCGGCACGCGATGGACGGGGCGGGCGGGGACCACCGGGCGGCGCACAACGTGTACGCGCTCGGGATGGCGCGGGCCGGGTACGAGGGGCTGGTACGGCTGCGTCCGACGGAACGGCCGTTCCTCTTCTCCCGGTCGGGCTGGGCGGGGATGCAGCGGTACGGCGGCACGTGGTCCGGTGACGTGGAGACGAGCTGGCCGGGGTTGCGGGCCTCGCTGGCGCTGGTCCTGGGGCTCGGACTGTGCGGGGTGCCGTATTCCGGGCCGGACGTGGGGGGATTCGGCGGTTCGCCCTCGCCGGAGCTGTACCTGCGGTGGCTGCAACTGGGCGCCTACCTGCCGCTGTTCCGCACGCACGCGGCGATCTGGGCGGGGCGGCGGGAGCCGTGGGAGTTCGGGGCCGAGGTGGAGGAGCACGCGAAGGCGGTGCTGGCCGAACGGGAGCGGCTGCGGCCGTACTTCGTGACCCTGGCGCATCTGGCGGGGCGGACCGGGGCGCCGTACGTGCGGCCGCTGTGGTGGGGGGCGCCGGAGGAGCGGGGGCTGCGGGACTGCGAGGACGCGTTCCTGCTGGGGGACGCGCTGCTGGTGGCGCCGGTGCTGGAGTGCGGGGCGGACCGGCGGGCGGTGCGGGTGCCGCGGGGGCGCTGGTACGACACGGTGACGGGGGTGGCGTACGAGGGGCCGGGGCGGGTCCTGCTGGAGGCGCCGCTCGGGCGGATCCCGGTGCTGGCGCGGGCGGGGGCGGTGATTCCGGTACGGTCCGCCTCCGCCGAGGGGGTGGAGCTGGAGGTGTGGGCGCCGGAGCGGGGGCGGACGGGGGGCGGGGTGGTGGTGCGGGACGCGGGGGCGGGCTTCGGGGCGGGGGTGGTCGAGCGGTACACCTCGCGGTGGGCCGGGGATGGCGTCGTGCTGGAGCGGGACGGCGGTGGCTGTGTCACGGGGGTGACGGTGCGGGGCCTCTAGGGAGGGGGGCGGCCGGGGTGAGGGGCGGGTGCGGCTTCCGGATCGGGGCTCCGCCCCGGACCCCGCGCCTCAAACGCCGGCGGGGCTGGATTTGTCGGGGCTGGGCTGGATCAGCTCGCGCCGATATGGCCTTGGTCCGGTGCGGGGCTGACATTGTCGGGGCCGGGGCCGGTGTAGCGGCCCGCGAACCAGGCGGTGGTGGCTTGGGTGTGGAGGGGGAAGGCCAGGGGGGTGGGGGTGTGGAGGATGTGCCAGCCCGTGGTTTCGTCGGTGGGGGTGGGCGGGGGGAGGGTGGCGGCGGGGCGGGTGGGGAGGAGGCCGAAGATCAGCAGGTGGCCCGCCGGGGAGCTGAGGGCGTCGGCGAGGGTGACGTCGGCCGCCGGGGCGTGGATGCCGGTCTCCTCGCGCAGTTCGCGGACCACCGCTTCGCGCCAGTCCTCGCCGTGGTCGATGAAGCCGCCGGGGAGGGCGACGCCGCCCAGCGCCGGTTCGATCGTGCGCGTGATGACCACGAGGCCGGTGCCCCGGTCGTCCTCGACGGGGAGCAGGGCCACCGCCACCGGCGTGGGGTTGCGGTAGGCCGTGCTGCCGCAGGCGGCGCACCGGCGGGGCCAGTCGGTGGTGGCGAACGGAGTTCCGCAGGCGGAACAGTGCGAGTTCATCAGCGGCGCCGGCATCCCGCGATGGTAGACGAAGGGGCATGAGAACGCTGGCTGTTGTCCTCGCGGTCGCCTCCCTCGCGGCCGCGGTGCCCGGAATGCCGCCGCCCGGCACGGCTCCGGAAGGATTCGTCCTCCTCGGGGCGGTGGCTCCGACGGTCCGCCAGGAGATGCGGTACGCGGGAGCGGACAACTTCACCGGGAGCCCGGTCGACGGTTACGAGGAGCCCGTGTGCCTGCTCGCCCGGCCCGCGGCCGAGGCGCTGGCCCGGGCGCAGCGCGCGGTGGCGGTCCGCGGCTTCGCGCTGACGGTGTACGACTGCTACCGGCCGCAGCGGGCGGTGGACCGCTTCGTGCGGTGGGCCGCGGACGCGGGCGACCAGCGGACCAAGGCGGCGTACTACCCGCGGGTGGCGAAGGACCGGCTGGTGCCCGAGGGCTACATCGCGGCGCGTTCGGGGCACAGCCGCGGCAGTACGGTCGACGTGGGGCTGGTGCGGCTGCCGCGGGGGCGTCCGGTGGACTTCGGGACGCCCTTCGACTTCTTCGATCCGCTGTCGCACACGGACAGCGCGGCGGTCACCGGCGCCGCGCGGGAGAACCGGCGGTTCCTGCGACGGGTGCTCGGGGAGGGGGGGTTCGTGAACCTGCCCGAGGAGTGGTGGCACTTCACCTACCGCCCTGAGGCCTTCCCGGACACCCACTTCGACTTCCCCGTCGCTGTCGGGTCGGTGCGGCCCTGAGTACCGTCGCCCCATGACCTTCGGTTCGTACGAGGAATTCTGGCCCTACTACGTCGCCATGCACTCCCGGGCCGCGACCCGGTGGGTGCACCTGGTCGGCACGCTCACCGGTCTCGCCCTGGCCGCCTATGGGCTGGGGCGGGGCCGCCCGCGGTACCTGGCCGCGCTGCCCCTGATCGGGTACGGGGCGGCCTGGCCCGCGCACTTCCTGATCGAGAAGAACAATCCGGCGACCTTCGGGCATCCGGCGTGGTCGCTGCGCGGGGACGTGCAGATGATCCGGATGATGCTGGCCGGGCGCGACGCGGAGCTGGCGGAGACGGCCGCGAAGTGGCTGGCCGACAACAGGTGACCGCCGACCCGTGACCGCGGCGGGCCTCTCGTGACACACTCCTGACGTTCCGTCAGATTCAGGGGTCGCTGTCAGGAGGGGTCTTGGAACGGACACGCACGCCCGTCGTGAGCGGGTGGTTCACCGATACCGGTACGGACACCGGGACCGGAGCGGGCGCGGAGGCGGACTTCCGGCTGCTCGGGACCCGGTGCTCCGCCTGCGCCGCCGTGTACTTCCCGCGGGAGGACGCCTTCTGCCGCAATCCCGGCTGCGCGGGCGGTGGCGAGCTGGCCGAGGTGCCGCTCTCGCGGTACGGCCGGATCTGGTCCTACACCGACGGGCGCTACCGGCCGCCCGCCCCCTACGTGTCGGACCCCGACCGGCCCTGGACTCCGTACACGCTGGTCGCGGTGGAGCTGGAGGCCGAGCGGATGGTGGTCCTCGGGCAGACCGTGCCCGGGGTGGGCGTGGCCGACCTGGCCGTCGGGATGGTGGTCGAGGTGGTGCCGGGGGTGCTGAACGAGGACGCGCGGACCGGGACGACGTGGACGACCTGGCACTTCCGGCCCGTGGCGGACGACGGGGTGCGGGCATGAGCGGCGGTGACGTGGCGGTCCTCGGGGCCGGGATGCATCCGTGGGGCAAGTGGGGGCGCAGCTTCGTCGAGTACGGGCGGACCGCGGCGCGGGCCGCGCTCGCCGACGCGGGGCTCGACTGGACCGACGTCGGCTCGATCGTCGGCGCCGACACCGTGCGGTCGGGGTACCCGGGGTACGTGGCCGGGGCGACCTTCGCACGGGCGCTCGGCTGGCAGGGCGCGCGGGTCACCAGCGTGTACGCGGCCTGCGCGTCCGGCGCCCAGGCGATCGGCGCGGCCCGGGCGCAGATCCTGGCCGGGCTGGCCGACGTGGTGCTCGTGGTGGGGGCGGACGCGGCGCCCAAGGGGTTCTTCGCCCCGGCGGGCGGGGACCGGCCGGACGATCCGGACTGGCTGCGGTTCCGGGTGCTGGGGGCGACGAACCCGGCGTACTTCGCGCTGTACGCACGGCGGCGCATGGCCCTGTACGGGGACACGGGCGAGGATTTCGCGCTGGTCAAGGTGAAGAACGCGGCGGCCGGGGTGCTCAATCCGAACGCCCGCTACCGCAAGGCCGTCAGCGTGGAGGAGGTCGCCGCCTCGGCGGTGGTCGCCGATCCACTGCGGCTGCTGGACATCTGCGCGACCTCGGACGGGGGCGCGGCCCTGGTGCTGACCAGCATGGACTTCGCGCGGGCGCGCGGGGTGGGCGATCCGGTGCGGATCCGGGCGGTGTCGACGGTGACGCCGACGTATCCGCGGACGGTGCTCGACCTGCCGGACATCGCCACCGACTCCGCGGTGGGCACCTCGATGGACGCTTCCGCGGGGCCGGGCACGGGGTCGTTCCGGTCCTCGATCGCGCGGGCGGCGTACGAGGAGGCGGGCCTCGGGCCGGACGACCTCTCGCTCGCCGAGGTCTACGACCTGTCCACCGCGCTGGAACTGGAGTGGTACGAGGACATCGGCCTGTGCGGCGAGGGCGAGGGCGCGAAGCTCGTCCGGGAGGGGGCGACCGCGCTGGGCGGCCGGGTGCCGGTCAATCCGAGCGGCGGACTGGCGTCCTTCGGGGAGGCGGTGCCGGCCCAGGCGATCGCCCAGGTCTGCGAGCTGACCTGGCAGCTGCGCGGCGCCGCGGGGGGCCGGCAAGTACCCGGGGCGCGGGCGGGGATCACCGCCAACCAGGGGCTGTTCGGGCACGGTTCGGCGGTCGTGGCCGTCCGGTGAGCGGGGCGCGCGGAGCCCGCCCGGCCGTGAACAGGGGCTGTTGCGCGAACGCTTGACGGCCCCCGGCGGCGGGTTCACACTGCCTGCACGGTCGCGCGCCCCGAGCGGGCCCGCCCCCGCGCAACCCCCCGTGTGAGCCGCGGTCCGTACCCCAGTCGGCGGGGGTACGGGCCGCCTCCACGCGGGGCCCGGGCGGCCGCGGCGGGCCACTGGCCGCCGCCGGTATCCCCGCCCGGACCCGGTTCAGGCCCGGGTCGGGCTGCGGCGGGCGCGGGCCAGCGACATGGCGTGCTCCACCACCCCCACCAGGACGTCCTTGACCGATTCCCGGTCGCGCGCGTCGCAGATCAGCACGGGCACCTCGGGGTCGAGGTCCAGTGCCTCCCGTACGGTCACCACCGGATGGCGGTCGGCCCCGTCGAAGCAGTTGACCGCCACCACGAACGGCAGTTCGCGCCGCTCGAAGTAGTCGACGGCGGCGAAGCAGTCCGCGAGGCGGCGGGTGTCGGCGAGGACCACCGCGCCCAGGGCGCCCGTGGCCAGTTCGTCCCACAGGAACCAGAAGCGGTCCTGGCCGGGCGTGCCGAACAGGTAGAGGACCAGGTCGTCCCGGAGGGTGATCCGGCCGAAGTCCATCGCGACGGTCGTGGTGCTCTTGCCCTCCACTCCCCCGAGATCGTCCACGGTGCGGCCCGGCTCGGAGAGCCGTTCCTCGGTGCGCAGCGGGCGGATCTCGCTCACCGCGCTGACCAGGGTGGTCTTGCCCACCCCGAAGCCGCCCGCGACCAGGATCTTCAGGGTCAGCGGTTCGACCGGCGACACCGCGTGCATGGCGCCGGTGCGGCTAGAGCGCCCGAAGGCCATCTATCACCTCACGCAGAATGGACTCGTCCGGCAGTTCCGCGGGCGGGACCGGGCGGGTCACGTGGACCAGGTGGTCGTCGACGAGGTCGCCGATCAGGACGCGGACGACGCCGACCGCGAGGTCGACGTCGGCCGCGAGTTCGGCCACCGACTGGGGCCGTTCCTTGCAGAGCCCGAGGATGTGGGCGTGTTCGGGGGACAGGGTCATGTCCCAGACCGGATCGTCGGCCGCCGCTTCGGCGACGACGAGGGCGATCAGGTCGAGACGGTGCTGGCCCGCGTGGCTGGTGCGGCCGCGGGTCATCGCGTACGGACGGACCACGGGGCCGGCGTCGGCGTCGAACCAGGCCGCCTGGTGGGCGGGGTGGCCGGGGTGGGCGGAAGCGTCGCCGGACGCGGGGGCGTGGTGGTCGGGTTCGTGGCCTGGGTCCCTCATGCCGTCCGGCTCACCCTCCGGCTGGCAGCCCGGTGCGCGGTGCGGTCGCCAGGTGGACGCCCACGCGCTTGACCATCAGGGTCATCTCGTAGGCGACCTGCCCCACGTCGGAGTCGGCGTCGGAGAGCACCGCGAGGCAGCTGCCGTCCCCCGCCGCCATCACGAACAGGAAGGCCTCGTCCAGTTCCACCATGGTCTGGCGGACCTGGCCGGACTCGAAGTGCCGTCCGACGCCCTTGGCGAGGCTGTGGAAGCCGGAGGCTACGGCGGCCAGGTGCTCGCTGTCCTCGCGGGTCAGGTCCTTGGATGTGCCGGTGGGCAGGCCGTCGCCGGAGAGGACGACCGCCTTGCGGATGCTGGCCACGCGGTCGACCAGTTCGTCCAGCAGCCAGTTCAGCTGCCCGGGGCCCCGGCCCCGGGAGTCGTTGCCTGCGGTCTGCGGTGCGGTCATCGACCGTCCCCCTCGTTCTCGTGCTCGGGACCGGTCCCGGCTGCGCTGTCGGCACCGGTCCCGGACTGGTCGTGCTGGTCGCGGGCTGCGGTCCAGCCGCGCTGGAGTGCGGACATCCGGCTGCGTACGGTCTCGGCGTCGCGGTCGGCGACCGGGCCGGCGGTGGCGTCGGCGGGCGCGGCGGCCGGGGCGTTCTTCAGCTGGGGCGCGAGGCTGGCCTGGCGGACCCGGCGGGGCAGCCCGCCGGGGCCGCTCGGAGCGGGCCCGCCGTGCTCCGCCCCGGGAGCGCTCTCGTGCACGGCGGCGGGCGCGGGCTCCGCCGCGGGCACGGGCCCGGCGGGGTCCTGCGCGGCGGCGCGGGGGGTGTCCACCCGGCGGCCGTGCTCGGCGATCAGGGTCGGGGCGCGGTGGCGGCGCGGGAGCGGTACGGCGCCGGAGGCGGGGCGGCCGGCGGTCTCCGGGCGGGCGCTCTCCAGCCGGACCGGGCCGGTCGGGGTCTGCTGCTCCCGGCCGGACCCACGGGCCGGGGCGCGGTCGCGGGCGGGGTCGGCGGGGCGGTCGCGGTCGGCGGCCCGCAGGCCCAGGAGGGTGCTGCGCGGGGTGCCGTTCGGCGGGGTCTCGTCGTCCAGGGTGGCCATGGGGGGGACGGCGGCGCCGGGGGCGGCCGTCTCGGGCACCGCGCCGTCGGCGCCCGGGTGGGCGCCGTTGGCGTGCGGGCCGCCGTCGCCCGTACCGGGAGCGACCGGGCGCCCGGCGGCGCCGATCAGCCCGTCCAGGGGGGCGGGCGGGTCGAGGCCGAGGAGGCCGAGGGGGGCCTCCAGCTCGACCGGGCCGTCCAGCAGGGCGGCGGACACCGGGCGCCGGGACGGCGTACCGTTTCCGCTCCCGTTCCCGCGCCCGGGGCCGCGGGCGGTGCCGGCGCTGTGCACGGCGCCGTTCGCGGGGCCGATCCCGGCCACGGCGCCGGCGCCGATCCCCTGGGCGCGGACCGGGCCGCGGCCCACCGCGGTCCGGTCCGCGCCCGCCAGGCGCACACCGGTGCCGTTGGTCTCGGGGGCCTCCGTGAGCACCTCCAGGGGGAGGAAGACGACCGCGGTGGTGCCGCCGTACGGGCTGGGCTGGAGCGATACCTTGACGCTGTGGCGGCGGGCGAGGCGGCTGACGACGAACAGGCCGAGGCGGTCGGTGTCGGACAGCTCGAACTCGGTCGTCTCGGCGAGCCGGAGGTTGGCGTCGAGCAGCGCGTCCGGGTGCATGCCGAGGCCGCGGTCGTGGATCTCCAGGGTGAAACCGTTGGCCACGCGCTCGCCGTGCACCTGGACCGCGGTGTGCGGGGGCGAGAACACCGTGGCGTTCTCCAGGAGTTCGGCGATGAGGTGGGTGACGTCGGCGACGGCGGGGCCGGTGATGCCGAGCCGCGGCAGCCGGCGCACCTCGATCCGCTCGTAGTCCTCGACCTCGGCGACGGCCGCCCGTACGACGTCCATCAGCTGGACCGGCTTGCGCCACTGGCGCGAGGGCGCGGCGCCGGAGAGGATCACCAGGCCCTCGGCGTGGCGGCGCATGCGGGTGGTCATGTGGTCGAGGCGGAAGAGGTCGGCCAGTTCCTCGGAGTCCTCGGTGCGTCGCTCCATGGTGTCGAGCAGCGTGAGCTGGCGGTGCAGCAGGACCTGGTTGCGACGGGCGAGGTTGACGAACACCTCGGAGACCCCGCGGCGCAGTTCGGCCTGTTTGACGGCCGCCTCGACGGCGGCGCGCTGGAGCGAGTTGAGGGCCATGCCGACCTGGCCGACCTCGTCCTTCTCGTACTCCAGGCGGGGCGCCTCGGTGTCCACGTCGACGTGTTCGCCCGCGGCGAGGCGGCGCATGACGCCGGGCAGCCGGACGCCGGAGACCTCGTGGGCCTCCTTGCGCAGCCGCGAGAGGTCGCGGATCAGGTCGCGGCCGATGCGCACGGACAGGACGAGGGAGACGAGCAGGGCCAGGAACCCGAGGACGCCGGCGACGGCCGCCTGGACCAGGACGTCCATGGCCAGGGGCTCGACGCGCTTCTGGTAGCGGTCGCCGGCGGCGGTTCCCATGGTGGCGAGGTCGTCGAGGACCCGTCCCACGGCCTCGTCCCACTTCTCCCCCGCCATGCGCGGGTTCTTGATCGGACCGGCCACCACGATCCGCTCTTCGGCGTCGCGCAGGGGTTTGCTGGCGGGACCGCTCCAGTACTGCTCGAACAGCTCGCGGTCGCCGGCCGGGAGGATCGCGAGGTTGATGTCGTAGAGCAGCCTCCGGTTGGCCATGAGGTCGCTCATCGTGCGGGTGTCCTTGGCACTGATGTTGTGCGCGGCCAGCGCGGAGGCGACGACGGCGTCCTCGCGGGAGAGCGCCTCGCGGGCCCGGGTGATGCCGACCAGGGCCCGGCCTTCCTTGTCCATCTCGACGTTCTCCAGGGCGTGGAGGTTGACGAGGAAGTCGTAGCAGGGGTCGACCAGGCGGCTGTAGAGCTCCAGCGCCTGGGACGGGTCGAGGGTGGTCTGGTCGACGGAGCGGCGCAGGGCGCCGATGCCGTGGAAGGCGTCGAGGATGGAGCGCAGCCGCTGGGCGGCGTTCGGGGTGAGTTCCTCGACGACGTCCGGGTCGGTGGCGTTGCGGGTGAGGTCGTCGACGATCGCGTCGGTGGCGGCGCGGCGCTGGGTGAGTTCGGCGGTGGCGACGGCCGAGCGCGGGTCACCGAGGACCACGAGGCTCTGGCGGCGCTCCTTCTGGACGACGCGGACGACGTCCTCGATGGGGTAGCCGACCTTGTCGATCACGTAGGCCACGTCGAGGAGTTCGACGGCCTGCCGGCCGGTGATGACCGTGGCGAAACCCCAGAGGGCGGTGAGGGAGACGAGCGGCACGAGGAGCAACGCCACGATCTTCCGGCGGATGGATTTCCCGCGAAAGCGCATGGCCTCCCCAGCCTCCCCCAGCTCAACCCCGCTGCCGGGGGTCGGTGTTCCGTCAATTAAACGGCGTGAGCCTACTACTGCCGGGGGCGGCCCTCGAAGGCGTGTCCGGACATTTTCGGCCGGACCACCGGTCGAAGATCACGCGTTGCCCGGTACTTCCCGGCATGTGCGGCCCCATATGCGGCACATGCGACCTGGTGGGGCGTCAGTTCCCGTCACCACAGGGATGGCTGGAATTATGTGTGCGGGGGCGGATGCGGGGTGGCCGGGGACGGACCACGGGGACCGGGCCGCGGGTGAAATGGCGCAGATC
The DNA here is from genome assembly GCF_056435825.1 of Streptomyces sp. NPDC043876. Classification (NCBI taxonomy): domain Bacteria; kingdom Bacillati; phylum Actinomycetota; class Actinomycetes; order Kitasatosporales; family Streptomycetaceae; genus Streptomyces; species Streptomyces sp. NPDC043876. The sequence goes on along the minus strand of NZ_JBWKDV010000005.1, from coordinate 524,830 downwards.
CGGGAATCTCCGCCCCTCTTCGAGCGTCTATCAGTTCGAGGCGGCATGGCGAGCCGTCTGGTGGGGAGTAGCGAAGCATGGGCAGCGGTGTGTACGACGACGGAAACGGGCGAGGGAACGGGCGGCGGATCGGGACGGCCCCCCGGGGCCGTCCCCTGTGGGTGGAGGAACCGGCACGGCGGCGCAGGATGCCCGATCCGGTGCGCACGGCCGCCGTGCGGGCGGTGCTGATCGTCGCCGTGACGCTGACGCAGGCCACGGTGGCCTTCCTGCTGGCCGTGGCCGGGTCGTGGCTGGTCCTCCCGATGGCGCTCGGCGCGATAGCCGGGACGGTGGTGGCCACCTGGGGGGTGCTGGACGTCCTGATCACCCGGCAGACGTGGAACCAGCGGTACGGCGTGGTGTCGGTGCCGAGCAGCACGGCGCGCGAGCTGCGCCGGGACCGGCGGCGGGCCCGGCGCGCCGCCCGGTCCGGGCACATACCGGTCGCCACGGGCGGGATGCGCTGACGGGCCGGGCCGTGGGCGGACGCCCACGGCCCCCGCCCTCAGTTGCGGCGGTACATCCGGGTCGCCGTGATCTCGCCGTGGATCGGCTCGCCTTCGGGCCGCTGCTGCGGCAGGCCCGGGCGCAGGTGCTCCTCGACGCTGATGTACTTCAGCCCGGCCCGCAGGTCTGCGTCGTTGCGCAGCCGGATGACCAGCGGGAACTCCGCGAGGGCCGTGGTGTCGAACAGGCCCGTCGTGTACAGCAGCTGGACCCCGAGGGCGTCCGACACGGCGCGCTGGAGTTCCAGCAGGTACGTGGCGTTCGCTCGCCCGATGGGGTTGTCGAGGAACAGCGTGCCCGCGTGGCGCTGCCTGTCCCGGCCGCGGTCGTTGCTGCGCAGGGCGGCCATCGTGCAGTAGAGGGCGATGGCGGCGGTGAGCAGCTGGCCGCCGGAGAACACGTCGCCCATCTGGCCGACCGGTACGCGTTCGGCGCGCAGCACGGCGTCGGGCTTGAGGATCTCCACCGCGATGCCCTTGGGCTCCAGCGCGGCCTGGACCCCGCGCAGCAGCAGGGACATGCCGTCGCGGCGGCCCTCGCCGAAGGAGGCCGCGCTGTTCTTCTTGACGGCCGCGCGGGTGGCCTCGTCGATGACCTCGCCGAGCCGCTCCGCGAGGGTGGCCTGGTCGGGTTCCTCGAAGCGGATGCGCAGGAACTCCTGCCCCGACCACTCCCCCAGTCCCTCGGGGAGCTGGGAGAGGCGCTGGGCCGAGCGGAGCGTGGCCAGGGCGGATTCGACCAGTCCGCGCAGCCGGTCCACGATGCTGTCGCGGTTGCGCTCCAGCTGCTCCAGTTCGTCGGTCAGGACGCGCAGCCGCGGGGCGAAGGCGGTGGCCCAGGAGGCCGCGTGCTCGGGCAGCGAGGCGGCCGGGAGTTCGCGGATCTGCTGGCGGGCGGGGGTGCGTACGGCCTCGTAGCGGGTGGAGTTGGCGTGCCGGACCAGGATGTCGCTCGCCTCGCGGACCGCGGCTTCGGCGGCCGAGAGGTCGCCCGCGAAGCCCCGCAGGGAGCGGCGGGCCTCGGTGGCGCTCTGGCGGGCCTCCTCCAGGCTCCCCGGGAACGCGCCGGAGCCCTGCTCGTCGGCCTCCTCGTGCGGGCTCTGGTCGCGCATCAGGTCCCGCAGCAGGGCGGCGGTCTCCTCGAAGCCGCCCGCGCCGTCCTCGGCCGCGCGCTGGGAGCGCAGCAGGTCGGCGTGGGCGGCCCGGGCGCGCTCGACGTCGGAGCTGTGGGCGGCGAGCCGGGCGGTGGCGGTGCGCAGCAGGGCCTGGGCGCCTTCGGCGTCGACCGGGACGAGTTCCTCGGGGAGTTCGGCGTGCGCGGTCCCCTCGGCGGGCGCGTGCCGTTCGGCTTCGCCGCGCAGCCGGCCGAGCTGCTCGCTGGCCGTGGAGGCGCGGGTCTCCAGCATCTGGACGAGGGATTCCGCGCGGGCGGCGGCCGCCTGGCGGGAGGGGCCGTCGGAGCCGTCGGTGCCTTCGAGGAGCTGGGCGGCGCGGGTGCGGACCTTGTTGCTGAGCCGGTCGACGTCGGCGAGGGCGGCGCTCTCGTCGCTTTCGGCGCGGGCCTGTTCGGCGCGCAGGTCGGCGCCGACGCCGACCTTCTCGTACAGCTGGGAGGCGGCCCGGTAGGCCTCGCGCAGGTCGGGCAGCGGCCTGCGGGCCGCGTCCTCGTCGACGGGCGGGTGTTCGGGCGCGCCGGCGATCTCGGCGCGTTCGGCGCGCAGCGCGCGGGCGGTGCGGCGGGCGTCGTCGGCGGCGCGCTGCGCGGCGCGGCGGTCCTCGTCGGCGGACCGGGCGCGGTCGAGGCAGGCCTCGGCGCGGGCCTCGGACTCGGCGGCCTCGTCGGCGAGTTCGCGCAGCCGGAGCTGCCAGCCGGCCCGCTCGCGCAGCCGGTGGGCGAGCCCGGCGAGGGCGTCGGCGGCGCGGCGGGCGCGCTGGGCGGCGTCCTGGCGCTCCTCGCGGATCCGGGCGGCGTCGGTGGCGCTCTCGTCGGCTTCGGCGCGGGCGGTGCGGGCCTCGGCCAGTTCGGCTTCGGCTTCCTCGGCGAACGTACGGGCGGCCGCGGCCTGCGCGGCCAGTTCGGCGAGGCGTCCGGGAGGGCAGCCGGTGCGCCAGGAGGCGAGCCGGGCGGCGAGGGCGCGGTCCGCGCCGAGGCGGGCCGCGAGGTCGCGGATCTCGGTGTCGCGGGCGGTGGCGCGGGCGCGCAGCGCCTGGCGTTCCTCGTCGGCGGCGTGTTCGTCGTGCATGGCCGGGTTCGGCGGTACGAGGAACACGCCGGTGTCGGCGTCGGGTCCGGCGGGCGGTACGGGCGCCAGCAGCGCGGCGGCGGTGCCGACGGCGACGGCGGAGCGGGGCAGCAGCGCGGCGGCGGTGAGCACCTCGCGGGCCCGGCTGTGGGTGTCGGGGTCGGTGATGACCACGCCGTCGACGAGTTCGGGGCGGGCGGCGAGGACGGCGGCGTGGTCGGCCGGGTCGACGGCCTGGGCGAGGTAGCGCCAGCCGGGGAGGGCCGGGATGCCGTGTTCGCCGAGGTACTCGACGGTGGCCAGGACGTCGGGGCCGGGCGGCAGCAGGCCGCCGTCACCGAGGGCGCCGAGGATGCGGGCGTCGTCGGCGGCGGCGGTGCGCAGGTCGAAGAGCTGGCGTTCTGCGGTGGCGACGTTCGTGTCGAGGAGGTCGCGCAGCTCGTCCGCGCCCCGGTCGAGGTCTTCGGGGGTGAGGCCGGGGGCCGGGTCGGTGGTGTCCGCACCGGGAGCGGCCGGGAGGCCCAGCAGGTCGGCGAGGCGGGGGGCGGCGGCCAGCGAGGCGGCGGCGCGGTGCTCGGCTGCGTGGGCGGCCTCGGCCGCGTCGGCGGCGTCGGCCGCGCGGGCGGCGGTGAGTTCGGCGCGGGACTGGGCGGCGGCTGCCTCGCGGGCGGCGTCGGCGGTGGCGCGGGCGGCTTCGCGGGCCTCGTCCCAGGCGGCCACGGCGCTCTTCTCGGCGTCGCTCGCGGCCAGCGCGGCGCGGGCCGGGTCGGCGTCGGGCGCGGAGTCGTCGAGCCAGCCCGCGCGGACGGCTTCGGCGGTCTCCTGCTCGACCTCGGCGAGCCGGGCGCGCAGGTGTTCGGCCTCGCTGCGGGCGCGCTGGGCGGCGGTGGCGGCGGCGGTCGCGTCGCGGTGGGCGCTCTCGCCGAGCTCCTGGAGCGCGGCGGAGCGCTCCTCGCCCTCGTTGGCGACCTCCTCGCCCGCTTCGGCGGCGGTGTGCAGGGCCCGTACGAGCGCGGCGGCGGCGGTGGCGCGGGCGGCCAGCGCCGGCGCCGCGTCCCGCTCGGCTTCGAGGATGGCGGCGGCGACGCGCGCGGAGCGGTCGGCGGCGGCGCGGTGGCGCAGGACGGACTCGGCGGCCTGCCAGGCGGCGTGCAGGGTGCGGGCCTCGAGGAGTTCGCGGCGCTGGGCGGTGGCCGCCTTGTCGGCGACGGCGAGGGCCAGCGAGGCGTGCCGGTAGGCGAGTTCGGCGGCGATGGCGGCGCTGCGGTCGCGGGCGGATTCGGCGGCGGTGACCTGGTGGGCGGCGTCGGTGACCCGCTGGGCGAGGTCTGCGGCGCGGCCGCGCTCCTCGGTGGCGCGGGCGGACAGCCGCCGGGCGAGGGTGCGCGTACGGCGTTCCGCGCCGGCGTGGACGTCGCGGGCGCGGGCGCGGGCCGCGGTGGCGTCCACGATCCGGCCGAGGAGGTCGACCGAGCCGGCGGTGAAGTCCCGTTCGGCCATCAGCTCGGCGCGCCGGCCGAGTTTGTTGCCGAAGCCGTGGACCAGGTCGGCGAGGCCGTCGGTGTCGCGGGTGTCGGTGACGGCGCGCAGCAGCAGGTCGGTGAAGTCGGAGTCCTTCTTGACCGCGAAGAGCCCGGCCGCCTCGCCCTCGTCCGCGTTCATCTCGCGCTGGTAGCGGAAGAGTTCGGGGTCGAGGCCGAGGTCGGTGAGGTGTTCGTTCCAGCGGTCGTGGATCTCCTCCCAGGAGACCTCCAGGTGCGGGTAGGCCTTGCCCGCCTCGGTGAGCGCGTCGCGGAAGCCCTTCATGGTGCGGCGGCGGCCCTGCGCGCCGGAGACGCCCTCGACGACGGGGCGCACGGCGGTCGACTCGGCGACCGGGAGGTTGTCCAGGCTCAGTCCGGGGCCGGGGCGGAAGGAGTACCAGGCCTCGGCGAACTTGCGCGGGTCGTTGGAGACCTGCCGGCCGCGCCATTCGCTGACCTTGCCGACGACGACGCACTCGCCGGTGCGGGTGTGCTGCCACTCCAGGGCGACGTGTCCGCAGTCGTCGGCGAGGAGGAACTTGCGCAGGACGCCGGAGCTGGCCCCGCCGAGGGTGTTGCGGTGTCCGGGCAGCATCACCGAGAAGATCAGCTTGAGCAGGACGGACTTGCCGCCGCCGTTCTCCAGGAACAGCACTCCGGCGGGCGCGGGGCGCCGCGGCGGGCCCGCCGGCTCGTCCTGGAAGAACTCCGCCTGGGTGGGCGCCGGGTGGGGCACCGGCTCGCCGACTCCGCGCAGGTCCAGCACGGTGTCGGCGTAGCGCGCACCGGCGGGTCCGATGGAGTAGAGGCGGATCCGGGACAGCTCGTACATGGCGGACTCTCGTGGGGGCTGGGTGCGGAGGGCGGGTGGTGGCGGGGTCGGCGCGTCGGGCGCCCCGGCGGGGGGGCGGGCGGGCCCGGCGGGGCTCAGGTGTGGAAGGGCAGGCCCGCGTCGGCGGCCAGTTCCAGGTCGTCACCCTCGGGGGGCGGCAGCAGGGTGGCGGAGCCGTCGCTGACGGCGACCACGCCCAGGTCGAGCAGTTCGGCCATCGCGGCGCTGCCGGCCATGTCGCGGACCTGGAGCTGGTAGCGGGGGGTGGTCCGGTAGGTGCCTCCGGCGTCGTCGCCGGTGCGCTGGAGGAAGCCGGACTCGGTGAGGAAGGCGGCGGCCTTGCCGACGATGCCGGTGGTGGAACCGGCGAGGCGGCGGGCGTCCTTGGTGGCGCCGGTGGCGCTGCGCCGGGCGTAGACCCGCCAGGCGGCCTCCAGGCCGGGGGCGTCGGTGGCGGGGTCGGTGTTCTCGCCCTGCTCCTCGGCGCGCTCCTCCAGGCGGCGGCAGGTCTGGCGGACGAAGGCGTCCACGCCGTTGACCGTGACCCGGCCGATGTAGCCGTCGTCGGCGAGGTCCTCGGGCCGGGGGAAGGCGAGGGCGGCGACGGCGAGGTGGGCGAGGCCGTGCAGGAACCGGTCGGCGGAGTCGGCGGTGGTGCGGCGGGCGTAGTCGCCCATGCGGACGGCGAAGACGGAGTCCTCGCCCGCGGCGACGGCCATCCCGGCGCGGGTGGAGACCTCCAGGACGACCAGGCCGAGGCCGGTGGCGACGGCGTCGGCGAGCCGCCCGAAGGCGGGGTCCTCGCGGTAGCGGCGCAGGAGTTCGGCGTATTCGGCGTCGCGGGCGGGCAGCAGCTTGGGCTGGAGCCCGAAGGCGACGAGCCGTGCCGCGTCGGCGGCGTCGGCCGGGGTGACGGGTGCGCCGGCCAGGGCGTGGGCCGGGGCCCCCGCCGCGTCGGGCTCGCTCCACGCGGGGTGCTCGGCGTGGTGGTCGCTCACGGGTACGTCTCCTCGGGGGCGGTGCGGATGCGCTCGGCGCGGGCTGTCGGGGTGGCGGTGCCGGGGCACCCGGCGCCGTGTGCGGTACGGGCGCCCGCGCCCGGCGGGGGCGGTGGCGGGGCGGCCGCGCCGGCCGGGGGCGGGGGGACCCGGTGCGGAGGCCGGGTCATGCGGCTTCCGCGCGGGCCGCGGTCATGGCGGCCGCGTCGAGGAGGGCCGTACCGACGATGAGGTCGGCGCCGCCGAACTCCGGGTCGTCCAGTTCCGTGCCGTCGTCCACCGCGAAGAGGAGCCGCTCCTCGCCCTGCCGGTACGCCGTGCCGACCGCCGGGCTCGCCGCGTGCACGGCGAGCAGCGCGACCAGGTACGGCAGGTCCGGATCGCGGCGCCGGGCCTCGGCCAGCAGGCCGGACAGTCGGCGCGGGGCATCGTGCGGGAGGTCCAGCAGCCGCATGGCGACGGCGAGCTGCTCCTCGCTGAACCGGCTGTCGTCGGGGGTGGCGATCAGGTCCGGCTCGGGCATCTCCACGCCGAGGTGCTCGCGCTCGACCGGCGGGGTCAGCAGGATCTCGACGAGGTCGGCGACCCGTACCGAGACGGGGGTGCGCAGTCCGGTCCCGGCGGCGAAGAACGCGTCGGTGACCCGGCACGCCTCGGACACCGGCAGCGGCAGAACGGGGGCGACGAGCTGCCCGTACAAGTCGATGCCGGTGCGGGGCGCGGGCGCGGCGAAGGCCTGGCGGTCCTGTTCCGCGCGGAAGAGCGGTCCGGCGTCGAGCAGCCGGGACTGGAGCTGGGTGTGGCGGCGGATGCAGTCCTTGACGATGTCGACCAGTTCGGCGGCGCGCCGCTTGTTCTCCGGCTCCTCGGCCTCGTCGCGGGCCTTGCGGATGTTGGTGAGGATCGCGTTCTCGTGCCGGTAGCGGTCGGCGACGTGCTCCAGCGCCTCCGCGATCATGTCCGGGACGGCCTGGAGCCAGTCCACGGCGCGCACGTTGCGCCGGGTCGCGTCGAGGGTCCGGCGCAGCGTCTCGGCGTACTGCACGGTGCGGTAGCGGGCCTGCTCCGCCGCGAGTTGGGCGTCGGCGAGCCGTCCCCGGCTGATCAGCACCTCCAGCTTCACCTCGGCGGCGATCTGGGCGCTGGTGACGTCGGTGTCGAGGGCGCCGACGAGGACGTTGACGGCCTCGTCGGTGGTGCGCAGGTACACCGCTCCGCCGTAGCCGGGGACTTCCTCGATGAGCTTGAAGTCGTAGTCGCGGCGGACGTAGACGCCGTCGGGGCCGAAGGTGCCGTAGATCGCGCGGAAGCCGCGGTCGACGCTGCCGACGTTGATCAGGTTCTCCAGGACCCAGCGGGCCACCCGCTCGTGCTCGGCGGCGGGGCGGGCGGGTGCCTGGGCGGCGACGCGGGGCAGCAGTCTGGCCACTATCTGCTCGTGGTCCGCGCCCGTGTCGAAGTCCATGTTCAGCGTGACCAGGTCGATCGCGGAGAGCGCGATCTCGGCCATGGCGTAGCCGCCGTACTCGCCGGCGAGGTTGGCCTTGCGCACGTCGAGGTCGTGCAGCGGCGCGGTGCAGGCGAGCGCGCGCAGGCGTCTGGCCAGGCCCTCGTCGGCGGCCGGGCCCGACGCCGGGGACGGATGGGTCTTCGCCGGGGCTGGGAAAGTCACGACGGAAAGACTAGGCGCTGACACGGACAACATCCCAAACGGCATGGTTCGGCCGGATCGTCCGCCGGACCCGTGGGCGCCGCTGTTCTACGCTCGCCGCATGGCATCCATGATCACATCCGCGCACACCTCCTCCGGGCCCGCGCCGGACGCGTCCGGACCCGTCATCGACCTCAACGCCGATCTGGGCGAGGGGTTCGGCCGCTGGACCCTCACCGACGACGAGGCGTTGCTGACGGTGGTGACGAGCGCCAACGTCGCCTGCGGTTTCCACGCCGGGGACCCGTCCATCATGCGGCGGGTCTGCGAGCTGGCCGCCGAGCGCGGGGTGCGGATCGGGGCACAGGTGTCCTACCGCGATCTGGCGGGCTTCGGGCGGCGGGCCATGGAGGTGCCACCGCGGGAGCTGGCGGCCGAGGTGGCCTACCAGATCGGGGCGCTGGAGGTGTTCGCGCGGGCCGCGGGGTCGCGGGTGTCGTACGTGAAACCGCACGGCGCCCTCTACAACCGGACCGTGCACGACGCGGCGCAGGCGGCCGCGGTGGTCGAGGGCGTCCGGCTCGCGGCGGGGCCCGGGGCGGACCTGCCGGTGCTCGGCCTGCCCGGGTCGCTGCTGCTGGCGGCCGCCGCGGAGGCGGGGCTGTCCGCCGTGCCGGAGGCCTTCGCGGACCGGGCGTACGCGCCCGGCGGGACGCTGGTGCCGCGCGAACGCCCGAACGCGGTGCTGGGGACCCCCGGAGCGGTGGTGGCCCAGGCCCTCGCGCTGGCCGCCGGGGGCGCGGTGACGGCCGTCGACGGCTCCCGGGTGCCGGTGGCGGCCCGGTCGCTGTGCCTGCACGGCGACACCCCCGGCGCGGCGGACCTGGCGCTGCGGGTGCGGGAGGCCCTGAGCGGGGCCGGGATCCGGGTGGAGGCCTTCGCGTGAGCGGTGGCGGGGGTGCGGGGGGCGGGGGCGGGTCCGGGTCCGCAAGCGGGTCCGGGTCCCACGGGCGGCCCGGGGTCTCCGGGGAGGGGGTTCGGGTGCTGCGTGCGGGGGACGCGGCGTTGCTGTGCGAGGTGGATTCGGCGGCGGAGGTAGCCGCGCTGCACGCGGAGCTGCTGCGCCGCCGCGCCGCGGGCGAGCTGGGCGGCGTACGGGAGATCGTGCCCGCCGCGCGGACCGTGCTGCTCGACGGGGTGCGGGAGCCCGGCGCGCTCGCCGCCCGGATCCGCGGCCTGCGGGTGCCGCCGCTCGCGCGCGCCGAGGGGCCCCTGGTGCGGGTGCCGGTGCGCTACGACGGGCCGGACCTGGCCGAGGTGGCCGCGCTGTGGGGCGTCCCGGCCGCGCGGGTGGCCGAGATCGTGGGCGGGACGGAGTTCCGGGTGGCCTTCTGCGGTTTCGCGCCCGGTTTCGGCTACCTGACCGGGCTTCCGGAACGCTTCCATCCGCCCCGCCGCGCCAGCCCCCGTACGGCCGTCCCGGCGGGCTCGCTCGCGCTGGCGGGCGAGTACGCGGGCGTGTACCCGCGCTCCTCCCCCGGCGGCTGGCAGCTGATCGGGTCCACCGACGCGGTGCTGTGGGACCCGGCGCGCGAGCCGGCCGCGCTGTTCGCGCCGGGCGTGCGGGTCCGGTTCGTGGCGGTGGGCGCGTGACCCGGCCGGACGGCGGCCTCACGGAGGGCGACGGCGCGGAGGGCGACGGTGCGCCCCCCGTGCCCGGCCTCGAAGTGGTGCGGGCCGGGGCGCTGACCACCCTCCAGGACCTGGGGCGCCCCGGGTACGCGCACCTCGGTGTTCCGCACTCCGGCGCACTCGACACCCCCGCGCACGCCCTCGCCAACCGCCTCCTGGGCAACCCGGCCGGCGCCGCGACCCTGGAGACCACGCTCGACGGGGTCGCGCTGCGCGCGCTCGCCCCGGTGACGGTGGCGGTCACGGGAGCGCCCTGTGCGGTACGGGCGGCAGGGCGCCCGGCGGCCTGGGGCGCGCCGGTGCGGCTCGCGGCCGGGGAGGTGCTGGAGGTCGGGGCCGCGGTGTGCGGGGTGCGGAGCTACGTCGCCGTGCGGGGCGGCTTCGCGGTTCCCGCGGTCCTGGGCAGCCGCTCCACCGACCTGCTGTCGGGGCTCGGGCCGGCGGTCCTGGGCCGGGGCACGGTGCTGCCGGTGGGGGCGCCCGGGGGGCCGGTCCGCGGGGCGGACGGTTCGCGGCTGCCCGCGCCGCCGGTGGAGCTGGTGCTGCCGGTGCTCCTGGGGCCACGGCACGACTGGTTCACCGGTGCGTCGGTGGCCGCGCTGGGGCGGACGCGCTACCGGGTCTCCTCGGCGGGCAACCGGATCGGGCTGCGCACCGAGGGCGGGCCGCCGCTGGTGCGGGCGCGGGGCGGTGAGCTGCCGAGCGAGGGCATGGTGCGGGGGGCGGTGCAGGTGCCGCCGGACGGGCTGCCGGTGGTGTTCCTGGCCGACCATCCGGTCACGGGGGGCTATCCGGTGCTGGGGGTGGTGCCGGGGGCGGCGCTGTACGGGGCGGCGCAGGCTCGGCCGGGGGTGTCGGTGCGGTTTGTTCCACGGGGGTGAGGGGGGCGGCGCGGTGGCCCCGGCGCCCGGCGCCGCCCCGGCCGTGCCGCCGCCTGCATCGCCTGGCCGTGGGTGCACTCGTACCCCGGCGCGCGGGGCCCGGTCATCTCCTGCGCCGGCGGCTCCGCGCCGCCGTGCCCTCAAACGCCGGGCGGGCTGGATGTGCGGCGTGCGGCGCCGCCCTCGACTCCGTACCAGCGCCTGACGGCCGCTGGGCCTCCGGCGGGCCCTCAAACGCCGGGCGGGCTGAATTCCCGCCGGTGGGGCACGCAGCACGCACAGCGACCCGGCATGGCCGGGACCCTCGCGCCCCGCCGCTCGCGCCTTCGGCGAGGCTTCGCACGCCCGGCAGGCTGCATTCCCTCCGGTGGGGTCACGCAGCACACACAGCGACCCGGCACGGCTGGGACCCTCGCGCTCCGCCGCACGCGCCTCCGGCAGGCCCTCAAACGCCCGGCGGGCTGGAAATCCCGCACTTGCCGGGCCGGGCCGGGGGCGGGCCGGGGGCGGGGGCGGGGGCGGGGGCGGTTACACCGCGGACTCCGGGGTGATGCGGTTGCGGACGGCGGACTGGACGTCTTCCTCTTCCGCCGGGTCCGCCGCCAGGCGGCGCAGGCGGGGGGCGACGCGGGCGTCGGCCGTTTCGGCGTGGTGGGCGGCCACCTCGCGGGTGGTCTCCTCGCAGTCCCAGAGGCACTCGACCGCGAAGCCCGCCGCGAAGGAGGGGTCGGTGCTGGCCAGGGCGCGGGCGGCGCGCCCGCGCAGGTGGGAAGAGGCCGTCTCGCGGTAGATGTGCCGCAGTACGGGCGCGGCGCAGCCGATCGCGAGCCGTCCCGCGCCGTCGACCAGGGGGTAGAGCCGGACGGTGTCGGGCCCGGCCGCGCGGACCGTCGTACGCAGCGCCCCGAGCACCAGCCCCGCGTCCTCGGCTCCGCCACGGGCCGCGAGGAGGGCCGCCGCGGCCGCGCCCAGGGCGTCGGGGCGGTGGACCCAGCCGCGGGCCCGGTCGACGGCGGCGGGGCCGCACATGCGCTCGTAGGCGGCCACGGCGGGTTCGTCCCCCGCGGCTTCGATCAGGTCGAGGACGGCCGGGTTGTCCGGCTCGGCCAGGACCAGGTGGTGCAGCGCGGTGGCCCGGGCGGCCTCGCCGGACGCGCCCGCGGCGGCGGCCAGGATCGCCGGCCGGTCCTCGGGGGTCGCCACGGCGGCCAGGCAGCGGGCCGCGGGCACGTGCAGCGGCGTACCGCGGCGCAGCCCGTCCTCGGCCCAGTCGAAGACGGCCTGGACGCCCCAGCCGGGGCGGGGCCCGGACGGGGTGAGCTGGCGCTGCCAGCGGTCGAAGGAGCCCTGCTGGCGGGCGGCGCGCAGCCGCTCGCCGAACTCGGCCCCCTCCTCCCACAGGCGCCACGGGCGCGGTTCGTACGCGTCGCGGACGGCGGCGGCCAGCCGCGCCCCGCCCTCGGCGGTGTCGGGGAAGCGGGCCAGGACCGGCCGGGCCAGGGCGCGCAGCCCCGCGTCGTCGTCGCGCAGCGCGAGTTCGTCCAGGGCCCAGGCCCAGTTCGATCCGCTCGCGGCGTAGCGGCGCAGCAGCATCAGCGCGTCGTCGCGGCCGTACGAGGCCAGGTGGCCGAGGACGGACAGGGCGAGGCCGGTGCGGCTGTCGCCGTCGTCGAGGAGGTCTTCGGCGCCGAAGAGGTGCGCCTCGATCTCGCCGAGGGGACCGCTGAGGTCCAGGTACAGGCGGGCGTAGTACAGGGAGCGGTTCTCGACCTGCCAGTCCTGGCGCGGATCGCGCAGTACGCACTGGTTGAGGGCCGCGAGGGCCTCCGCCCGGGGTGCGGCGAGCGCGTGCAGCGTGCCGTCACCGCGGCCGCGCTGGAGGAGACCGAGCAGGGTCCCGCTCGGCGCTATGACTGGTTCGAACATGGCAAGGGCCTCAAATCAAGCTGGGGACGCGACCGGGAATCGGGATTCACAGGGCCGCGTAACAGCATGTGAGGACGTTCGCCGTCTTGTTCCGCTCGATGTAGACCATTGCCTTCTCACTCTCTCGGTGCGCCCGGTCCGGCGGCCGGACCGGGCGGGGACCTGTCTTGTCCTGCCCGTTCCTGCCCGTCCGCCGGTGCGCGAATCGAATCCGTCGCCATGATGACCCAGCCGGTTTGTGCACCGCGACCACATTTAAGGCCGCCGTGACCAACCCGGGATCCACGCCCCCGCAGAAACGGACTACTTGGCTCCGAAGAGTTCGAGCAAGTCGGCCTTCCCGAACATGCGCGCGGTGTCGACGGCCGACGGCGTGCCCGCGTTCGGGTCGGCTCCCCCGGCGAGCAGGGCGCGGATGACCGGCTCCTCGCCCTTGAAGACGGCGCCGGCGAGCGGGGTCTGGCCGCGGTCGTTGGCGCGGTCGCCCTCGGCGCCGCGGGCCAGCAGGGCCGTGACGGCCTCCGCGTGGCCGTGGTAGGCGGCGAGCATGACCAGGGTGTCGCCCCGGTCGTTCGTGAGGTTCGCCGGGACGCCCGCGTCGAGGTACGCGGTGAGCGTCTCGGTGTCGCCCTGGCGGGCGAGGTCGAAGATCTTGGTGGCCAGCTCGATGACGTCCTCGTCGGGAACCTCGGGGACGTCCGGGTGGCCGTTCTCGGCGTGCTCGCTCATCGGGTCGTACCGCCTCTCGTTCGCTGCCTGGCGTGAAGTTTCCCCAGGCCGGGCGGGCAGGGGAACGCACGGCACTACGTCCGTACGGGTGAATCGACAGAGTACTGCCCGCGCCCGGACATGACGGGGCAGGACCGAGGCAAAGATCACCCCCGGGGCGGGAGCGGTACCGGAGCGGGGCCGGAGGGGGAAGTGCCGCGCCGCCGGGGCGGGACCGGGACGGCGGCGACTGGGCCGGATCGGTGAAAAATTACAGGAATCACCCATCTGCACCTTTTATCGCATTGATACTTGCTGTGAGCCTGGCACAACTGATGGTGACTGTCCCCTGCCCCACCACCCCTGCCCCCACCAGGAGAGTCTGGAGAGCAACTCATGGTCCTGTCCATCTCAGGTGTCGTCCTGCTCGGCATCATCTGCTTCCTCTTCTTCAAGAAGGACGGGATGAAGCTGTCGCACGCGTTCGTCTGCTCGCTGTTCGGCTTCTTCCTCGCCGGATCGGCCATCGCTCCGAGCATCACGGCCAGTACGGCCAGCCTCGCGAGCCTCCTCGGCGGCATCAAGCTCTGACCGCCCCCACCCCGCCCGTACGGCAGCAGCACGACAGATCCAGGAGACGCCCGTGGCCCGGCGCCCACTTCCCCGCATCCTCATCAGCGGCAACGCCTCGCTGAGCCGGGGCCGCGACCTCGCTCGCACGGCCGCCGACAACGCCACGGACGTCCTCCATCCGCTGCTGACCATCGGCCGGGGCATCGGTGTCCTGGCCGCGGCGGGACGGCGCCGGTGGGCCTCCACCCCCAAGGACAAGCGTGGTCCCGCGCTGTTCCTGGGGGCGGCCTGCCTGCTCGTGGTCGCGCTCGTGCCGTACGGGCCGCTGCTCGCCCTGATCACCCTCATGGCGGCGGCGGCCTGGCACGGGCGGGACCGCACCCCCGTGCGGACCGGACCCGGCGAGGCGGAGACCGAGCGCCTCGCCGCCCTCTACGAGGCCCTCGTCCCGTACTTCTCCATCCCGGAGGACCCCGCTCCGCTCTTCGCCCACGGCGGCGAGTGGGACAAGGCCTTCAGCGACTACTCCTTCGACGACGCGGGCCGCCTCACCCGGCTGCGGATCCGCTACCCGGCCTACTTCACCGACGGTGAGGCCGCCTCGCGCGCCCGGATCGAGTCCCTGCTGCACGCCAAGTCCGGGCGCGGGCGGGAGTACCTGTTCGACTGGGACGAGGAGGGCAACCAGCTCGACCTGAGCGTGCTGGCGGCGCTGGCCACCGGCATCGCCGCCCAGCCCTTCGTGACCATGCCCGGCGAGACGGTCCTCGGCTTCACGGACGCGGCCTCCGTGCAGCGCACCCTGCCGGTGGCCGACGGCGAGGAGACGCGGGACGCGCCGCCGGTGATCTGGCGGACCGGTCCCCGCTCCACCGAACCCCACCTGCTCGCCGTCGGCCAGCCCGGCAGCGGCACCTCCACCCTGCTGCGCTCCATCGCCCTGCAGGCCCTGCGGCACGACGGCGACGTCCTGGTCGTGGAGGGCGGCGGCAGCGGCGAGTACGCCTGCCTCTGCGGGCGCGCGGGCGTGCTCGCCGTGGAGAGCGGGCCCGCCGGGGCGCTCGCGATCCTGGAGTGGGCCGCCCGGGAGACCGAGCGGCGGCTGATCGCCGGGCACCGGGCCCGCGAGGCGGGACAGCCCGCGCCCGAGGACGTCCGGCGTCCGCTGTGGATCCTGCTCGACCGGCCCAGCGTGCTCGGCCACCTCGCGGCGGCCGAGGGGCGCGCCGATCCTCTGGCGCTGCTCCAGGTCCCGCTGCGGCACGGGCGGGCCGTGCACGTCACGGTGGTGGTGGCCGAACAGTTCGACCACCTGGAGCTGCTCGGCGACGCCGTGTGGCAGCACACCCGGGCCCGGGTGGCGCTCGGGCCCGCCGGGATCCAGCAGATCGCCGAGGTGCTGGGGGTCCCCCCGCACACCACCCCTCCCGCGCAGGTCCCGCCCGGGCGCGGTTACGCCCGCCTCGGCTCGGGGCCGGTCCACCGGCTCCAGGTGCCGGCGACCCCGGACCCCTACGACGACGCGGCGCACCCGGCGCACTGCCGGGCCGTGCGCGAGCTGCTGCCCGAGCGGGCGCACGCCACCCTGTCGAAGCCGCCGCGCCCGGACCGGGCACCGGCCCAGGGCTCCTCGATCGACGCCTCGGAGATCCCGGAGGTCGCGGCGGACGCGCCGTGAGGAAGCCCCGGCGCCCTGCCGGGCCGGCCGCCGCGCGGACCCGGCCACCGTGAAGGGGCGGGTGAAGGGGCGGGCGGCCGTAGGAAGGGCCCGCCCGCCGCGGCCGCCGCGGTGCTACGCGACGAACGTGCGCGGGGGTTCCGCCCCGCCGCCCCCCGCGCCCGTGCCGACCAGGCGGGCGGCGGCCGCGAGCCGGGACGCTGCTTCGTCGGCCAGCGGGCCGCCGACGGTGAACGGCAGCCGTACGTACCCCTCGAAGGCCCCGTCGACCCCGAACCGCGGGCCGGAGGGCACCCGGACGCCGACCCGCTCCCCCACCTCGGCCAGCCGGGACCCGGACAGCCCGCCCGCGCGGGCCCACAGCGTCAGCCCGCCGCCCGGCACCACGAACTCCCAGTCCGGCAGCTCCCGGCGCACGGCCGCGACCAGCGCGTCCCGGTTCTCCCGGGCCTGGGTGCGGCGGATCTCCACCGCCTCCTCCCAGCCCCCCGTGCGCATCAGCCAGTTCACCGCGAGCTGCTCCAGCACGGGGGTGCCGAGGTCGGCGTACGCACGGGCGGCGACCAGGCTGCGGATCACGTCCGGGGCGGCCCGGACCCAGCCGATCCGCATGCCCGCCCAGAACGCCTTGCTCGCGGAGCCCACCGTGACGACGGTGCTGCCGGCGGGGTCGAAGGAGCAGACCGGGCGCGGCATCTCCAGGTCCGCGTCCAGCCGCAGCTCGGCCATGGTCTCGTCCACGACCAGGACCGTCCCGGCCGAACGGGCCGCCTCGACCATCTGGCGGCGCTGCTCCTCGGAGGCCAGCGCGCCGGTGGGGTTGTGGAAGTCGGCGACGACGTACGCCAGGCGGGGCGCGGCGTCGCGGAGCACCTGGCGCCAGGTCGCCATGTCCCAGCCGCCGGGCCCGCCCGCCATCGCGACGGGCACCAGGCGGACCCCGGCGGCGCGCATGAGCTGGAGGATGTTGGCGTAGGAGGGCGATTCCACCGCGATCCGCTCGCCGCGGCCCGCGAAGAGGCTGCAGATGGCATCGATCGCGCCCATCGCCCCGGTGGTGACCATGATCTGCTCGGGCATGGTCGGGATGCCGCGTTCGGTGTAGCGGTCGGCGAGCATCCGGCGCAGCGCGGGCAGCCCCGCCGGGTAGTCCCCGTGGGTGTGCGCGTAAGGCGGCAGCTCCTCCAGGGCCCCCTGGACGGCCTTGGTCAGCCAGGGTTCGGGCGCCGGGAGGGCCGCGCAGCCGAGGTCGATCATCGAACCGAGCGCCTCGGGCGGCAGCGGTTCCAGGCCGCGGGCGGGCAGCGGGTTCCCGGCCGGTACGGAGGTCCAGCTGCCGGCGCCGCGCCGGGACTCAAGGAACCCCTCGCCGCGCAGGGCCTCGTAGGCGGCGGCGACCGTGGTGCGGCTCAGCGAGAGGGAGACGGCCAGCTCGCGCTCGGCGGGCAGCCGGGCCGCGACCGGCACGCGGCCCTCCAGGACGAGCAGCCGGATCCCGTCGGCCAGGGAGCGGTAGGCGGGGGGCTTGCGCGCGCCCGCCGCCGCGGGCTGCGGCTGCTGGGAGGTGATCAGCCGGGCGAGCTGTGCGGCGCCCACCGCGGAGGTCCACTGGGCCATGCTGTCCGGTCCACTTCCGAAGGATTGGCCCCGGAGCGGCGCTGCCGCGGCCGGGATTGGCTTGGTCCTGCGGGCTCAGGGTGCCATGGCGAGGGCCACGGCGGCCAGCACGGCGGCCGCGGGACCCGCCGGGCCCACCACCCCGGCCCGCCCGAGGCGGACGCGCCCCGGCCGGGGCATACTGCGGCCGTGACCCACGTACGCCTTCGGCACCCCTATCTGGACCACCCGGCTCCGCTTCCCTTCGCGCACCGCGGCGGGGCCGCGGACGGGCTGGAGAACACCGCGGCCGCCTTCCGCCGCGCGGCCGCGGCGGGGTACCGGTACTTCGAGACCGATGTCCACGCGACCGCCGACGGGCGGCTCGTCGCCTTCCACGACGCGACCCTGGACCGGGTGACCGACGCCCGCGGCCGGATCGGCGCGCTGCCGTGGAGCGCGGTGCGCGCGGCCCGGGTGGCCGGGAGCGAGCCGCTGCCGCTGTTCGAGGAGCTGCTGGAGGAGTTCCCGCGGGCCCGCTGGAACATCGACGTCAAGGCCGAGGCCGCGCTCCTGCCCCTGGTCGACCTGATCTCCCGCACGGGGGCGTGGCACCGGGTGTGCGTCGGTTCGTTCTCGGAGGGACGCGTGGCCCGGGCGCAGCGGCTGGCGGGGCCCCGGCTGGCCACCTCGTACGGGGTGCGGGGCGTGGTGGGGCTGCGGCTGCGCTCGTACGCGATCCCGGCGGCGCTGCGCGTGGGCGCGGTGGCGGCGCAGGTTCCGGAGGTCCAGTCGGGCATCCGCGTGGTCGACCGGCGCTTCGTGGAGACCGCGCACGCGCGGGGGCTCCAGGTGCACGTGTGGACCGTGAACGAACCGGAACGCATGGAGTCTCTTCTGGACCTGGGTGTCGATGGCATCATGACCGACCGGATCGACATCTTGCGCACGGTGCTGGAGCGCCGCGGGGCCTGGGCCTGACGGGCCCGCACGCCGCCGCGGGGCACGCGGCCGGCCGTGCGGTACGGGGACCAGCGAGGGGGCACTGATGAGTGCGCGGACCACAGCGGAAACGGAACCCGGCGCGGGGGACGGCGACGGCGGCAGCGGTAGAGGCGACGGGGCCGGCGCCGGGAAGGCCGCGGCGGCAACGGCGACGGCCGCCGCGCGCAAGCGGGAGCAGCACGGCTGGTACTTCTACGACTTCGCCTGCTCGGTGTACTCGACGAGCGTGCTCACCGTGTTCCTCGGGCCGTACCTGACGGCGGTGGCGAAGGCCGCCGCGGACGCCGAAGGCTACGTGCACCCGCTGGGGATCCCCGTGCGGGCCGGTTCGTTCTTCGCGTACGCCGTGTCGGCCTCGGTGATCGTGGCGGTCCTGATCATGCCGCTGGCCGGCGCGGTCGCGGACCGCGGCGGCCGCAAGAAGCCGCTGCTCGCGGCGGCGGCGTACACGGGTGCGGCGGCGACCGCCGGGATGTTCTTCCTGGGCGGTGACCGCTATCTGCTGGGCGGGCTGCTGCTGATCGTCGCGAACGCCTCGCTGGCGGTCTCGATGGTGCTCTACAACGCCTACCTGCCGCAGATCGCCGCCCCGGACGAGCGGGACACGGTCTCCTCGCGGGGCTGGGCCTTCGGCTACACCTCGGGCGCCTTCGTCCTCGTCCTGAACCTGGTCCTGTTCCAGGGTCACGATTCCTTCGGCCTCTCCGAGAGCATGGCGGTGCGCGTCTGCCTGGCGTCGGCCGGTCTGTGGTGGGGCGCCTTCGCGATCATCCCGCTGCGCCGGCTGCGGGACCGGACGGTGGTGCGCGAGCCCGGCGCGGGTGCGCCGGTCAGCGGCTGGCGGCAGCTGATCGCGACGCTCAAGGACATGCGGCGCTATCCGCTGACGCTCTCGTTCCTGCTCGCGTACCTCGTCTACAACGACGGCGTGCAGACGGTGATCTCGCAGGCCTCCATCTACGGCTCGGAGGAGCTGGAGCTGGAGCAGTCCACGCTGATCGTGGCGGTGCTGCTGGTCCAGGTGCTCGCGGTGGTCGGCGCACTGGGGATGGGCCGTCTGGCGCGTTCGTACGGCGCCAAGCGGACGATCCTCGGTTCGCTGGCCGCGTGGGGGCTCACCCTGGCCGCCGGGTACTTCCTGCCGGCCCGGACGCCGGTGTGGTTCTTCGCACTCGCGTCCATGATCGGCCTGGTGCTGGGCGGCAGCCAGGCGCTCTCGCGCTCGCTGTTCTCCCACCTCGTACCGGCGGGCAAGGAGGCCGAGTACTTCTCCGCGTACGAGATGAGCGACCGCGGCCTGAGCTGGGTGGGACCCCTGGTCTTCGGCCTGACGTACCAGCTCACGGGCAGTTACCGCGATGCGATCATCTCGCTGGTGGTCTTCTTCGCACTGGGATTCGTGCTGCTCGCCCGGGTGCCGGTGCGGCGCGCGGTGGAGGCGGCGGGGAATCCTGTTCCCGAGAGGATCTGAGTGGGCCGTGCGGCCGAGCTGGCGAACGAGTTCCGAACAAATTTAGACGTTGAAGCGAAGGGCCGGTAGTGTACGCCTTTGGCCTGCCAGGCGGACCGTTACTGCGTACTCGATAAAAAGAGACGCTGGGTGACATCTGCTGCCAGATGTGACAAAACGGGCACTGGTGGGTACAACAAGGGGCGGTACGACGGGCGACGCACGACCCGGAGCGGGAATCAATACCGCCGACCGGACGTTGACCTGATGACGACGACAGCGACACCTGTCCTGTGGGCGACAAGCCCGGGAGGCACGATTCATGAGTGAGCGAGCTCTCCGCGGTACGCGCCTCGTGGTTACCAGCTACGAGACGGACCGCGGCATCGATCTGGCCCCGCGCCAGGCGGTGGAGTACGCATGCCAGAACGGACATCGCTTTGAGATGCCGTTCTCGGTTGAGGCCGAAATTCCGCCGGAGTGGGAGTGCAAGGCGTGCGGCGCCATGGCACTTCTGGTGGACGGCGACGGGCCCGAGGAGAAGAAGGGCAAGCCTGCGCGAACGCACTGGGACATGCTCATGGAGCGACGCACCCGCGAGGAGCTGGAGGAAGTGCTGGCCGAGAGGCTGGCGGTCCTGCGTTCCGGCGCCATGAACATTGCCGTGCATCCGCGGGACAGCCGCAAGTCCGCCTGACACCCGGACACGCACAAGACGAGGGCCCCCGCCACATTTCCGTGTGGCGGGGGCCCTCGTCTTTCGCCGTCCGGCCCGGCCGCGGCGCGCGCGGGGGCCGGACGGTGTACGTCGCTCAGGGGGCCAGCGGCGGACGGTACCCGGCGTCCGGGCCGGCGCCGGGGCGTCGCACCGCGTCCTCGCGGATGACCTCGCCCTGGACCACCATGCCGTCGCCCTGGTGGATCCGGGCCTGCTGGAAGGCGTCGCCGAAGGACCCTGCCGGAGCCGCGGCCATCCGGCGCTCCAGGGACCCGGTCGCGCGGCGGCCGATCCAGGCGCGGACGGGCGCCAGCAGCAGGAGCAGCCCGGCCACGTCGGAGAGCAGGCCCGGCAGGATCAGCAGCAGTCCGCCGAGCATGACCAGGCCGTTGCCCGAACCGGGCTGCCGGGGGGCCGGCCGCACCCCGGCCTGGGCCTGCTGGAAGGTCTGCGCGAGGGTCTCGAAGGCGCGCCGTCCGGCCCGCTTCACGACCACCGAGCCGAGCACCAGGCCGCCCGCGAGCGCCAGGGCCACGGCGAGGCCGCCGCCCGCGCCCGCGAGCAGGCCGAGCAGCCAGATCTCCAGGATGAGCCAGGCGGCCACCGCCAGGGGAACGAAGGTACGGGCGGGCGAGCGCCGCCGGGGAGCAGTCGAGGTGGGAGCGCCGGTCGTCATAACCACCAGTGTGCCTGGGGTCCCGTAAAAGCGGCCTCAACCGGAGGTACCGGACATCCCCTAGGGGAGGTCAGGGCCGGGCCGCCGGGTCAGGACGCGTGGATCAGGACCGACGGAACGCCTTCGCCCCCAGCTTCGCGGCGCGGGCCGCGACGCCCCACTGGGTCACCCGCCACAGCGCCTCCACCACGATGTCCCGGCTCATCTTGCTGTCGCCGAACTCGCGCTCCACGAAGGTGATGGGCACCTCCACCACCCGGAAGCCCGCGCCGACCGCCCGCCGGGCCAGGTCCACCTGGAAGCAGTACCCGGCCGAGGCGACCCGCTCCAGGCCCAGCCCCTCCAGCGTCTCCCGACGGAACGCCCGGTAGCCGCCGGTGACGTCGCGGATCGGCACGTCCAGCAGCAGCCGGGAGTACGTCGAGCCGCCGCGGGAGAGCAGCAGGCGGTGCCGCGGCCAGTTGACCACCCGGCCGCCGGGCACCCAGCGCGAGCCGAGGACCAGGTCGGCGCCGGTGAGGGCGGTGAGCAGCCGGGGCAGTTCCTCGGGCTGGTGGGAGCCGTCGGCGTCCATCTCGACGAGGACGCCGTAGCCGCGCTCCAGGCCCCAGGCGAAGCCCGCCAGGTAGGCGGCGCCGAGGCCTTCCTTGCCCTTGCGGTGCAGGACGTGCACCTGGTCGTCGGCGGCGGCGAGCCGATCGGCGAGCTTTCCGGTGCCGTCGGGGCTGTTGTCGTCCGCCACCAGGACGTGCGCCGCGGGAACCGCCGCGCGGACGCGGGCGACGATCGGGCCGATGTTCTCCGCCTCGTCGTAGGTCGGAATGATCACCAGCACCGTGCCGAGCGGGCCGTGGCGCCGCTCACCGCCGTCACTCACAGAGTCCCCATTTCGCTACGTCCCCGTCCCGGGCGCCGCACCGATTTTAGAGCAGCGGCGGGGGTGCGGCGGAGAATCGGGGCCCGGGATCCTTCGGGCCGGCCGGGCTCCCGCTGGATGCGGGCCGCCGTGACCGTTGTCTACTGGACCCCGGGGCCCCGATCAGGCCACCCGCCCCCAAGCTCCTTCGGAGCAGGGGGGACCCCCGTCCGGCGAAACCTTCCCTCGCCCCCGAGGCGCGGGCGCGCTGAGCAGACGGATCCGTCCGGCACGGTCGTCCTGTGGTGGACCGGGCCGAACCTATCCGGGTCCGGGCGCCACTGCCGAACCGAGGCCGGACGGATCACCCCTGTGGCCGTACGAATACCTCCCGGCCGCCGACGACGGTGGCCAGGCACACCGGCAGCTCGGCGCCGGGGTCCAGCCGGGGCAGCCCGGGCGTGCCGGAGCGGGGATCGGTGGACCAGCGCGCGACCCGGTCGTCGGGGGCCTGCACCACCAGCTCGTCCGTCCGCCACAGGGCGTAGTCGGCCGGAGCGCCCGGTACGAGCACCCCCGCGTCGTCGCGGCCCAGCGCCCGCCAGCCCCCCCGGGTGTGGGCGGTGAAGGCGGCCCGTACGGAGATCCGGTGCTCCGGGGTCCGGTGGAAGGCGGCCGCCCGGACGGTGCCCCACGGGTCGAGCGGGGTGACCGGGGCGTCGGAGCCGAAGGCGAGCGGGACGCCCGCCTTGAGCATCGCGGCGAAGGGGTTCAGGGTGCGGGCGCGCTCGGCGCCCAGCCGGTCGGCGTACATCCCCTCCTCGCCGCCCCAGGCGGCGTCGAAGGCGGGCTGCACGGAGGCGGTGAGTCCGAGTTCGGCGAAGGCGGCGATGGTGGCCGGGGTCATCATCTCGGCGTGCTCGACCCGGTGGCGGGCGGCGCGCACGCGGGCGAGGCCGACCTTCCCGGCCGCCGCGCGGACGCCGTCGACGACGGCCGTGAGCGCGGCGTCCCCGATGGCGTGGAAGCCGGCCTGGAGCCCGGCCTCGGTGCAGGCGGCCACGTGGGCGGCCACCTCGGCGGCGTCGAGGTAGCCGGTGCCGGTGTGGGCGGCGTCGGCGTACGGGGTGTGCAGGCAGGCGGTGTGCGAGCCGAGGGCGCCGTCGACGAAGAGGTCGCCGGCGGCGCCGACCGCGCCGAGGTCGCGGGCCAGTTCGAGGTCCCGGTCGGCCCAGTAGCCGAAGACCCGGGGGCCGGGCCGTTCGCGCGCGAGGTTCAGCAGGTCGTGGAAGTCCTCGGCCGAGGAGATGTCGGGGCCGCCGCATTCGTGGACGGATCCGATGCCGAGGGAGGCGGCGCGGTCGAGCGCGGCCCGCTGGGCCTCGGCGCGCTGGGCGGGCGTGACGGCGGCGAGCGCGGCGGCGCGCACGGCGTGGTGGTCCTCGCGGGTCAGCGGCTCGTCCCCGGTGTGCCGCACGGCGGGCACCAGCTCCAGCAGGGCGGTGGTCACCACGGCCGAGTGCACGTCGACCCGGCTGAGGTAGAGCGGGCGGCCGCCGGTCGCCTCGTCCAGCTCGGCCCGGCGCGGGGCGCGCCGCTCGGGCCAGCGGGCCGCGTCCCAGCCGTGCCCGAGGAGCACCCGGTCGGCCGGCCGCCGCAGGGCGTACGCCCGTACGAGCGCCAGCGCGTCCGGCAGCGAGCGCGCGCCGGTGAGGTCGAGGCCGGTGAGCGCGAGGCCGGTGGCGGTGGTGTGCACGTGGGCGTCGGTGAAGGCGGGGGTGACGAGCGCGCCGTCCAGGTCGACGACCTCGTCGACGCCCTGCGCGAAGGCGTCGGCGGCGCCTTCGGAGCCCACCCAGGCGACGTGCCCGCGTTCGACGACCATCGCGGTGGCGAAGGGGTCGGCGGGACTGTGCACCTCGCCCCTGCGGAGCAGGACGGTGGGCAGTTCGGCGGGCGGCGTGGAGGCGGAAGCGGCGGCGGCGCGGTCGGTCATGGGACCAGTCTCGCGGGTCCGCGGGGCGCCGCCGGACGCAGGGTGCGGGCGGGCCCGCCGGGAGGGGTCCCGGCGGGGCGGTTCACACGCGGGGCGGCCTGGCTTCGTAGGGGGTGGACAGGACGACCGTGGTGCGGGTCGAGACGTGCGCCAGGGCGCGGACGCGGCCCAGCAGGTCCTCCAGCTCCAGCGGGCTGGCCACCCGGACCTTGAGGATGTAGTTCTCGTCGCCGGCCACGCTGTGGCAGGCCTCGATCTCGGGGACCCCGGCGAGCCGGTCCGCGATGTCGTCGGGTGCGCTCGGGTCGAACGGCTTCGCCGAGATGAAGGCGGTCAGGGGCAGCCCGACGGCCTCGGGGTCGACCACGGCCGCGTAGCCGCGGATGACCCCGCGCTGCTCCAGACGGCGTACTCGCTGGTGGACCGCGGACGTGGACAGTCCCGTGGCCTTGCCCAGGTCGGTGTAGCTCATCCGCCCGTCCCGCACGAGCAGATCCACGATCTGACGGTCCAGCTCCTCCATTGCGCTCATAGCCGCCCAACCTATTGCCCCGGGGTGCTCCAGGCCCAGTGGTGTCCACGGACAAGTGGCACCTGCGGCAGGCATGTGACCAAGGCCACAGGGGTATGCAGGCGTACGCGGGGCGGTTGTGGTTACTCGTGCCGCGCGACGGGAAGTGCTTGCTGTGGCCGTGGCCGAACGTCTCGCCCGGCCCACCCAAGGGGGAGTACATCCATGCAGAACACCAAGCGCGCGGGCCGCACCGCACCGGCGTCGCACGAACGCGCCGACGGCGGGTACGGCGACTTCGACCCCGACGGCTACGGCGACGACCCCGACTTCGAGGGGGGCGCGGAGGCCTTCGACGTCCACCACGCCGTCTGCCCCGACTGCGGGCAGTCGATCGCGCTGGTCGCGGACGAGGAGTTCCTGCCCGAGCACGGGCTCTGCCTGAGCCCGTGGAACCCGTTCGGCCTCACCGTGTGCGCCGGTACGGGACGGCCCGCCGCCGAGGCGCAGGCGGCCGCCGTGGCCCTCGCGGCGGACCGGGAGCTCGACCCGATCGTGCTCCTGACGCTCCCCCAGGGGCTGGACTGGCGGACGCAGCCCTTCTCGCACGTCGGCGGTCCGGGCTCGCGTCCGGTCCAGCACGTCCAGGCGGCCTGAGCGGCCCGTCCGCCGGGTTCCGGTCAGACCCGGTCCCAGTAGGTCCCCCGCACCATGGCGGCGATGCTGGCATGGTGCAGGATCAGCCCGTCCGGGTCGGCCGGAACCTCGACCTCGCCGAAGTGCGCCTGGCGGTACGCGATCCGCAGCATCACGATCCCGTGCCGCAGGGCCGCGTAGAGGGTGTGGAAGTCCATGGCGCGCGGGGTGTGCCCGGTCAGTTCCGCGTAGCGGCGCTCCAGGTCGTCCCGGCGCAGGAAGTCCGGCAGGCCGCTCTGGCCGAAGCCGACGGTGAGGTCCTGGAAGAACCGGTGGAGGTAGACCGTCCATCCGAGGTCCACCTCGCGCGGGGCGTACGCCGCCATCTCCCAGTCCAGCACCGCGGCCGGCCGGAAACCGTCGTAGATGACGTTGCCGATGCGGGCGTCGCCCCAGTTGAGGACGGCGGGGCCTTCGTCGGCGGGCCAGAGCTCCTCCAGCCGCTCGAAGGCGCGTTCCAGCAGCGGTGAGCGGGCGAGCCCCGAGACCACCCACTCGTAGTAGGCGCGCTGGGCGTCGACGTGCCGCCGCAGCGGGCTCCCGGATCCCTCCGGGAGCAGGAACTCGGCCTCCTTGGCGGGGAACTGGTCGTGCAGGCGGGCGATCAGGGAGATGCTCTCCTCCTGGAGCGCGGCGCGCTCGGCGTCGCTCGCCGCGTGCAGCCAGTTGCCCTCGTAGGTGTAGGGCATCACGTCGGGCGGCACCCGGCCCTCGGCCCGGGCCATCACGAAGAAGGGCGCGCCCAGCGGCCCGGGGTCCGGTTCCAGCCACTGCACGCGCGGGACGGGCAGGTCGGTGTGCTCGGTGACCAGGCTCATCACCCGGTGCTGGCGGGGCATGTCGTAGGCCGGGAAGACGGTGTAGGCCGCCGGGTCGGCGGCCAGGCGCAGCGCGCAGGCCCGCAGCGGGGTGTCGGGGTGGTCGATGTCGAAGAGCAGGGTCTCGCTGGACATGCCGTTGGAGCCGGGGACGCGGACGTCGACGACCCGCGCCCCGGGGAGCCGGTCGCCGAGCCAGGCCGCGAGGCGGCGGCCCAGTTCCTCGGGTTCCCGGGTGGAGGTGCGGGGACGTGGTGCCGTGGCCATGGCCACCTCTCTCTGTGGGTTCCGGGGCGTCTGGGGGCGCGGCGTTCCTACGGGGCGACGGATCCGTGGTCCGTGAACCCGCTCGGGTCGTGGCGGCCGAAACTGCCGTGCTCGAAGATGCCGAAGCCGGTCCGCCCCTCCAGGGTGAAGCGGGCGGAGTGGTCGGTGACCCCGTAGGCGGCCATGGGGTGGGCGGCGGGGTCGGAGAGGTCGTAGACCCGGCGGTCGGTCCAGCCGCGGCCCTGCCAGGTGCCGTGCTGCCAGTCGGCGGCGGGCGGGTAGCCGGCGCCGACGGCGAGCGGGGAGGAGTTCAGGACCTCGACGCCCAGTTCGAGGGGTTTGCGGGCCGGATCGGTGAGGTGGACGACGGCGCTCTCGGGGTGCCTGCTCCCGGGCCGGTAGCGGATGTCGGCCTGGGGCCAGCCCAGTTGTACGTCGCCCCGCCCCGCGGCGTCGGGGAAGACCTGGACCGCTTCGTTCAGGGTGCGGTGGCCGTCGGCGTCCTCCTGGACGATGACCATGAGGAAGCGGTCCTCGAAGCGGACGGGGACCCAGAGCCAGTGGAAACCCTCGGGGCGGTGCTCCTCGGCCGCGCGGCCGCCGTCCTCGCCGGGGATCGGGCGCACGCCCCAGCTGCGGTCCCGGGTGCCGGTCCATTCGCCTTCGGCGAGGCGCAGTTCCTCGCCCTTGGCCCGGATGGTGCCGCTCACCCCGCCCGCCTGCACGAAGCGGCGGCCCTCCAGCATGAGGCGGTCGCCGCGTCGCTGGACGTGGTGCGGCTCCCAGACCGCGGGGAAGGCCGCGGTCCAGGTGATGTCGTACGAGAGGCCGTCCGGGTCGTCGGGATCGGCGTCGCAGTGCAGGCCGAGCGTGCGCAGCGGGACGTCCACGGTGATCCGCAGCGGGCCGACGGACAGGTTCATCCGGTCGTCGGTGAGGGCGTCGGAGGCACGGACGGCGAGGAGTTCGTCGCCGAGGCGCAGGGTGGCGTAGGCGTCGATGACCCCGGCGTTGGGGTAGACGCCGAGGCCGAGGATGAGCACGGCGCGGCCCGCGTGGTCGAAGACGTGGAAGATGCACCGGTCGTAGGCGTTGCGGTCGCCGGTGGCGACGTACTTCATCGACAACGGGGCCTGGTGGATGGGGTATTCGTCAAGGGCGATGGGTCGGTCCGCGGGCATGGCAAACCTCCTGGGCACGGGTCGGCTCGGCGGATATGACGGTACGTCAGAAACCGCGCCGAGGGCCAGGGTCGTGTCATTCGCTGACAGAAGGCCGCGCGCCCGGTCACCGGACCGCCCGGACCGGGGGACGGCCCGGGCCCGGACCAGGGGACGGCTCGGGCCCGGGACCAGGGGACGGCTCGAACGGATACCCGCACGGCGGGGCCGGTTACCCCACCCGCGCGTGCCGCGTTGGCCGTGCATGACCACGCTTGAGGCTTCCACGGGACGGCGGCGGCGACCGGCGCCCGCCGGTCCCGAAGAATCGGTTCATCGCCCGGCGGACCCACCCATCTACCGCGCGCTGCTGGCCCGTTGGGCGGACGACGGCCGCACCCTGCCGGGCCGCCGCGACCCGGAGTGGTCCCGGCTCGCCACCTCCCCGGTCTGGCCGGGCGGACCGCTGTACGGCGGCTGAGCGGGCACACCTACTGCGCGCCGAGGGCCATCCACTTCCCGGGGTCCGCCAGCGGCTCGAAGCCGACCTTGGCGTAGACCCCGTGGGCGTCGGCGGTGGCCAGCATGATGCGGCGCACCCCGTACGGGGCGAGGTGGTCGCGGACGGCTTCGGCCAGGGCGGTGCCCAGGCCCCTGCCGCGGGCCGCCGGGTCGACGTAGACGTCGCAGAGCCACGCGAAGGTGGCCCGGTCGGTCACCACCCGCGCGTACGCCAGCTGACGGCCGCCGACGCGGTCGTAGGCGCCGAAGTTGAGGGAGTTCGCGATCGCCAGGTCCTGCTTCTCGCGCGAGCGGCCGAGCGCCCAGTACGCGTCCTGCGAGAGCCAGCGGTGGATCAGCCCGGGGTCCAGGCGCGCCGGGTCCGTGGAGATCTCCCAGTCCCGCGGCGGGCGGTCCCCGGGGACGGGGTCCGCGTCCCAGTCGGTGCGGTAGTACGCGAGCCGCGCGTCCTCGCCGGTCAGCCGCATGCCCGCGGCGATCATCACGCGGCGCGAGGCGGTGTTGTCGAGGTCCGCGTCGCCCACCACGGCCGCGGCGCCCCGGGAGCGGGCCAGGGCCAGCACCGCGCGCAGCGCCTCGGCGGCGTACCCGCGACCCCGGGCCGAGGGCACGAGGCCGTAGCCCACGGTCACCTCGGCGACCGCGTCGGGCGCTCCGTGGAACCCCACCCCGCCCACCGCGGACCCGTCGTCCCGCAGCCGTATCTCGTAGGGCCCGAAGGGCCGGGGGTCGCCGGTGTCCGCGCAGGTCCGCAGGAACCGGCGCAGCACGCCCCGGTCGCCCTCCCCCGGGTATCCCGGCGCCCACACCGCCGCGGCGTCCCGCTCCCCGGCGAGCGTCCGCTCCGCCTCGGCGGGCGTGATCGGGTGGAGCACGAGTCGCTCCGTCACCAGGTCACCGGTCGCGGGGTCATGTGTCACAAGGTCGTCCATGGCCGATGGCTATCAGAGCGCCACCACCGGCCGCACCCGCATTTTCCGTCCAGCGGGCGCGGTCCGGCCGGGACCTTCCTGGAACGGGTCCCGGCTCAGCGCGTCTCGGGTCCCGCGAGGTGGCGGGCGATGACCATCCGCTGGATCTGGTTGGTGCCCTCGACGATCTGCAGCACCTTGGCCTCGCGCATCAGGCGCTCGACGGGGAAGTCGGCGGTGTAGCCGTAGCCGCCGAGGACCTGGACCGCGTCGGTGGTCACCGCCATGGCCGCGTCGGTGCAGAAGAGCTTCGCCATGGCCGCCTGCCGGGAGAACGGCTTGCCCGCGTCCCGCAGCCGCGCCGCCGCCAGGTACAGGGCGCGGCCCGCCTCGATCTTGGTGGCCATGTCGGCCAGCATGAAGCGCAGCCCCTGGAAGTCGGCGATGGGGTGCCCGAACTGCTTGCGGTCCAGGGCGTACGCGAGGGCCTCGTCCAGCGCCGCCTGGGCCACCCCGATCGCGCAGGCGGCGATGCCGAGGCGGCCCGCGTCCAGGGCGGCCAGCGCGATGGTGAAGCCCTGGCCCTCCTCGCCGATGCGGCGGGTGTCGGGCACCCGTACGCCGTCGAAGTGCAGCTGGGCGGTGGGCGAGCCCTTCATGCCCATCTTCTTCTCGGGCACGGCCGCGGTCAGGCCCGGCGCGTCGCCGGGTACGAGGAAGGCGGTGATCCCCTTGGGGCCCGGGGCGCCGGTGCGCGCGAGGACCGTGTAGAAGTCGGCGACCCCGCCGTGGGTGATCCACGCCTTGGTGCCGGTCAGTATCCAGTCGTCGCCCTCGCGGACGGCCTTCGTCGTCAGGGAGGCGGCGTCGGAGCCGGCGGCAGGCTCGGAGAGGCAGTAGGCGCCGAGCAGCCCGCCGCCGAGCATCGCGGGCAGGTGTTCGCCCTGCTGCTCCTTGGTGCCGTACCCGGCCAGGCCGTGGCAGGCCAGCGAGTGCACGCTGACGCCGAGGCCGACGGTCAGCCGGGCCGCGGCCAGCTCTTCCAGTACCTGGAGGTAGACCTCGTACGGCTGCTCGCCGCCGCCGAACTCACCCGCGTACGGGAGGCCGAGCAGCCCGGCTTCGGAGAGGAGGGTGAACACCTCGCGGGGGAAGCGGCCGGAGTCCTCCTCCTCGGCGGCCCGGGGACGGATCTCCCGCTGCGCGATCTCGCGCACGAGCGCGAGCAGGTCGCGGGACTCCTCGGTGGGCAGCTGACGGTCCACCGGCTGCGGGGCGCGGTCGATCATGGCGGCGCTCTCCTCCCTGGTCGGGCACGGCGGCGGCGCGCGAAAAGGGTGGTGCGCGCCGCCGGGTCTCGGTGCTCTTACAGCCGATGGTGCCCTCCCGGATCACAGAAGGGCCTGACCAGTGGCTGCGGCGGGTCGAGTATGCCCGATCAGGGGCGTCCCGTCACGGGCACGAGGGATCCTTGCGCAGGTCGGACCCGGTCCCGGCGGTTTCCGCCTCCGGCGGCGGAGCCGGGCACTGCGGGACGAACTCCTCGATCACGGTCAGGGTCGCGCGCAGCTGCCGCACCAGCAGGGCGCCGAGCTCCGCGCGCCCGGGGCGGTCCGGTTCGCCTTCGGTGCCGATCCAGTCGAGGGTGGTGCCCTCGACCCCGGAGAGCCAGCCGACGAGGGCGAGCCGGGCCAGCGGGGGCAGGTCCCGGTGGCCGTACGCGCCCTCGGCGATGGTGGCGACCAGCTCCGCGCGGACCGCGTCGCGCAGGGCGAGGACCTCGGCGTCGGAGCCGACGCCGCCGGTGACGATGGTGCGGTAGGCGGCGCGGTGCTGCTCGGCGTAGTGGAGGTAGCCGTCGATGGTGCGGCGGACCCGCTCGGCGGCGGGCAGCTCGGTGTCGCCGCCGGCCCGCGCGACGAGTCCGTTCACGGAGTCCTCGACGATGGCGAGGTAGTAGCCGCGCTTGCTCGTGAAGTAGTAGTAGATCAGCCCCTTGGCGACCCCGGCCTGCTTGGCGATGTCGTCCATCGACAGCGCGTCGTACGAGGTGTCGGCGAACAACTTCCGCCCGGTCGCTATGAGTTCGGCCCGCCGGACCTGCGATCGCTCGGTCTTGCCGCGCTGTTGACTATTATTCAAATTCGGCCCTAGCCTCGAACTGCCACAGGATGCCCGCAGTATCGCAGACCTGCCCGGCCCCGCTCCTTCGCACTTCCCCTGCGCACCGGACGACGTACGGGAGGCCCCACCGCCATGAGCAAAGCCGCCAAGAACACCACCTCCACGAGCAGCGCCTCGACGAGCGCCGCAGAGCGACACCCGGCCGAGGGCCGCGTCCACTGGAAGAGGACGGCCGCCGCCGCGCTGCCCGCGTTCGTCGCGGTCGGCGTGCTGGC
This sequence comes from Streptomyces sp. NPDC043876, assembly GCF_056435825.1. Lineage (NCBI taxonomy): Bacteria > Bacillati > Actinomycetota > Actinomycetes > Kitasatosporales > Streptomycetaceae > Streptomyces > Streptomyces sp. NPDC043876. The sequence goes on along the minus strand of NZ_JBWKDV010000005.1, from coordinate 493,996 downwards.
GACGGTGATGGCCCAGGGCGCGCTCGCCGCCTCCTTCGCCGTCTCCGGCACCGCCTTCCAGGTCTCCTCCTCCAACCTCAGCAGCAAGGGCCTGGCCTCCTACGTCCAGACGGACCGCTCCGTCGACGGCGCGGGACACCCGGTCGCCCTGCTCGGCATCGGGGAGGCGACGCTCGCCGACATCTGCCAGTCCGCCGTGGTCGACACCCCGGTCGGCAAGGTCGTCTTCAAACTGACCGCGGGCGGACCCGCCGGGAACGTCACCGCCACCCACCTGGTGATCGACGGCGAGGACCTGACCGGCGACGCCCGGTTCGGCACCGCCGAGATCGGCCGCGACGCCTCGACCCTGGACCGGGTGGACGGGGTCAGGGGCGGAGCCGGGAAGTTCGGCCTCCAGGCCGGGGACATCGAGGTCAAGGGGGTCCGCTCGCACGCCTGGTCGGCGACCGGCGGCGACTTCCGGCTCAAGGGGCTCAAGCTGGACGTGGCCCTGGACGGCAAGCAGTGCTTCTAGGGCTCCGTTCCGGAGCCTCCCCCGGGCGGCCCTCCTGGTCCGCGCGCCGGGCCCGGCTGCGGGTCTGGCGCCGGACCCGGCCGTTCTGGGGCGGACTGCTGCTGGTGCTGGGCGGGACCGAGCTGCTGCTGGTCCCGCTCTCCCCGCTGACGATCCTGGTCAGCCTGGGCCTCGGCGGGATCGCGGCCATCGGGATCGGGGGCGCGCTGATCGCCGCGGGCCTGTTCCTCTGGTTCCTGCCGCAGGCCCGTCTGTACGTCAGCGTGCACGCGCTGCTGCTGTCGGTGCTGTCCTTCGTCGCGACCAACCTGGGCGGGTTCCTGCTCGGCATGCTGCTCGGCATCACGGGCAGCGCACTGGCCTTCGGCTGGACCCCGCTGGACGGTCCCGAGCACCAGGAGGAGAGCCCCTACCGGCGGCCGGGCCCGGACGGCGGCGGCGCGCGCACCCTGGCCGCCGCGCTGCCGGTCGTCCTGCTGGCCGCGCTGGCGACCGGGACGCCCGCGGCCCGGGCCGCGGCGAGCGGCGCGGTGCCGACGGCGCCGCGCACTCCCCCGACGGTCACCACCTCGCTCTTCGCCCCCCAGGGGTTCACCCTCGCCGGGGTCACCCGGGTGCCCACGGCCGGCGGGCCCCTGAAGGTGCTGGTGCTGCGGATGCGGGCCGCCAAGCTCTTCGACTACCGGCTGCGGACCCGGGACGGCGGGGAGGAGTACGGGCTCGCCGCCAGGACGCTGGACCTGAGCGGCGACGTGACCTTGTACCTCACCAGGTTCAGCGGCTGCATCGAGGGGCTGCTGTGCGTCACCTTCACGCCCGAGGGGCTGCCGGCGCCGCCGGTCATCCCGCCCTTCGTCTTCATGACCGACGTCAGCGCCGAACAGGCCCTGGTCACCGCGGACCTGATCGTCACCGACGGGCTCCGGCTGGAGGCCGGGTGACCGGGGCGTGGTGTAAAAGTGCCGCGGCGGGCCCGGGAGGGTGCCGGAGCAGCGGTCAGAGCCAGCCGATCTGGGTGACGAGCATCGCGATGGCGACGACCAGGGTCCAGCCGAGCACGTGCTCCAGCCAGGCCGAGTCGCCCTTCGGGCCCCCGGTGCGGACGAGGTCGCGGACCCGGACGGTCAGTGCGGCGGTATGTGCGGTCATGCGTCCAATGTGACAGCGTTTACCGCCTTCGCGGTAGAGACGAGCGTCACGGGTGGCGGACGTCACGCACGGCCGGGCCCCGGCCGCCCGTGCGGCCGGGACCCGGGTCTGCGGGCGGCGGACCGGGTCAGCCGGTGCGCAGGGCGCGTCCGGCGCGCTCCCGTCCGGCGGCGCGTTCCCGTCCGGCCATGCCGGCCATGGCGAGCGCCAGCAGCAGGGCGACGGCGCCCGCGATGCAGTTGCTGACCACGGTGCGGGTGGTGTCGACCTCGCCGACGACCACCCAGGGGGCGACGATCGTCCAGGCCGCGATGCCGACGGCCGTCCAGGCCATCGCGTGCGTGCGCTCGTAGGCGGAACCGAGGCCGCCCATGCACAGGCAGTAGGCCAGGCCCGCGATCAGGTTCGTGATCGCCAAGGACGACAGGACGTTGAAGCCCACGATCCAGGGCGAGGCCGCGATGTACAGACCGGTGATGAGGGCGAGGGCTTCGACGGCCTGCGCGCGGGGGGTGGCGGTGACCCGCTCGAAGCGGGTGCGCATCTCGGCGAGGTCGGGGTGCATTTCGATGTTCGGGTGGGTGGTCATGGCGGGCCGCCTCCTACGGGAGCCTTTATGTACCCTTTAGCCCGGTTTCTTCCCGCTGGTGCGGAGCGGAAACCGCCCCGGCGGCCTTTCCTCAGAGCACGCCGACCGCGCGCAGGGCGCGCGCCTGCGCGACGCTCGGGCGGCACGGCGCGTAGAGGTAGCAGACACCGCCGCTCGCGGAGACGACCTTGCCGGAGGCGTGGTAGCGCTTGGTGCGCAGCCATACGTTCTCCCATTCGCGGCGCCGGTAGACGCGGCGCACGGACGGGTCGTCCGGCGAGTTGGGGTCGTTGGCGACGACGTCCCCGGCGGGCGTGAAGCCGGTCACCGTCATGAGGTGGCCCGCCGTGCCGTAGCCCGCGCCGGTCAGTTCCCCTTCGCGGAAGGACTGGGAGGTGATCACGGGGATGCCCGCCGCGATCAGGGTCTCGACGTCGGTGAGCGAGCCCAGCCGGGTCACCACGGCCGCCAGGTCGCGGTAGGTGGCGGCGTAGGCGGCGTTGAAGGGCCAGTTGCCGCAGCCCTTGTAGGCCGCGTCGTAGGTGCCGCGGGCCGCGTGGCAGACCTGCGGGTCGGCGTACTCCTTCCTGACCCAGGCCAGGTCGGCGGCGCCGGGCCCGCGCCCCCAGTACTCGACGACCATCTGCGAGGAGGTGGGGCTGCACCACGCCTCGCCGCCGTTGTCGTACTCGGGGTACTGACCGACGTGGATCTCCTGCGAGTAGCGCGGGACGGCGAGCTCGCGGGCCGTCCCGGGCACGGAGGCGGGCACGGTGAACCGGTCGGGGACGTCCGAGGCCATCGCGCCGGCCAGCCAGACCTCCGGGCCGAGCGGGGCGCCGGGGCGGCGGTGGAGGGTCAGCCGCAGCCGCCACTCCCGGATCCGCAGGCCGCCGGCGCTCGCGGAGCCGTCGAGGGCCAGGGTGTCGGTCCAGACGGTGGAGGTGCCGTCGCTCTGCCCGTCCACCGAGGTGCGCCGGATGTCGCCGTCGCCGGAGGCCCAGCGGCCCATCACGTACCAGGGGCCGGTGACCCCGTTGGTGTAGGTGGCGCGCAGCTCGGCCTGGAGCCAGGTCCCGGCGGGCGTACGGGCGTTCCAGGACGCGATGACCTCGGTGGCGGGCACGGCCGGGCGGTGCCCGGGCGAGGTCCAGGTCGCGTACTCCCAGGTGCTCTTCTTCCCGGTGTGCGGGTCGGCGTACTCCGTGCGCCCGGCCGGGGTGGCCATCCGCAGCCCGGGGCGCGCGCCGGGCACCGCGGTGGTCCCTTCGTGGGTCCCCGCCTGCCAGTGGCCGTACGCGTACCAGAACCGGTTGTCCACCGCCCGGCCCGGGGCCGGGGCTCCCCCGGCCCCCTTGGGGGCGGGCGCGGCCGCGGACGGGGTGGCGGGGACGGTGGCGGCCGTGGCGGCGGCGAGGGCCGCCGCGAGGACGGCCCGGCGCGGGGTGGGCGTGGTCATGGGCGGGAACCCCCAGTGGTGCGGTCGGGCGACGTACCGGGCGGGCGGAGCAGGGCGGGCAGGACGGGGTGGTGCACCGCGGCCCGGGCGCGCGGAGCGTGCGGGCCGCGGTGCGTCCCCGCCACCCTCCCAGCTCGCGGGCGGCCGGGGCCATGCGGCGGGCCGTGTCGTGCGCCGCCGTAGGCTGGCCGGGTGGAACCATCCGTCCCGTCCGGCCCGCCCGCCTCGCACGCGTCCCCCGCCGGGGCCGCGCCGCTCGACGCGCTCGCCCGGGAACTCGTCAGCGCGGCGCCGTCGCTGGGCCCCGTACGGGTGATCGGCATCGACGGCCACGCGGGCTCCGGCAAGAGCACCTTCGCCGCGCGGCTGGCCGGGGCCCTGGGCGGCGCCCCCGTCCTGCACCTCGACGACGTCGCCACCCACGAGGAGCTGTTCGACTGGACGGAGCGGCTGCGCACCCAGGTGCTCGACCCCCTGGCGGCCGGGCGGGCGGCGCGCTGGGCGCCGTACGACTGGGTGGCGCGCCGCTTCGGGCCCATCCGGGTGCTGGAACCGGCTCCCGTGCTGCTCGTCGAGGGCGTCGGCGCGGGCCGCCGGGCGCTGCGCCCGTGCCTGGCGCGCCTGGTGTGGATGGAAATGCCCCGGGAGCAGTCCTGGGGGCGCGGGCGGAACCGGGACGGGCGCGAACTGTCGCTCTTCTGGGACGGATGGGAGCGCGCGGAGCGCGCGCACTTCGCGGACGACCCTTCGCGCCCCTTCGCGGACACGCTGGTGCGGCAGAGCGGTACGGGATACGAGTGGTCTTCCGGGGCGGATGCGACCGCCCCGCGAGCCCGCTCCGTCACCCCGAGTGACGAATTTCCCCGGTCCTGACCCGAGCCCCGTCCGGCGGCCGCCACCCCTGCCCGGGCGCCGTCCGGGGGCCGCTTGACCGCGGCCCGCGGCGGCCTTACGTTCTGAATGTGCGGTTTTTCAGGGCCGCCCCTGACGCGGAGCCCCCGGTTGTTCCCCCGTGACCGGGGGCTCCGCTCTGCCCCCGGAACCTCCCCGGCGGCCCTCCAGAACACCTGCCCTCGCACGCCTCTTCACTCTCCGTGAACGCGTGTGCCCCGGGTGTACCTCCGACGGGTGTCCGCCGCACCCTACGTATGGCGGGGGACCGCAGGTACGATGCCACCCTGATTTCATCGGCGCAGGCGACAACTCGCGTGTACAACACGGGTGTTGCCGCGCACCACGGGGGCAGGCTTGTGGGGGACGTGATGGACTTCGGCATGCCGGGCAGCGCCTACGAGCCGGCCGAACTCGCCTGGCTGCGCGGAGTGGACGCCTGCACCATGGGCGCCTATCCGCAGGCCGAGGAGGAGTTCCGGGCGGCCGTACTGCTCGACCCCTCGATGGCCGACGCCTGGCTCGGGCTGCACGCACTGCGGGTGGACACCACCAACGCGCTGCTGCGCATGCACGCCCACCGGGACCGCTTCGGGGAACAGCGCGCGCGGCACCGGCGCACGCTCAACTCCTGGTACTGGCTGGGCTGGTGGGTCCAGCCGGTACTGGAGAGCAAACGCGATCTGCTGCTGGCGCACGCCTCGCACTGGCTGGACGGCCGGCACGTGCCCGAGCTGGACCGGGCGCTGGCGGCGCTGCCGCCGGTCGACACCGACCCGCAGGTGCGCTTCCTGCACGCCTGCCGCGCCTATCTGGTCAAGGACTGGGAGCAGTTGGTGCGGCACACCGAGCCGCTCGTGGACGATCCGCTGCTCGGCATCGAGGCGGGGCTGTTCGGCGGGATGGCGCGGGTCCGCCTCGAAATGTACGGGCAGGCGGAGCCGATGCTGTCGGCGGCGCTGATGCGCTGCCGCAGCGAGCAGCCGCAGCGCAAGGAGCTGCGGTACTGGCTGGCGCGGGCGCACGAGGGCACCGGGCGCAGCGCGGCCGCGCTGCCGCTCTACCGGGCGGTGCACCGGGTCGACCCGGCGTTCATGGACACCGCGGCCCGGCTGACCGCGATCTCCGAGAACGACGGCCTGGACGGGCTGGGCGGCGGCGAGGAGTACGGGATCGCCGCGGCCGACGGGGACTTCGCCGCCGTGGCGCTGGGCGGCGGGCTCGGGACGGACATCGCGGCGGACGGGCAGGCCGAGGCCGACCCGCTGCTCTGCGGCGAGCCGCCGGAGACCCGCTTAGCCCCCGGCGCGGGTGCGGGCGCGGGGAACGCGCCGGTGGGCCCGGGACCCGACGCCGCCGGGCGCCCCGACGGCGTACGGCACCGGACCGGCCTACCGCCGCAGGCCGGGCCGCCGGGCCTGCCCGCCGGACCGGCCGATCCGGCGCTGCTCGCCGAGGCGCTTGCCGAGCTGGAGCGGATGGTGGGCCTGGAGCCGGTCAAGCGGCAGGTCAAGGCACTCTCGGCGCAGTTGCACATGGCGCGGTTACGGGCCGGCCAGGGGCTTCCGGTCCAGCCGCCGAAACGGCACTTCGTCTTCTCGGGTCCCTCCGGGACGGGCAAGACGACCGTGGCCCGGATCCTGGGCCGGGTGTTCTACGCCCTCGGGCTGCTCGGCGGCGACCACCTGGTGGAAGCCCAGCGGGCGGACCTGGTGGGCGAGTTCCTCGGCCAGACGGCCGTGAAGGCCAACGAGCTGATCGACTCGGCGATCGGCGGGGTCCTCTTCGTGGACGAGGCGTACAGCCTGTCCAACTCGGGCTACAGCAAGGGCGACGCGTACGGGGACGAGGCGCTCCAGGTGCTCCTCAAGCGGGCCGAGGACAACCGGGACCACCTGGTGGTGATCCTGGCCGGCTATCCGGCCGGCATGGACCGGCTGCTCGCGACGAACCCGGGACTGTCCTCGCGGTTCACCACCCGGGTGGACTTCCCGAGCTACCGGCCGCCGGAACTGACCGCGATCGGCGGGGTCCTGGCGGACGCGAACGGGGACCACTGGGACGAGGAGGCCCTGGAGGAGCTGCGCAGCATCAGCGGGCACGTGGTGGAGCAGGGCTGGATCGACGAGCTGGGCAACGGCCGGTTCCTGCGCACCCTCTACGAGAAGAGCTGTGCCTACCGCGACCTGCGCCTCGCCGGGTACGCGCTGACGCCCTCCCGCGAGGACCTCTCCACGCTGCGGCTGGCGGACCTGATGCAGGCGTACGGCGAGGTGCTCTCGGGCCGCGGCCCGCAGGACCGGGGCCGCCCGGACCCGCCGCCCTCCCTGTAGGAGGAGCGGCGGGCCGGGGGCCTTCACCCGTCAGGGGGTCAGCGCCCGTTCGGGGCGCCGGGCCGGCGGGGTGGTCGTGCGGTGCGCGGGGTCGCGCACCTCGCCGACCAGTTTCTCCAGTACGTCCTCCAGCGCGACCAGACCGAGCACGCGCCCGGCGGGGTCCGCGACCTGCGCCAGATGGGTGGCGTCGCGCCGCATGACGCTCAGCGCGTCGTCCAGCGGGAGCGTGGAGGACAGCGTGGTCATCCGCCGCCAGACCCGCTGGGGCACGGCCCCTTCCCGGGGTTCCAGGTCCAGGACGTCCTTCACGTGGACGTAGCCCATGAAGGTGCCGCTGTCGGAGCGGACCGGGAAGCGCGAGTAGCCGGTGCGCACGGTCAGCTGTTCGATCTGGCGCGGGGTCACCGAGGGGGTGACCGTCACCAGCCGGTCGCGGGCGAGGAGCACATCGGTGACCGGGCGGCTGCCCAGTTCCAGGGCGTCCTCCAGACGCTCCTGCTCGCCCGGGGCGAGGAGTCCGGCCTGCCGGGAGTCCTCGACGAGCCGGCCGAGCTGGGCGCGGGTGTAGACGGCCTCGACCTCGTCCTTGGGCTCCACCTTGAACAGGCGCAGCACCAGGGTCGCGCAGGCGCCGAGCGCCGTGGTGACCGGCCCGCAAACGCGGGCGAAGGCCACCAGGCCGGGGCTGAACCACAGGGCGGTCTTCTCGGGGGCGGCCATGGCGAGGTTCTTGGGGACCATCTCGCCGATGACCAGGTGCAGGAAGACCACCGCGGCCAGCGCGAAGGCGTACCCGAGGGGGTGGACCAGGCCGTGCGGGACCCGCGCGGCCTCGAAGAGCGGCTCCAGGAGCCGGGCCACGGTGGGTTCGGCGACCGCTCCCAGGGTGAGGGAGCAGACGGTGATGCCGAACTGGGCCGCGGCCATCATCCGGGGCAGGTTCTCCAGGCCGTGCAGCACCTGGCGGGCCCGCTTGGAGGAGGCCGCGAGGGGCTCGATCTGGCTGCGGCGGACGGAGACGAGCGCGAACTCGGCGCCGACGAAGAAGCCGTTGGCCAGGACGAGGAGCAGGGCGAAGAGCAGTTGGAGCGCGTTCATCGCATGACCGCCATTTCACGCCGCCCGTCGGCGCCGCCGCCGTCGCTGCCGTCGCTGCCGTCGCTGCCGGAGCCTGCGGCATCGGTACGGGCGCTGCCGGGCGACCCGGGCTCGGCGTCCGACCCGGGGGCGCTGTCGGCCGTACGGACCAGGCGGACCCGTTCGGCGCGGTAGCGGCCGACCTGGCGGACGGAGAGCTTCCAGCCGGGCAGTTCGGCCAGGTCCCCGGGGGCGGGGATCCGGCCGAGCAGGTCGGCGACCAGGCCGGCGACGGTCTCGTAGGGCCCCTCGGGCACGTCGAGGCCTATCCGGCGCAGGGCGTGCACCCGGCAGCTGCCGTCGGCCTCCCACGAGGGGCGGCCGTCCTCGGCGGGCACGGCGGCCAGCTCGGGGCCGTCGTCCTCGGCGAGGTCGTGCTCGTCGCGGACCTCGCCGACGAGTTCCTCCACGATGTCCTCCAGGGTCACGACTCCGGCGGTGCCGCCGTACTCGTCGACCACGACGGCCATCGGCTGCTCGCTGCGCAGCCGTTCCAGCAGCGGCTGCACCGGCAGGGAGCCGGGCACCAGCAGCGGGGCGACGCAGATCCGGCCCACGGTGGTGCGGGCGCGCTCGGACTCGGGCACGGCGAGGGCGTCCTTGAGGTGGACCACGCCGGTGACCTCGTCGATCCGCTCGCGGTAGACCGGAAAGCGGGACAGGCCGGTGGCCCGGGTCAGGTTGAGCACGTCGGCCGCCGTGGCGGTGTGCTGGAGGGCGCTGACCTTCACCCGGGGGGTCATGACGTGCTGGGCGGTCAGTTCGCCGAGGGAGAGGGTCCGGACGAAGAGGTCGGCGGTGTCCTGTTCCAGGGCGCCGGCCTGGGCCGAATGGCGGACCAGGGAGACCAGTTCGCCCGGGGTGCGGGCGGAGGCCATCTCGTCGGCCGGTTCCACTCCCAGCGCCCGCACGAGCCGGTTGGCGACGGCGTTGAGGCCGGCGATGACCGGCCGGAAGGCGCGGGAGAAGACGTCCTGGGGGCCGGCCACGATCCGGGCCACCTGGAGCGGCCGGGAGACCGCCCAGTTCTTCGGGACCAGCTCTCCGACGACCATCTGGACCGCGGAGGCGATCAGCATGCCGGCGAGGACGGCGATCCCGGTGACCGCCCCGCGGGGCAGTCCGGTCGCGCTGAGCGGCCCGGTGAGCAGCCCGGCGAGGGCGGGCTCGGCGAGCATGCCGACCACGAGGGAGGTCAGGGTGATGCCGAGCTGGGTTCCGGAAAGCTGGAACGACAGCTCCCGCAGGGCCTTGACGACCGTACGGGCGCGTTTGTCGCCGTCGGCGGCGGCGCGTTCGGCCTCGGGTCTCTCCACCGTGACGAGGCCGAATTCGGCAGCCACGAAGAAACCGTTGGCGAGGATCAGGGCGAAGGCCGCCACGAGCAGGAGTAGCGGGGTGGTCATGCCGCCGCCTCCGGGGGGAGGGCGGCGCGGGTACTACCGGACGATCCGTCCATTGCTGGAGGGAGTCACTCCTCAAGTCGCAGGTACCCACGGGCCGCGTTGTCCCGGGGCCGGTGGGAGGGCGCGTGCGTGCGCCCCGCCACCAGGGTAGTCAAAGAGATCCAGGCCGCAATGGGACTCAGCGTCCGAGTGGTCCGCTGCCGTGGTTCTCGGCCAGCGCGCGCAGCGCGCGGGCGTCGCTGATCGCCTGCTCCTTGGCCACTCCGGGCTGGATCCCGAGGGCGGGCAGGCTGGTGCCGTCGTTGAGGTCGAGGAACACCCAGGGGTCGCCCGGACGGAGGTTGACGCGCAGGATCTGCGCCCATTCCAGCCGCCGGGTGGTGGTGAGGTTCACGACGGTGACGCCGGTCTCGTCCGCGACCACCTTGGGGCGGCTGAGCAGGACGAGGACGGAGGCGAAGAGGGCCGCGGTGATGACGAAGCTGAGCCGCTCGCCGCCGCCGAGGTTCTCCAGGAGCAGCCCGATCGCCGAGATCGTGGCGAACATGACGAGCCCGACGCCCAGCAGGATCACCCGGGTGCGGGTCGGCCGGAAGGTGACCGGCAGGGCGGGCGGTGCGGGCTGGGCGGCGGACTCGCTCATGGGGTGCTCGGTTCTACGAAAGGACGTGGGGCGCAGGGAGGGGCCGGCGGACGACCGGGCGGATCAGAGCCGGCACGCGTGGATCGAGGTGGTGAGGATCGCGCGCGCGCCCAGCTCGTACAGGTCGTCCATGATCCGCTGGGCCTCCTTGGCCGGGACCATGGCCCGGACGGCGACCCAGCCCTCGTTGTGCAGCGGGGAGACCGTCGGCGACTCCAGGCCCGGGGTGAGGGCCACCGCGCGCTCCAGGTGCTCGGCGCGGCAGTCGTAGTCCATCATCACGTAGCTGCGGGCCACCAGGACGCCCTGGAGCCGGCGCAGGAACTGCTGGGCGCGCGGGTCGTCGGGGTCGCTGGCGCTGCCGCGGACGACCACGGCCTCGGAGGTCAGGATCGGCTCGCCGATGACCTCCAGGCCCGCGTTGCGCAGGCTGGTGCCGGTCTCGACGACGTCCGCGATGATCTGGGCGACGCCGAGCTGGATGGCGGTCTCGACCGCGCCGTCGAGGTGCACGACGGAGGCGTCGATGCCGTGGTCGGCGAGGTGCTTGGCGACGATTCCCTCGTACGAGGTCGCGATCGTCATCCCGGTGAAGTCCTCGGGGCCCTTCGCCGTGCCGGGGATGGTGGCGTAGCGGAAGGTGGACCGGCCGAAGTTCAGCGGCAGGATCTCCTCGGCGCTGGCGCCGGAGTCGAGCAGCAGGTCGCGGCCGGTGATGCCGATGTCGAGCCTGCCGGAGGACACGTAGATCGCGATGTCCTTGGGGCGGAGGTAGAAGAACTCCACCTCGTTCTCGGGGTCGACGACCACGAGCTCCTTGGACTCCTTGCGCATCCGGTAGCCGGCCTCATGGAGCATCGCCGACGCCGGTCCGGAGAGGGAACCCTTGTTGGGGACGGCGATGCGCAGCATGGGTCTTCCTTGGGTGCGTAGGTGCGAAAGGTTGGGTGCGTGCGGCGCCCCGGGCCCGCCCGGCGGCTCGTCGGCTCAGAGGTGGGCGTAGACGTCGTCGAGGGAGATCCCGCGCGCCACCATCATCACCTGGACGTGGTAGAGCAGCTGGGAGATCTCCTCGGCGGCGGCTTCCTTGCCCTCGTACTCGGCGGCCATCCAGACTTCGGCGGCCTCCTCGACGACCTTCTTGCCGATGGCATGGACTCCCTTGCCGACCAGCTCGGCCGTGCGGGAGGTGCTCGGGTCGCCGTTGGCGGCCTTGAGCTGGAGCTCGGTGAAGAGCTCTTCGAAGGTCTTGGGGGGTTTGTTCGCCATGATGGTCCTCAGAATAAAGGGTCCGCCCCTGCCGGTTAGCGCCAGGGTTCGCTGACGGTGCGCAGGGTCATGGCGGTGGAGACGGCGGCGGTGACCGCTTCGTGCCCCTTGTCCTCGTTCGACCCTTCGAGTCCGGCGCGGTCCAGCGCCTGCTCGTCCGTGTCGCAGGTCAGTACGCCGAAGCCGACGGGGACTCCGGTGTCGAGCGATACCTGCACCAGGCCCTGGGTGACGCCCTGGCACACGTACTCGAAGTGGGGGGTGCCGCCGCGGATGACCACTCCGAGGGCGACGATGGCATCGTAGCCGCGCCCGGCGAGGACCTTCGCCACCACCGGCAGTTCGAAGCTGCCCGGGACGCGCAGCAGGGTGGGCTCGTCGATGCCCAGCTCGTGCAGGGCGCGCAGGGCGCCGTCGACGAGGCCGTCCATGACCTTCTCGTGCCACTGGGCCGCGATCACGGCCACCCGGAGGTCTCCGCAGTTCTTGACACTCAGTTCGGGTGCGCCCTTGCCGCTCACGGCTCTCCTCGGTTTCTCGGTTCTTCGGTCGGTCGGTGGGTGGGTCAGGTGGTACGGGTGTCGCCGGCGCCGGGTGGCGCCGGCTACTGGTTGCCGCAGGCCGAGACGGACACGGCGCCTTCGAGCCAGGGCAGGTCGTGCCCCATCCGGTCCCGCTTGGTGCGCAGGTACCGCAGGTTGTGCTCGCCCGTCTCGGTCGGCATGGCCTCCCGGCTGACGACCTCGATGCCGTGGCGGACCAGGGCCTCGGTCTTGTGGGGGTTGTTCGTCATCAGGCGGGTGCTGCGGACCCCGAGGTCGGCGAGGATCTGGGCGCCCGCGCCGTAGTCGCGGGCGTCCGCGGGCAGGCCCAGCTCCAGGTTGGCGTCCAGGGTGTCGCGGCCGCGCTCCTGGAGTTCGTAGGCGCGCAGCTTGGCCAGCAGGCCGATGCCGCGGCCCTCGTGACCGCGCAGGTAGACGACGATCCCGCGGCCCTCGGCCTTGATGCGCTCCATGGAGGCGTGCAGCTGGGGGCCGCAGTCGCAGCGCTGGGAGGCGAAGATGTCGCCGGTCAGGCATTCGGAGTGCATCCGGGCCAGGACGTCGCGGCCGTCCCCGATGTCGCCGTGGACCAGGGCGATGTGCTCGACCCCGTCGACCGTGGAGCGGTAGCCGTACGCCGTGAAGTGCCCGAAGGAGGTCGGCAGGCTGACCTCGGCCTCGCGGCGCACGGTCGGCTCGGCGGAGCGGCGGTAGGCGATCAGGTCCTCGATGGAGATGATCGTCAGGCCGTGCTTGCGGGCGAAGGGAATCAGCTCCGGCAGCCGGAGCATGACCCCGTCCTCACCGGCGATCTCGACGATGGCGCCCGCCGGGCGCAGGCCCGCGAGGCGGGCGAGGTCGACGGCGGCCTCGGTGTGGCCGTTGCGGACCAGGACGCCGCCGGGCTTGGCGCGCAGCGGGAAGACGTGCCCGGGGCGGACGAAGTCCCCCGCGGTGCTCGCGCCGTCGGCCAGCAGCCGCAGGGTGGTGGCGCGGTCGGCGGCGGAGATGCCGGTGGTGACGCCGTGGGCGCCGCTCGCGTCGACAGAGACGGTGAAGGCGGTCTGCATCGACTCGGTGTTGTGCGTGACCATCTGCGGCAGTTCCAGGCGGTCCAGTTCCGGACCCTCCATGGGGGCGCAGATCAGGCCGCGGCACTCGCTCATCATGAACGCGATGATCTCGGGGGTGGCCATTTCGGCCGCGATGACGAGGTCGCCCTCGTTCTCCCGGTTCTCGTCGTCCACGACGACGACGGGCCGGCCCGCCGCGATGTCGCGGACGGCCTGCTCGACGGGGTCGAGCAGGAAGGGCCCGGGGTCGGTGCCGCTCTCGTCGGGCACGGGCTTGAGGATCATGCCGTTGCTCCTTCCATGGCCGGGGCGTCGGTGGTGCGGGAGCGCTGGTACCAGTCGTGGGCGCCCCACAGGACGAGGGCGAAGTACACGACGTAGACCAGGCCCGAGAAGACCAGACCGCTCTGGAACGCGAGCGGAACGCCGACGAGGTCGACGAGCAGCCAGGCGAACCAGAACTCGACCAGACCGCGCGCCTGGGCGACCATCGCGACGATCGTGCCGACGAAGATGTAGGCGTCCGCCCACGGGCTCCAGGACAGCGAGGGCACCAGGGTGAAGAGGCCGCCGACGGCGAGGGTGCCCAGCGCCGCTCCGGCCAGGAGCAGGCCGCGCTCGGTCCAGGTGGCGGTGCGCACGGCGATGGAGCCGTCCTGGGCCTGCCGCTTGCCGCGCTGCCAGGCGTACCAGCCCCAGCCGGCCACCGCGATGACCAGGAGCTGCTTGCCGACGCCGCCCGCGAGGTGGGCGCTGGCGTAGGCGCCGACCAGGATCAGGCCGGAGAGGAGCTGGGCGGGCCAGGTCCATATGGAGCGGCGCCAGCCGAGGGCGAGGGCGGCCAGGCCCATCAGGTTGCCGATCATGTCGGACCAGATGACCTTCTGTCCGAAGACCGCGAAGGCCTCGGTGTTGAGCCAGGAGAGCGCGCTCACCGGTCCGTCTCCTTCGTGGTCTGCCCGGCGGGGGTCAGCGGGTCGACTCCGGCGGCCAGGAGGCGCTCGACGTACTTCGCGAGGACGTCGACCTCCAGGTTGACCGGGTCGCCGGGCTGCTTGATGCCGAGCGTGGTCAGGTTCAGCGTGGTGGGGATGAGGCTGATGGTGAAGTGGTCGGCGGCGGCGTCGACCACGGTGAGGCTGACGCCGTCGACCGTGATGGAGCCCTTCTCGACGACGTAGCGGGCCAGTCGGGGCGGCAGCGAAACCTTGACGAGCTCCCAGTGCTCGGAGGGGGTCCGGGACACGATCCGGCCGGTGCCGTCGACGTGGCCCTGGACCAGGTGTCCGCCGAGGCGGCCGCCGAGGGCCATCGGGCGTTCGAGGTTGACCCGGGAGCCCTGGGCGAGGGCGCCCAGGCTGGAGCGGTTCAGGGTCTCCTGCATGACGTCGGCGGTGAACTCGCCGTCCCCGGTCTCCACGACCGTCAGACAGACGCCGTTGACGGCGATCGAGTCGCCGTGCTTGGCACCTTCGGTGACGACGGGGCCGCGCAGCCGGAAGCGGGAGGCTTCCGCCAGCTGCTCGACGGCGGTGACCTCGCCCAGTTCTTCGACGATTCCGGTGAACACTCAGTGCTCCTTGGGGGCGGTGGGGGCGGAGGGGACGGCGGCCGCCGCGGGGACGGCGGTGACGCGCAGGTCGGGACCGAGGCGGAGCACCTCGGTGATCTCCAGGCGCAGGGCCCGGGTGAGGGTGGTGATCCCGGCGTCGGCGAGGGCGTTGGGGCCCGCGCCGAGGAGGACGGGGGCCAGGTAGCCGACGATCTTGTCGACGGCTCCCGCGGCCACGAAGGCGCCGGCCAGGGTGGGGCCGCCCTCGACGAGGACGGAGCGCACCCCGCGGGCGGACAGTTCGGCGAGGAGCGCGTCCACGGAGAGCCCGGAGCCCTCGCGGGGCAGCCGGACCACGTCGACGCCCGCCAGGTGGCCGGTGTCGGCGTCCTCGGCGACGGCCACCAGGGTGGGGGCCGCGTCGTCGAGGACGCGCGCGGCGGGCCGGATGCCGGCGCGGGTGTCGAGGACCACGCGCAGGGGCTGGCGGGCGCCCTCGACGCCGCGGACCGCGAGGTGCGGGTCGTCGGCGCGCAGGGTGCCCGAACCGACGACGACCGCGTCGGCCTCGGCGCGCAGCCGGTGGACGTCGGCGCGGGACGCGGAGCCGCTGATCCAGCGGCTGGTGCCGTCGGCGGCGGCGACCCGGCCGTCCAGGGTGGCGGCGTACTTCCACAGGACGAAGGGGCGGCCCAGGCGGATGGAGGTCAGCCAGGCTTCGTTGCCCGCCTCCGCCTCGGCCCGCAGCAGTCCGCCCGTGACCTCGACCCCGGCGCCGCGCAGGGTGGCGGCGCCGCCGCTGGCCTGCGGGTTCGGGTCGGGGACGGCGTAGCGGACGCGGGTGATCCCGGCGTCGATGAGGGCCCGGGCGCAGGGGCCCGTACGGCCGGTGTGGTTGCAGGGTTCGAGGGTGACGTAGGCAGTGGCGCCGCGGGCGGCGTCGCCGGCGGCGCGCAGGGCGCGGACCTCGGCGTGCGGGCCGCCGGCCCGCTCGTGCCAGCCCTCGCCGACGATCCGGCCCGCGGCGTCGGCGATGACGCAGCCGACGGCCGGGTTGGGGCTGGTGAAACCGAGACCGCGCGCGGCCAGCTCGATGGCCCGCCGCATGGCGTGCGTGTCGTTCGCGTCGGCGTGGTGCGCCACCGGGTCCTCCTGCCTCATCGGGCACGGACTCCGGGGCCTGTCGGGATACGACAGATGAAGCGGGTAGCACACGCGGGGACGCCGGAGCCGGGTTCCGGTCCGTCCGAGACGTATCCCCTGGGGGTTACGCCGACGAACCGCCGACGGCGGCGTACCGGTGACTGGCCCGCCGCGCACTGCCTCCCATCCGGACTTTAACCGTCGGTCCAGGAATTTCACCTGGTCAACCGGCCGCTGGATGCGGACGGGTCGCGGACTGTAACCGCCGGTTCGGAATTGCACCGACCCCGGAGTGCGCTGCTACTGGTACTAGGGCCAGTGTGCCACGGGTGATCCGAAGCCATGCGCGCACGCGCTTGTGGCCTGGCTCACACGTTCGGCCGCGTCGGGGGCGCGCGATTCCGAGGGTTCGGCTTTGGTCCAGACCTATTGACGGGGTGGTCTAGTCCTCTTAACGTTCCCTTCATCTTCCCCGGGAGACAGCCCGCCGATGTGCGCACGTCACGGGCCGACCAGCGCCACTTTCCCGCACGTCGTGTCCGTTCACCTCCCCTCCCCAGGAGGCACAATGCTGTCCCCCACGCGCACCAGGACCACACTGCTCGCGTCCGGTGCCGCCCTCGCAGGACTCCTCGTCGGCGGCCTCTCCGCGGGCGTCTCCCACGCCGCCGACAACGAGAGCTGTCGGCCCGACGGGCTGTACAGGACCGCGGGCGTCGACGTCCCCTACTGCTCGGTCTACGACGGGGCGGGCCGCGAGAAGATGGGCCCCGACCACCAGCGACGGGTCATCGGCTACTTCACGGGCTGGCGCACCGGCAAGGACGGCGCCCCCGCCTACCTGGCCAACAACATCCCGTGGGACAAGGTCACCCACCTCAACTACGCCTTCGGCCACGTCGGTTCCGACAACAAGCTCTCGGTCGGCGCCGACGGGGCGAACAACGCGGCCACCGGGATGACCTGGCCGGGCGTCGCGGGCGCGGAGATGGACCCCTCGCTCCCCTACAAGGGCCACTTCAACCAGCTCACCAAGTTCAAGAAGCAGTACCCGAACGTCAAGACGCTGATCTCGGTCGGCGGCTGGGCCGAGACCGGCGGCTACTTCGGCGACGACGGCAACCGGGTGAACTCCGGCGGCTTCTACTCCATGGCCACCAACGCGGACGGCTCGGTCAACCAGGCGGGCATCGACACCTTCGCGAACTCCTCCGTCGACTTCATCCGCAAGTACGGGTTCAACGGCGTCGACATCGACTACGAGTACCCGACCACCATGAAGGACGCGGGCAATCCGCTGGACTGGCAGCTCTCCAACGCCCGCCGCGCGGGCCTGGTCAAGGGCTACGCCGCGCTGATGAAGTCGCTGCGCGAGAAGCTCGACCGCGCGGGCGCCGCCGACGGCAGGCACTACCTGCTCTCCGTCGCCGCCCCCTCCTCCGGCTACCTGCTGCGCGGCATGGAGACGTTCCAGATGCAGAAGTACCTGGACTACGTCAACATCATGTCCTACGACCTGCACGGCGCCTGGAACGAGTACGTCGGCCCCAACGCCTCGCTCTTCGACGACGGCAAGGACGCCGAACTGGCCTCCGCGGGCGTGTACTCGACCTCCCAGTACGGCGGCATCGGGTACCTGAACTCCGACTGGGCCTACCACTACTTCCGCGGCTCGATGCCGGCCGGCCGGATCAACATGGGCCTGCCGTACTACACCCGCGGGTTCAAGAACGTACAGGGCGGCACGGACGGCCTGTGGGGCAAGGCCCCGGCCACCAACTGCCCGGCGGGCGCGGGCCTGACCAAGTGCGGTGACGGCGCGGTCGGCATCGACAACCTCTGGCACGACCTGGACGCCAACGGCGCCGAGGCCCCGGCCGGTTCCAACCCGATGTGGCACGCCAAGAACCTGGAGAAGGGGGTCGTCGGCGACTACGTCACCAAGTACGGCTTCCCTGCGACCACCACCCTGACCGGCACCTACGTCCGCAAGTACGACGCGACGCTGGTCGCGCCCTGGCTGTGGAACGACCAGAAGAAGGTGTTCCTCTCCACGGAGGACGAGCAGTCGGTGAAGGCCAAGGCCGACTACGTGGTCAGCAAGGGCATCGGCGGCACGATGGTCTGGGAGCTGGCGGGCGACTACGGCTACAACGCCGCCAAAGGCCAGTACGAGGTGGGCAGCACGCTCACCACGGCGATGTACGACGCCTTCAAGGCGGCCGCCCCGTACGGCGCCAAGCGCGCCACGACCGCCGTGCCGGCCGAGGCGATCAAGGTGGACGCCGAGTTCGGCCAGTTCCCGCTGGGCGACTCCAACTACCCGATCAGCCCGAAGCTGAAGATCACCAACAACACCACCGCCACCCTGCCCGGCGGCACGGAGTTCCAGTTCGACTACTCCTCCTCGGCACCGGGCAACGCCAAGGACCAGTCCGGCTGGGGCACCACGATCATCCGCAGCGACCACACGGGCAGCAACGTCGGCGGCCTCAAGGGCGACTACAACCGGGTCTCGCTGAAGCTGCCGGCCTGGCAGACGCTGGCCCCGGGGGCCTCGGTGGAGCTGGACTTCGTCTACTACCTGCCGACCTCCACCCCGTCGAACTGGACGGTGACCTTCGGCGGCCGGACGTACGGCATCGCCGGTGACCTGGCGCGCGGCACGACGGTGGTCGAGCCCGGCGGCGCGACGACCCCGCCGACGACCCCGCCCACGACTCCCCCGACGACTCCGCCCACGACCCCGCCCACCACGCCGCCGACCACCCCGCCGGGCGGCACCTGCACCAGCCCGGCGTACGTGGCGGGCGACACCTACACCGGCGGCACCGTCGTCTCGCACAAGGGCCACAACTGGAAGGCGCAGTGGTGGACGAAGAACGAGGAGCCCGGCACCACCGGCGACTGGGGCGTCTGGAAGGACCAGGGCGCCTGCTGACCCGCCGTAGGTGAAGGACCCGAGGACCCGGTGGCCCGGCGGCCACCGGGTCCTCGTACGTCTGCCCGCGCACGCCTCGTACGCTGGCGCCGTGAGCACGCGCAGCGCCGCCCCCGTGGCGGAATTCGAGGAGCACCGGCCGCGGATGTTCGCCGTCGCCTACCGCATGCTGGGCTCCGCCGACGAGGCCGAGGACATCGTCCAGGAGGCCTACCTGCGGTGGAGCGCCGCCGACCGGAGCGACGTCGAGCACCCGGGGGCCTGGCTCGCCACGGTGGTCACGCGGCTGTGCCTCAACCAGCTCGCCTCGGCGCGCGTGCGGCGCGAGGAGTACGTCGGCCCCTGGCTCCCCGAACCGGTGCTGACCGGGGACGGGACCCTCGGCCCGCTCGGTTCCGCGGAGCAGCGGGACGGCGTCTCGATGGCCCTGCTGGTGCTGCTGGAGCGGCTCACCCCGCCGGAGCGGGCGGTGTACGTCCTGCGCGAGGCCTTCGGCCACGGCCACCGGGAGATCGCCGGACTGCTCGGCGTCACGGAGGCCAACTGCCGCCAGCTGTACCGGCGGGCGGCGCAGCGGGTGCGGGCCCCGCGAGCGCGCTTCCAGCCCGACCCGCAGCAGTGGCGCGGCCTCGTGGAGACCTTCATGGCGGCGGCGCGGGACGGGGACCTGGCCCGGCTGGAGGGACTGCTGGCCGAGGAGGCCGTGTACGTCGCCGACGGCGGCGGCGTGGTCAACGCGGCGCGGCGGCCGGTCCTGGGCCGGGCCAAGGTGGCCCGCTTCCTGGTGGGGGCGCTGGAGAAGTACGTGGCGGACGTCCCGGTGTCCGTCGCGGAGGTCAACGGGGCGCCCGCGCTGCTGTTCGGTGAGATCGCGGTCCTCGTGATCGAGTTCGAGGACGGCCTGGTCAGCGGCCTGCGGGCGGTGCTCAACCCGGAGAAGCTCACCTTCTTGCGGCGGCAGTTGTCACATTCCGCGGGGCTGTCCGGTCCCAGCTGACGAGGGGCGCGCAGCGCGCCCTTCCAGTAGCGGCGAAAGGCGGACGGCATGAGCACCATCCTCGTCACCGGAGGCACCGGGAACCTCGGCTCATTGGTCGGCGCGCGACTGCGGGCCGCGGGCCACGAGGTGCGCGTCCTGAGCCGGCGCTCCCCCGAGTTCCCCGTCGACCTGCGGGACGGCGCCGGACTGGACGCGGCGGCAGCGGGCGCGGAGGTGATCGTGCACTGCGCGAGCAGCCCGCGCGGGGGCGACGACGTGGCCGCCGGGCACCTGATCGGGGCGGCCCGGCGGGCCGGGACCGGCCACCTCGTCTACATCTCGATCGTCGGGGTGGACGTGGTCCCCTTCGGCTACTACACCGTGAAGCGGAAGGTCGAGCGGATGCTGGAGGAGTCGGGGCTCGGGGTGACGATCCTGCGCACGACCCAGTTCCACGACCTGGTGGCCCAGGCGGTCGGCGCGGCGGCGAAGCTGCCGGTGGTGCCGCTGCCGAAGGGGATCCGGGTGCAGCCGATCGCGGTGGAGGAGGTCGCGGACCGGCTCGCGGAGCTGGCCGCGGCGCCTCCCGCGGGCCGGGTCGCGGACATGGGCGGCCCCGAGGTGCACACCCTGCCGGACCTGGCCCGGGCGTACCTGGCCGCGCACGGCAGCCGCCGCCGGATCGTCACCTTCCCGCTGGCGGGCCGGGCGTACGCCGCCTTCCGGCGCGGCGGCAACCTGGCACCGGGGCAGGCCGTGGGCCGCGGCACCTTCGCCGAGTTCCTGGCGAGGACCGCGGAGAAGTAGCGTCGGCTACGGCGTCCCGAACAGGGCGTCCTGGGCGGACTCGCGGGCGGCCAGGCGGGCACCCTTCAGCACCGCCGGATCGCCGAGGGTGGTGGCGCGGACCTCGGTCGCCACCGGGGACAGGAGGGCCAGCCGGGCCGCGACCCGGGCGGCCAGGGCGGGTCCGCCCGCCCGGCCCAGCTCGCCCCCGAGGACCACGCAGCCGGGGTCCAGCACCGCCGTCACCGCGGCCACCCCCAGGGCGAGCCGCTCGGCGAAGGCGTCGAGGAACGCCTCCCCGGCGGCCCCCGCGGCCGCCTCCTCGACCGGACCGGTGAACCCGTGGTCGGCCGCCAGCGCGGCCACCGCCGCGCGCCCGACCAGCCCGTGGAAGCCACCGCCGCAGTCCACGGCGGAGGGCAGCCCCACCGTGCCGGGCACCGGCAGGAAGCCGATCTCGCCCGCGCCCCCGGAGGCGCCGCGGCGCAGCCGGCCGTCCAGCACCACGGCCGCGCCGACCCCCGCGCCCAGCCACAGCAGGACGAAGGAGTCCACGTCACGGGCCGCGCCCAGGCGCTGCTCGGCCAGCGCGGCGAGGTTGGTCTCGTTCTCGACGAGGACCACGGCGGCCAGCCGGCGCTGGAGCGCGGCCACCAGATCCCGGTGCCAGGAGGGCAGTCCGCGCAGGTCGCGGAGTTCGCCGCTGGCCGGGGCGACCAGTCCGGGCGCGCCGACCACGACGGTGTGCAGCGCCGCTCCGCCCGCCTCCCGGGCGAGTTCCTCCAGCCGGGTCACCGCCTCCTCGACCGCGTCGGCGGGCAGCGGCGCCTCGGCGAGCGGGCGGCCGAGCAGGTCGGTGATCACCGCGGTCACCCCGTCCGTACGGACGTCCAGCGCGGCGAGGTGGGCGAGGTGGGCGACGATCCCGTAGAGCCGGGCGTTGGGCCCCCGCCGCTGTTCGCCGGATTCGCCGACGACCTCGATCAGTCCGGCACCGGTGAGGCGTTCGACGAGGTCGGCTACCGAGGGGCGGGAGAGCCCGGTGAGCTTCTTGAGCTGGGTGGCGGTGAGCGGCCCTTCCTCCTGGAGGAGCCGGAGCGCCAGCCGGTCGTTCATCGCCCTGGCCGTGCTCGGCGAGGCGGGCGAGGGAGCGGCGGATGCGGGTGCGGAAGTCACGTGGTCATCCTAGGAGGGATGGGGGACTTATTTATCAGGCAGGGTCCCTGATAGTTTGATGCCATGACCGGGGAAACGGACCTCACGCCGCGCCGACTGCGCCGCGCACGCATCGCCATCGCCGCCGTCTTCTGCGCCCACGGCGCGGTCACGGGCAGCTTCGCGACCCGGATCCCCTGGATCCAGGACCACGCCCAGCTGAGCGCCGGCGCCCTCGGCGTGGCGCTCGCCTTCCCCGCGGTCGGCGCGGCCCTCGCGATGCCGCTGGCCGGACGGATCAACCACCGCTTCGGCGCACGCAACGCGCTGCGCGGCCTGATCGTGATGTGGACCCTCTCCCTCATCCTGCCGAGCCTCGCCCCGAACCTCCTCACCCTCTGCCTCCTGCTCCTGGTCTACGGGGCGAGCGCGGGCATGTCGGACGTGGCGATGAACGCCCTCGGCGTCGAGACCGAGAACCGGCTCGGCCGCTCGATCATGTCCTCGCTGCACGGCATGTGGAGCGTGGGCGCCCTGATCGGCTCCGCCGCCGGTACGGTCGCCGCGCACGCCGGAGCCGACGCCCGGGTGCACCACCTGATCGCCGCGCTCGCCCTGACCGTCGTCGCGCTGGCCGCCGTACGCGGGGTGCTCGACCTGCGCGGCGGCCGGGACGAGGAGCCCCCCGCACACTTCGCGCTGCCGCCGAGGTCGGCGCTCGTCATCGGCGCGGTCGGCTTCTGCGCGGTCTTCGCCGAGGGCGCGAGCATGGACTGGTCGGCGGTCTACTTCCGGGACGTGCTGGACACCGACGCCGGGCTCGCCGCGGCCTCCACCACGATGTTCGCCCTGACCATGGCGGCGGCCCGGCTCGCGGGCGACAAGGTGGTGGACCGCTTCGGCCCCGTGCGCACCGTCCGGGCGAGCGGGCTGCTGGCCACGGCGGGCGGCCTCCTGGTGGTCTTCGTCCGGCAGCCCGCGGGCGCGCTCGCGGGCTTCGGCCTGATCGGCCTCGGCATAGCGGTGGTGGTCCCGCTCGCCTTCGCGGCCGCCGCGCGCAGCGGTCCCGCGCCGGCCCAGGCCATCGCGGGGGTGGCGACGATCACCTACACCTCGGGGCTGGTCGCACCCTCCGCGATCGGCGCGGTCGCCGACGCGACCTCGCTGGTCGTCTCGTTCGGCCTGGTCACGCTGCTGGCCCTGGCGCTGGTGGCGGGGGCGACCGTCCTGCGCGCCAAGCCGGGCGGCGGCCCCGGCCCGGAGCGGCCCGGTCTCGCGACGGACCGTACGACCGGCAATAAGGACGAAACGGCTGCTATCCGGCCGTAACATGACCGTGGCCGCCCTGCGCAGGACGGCCACGGTCCGCGGTCCGGCGCCTCCGGCCCGGTCCACGTCCCGGTCCCCGGCCCCGCCCGCTCGCCGCGGTCGGCGCGGTCGGCATACTCGGCACGCTCGGCCCCCCAGCCGGCACCCACCGGTCGGCGCCTTCGGCCGCCGCCTCGCGAACGGAGTTTCACCATGGGCCTCGGCGTGCGCTGGACCCTGCACGGCGACGGGCGGACCCCGGCCCCCGGCGCGGTCGTCCGTCCGGACGAGCGGCTGTCGTGGCCGCGCACCGCGGGGCTCGGCGCCCAGCACGTCGTCGCCATGTTCGGCGCGAGCTTCGTCGCGCCGGTCCTCATGGGCCTGGATCCGAACCTCGCGATCATGATGTCCGGCGTCGCGACGGTGATCTTCCTGCTCGCCACCCGCGGCCGGATCCCGTCCTACCTCGGCTGCTCCCTCTCCTTCGTCGGCGTCGCCGCCGCGATCCGGGCGGGCGGCGGGACCAGCGCGACCGTCACCGGCGCGGTCTTCGTCGTCGGCGCGGCCCTCGCCCTCTGCGGTCTCGCCGTGCGGTACTTCGGCGCGCGGATCATCCACGCCGCGATGCCCCCGGTGGTCACGGGCGCCGTCGTGATGCTCATCGGCTTCAACCTGGCCCCGGTCACGGCCTCGACGTACTGGCCCCAGGACCAGTGGACGGCGCTGCTGGTGATGGCGTTCACCGGGCTCGCGGTGGTCTGCCTGCGCGGGTTCTGGTCGCGGATCGCGATCTTCCTCGGGCTGCTCTTCGGGTACGGCGTCTCCGCCCTCTTCGACCTCCTCTTCGGCAGGATCCACTCGCCTGCGGGCGGCGCCGAGGCCGTGGACCACTGGCGCCTGGACCTCTCCGGGGTGGCCCGGGCCGACTGGATCGGGCTGCCGTCCTTCCACGCCCCGCAGTTCGAGTGGTCGGCGATCCTGATCGCCCTGCCCGTGGTCATCGCGCTGATCGCCGAGAACGCCGGGCACATCAAGGCCGTCGGCGAGATGACCGGCGAGCCGCTCGACGACCGGCTCGGCACCGCGATCGCCGCCGACGGCGCCGCCTCGATGCTCTCCACCGCGCTCGGCGGTCCGCCGAACACCACCTACTCCGAGAACATCGGCGTCATGGCCGCCACCCGCGTCTACTCCACCGCCGCGTACTGGGCGGCCGCCGCCTTCGCACTGCTGTTCGGCCTGTGCCCCAAGTTCGGCGCGGTCGTCGCGGCGATCCCGGGCGGGGTGCTCGGCGGGATCACCGTGATCCTGTACGGCATGATCGGCCTGCTGGGCGCCCAGATCTGGATCAACGGCGGGGTGGACCTGCGCAATCCGCTGAACCTCGTGCCGGCCGCCGCGGGCATCATCATCGGCGTCGGCGGGGTCAGCCTGAAGATCACCGACACCTTCGAGCTGGGCGGCATCGCGCTCGGCACCATCGTGGTCATCACCGGCTACCACGTACTGCGCGCCTTCGCCCCGGCGCACATGAAGGAGCAGGAGCCGCTGCTCGACGCGGGCACCTCGGCCTACGACGACACCCGCGGCCCGGCGGGAACCGCGGACGCCCCGGACACGCCCGGCTCCCCGGCCGCGCCGGGCACCTCCGGCCGGCCGTCCTGACCCTACCGGCGCGGGCAGGTTCGCCCGAACCGGCGAAGTACCGGGCCAACCCTCCCGGGAACCGCCGCCACCTGCGAACCTGCCTCCCATGGAAGCGGTGCTCGCGCGGATGCGCGCCCTGGACGAGCGACTGCCCGAGCACGACGGCGTCGCCGTCTTCAACCGGGTGTACCTGACGGTGACCGAGACCCTGCACCGCCGCATCGAGCACGGGGGCTTCCCCGGGCCCCGCCGGGCGGCGGTGCTGAGCGTCCGGTTCGCCGAGCGGTACCTCATGGCCGTCGAGGCGGCCGCCGAGGGGGACCGTACGCCCGCGTGCTGGCGGCCCCTCTTCCAGTACCGGCGCCACCCCGGCGTACGGCCGCTCCAGCACGCCCTCGCCGGGATCAACGCGCACATCGGGCACGACCTGGCCCTCGCCGTGGTCACCACCTGCCGCACCCTGGGCTGCGAACCGGCCGCGCTGGAAGCCGACTTCGACCGCGTCGGCGACACCCTGGTCTCCCTGGAGGAACGCATCCGGGAGGACCTGATGCCCGGCCCGGACCTGCTCCAGATCGCCGACCCGCTGACCCACCTGGTCGGTTCCTGGAGCCTGCAGCGCGCCCGGGACGGCGCCTGGGCCTCGGCCCGCCTCCTGTGGACCCTGCGCCGCTCCCCCGACCTGGCCGAGGAGTTCGAGGAGTCCCTGGACGCGGGCGTCGGCCTGGTGGGCCGCTGCCTCCTGACCCCGGTCCGCCAGAAGTCCGCCGCCGGCTGGCCGGCCGGCTTCTAGGGCGGCCGCGGGTTCTCCGCCCACAGCGCGACCAAGGCGGCACTGGAGCAGCTGTCCGAGGGCCTGGCCGATGAGGTGACGCCGTACGGGCCGAGTTCACCGCATGGGAGAAGGTCTCCCGGGGGCACGGGCTTCGCTACGGAATGACGGCCGGGCACGGCGGCCGCACGGGGTACTAGCCTCCCGGCATGACCAGCTTCGCCACGCACCGGCTGCGGGTGCACGACCGCGACCTGCCCCCGTACCGCCGGCTGAGCGCGCTGCGCACCTGCCTCACCGAGTTCGCCCCGTACGGGCTGCGGGCCACCTACCACCACCTGTGCCGCAGCGCCCGCGTACCGGCGGACCTGGAACGGGATCCCGAGGCGGTGGTGCGGGCCGTGGAGGAGCTGCACGCGGCGCGCGAGCTCTGGTCGGCGGAGTTCGCGCGCTGGCGGGAGCGGCGGCTGGCACAGAAGCGGGCCGGGGTGCGGGTCCCCGAACCGGCGGAGCCGCCGCGGCGGCTGTGGTGCCCCGACGTCACGTTCCATCCGCACGCGCCGCTGCCCGAGGTGCTGGCCCGGGTGCTGCGCGCGCCCGCCGGTGCGGGGTGCCCGGTCTGCGGGGAGGGCCCGGGGACCGTGCCGTGGCACGACGGGTGGAGCGTGCACCGGCTGTGCGCCGGGTGCGGGGTGAGCCTGGAGCAGCGGGAGGCCGCGCCGCGGCCGGCCCTGGTCCGGGCGCGCGAGGAGCAGTGGAAGGCGGTGTGGCGGCGGGCCTTGTGAGCCGGGCGCCGGGCGCAGCGGCGCCCGGGAGAGGGCGGGCGCCATGGAAACGGGCCGCCGCCGCGCTCGTGGCGCGGGGGCGGCCCGTTGTCGGGGGCGCGGCCGGGACGGTCGGTCCGGCGGCGCGACCGGGAGGGTCAATCCTCGGGCAGCTCGACCGGGGCGAGGTCGTCGTAGAGGTCGCCGGGGCCCGGGTTGGTGGCGTCGGTCTCGCCGCCGAGGTGGTGCATGACGCCCCACACCGCGTTCAGCGCGGTCTGCACGGCGCCCTCGGCCCAGCCCGCCGTCCAGGAGATGTCGTCGCCCGCGAGGAAGATGCCGCGCTTGTCCTCGGGGAGGCGGTCCTGCATGAAGTGGGTGAACAGGCGCCGCTGGTAGCGGTAGTGCCCGGGCAGGTTCGCCTTGAACGCGCCCATGAAGTAGGGCTCGTTCTCCCACGAGACGGTGACGGGGTTGCCGATGATGTGGCGCCGGATGTCGACCTTGGGGTAGATCTCGCCGAGGGACTTCAGCATGACCTCCATCCGCTCGTTCGCGGACAGCGGCAGCCACTTGAGGCTGTCGTCGCACCACGTGTACGAGAGGCAGATGGTGGCCGGCTTGTCCGGGCCGTTGTCCAGCAGGTAGGTGCCGCGGGTCATCCGGTCGGTCAGCGTCATCGACATGGCGTCGCGGCCGGTCTCCTCGTCCTTGTCCAGCCAGAACGGCCGGTCGACGGGGATGAACAGCTTGGAGGACTCCATGTAGTGGGTCCGCTCCATCGCCGTCCAGTGGTCGATCGGGAAGAGCGTGTCATCGCACTCGATCTTGGACAGCAGCATCCACGACTGGGCCGTGAAGATCGCGGCGCGGTACGTCCGGATGTCCCCGGAGGCGTCGGTGACGGTGATCCGGTTGCCCGCCGTACGGTGCAGCCGGGTCACGGCCGGGCGCGGGGTGCCGTCGTGCAGGGTGGACAGCGAGGTGCCCTGGGCCCAGTGGACGATCTTCTCGGGAGCGCGGTCCCACATCCGCAGCGGCAGCTGCTGCGAGCCGCCGACGATGCCGCGGTGGTGGTCGTCCGCCTCGGTGTAGACGACGCGCAGGATCTCCAGGATGGAGTTCGGGAAGTCGGTGTCCCAGCCGCCCGTGCCGAAGCCGACCTGGCCGAAGATCTCGCGCTTGCGGAAGGACTGGAAGGCCTCTGACTTGCAGAGGTAGCCGTAGAAGGTCTCGTCGTCGAGCTTCTCGACGAGCTTCGCCCAGATCTCGCGGATGCGCGGGACGTCCCGCTCGCGCATCGCGGTGTTCATGTCGGAGAAGTCGGCGCCCTCCTCCAGGCAGTCGTTCCACGCGGCGGCGACGTCGCGGTAGATCTGCGGGAGGTCGGCGATGGTCTCGGCGTAGTGCGACTCGCCCTTGAGGTCCACGACCGTGGAGGGGGTGGCCGGGGAGAGCGGGTTCGGGAACGGCTCGGTGACCAGGCCCACCAGGTCGATGTAGTGCTGGAGCGCGGTGGAGGACGGCGGGAAGCGCATGGCGCCCATCTCCGCGGTCAGCCCCTCCGTGCCGGTGCCCTCGAAGCCGACGGTGCGCAGCCGGCCGCCGATCTGGTCGGCCTCGTAGACGACGGGCTTGAGGCCCATCTTCATCAGCTCGTAGGCGGCGATGATGCCGGAGAGCCCGCCGCCGATGACGGCGACCTCGGTGCCGTGCTCGGTCGCCGGTATCTGGCCCAGCCCCGCCGGGTGGGCGAGGAAGTCGTCGTAGGCGTAGGGGAAGTCCGGGCCGAACATGGTGATCGGCGGCTGTCCGTCGCTGTGCGGGACGGCGGTGGTGGGCACCGTGGACGTCATGGGGTACGTCTCCTTGCGGCAGAGCGGGGGGGGAGGGGTCAGATCAGGGAGGCGTAGAGCCCGGGGCGGCGGTCGCGCAGGTACGGGTTGCCGGCGCGCGAGGCCTGGAGCAGGTCGGGGTCGACCTCGCCGAACACCAGCTCCTCGCCGCGCCCGGCGCGGGTGCGGGTGGCGCCGTCGGGGGAGGCCAGGGAGCTGAGACCGACGAACTCGAACTCGCCCTCGGGGCCCGTGCGGTTGACGTACGCGATGTACATCTGGTTCTCGAAGGCCCGGACCGGCACCAGCTGCTCGGCGACGAACTGGAACGGGTGCATCTGCGCGGTCGGCACGAGCAGGAGGTCGGTGCCGGCCAGCGCGTGGGCGCGGACGTTCTCGGGGAACTCGACGTCGTAGCAGATCATGAGGCCGATGCGCAGGCCGTTCAGTTCCGCCTGGACGACGGGGGTGTCGCCGGGGGTGAAGGCGTCCTGCTCGAAGCAGCCGAAGAGGTGCGTCTTGCGGTAGTTCGCGAGCCGGGCGCCGTCGGGGCCGACGAGCTGGGCGGAGTTGTACACGGCCGCGCCGTCCCGCTCGGGGTAGGCGTAGAGCACGGCCACGCCGTGGCGGCGGGCGATCTCGCCGACGGCGCCGGCGGACGGGCCGTCGGCGGCTTCGGCGAGAGCGGCGATGTCCTGGACGTCGAGGGCGTACCCGGTCAGGAACATCTCCGAGGTCACGAGGAGCCCGGCCCCGCTCTGCGCGGCGCGCGCGGCGGCCTCGTCGAGCGCCTTCAGGTTCCCGGCGACATCGCCGAGCCGTCCGGAACTCTGGAGGAGAGCGGTACGCAGCGGGGGCATGGACGACCTCTGGGGCAGGAGGGGCGGGGTCCTATAGACGGTACGGGTGGGTGCCGACCATCGACAAGGCCCGTCCGTTGCGTCCGGACGACCGATCCGTTGCGCATTTTCGGGCCGCCGCGGCGATTCGTTGCGTCATCCCTCGCGTTTGCGCAGCTTCGGCTGACGCGCAGGGGCGCCCGTCTCCGGCAGCCCGGCCGGGAGGGCGTCCGGCGGTCCTACGCGGGCGCGCCCGAGGTGAAGCGCCGCAGCAACGGGGAGAGGACCAGGACGGACTTCGTCCGTTCCACGAACGGCTCCCCCGCGATGCGCTCCAGCACCCGCTCGAAGTGCCGCATGTCCGAGGCGAAGATCTGGACCAGGGCGTCCGCGTCGCCCGTCACGGTCGACGCGGACACCACCTCGGGATACCGCTCCAGGCCGCGCCGGATGTCGTCCGGCGAGGTGTTGTGGCGGCAGTAGATCTCGATGAAGCCCTCGGTCTCCCAGCCCATCGCGGCCGGGTCGACGCGGACCGTGAAGCCGGTGATGGCTCCCTCGGCCCGCAGCCGGTCCACCCGGCGCTTGACCGCGGGGGCGGAGAGGCCGACCTCGGATCCGATGTCCGCGTAGGAGCGGCGGGCGTCTTCGGCGAGGGCGTGCACGATGCGTTCGTCGAGATCGTTCAGTCGCACTGCGGGTGGATCACTTCTCTGCCGTGGCCAGTCGGGAGCGGCGGATGCCGTACAGGAAGTAGAACACGAGGCCCACGGCCATCCAGCCACCGAAAACGATCCAGGTGGCGGTGTCGAGGCTGAACATCATGTAGCCGCAGGCGAGGACGCCGAGGATCGGGGTGACCGGGAAGAGCGCCACCTTGAAGGTGCGCGGCATGTCCGGACGCGTCCTGCGCAGGATGATCACAGCGACGTTGACCAGGCCGAAGGCGAAGAGGGTGCCGATGCTGGTGGCGTCGGCCAGCTTGCCGAGCGGGATGAAGGCCGCGAGGGCTCCGCAGAAGAGGGAGACGATCACCACGTTGGCGCGGGGGGCGCCGGTCTTCGGGTTGACCTTGGCGAAGACCTTGGGGACCAGGCCGTCGCGGGACATGGCGAAGAGGATGCGGGTCTGGCCGTAGAGCACGGCGAAGACGACGGAGGCGATGGCGACGACGGCGCCGGCGGCCAGGACGACGCCCCAGAAGGCGTGGCCCGAGACATCGGTCATGATCTTGGCGAGCGCGGCCTCGGTGCCCTCGAAGTCCTGCCAGGGCATGGCGCCGACGGCGACGAAGGCGACGAGCACGTAGAGCACGGTGACGATCAGCAGCGAGAGCATGATCGCGCGGGGCAGGTCGCGCTTGGGGTTCTGGGCCTCTTCACCGGCGGTGGAGGCGGCGTCGAAGCCGATGTAGGAGAAGAAGAGCGTGGAGGCGGCGGCGCTGATGCCGGTGACGCCGAGCGGGGCGAGCGGCGCGTAGTTGCCGGCCTTGATGCCCATGAAGCCGATGCCGATGAAGAGCAGCAGGGTGACGATCTTCACGCCGACCATGATCGAGTTGACCCGGGCGCTCTCCTTGGCGCCGCGCATCAGGAAGACCATGGCGAGCAGGACGACGACCAGCGCCGGCAGGTTGATGAAGCCGCCTTCCCCGAGGGGCGCGGAGACTCCGTCGGGGATGGTGATCCCCACCGTGCCGTCGAGCAGTTCGTTGAGGTACTGGCCCCAGCCGACGGCGACCGCCGCGACGGACACGCCGTACTCCAGGACCAGGCACCAGCCGCAGATCCAGGCGACGAGCTCGCCCATGGTGGCGTAGGAGTACGAATACGAGGACCCGGAGACGGGGACCGATCCGGCCAGCTCCGCGTAGGAGAGCGCCGAGAACAGCGCGGTCAGGCCCGCGAGGACGAAGGAGATCGTCACGGCCGGGCCGGCCTTGGGGGTCGCGGTGCCGAGGACGACGAAGATGCCGGTGCCGAGGGTGGCGCCGATGCTGAGCATGGTCAGCTGCCACATGGTGAGCGAACGGCGCAGCGTGCCGCCCTCGCCCTGGCCGCCTTCGGCGACGAGCCGCTCGACGGGCTTGCGGCGGAGCAGGGGGTGGACGGGCCGCGAGGGCTCGGGGGTGAGCGGCGGCGCCTGGCCGTGGTCGAGCACGAGGGGACTCCTTTGACACTGCGGGACCGGAGAGACAACGGCGTCGACCGCGACGGTCCTGAGCAGGGACAGGCGGAGCCTGGGCATGGGGACCGCCGAGCAGGCAGTCGCGCCACTCCACGTACAGCGAGTGAGCCTACGAGCTGGGATAAGCCGCCCGTAATGCATCATCCTTGCACATTGCCATACGATCGTTGCGCGGATCCGGCCGCAGTGGTCCTTTGTTGCACGCCGATGATCGATCAGTGCGCGGGGGTCTGTCGACCCCCTTTCTTGACATGCCGTCAGATTCGTCGCAGCGTGCCGCCATGGACCTGGTCGCGCTCTACGAGAGGGACGTGCCGAGGCAGTGGCCCGGAGCCCACCGGCACGGTCGGCGCGTTGCCGAGCAGCGCGCCCACCGGGAGGCCGCCGAGCAGATCGGGCCGGGCTCCGACGTGCTCCTCGGTCACCTCGCCGGGCCTGGAGGTCCCCCCGGGCGGGGCCCGAGGGAGGATCCGGTTCGGCTTCGGGGTGACCCGCACCCCCTTCGGCTTCGCGCCGCCGCAGCGCATCGCCGAGAGGGCCGCCACCGTGGACGTCCTGCCCGGCCGCCGGGTCGGGTGGGGCACCGGGCGCTCCACCCCCGTGGTCGTCCCGGAGCCGGCCCGCTACCGCGTCGCCGCCCGCCTGGGGCGCCGCACGAGCCCGGGGCCACCGGGGCCGCCGTCACCCGCGCCGCTGGACCGCTCCCCCGTCCCCGGCTGCGCCACCCCGAACCGCCAGGACGGCCGCCGCTTCGTCCTGCTCGGCGCGGACAACGGCATCGGCCGCCAGCGCGCCCACGCCCTCGCCACGGCCGGAGCCCGGGTGCTCGGCGTCGCCCCGGACGCGGCACGGGCAGCCGCCGTGGCCCCCGGGACGGGCGGGACGGCGTGCACCGCCGACGCGAGCGACCGGGGGGCCGTACGGACCCACTTCGCGCGGGCTCCGGAGCTGCCGGGAGGGCCCGTCGGGGGTGTCGTCGACGGGGTCGGGACGGCCCGGTACGCGAGCCGGGCCGAGCTGACCGACGCCGAGGGCGCGACCGAGGCGGGGCTGATCCCGCTGGTCCGCCCGGCCGGCGTCGAACCGGGACCGCGCGGGGTCCGGGTCGACGCGGTCGCGCCCGCAGTGGTGTGGACGCCGCGCGTCGCCGCCCCGCTCGGGGAGGACGCCCCGCTCTGCCGGGTCGCCGGGTCCCGGGACATCGCCTCCGCCCTCCTTCCCGGCCTCGCCGTCAGCGGCGTACCTCACGGGGCAGACGTCGAGCGTGGACGGCGGGGTAGGCGTGAAGTTCCCGTACCCGACGATCGGAGACGCCCGGTGACACCCGACGAGCACTGGCTGGACCCCGGCCCCTTCCTGCGCGGAGTGGCCTGGCTGGAGCACGGGCGGCCGGTGCGCGCCGACCCCGCGGACACCGCGCGGCTGCCCTGGGACACCGGCGAACGGGCCGCGCTGCCGATCGGGGTGCGCCTGGAGTTCACGGCCGGGCCCGGGGCGCACGCCGTGGAGGTCCGCTACCGGGCCGCCGTCCCCGGGCCGGCCGACGCGCTGCGCGACCTCGCGCACCACTTCGCCCTGTGGGACCGGTCCGGGCGCCTCGCCGAGGTCGTCACCGAACCGGCCGCCGAGGCCGTCGTACGCATCGGGCTGCCGGCCGGCGGCAGCCCCTTCACCCTGCACCCGCCCGAGGCCCAGGCCCCGGAGGTGCTCGGCCTGCGCGGGGTCGGCGGCCCGCTCGCCCCGGCGCCCGCCGCGCCGCGCTGGGTGGTGCACGGGGACTCGATCACCGAAGGCTGGTGGTCCACCCGGCCCGCGCACGGCTGGCCCGCGGTGACGGGCCGGGCGCTCGGCTGGGACGCCGTCAACCTCGGCTATGCGGGAGGCGCCTGCGGCGAACTCGCCACCGCCGAGCAGCTGTCCGCGCTCCCCGCCGACGCCCTCACCCTGGCCTTCGGCACCAACTGCTGGTCGCGCGCACCCTTTTCCGCGCCCCTGCTGTACGAAACCACCCGCGCTTTCCTCGACATCGTGCGCCAGGGGCACCCGCGGACCCCCCTCCTGCTCCTCTCCCCCGTCCTGCGGCCCGACGCGGAACGCACCCCGAACCGGCTCGGCGCCACCCTGGGCGCCCTGCGCGACGCCATGGAACGCGCGGTGCGCGAGCGGATCGCGGCGGGGGACGGACGGCTCGTCCTGCTGCCGGGGCGCGACCTGCTGGCTCCGGCGCACCTCGCCGACGGGCTGCACCCCAACGACGAGGGGCACCGGGTGCTGGGACTCGCGGTGGCGGAGGCCCTGCGCCGGGGCGGACTCGCCGACGCCGTCATGGGAGCCACCGCAGGCGCGGACACGTCCGCCGAGCCCGGAGCCCGCGCCGAACCCGGAGCCATCGCCACCCGCGGCGATGCGGCCGACCCGGCCGACCCGGCCGACCCCGCCGACCCGGCCGGGCTGCCGGTCTGAGGCGCACCCGTTCCGCGCCGGGAGCACCCTCTCTACACTGCCCCCCATGCTCCGTGTACTGGCCGTCGACGACGAGAAGCCGCTCCTGGAGGAGCTGCTCTACCTGCTGCGCTCCGACCCCCGCGTCAGCACGGCGACGGGGGCCTCGGACGCCACCGAGGCGCTGCGCCGCATCACCCTGGCCGTCGAATCGGGCCCGGACGGGGCCGGCGGCCTCGACGTGGTGTTCCTCGACATCCACATGGCGGGGCTGACCGGGCTGGACATCGCCCGCCTCCTCGCCGGGTTCAGCTCGCCGCCGCTGGTCGTCTTCGTCACCGCCCACGAGGGCTTCGCCGTCCAGGCGTTCGACCTCAAGGCCGTGGACTACGTCCTCAAGCCGGTGCGGCCGGAGCGGCTGGCCGAGGCGGTGCGCCGGGCCTGCGCGCTGCGCGGCCGCGACCGTGCCCCGGCCGCCGCTCCCCCCGCCCCGGCATACGCCCCGGCGGGCGTCACGGACCGCGCCGCCGAGCAGATCGCGGTCGAACTGGGCGGGGTCACCCGCTTCGTGGCCGTCGCGGACATCGCGTACGTCGAGGCGCAGGGGGACTACGCCCGCCTGCACACCGGCGAGGGCAGCCATCTGGTGCGGATCCCGCTGTCCACGCTGGAGGAGCGCTGGGCGGCGCGGGGGTTCGTCCGGATACACCGGCGTCACCTGGTGGCGCTGGACCGGATCGACGAACTGCGCCTGGACGCGGGCACCACCAGCGTCCGGGTCGGCGCCGCGGAACTCCAGGTGAGCCGCCGTCACGCCCGTGAGCTGCGCGACCTCCTGACGCGCAGGGCCACGGGCTGACCCCGCACGGTCGGCGGCCGGCCGCGGGGGTGGCGACCGCCCGGCGCCGCGCGGGCGCCGTTCGTCGCGCGGCACGGCGCGTACGGCGATCCGCCGGGGCCGTCGGCCGCAGGAGGCGCCGGTGCGCGCCCCCGCCGGGCTGCCCGCCCCTATCGTGGATCTTCCGGGCGGGAGGAGCGAGATGTCCGAGATCGAGGCGCTGCTCGACGCGCTGAGCGGCCTGCCCCGCACCCGGCCCGCCGACCCGGCCGAGGCCGAGGCCTTGCTGGCCCGGCTCCGCAGCGCGGCCGCGCGCTGGGCCGACGTGCTGTACGAGGCGGACGAGGGCTGCCGCCCGCACCTGCCGCCGCGCGCCGAGGCCGCGCTGACCCTGGCCTTCCGGCGGGCCGAGGAGTCGTACGTGGAGCTGGAGATCGCCCGCCGCGACTGCGCCGAGCACCAGGGCCGCGCACGCCCGCACGCGAGCGACCGCATCCGCTGACCGGGCGGCCCCCGTGCCGACGGCGCCCCAACCGGACGCCGTACACGCGCGTTTCACCGGGCCGCGCCCCCGCGCCGGACTCCGTCCACCGCCGGATCACGCCTGTCGCCGGGCGCGGCGCCATGCCTAGAATCCACTCTCCGCCCCCTTCCCTCTTCCGCCCGAGGCCGCCCGGTGAACCAGACGTATGCGCTGAGCGCGGTGGCCGTCGTCGTCCTGGCCACGGTGCTGCTCGGCGGGCTGGGCCTGCGGATATCGCGCACCACCTCCGACTTCTACGTCGCCTCGCGCACCGTCGGCCCCCGGCTCAACGCGGCGGCCATCAGCGGCGAGTACCTCTCCGCCGCCTCCTTCCTCGGGATCGCCGGACTGGTGCTGCTCCAGGGGCCGGAGATGCTGTGGTATCCGGTCGGCTACACGGCCGGGTACCTGGTGCTGCTGGTCCTGGTGGCCGCGCCGCTGCGCCGCTCGGGGGCGTACACCCTGCCCGACTTCGCCGAGGCGCGACTGGAGTCGAGGGCGGTGCGCCGGATCGCGGTGGTCTTCGTCCTCGGCGTCGGCTGGCTGTACCTGCTGCCGCAGCTCCAGGGCGCGGGGCTGACCCTGCAGATCCTCACCGGCGCCCCGCACTGGGTCGGCGGGCTGGTCGTCGCCCTGGTGGTCACGGTCGCCGTGGGCGCGGGCGGGATGCGCAGCATCACCTTCGTGCAGGCGTTCCAGTACTGGCTCAAGCTCACCGCGCTGCTCGTCCCGGCCTTCTTCCTGGTCGCCGCCTGGGCCGGGGACGGCGCCCCGCGCGCCACCTTCGACGCCCCGGCGGTGCTGCGGGAGCACACCTCGGTGACCCTCGCGCAGGACGTGCGGATGTCCCTGGACGCGCCGCTCGCCCCGCGCGTCACCGGCCGGGTCGACGGGCGGACGTACGCCGGTGACACGGTGCCGCTGGAGGCCGGGGAGCACACCGTGGGCGCCCGGACCCGGCTGGAGCTGGCGGCGGGCAGCCGGCTGCCGGAGGCCCGCGCGGGCGCCGGCCCGGACGCCCCGTCCTGGTCCCGGCCGCTCGCCGGGGACCGCAACGAGTACCGGCTCTACGCGACGTACGGGCTCATCCTCGCCACCTTCCTCGGCACCATGGGCCTCCCGCACGTCGCGGTGCGCTTCTACACCAGCCCCGACGGGCGGGCCGCACGCCGCACCACCCTGGTCGTCCTCGGGCTGGTCGGCGCGTTCTACCTGCTGCCGCCGGTCTACGGCGCGCTCGGCCGGATCTACGCTCCCGAGCTCGCCCTCACCGGGGACACCGACGCGGCGGTGCTGGTGCTGCCCGCCCGGCTGGTGGGCGGGGTGGCGGGGGAACTGCTCGGCGCGCTGCTCGCCGCGGGCGCCTTCGCCGCGTTCCTGTCCACCGCCTCCGGGCTGACGATGGCCGTGGCCGGGGTCCTGCACCAGGACGTCCTGCCCTCCCGGGGGCTCTCCAGGGCCGTCGCCCGGGGGCCCGGTGCCCGGGCTCCCCGCGGGGTGGGCGCCTTCCGGCTCTCGGTCCTGGTGGCGATGGCGGTGCCGCTGGCGGGCGGGGTGCTGGCCTCGCACGTCCCGGTGGCGGACGCGGTGGGGCTCGCCTTCGCCGTGTCGGCCTCCTCCTTCTGTCCGCTGCTCGTGCTCGGCATCTGGTGGCCCCGGCTGACCCCGCCCGGCGCGGTGGCCGGGCTGGTGACGGGGGGCGGCGCCGCTCTGGGCGCGGTGCTGGCGACCCGGGCCGGGCTGGCTCCGGCGGGCTGGGCGACCACCCTGCTGGCCTGGCCCGCGGCCTGGTCGGTGCCGCTCGGCTTCCTGACGATGGTGCTGGTGTCGCTGGCCACCCCGGGGCGGGTGCCGAAGGGCACGGCGGCCACCCTGGCCCGGCTGCACCTGCCCGAGCAGCTGGTGCACCGCCGCTCCGTGGGCCACGGGGACGCCCGGTGACGGGGGCCGCGCTGCTCGCGCTCCCCGCCGCGGCCGCCGTGCTCCTGACACTGGGCTACGCGCTCGGGCGGCTGCACGCCCACCGGGCGGGACGCAGCGCGCCCGGCCTCGGCACCCCGGTGGAACGGGCCACCTTCCACACCCTGCACACCGCCTCGCTGGCCGCGCCCCCGCTGCGCGCCGGGCTCACCGAGGACACCGCCCGCAAGGCCGCCCGGCGGCTGCGTTCCCTGCTCGGGACCGAGGCGCTGTGCCTGACCGACCGGGAGAAGGTACTGGCCTGGGACGGGCCGGGGGCCGGGCACCACGAGCGGCGGGCGATGGAACGGGCGGCCGAGCTGCTGGACTCGGGGCGCAGCCGCAGCGGACGCACCGGCTGCCGCGAGCCGGGCTGCGCGCTGAGGTGGGAGGTCGTCGCCCCGCTCACCGGGGAGGACGGGGTACTGGGGGCGCTGGTGGCCTACGGGGCGCAGGAGTCGGCGGTGCTGGCGCGGGCCGCGACGGAGGTGGCGCGCTGGGTCTCCGTACAGCTGGAGCTCTCGGAACTGGACCGGTCGCGGACCCGGCTGATGGAGGCGGAGATCAAGGCGCTGCGGGCGCAGATCTCGCCGCACTTCATCTTCAACTCGCTGGCCGCGATCGCCTCCTTCGTCCGGACCGATCCGGAGCGAGCACGGGAACTGCTGCTGGAGTTCGCGGACTTCACCCGCTACTCCTTCCGGCGGGGCGGCGACTTCACCACCCTGGCGGACGAGTTGCGCTCCATAGAGCAGTACCTGGCGCTGGCCGGGGCCCGGTTCGGGGACCGGCTGAAGGTGACCCTGCGGATCGCCCCCGAAGTCCTGCCCGTGGCCCTGCCGTTCCTGTGCCTGCAACCGCTGGTGGAGAACGCGGTCAAGCACGGCCTGGAGGACACGGCCCGGGAATGCCGGATCACCCTCACGGCCCGGGACGCGGGCCCCGAGGCGGTCCTGACGATCGAGGACAACGGGGTGGGGATGGAACCGGCGCTGCTGCGCCGGATCCTGGCCGGCGAACAGCCGGGCTGCGGGACGGGCATCGGCCTGCCGAACGTGGACCAGCGGATGCGGCAGGTCTTCGGCGACGACTACGGCATGGTCTTCGAGACCGCGGTCGGCGAAGGCATGAAGATCACCGTCCGCATCCCCAAATACCGCCCAGGCGTCCACACCACACCCCCCACCCCCCGCCTCCCCTGAACCCCTTCCAACCCAATCCAGCCCCGCCAACTCCAGCCCCGCCGGCGTTTGAGGCGCCCCCGGAGGGCCCCCACGCCAGCGCACGCCCGCCCCATCCACCTCAGCCATTCCAGCCCCGCCGGCGTTTGAGGCGCCCCCGGAGGGCCCACGGCGGACAGCCGACCAGAAACACCCTGTGAAACCACCGCGCCCCCGGCCATCCGAAAGCGGACGGCCAGGGGCGCGGAAGGGAAACGGGGGGGGAACACGCCGCCCCCGCAGGGACTAGCTCCAGCTGGCGTGCAGCGGCTTGCCCTCGGCATAACCGGCAGCGGACTGCACCCCCACGACGGCCTTCTCCTCGAACTCGGCCAGCGACCCCGCACCGGCATAGGTGCAGGACGACCGAACGCCCGCGATGATCGAGTCGATGAGGTCCTCGACGCCCGGCCGGGCCGGGTCGAGGAACATCCGGGAGGTGGAGATGCCCTCCTCGAACAGCGCCTTGCGGGCGCGGTCGTAGGCCGACTCCTCGGAGGTCCGGTTCCGCACGGCGCGCGCGGAGGCCATCCCGAAGGACTCCTTGTACAGACGGCCGTCGGCCGCCTGCTGGAGGTCGCCCGGGGACTCGTACGTACCGGCGAACCAGGAGCCGATCATCACGTTGGACGCACCGGCGGCCAGCGCCATGGCGACGTCGCGCGGGTGACGGACACCGCCGTCGGCCCAGACGTGCTTGCCGTGCTTCTTGGCCTCGGCCGCGCACTCCATCACCGCGGAGAACTGCGGGCGGCCCACGCCGGTCATCATGCGGGTGGTGCACATGGCGCCGGGGCCCACACCGACCTTGATGATGTCCGCGCCGGCCTCGATGAGGTCCTTGACGCCCTCGGCGGCCACGATGTTGCCCGCGACGATCGGGACCTGCGGGTCGAGCGCGCGCACGGTCTTGATCGCGTGGATCATCGACTCCTGGTGGCCGTGGGCCGTGTCGATGACGATGGTGTCCACGCCCGCGTCCAGCAGCTGCTTGGCCTTGACGGCGAAGTCGCCGTTGATGCCGACGGCGGCCGCGATGCGCAGCTTCCCCTCGGCGTCGGTGGCGGGGGTGTAGAGCGTCGCACGGAGCGCGCCCTTGCGGGTCAGGATGCCGGCGAGGCGGCCGTCCTTGTCCACGGCGGGAGCCAGCTTGCGGTGGCCCGCGTCGAGCTGGTTGAAGGCCTCGCGGGGGTCGATGTCGGCGTCGATGAGCAGCAGCTCCTTCGACATGACCTCGGAGAGCTGGGTGAAGCGGTCCACGCCGGACAGGTCGTGCTCGGTGACCACGCCGATCGGGCGGTGGTCGGCGTCGACGACGACACCGGCGCCGTGCGCCCGCTTGGGCAGCAGGGACAGCGCGTCGGCGACGGTCTGCGTGGGGGCCAGCGTGATCGGGGTGTCGAGCACGTGGTGGCGCGTCTTCACCCACGAGATGACGTCGGTGACGATCTCGATCGGGATGTCCTGCGGGATGACGACGAGGCCGCCGCGGCGGGCGACGGTCTCGGCCATCCGGCGGCCGGCGATCGCGGTCATGTTGGCCACGACGAGGGGAATGGTGGTGCCGGTCCCGTCGGGCGAGGAGAGGTCGACGGCCTGGCGGGAGCCCACCGAAGAACGGCTGGGCACCATGAACACATCGTCGTACGTGAGGTCGTACGGCGGCTTCAGGTCATTGAGGAAACGCACGTGCTGAACATCCCAGTCGATCGGAGGGGCCGCCTGCCCTGGCGGGGCAGCCGAGGAAACGCACGTACTTCATTCTCCCACGTCCTGGCACGGGAGCGGGCCGGGCCGATCGTCCAGGACGGGGTGGGCCGAGTGGTTCGTTCCTACGGGACTTTAGTCCTGGCCCGGGGGGACGGAAAGGTGCGCCGAGCCGGGCCGGTTACGGCTGAGAGCGAAATCGGAACCCTTGCGCTCGGGACCTCTCCCGATGCAACGTTGATTACATGATTACAGCCGAACAGCGTGAGCAACTCCGCGGCTGGTTCGCGGAGCGCCTTCCCATCGACGTCTACGAAGAGCTGGTGGAGGTGGTGGTCGACCGCGAGGAGATCACCGTCGTCGGCCGCATCCCCGCCACCGAATCGGTACGGGGCTTCCGCGAGCGCACCCGCGAGCAGCGCATCGAGGTGGCGCGGGAGGCCGAGGAGCTGTACCAGCGCAAGGTGGCCTGGGGGGTGGAGGCGGAGGGCGAGCGGACCCTCTTCACCCACCTCGCCGTGCCCGTGATGACCCGGCTGCGCCAGTCGGAGCGCGGCGTGCTCGACACGCTGGTCGCGGGGGGTGTGGCCCGCAGCCGTGCGGACGCGCTCGCCTGGTGCGTCCGGCTCGTCGACAAGAACGCGGACGCCTGGCTCGCCGACCTGCGGGGCTCCCTGGAAAAGGTCCAGCAGGTCCGCGCCCAGGGCCCCGACCAGCCGACGGCCGAGAAGCCCGGCGCGGCAGACTCCGGCGCATCGGGCGACTCCGCCGGCTCCTGACCGGCCCGGCCCGGGTGAAAAGGGAGCGCGCGGGACTCTCCCGCTCAGCTCCGGTGCGGCGGCGGCCCCGGCTTCGGCCGGGGCCTGTCGCCCGGATCCGCCAGCAGGACGTTCAGCGCGCCCCCGGTGGAGTGCCGCCAGAAGTCCACGGCCTGCTCCAGGACGTCCTGGAAGGTTTCCCAGTCCCCCGGCCGGGCCGCCGCGTAACCGCGCCACGACGTGACGGCCAGCAGCCGTTCCGGCGCCCCGGGCAGCCAGGACAGGTCGATCAGGCAGTCCGCCAGGGCGTCCCAGTTCCCGCCGAAGTGCTCCGGCAGCCGCAGCGCCTCCCCGCAGCGCCTCATCAGCTCCGCCTTGCTGCGTACACCGTCCAGGTCGAGCCGTACGACCGTCCAGCCGGCCTCCTCGGCGGCGGCCACGGCGGGGGCGAGGGCGCGGGGGTCCAGGGTCATCGGAGAACCGCCTTGAAGGTCTCGTAGTGGTCGTCCGTGTAGAAGAACTCGCTGCCCTGACCGGTGATGATCCGCCGCGCGCCGCGGTCCCGGGAGCCCGGGGTCTTCACGGTGAACTCGTGGTAGTAACCGCGCTGCTGCCGCGGCAGCACCTTCTCGAAGTTCCCGAAGACGGTGCCGTCCTGCCGGTACGGGTAGGGGCCGCCCTTGTCGATGAGGACCAGCGTGTCCCGGGCCTCCCGGGGCAGGTCCGCGGCCCGGAGGGTCTTCATCCCCTTCGCCCAGCCGGGGGCCGCGCTCGCGCGGGGGGAGGGCGAACCGTTCGGGGCGGTGGCCGCCGGGGTACCGGGCGCGGCACTCGGGGGCGCCGGGTCCTTCGTGCCCCCGCAGCCCGCCGCACCCACCAGGGCCACGCAAAGGAACAGGGCCCCCAGCAGACGCAGCAACGGGCGGGGCACGCTCCGGAAGATCATGCGCCCGATGGTGTCAAATATCCGATTCGCCCGCCAGCGCGGACGGCAGGTGGCCGAAGCCCGACCCGGCCCCGGCACGCGCCCGCGCACCGGCCACCGGGGTCCCGGTCTACGGAACCAGGTCGTCCGGGTCGGCCCGCTCCAGCGCCGGCCGCAGCCCCGGCTGGGACTCGGTCAGCAGGAAGTCCGCGACCGCCGTGTCCGTCACCAGGCTGGTGACCAGGCCGGAGCGCAGCACCGCACCGATCGCCGACGCCTTGCGCAGGCCGCCCGCGATCG
This sequence comes from Streptomyces sp. NPDC043876, assembly GCF_056435825.1. Lineage (NCBI taxonomy): Bacteria > Bacillati > Actinomycetota > Actinomycetes > Kitasatosporales > Streptomycetaceae > Streptomyces > Streptomyces sp. NPDC043876. Next base: position 452,405 of record NZ_JBWKDV010000005.1, on the reverse strand, counting down.
CCACGACCTCGGGGATCCGCCGCAGCCGGTCCGCCTCGACGGTGATGCAGCGCTCGCCGAGGTCCCGGCCGACCCGGCGGCCCTCGGAGTCGAAGAGGTGCGCGGACATCTCGGCGGCGACGCCGAGCGAGGCGTAGTGGGCGCGCTCCTCGTCCGTCAGCATGTCGTGAACGGTCGAGATGCCCGGTTCCCACGACCCGATGGACACCGCCGCGACGGTCACCTTGTCGAAGTACTCGAAGGCGCGCGCGATCCCGGTCTGGCCGCGCAGCGCGGCCGCGGTGGCCGGATCGGGCAGCAGCATCGGCGCGTAGATGGGGTGCGCGTCCCCGCCGGAGACCTGGGCCGCGCGGCGCACGGCCTCCACGGACCCGCGCTCGGCCGTGCCGGCGTCGTACACCCCGGTCAGCTGGACCACGGTGCAGGGGGGCAGCCGGTGCAGGGAGGCGGCCATGTGGATGGTGGAGCGGCCCCACGCGAGGCCCAGCACGTCGCCCTCGTTGACCAGCTCGCCGAGCAGGTCGGCGGCGACCGCGCCGAGGTTCTCCGGGTCGGGGGCGTCCTCGGTCGCGTCCGCCGGGGACTCCACGACCACCGCGTGCCGCAGGCCGTACCGGGCGCGCAGCGCGTCGGAACGCTCGGCGTCCAGCTCGGCCGGCACGCGGATCTCGATGCGCACGAGGTCGCGCTCCAGAGCGGTTTCCAGGACCCGGGCCACCTTGAAGCGGCTCACGCCGAACTCCTCGGCGATCTGGATCTTGGACTTGCCCTCCAAGTAGAAACGACGGGCCATCGCCGCCGCCTGCACCAGCTCCGCGGGTCCCATCCGCAGGGCAGACCGTCCCGCCGACATTGCAGACACCGCGTTCTCCTCACTGCTGTTCACATTCTCGACTCGCCGTTCATCCTGTCAGATCCGAGGGCCGTTGATCAGCCTGGAGGACCAGCGTTCACCGAGCTGTTCACCAAGCCTTGGCTCAGTGGTCGCACGCCCAGGGCGCGGCGGAGATCGCCAGGTCGGCCTGCTCCCGCAGGGTGCGGACCGCGGCGGCCGGGTCGACCGCTCCGTAGACCGCGCTGCCCGCCACGAACACGTCGGCGCCCGCCTCCGCGCAGCGTTCGATGGTCGACGCGGACACCCCGCCGTCCACCTGCAGCCACAGCTCCAGGCCGTGCTTGGCGATCAGCTCCCGGGTGCGGCGGATCTTGGGCAGCATGATGTCCAGGAACGGCTGTCCGCCGAAGCCCGGCTCGACCGTCATGATCAGCAGCATGTCGAGTTCGGGCAGCAGGTCCTCGTACGGCTCGATCGGCGTCGCGGGCTTGAGCGCCATGGACGCGCGTGCGCCCTTGGCGCGGATCTCCCGGGCCAGACGTACGGGCGCGGCCGCCGCCTCGGCGTGGAAAGTGACCGATCCGGCACCCGCCTCCACGTACTGCGGGGCCCAGCGGTCCGGGTCCTCGATCATGAGGTGGAGGTCCAGCGGGATGTCCGTCGCACGGCTGAGGGACTCCACGACCGGGACGCCGAGGGTGAGGTTCGGGACGAAGTGGTTGTCCATGACGTCGACGTGCAGCCAGTCGGCGCCCTCGACGGCGCGCGCCTCTTCGGCGAGACGCGAAAAGTCCGCGGACAGGATGCTGGGATTGATCTGAACGGCCATGCCCCAAGCGTGCCATGCCCGGGGCGGGTTCTTGACCGTGCCCTGGGGGGCTGGGGGCCCGGCTGCGCCGGGTCGCGGCTTCGCCGCTCACGGGTAGGTTTCGCGCTTCGGGGTCGGTGATGCTCCGGGGGCTGCCCGTCAGTTCCACTGACTTCCCGTGCCGGGGCGTCCTGTCAAGAGCGCTCCTTCGTCGCGTCGCTGCGCGATGGCCTGCGGCCACTCTTGACATGCCACCCCGTCCCGGAAAGCCAAGAACTGTCGGGCCGCCCCCGGGGGGAGGCATGGGGGAGGCTGCCCCTTGCCTGGGGCCCGGCGCCCGGCCACAGGCCGAATGGGCCCGATGCGGCGCCCTCCGGGCGAAAGGCGCGCACTCAATCGCTACGCGCTTCGCCGAGACAGGCATCTGCGGCCTGTTCGGGGCTGGTGAGGGGCGCGGCGGGGCTCACAGCTCGGCCAGACGGGAGTCCAGTCGGGTCAGACTGCCGTCGAACGCTCCCAGACCTCAACCACTCACACGTCGGACGTGAGGAAGGGGAGGATCGACGGGACGAGGGTGGGGGAATTCAGGATGTCGTAGTGGGAGGCGCCGGCCAGGACGGCCAGGCGGGACGCAGGACGGTAGGAGTTGTCCCAGCCCGCGTCCTTCAGGCCGCCGCCGAGGAGGCCGAAGAACTCGGCGACGTGTGCGGGACGGATCGAGTCGGCGTCGCCGTACACGAGGAGGACCGGCATGGTGAGGGCGGCCACCTCATCGCGCCAGTCGAAGTCCGTCTTCAGGGCTTCGGCCGTCTTGCCGACCAGGACGGGCCAGTCTTCGGGACGCGGAGCGACTTCGGCGTAGTGGTTGTAGGGCGGGGAGCCCTTCATCATCTCGGCGGCGGCCGCACTCATCTGATCCATTCCCACGAGTACGTCGGGGAACCAGCCGTCCCTCTTGAACGGGACCGAGACCAGCACCAGCCGCCGGACGGCGTCCGGGTGCTGGATCGCGGTCCGCAGGGCGACCTTGGCTCCGAGCGAGTACCCCAGGACGTCCGCGCGCTCCAGACCGAGATGCTTGATCAGTGCGGCGACGTCGTCCGCCAGCAGTTCCGGCCGCAGCGCCCGGTCCGCGTCGGGTGTACGACCGTGCCCCTGAAGGTCGACGAGAACGACCTTGCGGCCGTCCGTCAGGGCGGGCAGCAGCGGGGCGAACGTGTCCCCCGACCCGAACCCGCCGTGCAACAGGACCAACGCTTCCCCCGCGCCCGATCCGTGCTCCTCGAAGTACAGCGACTGTCCGTTGACCTCTGCGTAGCTCATTCCTGCACCCTTCACCATTCCCACGGTCACGTCTCCCTCTATAGACCGGAGGAAGTCGTGAAACTCATCGCCCCACGACGGTCTGATCGTCATTCATTCCCCCATGGGCCGTATCCGCCCCCTCGCCGCCTGCGGTGACCAGCCACGGCCGGCCCGCAGGCCGCTGAGCCGACCGCGACCGCGTAGCGATCTGAAGGCGTGTGTCTTCCGCCCAAAGGGCGGCGTACCGGACCCACTCGGCCTGCGGCCGGGCGCCGGGCGGCAACCGCATCGGCACCCTCCCCCATGCCTCCCCCCGGGGGCGGCCCGACAGTTCTTGGCTTTCCGGGACGGGGTGGCATGTCAAGGGTGGCCGCAGGCCATCGCGCAGCGACGCGACCGCAGGGAGCGCTCTTGACGGGACGCCCCGGCACGGGAAGACAGTGGAACTGACGGGCAGCCCCCGGAGCATCACCGACCCCGGAAGCACGAAACCCGCCCGCACGCGCCGCGCAGCCGCGGCCTCACCCCACCCGCTCCCCCCACTCGATCCCGTACTCGTACTGCCAGGCCGACTTCTGCGACGGATCCGCCATCTTCATCACCAGCGGCAGCATCAGGTCGCGCAGGACGCGGCCCACCGGGCCCGCGCTCTTGTTGCTGTTCGTGCGGGCGCCGAGTTGGATGATGCGCTCGACGCGGGGGCGGCGGAGCCGCTCGTACGCCGTGAAGGCCTCGTCGTACGGCAGGTCCCGCAGGCAGCGGGCCAGTTCGACGGCGCTCTCGAAGGCGATCGACGCGCCCTGTCCCGAGCTGGAGGAGGCGGCGTGCGCCGCGTCGCCGATCAGGGTCATTCGGCCGCGGGTCCAGGTCGGGACGCTCGGCATGTTCTCCATCGGGCCGGTGATCAGCAGCTGGTCCGCGGCGGTGGCACCGATCATCTCCAGAGCTGGAATGCGGTCGTCGGCGAAGGCGGCCCGCAGCGTGCGCGTCCACTCCTCCGCGCCGATCGCCCGGGCCTCGGCAACCGTCATCGGGAGGCGGTGCGGCAGGTTCGCGAACCACACCGCCGAGGAGTCGTCGAAGACCTGGTAGCCGAAGAAGGCGCGCTTGCCGAAGCACAGGTACATGACGCCCTGGGTGGAGGGCAGGGCGCAGTCGTCGAGCCGCGCGCCGAAGCACACCAGCCCGGCGTGGTTCGGCCGGGGCGCGGCCGGGTCGATCAGGGAGCGGACCGTGGAGCGGATGCCGTCGGCGCCGATCAGGACGTCGGCTTCGGCCCGCGTGCCGTCCGCGAAGTGCGCGGTGACGCCGGAGGCGGCGTCCGTCACCCCGGTGAGCCGCTTGCCGTGGTGGACGGGGACCGAGCGGCGCGCGGCCTCGTCGTAGAGCGCGCGGTAGAGGTCGGCGCGCCACACGAACTGCTGGCAGGGGAAGCGGGACGGCGGGGCGAACCGGGCGAGGTGCTTGCCCGTCCAGCTCCGCAGGCCCATGGCCGTGACCGGTGTGCCGATGGCGCGCACGAGGTCGCCCGCGCCGATCGCGTCGAGGGCGTTCTGGCCGTTCGGGGCGATGGTCATGCCGCCGCCGGCGCCGTCGGCCGTGGAGTCGTAGGCCTCGTACACGGCGGCCTCGATGCCCGCCTGGCGCAGGGCCATCGCGGCGACGGGCCCCGCGAGGCCGCCGCCGATGACGAGCGCGGTACGGACCGGGGCGGCGCGGGCGGATGGGTCGCCTTCGTTGAGGGACATGGCAGTGGTTCCTCTCCTCGGGCCGACGGCGGATCCGACTGATCCGGCGGACCCGGCAGCTCCGGCGAGCCCGCGTCGACACCTCGATAGTTTCACCGCAACTAGTCTCACGTCAACTAGTTCGCCCGAGGCTAGAATCGCTCCCATGACGTCATCCGCTCCCCGCAGCTCCCCCCTCGCCCTGACCGTCCTGGCCCTGCTGCACTACAAGCCGCTGCACCCGTACGGCATCCAGCGGCTGGTCAAGGACTGGGGCAAGGAGCAGGTCGTCAACGTCAAGCAGCGCGCGAGCCTCTACCGCACGATCGAGCGGCTCAACGGCGACGGACTGATCGCGGTGCGCGAGACCGGGCGCGATCAGCAGTACCCCGAGCGGACCGTCTACGAGGTCACGGACGCGGGGCGCGAGACCGCCCGTGCCTGGCTGGAGGAGATGCTCGCCGTGCCCAAGCAGGAGTTCCCGGAGTTTCCGGCCGCCCTGTCGAACCTGCTCCTGCTCGCCCCGGACGAGATGGCGGACGTCCTCGACCGGCGCGCGGCCGCGCTCGCGGAGACGCTCGGCGGGCTGGAGTCGGCCCTGGTCTCGGAAGCGGACGGCGGGCTGCCGCGCATCACCCGTCTGGAGACCGAATACCTGCGCGCCGTCACGGCCGCCGAGCTGGAGTGGGTCCGCGCGGTGGTCGAAGACCTGCGCACCGGCGACCTGTCCTGGTCGGCGGAACAGCTCGACGCCCTCGCGGCGGGGCCGGGGCAGTGAGAAGCCCGCCCCCGGAATCCCGGGAGCGGGCTGCACATCTCCTCACGTGGTCACCCCCTGGGCCGACCACGCGTCACCTCACGCCGTGCGCCTCAGCAGCGCCAGGTACATCGCGTCCGTACCGTGCAGGTGCGGCCACAGCTGGACGTCCGGGCCGTCTCCGAGGGCCGGGACGCCCTCCATGTAGGGCCTGGCGTCGATCAGTTCGGCGGCGATCGGCTCGTGCCCGGCGCCGCGGCCCTTGAGGACGTCCTCGACCACGACCCGCGTCTCCGCCAGGTGCGGCGAGCACGTCGCGTACCCGACCACGCCGCCCACCCGCACCGCGGACAGCGCCTCGCGCAGCAGCCCGCGCTGGAGCGGGGCGAACCCCTCCAGGTCTTCGGGGCGGCGCCGCCAGCGCGCCTCCGGGCGGCGGCGCAGGGCGCCGAGGCCGGTGCACGGCACGTCCATCAGGACCCGGTCGAAGGACCCCGGCAGCCACGGCGGCCGGGTGCCGTCCGCGGTGATCACCTGGTAGGGGCCGGGGTTGCCCGCCAGCGCCTTCTCCACCAGGCGCGCACGGTGCGGCTGCTTCTCCGAGGCCAGCAGGAAGGCACCGCGCTCCGCGGCGAGCGCGGCGAGCAGCGCCGCCTTGCCGCCCGGACCGGCGCAGCCGTCCAGCCAGCGGCCGTCGCGGCCCTCGACCGGTACGTTCGCCAGCGCCATGGCCACCAGCTGGCTGCCCTCGTCCTGGACGCCCGCACGGCCCTCCCGGACCGCTTCCAGCGCACCCGGCTCGCCGCCCTCGGCCATCCGGACGGCGTACGGCGACCAGCGGCCCGGCAGCGCCGAGTCCTCACCGACCGCCTCCAGCAGCTCCTGCGGCGTGGACCGGCCGGGCCGGGCGACGAGGGTGACCTCGGGGCGCTCGTTGTCGGCTTCGAGGAGGTCCTCGATGCCCGCCCGGCCGCCGCCGAGCGAGTCCCACAGCGCGGAGACGACCCAGCGCGGGTGCGAGTGGACGACGGCGAGGTGGTCCTCGGCGTCCACGTCGTAGGGCGGGGCGACCTGTTCGAGCCAGGCGTCCAGGTCCTTCGCGGCGATCTTGCGCAGCACGGCGTTCACGAACTTGGCGCGGCCGTCACCCAGCACCACCCGGGCCAGCTCCACGCTCGCCGAGACGGCGGCGTGGGAGGGGATCCGGGTGCCGAGCAGCTGGTGGGCGCCGAGCGCGAGGACGTCCAGCACCGGCGGGTCGACCTCGCGCAGCGGCCGGTCGATGCACGCGCCGATGATGGCGTCGTACGTGCCCTGGCGGCGCAGGGTCCCGTAGACCAGCTCGGTCGCGAGCGCCGCGTCCCGCGCGTCGAAGCTCTCGTCCTTGCGGGCCTTGCGCAGCAGCGGGGGCAGCACCAGGTTCGCGTACGCGGCCCGCTCGTCGACCGCCCGCAGCGCCTCGAAGGCGAGGATCCGGACGGGGTCCTTCTTGGGCCGGCGGTACGGGTTGGCCTGCTTGCCGCCCGCGGCGGCGGGACGGCGGGGCTGTTCGCTCACGTGAAAGGTGCTCCGGAAGTACGAGACGAGAAGGAGGTGAGGTCGAGAGGGCGGTGCGGTCGAGAGGGGCGCCGCCGAAAGGGCGGTGCGGTCGAGCGGTGTCCGGTTCAGCCTACGTCGGCCCCGCCCAGCCGCTCGCCGGGAGCGATCCGCACCCCGCGCGCCCAGTCCGCGGCCTTCATGGGCTTCTTGCCCTGCGGCTGCACCCAGAGCAGCTCCACGGCGTGCGAGCCGGTCCCGACGTACACGTTGTTCTTGGCGGGGGCCAGCTCGCCGGGCGTCAGGTCCGTGCGGTCGGTCACCAGGGCCATCGAGACGATCTTGAGCCGCTCGCCGCGGAAGACGGTCCACGCGCCCGGCGCGGGCGTGCAGCCGCGCACGACCCGGTCGGCGCGCAGCGCCGGGGCCGTCCAGTCCACCCGGGCGTCCTCGACCGAGATCTTGGGCGCCAGCGAGATGCCCTCGGGCCGCTGCTCGACGGCGCGCAGGGTGCCGTCCTCGATGCCGTCCATGGTGGCGGACAGCAGGCCCGCCCCCGCGAAGGCCAGGCGGGTCAGCAGGTCGCCGCTGGTGTCGGTGGGGCGGATCTCCTCGGTGAGGATGCCGTAGACCGGGCCGGAGTCCAGCCCCTCCTCGATGAGGAAGGTGGACGCGCCGGTGACCTCGTCCCCGGCCATGATCGAGTGCTGCACCGGTGCGGCTCCGCGCCAGGCGGGCAGCAGCGAGAAGTGCAGGTTGACCCAGCCGAGGCGCGGAATCTCCAGGGCGCTCTTGGGGAGCAGCGCGCCGTAGGCGACGACCGGACAGCAGTCCGGGCCGATCTCCCGCAGCCGGGCCTGGAACTCCTCGTCGCGCGGCCGGACCGGCTTGAGGACCTCGATCCCGGCTTCCTCGGCGCGCTCGGCCACGGGGCTCGCGACCAGCCGCCGGCCGCGGCCCGCGGGCGCGTCGGGGCGGGTGACGACGGCGGCGACCTCATGGCGCCCGGAGGCGAGCAGGGCGTCCAGGGCGGGTACGGCGACCTCGGGGGTGCCTGCGAAGACGAGCTTCACCGGTGTCTACCTCGCTATCTCGGCTGTCAGCAGCGCACCAGTCTATGGGGCGAGGAGCAGGCGCCCCACCGGTGGCCGCCCCCGCGGCCGCCCGCCGCCGGGGCGCCTCCCCCACCACCCACACGGGGGGGGCGTACGCGCAGGCGGTGCGCCTCTCGCATATGCCGACACGCCCCCACAGCGTGACCAACGCGCCACGTGACGCGTTGGTCAAGAGAGATTGACCCGAAGCGGGCCGCGTGTGAACGGTGTGTGCGGCCCGATCCGCTCCTCAGCACCGGTACGAGAGGCTTCTTCATGGCCGACCACGCCACCCACGACGCCCAAGCGAGGGCCAGCCTGCACCTCCTGGTGCGGGACATCGAGCGGGTCCGCCGGCAGGTGGACGCACTGCGTACGCTCACCGCCCAGCTGGGCAACGTGTACCGCCCGCGCCGCTCCGGCCCTTCCACGGGGTTCGTCGTCTACGGGCGCGCGCCCGCCCCCACCGTCCGCCTGGCGCAGGAACTGCGGGACAGCGTCGAGACGCTGGTCACCGCCGCGGTGGACTTCGACCGCTCCCTGGGCTTCTCGTGGGACGCGGTCGGCTCCGCCCTCGGGGTCACCAAGCAGGCCGTGCACCGGCGGTACGGGGCCCGGCGCGCGCAGGCCGCCGAGGCGGCGGAGCCGCTGGCCGAGGGATCGACCACGCGGACCCTCGGGGCTCCCCCGATGTCGCCGATGCCGACGATCCCGGCCGCGCGGTCGGTGCCGCCGCAGCCGCAGCGCGAGGAGTCCACCGCCGGAGTCGCGTCCCTGCGCCCGCCGGCCTTCCCCGGCCCGCGCAACGGCTGACGCACAACGGCAGCAACACGGCGGAAGCCGCACGACGGCAGCCGCGTACCGGGCTCCGCTCGACGCCCGGCGGCCGCTGCCCGGCGCCACGCTCGCCCCGTTACGGTCGCCCCCGTCGGCGACGCCCCCTCCCGGGCCTCCGGGCGGCCCGCACCCGGGGCCGCCCCCGGCCCGGTCCGCGTCCACCGGCCGGGCCCCCGTTCACACCGGCCTCAGCCGATGTCCGGCGGGTCGATCCGCACCCGGATCGTGTCCGCCACCGCGACCCCGCGGGCCATCCGGGCGGCCTGGGCTGTCTTGAGGGCCGCCGCCAGCGCGGCCCCGCTGCCCGGGGGCACCCGGACCAGGGCCCGTTCCCCCGGGGACGGCTCGCCCCGGCGGCCGGGCAACGGCACCGGGCCCAGGATCTCCGCGTCGGCGGGCAGCCCCGCCCCGGCCAGGAACGCGTCCAGCGCCTCCCGCCGCCCCGCCACCGCGGCCATCCGGGAGACCGGGGGGAAGCCCAGCTGCGCCCGCTCGGCCAGTTCCCGTACGGCGTGCCCGACGGGGTCCCAGCGCACCAGGGCCTGCACCGGCCGCAGCGTCGGTTCGGCGACCACGACCACCTGGCCGTCCCCCCGCACCAGCGAGGCGGCGGCGATCCAGCGCCGCAGCGCCTCCTCCCCCGCCCGCAGGTCGGGCCGCGACAGCATCGCCCAGCCGTCGAGCAGCAGCCCCGCCGCGTACCCGGCGCCCTCGGCCACGGGCTCCGCGCCCGGCGTGCACACGACCAGCGCGGGCCGGTCGGGCACCGAGTCCAGCACGTGGTCCCGCCCGGAGGTCCGCACCGGGACCGCCGGGAACGCCCGCCCCAGCTCCTCCGCGGTCCGCCGCGCGCCGACCACCTGCGCCCGCAGCCGCACCGACCCGCACTCCTCGCACTGCCAGGCGGGCTCCCCGCGCCCGCACCAGCCGCACCGCAGCTCCCGCTCGTCGGGCGCCTCCAGCGGCCCCGCGCAGTGGCGGCAGCGGGCCGGGGTCCGGCACCGCTCGCACGCGAGCCGCGGCACGTACCCGCGCCGGGGCACCTGGACGAGCACCGGACCGCTCTTGAGGCCCTCGCGCACGGTCTCCCAGGCCAGGCTCGGCAGCCGTGCGGCCCGCGCGGCCTCGTCCCGGGCCAGCAGTTCGTCGCCCACGGTCCGGATCCGGGGCGCGCACTCCCGTACCCGCTCCCGGTCGGCCGCCAGCGGCCGGGCCCAGCCGGACTCCACCAGCTGGGCGGCCTCCACGGTGCAGCTGGTGCTGCCGACGAGGAAGGCGCAGCCGTCGGTGACCGCGCGCAGCTCCAGCACCTCCCGCACGTGCGGGAAGGGGGCGTGGTCGTCGCTGTGACTGGAGTCGCCGTCGTCCCAGACGGCCACCAGGCCGAGGTCCCGCACCGGCGCGAACATCGCGGCCCGGGTGCCGATCACTGCCTTGACCGAGCCGCGGTGGACTGCGAGCCACTGTCGGTAGCGCTTCTCGGGGCCGGATTCGGCGGTCAGCAGGGCGTGCCGTCCTTCGCCCAGCAGCGCGGTCAGGGCCGCGTCGACCCGGGAGGCGGTGCGCCCGTCGGGCAGGACGACCAGGGCGCCGCGGCCGGAGGCGAGGGTCGCGGCCACGGCCCGGGCCAGTTCGTCGGCCCAGCCGGGCCCGGGCAGCGCGGTCCACACCGCGCGCGGGTCTCCGCCGCCCGCCAGGGCCCGCAGGAAGGCCGGTCCGGCCGGGTAGCGCTCCCAGCCGCCGGGCTCGGGCGCGGGGGGCGCGGGCAGGGGGTCCGGCGAGGGCTTCGACTCGGCGCAGGCGTTGCGGGGCGGGAGGGCGAGCTGGAGGACGTCGGCCAGGCTGCCCGCGTACCGGTCGGCGACGGCCCGCGCGAGGGCGAGCATGCGCGGGCCGAGGACGGCTTCGGGCGAGACGACCTGGGCGAGGGCCGCCAGCGGGCCGTTGTAGTCGGTGTCGGCGCGCCGCTCGACGACGAACCCGTCGATGAGGCCGCCGCCCTCGCGGCGGCCCCCGTGCACCTGGTGCGAACCCGCGCCGAAGCGGACCCGGACCCGGACCCCGGGCTGCGCGGCCTCCGACAGTTCCTCGGGGACGGCGTAGTCCCAGAGCTGGTCGAGGTGGAGCACACCCTTGTTGACGAGGATCCGCGCGACGGGCAGCTCCCGGGCCAGCGAGGCGCCGCGCCAGGTGCGGGGCTTGGCCTTGGGCGCCTTGGCCTTCGCCTCGGCGACCATCTCCCGCATCAGCGCGAGCTGTTCCGGCGCGCCGCCGGTCTCGGGTTCGTTCTGGCTGCTCACACCGGAATTCTCACCCATGGCACCGACAGCCGGGGAACGGCGCCGGCGGCGGGTCCGCCGTGGCGGCGGAACGCCGAACGGCCCCGGACCGTGGGGTCCGGGGCCGTTCGGGGCGGTCGTGCCTACAGACCGGCGGCGGCGCGCAGGGCGTCGACGCGGTCGGTGCGCTCCCAGGTGAAGTCCGGCAGCTCACGGCCGAAGTGGCCGTAGGCGGCGGTCTGGGCGTAGATCGGGCGCAGCAGGTCGAGGTCGCGGATGATCGCGGCCGGACGCAGGTCGAAGACCTGGGCGATCGCGTCCTCGATCTTCTGCACCTCGACCTTGGCGGTGCCGAAGGTCTCGACGAAGAGGCCGACGGGCTCGGCCTTGCCGATCGCGTACGCGACCTGGACCTCGCAGCGCGAGGCCAGACCGGCGGCGACGACGTTCTTGGCGACCCAGCGCATCGCGTAGGCGGCGCTGCGGTCGACCTTGGACGGGTCCTTGCCGGAGAAGGCGCCGCCACCGTGGCGGGCCATGCCGCCGTAGGTGTCGATGATGATCTTGCGGCCGGTGAGGCCGGCGTCGCCCATCGGGCCGCCGATCTCGAAGCGCCCGGTCGGGTTGACCAGCAGCCGGTAGCCCTCGGTGTCCAGCTTGATGCCGTCTTCGACGAGCTGCTTGAGGACGTGCTCGACGACGAACTCGCGGATGTCGGGAGCGAGCAGCGAGTCGAGGTCGATGTCCGAGGCGTGCTGCGAGGACACGACGACGGTGTCGAGGCGGACGGCCTTGTCGCCGTCGTACTCGATGGTGACCTGGGTCTTGCCGTCGGGGCGCAGGTACGGGATCGTCCCGTTCTTGCGGACCTCGGACAGGCGGCGCGAGAGCTTGTGCGCGATGTGGATCGGCAGCGGCATCAGCTCGGGCGTCTCGTCGCAGGCGTAACCGAACATCAGGCCCTGGTCGCCGGCGCCCTGCTTGTCCAGCTCGTCCTCGTCGCCCTCGACCCGGCTCTCGTACGCCGTGTCGACACCCTGCGCGATGTCCGGGGACTGCGCGCCGATGGACACCGAGACGCCGCAGGAGGCGCCGTCGAAGCCCTTCTTCGAGGAGTCGTAGCCGATCTCGAGGATCTTGTCGCGGACGAGCTGGGCGATCGGCGCGTAGGCCTTCGTCGTCACCTCACCCGCGATGTGCACGAGACCGGTGGTGATCAGGGTCTCCACCGCGACGCGCGAGGTGGGGTCCTCCCTGAGCAGGGCGTCGAGGATGGTGTCGCTGATCTGGTCAGCGATCTTGTCGGGGTGGCCCTCGGTGACGGACTCCGAGGTGAAGAGGCGGCGGGACACATCGCTCCCTGGGGTTGCAGCGGCTGCTGGCTGATCAATTGGCGGAACACTACCGGGAGCTGCGCCTGGCCGTGTTCCGGGTGCAGTTTATCGGTCGCCACCGTTGGCCGGACCACCCGTCTCGCCTTGTGGGAGCCGTGTGACCTGCGGCACTACATCTTGGCCCATCGGGCACCAGGAGAAAAGGTCCGTTCCTCAGGCGCGTCGGAGGGCGGCCTGCGGGGCGAGCCGGGGCACCACCTGGTCCCAGATGACATCGGCGAGGGCTTCCTTGGGGCCGTGGGGTACGGGGGTCTCCTCTCCGTTGGAGGCGAGGATCACCGCCTCGTTCTCCTCGGATCCGAAGGTCTTGGCCTCGCCCACCTCGTTCACGACGAGGAGGTCGCAGCCCTTGCGGAGCAGCTTCGCGCGCCCGTTGGCGAGGACGTCGTCGGTCTCCGCGGCGAAGCCGACCACGATCTGGCCGGGCACGGCACGTTCGGCCGAAACCTCCGCGAGTACGTCAGGATTGCGGACCAGGGCCACCGGCGCGGGCTCCTGCCCGTCCTGCTTCTTGATCTTTCCCTCGGCGTAGGCGGCGGGCCGGAAGTCGGCCACCGCGGCGGCCATCACCACGGCGTCGGCGTCGGCGGCCGCCTTGAGGACGGCCTCGCGCAGCTGGAGGGCCGTCCCCACACGTACGACGTCCACCCCGGCGGGGTCGGCGAGCGCGGCGTTCGCCGCGACGAGGGTGACCCGGGCGCCGCGCGCCACGGCCGTACGGGCCAGCGCGTAGCCCTGCTTGCCGGAGGAGCGGTTGCCGAGGAAGCGGACCGGGTCCAGCGGTTCGCGCGTACCGCCCGCGCTGATCACCACGTGCCGTCCGGCGAGGTCGGGCCCGTCACCGGCGTCCCCGAGGCCGCGGCGCAGCACGTGGCGGCACACCTCGAAGATCTCCTCCGGGTCGGGCAGTCGGCCCTTGCCGGTGTCCTTGCCGGTGAGCCGGCCGACGGCGGGCTCGATGACGACGGCGCCCCGGCGGCGCAGGGTGGCCACGTTCTCCTGGGTGGCGGGGTGCTCCCACATCTCGGTGTGCATGGCGGGCGCGAAGACCACCGGGCACCGGGCGGTGAGCAGGGTGTTCGTGAGCAGGTCGTCGGCGAGCCCGTGGGCCGCCTTGGCCAGCATGTCGGCCGTGGCGGGGGCGACCACGACGAGGTCGGCGCCCTGGCCGATGCGGACGTGCGGTACTTCGTGGACGCTCTCCCAGACCCGGGTGGACGCCGGGTTCCCGGAGAGGGCGGCCCAGGTGGCCTCGCCGACGAAGTTCAGCGAGGCCTCGGTGGGCACCACGCGGACGTCGTGCCCGGACTCGGTCAGCCTGCGCAGCAGCTCGCAAGCCTTGTAGGCGGCGATCCCGCCACTGACCCCGAGTACGACCTTCGGCTTGTCCACTACTGCTCCCTTGTCCGAACACGACACATGACACACCACAGGCCCGGCAGTCGGTCTACCGGGCCTGGAGTGACAAAATCGGGTGACGCGTACTGCTTAAGTGGCCGGGGCCTCGATGGCCTCGGAGGTCAGCAGACCCGCGTTGATCTCGCGCAGCGCGATCGAAAGGGGCTTCTCGTGGACGTGGGTGTCCACGAGGGGGCCGACGTACTCCAGCAGGCCCTCACCGAGCTGCGAGTAGTACGCGTTGATCTGACGGGCACGCTTGGCCGCGTAGATCACGAGGCTGTACTTCGAGTCGGTGGCCTCGAGCAGCTCGTCGATCGGCGGGTTGATGATGCCCTCGGGCGCAGACATGGAAGAGGACACGCTCTACCTTCCGAAGATGGGTAATGATCGAACAACGATCAAACAACTGCCACCAAGGCTAGCAGCTCGCGGGCCACGTCCTCGACGGAGGTATTGACAAGGGTGACGTCGAACTCCGCTTCGGCCGCGAGTTCGATCTTCGCGGCGGCCAGTCGGCGCTCGATGACCTCGGCCGACTCGGTCCCCCGGCCGGTGAGCCGGCGGACCAGCTCCTCCCAGCTGGGCGGGGCCAGGAAGACGAGCCGGGCCTCGGCCATCGACTCGCGGACGAGCCGGGCGCCCTGCAGGTCGATCTCCAGCAGGACCGGCTCGCCCTTGTCCAGGCGTTCCAGCACCGCGCCGCGCGGTGTGCCGTAGCGGTTGCCCGCGAACTCGGCCCACTCCAGCAGCTCGCCATTGGCGATCAGCTTGTCGAACTCGTCGTCGGTGACGAAGAAGTAGTGGACTCCGTGACGCTCACCGGGCCGCGGCTTGCGGGTGGTGGCCGACACCGAGAGCCATACCTCGGGGTGAACCTTGCGCATATGCGCGACGACCGTGCTCTTGCCGACCCCTGAGGGGCCGGAGAGCACGGTCAGCCGCGGACGTACCTCTGCTGCCATAGAGCGATTATCCAGTCTCCCAGGACTGCCTGAGAACACCGGGAGAACTTCGGGTGACGCGTCAGGCGCCGCTGCCGCCGAACTCGCGCTCCAGGGAAGCGATCTGGTTGGAACCGAGACCTCGGACACGCCGGGACTCGGAAATGCCGAGGCGCTCCATGAGCTGCTTGGCGCGGACCTTGCCCACGCCTGGCAGGGACTCCAGGAGAGCGGACACCTTCATCTTGCCGATGACATCGTTCTCCTGTCCCTGCTTGATGACCTCGTGCAGGGAGGCACCGGAGTGCTTGAGTCGATTCTTCACCTCGGCCCGCTCCCGGCGAGCCGCGGCGGCCTTTTCGAGCGCGGCTGCGCGCTGTTCAGGGGTAAGGGGCGGAAGAGCCACGCCTACGTCACCTCGGATGTCGAACTGTCGGATACGGACCGGTGGGGAACACAAGGCACCTCACCAGGCGAGCCCCACGAACGACGGTCCCGCAGGTCCGCCGTTCGCTCACTCTGGTCGGAGACTAGCGGCCAAGGCCGCTCCAGTCAGCGAGAACGGACGAAAAGTCCTGGTCAGCCTCCACCGAACCGTACATCACAGACAAAACACCCCGCTTTTGTCCGGCGAAGGCCGTACGAATTAGCCACGTCCGCTGGCGACCGCCCTCCGCGCCAGGCCCGGTCGGCGTTCGAAGCGCGGCCATTCCCGCCCCGCCGGCGTTCGAAGCGCGGCCATTCCCACCCCGCCGGCGTTCGAGGCGCGGCCATTCCCACCCCGCCGGCGTTCGAGGCCCGGCCACCACTTCAGCCCCGCCGACGTTCCGACCGCGGCCATTCCAGCCTCGCCGGCGTTTGAGGCGCCGCCGGAGGCACCTCGGCGGACACCGCCCGTCCCGCTGAGGCCGGAGCCCGCCCCCGGCCGCCGCGTGCCCTCCGGGGGCGCCTCAAACGCCGGCGAGGCTGGATATGCCCCACGAGGTCGGGGCGAGCGTCCAGAGGCGTCCCCGGCACGGGCCACCCACTCCAGCCCCGCCGGCATTCCGACCGCGGTCACCACCCCAGCCCCGCCGGCGTTTGAGGCGCCGCCGGAGGCACCTCGGCGGACACCGCCCGTCCCGCTGAGGCCGGAGCCCGCCCGCGGCCGGCGCGTGCCCTCCGGGGGCGCCTCAAACGCCGACGGGGCTGAGAGTGGAGCCGGGATCAGGCCGTGGCGACGGCCTGGCGGACCTCGTCCGCGAACTGGCGGGCCGACGCGCGGAGCGCACCGGCGTCGGGCCCGTGCCGCAGCACCCCGCGGGACACGTTCGGCACGACGTTGCGCACGGCCGCCCCGAAGACCCCCGGCAGATCGGCGGCGGTGGCACCCTGCGCCCCGATGCCCGGCGCCAGCAGCGGCCCGTTGATGTCCAGGTCGAAGGAGGACAGGTCCCCCAGGGTCGCCCCCACCACCGCACCGAAGGACCCCATCGGCTCCGCGCCCGCGTTCTCCGCGGCCAGGTGCGCCAGCATCGTCGCCCCGATGGTCCGGCCGTCCTCCCGCACCGCCCGCTGCACCTCGGCGCCCTCCGGGTTTGAGGTCAGGGCCAGCACGAAGAGCCCCGCCCCCGACGCCCGCGCCAGCTCCACGGCGGGCGCGAGCGAGCCGTAGCCGAGGTACGGGGAGACGGTCAGCGCGTCGGAGAAGAGCGGCGAGGCCGGGTCCAGGAAGGTCTGCGCGTACGCGGCCATCGTGGAGCCGATGTCCCCGCGCTTGGCGTCCATGACCACGAGCGTGCCCGCGGCCCGGGCGTCCGCGACGGTCCGCTCGAGCACCGCGATGCCCTTCGAGCCGAAGCGCTCGAAGAAGGCGGCCTGCGGCTTGAAGACGGCCACCTGGTCCGCCAGGGCCTCCACGACGGTCCGGGAGAACCTCTCCAGCCCCGCGATGCCGTCGTCGAGGCCCCAGGACGCCAGCAGGGCCGCGTGCGGGTCGATCCCGACGCACAGCGGGCCGCGGTCGTCCATGGCCGCGCGCAGGCGCGTGCCGAAGGGGGTCAGGGGGGCAGAGGTCACAGCGCGGCCTTCCGGGTCTCGGCGCCCACCGCTTCGGCGAGGGTCGCGTACGGGCTGTTGGCCAGGCGCGCGGCCAGGCCCTTGTGGATGGCGCGGGCGTAGAACGGGCCCTCGTAGATGAAGGCGCTGTAGCCCTGCACCAGGGTCGCGCCCGCCAGGATGCGCTGCCAGGCGTCCTCGGCGTTCTCGACGCCCCCGACGCCCACCAGGACGATCCGGTCGCCCACGCGGGCGTACAGGCGGCGCAGGACCTCCAGGGAGCGCGCCTTGACGGGCGCGCCGGAGAGGCCGCCGGTCTCCTTGACCAGTTCGGGCGCCGAGGTGAGGCCGAGGCCTTCGCGGGCGATCGTGGTGTTGGTGGCGATGATGCCGTCCAGGCCCAGCTCCAGGGCGAGGTCGGCGACCGCGTCCACGTCCTCGTCGGCGAGGTCGGGGGCGATCTTGACGAGCAGCGGCACCCGGCGGCCGGTCACCGCGCGGTCCGCGGCCTCCCGTACGGCGGTCAGCAGCGGCCGCAGCGACTCCGTGGCCTGGAGGTTGCGCAGGCCGGGGGTGTTCGGCGAGGACACGTTCACGACGAGGTAGTCCGCGTGCGGGGCGAGCCGTTCGGTGGAGGCGACGTAGTCCGCGACGGCTTCGTCCTCGGGCACGACCTTCGTCTTGCCGATGTTGACGCCGACGACCGTCCTGAAGACGGGGCGGCGGGTCGCGAGGCGCTCGGCGACGGCCGCGGAGCCCTCGTTGTTGAAGCCCATGCGGTTGATCAGCGCGCGGTCCGGGACCAGCCGGAACAGGCGCTTCCTGGGGTTGCCGGGCTGCGGCTCGGCGGTGACGGTGCCGATCTCGACGTGGTCGAAGCCGAGCATCGACATGCCGTCGATGGCGACCGCGTTCTTGTCGAAGCCCGCGGCGAGGCCGAAGGGTCCGTGCATCCGCAGGCCGAGGGCCTCGGTCCGCAGCTCCTTGAAGCGCGGGGCCAGGGCGGCCGCCAGGAAGGTGCGCAGCACCGGGACGCGGGCGGCGAGCCGGATCCAGCGGAAGGCCGCGTAATGGGCCTTCTCGGGGTCCATCCGCTTGAAGACCAGGTCGAAGAAGAGTTTGTACATGGGCTGAGGATCCTTCTGCGCTCATGAAGAGGGGGACACCCGGCGCGCCGCGGCGCGTCCGGTGTCCCCCTCTCCCGTACGGCTACGGGCGTTGTCTGCTAGTCGCGGGCCGCGATCAGGTGCTGTGCGTGCTCCTGGAGCGAACGGACGCCCACGTCGCCGCGGTTGAGCGCGTCGATGCCCTGGACGGCGGCGGCGAGCGCCTGGACCGTGGTCAGGCAGGGGACGCTGCGCGCCACGGCCGCCGTGCGGATCTCGTAGCCGTCGAGGCGGCCGCCGGTGCCGTACGGGGTGTTGACGATGAGGTCGACGTCGCCGTCGTGGATGAGCTGGACGATGGTCTTCTCGCCGTCCGGGCCCTCGCCCTCGCTGAGCTTGCGCACCACGGTGGCGTTGATGCCGTTGCGGCGCAGTACCTCGGCGGTGCCGGAGGTCGCGAGCAGCTCGAAGCCGTGGGCGACGAGTTCGCGCGCCGGGAAGATCATGGAGCGCTTGTCGCGGTTGGCGACGGAGATGAACGCGCGGCCCTTGGTGGGCAGCGGGCCGTAGGCGCCGGCCTGCGACTTGGCGTAGGCCGTGCCGAAGACCGAGTCGATGCCCATGACCTCGCCGGTGGAGCGCATCTCCGGGCCGAGGACGGTGTCCACGCCGCGGCCGTGGATGTCGCGGAAGCGGCTCCACGGCATCACGGCCTCCTTGACGGAGATCGGCGCGTCGAGCGGCAGGGTGCCGCCGTCGCCGTTCTTCGGCAGCAGGCCCTCGGCGCGCAGTTCGGCGATGGTGGTGCCGAGCGAGATGCGCGCGGCGGCCTTGGCGAGCGGGACCGCGGTCGCCTTCGAGGTGAAGGGGACGGTGCGCGAGGCGCGCGGGTTGGCCTCCAGGACGTAGAGGATGTCACCCGCCATCGCGAACTGGATGTTGATCAGGCCGCGGACGCCGACGCCCTTGGCGATGGCCTCGGTGGAGGCGCGCAGGCGCTTGATGTCGTGGCCGCCGAGGGTGATCGGGGGCAGCGCGCAGGCGGAGTCGCCGGAGTGGATGCCGGCTTCCTCGATGTGCTCCATGACGCCGCCGAGGTAGAGCTCGGTGCCGTCGTAGAGGGCGTCGACGTCGATCTCGATGGCGTCGTCGAGGAAGCGGTCGACCAGGACCGGCCGGGTGGGGCTGATCTCGGTGGACTCGGCGATGTACGAGGACAGGCGGTCCTCGTCGTAGACGATCTCCATGCCGCGGCCGCCGAGCACGTACGAGGGCCGTACGAGGACGGGGTAGCCGATCTCGTCGGCGATGGCCTTGGCGCCCTTGAAGGTGGTGGCGGTGCCGTGCTTCGGGGCGGGCAGGCCGGCGTCGGCGAGGACCTGGCCGAAGGCGCCGCGGTCCTCGGCGGCGTGGATGGCCTCCGGCGGGGTGCCGACGACGGGGACGCCGTTGTCCTTGAGCGCCTGGGCGAGACCGAGGGGGGTCTGGCCGCCGAGCTGGACGATGACGCCGGCGATGGGGCCCGCGAGGGACTCGGCGTGCACGATCTCCAGCACGTCTTCGAGCGTCAGCGGCTCGAAGTACAGGCGGTCGGAGGTGTCGTAGTCGGTCGAGACGGTCTCGGGGTTGCAGTTGACCATCACGGTCTCGTAGCCCGCGTCGCTGAGCGCGAAGGAGGCGTGGACGCAGGAGTAGTCGAACTCGATGCCCTGGCCGATGCGGTTCGGGCCGGAGCCCAGGATGATCACCGCGGGCTTCTCGCGGGGGGCGACCTCGGACTCCTCGTCGTAGGACGAGTAGAAGTACGGGGTCTTCGCGGCGAACTCGGCGGCGCAGGTGTCGACGGTCTTGTAGACCGGGCGCACGCCGAGCGCGTGGCGGACCTCGCGGACGACGTCCTCGCGCAGGCCGCGGATCTCGGCGATCTGGACGTCGGAGAAGCCGTGGCGCTTGGCTTCGGCGAGCAGCTGGGGGTGGAGCTTCTCGGCGGCGGCCAGGTCGTCGGCGATCTCCTTGATGAGGAACATCTGGTCGACGAACCAGGGGTCGATCTTCGTGGAGTCGAAGACCTCTTCCTGGGTGGCGCCGGCCCGGATGGCCTGCATGACGGTGTTGATGCGGCCGTCGGTCGGGCGGGCCGCGGTGCGCAGCAGCTCGTCCTTGTCGCCGGGCTCGCCGACGAAGGTGAACTGCGAGCCCTTCTTCTCCAGGGAGCGCAGGGCCTTCTGCAGCGCCTCGGTGAAGTTGCGTCCGATGGCCATGGCCTCGCCCACCGACTTCATGGTGGTGGTGAGGGTGGAGTCCGCGTTCGGGAACTTCTCGAAGGCGAAGCGCGGGGCCTTGACGACGACGTAGTCGAGGGACGGCTCGAAGGAGGCCGGCGTCTTCTCGGTGATGTCGTTGGGGACCTCGTCGAGCGTGTAGCCGATGGCCAGTTTGGCGGCGATCTTGGCGATCGGGAAGCCGGTGGCCTTCGACGCGAGCGCGGACGAGCGGGACACGCGCGGGTTCATCTCGATGACGATGACCCGGCCGTCGGCGGGGTCGATCGCGAACTGGATGTTGCAGCCGCCGGTGTCGACGCCGACCTCGCGGATGATCGCGATGCCGATGTCGCGCAGCCGCTGGTACTCGCGGTCGGTCAGCGTCATCGCCGGGGCGACGGTGATCGAGTCGCCGGTGTGGACGCCCATGGGGTCGAAGTTCTCGATGGAGCAGACGACGACGACGTTGTCCTTGGTGTCGCGCATCAGCTCCAGCTCGTACTCCTTCCAGCCGAGGATGGACTCCTCCAGGAGCACCTCGGTGGTCGGGGAGAGCGTGAGGCCTTGGCCGGCGATGCGGCGCAGCTCGTCCTCGTTGTGGGCGAAGCCGGAGCCGGCGCCGCCCATGGTGAAGGAGGGGCGGACGACGACGGGGTAGCCGCCGAGGGTCTCGACGCCCTGGATGACGTCGTCCATCGAGTGGCAGATGACCGAGCGGGCGGATTCGCCGTAGCCGATCTTCTCCTTGACGGCTTCGACGACGCCCTTGAAGAGGTCGCGGTCCTCGCCCTTGTTGATGGCTTCGACGTTGGCGCCGATGAGCTCGACGCCGTACTTCTCCAGGACGCCCTGCTCGTGCATGGAGATCGCGGTGTTGAGCGCGGTCTGGCCGCCGAGGGTCGGCAGGAGCGCGTCGGGGCGCTCCTTCGCGATGATCTTCTCGACGAACTCGGGGGTGATCGGCTCGACGTAGGTGGCGTCGGCGATCTCCGGGTCGGTCATGATCGTCGCCGGGTTGGAGTTCACCAGGATGACGCGCAGGCCCTCGGCCTTGAGGATGCGGCAGGCCTGGGTGCCGGAGTAGTCGAACTCGGCGGCCTGGCCGATGACGATCGGGCCGGAGCCGATGACCAGGACGGACTGGATATCGGTGCGCTTAGGCACGCTCGGCCTCCATCAGATTCACGAAACGGTCGAAGAGGTACGCGGCGTCGTGCGGGCCGGCGGCCGCCTCGGGGTGGTACTGGACGCTGAAGGCCGGCTGGTCGAGCAGCCGGAGGCCCTCGACGACCTGGTCGTTCAGGCAGACGTGGGAGACCTCGGCGCGGCCGTAGGCCGTGTCGGAGACCTTGTCGAGGGGCGCGTCGACGGCGAAGCCGTGGTTGTGCGCGGTGACCTCGACCTTGCCGGTCGTGCGGTCCTGCACCGGCTGGTTGATGCCGCGGTGGCCGTACTTCAGCTTGTAGGTGCCGAAGCCGAGGGCGCGGCCCAGGATCTGGTTGCCGAAGCAGATGCCGAAGAGCGGCGTCTTGCGGGCGAGGACGCCCTGCATCACGGAGACGGGGCCGTCGGCGGTGGCCGGGTCGCCGGGGCCGTTGGAGAAGAAGACGCCGTCGGGGTTGACGGCGTAGACGTCCTCGACGGTGGCGGTGGCGGGCAGCACGTGCACCTCGATGCCGCGCTCGGCCATCCGGTGCGGGGTCATGCCCTTGATGCCGAGGTCCACGGCGGCGACGGTGAACTTCTTCTCGCCGATCGCGGGGACGACGTACGCCTCCTTGGTGGCGACCTCGGCGGCGAGGTCGGCGCCCTTCATCTGGGGGGCGTCCTGGACCTTCGCCAGCAGTACGGCGTCGTCCATCACCGCCTCGCCGGAGAAGATGCCGACGCGCATGGCGCCGCGCTCGCGCAGGTGGCGGGTCAGGGCGCGGGTGTCGACGCCGCAGATGCCGACGACGCCCTGGCGGACCAGCTCCTCGTCCAGCGAGCGCTGCGAGCGCCAGTTGGAGGGGACGCGGGCGGGGTCGCGGACGACGTATCCGGCGACCCAGATGCGGCCGGACTCGGGGTCCTCGTCGTTGACGCCGGTGTTGCCCACGTGCGGGGCGGTCATCACGACGACCTGGCGGTGGTAGGACGGGTCGGTCAGCGTCTCCTGGTAGCCGGTCATGCCGGTGGAGAACACGGCTTCGCCGAAGGTCTCCCCCACGGCCCCGTAGGCGCGCCCGCGGAAGATGCGGCCGTCCTCCAGGACGAGTACGGCGGGAGCTTTGGCTGCTCCCCTGGTGGAGGTCGTCATCGTTCGGCGCCTTCCGTCGTGTGCGAGTGGTTCATGGAGTTGATGGCTTCGACCCAGGCGGCGTGTTCGGCCGCCCGGTCGGAGCGGAATCCGGAGTCGATCAGCTTGTCGCCGTGCGCCCAGGTGACGACGAGCAGCCCGCCCTCGGTCAGTACCTTGCCCGCGATCCCCTTGTCGAGGCGGGCGCCGCGCAGCTGCGCGGTCGGCACGAAGAAGTCGGTGGCACCCGGACGGACCACGTCGAGGCCGGTGTCGGTGAGCGTCAGCTCGACGCGGCTGCGGATGCCGAGGCCGTGGGCGACGATCCGGTCGAGCCACTGGCCGGCGGTCGTCGAGCCGTGGTAGCGCCCGGTCAGGGCGAGCCGGTGCTCGGGGAGCCCGCTCGGGGCGGTGGGCAGCGCGGGCAGGTCGTTCTGCAGCGCGCCGCGCCACTTCCAGCCCTGCCGCATCAGCCAGTACACGAAGGCGATGAAGACGAGCAGGCCGAGCACCCACGCGATGCGCGCGTCCCAGTCCGTCACCTCCGCCGACTGTCGTCCGGCGGCCTCGGCGGCCAGTTGGATCACTGCAGGTGTCACGCCAGTTTCCCGTCCACGACCGTTGCCCGGCCCCGCAGGAAGGTGTGAGTGACGCGTCCCGGAAGCTCGCGGCCCTCGTAGGGCGTGTTGCGGCTGCGGGAGGCGAAGTGTGCGGGGTCCACGACACCACGGTACGAGGTATCGACCAAGGTCAGGTTCGCGGGTTCACCTGCCGAGACGGGGCGGCCGTGGTTCTCCAGGCCGCCGATGCGCGCGGGGCGCAGCGACATGCGGTCGGCGACGCCCGCCCAGTCGAGCAGGCCGGTCTCGACCATCGTCTGCTGGACGACGGAGAGCGCGGTCTCCAGGCCGACCATGCCCATGGCGGCGGCGGCCCACTCGCAGTCCTTGTCCTCGTGGGGGTGCGGGGCGTGGTCGGTGGCGACGATGTCGATCGTGCCGTCGGCGAGCGCCTCGCGCAGGGCCAGCACGTCGCGCTCGGTGCGCAGCGGCGGGTTGACCTTGTAGACGGGGTCGTAGGAGCGCACGAGCTCGTCGGTGAGGAGGAGGTGGTGCGGGGTGACCTCGGCGGTCACGTCGATGCCGCGGGACTTGGCCCAGCGCACGATCTCGACGGAGCCGGCCGTGGAGAGGTGGCAGATGTGCACGCGGGAACCGACGTGCTCGGCGAGGAGGACGTCGCGGGCGATGATCGACTCCTCGGCGACGGCGGGCCAGCCGCCGAGGCCGAGCTCGGCGGAGACGACGCCCTCGTTCATCTGGGCGCCCTCGGTGAGGCGGGGTTCCTGGGCGTGCTGGGCGACGACGCCGCCGAAGGCCTTCACGTACTCCAGCGCGCGCCGCATGATCACGGCGTCGTCGACGCACTTGCCGTCGTCGGAGAAGACGGTGACGCGGGCGGCGGACTCGTGCATGGCGCCCAGCTCGGAGAGCTTCTTGCCCTCCAGGCCGACGGTGACGGCGCCGATGGGCTGCACGTCGCAGTAGCCGGACTCCTTGCCCAGGCGCCAGACCTGCTCGACGACGCCGGCGGTGTCGGCGACCGGGAAGGTGTTCGCCATGGCGAAGACGGCGGTGTAGCCGCCGCCGGCGGCGGCGCGGGTGCCGGTGAGGACGGTCTCGGAGTCCTCGCGGCCCGGCTCGCGCAGGTGGGTGTGCAGGTCGACCAGGCCGGGGAGCAGGACCTGTCCGGCGGCTTCGATGACGGTCGCGTCACCGGCGTCGATGCCGCTGCCGACGGCGGCGATGGTCTCGCCGTCGATCAGGACGTCCTGCGCCTCGCCGCCGAGCACCTTCGCGCCACGAATAAGGATCTTGCTCATCTTTACTTGCTCTCCGATTCGACGGGGCGGGCGTGGCTGACGGCGGACTCGTTGCCGCCCAGCAGGAGGTACAGGACCGCCATGCGGATGGACACGCCGTTGGCGACCTGCTCGACGACGGTGCAGCGGTCGGAGTCGGCGACCTCGGCGGTGATCTCCATGCCCCGGACCATGGGGCCGGGGTGCATCACGATGCCGTGCGCGGGCAGCTTGGCCATGCGCTCGCCGTCGAGGCCGTAGCGCCGGGAGTACTCGCGCTCGGTGGGGAAGAAGGCGGCGTTCATCCGCTCTCGCTGCACACGCAGCATCATGACCGCGTCCGACGCCGGCAGCACCTCGTCGAGGTCGTACGAGACCTCGCAGGGCCAGCTCTCGATGCCGATCGGGACCAGGGTGGGCGGGGCCACCAGGGTGACGTGCGCGCCGAGGGTGTGCAGCAGGTCGACGTTGGAGCGGGCGACCCGGCTGTGCAGGACGTCGCCGACGAGGGTGATGCGCTTGCCGGTGAGGTCCTGGCCGAGCGCGTCGGGGCCGACGAGGCGGCGGCGCATGGTGAAGGCGTCCAGCAGGGCCTGGGTCGGGTGCTGGTGGGTGCCGTCACCGGCGTTGATGACCGGGACGTCGATCCAGCCGGAGGTGGCCAGCCGGTACGGGGCTCCGGAGGCGCTGTGGCGGATGACCACGGCGTCGATGCCCATGGCGTCCAGGGTCTGGGCGGTGTCCTTGAGGGATTCGCCCTTGGAGACGCTGGACCCCTTGGCGACGAAGTTGATCACATCGGCGGAGAGGCGCTTCTCGGCGGCCTCGAAGGAGATCCGGGTGCGGGTCGAGTCCTCGAAGAAGAGGTTGCAGATGGTCAGGCCGCGCAGGGTGGGCAGCTTCTTTATCGGCCGGTCGGCGACCCGGGCCATCTCCTCGGCGGTGTCGAGGATGAGGACGGCGTCGTCGCGCGAGAGATCTGCGGCCGAGATGAGGTGGCGCTTCATCTGGGTGCTCCGTGGGTCCGGGGGTCTGGGAGGTCGGGCGGGCTGCCGGGGTGCGGGCAGGCGTCGGTGGAGCGGCGTGCGGGCGCACGCCGGCGCGGACCCCCACGGAGGGGGCCCTCACGCGTGTGGGCTACTGCCCGCCTGCCGGGGCGGTCCGCTGGCCGAGCAGTACGGCGTCGCGGCCGTCCTCCTCCTGGAGCTGGACCATGACGGTCTCGCGCAGCGAGGTGGGGAGGTTCTTGCCGACGTAGTCGGCGCGGATCGGCAGTTCGCGGTGGCCGCGGTCGACGAGGACCGCGAGCTGGACGGCGCGGGGACGGCCGATGTCGCCGAGGGCGTCGAGGGCGGCGCGGATGGTGCGGCCGGAGAAGAGCACGTCGTCGACGAGGACCACGAGCCGGCCGTCGACCCCGTCGCCGGGGATCTCGGTGCGGCCGATCGCCCGGGCGGGCTTCATCCGCAGGTCGTCGCGGTACATGGTGATGTCGAGGGAGCCGACCGGGACCTTGGTGCCGGTGATCTCTTCGAGCTTGGCCGCGAGGCGGCGGGCGAGGAAGACCCCGCGGGTGGGGATGCCGAGGAGCACCACGTCGTCGGCGCCCTTGGCGCGTTCGACGATCTCGTGGGCGATGCGGGTCAGGACCCGGGCGATGTCCTGCGCCTCCAGTACGGGGCGGGCACCGTCGCCGGTCTGCCGGTCGGGCTGAGCGTCCATGAAGAGGACCTCCTTCTCCGCCTCACGGGACGGACCTTAAAGGACGTCGGGCCGACTGCCTGGGGCAGCCGGGTGGTACGTCGTCCACGGTACCAGGGCCCTCGCGGGCGGCCGGACCGGGGTCGCCGGGGTCCCCTCGGAGGGGGCCGACGGCACCATTCGGCTTGACGCATCCAAGTAACGCTGCGTAACCTCACAGTGAGTTACCAGCCGCGCGGCGCAGCCGCACGTTGTCCCCACCATCACAGCGTCACAGCGTCCGGGAGCGTTATGTCCAGCGAATACGCCAAGCAGCTCGGGGCCAAGCTCCGTGCCATCCGCACCCAGCAGGGCCTTTCCCTCCACGGTGTCGAGGAGAAGTCCCAGGGTCGGTGGAAGGCCGTGGTGGTCGGGTCGTACGAGCGCGGGGACCGCGCCGTGACCGTCCAGCGCCTCGCCGAGCTGGCGGACTTCTACGGGGTGCCGGTGCAGGAGCTCCTGCCGGGCACCACGCCGGGCGGAGCGGCCGAGCCGCCGCCGAAGCTGCGCCTGGACCTGGAGCGCCTGGCCCACGTCCCCGCCGAGAAGGCCGGCCCGCTCCAGCGCTACGCGGCGACGATCCAGAGCCAGCGCGGCGACTACAACGGCAAGGTGCTCTCGATCCGCCAGGACGACCTGCGCACCCTCGCGGTGATCTACGACCAGTCCCCCTCGGTGCTGACCGAGCAGCTCATCAGCTGGGGCGTGCTGGACGCGGACGCCCGTCGTGCCGTGACCCACGAGGAGATCTGAGCCCCGCTCGGATCCCGCGATACACACCGGGCCCAGGCCCAGCAGAAACGTTTACCGGTGGGGCCGGGAAGCCATGCGCTTCCCGGCCCCACCGGTTTTTTGCTCCCCGCGCCGGAAGCGGACACGCGCAGGGCCCGCAGCGCGCGATGCGCTGCGGGCCCTGCGCGTACCTGTGAACCGGTGTCCGGAACGGGCGGCGACTAGTCGCGCTCGTCCCGCCGGAGCTTCGGCTTGAGGTCCTTGAAACGGGCCAGCAGCCCGTTCACGAACGAGGGGGACTCGTCCGTGGAGAACTCCTTGGCGAGCTGGACGGCCTCGTCGATCGCCACGGCGTCCGGGGTCTCGTCGACCCAGATCAGCTCGTAGGCACCCAGCCGCACGATGTTCCGGTCCGCGACCGGCATGCGGTCGATGTCCCAGTCCACGGCGTAGGTGATGATCAGGTCGTCGATGCGGTCCACCTTGTCGGCGTACCCCTCGACGAGGTTCATCGTGTACTCGCTGACCGCCGGCTGACGGCCCTCGGTGTCGTTCCGTGAGTGACGGACCCAGTCGGCGAGGACCTCGCGCACGGGCACGTCGCGCTGATCGGCCTCGAAGAGGATCTGGAAAGCACGCTTGCGGGCGTTGCTCCGGGCTCCCACGGTTAGCTGTTCACCCGGCCGAGGTAGTCGCTGGTACGGGTGTCGACCTTGACCTTCTCGCCGGTGGTGACGAAGAGCGGGACCTGGATCTCGTGACCGGTCTCCAGCTTGGCGGGCTTGGTGCCGCCGGTGGAGCGGTCGCCCTGGACGCCCGGGTCCGTGTGCTCGATCACGAGCTCGACGGCGGCCGGCAGCTCGACGTAGAGCACCTCGCCCTCGTGCTGCGCGACGGAGGCGGTGAAGCCCTCGATCAGGAAGTTGGCGGCCGAGCCGACGGCCTTGCGGTCGACCATGAGCTGGTCGAAGGTGCTCATGTCCATGAAGACGAAGTAGTCGCCGTCCATGTACGAGAACTGCATGTCACGGCGGTCAATGGTGGCCGTCTCGACCTTGGTGCCGGCGTTGAACGTCTTGTCGACGACCTTGCCGGACATCACGCTCTTGAGCTTGGTGCGCACGAAGGCCGGGCCCTTGCCGGGCTTGACGTGCTGGAACTCGACGACGGACCAGAGCTGGCCCCCGTCGAGCTTGAGCACCATGCCGTTCTTGAGGTCGTTCGTGGAAGCCACGGTTGCGAAATCTCCTGGACTGGTGGACCACGGGTGGCGCGCACAGCAAAGCTAGAGCGCGAGCAGCTCCTTGGTCGTGATGGTGAGTAGCTCGGGTCCGCCGTCCGCCTCGGGGCGCACGACGAGCGTGTCATCGATCCGGACGCCGCCCCGGCCAGGGAGGTGAACCCCCGGTTCGACGGTGACCGGCACGCAAGCGTCCAGTTTACCCATTGCTGTAGGTGCAAGCTGCGGGTCCTCGTCGATTTCGAGACCGACGCCGTGTCCGGTCGACGGCGCGAGGGCCTCGCCGTGGCCCGCGGAGTCCAGGACGGAGCGCGCCGCGTGGTCCACGTCGCGGTACGCGGCCCCGGGCACCAGGGCTTCGCGGCCCGCCCGCTGAGCGGCGAAGACGAGTTCGTACAGCTCGATCTGCCAGTCCGCGGGGGTGGTGCCGATGACGAAGGTACGGCCGATCTCACACCGGTAGCCCCGGTAGTTCGCGCCCAGGCAGACCGAGAGGAAATCCCCCTCCTCCACCCGGCGGTCGGAGGGCCGGTGCCGGGAGCGGCCGGAGTGCGGGCCGGTGCCGACGGAGGTGGCGAACGCCGGGCCGTCGGCGCCGTGGTCCACGAGGCGGCGTTCCAGCTCCAGGGCGAGGTGGCGTTCGGTCCGGCCGACGAGGATGGACTCCAGGAGTTCGCCGAGGGCCTGGTCGGCGATCTCGGCGGCGATCCGCAGGCAGGCGATCTCCTCCTCGTCCTTGATCAGCCGCTGCTGTTCGACGGCGGGCCCGAGGTCGGCGAGCCGCAGCCCGGGAGCGACCGAGAGCAGGGCGCGGTGCCGGGCGACGGTGAGGTGGTGTTC
Source organism: Streptomyces sp. NPDC043876 (assembly GCF_056435825.1). Lineage (NCBI taxonomy): Bacteria > Bacillati > Actinomycetota > Actinomycetes > Kitasatosporales > Streptomycetaceae > Streptomyces > Streptomyces sp. NPDC043876. Next base: position 423,393 of record NZ_JBWKDV010000005.1, on the reverse strand, counting down.
CTCGACGGCCAGCACCTCCGCGCGCACGTCCCGGCCGGTGGCGAGGTCGGCCGCCGCGACGGCCGGATCACCGCCCGGCCCGGCCGGGACGGACAGCCGCAGCTGGTCGTCGAGCCGGCCCTCGTCCGCTTCGCCGGTGGGCGGGGCGGCGCAGAAGAGGACGTCCTCGGCTGGCCCGACCAGCAGGACCGCGCCCTCGGGGAAGGCGCCGGTCAGGTAGCGGACGTTGGCCGGACGCGTGATCAGCGCGGCGGAGTTGCCCGCTGCGGCACAGCGGTCGCGAAGCAGGGCCCGACGGGCCGCGTACACGTCTGACATGTCTTCGAGCGTACGAGCGCCCCGCGCATCCGGCCCGGCGAGCGCGTCCGGTCGGGGAGCGGGCCGCGTACGGGCCCTGCGGGCCGGGGGATCACCGGCCCGCAGGGGGCCGCCGTCACCAGCCGCCGGGGGCGGCGATGGCGCGGGCCAGGACCTCGTCGAGGGCGCGGGCGGTGCCCTCCACGTCCAGCTGCGAGTTGTCGATGATGGGCAGGCCGGAGCCGTACCAGCCGGCCATCCGGCCGTGGATCCGGGCGACTTCCTCGTCGGAGAGGCGGCGGTTGCCGGAGCGGGCCGCGTTGCGCTCCAGGACGATCTCCAGGCCGGGCAGCAGGACCACCGGCAGCAGGCCGGGTCCCACGTGCCGCTTCCAGCCGCCCAGCCCCACCACGGGCCGGTCGGGGAAGACGGCGTCGTCGAGGATGCAGGAGATCCCGTTGGCCAGGAAGTTGCGGGCGGCGAAGCCGCAGGTGCGGCGGGCGAGCCGGTACTGGGCCTCGGAGTGGTCGTTCCAGCCCGCCTGCGGGTCGGCGAAGCCGGAGCAGACCCACTCGCGGACGTCGTCCAGGCTGATGTGGGCCGTCGGCACCTGCCGGGAGCCGGCCCAGTGCCGGGCCACGGTGGTCTTGCCCGCGCCGGCGGGGCCGATGAGGAGCACGGCCAGGGTGGCGACGCCGGTCCCGGGGGCGGGCGGGGCCACCGCCGGGAGCGGGATGTGCCCGGTGGCCTCGGGGACGGGTGCCACCGTCCCCGTGGGCCGCGCGCCCGTACCGGGCACGTAGGCGGGCTGCAGGGGCGTCCCGGCGGGCGGCTGCGCGGGCGCGGGAGCCGGGACGGCCGTCGGGGGGCCGGCGGGGTGCGGCGGGCCCGCGGGCTGCGGGTGCGGCGGGCCGGCCGGAGCCGACGGCGGGTGCGGCGGGCCCGGGTGGTGCCCCGGTTCCGCGTGGTGCGGCGGGCCCGCGTGGTGCGGCGGGCCCGCGTGGTGCGGCGGGCCCGCGTGGTGCCGCGGCGGGTCCGCCGGGCGCGGCGGGCCGGTGGGCGGCGGCGCCGCCCAGCCGGGCACGGGGGTTATCGGCGGCTGCGCGGGGGCGGCCGGATGCTGTCCCGGCTCGCCCCATCCCCCCACTCCGTGCTGCATCCGCTGCCACTCCGTCTCGTTCAGGCGAGGACTGATGCGAGAACGTTATCTCAGGCGGCGGGCAGTTCTTCCGCCAGCGCGTGCAGGGCGAGCCGGTAGGAGCCGAGCCCGAAGCCCGCCACGGTCCCGGTCGCCACCGAGGCGATGACCGACGTGTGCCGGAATTCCTCGCGGGCGTAGGGGTTCGAGATGTGCACCTCGATCAGCGGGGCGGTGCGCTGCGCCGCCGCGTCCCGCATGGCGTACGAGTAGTGCGTGAAGGCGCCGGGGTTGATGACCACCGGCACCTTCCCGTCGGCGGCCTCGTGCAGCCAGCGCACCAGCTGGCCCTCGTCGTTGGTCTCGCGGACCTCGACGTCGAAGCCGAGCTCCCGGCCGAGGCTCTGGCAGCTCTCGACCAGCCCCGCGTAGGAGGTGGCCCCGTACACGTCGGGCTCGCGCGAGCCCAGCCGGCCGAGGTTCGGGCCGTTCAGCACGAGCACCTTGCGGCTCACGCGGACACCTCGCCGTAGGCCGCGACCAGCACCGACGGGTCCGGGCCCTCCAGGACGGTCGGCTTGGCCAGCCCGTCCAGGACGATGAAGCGCAGCAGGTCGCCGCGGGACTTCTTGTCGACCTTCATGGTCTCCAGCAGCTTGGGCCACTGGTCGCCGCGGTAGGTCAGCGGCAGGCCCACCGAGGCGAGCACGCTCTTGTGCCGCTCGGCGGTCGCGTCGTCGAGCCGTCCGGCGAGGCGGCCCAGTTCGGCGGCGAAGACCATGCCGATCGACACGGCGGCGCCGTGGCGCCACTTGTAGCGCTCGTTCTTCTCGATCGCGTGGGCGAGGGTGTGTCCGTAGTTGAGGATCTCCCGCAGGCCCGACTCCTTGAGGTCGCTGGAGACCACGTCGGCCTTGACCCGGATGGAGCGCACGATCAGCTCGGCCGTGTGCGGTCCCTCGGGGGTCCGGGCCGCCTGAGGGTCGCCCTCGATCAGGTCGAGGATCACCGGGTCGGCGATGAACCCGGCCTTGATGATCTCGGCGAGGCCGCTGACGTAGTCGTTGACCGGCAGCGAGTCGAGGGCCGCCAGGTCGCACAGCACCCCGGCGGGCGGGTGGAAGGCGCCGACGAGGTTCTTGCCCTCGGCGGTGTTGATGCCCGTCTTGCCGCCCACGGCCGCGTCGACCATCGCGAGGACGGTGGTCGGCACGGCGATCCAGCGCACCCCGCGCAGCCAGGAGGCCGCGACGAAGCCCGCGAGGTCGGTGGTGGCGCCGCCGCCGACGCCGACGATCACGTCGGTGCGGGTGAAGCCGGACTGGCCGAGCGCCTTCCAGCAGTACGCCGCGACCTCGACGGTCTTGGCCTCTTCGGCGTTCGGCACCTGGATGGCGACCGCTTCGTATCCCTGGGCCGCGAGGTCGTCGCGCAGCGCCTCACCCGTGGAGGCCAGCGCCTCGGGGTGGATCACCGCGACGCGCTGCGCCTTGGTGCCGATCAGGGTGCCCAGCTCGCCGAGCAGTTGCCGGCCGACCAGCACGTCGTACGCGTCGTGTCCAGCGCTTGCGCCGACCTGGATGCGGGTCACCTGGTCTGTCATACGTCCTTCAACTCCAGAGCGTCGAGGACCGCCTGGGCGACCTCTTCGGGGGTGCGGTCGTCGGTGGCCACCACGACGCGCGCGACTTCGGTGTACAGGTGGCGGCGGGCGTCCATCAGCTCGCGCCACTGGCGCCGCGGATTGACCGCGAGCAGGGGCCGGGCGGCGCCGAGGCCGACCCGGCGGACCGCCTCGTCGGTGTCCATCGACAGGTAGGCGACGGGCAGCCCGGCGAGCAGGGCCCGGGTGCCGTCGTCGAGGACGGCGCCGCCGCCGAGGGCGAGGACTCCGGTGTGCCCGGCGACGGCCTCGGCGACGGCCGCCCGTTCCAGGTCGCGGAAGTACGGTTCGCCCTCGTCGACGAAGAGGTCCGCGATGGGCCGGCCCTCGGCGGCGACGATGTCCGCGTCCGTGTCCCGGTAGGGCACGCCGAGCCGCTCGGCGAGCAGCTGCCCCACCGTGGACTTGCCGGACCCCATCGGTCCGACGAGGACGACCAGGGGGCCGCCGGTCACCGGATCTGCAGGTTGTCGAGGTACGAGCGGACGTTGCGCCGGGTCTCGTTGACCGAGTCGCCGCCGAACTTCTCCACGACGGCGTCGGCCAGCACGAGGGCGACCATCGCCTCGGCGACGATGCCCGCCGCGGGGACGGCGCACACGTCGGAGCGCTGGTGGTGGGCGACGGTCGCCTCGCCGGTCGCCACGTCGACGGTGGCGAGCGCGCGGGGCACGGTCGCGATCGGCTTCATGGCGGCCCGTACGCGCAGCAGCTCGCCGGTGGTGAGGCCGCCCTCGGTGCCGCCGGAGCGGCCGGAGGTGCGCTTGATGCCCTCGGGGGTGGAGACGATCTCGTCGTGCGCCTTGGACCCGGGGACGCGGGCCAGCTCGAAGCCGTCGCCGACCTCGACGCCCTTGATCGCCTGGATGCCCATGAGCGCGGCGGCGAGCCGCGCGTCCAGGCGCCGGTCCCAGTGGACGTGCGAACCGAGGCCGACCGGGACGCCGTAGGCGAGCACCTCGACGACGCCGCCGAGGGTGTCGCCGTCCTTGTGGGCCTGGTCGATCTCCGCGACCATCGCCTTCGACGCGTCGGCGTCGAGGCAGCGCACCGGGTCGGCGTCGAGCTTGTCGACGTCCGCGGGGGTCGGGTAGACGCCGTACGGGGCCTTGGCGGAGGCCAGCTCCACCACGTGGGAGACGATCTCGATGCCCGCGGTCTCCTTGATGAAGGACCGGGCGATGGCGCCGAGGGCGACGCGGGCGGCCGTCTCGCGGGCGCTGGCGCGCTCCAGGATCGGGCGGGCCTCGTCGAAGCCGTACTTCTGCATGCCGGCGAGGTCGGCGTGGCCGGGGCGCGGGCGGGTCAGCGGGGCGTTGCGCCCGGAGCCCTCCAGCTCGGCCGGGTCGACGGGATCGGCCGACATGACCTTCTCCCACTTCGGCCATTCGGAGTTGCCCACCATGACGGCGACCGGGGAGCCGAGGGACAGCCCGTGGCGGACACCGCCGAGGAAGGTCACCACGTCCTGCTCGAACTTCATCCGGGCACCGCGGCCGTATCCGAGCCGGCGGCGCGCCAGGTGGTCGGCCACCAGTTCGGTGGTGACCGGAACGCCGGCGGGAAGCCCCTCCAGCGTCGCTACCAGCGCCGGTCCGTGCGACTCCCCGGCGGTCAGCCAACGCAACCTGCTCAACGATGCTCCTCATGCTCGCGCCTGGCACAGCTACGGCGCGACCGGGTGCGCCGCCCGGGCCCGCCGACCCCGATCCTCCCATGTCCGGGCCGATGTCCCGGCCTCCGGTCCAGCTATCGGACGCCACTGTGGCAGGTCGGGAGGGGCTCGGGCGGGTACGGGCCGGTCGGCCGGGTGGATCTACCGGGCGGCCAGGGCGCGTTCCCCGGCGGCCCGCATCGCGGCGAGCGGGCCGGGAGAGCGGCCGGTCATCAGCTCGACCTGGAGGACGGCCTGGTGGACGAGCAGGTCGAGCCCGCCGACCAGCGCGCCGCCGCGGCCGCTCCACGCCGCGGCCAGCGCCGTCGGCCAGGGGTCGTAGAGCACGTCGAACAGGGTGCCGGGCCGCTCCGGGACGGCCGCGGCGAGCGCGTCGGTGGCACCGGCCGGGGTGGTCGCGATCACCAGCGGCGCGTGCAGCGCTCCGGCGGCGGCCGCCCAGTCGGCGGTGCGGACGGGCACGCCGAGCCGCTCGCCCCAGCGGCGCATCTCGTCCGCCCGGTCGGCGGAGCGGACGTACGCCGTCACCTCGCCGGAGCAGACCCGGGCGAGGGCGGCCAGCGCGGAGGAGGCGGTGGCGCCCGCGCCCAGGATCGCGGCCGACGGGACCTTCTCGACCCCGCGCTCGCGCAGCGCGGAGACGATGCCGGGGATGTCGGTGTTCTCGCCGACCCGGCGGCCGTCCTCGGTGAAGACGACCGTGTTGACCGCTTCCACGGAGGCGGCGGTCGCGCTGACCTCGTCGAGCAGCGGCATGACGGCCCGCTTGAGCGGCATGGTCAGCGACAGGCCCGCCCAGTCGGGGCCGAGCCCGGCGAGGAAGGCCGGGAGCGCGGCCTCGTCGATCTCGAACCGGTCGTAGGACCGGTCGACGAGGCCCAGCTCCCGGTAGGCGGCGCGGTGCAGCACCGGTGAGAGGGAGTGCTCGATGGGCGAACCCAGCACCGCGGCCCTTATCCGTGACATGTTCTCGCTACCCACCGCTCTGCTGCTGCTTCTTCTCTGCCTGGCGCGTGTTGAACTCCTCGACGAGCTTGTTGTGCTCGGCGAGGGTCTTGGTGAAGGTGGTCTTGTTCCCGTCGACCGAGACGAAGAACATCCAGCCGTCCTTGTCGGGGTTCAGGACCGCGTTGAGCGCGTCGGCGCCGGGGTTGCTGATGGCCCCGGGCGGCAGGCCCCGGTTCTTGTAGGTGTTGTACGGGTCGTCGATGGACCGCGTCTCCTCGCGGGAGACGTTGATGTTGCTCGTGCCCTTGATGTAGTTGATCGTCGAGTCGAATTCGAGCTTCTGGTTGGTGACGGTGTTCGAGGGCTTGAGGCGGTTGTAGATGACGGCCGCCATCTTGCGGTAGTCCTCGTGCTTGTTGCCCTCCGCCTGGACCAGGCTCGCGACGGTGACGACTTCCAGCGGGTTCTTGAGGCCGAGGTCCTTGGCCTTGCCCTCGATGCCGAGCGCCGCGTACTTGTCGGTGGCGTTCTTGACCATCTTCTTGAGCAGGTCCTGCGGGGTGATCCCGGTGGTGACGTCGTAGCGCGCCGGATAGAGGAATCCTTCCAGCGGGTCCTTGAGCCCCTTGCCGTCCTCGGCCCAGGCGGGCAGGCCGAGCGTCTTGACCTCCCGCTTGGCCAGCTCCTGGGTGGTGCCCTCCTGGAGCTTGAGCTTCTTGTCGATCGTCTCGTAGACCTTCACGTTGCGCAGGCCCTCGGCGACGATGATGACGTTGAGCTTCGAGGGGTCGGACATGATGTCGACGACGGACTTCGCCGACATCTGCTTGCGCAGCGGGTAGAGGCCGGGCTGGATCCCGCTGCCCTTGGGGTTCTGCTGCGCCGCGTTGACGAAGGCCTGGGCGCTGGCGACCACGCCGGCCTTCTCCAGGATGGCGCCCATCTGGCCGAGCGTCGCGCCCTTGGGGATCTCCACGTCGACCGCGGTGGTGCCCTCGCCCGAGTAGTCCTCGGCCATGCCGAGCTTCGCCTTGATGTAGGAGAAGCCGTAGTAGCCGACGCCGCCGACCGCGCCGACGATGACCAGGGCGGCGATCAGGCACGCCGAGCCCGCGCGTCTCGATCCCTTGTTCTTGTCGTCCTTGCCCTTGCCGCGGCCGCGGCGGCCCGTGGGGGGCTCGTCCTCGCCCCCGCCGCCGGCCGCGAGGAAGGACCCGTCCTCCTCGTCCTGCGGCTCGGCGCTCTCGTCCTGCCACTCGGTGGAGGGCTCGGGGACGAGGTGGCGGCGGCCGGGGGGCTGCGGCGGCGGGTAGGCGCGGTCGGTGCCGTAGTCGTCCGGGGCCTCCCCCGGGTACGGCACCGGCTGCTGGGCGTACGGGTCCACGCCGTAGGGCACGGCCTGCTGGCCCTGGCCGGTGTCCCAGACCTCCTGGACCGGCGGGCCGCCGTCGTACACCGGCTGCTGCTGTTGCGGCTGCTGCGCATACTGCTGCTGGGGGTGCTGCTGCTGCTGTTGCGGGTGCTCGGGCGCGTAGCCCTGGTACTCCGCGGGGTACTGCTGCTGGGGGTGCTGCGGGTGCGCGGCGTACTGCTGCTGCGGCTGCTGGTACTGCGGCTGCGGCGGCTGCCCGTGGTACTGCGGCTCCTGCGGATACTGCTGCCGGCCGACGTCGTGGGGCAGCTGACCCTGCTGGGTCTGGTGCGCCCACGCCGGGTCCCCGTAGAGAGGGTCCTCTGGGTGCCACGGTTCAGGGCCAGAGCCCCGTCCATACTCGGTCATCGGTCCCCTAGAGCCGCGAGACGGAGGCAGCGGCTGCTTGGTGGGCCGCGGCACCCGGTTCCGCCTCAGAAGTGGTGGGCGACGGCTGTTCGAATGCCGTCACATCGCGCGGAACGTTACCGTATCGCGATCAGACAACCACTTCGACGCACTCACCGGGCGGATTACCTGATACCCGTTCGGTCTCCAGCGCGTTCTGGAGGATGACCACGGCGGCCGCCTGGTCGATGACCGACCGGCCCTTCTTGGCGTTGCGCCCCGAGGCCCGTAGGCCCTGGGCCGCGGTGACCGTCGTCATCCGCTCGTCCACCAGGCGCACCCCCACGGGCTTGATGCCCTTGGCCAGCTCCATGGCGAAGGCACGGCACTTGGCCGCGGCCGGCCCCTCCCGCCCGCTGAGCGAGCGGGGGAGGCCGACCACGACTTCGAGGGGCTCGTACTCCGCCACGAGCTGCCGCAGCCGCTTGTGCGCGGCCGGGACGTCGCGTCCCGGCACGGTTTCGACCGGTGTGGCCAGCACCCCGTCGGGGTCGCAGGAGGCGACCCCGATCCGGGCGTCACCGACATCGATCGCGAGGCGTCGGCCACGGCGCAGCGTCATCGTCAGGCCGTCTCGCCGACGAGGCGCTCGACCGCGGCGATGGCCTCGCCGATGGCGTCCGGGTTCTGCCCGCCGCCCTGGGCGACGTCCGGCTTGCCGCCGCCACCGCCGCCGAGGGTCTTGGCGGCCGCGCGCACCAGGTCGCCGGCCTTGAGGCCGCGCTCGCGGGCGGCCTCGTTGGTGGCGATGACGGTGAGCGGGCGGCCGCTCGCGACCGTGAAGAGGGCCACGACGACCGGACGGTCCCCGGGGACGCGGCCGCGGACGTCGAGGACCAGCTTGCGCAGGTCGTCGGCGCCGGTGCCGTCCGGCACCTGGCCGGTGACCACGGCGACGCCGCGAACGTCCTGGGCGCCGGCGACCAGACCGGCGGCGGCCTGGAGCACCTTCTCCGCGCGGAACTTCTCGATCTCCTTCTCGGCGTCCTTCAGCTTGCCGAGCATGGAGGCGATCTTCTCCGGCAGCTCCTCGGGACGGCCCTTGACCAGCTCCTGGAGCTGGGCGACGACCGTGTGCTCCTTGGCGAGGAAGTTGTACGCGTCCACGCCGACCAGGGCCTCGACGCGGCGCACGCCGGAACCGATGGAGGACTCGCCGAGCAGCTTGACCAGGCCGAGCTGAGCGGTGTTGCCGACGTGGGTGCCGCCGCACAGCTCCTTGGAGAAGTCGCCGATGGTGACGACGCGCACGCGCTCGCCGTACTTCTCGCCGAACTCGGCGATGGCGCCCTGCTTCTTCGCCTCGTCGATGCTCATGACCTCGGCGGTGACGTCCAGCTCGCGCGCCAGCACGTCGTTGATCTTCTGCTCGACGTCGGTGAGCACCGTGCCGGGGACGGCGTTCGGCGAGCCGAAGTCGAAGCGGAAGCGGCCGGGCGAGTTTTCGGAACCGGCCTGGGCGGCCGTCGGGCCGAGGGCGTCGCGCAGGGCCTGGTGGGTCAGGTGGGTGGCCGAGTGCGCGCGGGCGATGGCCCGGCGGCGCTTGACGTCGATGACGGCGTACGCCGAGGCGCCCACCGTGACCTCGCCGACCTGGACGACACCCTTGTGCACGTGCACGCCCGGGACCGGCTTCTGCACGTCGCGGATCTGGACGACCGCGCCCGAGTGCAGCTTGATCCGGCCCTGGTCGGCGAGCTGACCGCCGCCCTCGGCGTAGAAGGGGCTGCGGTCCAGGACGATCTCGACCTCGTCGCCCTCGGAGGCGGCGGGCGAGGAGACCCCGTCGACGAGGAGGCCCACGATGGTGGACTCGCCCTCGGTGGAGCCGTAGCCGGTGAACTCGGTCTCGCCGGAGTGGTCGGCCACCTCGCGGTAGGCGGACAGGTCGGCGTGACCGGTCTTCTTGGCGCGGGCGTCGGCCTTGGCCTTGTCCCGCTGCTCCTGCATCAGGCGCCGGAAGCCCGGCTCGTCCACGGAGAGGCCCTGCTCGGAGGCCATCTCCAGGGTGAGGTCGATCGGGAAGCCCCAGGTGTCGTGGAGCAGGAACGCCTTGTCCCCGGCCAGGACCGAGCCGCCCGCGGCCTTGGTCTCGCTGATGGCGGTGTCGAGGATGTTCGTGCCGCCCTTGAGGGCCTTGAGGAAGGCGGCCTCTTCGGCGAGGGCGACGGTCTCGATCCGCTTGCGGTCGGTGACCAGCTCCGGGTACTGCAGGCCCATGGTGTCGATGACGACGCCGATGAGGTCCAGGACGACCGGGCCGGTGGCGCCCATGAGGCGCATGTTGCGGATGGCGCGGCGCATGATGCGGCGCAGCACGTAGCCGCGGCCCTCGTTGCCGGGGGTCACCCCGTCGCCGATGAGCATGGCGGAGGTGCGGATGTGGTCGGCGACCACGCGCATCGAGACGTCGCTGTCCTGGGCGGCGCCGTAGCGCACGCCCGTCAGCTCGGTGGCCTTGTCCATGACCACGCGCAGGGTGTCGGTCTCGTACATGTTCTGCACGCCCTGCAGGATCATGGCGAGGCGTTCGAGACCGAGGCCGGTGTCGATGTTCTTCGACGGCAGGTCGCCGAGGATCGGGAAGTCTTCCTTGTTCTCGCCCGCGCCGCGCTCGAACTGCATGAAGACCAGGTTCCAGATCTCCACGTACCGCTCGTCGTTGACGGCCGGGCCGCCCTCGACGCCGAACTCGGGGCCGCGGTCGTAGTTGATCTCGGAGCAGGGGCCGCAGGGTCCGGGCACGCCCATGGACCAGAAGTTGTCCTTCTTGCCCAGGCGCTGGATGCGCTCGGCGGGCACGCCGATCTTCTCGCGCCAGATCTGCTCGGCCTCGTCGTCGTCGAGGTAGACCGTGATCCAGAGCTTCTCGGGCTCCAGGCCGTAGCCGCCGTCCGCCACGGAGCTGGTGAGCAGCTCCCAGGCGTAGGTGATGGCGCCTTCCTTGAAGTAGTCGCCGAAGGAGAAGTTGCCGCACATCTGGAAGAACGTGCCGTGGCGGGTGGTCTTGCCGACCTCTTCGATGTCCGGCGTGCGCACGCACTTCTGGACGCTGGTCAGCCGCTGGGCGGGCGGCTTGACCTCACCCAGGAAGTACGGCTTGAACGGGACCATGCCCGCGTTGACCAGCAGCAGAGTCGGGTCGTCCGCGATGAGCGACGCCGAAGGGACAACGGCGTGACCGCGCTCCTCGAAGAAGCTCAGCCAGCGGCGGCGGATTTCAGCCGACTCCATCAGTGGTCCTCATTCCGGTTGTACGAAAACTTCGGGGGGTCGTTCTTGTGCGGGCCCGCGTCGGTCCCGAGGGCCCGCAGCCGCCGCGGCCCGGGGAGGGCGGTGACGTTGTCGGGCCGGTCGGGATCCTGGTGCAGGCCCAGTGCGTCGTTCAGCTCGTCCTCGCGCTGCGTCATTCCCGCTTTGACGTCGAGGGCGAAGTCCTTGAGCCGGTGGCCCGCTTCCAGCGCCTTGTCGGCGGCCTGCGCGGCGAGGCTCTCCGGGGTCAGCTGCTTGAGCTTACGGTTCACCTTGGTGGTGGCCCACACGCCGGCGGCTGCGCCTGCGGTGAACCAGAAGGTACGGCGGAACATCGCGGTCTCAGTCCTTCTGCTTCCGGCGCCGGGCCGCCGGCACGGTGCGCCCGACGATCACGGTACGCCTGGGTGTCCGCGCGGGCGCGCCGTTCGGGGCCGCTGCCGCCGCCTCCTTGCGCCCGAGCGCCTTGCGCACTCCGTAGCCGAAGGCCGCGACCTTGACCAGCGGGCCGCCGAAGGCGGAGGCCACGGTACTGGAGAGCGCGGAGGCGTTGGAGGTGACTTCCTGGACGTCGCTGGCGATGGCGTCGACCCGGTCGAGCTGGGTGCGCGCGGAGCGTACGGTCGTGGAGGCGTCCGCCAGCAGCGGGACCGCCTGTTCGGTCACCTCGGCCACCAGTCTGGTGGTCGCCTTCAGCGTCTGGGCCAGTCGCGCCAGCGCGAGCGCGAGGAACGAGACCAGGATCGCCCAGAAGACGGCCACGAGGATCCCGGCCACCTCTCCACCGGACACTTTGCACCGCTCTCTGCGTGTTGAAAACTCGTCCCCCGACCCTATCGCGCCGGAGATCCGCACCCCTACCGGAATTCGTGACCCGGAGCAGGCGCCTTGTACGCATCGCATCCGGACGAGTACCCTCCGTGTCCCATGCGACGACCCGACGACTCTCCTCCCGGCACGGCGCCGTACGGCAATCTTCCCTCGGAGCTGAACGGCTTCGTCGGCCGGGGCCCCGAACTGGGCGAGCTGGCGCGGCTGCTGGGCACCGCGCGCCTGGTGACGGTGACCGGAGTGGGCGGGGTGGGCAAGTCCCGGCTGGTCCTCGCCGCCGCCCGGGAGGCGCGGGCGCAGGCGCAGGAACGCTACTGCGACGGCGTCTGGCTGGCCGAGCTGTCGGCCGTGCGCGACCCCGCGCTGCTGGAGCTGACGCTCGCCGAGGCCCTCGGGCTCACCGACCACACGACCCGGCCGCCCCGGACCGTCCTGGCCGAGCACCTGGCTCCCCGGCGGCTGCTGCTGGTCCTGGACGGCTTCGAGCAGCTGGTCGACGAGTGCGCCGAGCTGGTGCACGAGCTGCTGCGCCGCTCCCCCGGCCTGTGCGTGCTGGCCGCCGGCCGCCGGCCGCTCGCGCTGGCCGGGGAGCGGTCCTTCCCGCTGGCCCCGCTCGGCACGGAAGACGCGGTGGCGCTGCTGGCCGACCGGGCGACCGCGGCCGACCCGTCCTTCGCGGTCACCGACGAGAACCGGGCCGCGGTCGCCGAGCTGTGCGACCGGCTGGACGGGATCCCGCTGGCGCTGGAGCTGGCGGCGGGGCGGCTGCGCACGCTGTCCCCGGCGCAGGTGCTGGTCCGGCTGGAGGACCGGTTCGCGCTGCTGACCGGCGGCGGGCGCGGGGGGCTCCCCCGGCACCGGGCGCTGCGGACGGCGATCGGCTGGAGCCACGAGCTGTGCACGGCCGCGGAGCGGCTGCTGTGGGCGCGGCTGTCCGTCTTCGCGGGCCGGTTCGACCTGGAGGCCGCCGAGTACGTGTGCGCGGGCCCGGACCTGCCCGTGGAGAGCGTGCTGGACCTGGTCGGCGAGCTGCTCGCGCAGTCGCTGCTGGTGCGCGAGCGGACCCCGGCGGGGACCCGCTACCGGATGCTGGAGACCGTACGGATGTACGGGGCCTGCTGGCTGGAGTCGCTGGGGGACGCGGTGCGGCTGCGGCGGCGCCACCGCGACTGGTACATGGGCCTGGCGACCTGGTGCGAGCTGGATTGGTTCAGTCCGCGCCAGCACGAGGTGGCGGCGCTGGTGGAGGCCGAGCTGGCGAACCTGCGGCTCGCCCTGGAGTGCTGCCTGGAGGATCCCGACGAGCTGCACCTGGGCCAGTACCTGGCGGGGACCCTGTGGTTCTACTGGGCGGGCTGCGGGCGGCTCACCGAGGGCAGGCTCTGGCTGGACCGCTCGCTGGAGCAGGCCGGGCGCCAGGGCGCCGAGCACGAACCGGCGCGGCTGAAGGCCCTGTGGGTGCTGGGGTACGTCGCCGCGCTCCAAGGGGACGCGGTGGCCTCGATGAGCGCGCTGCACGAGTGCCGGGACGCGGCCCTCGCCGCCGGGAACCCGGTGGCCACGGCCTACGCGGTGCACCGGATGGGCTGCCTGGCGCTGCTCCGCGACGACATGGTGCGGGCCGGGGAGCTGCTGGGGGCGGCGCTGGAGCGCTACCGGGAGGCCGGGGAGCTGAACAGCAACGTCCTGATGTGCCAGGTGGAGCTGGCGATGGCGCTGGCGTTCCAGGGGGACCTGGCGGGCGCGCTGGCCCTGTGCGAGGACGCCCGGGAGATCTGCGAGGACCGCGGGGAGCGCTGGGCGAAGGCGTACGCGCTGTACGTCCTGGCCTACGCCGCCCTGGACGCGGGCGGCGCGGCCGAGGCACGGCGGCTGCTGGCCGAGTGCGTGAAGATCAACCACGCGTTCCACGACCTGCTGGGCCTGGTCCTGGCGCTCGAACTGCTGGCGCTGGTGACCGTCGCCGAGGGGGAACCGGCGGAGGCCGCGGTGCTCCAGGGCGCGGCGGAGCCGTTGTGGGGCGCGGTGGGGCCGCGGCTGTTCGGCTCGGCCTACTTCAACGCGCCGCGGGTGATGTGCCAGGAGCAGGCGAGCGAGCTGCTGGGCGCGGAGCGGTACGCGGCGGGGGCCCGGCACGGCAGCGGGCTGGAGCTGGACGCCGTGGTGGAGCGGGCGCTGCGGGGGCCGGAGCCGCGGACCGCGCGGGGCGCGGAGGCCGGCGTGCCGCGGCCGCGCGGAACGGCGGAAAGCCCGCCCCCTCCCCCGAAGGGGAGCGGACGGGCTTCCGTCGAGACGAACAGCCTGTGAGGACCGCGCTCGCTGAGGGAAATCAGCGGGCGTAGTACTCGACGACGAGCTGCTCGTCGCAGATGACCGGGATTTCCTTGCGGTTCGGGTCACGGTCGAGGCGGAAGGCCAGGGCCTTCAGGTTGATCTGCAGGTAGCGGGGGGCCTCACCCTCGCCGGCGTAGCCACCCTCACGAGCAACCTGGAAGGGGTGCTTGTCGCGGCTGCGCTCGCGGACCGTGATGACGTCGTCCGGGCGGACACGGAACGACGGCTTGTCGACCTTGCCACCGTTGACCTCGATGTGGCCGTGAACGACCATCTGGCGCGCCTGGTAGATGGTGCGGGCGATGCCCGAACGCAGGACCAGGGCGTCGAGGCGACGCTCGAGCTCGACGACAAGCGCCTCGCCCGTCTTGCCTTCGGCCTTCTTCGCGCGGTCGTACGCGCGGGCCATCTGGCGCTCGGAGATGTCGTACTGGGCGCGCAGACGCTGCTTCTCGAGCAGACGCACCTTGTAGTCCGAGTTCTGCTTGCGGCCACGGCCGTGCTCGCCCGGCGGGTAGGGGCGGGCCTCGAAGTACTTGACGGCCTTCGGGGTCAGCGCAATGCCGAGGGCACGCGACTTCTTGACCTTGGGTCGCTTCTGGTTCACGTGGAACCTACCTCCATGTAAGTTAGGTGAGGCTTACCTTAGCGAGGAGGACGTAATGTCTCGACCACATGGGATCCCCCTGCCCAGTGCGCGACGAAGTTCAGATTCCAACGAAACGGAATCTGCTTTCGACGACGATAAGCAAGGTCAGCCGCGTCCCAGGGAAGGCGTTCGGCAGCTCACCGGAGCCGAACGCGTACGAACCCTCGTAGAGTCCAACGCCTCAGTATCCCTCACTCTGCCGGGTGCTCGTGACTGCCGGGCGACCGAAGAGTTCGGGACGGGGGTGCCGACCGCTCGGACCGTCACCCCGGACGGGGACGTGATTCTCCTTGTGTCAGGGGAATCCGCGGCTGCCAGAGCGGCCGCTCACGCCCAGGACGACGACCTCACCGCCGTGATCGAGATCACGGACGTGGCGCCGGTGTCCGTTCCCCATCGTATCCGAGGCCGCGCCCGGCTGGCGGGCTGGCTCACTCCGGTGCGCGGGGACGACCGCGCGGCCTGCGCCGCACTGCTCGCCGCGCGCCATCCGGTGGGCGAACTGCTCGGCATGGGCGAGGCCCTCGATCCCGAACCCGCGCCCGGCCGCTACGGGCGGCCCGCCTGGATGCTGCTGCGGCTGGAGGTCGGCGAGATCACCGTCGACGACCTCTGGGGCGCCGGGTACGTGGACCCCGACGAGCTGGCGGGCGCCGCGCCGGACCCGATGGTGGCCCACGAGACCGAGCTGCTCCAGCACCTGTACGCCCGGCACGCGGACCGGGTCCGGGAACTGTGCGGCCTGCTCGGCCCGCGCGGCGGCGCCGGACTGGACGCGGTCCCCCTCGCCCTGGACCGCCTCGGCCTGCGGGTGCGCTTCACCGGCGGTACGGGCGGCCCGTTCGACGCCCGCTTCGACTTCCCCGCGCCGGTCCGCGACATCGGCGGTCTGCGCCGGGCGATGCACTCGCTCTTCGCCGCCGCCGGTCACTGACCCCGGCGCTGTCAGCCGCTCCCGCGCAGCCGCTCCCGTACCTTCTCCACCACGTCCGCGTACCGCGCCTCCGCCCCGTAGCGCGTCGGCTCGTAGTACCGCTTGCCGTGGATCTCGTCCGGCGCGTACTGCTGCGCCGCGATGCCGCCCGGTACGTCGTGCGGGTAGACGTACCCCACCGCATGCCCGAGCTTCGCCGCCCCCTTGTAGTGCCCGTCCCGCAGGTGCGTCGGGACCGGCCCGGTCAGCCCCGCGCGGACGTCGGCCAGCGCGGCCCCGATCGCGGTGGTCGCCGTGTTCGACTTGGGCGCCAGCGCCAGCGCGATCGTCGCGTGGCTCAGGGTCAGCGCGGCCTCCGGGAAACCGATCATCGCCACGGCCTGGGCCGCGGCGACGGCGGTCGGCAGGGCCGTGGGGTCGGCGAGGCCGATGTCCTCGCTCGCCGAGATCATCAGGCGGCGCGCGATGAACCGCGGGTCCTCCCCCGCCTCGATCATCCGGGCCAGGTAGTGCAGCGCCGCGTCCACGTCGGAGCCGCGGATCGACTTGATGAGGGCGCTGGCCACGTCGTAGTGCTGGTCGCCGTCCCGGTCGTACTTCACCGCGGCCCGGTCGACGGCCTCTTCCACCGTCTGGAGGGTGATCTCGGCCTCGCCCTTGGCGATGGCCGAGCCGGCCCCCGCCTCCAGCGCGGTCAGCGCGCGCCGCGCGTCACCGCCCGCGATCCGCAGCAGGTGCGCCTCGGCGTCGGCCGGCAGGGTGACCGCCCCGCCCAGGCCGCGCTCCTCGGTGAGCGCCCGCCGCAGCAGGGCGGTGAGGTCCTCGTCGGTGAGCGGTTCGAGCGTGAGCAGCAGGGAGCGCGAGAGCAGCGGGGAGATGATCGAGAAGTACGGGTTCTCGGTGGTCGCCGCGATGAGCGTGACCCAGCGGTTCTCCACGGCGGGGAGCAGGGAGTCCTGCTGGGCCTTACTGAACCGGTGGATCTCGTCGAGGAAGAGGACGGTCTCCTTGCCGTACCCCCCGGCGGCGCGGCGGGCGCCCTCGATGACGGCGCGGACCTCCTTGACCCCGGCGGTGATCGCGGACAGCTCCACGAACCGCTTCTGGGTGGCCTGGCTGACGACGTACGCCAGGGTGGTCTTCCCGGTGCCGGGGGGTCCCCACAGGATCACCGAGGAGGCGCCGGCCGGTCCGCCCGCGCCGTCACCCACCAGGCGCCGCAGCGGCGAGCCCGGCTTGAGCAGATGCTGCTGGCCGACGACCTCGTCCAGGGTGCGCGGGCGCATCCGCACGGCGAGCGGAGAACTCGACGGGTCTTTCTCCTGGCGGTCCTCGGCGGCTGCGGTGAAGAGGTCTGGTTCCACACCGGAAGCCTATGCCAGCCCACCGACAGCGCCGCGGGTGCGGGCTACGAGGTCCAGAAATCCCACCAGCGCGTCAGGATCAGCATGCCGATGATCCCGACGTGCAGGACGGGCAGCACCCAGGCGAACTCGCCGAAGAAGCCGCGCAGCCAACGCGGCGCGGGGAGCAGGCCCTCGCGGACGGTGTGCGCGGTGACGTACCAGAAGAGGAAGATCGTGGCGACCCAGGCGAGGCAGCACCACAGGCACAGCGAGTTGATGCGGTACAGCGACTGGTACATCAGCCAGGTGCAGAAGCCGACGCCGAAGAGGGCGCCCGCGTTGAGTGCCAGCCAGTACCAGGGGCGCAAGCGCGCGCCGGCCAGCAGGCTCATGCCGACGCAGACGACGATCCCGTAGGTGACCAGGCCGAGCATCGGGTTCGGGAAGCCGAAGGCGGACGCCTGGTCGCTGGTCATGATGTTGCCGCAGGAGACGATCGGGTTCAGGCTGCAGCCCGGCTTGAAGTTCGGGTCCTCCAGCAGCTTGAACTTGTCGATGGTGATCACCCAGGCGGCGAGCAGGCCCGCGGCTCCCGTGATCACCAGCAGCCAGGCCAGCGCCCGGCTCGCGCCGACGGTCCGCGGAACGTCACTACCGGTGGTGGTCGTCATACGGCCGCTCTCCCACATCTGCGCCAGCAAGGTCGACAAGCAGGGGCCATTGTGCCGCACGGGGCCCGTGGGCCACCGTTCGGTGCGGATAAGGACACCGCCCCGAAGGCCCGGTGGCCGCCGGGGCGGCCACCGGGCAACGAGGTCAGGCGAGCTTCGTACGCACCGCTTCCACCACGTCCGCGAGGGCGACCGGGCTCTGCTCCCCGGACTCCATGTCCTTGAGCTGGACGACGCCCTCGGCGAGGTCCCGGTCCCCGGCGACGACGGTGAACCGCGCCCCGGACCGGTTGGCGTCCTTCATGGCGCCCTTGAGGCCCTTGCCCCCGTAGGAGAAGTCCGCCGCGATGCCGGCCCGGCGCAGCTCGGTCACGGTGGCGAAGAGGGCGCGGCGCGCGTCCTCGCCCAGTGCGACCGCGAAGACCGCGGTGGCCGCCGGGATGTCGAGCGCGATGCCCTCCGCCTCCAGCGCCAGCACCGTGCGGTCGACGCCCAGCGCCCAGCCGACGGACGGCAGCGCGGGCCCGCCGATCATCTCGGACAGGCCGTCGTAGCGGCCGCCGCCGCCCACCGCGGACTGGGAGCCCAGACCGTCGTGGACGAACTCGAAGGTGGTGCGCGTGTAGTAGTCGAGGCCGCGCACGAGCTTCTCGTCGTCCTCGAAGACCACTCCGGCCGCCGTCACCAGCGCCCGCACCTCCTCGTGGTACGCCTTGCACGCGTCGCACAGGTAGTCGCGCAGCACGGGAGCGCCGACGAGCTGCTTCTGGACGTCGGCCCGCTTGTCGTCGAGGACGCGCAGCGGGTTGATCTCGGCCCGGCGAACGGTCTCGGCGTCCAGGTCCAGCCCGCGCAGGAAGGACTGGAGCGCCTCCCGGTACACCGGGCGGCACTCCTTGTCGCCCAGCGAGTTGAGCAGGATGCGGAAGTCGCGCAGCCCCAGCGAGCGGTAGGCCTGATCGGCGAGGATGATCAGCTCGGCGTCCAGCGCCGGGTCCTCGGCGCCGATCGCCTCGGCGCCGACCTGCGAGAAGTGGCGGTAGCGCCCGGCCTGGGCCCGCTCGTAGCGGTAGTACGAGCCGGAGTACCAGAGCTTGACGGGGAGCAGACCGGCCTTGTGCAGGTTGCCCTGGAGCGCCGCGCGCAGGACGGAGGCGGTCCCCTCGGGGCGCAGCGCGAGCTGGTCGCCGCCCTTCGTGGTGAGGGTGTACATCTCCTTGCTCACGATGTCGGTGGACTCGCCGACGCCGCGCGAGAACAGGTCGACGTTCTCGAAGCCGGGGGTCTCGACGTACCCGTAGCCCGAGTTCTTCAGCGGCGCGGAGATCGCCTCGCGGACCGCCAGGAAGGTCGCGGAGCGCGGGGGCAGCAGGTCGTACGTGCCCTTGGGGGCCTGGAAAGTACTCACGAAACTCGTCACATTCCTCGTCGTGGAGCGGGGCCCGCTCCGTGGCCGACGGCGACTTCCCTCAGGTAGGGGTTGGTCGCGCGTTCGCGGCCGATGCTGGTCTGGGGACCGTGGCCGGACAGCACCACGGTCGAGTCGTCGAGCGGCAGGCACACGCGGGCCAGCGATTCGAGCATCTCGGCGTGGGAGCCGCCGGGCAGGTCGGTGCGTCCGACGGAGCCGGCGAAGAGCAGGTCGCCCGAGAAGAAGACCGACGGACGCCCTTGTTCTTGCAGCGTGGCCGCCGCTTCGGGGACCTGGAAGGTCACCGACCCCTTCGTATGCCCCGGCGCGTGCGCGACGGTGAACTCCAGACCGGCCAGGTTCAGCACGGCGCCGTCGGTCAGCTCGCGGACGTCGTCCGGTTCGCCCACCGTCAGCTCGCCCATGAGCGGCATCCCGATCGAGCGGCCGAGGGCCTTCTCCGGGTCGCTCATCATGTAGCGGTCCCGCGGGTGGATCCAGGCGGGCACGTCGTGCGCACCGCACACGGGGACCACCGAGGCCACGTGGTCGATGTGGCCGTGGGTGAGGACGACGGCGACGGGCTTGAGCCGATGCTTCTTCAGCGTCTCCTCGACACCCTGGGCGGCCTGGTGGCCCGGGTCGATGATGACGCACTCCTCACCCGCGGCGGGGGCGACCAGATAGCAATTGGTCCCCCAGGCCCCGGCGGGGAACCCGGCAATCAGCACGTTCGTCCTCAATCGTCAGGGGCGGTTGATGCAGATCAGAGCCTACCGGCGACGCTCATCGCACAGCGAACCCATATACGGTACGGCCTCAGCGGTTCCTGCAGCGCTACGGCCGCACACCCCACAAGCACCACAAGCCCCACAGCCCCCCGTCCGACGGCAACAAGGAGACAGACCCGGTGGTCACGAGCGATCAGCGGCGGCGCCAGCTCGCCAGGGAGAAGTACGAACGTCAGCAGGAGCGCAGGGCCAAGGCCCGGCAGAAGGCGCGGCGGCGGACGGCGGTGGCCGGTGCGGCCGCAGCCGTGGTGATCGCGACGCTGGTCGGCCTGACGGTGGGTGGCGTCTTCGACTCGAAGAAGGACACCAAGGACGCGGCGGCGGAGCCGTCGGCCTCGCCGACGCCGACGCCGAAGACCTCGCCGTCTCCGGCCATGGCCATCGACGCCAAGGCGAAGTACGCCTTCTCCCTCAAGACCAACGAGGGCGAGATCAAGATCGACATGGACGCGGCGAAGACCCCGCAGACCGTGAACTCGTTCAAGTCGCTCGCCGACAAGGGCTTCTTCGACGGCACCAAGTGCCACCGCCTGACCACCGAGGGCATCTTCGTGCTCCAGTGCGGCGACCCGGAGGGCACCGGCAAGGGCGGCCCCGGCTACACCATCGCGGACGAGAACCTCGACGCCCTCGGCAAGGCCGACCAGAACGGCCAGGTCGTCTATCCGGCGGGCACGGTCGCGATGGCCAACACCGGCCAGCCCGGCTCCGGCGGCAGCCAGTTCTTCCTGGTCTACAAGGACAGCCCGCTGGCCCCCACCTACACGCCCTTCGGGAAGATGGACGCCGCGGGCCTCAAGATCGTGGAGAACGTGGCCAAGGAGGGCGTCGCCGACGGCGACAAGGCTCCCGCCCCGAAGAAGCCGGTGACGATCGAGAAGGCCGCGGTCACCAAGAACCAGTCGTAACGAGGCCGTTCCCAGCGGTGGCGGACCCCGTCGACCGGCAGATTCCGTGGTGCTGGATGCGGACAGCCGGGGCGACGTTCGCCTATGTTGGCGTTGTGCGGGGCGGGCGCTGCCCGCCCTTGGAAACTGTGGACGATGCCAGGGGGGAACACCCCCGCAGGCATCATGTGGAGGAGGCGCTGTGAGCAGCGACCCGTGGGGCCGCGTCGACGAGACGGGCACCGTGTACGTGCGTACGGCCGAGGGCGAACAGGTCGTCGGCTCCTGGCAGGCGGGCACCCCTGAGGAGGCCCTGGCCTACTTCGAGCGCAAGTACGAGGGCCTGGTGGTCGAGATCGGCCTGCTCGAGCGGCGGGTGCGGACCACCGATCTGTCCTCCAAGGACGCGACGACGGCGATCGACCACCTGCGCACGCAGATCGACGAGCACCACGCGGTGGGCGACCTCGCCGCGCTGCGGGTGCGTCTGGACAAGCTGGTCGCGACCGTGGACGCGCGTCGCGAGGAGCGCAAGGCCCAGAAGGCGAAGCAGACCGACGAGGCCCGCGTCGCCAAGGAGAAGCTGGTCACGGAGGCCGAGGAACTGGCGCAGAGCGACCAGTGGCGCAGTGCCGGCGAGCGGCTGCGGGCGCTCGTGGACACCTGGAAGGCGCTGCCGCGCCTCGACCGCAAGTCGGACGACGAGCTGTGGCACCGCTTCTCGCACGCCCGCTCCGCCTTCTCCAAGCGGCGCAAGGCGCACTTCGCGTCCCTGGACGCGCAGCGCGAGGACGCGCGCAAGGCCAAGGAGAAGCTGGTCGCGGAGGCCGAGTCGCTGTCGAAGTCGACGGACTGGGGTCCGACGGCGGCGCGCTACCGCGAGCTGATGGCGGACTGGAAGGCCGTCGGCCGGGCGCAGCGCGAGTCCGAGGACGACCTGTGGAACCGTTTCCGCGGGGCGCAGGACGTCTTCTTCGCGGCGCGCAGCGAGGTCTTCGCGGAGCGCGACGCCGAGCAGGACGAGAACCTCAAGCTCAAGGAGGAGCTGGCCGACGAGGCCGAGAAGCTCCTGCCGATCACGGACCTGAAGGCGGCGCGGGCCGCGTTCCGTTCCCTGAACGAGCGCTGGGAGGCCATCGGCCACGTACCGCGGGACGCCCGGCCCAAGGTCGAGGGCCGGATGCACACGGTCGAGAAGGCCCTGCAGGAGTCCGAGGAGACCGAGTGGCGCCGGACGAACCCGGAGGCGCGTGCGCGCGCCGCGGGTCTGACCGGGCAGCTGCAGGCGGCCGTGGACAAGCTGCGCGGCCAGATCGACGCGGCGCGTGCGGCGGGCAACAACGCGAAGGCCGACAAGCTGGCGCGCGAGCTGGAAGGCCGTCAGGCCCTCCTGGACCAGGCCCTCAAGGGCCTCCAGGAGTTCGGCGGCTGAGGCCGGGGTGACCCCGTCACCCCAGAGAGGGCCCCGGCGGGCATGACGCCTGCCGGGGCCCTCTCGCGTGCCGGGGTCCTCTCGCGTGCCGGGTCAGGGCCTGCGGGCCGAGGTCACGCGGTAGACGTCGTAGACGCCCTCCACGCCGCGTACGGCCTTCAGGACGTGGCCCAGGTGCTTCGGGTCGCCCATCTCGAAGGTGAAGCGCGAGGTGGCGACGCGGTCGCGGGAGGTCTGGACGGCGGCCGACAGGATGTTCACGTGCTGGTCCGAGAGGACCCGCGTGACGTCCGACAGCAGCCGGGACCGGTCCAGCGCCTCGACCTGGATGGCGACCAGGAAGACGGAGGACTGGGTGGGGGCCCATTCGACCGCGAGGATCCGCTCGGGCTGCTGCGAGAGCGAGTCGACGTTGACGCAGTCGGCCCGGTGGACCGATACGCCGCTGCCGCGCGTGACGAAGCCGATGATCGGGTCGCCGGGCACCGGCGTGCAGCACCGGGCCAGTTTCACCCAGACGTCGTCGACGCCCTTGACGACCACGCCCGGGTCGGCGTTCTTGCGGCGCGTGCCCCGGCTGCGCGAGGGCGGGACGCTCTCCTCCAGGTCCTCGTTCGCCGCGTCCTCGCCGCCGAGGGCCTGGACCAGCTTCTGCACGACGCCCTGCGCGGCCACGTGGCCCTCGCCGATCGCCGCATAGAGGGAGGAGATGTCGGGGTAGCGCATCTCGTGGGCGAGGGTGACCAGGGAGTCGCCGGTGAGGATGCGCTGGATCGGCAGGTTCTGCTTGCGCATGGCCCGCGCGATGGCGTCCTTGCCCTGCTCGATGGCCTCGTCCCGGCGCTCCTTGGAGAACCAGGCGCGGATCTTGTTGCGGGCGCGCGGGGACTTGACGAAGCCGAGCCAGTCGCGCGAGGGTCCCGCGCCCTCGGCCTTGGAGGTGAAGACCTCCACGAGGTCGCCGTTGTCGAGGGTGGATTCGAGCGGGACGAGCCGCCCGTTGACCCGGGCCCCTATGGTCCGGTGGCCGACCTCGGTGTGGACGGCGTACGCGAAGTCCACCGAGGTGGCGCCCGCGGGCAGGGCGATGACGTCGCCCTTGGGCGTGAAGACGAAGACCTCGTTGCGGGAGAGGTCGAAGCGCAGCGAGTCGAGGAACTCGCCCGGGTCCTCGGTCTCCTTCTGCCAGTCGAGGAGCTGGCGCAGCCAGGCCATGTCGTTGACCGTGTCGTGGCCGGCGCTGCCCTTGGCCGCCTGCGGGACGTCGGTACGGACCTTCGAGGTGCCGGCGACGGTCTGCTGCTTGTACTTCCAGTGCGCGGCGATGCCGTACTCGGCGCGGCGGTGCATGTCGAAGGTGCGGATCTGCAGCTCGACGGGCTTGCCGCTGGGGCCGATGACCGTCGTGTGCAGCGACTGGTACATGTTGAACTTCGGCATCGCGATGTAGTCCTTGAACCGGCCGGGGACCGGGTTCCAGCGCGCGTGCACGGTGCCGAGGGCGGCGTAGCAGTCGCGGACGGTGTCCACGAGGACCCGGATGCCGACCAGGTCGTAGATCTCCGCGAAGTCGCGCCCGCGCACGATCATCTTCTGGTAGACGCTGTAGTAGTGCTTGGGGCGGCCGGTGACGGTGGCCTTGATCCGGGCGGCGCGCAGGTCGCTCTGCACCTCGTCGGTGACGATGGTGAGGTACTCGTCCCGCTTGGGCGCGCGCTCGGCGACGAGGCGGACGATCTCGTCGTACATCTTGGGGTAGAGGATCGCGAAGGAGAGGTCCTCCAGTTCCCACTTGATGGTGTTCATGCCCAGGCGGTGGGCCAGCGGAGCGTAGATCTCCAGCGTCTCGCGGGCCTTCTTCTCCTGCTTCTCCCGCTTGAGGTAGCGCATGGTGCGCATGTTGTGCAGGCGGTCGGCGAGCTTGATGACCAGGACGCGGGGGTCCTTGGCCATGGCCACGACCATCTTGCGGACGGTCTCCGCCTGGGCCGCCTCGCCGAACTTGACCCGGTCGAGCTTGGTGACGCCGTCCACGAGGAGGGCGACGGCGTCGCCGAAGTCGCGTCTGAGCTGCTCCAGGCCGTACTCGGTGTCCTCGACGGTGTCGTGGAGCAGGCCGGCCATCAGGGTGGCCGGGTCCATGCCCAGCTCGGCGAGGATCGTCGTCACCGCGAGGGGGTGGGTGATGTACGGGTCGCCGCTCTTGCGCTTCTGGCCGCGGTGCCAGCGTTCGGCGACCTGGTAGGCCTGCTCGATCTGGCGCAGCGTCGCCGTCTCGATCTTCGGGTCGTTGCCGCGGACTATGCGCAGCAGGGGTTCCAGGACCGGGTTGTACGGGTTGGACTTCTGCACGCCCAGCCGGGCGAGGCGGGCGCGCACGCGGTTGGAGGACCCGCCGCCGGTCTTCGCGGGGGCGGGTCGGGGCGAGGCCGCTGCCGGGGCCGGCGCGGGGGCCGGGGGCGGGGTCTGCGGGGGCGCGGCGGCCGCGGGCTGCTCGGGCTCGCCCTGCGGGTCGGGCTGCGCGGCGGAGAGTGGCTGGACCTCGTCTGGCAAGAGCGCTCCTCATGCGGATCCGGGGCCCGGTCAGGTCCGGATAACCCATGGTAGCGAGGCCCGCGCCCCCTCGTCCGCCCCGCCCACCCCGGACCCGGCGGTTCGCGCCCCGGGGCGACCCCGCGCCCCGCCCGCCTCCAACCCCGGCGAGGCCGACCTGGCCCGGCACCCCGACCCCGAGCCGAGGCACCCCCTCGCTCCCCCTGCCTCCGGCAGCGCCTCAAACGCCGGCGAGGCTGGGGGTGCGGCGACCGAGCCCCGCCGATAGGTGCTGCGGGGCCAGCCGGACCCCCACCCCGCCAGAGTCCGCTCCGCAGCCGGCTGCAGGCCGCACGTCGCTCCCCTTGCCTCCGGCGGCGCCTCAAACGCCGGCGAGGCTGGAGTGGGGAGCAGAGCCGGGCCCCCGCCCCGCCGGGGGGCGCGCCCGCAGCGACTGCGGACGGCCCTTCCCGGCCGTGCACGGCCACCGCCCAGCCGCAGCACACTCAGCCCCGCCGGCGTTTGAGGCGCCGCCGGAGGCAGCGTGGGGGGCCACACGGCCGCGCCGGCCCCCGCAACGCCGAAGCGGCGGACCCCCCGGGAGGGGTCCGCCGCTTCGGCGTGGGGCGGTCGGGCGGCCAGGGGCCGGTCAGACCACGATCAGGGCGTCCAGCGGCGCCCCGCCAAGGGCCGGCTCCAGCCGGGCGCGGCCCGGGAGGAACGACAGTTCCATCAGGACCGCGACCCCGGCCACCTCGGCCCCGGCCCGCCGGATCAGTTCCAGCGAGGCCTCGGCCGTACCACCGGTGGCCAGGACGTCGTCAATGACCATGACCCGGTCCCCCGGCGCCAGGTCCTCCGCGTGGACCTCGATCTCCGCGGTGCCGTACTCCAGCTCGTACGCCTGGGACAGCGTCGCCCCCGGCAGCTTGCCCGCCTTGCGGACCGGCACGAAGCCGAGGCCCGCCCGGACGGCGGCCGGGGCCGCCAGGATGAACCCGCGCGCCTCCAGCCCGACGATCTTCGTCGCGCCGCGCTCCGCGCACAGAGCGGCCAGCGCCTCCGTCAGCGCGGAGAACGCCTTCGGGTCGGCCAGCAGCGGGGTGATGTCCTTGAACATCACGCCCGGCTTCGGGTAGTCCGCCACGTCCTTGATCCGGCTGAGCAGCAGCTCGTGCACCCCCGGCGGCAGCGGCACGGGCCGCACGGCGGCGGCGCTCATCGGCGCCGCCCCGAAGCCCGGCCGCCGCGGCCCTGGGCCACGACCTCGGTGCCGTCGCCCGGCTCCTCGGTGAAGTCGTCCGCCGACTCCCCCTTGGCCTCGGCGGACGCCCGCTTGGCGAGCACCCGCTTCTTGAGCGCCTTCATGGCCGGCTCGCGCTCCTTCAGGTCGACGACCAGCGGGGTCGCGATGAAGATCGAGGAGTACGCACCGGCGGCGAGGCCGACGAACAGCGACAGCGAGATGTCGTTGAGCATGCCCGCGCCCAGGAAGCCGCCGCCGATGAAGAGCAGCGCGCCGACCGGGAGCAGGGCCACGACGGTGGTGTTGATCGAGCGGACCAGGGTGCCGTTGATGCTGCGGTTGGCCACCTCGCTGAAGGTCCAGCGGGTCTGCTTGGTGATGTCCTTCGACCCCTCCTTGAGACCGTCGAAGACGACGACGGTGTCGTAGAGGGAGTAACCGAGGATGGTCAGCAGACCGATCACGGTGCCCGGGGTGACCTCGAAGCCGACGAGCGAGTAGATGCCGACGGTGATCGTGAGGTCGTGGATCAGCGCGACGAGCGCGGCGATGGCCATCCGCCATTCGAAGGCGATGGCGAGGTAGATCACCACGAGGACCATGAAGACGCCGAGGCCGGTCCAGGCCTTGTTGGCGATCTCCTCGCCCCAGCTCGCGCCGACCTGGTCGGAGTTGATGTCCGCGGCGTTCACCGAGAGGTCGGTAGCGAGCTGCTTCTTCACCTCCGTGGAGGCGGACGGGTCCAGGTCCGAGATCTGGATGCGCAGACCGCCGGTGCCCAGTTTCTGCACGAGCGCCTGGTGGCCGGACGCCTTCGTCGCGGATTCGGTCGCCTTGGCGAGCGAGACGGAGGTCTTCGGGGTGGTGAAGACGGCACCGCCGCGGAACTCGATGCCCATGTTGAGGCCTTGTACGGCCAGGGCCACGATCGCCGTGATGGTGATCAGGATGGAAATGCCGTACCAGAGGAAACGCTTGCCGACGAAGTCGTATCCGACCTCACCGCGGTACAGCTTGGCGCCGAGATCTCCCAGCTTCGACATCTCTCACGCCTCCTTTGCGTCGACGGGGGCGGAGACTGCGGCGGCGCCCGTACCGGAACCGGTGGCGGAGCCGGTACGACGGGACCGGCGCAGCGGGGGCTTGGCGCCGAGCCGCTTCGGGTCCAGGCCGGACCACGGGTGGCCGCTGGAGAAGAACGCCGTGCGGGCCAGCAGGGTCATGACCGGCTTGGTGAAGAGGAACACCACGACCACGTCGAGCAGGGTGGTGAGCCCCAGGGTGAAGGCGAAGCCCTGGACCTTGCCGACGGTGACGATGAACAGCACCGCGGCGGCGAGGAACGACACGAAGTCGGACACCAGGATGGTGCGCCGGGCGCGCGGCCAGGCGCGCTCGACGGCCGGACGCAGGGTGCGGCCCTCGCGGATCTCGTCGCGGATGCGTTCGAAGTAGACGATGAACGAGTCCGCGGTGATGCCGATGGCCACGATCGCGCCGCAGACGGCGGGCAGGTTCAGCGCGAAGCCGATGGCGTGCCCGAGCAGCGACATGATCGTGTAGGTGAGGATGCCGGACACGATGAGGCTGATGATCGCGATGAACGCCAGACCCCGGTAGTAGGCCAGCAGGTAGATCACGACGAGCGCGAGGCCGATGGCACCGGCGATGAGGCCGGCCTTCAGCTGCTCGCTGCCCAGCGCGGCGGTGACGGTGGTGACGTTGTCCTCCTGGAAGGACAGCGGCAGGGCGCCGTACGAGAGCATGTTGCCCAGGTCCTGCGCGCTCTGCTGGGTGAAGCCACCGGAGATCTCGGCGCTGCCGCCGGTCAGGGCCTGGCTGACGTACGGGTCGGAGACGACCTCGTTGTCCAGCACGATCGCGAACTGGTTCTGCGGGGACTGCTTCGTCGCCAGCTCACCGGTGATCTTCGCGAACTTGTCGGAGCCCTTGTCGGTGAACGCCATGGTGACGATCCACTGGCCGCGCTGGGTGTCGATGACACCCTTCGCGTCCTTGACGTCCTTGCCGTCGACGCCGGCCGGGCCGAGGACCCACTTGCCCCAGGTGTCGCCGCGCTTGCCGCAGGCGAGCGTCGGGTCGGTGGGCTTGACGCCCACGCCGACGGCCGCGCGCTGCTTCTCGTCCGTGCAGTCCAGGGCGATGAACTTCGCCTGGAGGTCGGCGACCGCCGCGTCCGCGCCCGTGGGGGCGGGGGTCGGCGCCTTGGTGTCGTCTGCCTTCTTCGACTCGCTCGCCGAGGGCGTGGGAGTGGGGCTGCCGGTGGCCATCAGGGCCTCGGGTACGGCGCGGCCCTGGGAAGTGGCGCTGGACGACGGGGTGGGCGACGGGCTCTTGCCGCCATCGGTCTTCGGGGCACCCGAGGTGCTCGCCGAGGGCGACGGGCTGCCGGAGGCGCCCGTGGACGGAGTGGGCTCGGGCGCGATCGGCTTGCCTTCGGCGAAGGCGAGCACGGGGCGGAAGTACAGCTGCGCCGTCGTGCCGACCTGGTCGCGCGCCTGCTTCTCGTTCGTCCCCTTGGGGATGTTCACGATGATGTGGTCGCGGCCCTGGGTCTGGACCTCGGCCTCCGAAACGCCGAGACCGTTGACGCGGCGCTCGATGATGCCGACCGCCGTGTTCATGTTGGTCTCGTTGATCGCGTCCGGCTTGCCGGGTTCGCTCTTGGCCTTGAGCGTGATGCTCGTACCGCCCGCGAGGTCGATGCCAAGCCGGGGAGTCGTCTGACCGGTCAGGAACATCCCCGCGGTGAGCGCCACCATCGCGATCAGGATGATGGCCAGGGCACGCCCCGGCCTCCCCTGAGCCCCCGTGGGCCGCCGGCCCTTCTTCGGTGCTGCCACCTTGTCGTATCTCCCTGTCCAACCGCCCCGCGCCGGGTCAGCGCGCAGACGGCCACGAATGTGTGTGGGGACCCCTGCCCCCCGCAGAATCGGGTCACTGAAGGGGACCGCCGCGGCCTCCGATCAGGCGCCGTGCGATCCCCCGCCGAGCGCTACTTGGCGCCGGCCTCGCCGTCGGTCTTGCCGTCCGTCGTGTCGTCGGCGGCCGTCTCGTCCTTCTTGCCCAGGTCGAGCTTGGGGGCTTCCGCCTGGTCGGCGTCGGCGGGCTCGTCCTTGAGCAGCGAAGAGGCGTCGTCCGGAACGACCGGCGCGTCGATGGTCAGATCATCGGCGGTGCCGTGGACGATGCGGTTGTACTCCTCGTCCTCCAGGACGGCGCCGATGGCGTTCTTCGCGTAAACCGCGTGGACGCCCGGGGCCACCTCCAGGGTGACGGTGTCGTCGCCGATCTCCTTCACGGTGGCGTACATGCCGCCGATGGTGCGCACGCCGGAGCCGGGACCCAGCTGGTCGCGCATGGACGCCGCCGCCTGCTGCTTCTTCTTGGCGGAACGCGTCATCAGGAACATCGCCCCGATGAGCACGACGAACGGGAGGAAGGTCAAGAGGCTACTGTTCACGGGACGAGGATCCTTCGCACGACCGCACGTGAAGCGGCCTTTTCTACGGGGGGTGGGCATGCCGGCCGTTACGGCCAGCATCGGCGGAGTCTAGGCGAGTCCACACCGATGGAACAACGCCCAGCATGGCACCGCAGTTCCTGACCCGGCGAACCTCCGCGCCGTCACCCCCCGAACAGGCCACCCTGCCCCGGCGATCCGCTCCCGGGCCGGGGCGGCGGTACGAGTCCCAGGTGAGCCCATGCGGCGGGCGTCGCCACCCGTCCCCTGGGCGTCCGCGCGAGCAGTCCCTCGCGCACCAGGAAGGGCTCGGCCACCTCCTCCACGGTCTCCCGCTCCTCCCCCACCGCGACCGCGAGGGTGGACAGGCCGACCGGGCCGCCGCCGAACAGCTTGAGCAGGGCCTCCAGCACCGCCCGGTCCAGCCGGTCCAGCCCGCGCTCGTCCACCTCGTACACCTTCAGGGCGGTGGCGGACACCTCGCGGTTGATCACCCCGTCCGCGCGGACCTGGGCGTAGTCGCGGACCCGGCGCAGCAGCCGGTTCGCGATGCGCGGGGTGCCCCGGGAGCGGCCCGCGATCTCGGCGGCGCCCGCGGTGTCGATCTCCACGTCGAGCAGGCGCGCGGAGCGGTGGATGACCCGTTCGAGCTCCTCCGGCGAGTAGAACTCCATGTGCCCGGTGAAGCCGAAGCGGTCGCGCAGCGGCGGCGGCAGCAGCCCGGCCCGGGTGGTCGCCCCGACGAGGGTGAAGGGCGGCAGCTCCAGCGGGATCGCGGTGGCGCCCGGTCCCTTGCCGACGATCACGTCGACGCGGAAGTCCTCCATGGCCATGTAGAGCATTTCCTCGGCCGGCCGCGACATCCGGTGGATCTCGTCGAGGAAGAGGACCTCGCCCTCCTGGAGGGAGGAGAGGATCGCGGCGAGGTCGCCCGCGTGCTGGATGGCGGGGCCGGAGGTGATCCGGATCGGTGCGCCCATCTCGGCGGCGATGATCATCGACAGCGTGGTCTTGCCGAGGCCGGGCGCGCCGGAGAGCAGCACGTGGTCGGCGGTGGCACCGCGCTGGAGGGCCGCCTTGAGGACGAGGTCGAGCTGCTGGCGCACCTTCTCCTGGCCGACGAACTCCCCGAGGTCCTTGGGGCGCAGGGCCGCCTCGACCGCGCTGTCCTCGCCGTCGGCGGCGGCCGCGACGAGCCGGTCCGGCTCGTCGTACGCGGCGCCCTCCGCGTCGTCGGGGTACGCGTCGTAGGCGGCGTCCTGGCCGGGGTCGCTCTCGTCGTACCGGTTCACGGTGTCAGTCTGCCTTCTCGGTCTGTCCGTACGGGTCGCGCGGTGCTTACGGGCGTCAGCGGGCGCGGTTCAGGGTCTGCAGGGCGGCGCGCAGCAGCTGCGGCACGGGCGCCGGACCGCCGGCGGCCAGGGCCGCCTCGGCCTGCGGGGTCACCGCGGAGACGGCCTCCTCCGCCTCGCGGGAGGCGTAGCCGAGACCGATCAGAGCGGCCTGGAGCTGCTCGGTCCAGGGCGCGGGGCCGGTGGCCGCGGCGGCCCGCTGCGCCCCGACCAGGGCGCCCGTGCCCAGCGGCTGGCCCAGCTTGTCCTTCAGTTCCAGGAGCAGCTTCTGGGCGCCCTTCTTGCCGATGCCGGGCACCGCGGTCAGGGACTTCTCGTCGCCGGTGGCGACCGCGAGGCGCAGTGCGTCGGGGGTGTGCACGCCGAGCATGGCCTGGGCGAGGCGCGGTCCGACCCCGCTCGCGCCCTGGAGCAGCTCGAAGACCTGCCGCTCGTCGTCGTCGGCGAAGCCGTAGAGCGTCAGCGAGTCCTCCCGGACGACCAGCGAGGTCGCGAGCTTGGCCTCCTGGCCCAGGCGCAGCCCGGCGATGGTGTTCGGCGTGCACTGCACGGCCATGCCCACGCCGCCGACCTCGATGACGGCCGTGGTGGAGGCGAGCGCGGCAACGGCGCCGCTGACGAAGGCGATCATCGGGTACGGCCTTTCAGGGCTTTCAGGGCGCTCGGGGCGCTCGCGGGGCGCGGGGCCTTCGCGGCGTGGGCGGCGGCGTGCTGGGCCACGGCCTGCTGGAGCCGGTTCTGGGCGGGGGCGCGCCAGATGTGGCAGATGGCGAGGGCGAGGGCGTCGGCCGCGTCGGCGGGCTTGGGGGGCGCGTCGAGCCGTAGCAGCCGGGTCACCATGGCTCCGACCTGGGCCTTGTCGGCGCGGCCGCTGCCGGTGACGGCGGCCTTGACCTCGCTGGGGGTGTGCAGGGCCACGGGCAGGCCGCGCCGGGCGGCGCAGAGCATGGCGACGGCGCTGGCCTGGGCGGTGCCCATGACGGTGCTGACGTTGTGCTGGCTGAAGACCCGTTCGACGGCGACCACGTCGGGCCGGTGTTCGTCCAGCCAGGCTTCGAGTCCGGCCTCGATGGCGACCAGCCGGAGCCCGATGTCCGCGTCCACCGGGGTCCGTACGACGCCGACGCCGCGCATGGTCAGGGGCCGGCCCGCGACCCCCTCGACGACGCCGACCCCGCACCGGGTCAGCCCCGGGTCAACGCCGAGTACGCGCACCGCGCCCCTCCCCCTTCGCGGCCGGGCCGCCGCCGCTCTCGCGGAGGTGGTGCCTCGCCGTCGTGGCTGCTCATTGATGGTTGCGGTCGCCAGACTAATCGCTGCCTCTGACAACGCAGCGGGCCGACGGGGTGTGTTCCCCGTCGGCCCGCTGCTCCACGCCGTGAGCGGTCTGCGCCTGTCAGGCGTCGACCTTCTCCATGACCTCGTCGCTGACGTCGAAGTTGGCGAAGACGTTCTGCACGTCGTCGCTGTCCTCCAGCGCGTCGATCAGCTTGAAGATCTTGCGCGCGCCCTCTTCGTCCAGCTCGACCTGCATGGTCGGCAGGAAGTTGGAGTCGGCCGAGTCGTAGTCGATGCCGGCGCTCTGGAGGGCGGTACGGACCGCGACCAGGTCGGTGGCCTCGCTGATGATCTCGAACTGCTCGCCGAGGTCGTTGACCTCTTCGGCGCCCGCGTCGAGGACCGCGTCGAGGACGTCGTCCTCGCTGAGCTCGCCCTTGGGCAGCAGGACGACGCCCTTGCGGTTGAAGAGGTACGAGACCGAACCCGGGTCGGCCATGGAGCCGCCGTTGCGGGTCATGGCGACGCGCACGTCCGAAGCGGCACGGTTGCGGTTGTCGGTGAGGCACTCGATGAGCACCGCGACACCGTTGGGGCCGTAGCCTTCGTACATGATCGTTTCATAGTCGGCGCCGCCCGCTTCGAGACCGGCACCGCGCTTGAGCGCGGAGTCGATGTTCTTGTTCGGGACGGAGCTCTTCTTGGCCTTCTGCACGGCGTCGAAGAGCGTCGGGTTGCCGTCGAGGTCGGCACCGCCGGTCCGCGCCGCGACCTCGATGTTCTTGATCAGCTTCGCGAAGAGCTTGCCGCGCTTGGCATCGATCACGGCCTTCTTGTGCTTCGTCGTAGCCCATTTAGAGTGGCCGGACATCTGCCTGTCTCCTTCGCGTAACCAACGGTGTTCGCCACAGATCCTACCGGGAGACCGGGACTCCTCCCGGGACCGGTTCAGGACCCCGCGCGCACCATGTCCACGAAGTAGGCGTGCACGCGGTGGTCTCCGGTCAGTTCCGGGTGGAAGGACGTGGCCAGCACGTTGCCCTGCCGCACGGCGACGGTGTGGCCGTCGTACTCCGCCAGCACCTCGGCGGCGGCGCCGACCGACTCGACCCAGGGCGCGCGGATGAAGACGCCCTCGACCGGACCGCCCGCTATGCCGGCGAAGTCGATGGCCGCCTCGAAGGACTCGTTCTGCCGGCCGAAGGCGTTGCGGCGGACGATCATGTCGATCCCGCCCAGCGTCTCCTGGTCCTCACGGCCGCCGAGCAGCTTGTCGGCGAGCATGATCATGCCGGCGCAGGTGCCGTAGACGGGCATCCCGGACCGTACGCGCTCGCGCAGCGGCTCCAGCATGCCGAAGAGCACGGCGAGCTTCGACATGGTCGTCGACTCGCCGCCGGGGATGACCAGGGCGTCGACCTCGGCGAGTTCCTCGGGGCGCCGGACCGGCCTGGCCACGGCATCTGCCGAGGCCAGGGCGATCAGGTGCTCCCGTACGTCGCCCTGGAGTGCGAGGACGCCGATGACCGGGGAGTTGTTCATGGGTGGAGTGCCTTACCAGCCGCGGTTGGCGTAGCGCTCGGACTCGGGGAGGGTGTCGCAGTTGATGCCGACCATGGCCTCGCCCAGGTTGCGGGACGCGTCCGCGATGATCTTCGGGTCGTCGTAGAAGGTGGTGGCCTTCACGATGGCGGCGGCGCGCTTGGCCGGGTCGCCCGACTTGAAGATGCCGGAGCCGACGAAGACGCCCTCGGCGCCGAGCTGGCGCATGAGCGCGGCGTCGGCCGGGGTGGCGACGCCACCGGCGGAGAAGAGCACCACGGGGAGCTTGCCGAGTTCGGCGACCTCCTTGACCAGCTCGTACGGGGCGCGCAGGTCCTTGGCGGCGGCGTACAGCTCGTTGTTGTCGAAGCCGCGCAGGCGGGCGATCTCGTTCTTGATCTGGCGCAGGTGGCGGACGGCCTCGACGACGTTGCCGGTGCCGGCCTCGCCCTTCGAGCGGATCATGGCCGCGCCCTCGGCGATGCGGCGCAGGGCCTCGCCGAGGTTGGTGGCGCCGCAGACGAACGGGGTCGTGAAGGCGAACTTGTCGCTGTGGTTGACCTCGTCGGCCGGGGTCAGGACCTCGGACTCGTCGATGTAGTCGACGCCGAGGGACTGGAGCACCTGGGCCTCGACGAAGTGGCCGATGCGGGACTTCGCCATGACCGGGATGGAGACGGCCTCGATGATCTCTTCGATCATGTTCGGGTCGGACATGCGGGCGACCCCGCCGTCCTTGCGGATGTCGGCCGGGACCCGCTCCAGGGCCATGACGGCCACGGCGCCCGCGTCCTCGGCGATCTTCGCCTGCTCGGCGTTGACCACGTCCATGATCACGCCGCCCTTGAGCTGCTCGGCCATGCCCCGCTTGACGCGCGCGGTGCCGGTCTCGGGGTTCTGCGGGGTGTGGGAAAGCGTGCTCACGGCGGTGACCTCACTCGGAGAAAGACGGGTACTGCACTGAGGAAACCCTGCCGACCAGTCCACTGCAAGGGCCAATGGACAGCCGGTGGCCTGGAGTGCCCGCCCGGCGCCGTGGCCGCGCGGACGGGTTCAGGGCCGGGCCGCGAGGAAGGCGGGGGGCTCGTCGTCCATCTCGAAGGCGAGCGGGAAGGGTGCGTGACCGGCCAGCCGGAACCAGCGGACCTTGCGGTGGCGGCGCAGGGCGCGGGCCGCGCGGACGGCGTCGTTGTGGAAGCGCCGGGCCATCGGAACCCGGCGTACGGCCGCTGCCAGCTCCTCCGCGGCGACCTCGCCGCCGGGGGCCTGCTTGAGTTCCTCGACCGGGTCGGCGTCGGCGAAGACCGCGCGCAGGGCCTGCGACAGTTCACTTTCGGCCACCTCGCGGTGGTCCTCCTCCGCCTGGCGGGCGCCGTGCGCGGCCTCGTACAGCACGAGGGAGGACGCGGGGTCCAGTACGCCGGAGGTGGCCACCTCCAGGACCACCGAGGCGCGGCGCACGAGCTGCGCGTCGAGCGCGGCCTTGGCGGCGTCCATCCGCGAGTGCAGCCGGTCGAGCCGGCCGGCGGTCCAGCTGAGGTAGACCCCGATGACGCCGAGCGCCAGGGCGATCCATACGAGGGTTTCGATCACGGGCGGCGACTTTACCCTCCGGGGCCCCCGGCCCCGCACCGCCCGCCGCGGCGGCGGGGGCGCCGCCGGAGCGGGCGGCGGAGGCCTGGAGCCGGGGCGCGGGGCGGGGGTCAGGCCGGCGCGGGCCGTATCCCGGAGCAGGCCGGAACGGCGGGGCCCGCGCAGGGCCCGCGCCCCGGCGCGGCGGCAGCCGTGTCCCGGAACGCCGCGCGGGCCGAGCTATGGGGGAGGAAGACGGGATGCCGGACCGCGGCCGGACTCCGGGGAGGCGGGCCCCTGGGACGCTGCCGGGACCGGAGAGCCGAACGCGGCACGCGCGGGACCGGCCCGCCCCGCTCGAGCCCGGATGCGGCGCAAGCCGGATCTCCGACGGGCACGGCACACGTCCGCCCCCGCCGCCGGACGCCGGCTCCCCGTCAGAGGGGGCCGGGGGCCGCCCCGGGCGACTGGGCCGTGGCCATAGCGGCTGGACGAGTCATTCCGAAGTGATCGTGATCAGCTTGTCGGTGGCCAGGGAGCCATTCGATGGCCTGCTGATGGGTGCTGCCTGCCCCGGGCCGCTCACGGCAGCTGCCGAATCCCTCCCCGGGGTCTCAACTCAGCTGGTCGCGCACGAGATCAAGGAATGCCTGTCGGCTCGGACGGATGTGCGCCCAGACCTGCTCATCCTGAGGCTCTCCCGGATCTTCGGGGCCCTTCCTGATCACCTCCTGCACTGCCCACGCGAGGCTATGTGCCGCTTCGCTGACCTCAGACGTGCACAGCACGTGGATCGTCTTCTGCATCACCCACACCCTGTCAAGGACCTGCCTCGCCCGGGCCTGCCACTGCTCGTCAGCCAGGTTGTGGTGATGCCGATCCACCGCGACTCGTTCAGCTTCCTGCACCGCAGACAGAAATTCGATGAGGTGGGTGAGACGCTCGCTGCGGCGCGCTTCGGCGAGTTCACGAACACTGCGGCGCGCCTCGCCGCGTTCCAAGGCGCGTCCTGCCGAGCGCTGGGCCAGCATCGACATCAAGCCGCCGAGCAGGACGCCGATGAGCGGCGCAAGCGTTGTCCACACAACGTCCGATTGTGACACCAATGGCATGAGCATGGCGCAGGATTCGGCCCTCTCGGGCCGGACCGGGAGGTCCGGCACGGGCGGCCATGGCGGTGGCGTCGGGCCTCCCTAAGCCTGTGGCCTGCTCAAGCGTGAAGCCGAGTGATGGCCCCCTGCCGACGGCCCAGTCAGGAGAACGACGACGGGGTGGCGCCTCGGGTCAGGCCCAGGCGGGCGCGCAGGCCGACGCGTTCGTCGGTGGCCACCGAGGCCGCCCCGTCCGCGACCGTCTCGTACACCGACAGGATGTCCGCCCCGACCGTCGACCAGTCGAAGCGCCGGACGTGGGCGGAGCCCCGGGCGCTCAGCCCGGCCCGCCGCTCCGGATCCCGCAGCAGTGCGATCGCGCCCGCGGCGAGCGCGTCGGCGTCCTCGTTCGCGAAAAGCTCCCCCGCCGACCCCTTGTCCAGGACCTGGGCGAAGGCGTCCAGGTCGGACGCGAGCACCGCGGCCCCGGCCGAGAGCGCCTCGACCAGGATGATGCCGAAGCTCTCGCCGCCGGTGTTGGGGGCGACGTACACGTCGACGCTCCGCAGCAGCCGCGCCTTGTCCTCGTCGGAGACCATGCCGAGGAACTCCACCCGCGCCCGCAGGGCCGGCGGCAGCGAGGCCACCGCCTCCTCCTCGTCGCCGCGGCCCGCGACCAGCAGGCGGACGTCCGGGCAGGCCTCCACGATCTTCGGGAAGGCGGCCATCAGCACCGGCATGCCCTTGCGCGGTTCGTCGATGCGGCCGATGAAGCCGAGGGTGGCGCCCTGCCACTCGGGCTTCGGCTCGGCGGCGGCGAAGAAGTCGACGTCGACGCCGTTGGGGATGACGACGGCGTCCCCGCCGAGGTGTTCCACCAGCGTGCGCCGGGCGTACTCGCTGACCGCGATGCGCGCGCTGATCTTCTCCAGCGCGGGCTGCAGGATCGGGTACGCGGCGATCATGGCCCGCGACCGCGGGTTGGAGGTGTGGAAGGTGGCCACGATCGGGCCCTGGGCCGCCCAGCACGCGAGCAGGCCGAGCGACGGCGAGGTCGGCTCGTGGATGTGGATCACGTCGAAGGTGCCGTCGTGCAGCCAGCGGCGCACCCGCGCGGCCGAGAGGAACCCGAAGTTCAGCCGGGCCACCGAGCCGTTGTAGGGCACCGGCACCGCGCGGCCCGCCGAGACGACGTAGGGCGGCAGCGGGGTGTCCTCCTCCGCCGGGGCGAGCACCGACACTTGGTGGCCGCGGCCGATCAGGTGCTCCGCCAGGTCGCGGATGTGGAACTGGACGCCGCCCGGGACGTCCCAGGAGTACGGGCACACGATGCCGATCTTCATCCGGTGCCCTCCCCGCGGTCCGCGGAACGCACCGGCTGCCCCGGCGGCTCAGCCGAAGCCGAAGCAGGAGCGGCCGCCGTCCGCGGTTCCAGGTCGTCCAGCCACAGCCGCTGGAGCATGTGCCAGTCCTGTGGGTGCTCCGCGATTCCGGCGGCGAAGGCGTCGGCCACCGCCTGCGTCATCGCGGCCGTCTTCTCGTCCCGGGTCCCGCTCTCGGGCACCGGCACCGGCGGGTGGAAGCGGCCCCGCATCTGCGGCGCGTCCTCGTACCAGAGCGTCGCCGGCACCAGCAGGGCCCCGGTCTGCTGGGCGAGCAGGGCCGGTCCGGCGGGCATCCGCGCCGTGGCGCCGAAGAAGTCCACCTCGACGCCGGAGGCGGACAGGTCGCGGTCGGCGACCAGGCAGACCAGTCCGCCGGAGCGCAGCCTGCGGGCGAGGATGCCGAAGGCGGCGCCACCGCTGTGCGGCAGCACCTCCATGCCGAGGCTCTCGCGGTAGGCCACGAACCGGTCGTACAGGCTCTCCGGCTTGAGCCGCTCCGCGACGGTGGTGAAGGGGATGCCGTGGTGGGCGGTGACCCAGGCCCCGGCGAGGTCCCAGTTGGCCAGGTGCGGCAGGGCGACGATCACCCCGCGGCCGGCGGCCATGCCGTCGAGCAGGACCTGCTCGTCGCTCATCCGGACCTCCGCGCCGAAGCGGGCCTTGTCCATCGCGGGCAGCCGGAAGGACTCCATCCAGTAGCGCATGTACGAGCGCATGCCCGCCCGGGACAGCTCCCGCAGCCGCTCCGGTGGGGCCCCGGGCACGACGCGGGCCAGGTTCGCCTCCAGCCGGCGCACGCTCTTGCCGTGCCGCTTCCAGGCCCGGTCCGCGATCGTGCGGCCGAGTGCCGCCGCCGCCGGTTCGGGCAGCTTCTTCACTCCGGCCCAGCCGAGCCCGAAGGCCGCGTCGGTCAGCTTGTCCGTCAGCGCGCCCATCAGAGTGCGCCGCCGTCGGCGGCGGCCGCGGCCGCGTCGGCCTCCGCCGCCTCGCGGCGCACGGTCACCACCCGCTGGATCAGCGTCACCAGCGAGCCGACGGCCACCACCCAGAGCGCGACCGGCAGCAGCACCCCGATCCAGGAGGGCACGCCGAAGGTCTCCAGGCCCGACAGGCCGGCCGCGACCAGCGTGATCACCAGGCGCTCGGCGCGCTCGACGAGCCCGTTGACGGCCACCGGCAGGCCGATCGCCTCGCCCCGGGCCTTGGTGTACGAGACGACCTGGCCGCTCGCCAGGCAGAAGATGGCGACGGCGCAGAGCATGGTGTCGTGGCCCGATCCGGCGTACCAGAGCGCCAGCCCGCCGAAGATCGCGGCGTCCGCCACCCGGTCCAGCGTCGAGTCCAGGAACGCGCCCCACCGGCTGGAGACTCCGGCCTGCCGCGCCATGTTCCCGTCGACCAGGTCGGAGAACACGAAGAGGGTGATCGTGATCGTGCCCCAGAAGAACTCTCCCCGTGGGAAGAAGACCAGCGCTCCGGCCATCACTCCGGCCGTGCCGATCAGGGTGACCGCGTCCGGGCTCACCCCCCGACGGAGCAGAAACGCGGCGAACGGTGTGAGGACACGCGTAAAGAATGCACGCGCGTACTTGTTCAGCATGGCCTTCCCAGGGGGTCGCTGGGCCGCACGGCCACCACGGCCACCGGCTGGCCCATCGTAGCCAGCGCCCGGGGCCCGCACCGCCGCGCACCCACCGAGGGGCCCGTGCAATACCCGGATCGCGCCACCGGAGCCGGTGGCCGAACGTCGCCGGCCGTGGCCGGACACGACGTATGGACGCGGTGTGACGCCGGTGCAAAGCTCGAAGGACCCCACCTCGCCGTTCTACCGGGAGGCACGAGAACCATGGGTGACAAGACGCAGCAGTCCGGGGCCGCCGGCAGGGCACTGACGGCCGACCGCCCCTCGTCGATACGCAACGTGGTGCTGGTCGGCCACAGTGGAGCGGGCAAGACGACGCTGGCCGAAGCCCTCGCCCTGACCGCCGGGGCGGTCGGCCGGGCGGGCCGGGTCGAGGACGGCGCGACCGTCTCCGACTACGACGAGATCGAGCACCGCCGCCAGCGCTCGGTCCAGCTCTCGCTCGTCCCCGTCGCCTGGGACGGCATCAAGATCAACATCTTGGACACCCCCGGATACGCCGACTTCGTCGGAGAACTCAGGGCCGGTCTGCGCGCGGCGGACGCGGCCCTCTTCGTCGTCTCGGCCGGGGAGTCCGCCGGGGACGGCGCCGACGGCGCGGGGCTGTCCGGCGCGACCCGGATGGTCTGGGACGAGTGCGCGGCCGTCGGGATGCCCCGGGCCATCGTCGTCACCCACCTGGAGGCCGCCCGCGCCGACTACGACCGGATGGCCGCCGCATGCGGCGAGACCTTCGGCGCCGACGATCCCGACGCCGTCGTCCCCCTGTACCTGCCACTGCACGGGCCCGCCGGACCCGACGGCCACGCCCCCGTCGCCGGACTGCTGGGGCTGCTCTCCCGGCGCGTGTACGACTACACCTCCGGCGAGCGCGTGGAGCGCGACCCCGATCCGGCCGAGCTGGACCTGATCACCGGCGCCCGGGCCCGCCTGATCGAGGGGATCATCGCCGAGAGCGAGGACGAGACCCTCATGGACCGCTACCTCGGCGGCGAGGAGACCGACGTCAAGACCCTCGTCGACGACCTGGAGCGCGCCGTCGCCCGCGGCACCTTCCATCCCGTCCTGATGGCCGCGCCCGCCGCCGACGGCGCCCGCCAGGGCCTCGGTACGGTCGAACTCCTCGAACTGATCACCGGCGGCTTCCCCACCCCCCTCGAACGCCCCGCCCCCGCCGTCACCGACCCGGGCGGCGCCCCGCTGCCCGCCCTCACCTGCGACCCGGACGGCCCGCTCCTCGCCGAGGTGGTCAAGACCTCCTCCGACCCCTACGTCGGCCGGGTCTCCCTCGTCCGGGTCTTCTCCGGCACCCTGCGCCCCGAGGACACGCTGCACGTCTGCGGCCACTTCCCCGGCCGCGACGGGGCCGCCCCCCGCGATCTGCACGAGGCCGACGAGCGCGTCGGCACGCTCACCGCCCCCTTCGGCAAGCAGCAGCGCACCTTGCCCCACTGCATCGCGGGCGACCTGGCCTGCGTGGCCAAACTCACGCACGCCGAGACCGGCGACACCCTCTCCGCGAAGGCGCGCCCCCTCCTGATGGAGCCCTGGGCGATGCCCGACCCGCTGCTCCCGCTCGCCATCGAGGCGCACGGCAAGGCGGATGAGGACAAGCTCTCCCAGGGGCTCGCCCGGCTCGTCGCCGAGGACCCCACCATGCGCCTGGAGCAGAACCCGGACACCCACCAGCTGGTCCTGTGGTGCCTGGGCGAGGCGCATCAGGAGGTCGCCCTCGAACGGCTGCGCAGCCGCTACGGCGTCCGGGTCGACGCCGTGCCGCACCGGGTGGCCCTGCGCGAGACCTTCGGCGCCAAGGCCACCGGCCGCGGCCGGCACGTCAAACAGTCCGGCGGGCACGGCCAGTTCGCGATCTGCGAGATCGAGGTCGAGCCGCTCCCGGTGGGCAGCGGCATCGAGTTCGTGGACAAGGTCGTCGGCGGGTCGGTCCCGCGCCAGTTCATCCCGTCCGTCGAGAAGGGCGTACGGGCCCAGGCCGCCCGCGGGGTGGCCGCCGGGTACCCGCTGGTCGACGTACGGATCACGCTGCGCGACGGCAAGGCGCACTCCGTGGACTCCTCGGACGCGGCCTTCCAGACCGCGGGCGCCCTCGCCCTGCGCGAGGCGGCCGCGGACGCCCCCGTCCACCTCCTCGAACCCGTCGCCGAACTGACCGTCTCGGTCCCCGACGCCTACGTCGGCCCGGTCATGAACGACCTCGCCGGACGCCGCGGCCGGGTCGTCGGCACCGAACCGGCGGGCCCGGGGCGCTCGTTGGTCCGCGCGGAGATCCCGGAGATCGAGATCGGCCGCTACGCCGTGGAGCTGCGCTCGGTCTCCCACGGCACCGGCGGCTTCAGCCGTACGTACGCCCGCCACGAGCCGATGCCGCCTCAGCTCGCGGACAAGATGCGCGAACAGGGGGAGAAGGGAAGCTGATTCACATAACGCCCGGGATGCCGCCCATCCAACCCGCTTGCGGTGGGCGGTATTTCCCTGTCCCATGACCATCGGGGGACGACCCTCGCTAGGCTCTTTCAGGCTCGGTGGGGCGGGGCAGAACACCAGGTAAGCGGGACACCGGACGGCAGCGCGCCGGTGGCGGGACTCCGGGCACGGCACGAGGGCACAGCGATGGGGGCAGCGGTGGCGGACGACGGTTTCGACTTCAGGCCGGGGGCGCAGGTACCCCTCCAGGGCGGTGGCGGCCAGACCGCGGCGACCAACGCGCTGGCGTCCGCCGCCTACCGCGACGGAAAACCCGACGAGATACTCAAAGCGAACAACGAGCACTACGAGTCCACGGTGAAGAAGGGCAAGCTGTCCCTCTTCGAGCCCAACTTCGGCGAGGCGTTCTGCCGGGCCGTCGAGACCCGCATGCTCGGAGCGGGCCGCAAACCGCTGATCCAGTCCTTCGGGGCCGACCCGCAGACGGTGGTCGAGCACTGCCTGGCCGCCTCGCGCCTGCGCAAGGAGCGCGACGGCAAGCTCCGTCTGATCATGCTGGTCTGCGGACTGCCCTTCCTGCCCGGACTGCTGCTGTGGCTGGGCCTGTTCCAGCTGCGCAAGTCCCTCGGTGGCGACGGCAAGCGGTCCTGGGTGGGCACCGCGCTCCTCGTCTTCGTCGCGCTCGTCCTGGCCGTGCTGATGTTCCGGCTGCCCTTCAGCGGATTCTGGGGCCTCTACCTGCGCGCGATGATCATCGCGCCCGCCGCGGGCTGGCTGCTGGCCTCCCGCATCGCCGAAGCGTCCGCCAAGGACATGCGCGCCCGCTGGGACGGCCTGCTGGGCGGGGCCGCCGTCGGCGCCAAGATCCCGGAGGCGGTTCCCGGCAACCCCGACGAGAAGTCCCGCGAGGACCTGCGCCACCAGCTCGCGAAGCTCACCGCCGAGGGCCGCAGCAACTCCGTCTTCTACGCCGGCCCCAAGGGCATCCTCGGCATGGGCACCCGGTGGGGCAGCTGGCAGCTGGCCGAGGACCTCGCCCCGAAAACCGAGGGCGCCGAGATCCACCCCTTCCGCAGCTGGGACGTGATCCGGGCGATCCACGACCAGCTGCGCATGCTGGAGCGGGGCCCCCTGCACACCGGCGGCTTCCCCGCGCCCTCCCTCACCCACTGGATCGTCACCCCCGTCGGGGAGGGCGCCACGGAGGTGGCCCGCCCCTCCGGCGACACCGTCGATGCCTTCCTCATCAAGCAGCACGAGATCACCCGGATCTGCAACGAGCAGCAGTTCGGCGCGGGCAACCGGCACTACCTCGGCGTCCAGTGGCCGCTGTGGGACGGGCAGTTGGTGATCACGATGATGGTCACCGTCACCGTGCTCTACAAGACCCTGCGCGTGGACGTCACCGCCCATTCGCTCGGCCCGGTGCACGGCCTGTTCACCACCAAGTCGGCCCCCAAGACCACCGAGGTGGCCAAGACCGTCCGGTTCTGGGAGACCGTGGAGCGCACGCACGCGCTGGTGGACGCCTCGGAGGTGGTGCGCCTCGCCGTCCGCGCCTCCTTCGGCTGGTACCCGCCGCTGCTCGACTACCTGGGCGGCAAGCTGGTCCTGCCCGAGCCGTTCGGCGTCCGGCACGTGTGGGCGGGTTCGATGTGGCGCCACCGCTTCATGGCGGACGACGCGATGCGCACGGCCACGCCGGTGCTGCGCGCGGTGCACGCGGCCGCCATGCGCGTACTGGACGAGAACGGCGTGGACACGGAGCGCTTCGCCAACCGCTCGATGATCGTCAGCGGGATGGTCCAGGACCCCGCACCGCGCAAGGCCGACGTCTACGACGCCTGACACCCGCGCAGGCGGCCGCCCCGCGCCGCCCCGATCCGGCACCCCGGGTCGGGGCGGCGCGGCATGCGCTGAGGGCAGACAGCGGAAAAACGAAAAGGCAAGGAGGTGAAACCACTCCTTGCCACTCCTAACTTATAGCGCACCGGGGGGCTTGCGGCAAGGCCCCCGTGCTGGGGCAGAATCGCGGGCCGAGGCCAGATCCTGCTGAATTGGGAGATTCACCACGTGCATCCGCATATGCCCCTGACCACCCGTGCGTTCGACCTGCCCGGCCACCTCGCCCCCAAGGCCGACCCCGAGTTGACCGGCGGCGACGAACGGCACTTCGCCGCCCTCTCGGCGAGCCTGGAACAGACCATCGCCGAGCTGTCCGGCCTGCTCTCGGCCGCGCGCAAGGCCCCCGGCGGCATCGGCCGGGCGGCGATGGACCGGGACGCGGAGATCCACCGCCTCACCTCCCGCCTGCGCACCCTGCGCCGCTTCGGTCTCGACCTGTGCCTGGGCCGCATCGTCCCGGCGGACCGCTCCGAACCCGTCTACATCGGCCGCCTCGGCCTGACCGACGCCGAGGGCCGCCGGCTGCTGCTCGACTGGCGCTCCCCCGCGGCCGAGCCGTTCTTCGCCGCCACCCACGGCAACCCAATGGGACTGGCGAGCCGCCGCCGCTACCGCTGGACCCGCGGCCGGATCAGCGACTACTGGGACGAGGTGTTCACCGCCGAGGGCCTCGAAGGGCACGCCGCGCTCGACGACCAGTCGGCGTTCATCGCCGGTCTGGGCGGCCACCGTTCGGAGCGGATGCGCGACGTGCTCGCCACCCTCCAGGCGGACCAGGACGAGATCATCCGGGCGGGCTCCCGCGGTGCCCTCGTCGTCGACGGCGGTCCCGGCACCGGCAAGACCGTCGTCGCCCTGCACCGCTCCGCCTACCTCCTCTACTCCGACCCCCGCCTCGGGCACCGCCGCGGCGGCGTCCTCTTCGTCGGTCCGCACCAGCCCTACCTGGCGTACGTCGCCGACGTCCTGCCCAGCCTCGGCGAGGAGGGCGTGCGGACCTGCACCCTGCGCGACCTCATCCCCGAGGGAGCGGCGGCGACGGCCGAGAGCGACCCGGAGGTGGCCCGCCTGAAGGCGTCGGCCGACCTGGTGAAGGCGGTCGAACCGGCCGTCCGCCTCTACGAGGAGCCGCCCACCGAGGGAATGACCGTC
This sequence comes from Streptomyces sp. NPDC043876, assembly GCF_056435825.1. Taxonomy (NCBI): domain Bacteria; kingdom Bacillati; phylum Actinomycetota; class Actinomycetes; order Kitasatosporales; family Streptomycetaceae; genus Streptomyces; species Streptomyces sp. NPDC043876. The sequence continues at coordinate 378,689 of NZ_JBWKDV010000005.1, read as the reverse complement.
TCGACCCACTGGTCCGACCTGTGGCTCGGCCCCGAGGACTGGGCGGCCGCCTTCGACGCGGTCGAGCCCGGTACCCCGCACAACGAGGCGCGCGAACAGATCCTGGAGGAGCTGCTCACGATCCTGGCGGACAAGGACGACAGCGGGGCCGCGCCCCACCTCCTGCGGCGCTCGCTCCTCCAGGACCGGGACCTCATCGGGACCCTGGAGCGGGCGTGGCCGATGCTCGACCCGGCCGAGCTGGTCGCCGACCTCTGGTCGGTGCCGGCGTACCTGCGCCGCTGCGCGCCCTGGCTCGCCCCGGAGGACGTACGCCGGCTGCGGCGCGCGGACGCCCGGGCCTGGACGGTGTCCGACCTGCCGTTCCTGGACGCGGCGCGCCAGCGGCTCGGCGACCCCGAGGCGTCCCGGCGCAGGCGCCGCAACGAAGCCGCCGTCGCCGCGGAACGCGCGCGCCGGGCCGAGGCCATCGACAGCCTGCTGCAGAACACCGTGATCGACGAGAGCGAGGGCGCGCTCGGGATGCTGCACGGGCGGGACCTCCAGGACACGCTGATCGACGAGAGCGCCCTGGCCACCACCGAACCCGACCTGCTCGCCGGGCCGTTCGCGCACGTCGTCGTGGACGAGGCGCAGGAACTGACCGACGCCGAGTGGCAGATGCTGCTGCTGCGCTGCCCGTCCCGGAGCTTCACCATCGTCGGGGACCGCGCCCAGGCCAGGCACGGCTTCACCGAGTCGTGGCGGGAGCGGCTGGAGCGCGCCGGGCTGGGCCGGATCAGCGTGGCGTCCCTGAGCGTCAACTACCGGACGCCCGAGGAGGTCATGGCGGAAGCGGAACCGGCCATCCGGGCCGCACTGCCGGACGCCAACGTGCCGACCTCGATCCGCAGCAGCGGCCTTCCCGTCGTGCACGGATCCGTCGCGGACCTGGACGCGGTGCTCGACGGCTGGCTGGCCGAGTACGCCGAGGGCACCGCCTGCGTGATCAGCGCCGACGGCGCCGCTACGGCCGACCGCGGCACGTCACGGATCCGGTCCCTGACGCCGGAGCTGTCGAAGGGGCTCGAATTCGACCTGGTCGTCCTGATCGACCCCGAGACCTTCGGCGCGGGCATCGAGGGAGCCGTCGACCGCTACGTCGCGATGACCCGCGCGACCCGTCAGCTGGTCATCCTGACGAGCTGACGCGGGGACGCGGCGCGGGCTGACCCAGCTGGTAGTCGAACCAGAGGCGGTGGGTGCCGTCCGGGTCGACGGCCAGCCCGCCGGCGCCGGTGATCCCGGTCAGCTCGCCGGTTCCGCTGGAGGGCACGATGGTGAAGAACTCCGCGGTGCGGTCACTGCCGGTCGTGGTGGCCGAGTGCACGAAGTTGAAGGAGCCCTCGCGCCCGTGCAGGGACCCTTCGAAGGATTCCATGGCGACGTACGTACCGGTGCCGGTCGCCTGGTCGAAGGCGGCGGTGAACAGGGTCGACGAGCGCCCCGAGGCCTCTCCCTCGACCCGCTTCTCCATGGTGGCCACACCGACCGGCAGCCCGGTGGCCACGCTTGGCGCGGGCTCCAGCCCGGTCGGGACGAACGAGGTGACGGTGAAGGTCGCGGTGGCTCTCATGCTCCGACCGTAGCGCCGCCCACTGACAACGGCCCCCGGAGCGTCTCAGTCGACGGGCCAGGAGTCGGCGAGCATCTGCCGGGTGTCGGCGAGGAGTTGCGGCAGCACCTTGGTGTGTCCGACCACCGGCATGAAGTTCGTGTCGCCGCCCCAGCGGGGCACGATGTGCTGGTGCAGGTGCGCGGCGATGCCGGCTCCGGCCGCGGCGCCCTGGTTCATCCCGATGTTGAAGCCGTGCGCTCCGGAGGCCTTGCGCAGCGCGGCCATGGCCCGCTTGGTGAGGTCCGCCAGCTCCGCGGTCTCGGGGCCGTCCAGCTCGGTGTAGTCGGCGACGTGCCGGTAGGGGACGACCATGAGGTGCCCGCCGTTGTACGGGTAGAGGTTGAGCACGGCGTAGACGTGCCGGCCGCGGGCGACGATCAGACCGTCCTGGTCGGACATCTCCGGAATCCCGCAGAAGGGACAGCCGTCACCGGCCTCCGGGCCGGTCGGCTTGTTCTCCCCCTGGATGTACGCCATCCGGTGGGGCGTCCACAGCCGCTGGAACGCGTCCTGCGTGCCCACACCGATCTGCTGCTCCGGCTCACTCGTCATGGGATGCAGCATATGACCTTGCCCGCGGGAACGAGGAAGGCCCCCGGGAAGCGATCACTTCCCGGGGGCCCCGTCCGTACCCGTCAGGTCCGGCCCCGTACCCGTCGGGCGCGGGCTCAGACCTGGACGCGGTCCTCGACGACCTTGACCAGCTTCGCCAGGGCGTCGGCCTTGGGCACGCCGTTCTCCTGGGAACCGTCGCGGTAGCGGAAGGAGACCGTACCGGCCGCCATGTCCTCGTCGCCCACGATGATCATGAACGGAACCTTGAGCTTCTGCTGGTTCCTGATCTTCTTCTGCATCCGGTCGGAGGAGGCGTCCACCTCGACCCGCAGGCCCTTCCTCTTCGCCTCGGCGGCGAACTCCTGGAGGTACTCGATGTGCGCGTCGCCGATCGGGATGCCGACCGCCTGCACCGGGGCCAGCCACGGCGGCATGACGCCCGCGTAGTGCTCCAGCAGCACCGCGAAGAAGCGCTCGATGGAACCGAACAGGGCGCGGTGGATCATGACCGGCCGCTGCTTGGTGCCGTCGGGGCCGGTGTACTCCAGGTTGAAGCGCTCCGGCAGGTTGAAGTCGAGCTGCACGGTCGACATCTGCCAGGTCCGGCCGATGGCGTCACGGCACTGGACCGAGATCTTCGGGCCGTAGAACGCGGCGCCGCCCGGGTCCGGGACCAGGGGCAGGCCCTGCTTCTCGGCGACCTGCCGCAGCGTCTCGGTGGCCTCTTCCCAGACCTCGTCCGAGCCGACGAACTTCTCCGGGTCCTTGGTGGAGAGCTCCAGGTAGAAGTCGGTCAGACCGTAGTCGCGGAGCAGGTTCAGCACGAAGGTGAGCGTGCGGTCGAGCTCCTCCGCCATCTGCTCCTTGGTGCAGTAGATGTGCGCGTCGTCCTGGGTGAAACCGCGCGAGCGGGTCAGGCCGTGCACGACGCCCGACTTCTCGTACCGGTACACGGTGCCGAACTCGAAGAGGCGCAGCGGCAGTTCGCGGTAGGACCGGCCGCGCGCATCGAAGATCAGGTTGTGCATCGGACAGTTCATGGGCTTGAGGTAGTAGTCGGTACCACCGTCGAGCTGCATGGGGGGGTACATGCCGTCCGCGTACCAGTCCAGGTGGCCGCTCTTCTCGAAGAGGGCGCCCTTGGTGGCGTGCGGGGTGTAGACGAACTCGTAGCCCTCTTCCTCGTGCCGCTTGCGCGAGTAGTCCTCCATCACCCGGCGGATGGTGCCGCCGCGCGGGTGGAAGACGGCGAGGCCGGAGCCGATCTCGTCCTGGACGGAGAAGAGGTCCAGCTCGACGCCGAGCTTGCGGTGGTCGCGCTTCTCGGCCTCGGCGAGGAAGTCGAGGTGGGCCTTCAGCTCGTCCTTCGACGGCCACGCGGTGCCGTAGATGCGCTGGAGCATCGGGTTCTTCTCGCTGCCGCGCCAGTAGGCGGCGGCGTTGCGCATGAGCTTGAACGCCGGGATGTTGCGGGTGGTCGGCAGGTGCGGGCCGCGGCACAGGTCCGACCAGCACAGGTCGCCGGTCTTGGCGTCGAGGTTGTCGTAGATGGTCAGCTCGCCGCCGCCCACCTCGACGTCCGCGCCGTCGTCCGAGGTCGCGGCCGAGCCCTTGAGCCCGATCAGCTCCAGCTTGTACGGCTCGTGCGCCAGCTCCTCGCGGGCCGCCTCGTCGGTGACGACGCGGCGGGAGAAGCGCTGACCGCGCTTCTGGATCTCCTGCATCTTCTTCTCGACGGCCTTGAGGTCCTCGGGGGTGAAGGGCCTCTCGACGTCGAAGTCGTAGTAGAAGCCGTCCCGGACCGGCGGGCCGATGCCCAGCTTGGCCTCGGGGAAGAGTTCCTGCACGGCCTGCGCCATGACGTGCGCGGTCGAGTGGCGCAGGATGTTCAGGCCGTCCTCGGAGGAGATCTCCACCGGTTCGACGGTCTCGCCGTCCCGGACCTCGTACGACAGGTCCTTCAGTTCACCCGCGACGCGGGCCGCGACGACGGTGCGCTCACCGGGGAAGAGGTCGGCCGCCGTAGTGCCCGTGGCCACCACGCGCTCGTCCCGCTCGGAATCGCGTTGGATGATCACACGGACGTCTGACACCGGTCTCTCCTGACTCAGGGGGTGCGCGAGCGAACACTGCGCGTCTGAATCGTACCGAGCCGGACCGCTCAGCCGCTAAACGGTTAACGGGCCCCTCCCCCAGCCGCCCCTTCCCCGGCCCCGCGGCCGACGTACGGTGGGCGGATGACCGACACCCCGCCCGCCGCTGCCCCGCACATCCGCCCGCTGGACCTCGCCGACGACGCGACCGCCGCGGCGGTGCACCGGATCGGCCTGGCCGCCTACACCGTGGAAGCCGAGCTGATCGGCTTCGACGGCATCCCGGCGCTGCGCGAGAGCCTGGCCGACCTGCGGGCCCGGCCGCTGAACTGGCTCGGCGCGGTGTCCGCGGCAGGCGATCCCGCCGGGTTCCTCGCCTGGGAGGAGCCGGAACGGGAGGACGAGCAGGTGGTCTCCATCGACCGGCTGTGCGTGGACCCCGCCTGGTTCCGCCGCGGGGTCGGCTCGCTGCTGCTGCGGCACCTGCTGAACGACCTGCTGCCCCACCGCGTCGTGCGGGTCACCACCGGCGCCGCGAACGCCCCCGCCATGGCCCTCTACCCGCGCATGGGCTTCGTCCGGGGCGCGGACTTCTGGCCGGTCCCGGGCCTGGTGATGGCGTCCTTCACGCGCCGCCCGCGTCCGTAGGGACCGTCCTCAGCCCTCCGCCCCCGCGTCCGGGTCCGCGTCCTGCGGATCCCCTTCCGGGTCGACGAAGGGCAGGCCGTCCGCGGCCGGGAAGTCCGCGTACAGGGACTTCATCAGCCGGTCGCGCTCGACCTCGTCCAGCCGGACCGGGGTCACCTCCGCCGCGTCCGTCAGCCGCCGGAAGCCGCCGCGCCGCTGGAGCCGGCCGCTGAGCCGGACCGGCAGCCCCGCCAGGTGGGCGTGGCCCGCCACCCGGTACGCCTCCTCGTCGAGCGCGGTCCGGACGTACGGGACCTCCGCGCCCGACAGCACCCGCAGCCGGACCGTGCCCCCGCCCCCCGGCCCCGAACGCCGCATCCCGACCACCGCCCCCGCGATCCGCACCGGCACGGCGGGCTCCTCCCGGGTGTACCGGGCGGCCGCCTCGCGCAGCACCGGCAGGTCCCCCGGCGAGAACTCCACCGGTTCCGGGCGGGCCGCGCAGCCCGCCGGGACCCCGGCGGCCGGGGCCCAGGCCAGCGCGACGCGGGCGCCCTCCGAACCGCGGACCAGGGCGATCAGCGCCTCCGCCAGCTCCCGGCTGACCCCGGCCCCGACAGCGGCGTCGAAGGCCTCCATGCCACCGGTGGCCCGCCGGTAGTCCACGGCCTCGCGGGCCGCGTGCAGCGCGTGGTGCAGCCGGGTCACCGGCCCCCGTCCGCCGTCGACCGGTACGTACGCGGTAAGCCGGCGGCCGCCCGGGGCGGGGCCCACCAGCACCCCGTCCAGGGCCCGTTCGGCCTGGCCGCGGTGCCGGGCGCCGTGGTAGCCGGCCCGGGCCCGGTCGGCCAGCGCCCCGGCCAGCAGGAGCTGCCGGGCCGCCGTGCGCAACTGTTCCTGGGCCGACCAGGACGCCTCGCCCCGGGGCCCGTAGACCCCGTCGGCGCCGGGGATCTCCCGGGTCCAGCGGACCTCGTCGCTGGGCACGCTCAGCCCGTACAGCACCTCGCGCGCCGAGGGCAGCCCGCTGCGCGCCAGCGCGGTGAGCGCCTCCTCGACCAGGTCGGCGCAGTCGGGGAAGGCCCGGTCCTCGGGCACGAGCAGGCTGGTCCCGGCGGCGGGCCCGGGCGGCGTCCAGCGCCCGTACCGCCCGGTGGCGCCGCCGCGGCGCAGCCAGCCGTGCCGCCGCAGGAGTGCGGCGAGCACCGCGGGGTCCACCTGCGCGGGGTCCGGGGTCTGCGTCCCGTCGCTCTCCCCGCACGGGGGCGACGGCGCCGGTTCCAGGTTCGGCCAGTTCATCAGGGCGTCCCTCCCGACCCGACCCGGGTCATGATCTCGCACAGCGCCCGGTCGTCGAAGATCCGCGCGGTCGGTATCCGTACGGTGGTCCGGCGCCGGCCGGTCACGGGGTGGCCGGCCAGGTTGGTCCAGTAGCAGCAGTGCCGCAGGTCGAGCCGGTCGTGCCCGGCGCTCAGCCACTGCGTGCGCTCGCGCGGCACGAGCATCACGACGAGGATCTTGGGCACCGCGGCCGGTGTCCGGGCGAGCTTGACGAGGTGTTCGTTGTCCAGGGTGAAGGCGAAGGTCGGTCCGGGCGGGCGGGGCGGGGTCTGGTAGGTGGCCTTCAACTGCACCTTGACGGTGACCTCGTCGTCGATGACGTGGTCGGGCGAGCCGTGGCTGACGTGCCAGTCGATGCCGTTGTCCGGAAAGGGCTGGGAGAGGGAGCAACCGGCCGCGGCGGCGACGGCGTGCAGGTAGCCCACCTGGAGGGTCTCCATGCAGGCGGTGGTGGCGAGTGTGCCGCGCAGCGGTCCGGTCACGGTTGCCGGGTCGGTCCGCCCGTGCAGCGCCCCACCCGGTTCGGGATGCGCGAGCGCCATGGCTCCCCATGCCTTTCGGGCTCTGCGTGAGGCGTTGTGCTCGTGGAGGCGGGGGAACCGCGCCGCGACGGCGGTGCCATGGCGGTGACGTCCGCTCATCCGTGCGGCCCCCCAAGGAAGTTGTCTCCGCAGCCGGCACCCCGCAAACGGCGTACACGGCAAACGGCACGGGTATCACCGATGCGGGCAGGGGCCGCGCGCCACGGGCGTCGGCGCCCATCTGCCCATCGGGGACGAGGAGTTCGCCATGACGCGCTGGTACGAGGGCCCGCTGGCCGCATTTGACACCGAGACCACCGGAGTGGACGTCGAGCAGGACCGGATCGTGTCCGCCGCGCTCGTCGTGCAGGAGTGTGCGGGCGGCCGGGCCCGTTCCACCCGGTGGCTGGTCAACCCGGGGGTTCCGGTACCCCCCGGCGCCACGGAAGTGCACGGACTGACCGACGACCACCTCCAGCGCAACGGGCGTTGGCCGGCGCCGGTCGTGGACGAGATAGCCCAGGCCCTCGCGGAGCAGCAGTCCGCGGGCCGGCCGGTGGTGGTGATGAACGCGCCGTTCGACCTGACGCTGCTGGACCGGGAGTTGCGGCGGCACCGGGCGTCGTCGCTGAACCGCTACCTGGACAACCGGCCGCTGACCGTGCTGGATCCGCGGGTGCTGGACAAGCATCTGGACCGCTACCGCAAGGGCCGCCGGACGCTGACGGACCTGTGTGCGCACTACGGGATAGAGCTGGAGGCGGCGCACGACGCGGCGGCCGACGCGATGGCCTCGCTGGAGGTCGTCCGGGCGGTGGGGCGCCGGTTCTCCGGGCGGCTGGAGCGCTTGTCCCCGGCGGAGCTGCACACCCTGCAGGCGGTGTGGCACGCGGCGCAGGCGCGCGGGCTCCAGGCCTGGTTCGCCCGCAACGGAACTCCGGAGCCGGTCGATCCGCACTGGCCGCTGCGCCCGGACCTGCCCGCCGCCGCGTGAGCCCGCGGGCCGCCCGCAGCCGCTGCGCGCCGCCGCGCAAGGCCCCTGACATGCGGAAGGCCGGTCCGTCTCGCGACGGACCGGCCTGTCCCGGTGGGCGATACTGGGATCGAACCAGTGACCCCTTCGGTGTGAACGAAGTGCTCTCCCGCTGAGCTAATCGCCCGGGAACGGATTGAACAATACAGGCCCCGGGGCCGTCCGTTCAAACCGCCTCCGCGCGGCCCGCCAGATGGGCCGCCAGCCCGCGCCGTCCGCCCCGCATCATCAGCGCGTGGTTGAGCCGGAAGACGGGCCGCCCGGGCAGCGCGAGCCGCCGCATCAGCGGCCGCCGCACTTCGACCTCCTGCTCGTACAGGATCCGCGTGCCGCGCCCGCGCGGCCGTACGGTCCACCGCGCCCACCCTTCGAGATCACCCGACAGGGCGGCCTCCAGAACGCCGCCGGCCGGGTCGCGCAGCAGCTCGGTGGCGGTGATCTCCATCTCGTAGGGCAGGAAGGAGCGGACGCGGCTGGTCCCGGCGTGCGGGCCGAGCGGCCGCACCGCGCGGACCTGGGGCCACCAGTGGGGGTAGTCCTCGGTGCGTTCGAGCACGGCGTAGACCCGCGCGGGCGGGGCCGCGAGGTCCCAGACGCTGCGGAAGCGGTAGTGGCTCCAGTCCATGGGGCCAGTGTGAACTGCCGGAGCGCGCCCGGGTACTCACTCGGGGAATGAGCACACGTCTGAGTACGCGCACCCATGTTCCGGGGGCGTGAGCGGCGCCACACTGCGCAGCATGGAGAATCCGCTGACGCCCGCCTCGGAGCTGGCGCTCATCGACCGGGAGCTGACCCACCTCGACGCGAGGCGGCTGCACCTGCTCGCCCGCCGGGAGTGGCTGGTCCGGCTGCTGAACGCGCCGCCCCCGCCGCCCGTGGCCGGACCGCCCGCGCCGGGCCGGGGGTCCGGGCCGTCCTGGACTCCCCCGCCGGGCCGGCCGTCCGCGTACCCCACCGGTCCCGCCGGTCCCGGGCGCGAGACCTCGGCGCCGGGGGCGCAGAACGTGCTGCTGGTCCTGGGTGCGGTGCTGCTCGCGGTGGCCGCCCTCGCCTTCACGCTGGTCAGCTGGGGGTCCCTCGGGATCGGCGGGCGCGCCGTGGTGCTGGCCCTGCTGACCGGGACGGCGCTCGCGGTGCCGGCGCCGCTGCTGCGCCGGGGGCTGTCCTCGACCGCCGAATCGGTGGCGGCGGTGGGGCTGTTGCTGACGGTGCTGGACGTGTACGCGCTGCACGAGGTGGCCCTCGGCGAGGTCCCGGCCGCCGCCTACCTGGCGGGCGCCTCGGCCGCGCTGGCCGCGCTGTGGGCCGGGTACGGAACGGCCCTGCGCATGCTGCGGCTGCCGCTCCCGTTCGCGCTGGCGGCAGCCCAGTGGACGCTGCCCTGCCTCGCGCTCGCCCTGCACGCCGGCCCGACGGCGGGCGGCTGGACCCTGCTGGCACTGGCCGCGCTGAACGCGGCGCTCGGCCTGTGGCGGGGCCCGGCGGGGGCGGCGCGGCCGCGGGTATGGCCAGCCGTGCGGATCCTGGCCGGGGTGTTCGGGGCCCTGGCGGGCCTGGGCGCCGTCGGCGTCGCGCTGGCCCTGGCGGCCGACGCCGCCACGCTGCCCGGCACGCTGTCCGCCGCCGGGCTGCTGGTCGCGGCGGGGGCCGCCTTCGTGGCAGTGGCCTGCCGGATCCGGCAGGACCAACTCGCGCCGCTGCTCGCCGGAACCGGCGGCCTGGTGTGGGTGCTGGCCGCGCAGACGCTGGTGGTGCCCCGGGACTCCGCGTGGGGCCCGGTGTTCTTCGTGCTGGTGTCCCTGCCCCTGCTGGCGGCGCCGCGGGTGACGGCGCTGCCGGAGCGGGTGCGGTACGGGCTCGCGGGCGCCGCGGTGGCGGTCGTCGGGGTCGGCGGCCTGGTGGCGACCCTGCCGGCGCTGCGCGTCCTGGTGGCGCCCGCGCCGGTGCTGGACGCGGTGTGGGCCGCGGGGAGCCCCCGGGCGGAGCTCGACTGGAGCGGACCGCAGAGCGTGAGCGTGGCGCTGGTGGCGGCTGCGGTGGCCCTGTGGCTGGACCGGGTGTCCGGGCGCCGGGCGGCGCGCGCCGCGGCGGTGGTGCCCGCCTGGGCCGCGCTGTTCGCGGCGCCGGTGGCCTTCGCGCTGCCGGTGCCGGCGGTGCTCGCCGCCCAGCTGGTGGTGACGGCGGCCGCGCTGGCGGCGGCCCTGGGACTGCTTCCGGCGGCGTCCGCCTCCGGGGTCCGGATCGTGACGGGCGCGTGCGGGGCCGCGGGGGCCTTGAGCCTGTCCGTGGCCGCACTGGACGGACGTACGACGACCTTCGCGCTCTGGACGGCGCTGGGCGTCCTGTGCGGTGCCGGGGCGGCGTACGGCCGCGGACCGCTCGCCCCGCGCGCGGCGGCCGCGGTCGTGGCCACCGGGTACGCCACGGGGCTGCTCCTGGCCCTGGGAGCCGCGCTGGAGCTGCCCGTGCGCCAGTGGCCGCTGCTGGTGCTGCTGGTCCCGGCCGCGGCGGCGGCGTGCGGACCGCGGGCGGGTGCGCTGCGAGTGCCGGTGGAGGCGGCCGGAGCCGCCGCCGGGGGCCTGGCGATCGCCTTGGCCCTGGTCCGGGCCGTGGAGACGGGGCACGCGCCCGTGCTCGCGCTGGTGCTGGGCCTGGCGGGCGCGGTGTGCGCGGGGGCGGCCGTACGGGAGGACCGGCGCGCGGTGGGCTGGGCGGCCGGGGCGCTGTTCCTGGCCGCCACCTGGGTCCGGCTCGCGGCGTCCGGGGTGAGCGTGCCGGAGGCGTACACGCTGCCGGTGACGGTGCCCGCGCTGGTGGTGGGATGGCTGCGGCGGCGCCGGGATCCGGCGGCACCGTCCTGGACGGCGTACGGCCCGGGGCTCGCGGCGACGCTGCTGCCCAGCGTGATCGCGGTCTGGGCCGACCCGCACTGGACCCGCCCGCTGCTGCTCGGGCTGGGCTCCCTCGCGGTGACCCTGGCCGGGGCACGGGGGCGGCTGCAGGCCCCGCTGGTGCTCGGCGGGGTCGCGCTGGGACTGGTGGCCCTGCACGAGCTGGCGCCGTACGTCCTGCAGGTGGTCGGCGCGCTGCCGCGCTGGCTGCCGCCGGCCCTGGCCGGGGCGCTGCTGCTGGCGGTGGGGGCGACGTACGAGAAGCGGTTGCGGGACGCGCGGCGGCTGCGGGCGGCCCTCGGCAGGCTGAGCTGAGGGGCGCGGGGCGGTGGAACGCCAGAGGCCCGGAGACGGTGAAGTCTCCGGGCCTCTGGTCCGGGTGGGCGATACTGGGTTCGAACCAGTGACCCCTTCGGTGTGAACGAAGTGCTCTCCCACTGAGCTAATCGCCCGGACGCACCGCCAACATTACCGCATGTCAGCGGTGCTTCCGACCACCGGCGGGCGTCACCGCTCCCCGCCGCGCCGCCGCTACTTCTTGACGTTCCAGGGCAGGACCAGCCCGTACTTCCACAGGTAGAAGCCGATCAGCCCGGCCGCGATGACGAGGCCGACGCTGGTCAGGATGATGTTGCGGCGGCGGACCTTCGGGTCGAGGGCCTTCTGGGCCGCCTCGGACACCTTCCGCTTGGTCCAGCGCAGCACGACCTGCGCCCACGCGAACTCGGTGGCCCAGATGAACAGGCCCGCGAAGATCGCGACCCACCCCGGGCCGGGCAGGACCAGCATGGCGACGCCCGCGACGATGACCGCCAGGCCGACGACGAAGACGCCGACCTGCCAGCTCAGGTGCAGGCCGCGGCGGGCCTGGATGAAGGCCGGCGCCTTCGAGACGTGGCGCTCCTCGTCCGGAGCCGCCGCCTCCGCGTCCGAAGGGGTGGATTCGGCGGATTCCGGCGATGCGCTGCTCGCGGTCTCATGGGACTCGCGGTTACTCCCCGTATTCATGGGACCGAATCTACCGGAGCGCGGGGTCCGCGTGATGCCCGCCCGACGGACGGCTGAATCATCGATTCGCTCCGCCGTCCGGGGGACCCAGAGGTCCACAAAACGGTCAGAGGGGTTTACAACGGCACCGTAGGTGGCATGTCGATTTCGCCGACGTGCGAATCCCCGAGCGCACACTGAGCGAAAGGCCCTGGCGCTTATGAACACCACGGTCAGCTGCGAGCTGCACCTGCGCCTCGTTGTGTCGAGCGAGTCCTCACTGCCTGTACCCGCGGGCCTGCGGTATGACACGGCCGATCCCTACGCCGTGCACGCCACCTTCCACACCGGCGCCGAGGAGACGGTCGAATGGGTATTCGCCCGCGACCTCCTCGCGGAGGGCCTTCACCGGCCCACCGGTACCGGCGACGTCCGCGTCTGGCCGTCCCGCAGCCACGGTCAGGGCGTCGTATGCATCGCCCTGAGCTCACCGGAGGGAGAAGCACTGCTCGAAGCACCCGCACGAGCACTCGAGTCGTTCCTCAAGCGGACGGACGCCGCGGTCCCACCCGGGACCGAACACCGGCACTTCGACCTCGACAAGGAGCTCTCCCACATCCTGGCCGAAAGCTGAGCCAGGCCTACCACCGCTCGACACCGTCCGACTCGGGGCGACGGTGCGGGCCGGACAACCACATACGTACGTGCCGGCGCTGTTCCCGCGGAAGCCACCCGCGGGGACGGCGCCGGTGCGCGTGGGGCCTCTCGGCTAAAGTCGGCGACCAGCGGCGGCCTCGTTCCGCGCCGCCGCAAGCCAGGCCACCAGGGAGCACCCGTGCAGATCCCCCACGACACCCGGCGCGCGCTGGACGTCGTCGTCGCCGTGGTGAACACCGCGGCCGAGGCCGGCCAGCCGGACGGGCTGGCGGACGTCGGCGCGCTGCGCGCCTTCGTGCACGAGTTCGCCATCAGCGACGTCGGCGAGCTGAGCGTCCGCGACCTCTCCGGCGTGCGTGCGGTCCGCGCCAAGTTCGCGCAGATCTTCGCGGCACCGAACTCCCGTGCGGCCTCCGTACTGATCAACGAGCTGGTGGCGACGGCGGGCACCACGCCCCAGCTGACCGACCACGACGGCTACGACTGGCACGTGCACTACTTCGCCCCCGGCGCCTCGGTCGGCGACCACCTCGCGGCCGACGGCGGCATGGCGCTCGCCTTCATCGTGGTCTCCGGCGAACAGGAGCGGCTGCGCCGCTGCGAGGCCCCCGACTGCCGGCGCGCCTTCGTCGACCTCTCGCGCAACCGGTCGCGGCGCTACTGCGACAGCCGGACCTGCGGGAACCGACTGCACGTGGCGGCGTACCGGGCGCGTCGCAAGGAGGCGGGCGCGGAGCACGCCGAAGCCGCCGGGCATGCCGAGGCAGCCCGGCCGGTCCGGGGGTCAGAGCAGGAAGAGGTCGTGTACGGCGGCGAGCAGCAACAGGGTGCCGATCACCGCTAGGAAGATCATCAGGGGCGGCTGGGAGAGCGCGAAGAGGCAGCCGCGCGCCTCTTCGGGCGGTACGCGCGGTACGGCCGCCGCGGCGGGCACGGCAGCCCGGGCGGGGCCGGGAGCGGGGGCGGGAACCGGAACGGGCGGGGGCGCCGGATCGGGCGCGGGCGCGGCAGCGGGGACGAGGGCCGGGACCGGAACCGGCGGCTCACCCGTCGAGGTGTCGGGCATGTCGGGGCGATGATGACGCAGTGCGCCCCGGTTCGCCCCTCAACACGCCAATGATGACGCGGTAGTTCGTCAGATCCCGTGCTTCTTCGGCGTTCCGGTCAGATTCCGTGCTTCTTCAGGATCGCTTCGATGTCGGAGAAGTCGTCCGCGGGCGCGGCGGGCGCGCGCTTGGGTGCCGCCTGCGGACCCGCACCGGCGCCGAGCGAGGGCGCCGAGGCCGTCGGCGCGACCGCGGCCCGCCCCTCGGAGCGGCCCGCGCGAGCGCCGCGGCGGGAGCGGCCCTCCTCCGCCACCTCGGCCGGCCGCTCGCCCCGCGCACCCAGCCGCCGGCGCTCGACGGCACGGGTCAGCGCAAAGAGCAGCCAGGCGAGGCCCAGCAGGCCGAAGCCGGCCCAGACCGTCGGGCGGAAGGCGATCCCGGACGCCCACTCCACCAGGCCGGTCAGCACCAGGGCCACCGGGACCAGCGCGTACGCCGTGATCCGCGCCGCCGCCAGGAAGCGCTTGCGGTAGGCGGTGAGCGCGGCGATGCCCAGGCCCGCCGCGGACACCGCGGAGCAGATGGTCTCGGCAAGCATGGGTTCCTCCAGCGCTGGGGGTCCGTCCCCTCCATCGTGCACCGGGAACCGCCGCGGGGGCCATGCGCCGGAGCGGGATCCGGGCGATCTCGGGGACATCTCCGGGTCGCCCCTCCTCCCCAGGTGCCGGTACCGGCCGGGCCCACGGTCCCCGCCGGCTCCCGGGCGCGCGGGCCCGGGGCTCCGCAGGTCGCGTTCGGGGCCGGAGACGGAGGCTGGGAGACTGTCCGCATGACCGATTCCCAGCCCGCCGGCTCCCCCTCCCCCGTGACCCTCGAGGTCTGGTGCGAACTCCAGTGTCCCGACTGCCACAGCGCCCTCGACGACGTGCGCGCCCTGCGGGCCCGGTACGGCGACCGGCTGGACATCGTGCTGCGCCACTTCCCGCTGGAGAAGCACAAGCACGCCTTCGCCGCCGCGCAGGCCGCCGAGGAGGCCGTGGCCCAGGGCCGGGGCTGGCCGTACGCCGAGGCGGTACTGGCCCGCACCGCGGAGCTGTCCGCCCGGGGCGAGGCGCTGCTCCTCGACGTCGCCCGTGAACTGTCGCTGGACGTCGAGGAGTTCGAGGTCGCGCTGATCGACGGCCGGCACATCCTGATCGTCGACGCCGACCAGGCCGAGGGCAAGGCGATCGGCGTGACCGGCACGCCGACGTACGTCATCGGCGGCCAGAGGCTGGACGGCGGCAAGAGCCAGGAGGGGCTGCGCGAGCGGATCGAGGAGATCGCCGACCGGCTCCTGGCCGACCCCGCCTGAGCCCCCCTCTGCCGCACGCGCGGTCGGCTACCTGAGGTCCTTGGCGACGTTGACCGCGGTGTAGCGGTAGCCGAGGGATTCGTACAGCTGCTCCGCCGGGGTGTTGCCCGCGAAGACGTGCAGGCCGAGGGTGGCGAGCCCGGCCGCGCGGACGGCGTCTTCGGCGAGCAGCATGAGGGAGCGGCCGTGGCCGTGGCCGCGCTGTTCCTCGTCCACCTCGACGTCGAAGACGTAGGCCCGCCCGTCGACGCGGCCCACCCAGATGTGCCCGACGCGCACCCCGGCCGCTTCCAGGACGAGGAGGTCCACGCCGGGGGTGGCGGGTCCCTGGGGCAGCTGGCCGGCGTGGTCGGCGACCGACTTGGCGCGGGCCGCTTCCGGTGTCAGGCCCCGGGCTTCCCAGTTCCCGGCGTACCGGTCGGTGGCGGCGGTCAGCCAGGGGCCGTACTCCGCGGCCGTGAGCGGACGGCCGGTGGTCCCGGCGGGCAGCGGGGGCGGCGCGGACACCAGGTCCTTGACCATGCTGCGGCCGGTCCGCAGGTACCCGAGCGCCTCGGCCAGCCGCAGGCCGCCGTCGGAGTCCGCGGGGACGGAGGCGGTCACCCGGTGGCACCCCCAGGAGCGCAGCACCTCCTCCGCGGCGAGGGCGGCCACCGTGGCCCGGCCGCGGCGGCGGTCGGGTTCGTCCACGGCCAGCTCGTTGATCTTCCCTATGACGAAGGAACCCAGGGGTTCGGCCGCGGTCAGCAGCAGGGTGCCGACCCGTCTGCTGTTGACCCGGATCTCGTACGGGCGCGAGCGCGCCCCCGCCGGACTGTGCTGGAGCGGCGCGGACGGCCGCAGGGTGGTGGTCATCGGAGCCTTTCTACCCGCCGTACGCGCCCCAGTCAGCCCGGTTTCCGCCCCGGATCGGGCGCGGGGTCGGCGCTCACGGGTCGAGGTCGGCCCCGGAGCGCTCCTCGAAGATCCGTACGGCCTCGGCCGTGACCGGTCCGGGCACCGCGGTCAGCGGGCGCCCGTCGATCGCGTGCACGGCCTGGACGTCGCGCAGCGAGGAGGTCACGAAGACCTCCTCGGCCCGCTCCAGCACGTCGAAGGGGAGGTCGCTCTCCTCGGCGCCCGTCCACTCGACGACCAGGTCGCGGGTGATGCCCGCGAGGCAGCCGGAGGCGAGCGGCGGGGTGTGCAGCCGCCCGTCGAGGACGACGAAGACGTTGGAGCCCGTGCCTTCGCAGAGCCGGCCGAGGGTGTTGGCGAAGAGGGCTTCGGAGGCGCCGGCCCGGTGCGCGGCGGCCAGCGCGACGACGTTCTCCGCGTACGAGGTGGTCTTCAGCCCGGCGACGGCGCTGCGCTCGTTGCGCACCCAGGGGACGGTGATCACCGCGGTGGTGTCGGGGCGCCGGGTGGCCGGGGCCAGCGCGACGATCAGGGTGGGTCCGGCGTCCCCGCGGTCGGAGCCGAGCGGGGAGAGGCCACCGGTGTAGGTGATCCGCAGCCGCCCGAAGGGGACCGCGCCGGAGCCCGCGTCCAGTACGGCGGCGCACGCGCGCCGGACCTCGTCGAGGTCGGGGTCCGGCAGCCCGAGGCCCCGGGCGGAGCGGGTCAGCCGGTCGAGGTGCCGCGTGAGGGCGAACGTACGGCCGCCCTCGGCCTTCAGCGTCTCGAAGACGCCGTCGCCGACCGTCAGTCCGTGGTCGAACACGGACACCGTGGCGCTGTCGGCGTCGCGCAGCGACCCGTCGAGCCAGATCGGCGTCGCGGCCGGGGCGGGTGCGGGCGGCGTCGCGTGCGGCGTGCTCACTGAACGGTTCCTCCGATGTGCTGGTGGGTGCCCGACGCTACCGCGAGCAGCCGGGCCGCCTTCAGTTCGGTCTCGGCCCACTCGCGGTGGGGGTCGGAGCCCCAGGTGATCCCGGCGCCGGTGCCGAAGCACAGGCGGGGGCCGCCGGCGGCCTCGCGGTCGATCCAGAAGGTGCGGATGCCGACGGCCAGCTCGGCGGTGCCCCGGTCGGCGTCGACCCAGCCGATGCCGCCGCAGTAGGGGCCGCGCGGGGCGGTCTCCAGGGCCTCGATGATCCGCAGGGCGGAGGACTTGGGGGCGCCGGTGACGGACCCGGGCGGGAAGGTCGCGGCGAGCAGTTCGGGCCAGCCCGCGCCCTCGGCGAGGTCCCCGCTGACGGTGGAGACGAGGTGCACCAGGCCCGGGTGCTCCTCGACGGCGCACAGTTCGGGGACGGTGACGGAGCCGGTGGCGCAGACCCGTCCGAGGTCGTTGCGCACCAGGTCCACGATCATCACGTTCTCCGCGTGGTCCTTCTCCAGCAGGTCGGCGGCGGTGCGGCCGGTGCCCTTGATGGGGCCGGACACGATCCGGCGGCCGGTGCGGCGCAGGTACAGCTCGGGGGAGGCGGTGGCGATCTCGACGCCGTGGGCGGGGAGGCGAATCGTTCCGGCATAGGGCGCCGGGTTGCCGCGGGCCAGCAGCGCGGTCAGCGCGTCCACGTCGGCCTCCGGGGCGGGTGCGCCGTCGCCCGGGCCGCGGCCCGCCAGCGGCGCGGACATCACGCGGCACAGGTTGGCCTGGTAGACCTCGCCCGCGGCGATGTGCTCGCGGATGCGCCGTACGCCGGCGACGTACGCGGCCCGGTCGAGGGACGAGGTCCAGTCGCCGGCGGCGGGGCCCCGCCACGCACCGGGAACGGGCGCGGGGACGGGGTCGGGGCGTATGTCACCGAAGCGCGCGCAGGTCAGCCGCCCCTCGAAATCCGCGGACACCGCCCAGAAGCCGGTGGAGTCCAGGGCCGAGGGATCGCTGGTGACGTCGCGGAGGTCGGATGCGAGGAGGCCGCCGAAGCGGGCCATGGGAGCCAGGTCGTGCACGGCTGCGAGTCTATGGCCGGTGACGGGTCGGCGCCGGTGGGGTGACCTGTGGTGATCGGACGGCAGCACGCTGCGGAAACGCGTTTTTGAGCTGGCTCGGGAATCCGCTAGAGTTCAACACGTCGCCAGGGAGCGCCGGGGGGAACCCCCGCCGCGAGCACGGTGACCTGCGGACGTAGCTCAGTTGGTAGAGCACCACCTTGCCAAGGTGGATGTCGCGAGTTCGAGTCTCGTCGTCCGCTCGAAGTGGGGGATCTTCCCGAGAACCCTTGCTCAGCTCCATGGTGGAGTGGCCGAGAGGCGAGGCAACGGCCTGCAAAGCCGTCTACACGGGTTCAAATCCCGTCTCCACCTCCAAGGACGATTAGCTCAGCGGGAGAGCGCTTCCCTGACACGGAAGAGGTCACTGGTTCAATCCCAGTATCGTCCACTGGATCCGCAAGGATCACCCGCGCGATTAGCTCAGCGGGAGAGCGCTTCCCTGACACGGAAGAGGTCACTGGTTCAATCCCAGTATCGCGCACGCTGTACAGTTGTGAACTGCGGCTTCACGGCCGCGGAACCCGCGCGATTAGCTCAGCGGGAGAGCGCTTCCCTGACACGGAAGAGGTCACTGGTTCAATCCCAGTATCGCGCACCGCCTGAAAGCCCCGGCCGTTTCGACGGCCGGGGCTTTCGCGTTCCGGGGCTCGGCAGGTACGGAAAAGGGTGCTGCCCGTACGACGTCTCCGTCGCACGGGCAGCACCCTTCTCCTGCCGTCCGCCGCACCCCCGTCCCCACGGGGCTGAAGGCCGATGTCCCGGCCCGGGCCGCTCTCCCGGACCTGGGGCGCCGCTCAGCGCCCCAGCATCGCGCCCACGGACGACGCTTGCGCCGCCACCTGGTCCCATCCTCCGAAGAGGAAGACCAGGAGGGCGGCCAGGGGGAGCACCATCGCCGCGGCGACCAGCGGGTGCCGCGTGCCGGACTCGTGGCCGTTGAACGCGAATGCCTTGCGTCCGTGCCGTGCGAAGTCCGCCATGGCCCTCTCCCTGTGGTTGGCAGCGGCGGGTTCGTGACCTCGGGGGACGAGTGCGCCACCCGCCGCTTGTCTTCAACACTAGGCGGGCGGCGCCCTCCTGGCCTCATGCCTTCGTACCCCTCGCGGGCCTCCAGGAGGATGACTGCGGCGGCCCCCGTGTACACCTCTGGTTGGAGACCGCCCGCTCCGTGTAGGGGTCATCCCCCAGGGGTGGGTGGGGCCCCGCTCCCGGGCGCCGCGGGGCCGTCACCGCTGGTGACTTCCCTCACGTCCGCCGCCCGTCGCACGCGGGCGCGCGCCGGGCACGCACGGGATCCGCGCCGGCCGGGCGCGGCCGGGGCCGCGTCCGGGTGGGGGCGCGTCAATGCCCTTGGCCCAAGGGCCGTTTGGGGGAACGGCCGTTACCCCGGACCCCTCACGCTCGTACCCCTGATTCTCCCTCAAGTGGCCTTCCCCGCACTGACAATCGAATCTCCCGGCGAGGGCGCGGCCTCTGAGCGGAGGTGCCGGATGGTCCGTAAGCTGTGCCACGTCAACAGGACGACCGGTCAGCGGGGTGGACATGGCGATGATGCGGCTCCGGCGGGAGGACCCGCGTGTCGTCGGTTCGTTCAGGCTGCACCGGCGGCTCGGCGCCGGCGGCATGGGAGTGGTCTACCTCGGCTCGGACCGGCGCGGTCAGCGGGTCGCGCTCAAGGTGATCCGTCCCGACCTCGCCGAGGACCAGGAGTTCCGTTCGCGCTTCGCCCGCGAGGTGTCCGCCGCGCGGCGGATCCGCGGCGGGTGCACGGCCCGGCTGGTGGCCGCGGACCTGGAGGCCGAGCGCCCCTGGTTCGCCACGCAGTACGTCCCCGGACCCTCGCTGCACGACAAGGTCGCCGAGGAGGGCCCGCTCACCGCCGCCCAGATCGCCGCGATCGGCGCCGCGCTGTCCGAGGGGCTGGTCGCCGTACACGAGGCGGGGGTCGTGCACCGCGACCTCAAGCCGTCGAACATCCTGCTGTCGCCCAAGGGCCCGCGGATCATCGACTTCGGCATCGCCTGGGCGACCGGTGCGAGCACCCTCACGCACGTGGGCACGGCCGTCGGCTCCCCCGGCTTCCTCGCCCCGGAACAGGTGCGCGGCGCCGCCGTCACGCCCGCCACCGACGTCTTCGCGCTGGGCGCCACCCTCGCCTACGCCGCGACCGCCGACTCGCCCTTCGGGCACGGCAGTTCCGAGGTGATGCTCTACCGCGTCGTGCACGAGGAGGCGCACCTGCTCGGCGTACCGGACGCGCTCGCCCCGCTGGTGCAGGCCTGCCTGGCCAAGGACCCGGAGGACCGGCCGAGCACGCTCCAGCTGTCGATGCGGCTCAAGGAGATCGCGGCGCGGGAGGCCCAGGGACTCACGGACGGGCGGCCGCCCGCCCAGCGCACCCGGCCCGAGCGGCCGACGGGCCGCCTCGCGGACGAGTACGCCGACCAGCGCACCGAGCGGCGTACGGCGGGCACTCCCGCGCTGCGCCCCCAGGGTGCGCCGCACGCGCCGTCCGCGAGCGGCTCGCACGGCGCGCAGGACGGGGCGCACGGCGCGCACAGCGGTTCCCACGCACGCCCCTCGGGCCCCCGGGAGCCCGGCGGCCCGTCCTCGCGGCCCACGGCGGGGCGTACGGGCGAGCGCACGAACGGGCGGCGTACGGGCGGCGGCCGCACGGGGCCGCGGACGACGGGCACGGGCCGCCGGCCCTCCCGGCCCGACCCGCGGCTGATGCGGCAGCGGCTGATCGTGTTCGTGCTGGTCACGCTGATCGTGGCGCTGGGGATCGCGGCCGCGCAGAAGCTCTGACGTCCGCCCTGCCCCGCGCCGGTGGAGGCGAGGCCCCGGGGCGGCTGAGGCCCCGGGGCGGGCCGGGTCAGGCCCGGGGGCGGGTCGCGTAGAAGGCGACGGCCGAGGCCGCCGCCACGTTCAGCGAGTCGATCCCCTCCGCCATGGGGATGCGGACCCACTCGTCCGCGGCGCGCAGGGCGTAGGTCGACAGGCCGTGGCCCTCGGAGCCCAGCATGATGGCGGACTGCGCGAAGCGCTCCGGCGGGACCTGGTCCAGCGGGGTGGCCTTCTCGCTCGGCGTCATGGCGAGGATCCGGTACCCGGCCTCGCGGACCTGCTCCAGGTCGGCGGGCCAGTCCGTCAGGCGCCCGTACGGGACGGAGAAGACGGACCCCATCGAGACCTTGATGGCCCGTCGGTAGAGCGGGTCGGCGCAGTCCGGAGACAGCAGGATGGCGCTGATGCCCAGGGCCGCGGCGCTGCGGAAGGCCGCGCCCAGGTTGGCGTGGTCGACGAAGCCCTCGAAGATCGCGATGCGGCGGCCACCGGGTTCCGCGCCCAGCAGTTCACCGGCGGTCGGCAGCTGGTTGCGCTGCATGGAGGCGAGGGCGCCGCGGTGCACGTGGTAGCCGGTGACCCGTTCGGCCAGCTCGGGGCTGACGGCGTACACCGGGGCGGGCAGCTCGTCGATGACGTCGCGCATGACGTCGACCCACTTCGCGGAGAGCAGCATGGAGCGCATCTCGAACCCGGCGTCCTTGGCCCGGCGGATGACCTTCTCGCCTTCGGCGATGAAGAGTCCTTCGGCGGGCTCGCGCCGGCGGCGCAGTTCGACGTCGGTCAAGCCCGTGTAGTCGCGCAGGCGCGGGTCGTCGGGGTCCTCGATGGTGATGAGATCAGCCACAGGGTGATACTGCCTTGTCCTGGGTGTGGTGCCAACGGCTTGGCGGTGCGGGGGAAACGGGGGTGGGCGCCCCCGGGGAGGGGCGCCCGGGGTCGGACGGCGGGGCGCCCCTGGTCAGGCGGAGGGGCCCACGTTCACGACCTCGCCGATGACGATCACGGCGGGCGGGCGGACCTCCTGGGCGCGGACGGTCTCGCCCACGGTGGCGAGGGTGGCGTCCACGCGGCGCTGGGTGGCCGTCGTGCCCTCCTGGACGACCGCGACCGGGGTGTCCGCGGAGCGGCCGTGGCGGACCAGGGCTTCGGCGATCAGCCCGATCTTGTCGACGCCCATGAGGATCACCAGGGTGCCGGTCAGTTTGGCGAGGGAGGCCCAGTCGACCAGCGAGCGCGGGTCGTCGGGTCCGACGTGGCCGCTGACGACCGTGAACTCGTGGGCCACCCCGCGGTGCGTCACCGGGATGCCGGCCGCGCCGGGCACCGAGATCGAGCTGGAGATGCCGGGGACGACGGTGCAGGGGATGCCGGCCTCGGCGAGCGCCTGGAGTTCCTCCATGCCGCGGCCGAAGACGTACGGGTCCCCGCCCTTGAGCCGGACCACCGACTTGCCGGCCTTCGCGTGCTCGATCAGCGCGTTGTTGATGGCCTCCTGGGCCATGAACCGGCCGTACGGGATCTTCGCCGCGTCGATGACCTCGACGTGCGGGGCGAGCTCGTCCAGCAGGTCGCGGGGGCCGAGCCGGTCGGCGATGACCACGTCGGCCTCGGCGAGCAGGCGGCGGCCGCGGACGGTGATCAGGTCCGGATCGCCCGGGCCGCCGCCGACCAGGGCCACGCCGGGGTTGCGCTTCGCGCGGCCGTGGGCCGGGGCGGCGAGGGTGCCGTCGCGCAGGCCCTCGACGATCGCGTCGCGCACGGCGGCGGAGCGGCGGGGGTCGGTGCCGGTCAGTACGGCCACGGTCACGCCCTCGCTGCGGCCGGTGGCCGGGGTCCAGGCGGTGGCCGCTTCGGCGTCGTCGGCGCGCACGCACCAGACGCGCTCGCGCTCGGCCTCGGCGGAGGCGGCGTCGTTGGCGGCCTTGTCGCGGGTGGCGATCAGGGCGTACCAGGTGTTCGCGAGGTCGCCCTCCTGGTAGCGGCGGCGCTCCCAGCGGATCTCGCCGGTCTCGGCCATGACGTCCACGGAGGGGGTGGCCGACGGGGAGATCAGGAGCACGTCGGCGCCGGCGGCGACGAGCGCGGGGAGGCGGCGCTGCGCGACCTGGCCGCCGCCGATGACGACGACCCGGCGTCCCGCCAGACGGAGGCCTACGGGGTAGGCGGGGTGTGCGGCCATGCGGGTCTCCTCGTGCGGGGGGTTCCGGTGCGGGCGGATCTCGCGGCGGCGGTGGCGCGAATCGCGTGGCCAACGTTACGGGCCGGGGCGGGCGGGTGCCGGTCCGGGGGGCGGGGTGACGGCCCCGCGGCTCCCGGGTCCCCACCCGGTGCCCGGGACGCGGCGATTCGTCCCGCCGAGCGGCGGGTGCGGTGCCCTTGGGCAGGGAGTCGGCTCGGGGCCGGCGGCCCCTGGTGCGGCGCCCCGGCCCGGCCCCCTGGGGCAGGGTTCGGCCCGGGGCGCCCGGGACCCGACTGACGGACTCGGCCCGAGGGCCGGGACCTGGCCAAGGCCGCCGCCCGAGTGCGGCCCGGTAGGCCCTCCGGGGGCGCCTCAAACGCCGGCGAGGCTGAATTTGGCGGGCCCGGTCGGTAAGCCCCGGGCGCCGGTGGGGCCGGATTTGGCGGGCCTGGTCGGCCGGTGCGGGCTACGGACCCGCGCTGTGGGGCCGAGACCCGGCCGAGGCAGCCGCCCGAGTGCGGCCCGGTACGCCCTCCGGGGGCGCCTCAAACGCCGGCGAGGCTGAATTTGGCGGGCCCGGTCGGCGGGTGCGGGGCGCCGGTGGGGCTGGATTTGGCGGGCCCGGTCGGCGGGTGCGGGGCGCCGGTGAGGCTGGATTTGGCGTCCCTGGTCGGCAAGCCCCGGGCGCCAGTGGGGCGGCTGGATGTGGCGGGCCTGGTCGGCAGGTGCGAGTGCCTCGGACGCCCGTGGGGCGGGGGTGGTCTGCGGTGTGTCGCTCGGTCTGCGGGAGAGGACCGGCTCCGGCCGCCATCCCTTCAGCCCCGCCGGCGTTTGAGGCGCACCCCGGAGAGGACCGGGAACAGCGAGCTCAGCCAGCAACCAGCCCCGCCGGCGATTGAGGCGCCCCCGGAGGGAACCGGCGGGGGGCAGCCCGGCCAGCCCAGCCGCGCCGGCGATTGAGGCGCACCTCTGGGGGACCGGGGACAGCGGCCACAGCCGCCATCCAGCCCCGCCGGCAATTGAGGCGCCCCCGGAGGGAACCGGCGGGGGCGGGTCGGCCCCCGCCTCGCCGGTGATTGAGGCGGGGGCCGGGGGTTATTTTTCGGTGACGCCCGCTGAGTCGAAGGTGGCTACCTCGTGCATCGCGCGCGCCGCGCTCTGGACCAGGGGGAGGGCGAGGAGCGCACCCGTGCCCTCGCCGAGGCGGAGGTCCAGGTCGACCAGGGGCCGCAGGCCCAGGGTGTTCAGCGCGGCCACGTGCCCCGGCTCCGCACTGCGGTGGCCCGCGATGCACGCGGACAGCGACTCCGGCGCAATGGCCCGGGCCACCAGCGCCGCCGCACCCGCGCTCACGCCGTCCAGGATGACCGGCGTCCGCAGCGAGGCCCCGCCCAGCAGCAGGCCGACGATCGCCGCGTGCTCCAGGCCGCCGATCGCGGCGAGCACGCCCACCGGGTCGGAGGGGTCCGGCTGGTGCAGTTCCAGCGCCCGGCGGACGACCTCGACCTTGCGGGCGTGCGTCTCGTCGTTGATGCCGGTGCCGCGCCCGGTGACCTCGGCCGGGTCGACCCCGGTGAAGACCGAGATGAGGGCCGCGGACACGGTGGTGTTCGCGATGCCCATCTCACCGGTGAGCAGCGCCTTGTTGCCCGCCGCGACGAGGTCGCGGGCCGTCTCGATGCCCACCTCGATGGCCGCGACGGCCTCCTCGCGGGTCATCGCCGGGCCGACGGAGAGGTCGGCGGTGCCGGGCCGGACCTTGCGCGGGAGCAGCCCCGGAGTGGCCGGGAGGTCGCCCGCGACGCCCACGTCGATCACGCAGACCTCGGCGCCCACCTGGTTCGCGAAGGCGTTGCAGACCGCTCCGCCGCCCAGGAAGTTGGCGACCATCTGCGTCGTGACCTCCTGCGGCCACGGGGTGACGCCCTGGGCGTGCACGCCGTGGTCACCGGCGAAGATGGCGACCGCGGCCGGCTCCGGGATCGGCGGCGGACAGACCCGCGAGAGGCCGCTGAGCTGCGCGGAGATGATTTCGAGCATGCCGAGGGCCCCGGCGGGCTTGGTCATGCGCTTCTGCCGCTCCCAGGCCTCGCCGAGCGCCTTCGCGTCGAGCGGCCGGATGCTCGCCACCGTCTCGGAGAGCAGGTCGTGCGGCTCCTCGCCGGGCAGCGCGCGGCGCCCGTACGTCTCCTCGTGGACCACCCAGGACAGCGGGCGCCGCTTGGACCACCCGGCCTGCATCAGCTCGGGCTCCTCGGGGAACTCGTCGACGTACCCGACGCACAGGTAGGCCACGACCTCCAGGTGCTCGGGCAGGCCGAGCGTACGGACCATCTCGCGCTCGTCGAAGAAGCTGACCCAGCCGACGCCGAGGCCTTCGGCGCGGGCGGCGAGCCAGAGGTTCTCGACGGCGAGCGCGGAGGAGTACGGGGCCATCTGCGGCTGGGTGTGCCGGCCGAGGGTGTGGCGGCCGCCGCGGGTGGGGTCGGCGGTGACGACGATGTTGACCGGGGTGTCGAGGATCGACTCGATCTTCAGTTCCTTGAACTGCTTCGCCCGGCCCTTGGGCAGCGACTTCGCGTAGGCCTCGCGCTGCCGCTGGGCCAGCTCGTGCATCGTCCGGCGGGTCTCGGCGGAGCGGATGACGACGAAGTCCCAGGGCTGCGAGTGCCCGACGCTGGGCGCGGTGTGGGCCGCCTCCAGCACGCGGAGCAGCACCTCGTGCGGGATCGGGTCGGTGCGGAAGCCGTTGCGGATGTCGCGGCGCTCGCGCATGACGCGCAGGACCGCTTCGCGCTCGGCGTCGTCGTAGGCGGGCGCCGGGGCGCCGCGCTCGGCCGGTTCGGCGGGCGCAGCGGGCTCGGTGGCCGCGCTCTCCCCGGCCTCCTCGGCCGCTTCGGCCGCTTCGGCCGGTACGGGCTCGGGGGCGGCCACCGGCTCGGCCTCGGCCGGGGCTTCGGCGGCCGGAACCTCGGCGGCGGGGGCGGCGGCAGCGGCGGGCTGCGGCTCGGGGAGCGGCTCGACGGGCGCGGCGGGCGGGGCGGCTTCCTCGGCGGGGGCCGGGGCCTGCTCGGCCTCGGGCGCGGGAGCGGCCTGCGCCCCGGCGGCCTCGGCCGGCGCTTCCACCGGCTCCGCGACGGGTTCGGCGACGGCCGCGGGGGCCGCCGGAGCGGGCTCGGCGACCGGCTCGGCCACGACGGCCACCGGCTCGGGCTGCGCGGCGGCGGGAGCCACCGGCTCCGCCGTCCACGGGGTGCCCGCGGGGAGCGGGACCTCCTGCGGGACGTCGAGGTATTCGAGGCCGGCGCCGGTCACCGGAGCGCTCTGGAAGACCTGAGCGGGGGCGACGGCTTCGGCGGGCGCTTCGACCGGAGCCTGCGCGGACTCCCCGGCGGGGGCCTCCGCCTGAACCTCGGCCGGAGCCTCGGGGAGCGGTGCGGCAGCCGCCTCGGCGGGGGCCTCCACCGGCGCCTCGGCCACGGCCTCCGGCGCGGCGGCGGTGACGGGCACGTCCTCGACCGGAGCCTGCACCGGATCCGCGGCGGCGACGCCGGGCTCGGCCTCTGCCCCGGCCTCGGCCTCGACGACCGATGACGCCACCGGTGCCTCGACCGGCGTCTCGACCGGCGTCTCGACCGGCGCCGGAGCCTCGACGGGAACCGCGGGCACCTCGACCGGAGCCGCGGCCACGGCCTCGGCAGCGGCCTCCGGGGCCTGCGCCTGGGCGGGTACCGCGACGGGAGCCTCCACCGCTTCGGCGACCTGGACCGGCGCCTCGGCCGGAAGCTCGTCCGACACCTGCACCGGAACGGGAGCCTCCGCAGCGGCCGGCACCTCGTCCGCGACCGGGGCCGGGGCCTCGGGAGCGACGGCGGCGGCCGGAGCCGGTACGACGGGCGCGGCCTGCGCTGGGGCGGCGGGCGCCACGGGCGCCGCCGGACCACGGTCGGCGAGGGAGCGTACGACGCCGCCCGAGGCGTCGGGGACCGGCGGCCCCATGTGCAGCGGGCGCCGGGCCGGGGTCACCGGCGCCGCCACGGCGGCGGGCGCCGGCGCGGACGGGGGCGGCAGCAGGCCGCCGAGGTCGAGGGCGCCGGAGTCGCGGCCGCCCGCCTCGTGGGCGCCGTGCGTGTAGGCCCCGGTGTCGCCGAAGCCCTGGTCGGTGAAGCCCGTACCGGTGAAGCCGGGTTCCGGGAAGCCGGCCGGGGGCTCGTAGTAGCCGTCGGCGTAGCCGCCCTCGACGGGGAAGACGGGCGCCGGGGGCACCACCTGCGGGTCGCTCCACGCGCTCTGGTTGCTGGGCATCAGCAGCAGGTCGTCGTCCTCGGCGGGATTGTCCATCAGGTCCTGGAACGCGTACCCGCCCGTGCCCTGGAGCGGACCCGGGGTCTGCGCCGGAGCCTGGGTCGGGGTGGGGACCGGCGCGGGGATGCCGTGCTGATCCACCATGCCCGCGTTGTCCGGGAGGCCCTCGCCCGGAACCTGGCCGGTGTCAGTCATGCGTACCCCTCGCCCATCGGTGTTGCTGCTTCGATCGCCCGGCGCCCGTATGACCAACGAGCGTGGCCGCCGTGCGGCACGAACCCCTCGGGCACGACGCCGCCGACAACCACTAAGCATTGTCGCGCCCGTTCGCCACCATGGCGGCCATAACCGCCACGGTCCGTTGTGGACTGCGCCACGTCGGGCGTCCTGTGGTGCCGCTGTGCCCGGAGTGACAGGGCAGTACGACGATCGGCCAGCCTACCCCGGGGCTCCGGCCCGCGCCGAGGGGGGCGTTCGCGCCCGGGAGCGCGGTGTTCGGACCGGGCCGAGGGGTCGTCAGCACCGGTCGGGGGCGGCCCGTTCCGTCAGACCCGTCGGATCCGTCAGGCCCGTCAGGGCTCCTCAGCGCTGGGGAGGGCGTTCGGCGGCGACGAGGAAGACGACCGCGCGTTCCTGTTCGTGCCAGGTCCGGGTGTCCATGGCGACGGACTGCAGGAGCGCGCATTCGACGGCGTACCCGCGTTCGGTCAGGGCGCGGCCGACGGCCTCCGCCTCGTCGCGGGTGGAGGCGTGGGTGACGATCCGTTCGGGACGGCGGTCGGCGCAGGCCTCGACGACCGGGACTCCCCCGCCTCCGATGCGGATGACGTCGGGTTCGGGCAGGTCGTCGAGCACGTGGGGGGCGCGGCCCGCGACGGCCTGGAGGAGTACGCCGCGCCGGCGGGCGGCGACCTCGGTGTGTTCGCAGGCGCGGGGGTCGGCGTCGACGGCGATGACGGCCGCGCCGAAGGCGGCCGCGTCCACGGCGAAGGCGCCGCTGCCGGCGCCGATGTCCCAGACGAGGTCGCCCGGGCGCGGGCCGAGCCGGGCCAGTTGGGCGGCGCGCAGCAGCGCGGACTCCCCTTCGGGGGCGGGCGTCTGCGGCGACCGGGGGTCCGGGGGGAAGTCGGGGTGGGCCCAGCCGCGGGGCCCCGAGGCGGCCACGGCGACCGCGGTGGGCCGGCCCATGAGCCAGCCGGGGTCGGCGGAGACGGGTCCGCCGCCGCCGACGACGATCACCACGTTCGGGTCGCGCCAGCTGTGGTCGGCGGCCCGGTCGGAGGTCAGGACGGTGACGCGTTCCTTGTCGGTGCCCAGTTCCTCGCAGATGACGAAGGTCCGGTGGACTCCTTCGAGCAGCAGGGCGAGTTCGGCGGGACCGGCGCCGGGCGAGGTGAGGACGGCGACCTTGGTGTGGGCCCGGCAGACGTTGACCGCGCGGCGCAGGGTGCGGCGCTGGGCGACGACGACCTGGGCGTCGTCCCAGGGCATGCCCGCGCGGGCGAAGGCGGCGGCCACGGAGGAGACGGCCGGGACGACTTCCACTTCGAGGCCGTGCTCCGGGGCGCGCAGGGCCCGTACGACGCCGAAGAAGCCGGGGTCGCCGTCGGCGAGGACCACGGCGGTGCCGCGGTGGCCCGCGATGCGGCGGGCGGCGAGGCCGAGGCTGCCGAGCCGGATGCGTTCGGCGCTGGGCGGGATCTCGGGGAGTGCGAGGTGGTGGCCGGCTCCGGCCACGAGGGTGGCGGCGGACAGCGCCGAGCGGGCGGCCGCGGTCAGGGGCGAGCCGTCCCAGCCGATCACCGTGACCCGGTCGGCCATCGTCCTCGGTCTCCCTGGTGTGGGTCGTGGTGCGGGGCGGCCCGGCGGTGTGGGCGGGCACGGTGAGACTACCTGCTGATCGGGGGGCGCGGCGTCGGCGGGCGGCCGCGGGGGCGGCCGGGGCCGGTGGGTCAGGCACGGTCCGGGAGGGGCCGGCGGACGGGGCCGCGCTGTTCGGGGACGGCGTGGAACTCGCCGTAGCCGTCGAGGACGTCGAGGTCGTCCAGGTCCTCGGGGACCAGGCCCCAGACGAGCAGGTCGGTGCGGGTGTCGGCCCATCCGCCGTCGGGCGTCTGGGTGCGCACTATCCAGGCGTTGCGCAGCACGCCCTCGCTGATGCAGCCGATCTTCTGGGCGACCTGCTGCGCGGCGGTGTTGTCGGCGGCGGTGCGCAGTTCGAGGCGTTCGAAGCCGTGGTCGCGGAAGAGCCACTGGGCGACGGCGAGGACGGACTCGCAGGCGTAGCCCTCGCCGCGGGCCCAGGGTGCGGTGGCGTAGCCCACTTCGGCGCTGAGGCAGCGCCAGTCGGTGTGGCGGACGTGCACGGCGCCGACCAGGCGGTGGGTGAGGAACTCGGTGACGGCGAAGACGATGCCACGGCCTTCGGTGCGCTCGCGGTGGGCGTCCTCGGTGACCCAGCGGCGGCCGTCGGCGCGGGTGTAGGGGTGCGGGGCCTCGGTCCAGGCGGTGATGAGCTCGTCGTTCATCATCGCGGTGAGCGCGCTGACGTCCTCTTCCTCGAAGGGGCGCAGCACCAGCCGGTCCGTGCTGATGGAGACGTCCGGGAAGGTGGTTGTCATGCGCAGCTCCATGCCTGAGACCGTGGCCGTAGAGCCACAGCATGCAGTATCGGGCCGGTCGGGTGCGGGACCGGGCTGCCCGGAAGCGGGCAGGCCGCGGCGGTGCGCGCGCAGCGGCGCGGCCCCGCCCGCCCGGGGAGGGCGTGCGGGGCCGGGGCGGCCCGGGGCCCCTGTCGGGAGGCCCCGGTCGGGAGCCGGGATCAGGAGGCCGGGGCGCCGAAGGCCGGGATGACCGAGCCCTGGTACTTCTCCTCGATGAACTTCTTGACCTCGTCGGTGTTCAGGAGCTTGGCGAGCTTCTGGATCCGGGGGTCGTTCTGCTTGCCGTCCTTGACCGCGAGGAGGTTGGCGTAGGGGTTGCCCTCGGCCTTCTCCAGGACCAGCGCGTCCTTGGCGGGCACCAGCTTCGCCTCGATGGCGTAGTTGCCGTTGATGACGGCGGCGTCGACGTCGTTCAGGGCGCGCGGGACCGTGGCGGCCTCCAGCTCCTTGAACTCCAGGCCCTTCTTGTCGGTGATGTCGGCCAGCTTGGCGGCGGTGCCGACACCCTCCTTGAGGGTGATGAGCTTGTTGGCGGCGAGCAGCTGGAGCGCGCGGCCCTCGTTGGTGGGGTCGTTCGGGACGGCCACGGTCTGGCCGGCCTTGATGTCCGTGAGGGACTTGGCCTTCTTGGAGTAGAGGCCGAGGGGCTCCAGGTGGACGTTGACCACCGGGACGATGTGGGTGCTGTTCTTCTTGTTGAAGTCGTCCAGGTACGGCTTGTGCTGGAAGAAGTTCGCGTCGACCTGGCCCTGCTCGGTGGCGGTGTTGGGCAGGACGTAGTCGGTGAACTCCTTGACCTCGATCTTCAGGCCCTCCTTCGCCGCCAGCTTGTCCTTGACGAAGTTCAGGATGTCGGCGTGCGGGCTCGGGGAGGCCGCGATGACGAGGGGCTTGCTCTCGTCGGTCGTGCCGCCGGAGGAGGCGGCGGACGGGTCCGAGGAGGTGCCGCAGGCGGTGAGGCCGAGGGCGAGGGCCGCGGTGGTGGCGGCGAGGGCGGTGGACTTGATGGAGCTGCGCACGAAGAGTGCCTCTTTCCTGATGGTGCGGACAACGCCCGAGCACGACGAGTGCGGGCTGTGGGGGAAGGAAGTTCATGGGGGCCGGGGCCCCGGGTCAGGCTGTCCGGCCGCGGCGGGCGAGGAGGCGGACCACGCCGTCGCCGAGCAGCTGGATCACCGTGACGAGTGCGATCAGTACGACCACGGTGGCGACCATGAAGCCGGTCTCGAAGCGCTGGAAGCCGTACGTGATGGCCTTGGAGCCGAGGCCTTCGCCGCCGACCGCGCCGGCCATGGCGGAGTAGCCGACCAGGGTGATCACGGTGGTGGTGACGGCGGCGACCAGCGAGGGCAGTGCCTGCGGCAGGAGCACCTTGCCGACGAGGGTGGGGACTCCCCCGCCCATGGACTCGACGGCCTCGACCAGCCCGTGGTCCACGCCGCGGACGGAGGTCTCGACGAGCCGGGCGAAGAAGGGGATGGCGCCGATGGCCAGCGGGACGATCATCGCGGTGGGGCCGATGAAGGTGCCTACGACGGCGGTGGTCACCGGGATCAGGAAGATCAGCAGGATGATGAAGGGCATGGAGCGGCCGACGTTCACGATCGCCCCGAGGACCTTGTTGACCACCCGGTTCTGCAGCAGGCCGCCGGTGTCGGTGAGGACGAGCAGGATGCCGGTGGGCAGCCCGCCGAGGACGGTCACCAGGGTGGACCACAGGACCATGTAGAGGGTGTCGTACGTGCCCTGGGTGAGCAGGGGCTGCATCTCGGACCAGGTCACTTGGCGCCGTCCTTCACGAGCTGGGCCGGGACGGTGCCGGCGGGGGCGGACGCTTCCCGGACCGCGGGTTCCCCGGCGTCGACCACGTCGACCTGGAGGCCCCGCTCGCGCAGGAAGCCGACCGGGACGACGTTGTCCTCGTAGCGGCCGGGGAGTTCGATGCGCATCCGGCCGACCTGGCGGCCGGCGACGGTGTCCATCGCCGCCCCCAGGATCGATATGTCGATGTTGTAGGTGCGCGACAGCTGGGAGATGACCGGCCGGGTGGCTTCCTCGCCGTGGAAGGTGACGTCGACCACCGTGCGGTCGGCGCCGGTGGCGACGCCGCTGACGGGGAAGAGCTCGTCGGCGAGTTCGGAGCCGGGGGTGGCCAGCAGTTCGGAGACCGTGCCGGATTCGACGATCCGGCCGCGCTTCATCAGGGCCGCGGAGTCGCAGACGGCCTTGACCACGTCCATCTCGTGCGTGATGAGCAGCACGGTGAGGCCGAGCTGCCGGTTGAGGTCGCGCAGCAGCTGGAGGATCGAGCGCGTGGTCTCGGGGTCCAGGGCGCTGGTGGCCTCGTCGGAGAGCAGCACCTTGGGGTCGCCGGCCAGGGCGCGGGCGATGCCGACGCGCTGCTTCTGGCCGCCGGAGAGCTGACCGGGGTAGGACCCGGCCTTGTCGGCGAGGCCGACGAGGTCGAGGAGTTCGAGGGCCTTGCGGGAGCGCTCGCGGCCGGAGATACCGAGGATTTCCAGGGGCAGCTCGACGTTGCCCCGCACGGTGCGCGAGGACAGCAGGTTGAAGTGCTGGAAGACCATGCCGATGCGGCTGCGGGCTTCGCGGAGCTCCTTGCCCGCGCGGCGGCCCCGGCCGGCGAGCGCGGTGAGGTCGACGCCGTCGACGCTCACGGTGCCGGCGGTGGGGCGCTCCAGCAGGTTCACGCAGCGGATGAGGGAGGACTTCCCGGCGCCGCTCTGGCCGATGACTCCGTAGACCTCGCCCTCGCGGACGTGGAGGTCGACCCCGTCCAGGGCGGTGACCTCGCGGCCACGGGACTGGTAGACCTTCGTGAGGCCCGATGTGGTGATCACAGGAATTCCGTCGCTGTCGAGTGCACGGCATGGCAGGCCGGGCACGGGGCAATCGTCTGGGGACGCGATACGGGACGAACCGGGATGAATCGGCGGTTCGGCGCCGGGCGTGGGGCAGGAGTGTCCGGGGTGGCCCTACAGCGGGGGGACGCTACGGCGGGCACGGTCCGGACGGACTCGGCCGGTCTCGCTTCGGGGCGCGAGGCTCAGGAAGGGGGGCCCTCAGAAGGCGCGCATTCGACACATACAACGAGCACCGGGCGTCATCGTCGCCTCGGTCGCAAGGGTGCGGCTGCTCGTCGTGGTCATGGCCCCAGTAAACCAGACGTATCCCTCCACCGATCAAAGGTGTCCGGATAGCGGACGGATATCGTCCGTCATCCGGATGCTTCCGGGCGGCGGCGCGGCGGCGCCTACCACCCGGAGCGACCCCGATGCCCGCCTGGTACCCGCCCGGTGACCTGCGCCGACGCCGTCGACGGCGCCGTGGCGAGCGCGCCGCGGTGCGGCGCCCGGACGGCCCGCGCTGTGGTCAAGACCACGGTCCCCGCCGCGGCCCGGGGGTCCGGGGCGGCCGGGCCGGGACGGGGCGCGCGCAGGGGGTCGCCGGACCCGTAATACCCTCGCAGCATGCTCGACGCCCTGACGGTCGCCATCGGCGCGGCCGCACTCGCCCTCGCCGCCTGGTGCGGATTCGCCGCCTGGCGGGACCAGCCGACCAAGGACTGGCATTTCGCCGGGATGGCCGTGGTCACGCTGCTGGTCCTGGCGCAGCTGGTGGTCGGGCTGGTCAAGCTCGGCGGGGGCGCGGAGCCGCACGACGGGACCGTGCTCTTCGTGGCGTACCTCGTCGGGGCCTTCGCGGCGGTTCCGGCCGCCGGGCTGCTCTCGCTGACCGAGCGCAGCAAGTGGGGCTCGGTGACGGTGGCCGCGGGCGCGGTCGTCCTCGCGGTGCTCGAAGTACGGCTCTACGACATCTGGGGTGGCACCGGTGCCTGACACGAACGCGAACGCCGGGACGGCCGCCGGGCGCACGAAGCTGGTCTCCGGGCCGGGCGTGCTGCTCGTCTGGCTGTACGGGGTGATCACCGTCGGCGCGGTCTCGCGCTCGGCCTACCAGATCTCCACCGAGTTCGACCGGGCCCCGCTGCCCTACGCGCTGAGCGCGGTGGCCGCGCTGGTGTACGCCTTCATCACGTACTCGCTGGTGCGCGGCGGGGAGACGGCCCGCAAGGCGGCGCGGCTGTGCTGCGCCGCCGAGCTGACCGGCGTGATCACCGTGGGGACCTGGACCGTGGTGCGGCCCGATTCCTTCCCCGACTCGACGGTGTGGTCGCAGTTCGGGATGGGCTACCTGTTCATCCCGGTGATCCTGCCGATCACCGGGATGCTCTGGCTGCGCGCGAAGCGCGGGCAGTGACGGGAGGGGCGGGGCCCGGGCCGGTCAGGCGCTGACCGCGTAGTCGGCGGTCTCCTTCTCCAGCATGACCAGCTCCACGCCGTCCGAGGCCGTGCGGCCGCCGACCGCGACGTAGCCCGCCTTGCGGTACATCCGCAGGTTGGACTCGCTCTTGCGGCCCGTGAAGAGCCGGAAGCGGGAGGTTTTGGAGCCGTCGGCCAGCGCCTCCTCCACACCGCGCAGCAGCCGGGCGCCGAGCCCGTGGCCCTGGAGGCGCGGGTGGACGCAGAGCTTGGCGATCTTGCCGGCGCCGTCCCCGTCGGTGCTGCCGCGCACCGCGCCGACCACCTCGTCACCGAGGCGGGCGACCAGCACGGTGTCGCTGGCCAGTTCGCCCTTGAGGGAGTCGAGGGACTGCGTGAGGGGCTGGATGAGGTAGTTGCCGTACAGCTCGGCCTCGCGCTGGAAGCACAGGTACTGGAGCTTGAAGATCTGCTCCGCGTCTTCGGCCGTCGCCGCCGAAATGGTCACGCTCATGCCCATGTGCGCATGCCTCCCGCTCACCTGGTAGCCCGTTGGTCTACCGCTCCTTTCCCCGCAGGCCAGGAGCCTCAACCTCTGCAGCCAGCATTCTGCGCAGACATCCCAGGCAACGGGAACGTACGGGCCCCAAACTTCCTTGTGAGATACCCAACTCTCCTGCGATTTCACGGTAGGTGAGGTCCCTGGGCGAAAGAAACGCATTCATGAGCTCCGGACAGCGTCCGGGCAGCCGGGCGACCGCCGACCGGACGGCGCGGTCCTGCTCCCGGTGGAGCAGCTCCCCTTCGGGTCCGTGTCCGGGCGCCTGCGCGGCGGATCCCGCGGGCCGGGCGTACGGGACTTCGCGCTGCGAGCGGCGGCGGCCGAGCCGCGCTTCGGCCCGCACGGCGCGGCGCAGCCAGCGGGCCGGTTCGGCGGGCGCGGGCCCGCGCGGGTCGCGCTCCAGCAGCCGCACCCACACGGCCTGTTCGAGATCGGCCGGATCCATCCCGGCGAGCGGTGCTTCGGCGGCGGCCTCCGCCGAGAGCAGGGGTCCGAGTTCCTTGAGCAGGTCCATGCCGGGCGGGACGCGAAGACCGCGCCCGGTGGTTTCCCCACCGGGCGCGGCACACTCGTACGAGTCATTGCGCCACCGGGTTGACGGCCGGTCAGCGCGGGCGGCGTCCCGGGCGGAAGTCCTCGGCGGCGAGCAGCGCGGTGTCGGCGTTGTCCGAGAAGATCCCGTCGATCCCGAGGGCGAAGTAGGCGCGGAAGGCGCCGAAGGCGTCCCCGTAGGCGTTCGGGTCGGTGCCCTTGCGGAAGTCGGCGGGCAGGAAGACGTTCTCGTTGCGCGCGGTATAGGGGTGCAGGACCAGCCCGCGCGCGTGGGCGTCGCGCACCAGGGTGGTCGGCGTCCCGAGCTTGCCCGCCGCGTCGCGCGGCACGATCAGGTCCAGGGTCGGGCCGATGCCCTGCGCGTAGCCCGCGATCCACTTCAGGCCCTCGGGCGTGACCAGGTCGGCGACGGTGCGCGGGTCCTTGGCCAGTTCGAAGTCCCAGGGGCGGGTGTTCGCGGCGCCGAGGAGCACGACGCGGGGAGCCGAGACCAGCTTGGCGAGCCGCTGGATGCTGGAGGGCTCGAAGGACTGGAGGAAGACGGCCGAGTTCCGCCGGTCGCGACCGTAGCGGCGCAGCAGCTTCGCGAGCGGCTCCTCCAGGCCGAGGCCGAGGGCGCGGAAGTAGCTGGGGTGCTTGGTCTCTACCTAACGTGAACCAACACCTACTAGTATGAAAGTCCTTGTGACTTGGGGGTTTGGTGCGTACCGCAGTAAGAAGCCGCCTGAAGGCAATCGTGTACATCCGCGTGAGCATGAAGCGCGAGGAGATGTACAGCCCAGAACAGCAACTCTTCGCCTGCCAGCAGTACGCGAAGATGCACGACATTGACATTGTCGATGTTGTGGAAGACCTCGACCTCAGTGGCCGAAACTTCGCCAAACGCAAGGTCTCGGAGATCATCGAGCGCGTCAACAGCGGTGAGGCCCGCCTGGTCCTGGTCTGGAAGTGGAGCCGCTTCGGACGCAACATTCTCCAGAGCCACGTGCACCTGCACGCTCTGGAGCAGGCCGGCGGCCAGCTCCGTGCGGTGACCGAGGACTTCGACACCACGACTTCGGCTGGCAAGTTCTCCCGCGACCAGATGCTTCTGATCGCGGACTTCCAGTCGAACATGATCGGTGACGTATGGAGAGACACACACAACCGACGAAAGAGGGACGGCCGGAGCCACCACGGCCGACAGCAATTCGGTTACCAGCGGTGTCCCGACTGCAAGCGCAACCCGGAAAACACGCGCGCCTACCTTTCCTGCGACACATGCCACGGCATCCCGGTCGTCGACCCGGTGCGCGGCCCGGCACTCGCCGAGGTGTTCGAGCGCTTCGTCAGAGACGAACCTATGCGGTCCATCACCAAAGACATGGCGGCACGCGGGATCCGCTCTGTCAACGGCAAGGAGATGACGTCCACCAAGTGGTACCAGGTCATGGACACTGGCTACGCTGCCGGCCTAATCCGCTACCGCGTGAAGAGTCCCGGCGATCTGCCGGAGGTGAAGGGTCGTAGCAGTAAGCCGGAGACCTTCGACGCCTGGTACGAGGGTGATCACAAGGCTCTGATCGAGATGTCCGTGTGGGAGGCGTACAAGAAGAAGCGTTTGCTCTCCGCAGGCCCCCAAAACGTGCGCGAATCGCAGGCCAAGTATGCGTTCTCAACCATGGCGCGATGCATGCGCACCGACGTATCCGGGTCTACCTGCCGGGCAGTCATGACTGCCGGACAGATCAACAAAAAACAGCGTGGCTTCCGGTGCGACAGGGTTCACGCCAGCGGCGGATGTAAGGGCCTGTCCGTCCCGACGCTGAAGCTGACGAAGGTGGTGCTCCAGTGGTTGCTTGAGCACGCGTCAGGCGAGGGCGCTGGGAAGGCGGCGATGCTTCAGGCTGCCGCGGCGGAGCGGGCGTCCGCGAACGCCGACAAGATCCGCGGAGAGATCTCGAAGCTGGAGAAAAAGCGGGACACCCTGCTTGAGATGACTACAGACGGTCTGGTGTCGAGGGACGACTACGAGCGGAAGAACGGCGAGTTCGTCGAAAAGATCAAGCTGCTGGAGCAGCGGGCCGCTCGGCTCGAAGCCGAAGGCACCTTGCGCATCGTTCCGCCGCCTGAGCATTTCAGCGGCATCCTGGGCATCTGGCCGCGGATGGAGGAGCACGAGCGGCGCGCGGCCTTGAAGAAGGTGATACGCCGGATCGAGATCCACAAGACGGAGGGCGCAGCGCGGAACCTCGTCGTCATCATCCCGAGGTGGGCTCCGCCGGATGGTCCGGAGTGGGATCAGGCGGCTTCCGCTTCGAAGCGTTCGCGGTCGGAGCTGGTTGCCGCAAGTTGATCCTCGCGCCAGATGCGGTAGGCGGCGTGGCCGACTACCTCCCAGAATTCCTTCCAGCAGGCGGC
Source organism: Streptomyces sp. NPDC043876 (assembly GCF_056435825.1). Lineage (NCBI taxonomy): Bacteria > Bacillati > Actinomycetota > Actinomycetes > Kitasatosporales > Streptomycetaceae > Streptomyces > Streptomyces sp. NPDC043876. The sequence goes on along the minus strand of NZ_JBWKDV010000005.1, from coordinate 341,214 downwards.
TTCGTGGCTGGTCGGCGGGTCACTGGGAACGCTGTGCAGGTGAGTCATGTCAGCGGCTCTCTGGGTTGGGGCTGGGGAGCCACCGGCTGGGCAGGCCGGCCCGAGCTGAGGAGGGCACCCTCGGCTTGTTGCTCAACTTGTGGAACAACTTAAACAACAAGTGCGTCCAAGGTCAACTACCCGGGACGCAGCAAAGAGGCCCCCTCTGGTAGGAGGGGGCCTCTTGCGCGAGCCAAGGTGGAGCTGGTGCGCACAGAAGGCCCCGGCTGGCTGGCCGGGGCCTTGCATGGCTACTCAGGATGCGCTCAGCCCACTCGGCAGCCAGGGTGGAATGGAGGAAGGGGGTGCTCCATGGCCATCCACGTAAGCCTGCTGGCGACCAACATCGACGCCCAGATGATCGGGCACCGCAACATAGCCGCGCCTGACACACCAACTGAGAACCTTCAGGTCAGGGACGGGCCAGAGATCGCCGCTGAACTTGGGGGCCGCGTGCTTCTGAGATACGGCAGCCTCATCGACCTTTCTACCTTCCGGGCTGGAACCACCCGCGAGATCTTTACTACGCCGACGCCATACCCACCCGACCAGGTCATCATCAACCTGGAACTTCCGGGCGTGACTGTGGAGAGGCCCTTCGCTCTGATTCTGGACCCACACCAACTGACGGATGTCGCTGGCCCGAGATTTGTCTGGTGGGGGCTGGGCATCGAGTACATCCTTCTGAGAGGGTTCGAGCCCAAAGCCATCCTGTCAAAGTGGGAGGTCGTGCTGTCATGACGCGAGAGCAGGCATTTCAGTCCTGGCTCGACTACGTACGACCGCGCATGGAGCACGGAAAGGTGCCCGACCGGTCCGCCTACAAGGTGATCAACAACGGCGGCGATCGTCACGGTGCCCTTGAGTGGTCCTACTGCACTGAGCCTAGTGATGCCGATCCCCTAACGCGTTTGGTCGGCCTCGCCGTCCTCCCGGACGCTGTGGGCAGGGCGGCCAGGATCGAGTTTTGGTTCGGCGCGCGACTCGAAGACCGTTACGTACGCAGGCCTGCCTCGGCAATTATCGCCTGGCTCGATGACAACGAGTGGGAAGCCGTCGAAGAGCGTCTCACGGACGCCCAGACAATGGCGGACAGCCTGTCGGAGCCCGACCTGAATCAGCAAGTACCGGCCCTTCTCTGGTGATCAAATCACCACAGTGCCGTCGCCTTCACAGACGACGCAGGAATCCATCTCGGGCCAGCGCCCCTTGCAGTGTGGGCAGGGGCGCTCGGTCACATGACCCTCGGTGCTGCTGTTTTCCATGGCTGTCCAGTTACTCCAGTCGTTCATGCGGTGCCGTCCTCGATCACCTCGGCGTCAACGAATCCGGCCTCCAGGGCCGTACGCTCGACCGTCACCGGGTTAGGCAGGGCGCGGGCTTGCTCGCCCTCTTCGCGGCCGAAGAGCCGGCTGATGAGGCCGGTCTCAGCGGCGCCTTTTTGGGTGGCGGTGATCTTCACGGAGAAGCTGCTCTCTTCCATGTCGGACACGTTCTTGAGCATCTTGTTGAATCGGTCGATCTCGCCAGAAAGCACAGGAGAGGGGAATCCGCCCTCCAGTTCTTCGGCGAATCGCAGGCTAAACACCCGGCCCGCCTGCATTTCCAAGAGTGCGGCGGCTACGTCTGCGCGTTGGTCCTTGGTGCGGATCTCCAGCGGGAGGCTGAACGCGCAGGCTGCTCCGGGGTCTGCGGCGGGGCATTGGGCGGCGAGGTAGCAGCGGTCACAGGACCGGACACCCGGGTCAACGGTCTTGATCACGGGGCGGCCGGAGGTGCCGTCGTCGGCGGTGTCCTGGACTATTTGTAGGCCTGGGAGGGGCTGTCGCTCGCGCTGCCTGAGTGGTGCTGGAGTTACTCCTGCGTGCCGCGCCTTATCGGGGAGTTGACCAACTGCGTGGGGGGTTGGATCCGCGTTTGGCTCATTTGGCTGGTCAGCTGGGGCAGTTACTCCTCTGGGCTGGATGTGCTCGGCAAACTGGCGCCAGGACCAGATGGAGAGTCGCAGCACCTCTGTGGGGTCGTCGGCGAGGACTGCTTCAGCGTCGAATCCGGCGTCGGTGATGGCGTTCTTGTGGCGTGTGCGAGCGAGGTCCTTGTAGCGCTTGGGGTAACGGTGGAGCTCTCTGCCGGCCCAGACGATGGTGTCCCCGAACTGGGACGGTGAGATCCAGGAGGTGGATGCCGCGGCGTACCAGAAGCCGTGTTCCAGGGCCGCGGTCTTTGTCATGCCGAGGCCGAAGAGCTTGACGCCTGTGCTCTTGGTGATGCCCGGAAGGTGGTGAGCTACGTCCAGGCGGTCGATGCCGGCCTGCGTGATGCCGACGTTCGGCCAGATGTTGCACAGGTCTGCGAGGGCCTGTCGGCCTGTCTCGGGCCGCCACACTACGACGGCCTTGTCCTTGTATGTAGTCAGGCGTGTGCGCTGGTCAGTGATCCATTCATCGCCGAGCTGGTGTGCGTCGAACTCGACGACGTAGGAGAGGCGGGCGAGGTTGGGCTCGACCATCTCTGTGTAGTAGTGCTCGGCGATGTCTTTCAGCTCAGCGTCGGTGATGTCGCTTGTCGGCTTGGCGTTGACGGAGTGACAGCCGGAGTCGAGGAGGATCTCGGCCTGGTCCCCGAACTTCTCGCTGAGGTTGAAGGGCTTGGTGAACTTGGTGCGTCGGCGGAGCCCCCAGTAGGAGAGGGAGACGGTGCGGTAGCCCTCTGCTTCGAGCAGGCTGCGGTAGGCCGGTATCTCGGCGCCGGCCAGGTAGAGCTTCAAGGGTGTCTCCTACAGCGGTCCGGCGGTGCGCCGGGTGTCGCTGGCGTAGTGCTGGTCCTGGCTCTCTATTTCGGCGACGATGCCGTCCCAGGCGCGGGGCTCGCCTGTCCAGTCCGGTTTCCATTGGGGCCGGCTGTAGCGAGGGTGGGCGAAGAGGCAGACGGTGTAGCCGGCGGCGAGGAGCTGTTCGGCGCTGTGGGGGTCGGCGACTACGACCAGGTCGACAGTGAGGTCTGCGCGTGTGGAGCGGATGGTGTCGAGTAGTGCCGTGTCGCTGGTGGTGGGCTTGAGCAGCCGCAGGTGCTTGGTCAGCCCGTGGGAGCGCAGCCAGCTCTGGGCGACGAGTCGGTTGGCGTTGAATGTCCCGTGGTCATCTACCAGGTGGATCGCGTGGGTGGTGGCCAGGCCGTGGTAGAGAAGTTGGCCGGCGGGGATGATGGCGTCGCTTTCGGGGCGCTTCAGGACGCCGTCGACTGCGAGCAGAACGTTCATCGGTTCCGCCACAGTGCCGCGTTGCGCAGGGCTACCTGAGCGTCGCTGATGGGCTGGCCGTAGAGGTCGATCTCCACCTGGTTGTGGGTGGTGACTTCCACGTCCTTGATGGTGCGGAGCATCTCTGCTGTGCCGCTCTGCTTTGCGGCCTGCCAGCGGTAGTTGGCGTAGTCGCCGTAGCCGGAGCCTCCGGGGGTGAACGCCGCGCGGCGGCCGAGGTGGATGTCGTCGTAGAGGCTGGCGGCTTGGGCTATGACGGTGCGGAGTTGGGAGGCGGCGGTGATCCACTGGCCGGTTCCGCGGGGGAGGTTGGCAAGGTGCTCGCTGAGAGCGTTGTAGGTCGTGCTGAGGCGGTGGGCCTCGGCGTCATCCCGGGCGGAGGCGTCGCGGAACTCCTGCGGGTAGAGCTCGCGGGGATCGGCGGGTAGCTCGGGTGGGGTGACGGTCCACTCGTCCTTGGTGAGGGAGTAGGCCGCGTAGGGGTTGATGTTGCGGATGTCCCGGGAGTTGGGGTTGACGTAGTAGGTGACCTCGTAGTGTCGGTCCCCGATTTCGACGGAGGCGGTCCGGGGCCAGAGTTCGGCCTTGAGCTCTTCGTCGAAGAGGTCTGCGAGCTCTTGGTTGGTGAGGCCTGCGTAGTCGTGGTTGTACCAGGCGAACTGGGCGAAGTCGACGCCGATGAGTACGTCGAGGTCTCCGTTTCCGCGGTCGGCTGCCCACTGGTAGCTGATGCCTGAGCCTGCGAGCCATACTTCGGCCCAGGTGGTGGCGGCAGCGTATCGACTGTCCCAGAACTGGTAGAGAGTGTCGAGTATCCAGCGTCGGACCTCGGGAATTACGGTGGCGCCATTAAAGAGGTTCGGGTCAAGGTGGTCAGCTGGGCTAGAGAAATAGCCGGAGGCGCCGATGGCGGGCTCCATGACGTGCTGAGCGTTTTCCCCGAGACGACTGTAGAAAGTATTCGTCTCCATATGCCGAATCCTACCGGCGATATACGGGATGCAAAGGGGTCCAGATTTAACCCCAGAAACAGGCGAAGGCCCCTTGCCGAAGCATGGGGCCTTCCCTTGAGAGGAGAGAGTACGCGGTCGAGACCGAGCACCCACTCGGGCGTTACTTTACACCACCTCGTGGCCGCCTGTTTACAGCTTGAGGCTGTTGACGAGGGCCTGTGTGCGCTGCTGCTCGACCATGGCGGAGGTGATCTGTGCCATCTGCTGCCCGACCAGGCTTGCAGTCTTGATGGCGAGGGCGTCGTCGACAAGGACGTGGCCGGCGCGCTGGAAGTCGTCGAAGCCTGCTCGGCGGCGGAGGCGTACGGGTGTGGTGACGTCGGGCTCGGCGACGACCTGGCCGTCCGGGGTTATGACGACAAGGAAGGCAGTTTCGACAAGCTGTCCCTGGTCGGAGATGCCGGCGTCTTCGCCCATCTTGCGGAGCGTGTCGCGCTGCTCGCTGGTCAGCTCTTCCTCGGCGCCTGCGGACTGGGAGGCGAGGCTGGACAGGTCGATGGTGCTCATGGTGCTCCTGGTGATGGTGGATGTGGTGATCAAGTGCGGGGGCCGTGGCCGTCGTAGGGTCGGGCGAGGCCAGCCTTGACGAGGGCGACATCGAGGGGGCCAGCGCCTGTGGCGGTGATCGTTCCGAGGTAGCGCCCGTACTTCTCGCGTCTGTCGCGGAAGGTGGTGAGCGTGAAGTTCGGGCCGTGTGCCTGCACCCAATCGACGACGAACTTCTGAGCGGCCTTCCCGGCCTCGGTGTTCTTCTCCGGACAGTTGACACCCGAGAGCCTGATGCGTTGGCGGGTGATGGTCTCGAAGCCGAGGTCCACTTCCATGTCGAGTGTGTCGCCGTCTACGACTTTGAGTACCGCGGCCTTGTACTCGTACATCAAGCCGTCTTCTCGAACGAGGCCCGTCGTACGGCGTTGGCCACAGGGCAGAAGTGGCAGAGGTAGACGTCCTTGGCCGACTTGTACTTCGGGAGGCCGGCAGCCTTGCGCTCTGCCGCGGTGTCGGGGGTGAGTCGCTTCTTGTCAGAGCAGAAATCGGAGCAGGTGATGCTCCGGTTGTGCTGGGACCAGCAGGCCATGGCGTCTTCCTGGAAGGTGGCCTTGGCGTTGTAGAACGCGGGGTCAAGGCCGGTGTGTCCGGTGTTCTCCCGAATTCGTTTGATGATCTCCTCGCGGGTGCTGGGGCTGTCCCAGTGGCGCTTCTCGACCTTCATGAGCGGGTGCGCGACGTGCGCGCTGCCATCCGGATCGCGGTGGCGCTTGACGAGCGTGTCGAGGAGGAAGTCCTGGCGGGGATCGCCCTCGTAGTCAGGCAGTTCCTCCATGGAGCCGCAGGTCTTGCACAGCAGGAGGCGTATGTGGTCGGCCATGTGTTGTGTCCTTGCTCAGTACCATTGGTTGTTCTGCCAGAAAGCCCAGGCGTTGCACGGGGTGCCGTAACGCTGCTGTATGTAGGACAGGCCCCAACGGACCTGCGTGATTGGGTTGGTGCGCCAGTCCGCTCCTGCCGTCGCCATCTTTGAGGCCGGCAATGCCTGGGGGATGCCGTAGGCGCCAGAGGTCGGGTTGGTGGCGCGGTAATCCCAGTCGCTCTCGTGTGTGAAGAGCTTGTTGACGCAGGCGTACTGCGACGCGCTGAGGACGGACCGCGCGTAGTCCTTGGGCGACCCGGTGTCGGGGAGAGATCGGGGCGACTGCGTAGGTGCTTCGCTGCGCTGGGTGGAGCTGGGCGTTGCCTCAGGTTCGGCCGCAGGACTTTCCTCGACCTCTGGCGCCGACGCTGGCGGGGTTGGCAGCTCCGCAACTCCAGAGGCTTCGGCGCTAGGGCTTGGCGCCTGAGAGGTTGCCGGCGAGGTCGTGGCCGCGGCTGTCTTGGGGGGCGGCGTTTGCGCCGCGGCTGAGACGGATGTTCCCAAATTCTCGGTGGCGTCGTGGAATGCCAGCGAAACCGGTATGAGTACCAGAAGTAGCGCGGCAGAGATATACGGCAATGGCCTGCGAGTCACACGGGATTCCTCACTTGGGGGTATTCCCGTCCGACGTTCCTCGCAGGCCATTCAGACGCTCGGGAAATAGTAACATGCGGACCCCGCGGCATAAGAGCCGTGGGGTCCTTTGGTTTTATCCGTACGCAAGGGTGAAAAGGAGTGCCCAGCCCTTGGGGCCAATTGCAGGGTCGTAGGCGACGCCGGTGTCATTCAGCCGGTGCTTGGCGTTGAAGCCGGCGACGGCCCGCTGGGTCAGCGGACCGTAGTTGTCGGATTCCGCGACGCTCTTGTCCATCCAGCTTGTAGCCTTCAGCGCTCGCTGCAACGAGCGGGCGGAGGGATCTGCGCTGTTGGGTCGAAGGCCCCGCGGGAAGGGCGGCGGCGCGTAGGCCGGCTGCGTAGTCGGACTGGTTGGAGCGCCTGCGTAGGCGGGCCGGCCGAAGCCGAGGATGGTGGAGCGCGCTCGGCTTCGCTGGTAGACGCCGTCACCGTTGCTCTGTGAGCCGCTCTGGCCCGAGGAGGTGTTGCCTTCAATGGTGGGCACCGGCTGGCCTGGCGCAGCGGCGGCCCGAGCTACTCCTACGTGGTCGGCGACCGGACCTCCGTCCCAACTGAAGAAGATGATGTCGCCGGGCTGCACAGCTTCGTTGGGGCCGTGCCACTCGCCGCGGTTGCGGAAGAAGTTGACGTGCGAGGGGCAGTAGGCGTATTCGCCGATCACATCGGCGTTGCCCGAGGCGTAGGCGCAGTACGACACGAATTCATCGCACCACGCGGCATAGGCAAAACTGGAGTCCTCGGCCAGCTTGGCGTACCACTCGCCGAAGTCGGTGTGGTTGGAGCGGCCTTCCTTGTAGCCAACCCAGCGGTTGGCTTCTGCCAGCATTGCGGCAGCAGTGCTTGCCATGGTGTAGCTCTCCCGTAGCTGTGTGCTCCGGGTGGTGGTGCCTTATGAGTGCTCTGCGTGGTGGTTCTGCGGATGTGTGTGGGCGTTAGCGGCGGCCCTGGACGGTTGCGCCGCCGTGGAAGGCGGCCCAGTTCTGTTCCCAGTCGGAGTCGCCGTCTCGATGGCCGCCCCAGTTTGGAGCGTCCTTGCGCTCGCGGCCGTCGGTGAGGCCGTAGTCGAGGTCGCCGTTCAGGTGGCGCTGTTCAGGGAGTCCCATGCCTACATCGACCTCTTTCCGCCGAGCTTGAGCGCCTTGCCGCCGAGGCTGGAGCTGCGATCGTTGAACAGGGAGGCGAGCCGGTTTTCGGCTGAGGCGAAGGTGCCTGTCTCTCCCACCGTGAACTTGACGTTGTCCCCGTGGCCGGCCCTGCGGCGGTCGAACATGGACATGGGCTCTTTCTCAGCCATCACTGGCCTCCGTAACTTAGGCCGAGCACGTCTTCTATGGTCGGCTCGCGTTTGACAGCGCCTCGCGGCCGGACGACGGGTGTTGGGGGCGTCCAGCGGGCGGGGGTCTGTGCACCGAGGTAGGCGAGGACATCGCTCACCTGTCGTTCTCGAAGGCTGGACCACGGCTTGGTGTGGTCGTACACACCGTCCTGGTGCTGCATGCCTTCACCTCCATTGCGGTCGGAGCCGCCGGAGTGCTGCGGTGCGGTCCTGGTCCTGTGCCTCGCGGATTGCTCCGCTGCCGACCAGGTGCCGGCCGGGTAGGGAGTCGCCGGTCTGTGTCCACTTCTGTCCGCGCGCCTGGTACTCCAGCGCTGTCATGGGACCGAAGTCTGACGGCCACAGGTAATCGTCGGCGTTGGTCTTTTCGCCCCTGTGCACCCCGCGCGTGTAGCTCTTCTGTGCGCTGCGCATCGGCTGGCTGTTGAGCGCTGGGTCGCCGAGTCGCTCACTGCGTCGGGTGTTCAGCGTGCCGAGGTATCCGTCGGGGTATTCGGCAGAAGGCGTTCGGGCAGTGGCCATCATGCGCTTGGCATCGAGGATGCTTCGCGCTCCCACCATGTCGGTGCGCCCGCCACCGCCGTATGTGGGTGAGCCCGGCTGCGGTACACCCATGGGCGCGACATAGGAGATGTTGCTCATGAGTGTCCCTGTCGGTTAGTTGAAGACCGGGTTGGTCTCTTCGGCAGCCTGAGGGCTGGTGGTCGACTGTCCGCGGGACTCCCCGTGTCCGGAGGCGAAATGGCTCATCATGCCCTGGCCTGCGGCGCGCGCGATCCCGCTGCCGCCGCCCGCAACGGCTCCGCCCTCCGCTGCGGCAGTGCCACCAACGACTGCTCCGCCTTCGGCTGCGGCGGTACCGCCGGCTGCGACGGCGCCGCCCTCCGCGAGCGTGGCGACGAGGGGTGCGAGGAAGGCCATGTCACTTCCCGTCTACGGTGAACTTGGACGGGAGGACCTTGACGTTCCGGCCGGTGGCTGCCGCCTGTGCCGCGTTGGTGTACTCGCGGTAGACCTTTACGCCGCGTCCGCCCATCACGTCGCGGCTGAGGACGTTGGTGCGGTGGTTGGCTGTCGCCGCCTCGCTGGAGCCACCCTTGGCGTTGCCGCTCTTGCGGACGAGGGTGCCGGCCGTCGGCTGCCGAACGACGAAACTGGTGGCGGCCGAAGTTCCCATGGTGGGGAATTCGCCGCTCGAAAGGACATTCTCAGACACGTTTCTCCTCGCGAGACGCCGTATGGAGCAGTCCGGTCGGAGTGCGAGTGGGACACGGATACTTGAACTGCTTCACCAGCTTATGGGCGGATAGCCGTGTGTTGTTAGGCGGCTTCATCAAAAACGACGAAGGAGAGGCCGGACACTTCGCCTTCGGGTACCCGGGCGGTGAAGAATGCGGGTCGCATTGCAAGCCGGTGGCCGCGGGAGCCTGCGTAGCCCTGGGCGATCGGGATCGACTTCACGGCCTGGTTGATGGCGCCGGCGCCGATGGCTCGCAGGGTGACGTGCTTCTTGGCGTACACGGCGTGGGCGACGGCTGCGCCAAGGTCTGTCGCAGAGGTGCTGCTCTTGACGAAGAACACAGCGTCGTCGGTTTCCTTCTTGTCCACGTGTTTATCTCCTCGAATTGATCTCCTTGGCTAGCCTAGGCAGACGGTCGTTAATTGTGTTACACGCAGAAAGCCCCACCGCCGTGGTGGGGCTTTCTGTTCAGGGGCTGTGCGTGTCGGCGCTGTATCGTTTGAGGCCCTTCAGGGTCTCTAGCTCGCTTTTCGTGCCGGCCTTCTCAAACCAGGTGTGTGCGGCTCGTGCAAGGCTGTAGGCGTCGGCGAGGTTGTCGTCCTTGTAGTCGACGCCCCATTTCTTGTAGACACCCAGTAGCATCTCGCTCTTGGCCGCATTTCCCCTGCCTGTCGTGTACCGCTTGAGCTTGGTGGGGGCGATGACTATGGGCCAGCACTGCGGAAGCAGCAGATTGTCGTACAGCGCCAGCTTGATCGTGGCCGCGAGCTCACCGGCCAGCTCACGACCGTACTTCGATCCTGGCGCGTAGCCCTCCAGGGCGACGACGTCGATGTTCCCCAGGGTCCTGGTGAACTGGATGAGGTTCCGGGAGACGCCGTGCCGGATGGCGTTGAGGCGGTCGGTCTGGTTACGGAAGCGCTCCGCGGGATAGCTGTTCAGCTGGTCGCTGTGCTCGCCCGTAGCAGCGTTGTAGGCGACCATCGCCAGGCCCGAGTAGGACTGGTCGATGCCAAGGCAGATCGTCATGCGGGCTCCACCCCGAACAGGTCGTGTAGGAAGCTCCCCACTTCGGACTCCAAATCGGGGAGGGTGCCCTTGTTGTGCAGGACGTGCTGGAAGTCCTCGGCGATCAGGGACGTCTGGGACGGATGGTCGCTGAGGGGGGTGGCTCCCTCACGCTCGATCCACACGGTCATGGCGTCCCAGTACTCCGTGAGGGCGTCGAACTCGTTACCGTGTCGCACATCGGTTATGACGATGCGGTGGTGCTGTCGGCCTTCGGACATAGCCGCGGTCACCCATGCCTCTGGGTCGACGTGGTAGCGAATCCCCTCGCCCAGTTCTTCCATGAGACGACGTACCTCGGGATTCTGGCGCTTGGCGACATCCCATCCCGCGTCTCCGACGATGTACGCGAGGTTGACTGCTCCCTCCGCCGTGGGAATGAGGGGGTTCATGTCGAGCAGGACCTTGCGCAGGGCATCGGCGAACCCAATGCGGTGGTAGCCGTACTTCTCGACGAGGATCTTGCCGACGCTGTCCTTGCCGGCGCCGCAGTATCCGCCGAGGGCGATGATGTCAGGCAGTTCAGCAGTCATGCGGCGATGTCTCCGGGAGTGTTCGGGGAGGGGACCTGGGTGGACGGGAACGTCGTGTGGGCCCAGCACTTCGGGCAGACGGCGAGGGCCTGATAGGCGGCAGGGGTGGAGATGATGAACTGGCTGTCGGGCTTGAGGGTGAGGGCGACGGGGACCCAGCGGTGGTGGGTGAGGTCCACGCAGGTTTGCGGGAGGCGGACGACCGTGGCGGCCAGTTGGCCGGCCTCCTGCGGTATCTGGTCTTCCTCGACCAGCTCGTACTCGCCGTCGTAGAGCCTGGAGATGCCGATCCGGGTGGAAGATCCGCGGCGGTCCACGGCCGAGGCGGGGCCGTAGGTGTCGAGGCGGTCCTGAACGCTGTGCATGTTGGCAACGACGGTGCCGAAGACGAAGTTGGCCTTGATCTCGTCGATTCGAATGAGGCGACCGGTGCGGCGCTTGTCCTGATCAGCCCAGATCTGGCCGGGCTCCACGCGGTGGGTCATGGGCGAGTCCTTGTTGCAGGCGCTTGACTTCGTCAAGCAGGGCGCGGATGTCGGTGGGTGCGTGGGATAGGGCGTGCGCGGTGAGCCAGTAGCTTCCGTGGACGATGGCGATGCGTCGGCCGTCGTCGGTGACGAGGTGGGCCATACCGCCCTCGTCGAGCTGCCATTCATAGGGGCCCGGTAGAGCCTTGGCCCACCGCTCTTCAATCGCCCCGGTGTCAAGCATTACTTGCAGGCGGGGTCCAGGATCGTTGAGACGCTGCCGTACGCCCCGTCCTGGTGGTAGATCGTGGTGACGCGGACGCCCAGGCCGGCGAGGCACTTGGTGGCGCCGTTTCCGAAGCCGTCCGGCATGGTGAAGACGACAGCCGGTCCGTTGTCGGTGCCTCCGCGGGGTGCGTCGCGCCAGGGCTCGGCGTACTTCTCGCTGATTCCGCACGCGGTGAGGCAGGCAAGGAGCAGGGTGGTGATTCCGGCGGCTACGTACTGGCGGCGGCTGGTCTCAGTCATGGGTGTACTCCTCGACATCGATCCGCTCCTTGGTCACAACGATCTGAGCGTGGTCACCGAACAGGTCCAGCAGGACGTGGTCGCACTTGCCGGACTGGATGGCGCCGTCCAGGGCGCTGCCGGCGTCGTACAGCGCCTCGTCGGGTCCCTCGTAGTCGCCGTAGACGATGCGGCGGTCAGGCCACTCACCCGCCCAGTCGCAGGGGCGGCCACCGAGGGTGGGGTGCTTCTGGTAGCCCAGGTTGAACGTTTCCTCCACCATGTACGGATCGTTCTCCAGGAGCTCCTCGTACTGCTCGATGTCGCTGGTGGTGATCACGTACAGCTGACCGGCGCTGAACTCACACACGTCGCCGTCATTGAAGTAGGGGGTGTACTGCCGCCAGCCGAAGAGGTGCACATCAGGGTGGTGCAGGAGGGGTTTGATGAGGGCTGCGAACTCCTCCCTGGTCAGCTGTGGCGTTCGGGACGAGCCTTCCTTGCTCTCGCCGATGATCGGGATACCCAGGAAGGTCTGCCGATCAGTCTTGGTGAGGATGTCGGTCACTGGGCTGCTCCGAGAATGTGAGAGACGGGAAGGGTCTTGCGCTTGGCCCCGGACATCCATGGCGCGATGGGCATGCCGTCGATGTAGTCCTTGGGGCTGGGGAGCCAGCCGAGGTCCTCGATGATGTGGCGCTCGGCGATGAGACGGGTGGGGATGTGCTTGCGGCCGACGGTGAGGGTCTTGCCGAAGATTCGCTCGCAGAGGTAGACGCCGAGCGTGTGGTGGTAGAGGGAGCGGTGGCGGACGTCGCCCACGACCTGCTTGCTGGAGTCGATGAACTCCGAGATGGGGAGGTAGTCCTCTGGTGTGCCGCCCCATTTCCGGGACGCGGACTGGGCGTGGTACCAGCTGTTCACGTGGGGAACTTTCGGCCGGTCTTGGGGTCCTTGGGGACGACGATCCAGATCAGGCAGGCCAGTGGCCACAGGGCGCCGATGATGATCGTGAAGAGCCCGCTGAGGACCAGGTCCTCGGTTTCGACGCGGTTCGCGGTGCCCCACATGGCTTGCTTGACGCCGGGGGCGACGGTCTTGGCGACTGCGAGGGCGATGAGGAGGTAGGCGAGGGGCAGGCAGAGGCTGACGTAGTAGTCGATCACGCGGCCATGCCCTTGGGGAGGTCGTCGTTTTCGAGCAGCGCCTTGTAGGACTGTCGGGCCTCGATGCTGTGGATGACGATGCCTTCGGCGGACGCCCCGGATTCCGCTACGGAGCCCAGGACGCGCAGCAGCCTCATGCAGTCGCGGATGGTCTCGTTGAGGACGTGGCCTCGGGTACGCGCCAGCTCGGGGACGACGGTCAGCTCGGCCGGCGCCTCGGCGGGCAGGTTTCCGTGAGGTCTGGCGAAGCGGGTGGTGTTGAAGAGGGCGAACTTGCGCCCGTCCATGCCATAGCCGCGCTGGATGCCGCGGCCGTACCACTCTCCGTAGTGCGTGCCTTCGCCCAGGTTGGCAAGGCTGTTGGCGTTGGAGGCGACCCAGGCCGCGAAGCCGAAGTTGTCGGTGTTGGGGGCGATCCAGCGCCTGCGGCTGCCGGCGCGCAGTACGTAGAGACCGTCCTCCTTGGCGACGACGTTGAAGCCGGGCTGGGTGAGGAATCGCTGGGGGTCCTCGTCGGCCAGGAGCTTCTTGATGGCTATCTGAGCATTGGTGCCGTCCAGCTTTTCGGTGATCACGTACTCGCGGTTGAACCGCGGTGTCTTGGGCCAGGGCTTGAAGTCGGTGACGTTGCTCATGTGATGCTCCAGGTCAGGGGCAGTCGAATGCGAAGGCGTAGTCGTCGTCCCAGTCGGGTGCGGCGCAGATCTCGCAGATGGTCTGTCCGTCGAGTTGCCCGGCGTACTCGTCTGCCTCGATCAGTCGGCCGCACGTGCAGTGAGTGTCGTGTGGAGCTGGGGAGAGCGTCATGCGCCGACGTCGAACCGGTCGAGGATCTCCCGCCACATGAGTTCCATCTGGTCGAGCTTCCCCTCATAGAGGCGGAACTCGGCGTCCTTCTCTGCGAAGGCCTTTTCCGCCTTCTGTGCGCGTGCGGTCAGAGCTGAGACTTCTTCCGCGTGGGCCAGCTTGAGAGCTTCGGCTTCCTCCCGCGCTTCCTTGAGCTGGCTGCTTTCCTCCTGGAGTCGCCGGATTCGGGCGGTGTCGTCCTCGACTCCGTAGTGGGCGTTGAGTCGGCCCCGCAGGGCCTTGGCCTCTTCGGGCGTCAGCTCGAAGGTGGGATTACCGAAAGCCGCGGCGGTGTAGGCGACACGACCGGAGGAGATGTGGCCCTGCTTGATCGCCGCACCGTCTTCGCCGGTCTTGACGAAGTACACGCGCAGCAGCTGTGTGTCCTGCGAGTACACGATGCGCGCGGTGACCGGGAGGAGGTCCGTAACGGAGCTGAAGAACAAGGTCAGACCTTTCGGTAGTCAGTAGTCCACTCGCCCTGGTCGTTGACCGTGTAGTCACCGAAGAGGGCTGGGCATTCGTTGCGCATGAGGACGCCGATCTGGTCGGCGACGAGCCGGACTTCTTCTTCGGCGCCTTCGGCGGTACGGGTCTCGATGACGTGCCGCAGCGTGCGAGCGTTGGCGGTCCAGGTGAGGACCGTGGCCAGACCTTCGGGTGCAAAGCGCCGCATGAAGCTGGTCTTGGCCTTCTTGTCGTGGAAGGGCAGGCCGGCCTGGTCCAGGTCGAAGTGCTCGGACATCCAGTGCTGGAACGTCTCCATCGCCGTGAGCATCTCGATGGCCTTGTCCATCAGCTTTGTGTCTTCCTGCGCCCAGCTCGGGATCCACATGGGAATGTCGCCGAGGCGCACGTAGCGCAGGGACTCCTGGGAGATGGCCACGCCTTGGCGGTGGCGTATCCACTCGTGGGTGAAGACGCGGCTGACGTTCTGGAGAACGAAGGTGAAGCTGATGTGCTCCAGGACCGAGCCGTGGCCGCTGGCAAGGAGGTTTTCGAGGTACTTCGTTGAGTCGGTGCGGACTCGCGTCACGTTGGGGTTCAGGCCGGGCTTCCAGGAGCGGTAGCACATGCGGCCGGCGAACTCGACAAGGTGCTGAGCGTCATTGACGCCGTCGAGGTTGGTGGACCAGTCCAGGCCGCCGACATCTGATAGGTAGCTGTCCATCTGTTGGTAGGAGAGCCAAGGCCGTGTGATGACGCGGACTTGCGGCTGCACGAGGGTGGTCACAGATTGAGGCTCCGGGTCAGGTGGCGAGGGGGCGGAACTGGTTGGTGAAGGCCGAGAGTCGGATCTGCACGTACCGGCGGCTGCACTTGCGGAGGTTGTAGGAGAGGCAGTTGGCGTAGCCGCCGCGGTTGGGGCTGACGGCCTGGATGTAAACGACCCGCTCGCCCTTGGACTTCTTGTCGAGCCAGAGCTGGCCTTCCTCAACTCGCTGCATGCTTGGCCTTTCTGGTGGGTCGCTGCGCGAGCGCGCGGATGGTCAGTTGTGCGATGACGGAGCAGCCGACATAGCTGGTGATAAGGGCGGGGTGCCAGTGGTCGAGGCCGCTGTGGCTTCGAGCGACGCTGATGCCGGCTGAGACTGCGGTGAAGGCGGCGAAGACTTCGAGGGCGGCGTGGGCGAGAGGTCGCCAACTCAGGCGTTCCATCGGTTGGCCCGGCCTTCTCGGTCGTTGCGGCCGATGCGTCGGGTGAGCTCTCGTGAGACGACTGCCGATTTGCGGTCGGCGCCGTTGTAGATCGCCTCGGTGAGCTTGCGGATGGCGTACGCCCCGCGGTACTCCTCGTCGGCTTCCACGACGTCCTCATCTGAGGCGGCTGCCGCCTTCTGTGCGGTGACGGACTTCTCGTTCTTGGCCTTGACCGCGGCGAGGGCTTTGCAGCGCTCCAGGCTGGCTTCAGCGTCCTTCTCGTCCACCGCTGCTGCGGCCAGCTGTGTTCCGGCGAACTCGGCCCAGCGGGTCAGCTCCACGAAGAGGCTCATCAGCGCGTCGTCGCCGAGTTCCGTCAGGTTGGCCGGCAGGTCGGGTAGCTCGTCCTCGGGTCGGCTTGCTGTCTTCATGCCGCGTCGGCTGAGTGTCCGTGTCGTCTTCGCCGAGAGTTTCTCGTCGGCCTCGTCGAGGCGTCTGCGAGTCATCAGCGTTCTCCAGGTAGGGCTTGCATTGCTTGCAGCCGGTGTCGTTGACGCATTCCGGTGCCGTCTTTCCCGAGTCGAGCCGCTCCTTGATGTCGAGGGCTTTCGCCAGGAGAGGTGCGATGAGGTCGGGGTTGTATCGGACGGTGAACTGCTTGACGTCCTGGTTGAACTTCGACTCGTAGACGAAGGTCATCTTGTCGACGTCGTGGCCGTGCCTCTGGGAGAGCCAGAGGTAGATCTGGCCTTGGCGGATGTGGCTGGGGAAGGGGACCTTGATGGAGGCCCACATGGCTGCTAGGTCAACCAGGGTGCGTCCGTCCGGCAGGTCGATGAGGTGCTCGGCCAGGCGGGCGGGTTCCTCGAAGCGGACCGTCCCCTCCCCCACCGTTTTGACTTCGAGGAGGCTCTTCGCGGGGGTGAGCATGCCGTCGCTGTGTCCGACGATGAGGTGGGTGTCCTCGGCGGATAGCGGGACCTCTGCGTACTCCATGGCGGGGCTGTTGCAGGCTGGGCAGTGCTTGGGGCTGATGTCCCACCAGTGGTGTTGGCAGTGGAGGCATTTGAACTTGCCTTCAAGCCAGCCGATGCGCCAGGCCCGGTTTTGCCACTTGCGGTGGGCTTCGTGGCCGGTGTCGAAGATGTTCAGCGACTGGAAGCCGAAGGACTGCTTGTGGTGTATCCCGGTTTGGATGCGTAGGTAGGTGGCCTTGGGACACCAGTCGGTCTTGACCATCTCCGATGGGTGGATGATGTCCTGCCGGCGCGAGTTGTCGGCCTTGTTGAGCTCGACGATGTCCTTGCGGACGCTTCCGAGGAAGTTCTCCTCGGCGGCCCCGCGCTTTTCGGTCAGGAAGTCGGAGAGGCTGGTTGGGATGGGGGCTCGTTTCCGGGCTCCGACTCGGGGGGCCTTACGGTTGGGGGGTGCCATTCCCATTTCTCCGGTTGGTTCCTGTACTTCTTGCGGAGGCGGGCGCGGTCGTGTGGGAGCATTCCGCCCCAGACTCCGTAGCGCTCGCAGTTCTTCATCGCCCAGACCAGGCACCGCTGTCGCATCGGGCAAACCTTGCCGTCCACGTCGCCGTTGCAGAGGGTGACGGACTCCCGCATGTCGTCAAACCATGGGTCGCTGTCGCGCGTTGGCGTTTCGTGCTTTCGGCACTTTGCTTCCTGGTCGGGGTCGTCCCCTGCGGTCCAGTCGGGGGCAGAGCATCGGGAGAATAGGGCCACTTAGGTCTCCAGGATGGTGTCGAAGGTTTCTTGGGAGACGACCATCCAGTTCCTCCCTCCCATCTCGATCACGAAGACCATTTCTCTCCCTGAGAGAAGTGCGTGTCTTTCGGCCAGTTGCAGCTCGGCGAGCTTGAGCGGGTACTGGCTCTTCTCAGTGGTCTTTGCTTCGAAGCTGAATGCTTCGCTGCGGATGTCGTTCTTGTGTACCCAGCCGTTGCCTGAGCCGGGGTTGACCTTGCCGTCGTACTTATTGGCCAGGTTCTTTTCCTGCTTCTGCGACCGCTTAAGGCCCCGGTTCGTCACCTGCGAGCCTCTTTCGAATGATGTCCAGCAGCTGGTCGATCTCCTCCGCCTTGCGTTTGAGGAACCGGTGGGCCCGCCAGGAGAGGAAGACGATGTAGACGGCTTCGGCTGTGGCGAGGCCGGCAAGGGCGCCGGTCATGCTGCAACCTGCTGGGGTTCGGGGTGGAAGGCCGCCTTGAGGACCGCTGCGGCTACCTCGTCGCGCAGGTCGAGCTCTTCGCGGAGGGAGTCGATGATGGCGTCCTTGAGGTCCCAGGTGCGGTCTGCGAAGTCGAAGTACCGGCCCCTGCGCTTGATGACGTCGTAGTAGACGCCCCAGGTCATGAGGTCGCGCACCGTGTCGTACTCACCGGCCATGACTCCGCGGGAGGGGGAGTCGGCGAAGCAGAAGTGGGTCTCGGCAACCTTCTGCGGGGCGTGCTGCTTGTTCTTGACCGTCCGGAATTTGATGACCTGGCCACATCGGGCCTTGCCCTTGCCCGGGGTGGCCTCGTCGAGGTACTCGGCGCGGGTGATCTCAAGGCGGACGTAGAAGGCGAAGTTCTTGGCGAGGCCGCCGGGCGTGGTCTTCGGGGTGCCCTGGGGGCTGAAGGCGCCGATCTTCTCGCGCCACTGGTTGATGATCACGCCCATCATCGGGCGCTCGTCCTCAACGTGGGAGCGGGCGGTCGCCTTGCCGGCCTTCCGGAAGAACTTGCCGGTGAGGCGGGCGCCGAGGGCCACGCTCAGCTCGTCCATCTGCTTCTCGGTCTCCTCGTCCGGCACGAGGGCGGGGTAGGAGTCGAGGACGATGGCGTCCACGGAGCGGGAGTCCGCGAAGTCCAGCATCACCTGGTACGCCTCCTCCATCGCCGAGGTGGCGTGCACGATGACGCGACTGGTGTCGACCCCGAGTTGCTCGGCCCAGGCCTTGTCGTAGCCCTCGGCCGCTACCCAGAGGGTCACGAAGTCGGGGTCGCGGCGCTGGTTGGCGGCGATGGTCTTGTGGACGACGGAGGTCTTGCCGGAGGACTCGAATCCGATGATCTCGGTCCACTGATTCGCCGGGAGCCCGCCGCCGAGGATGATGTCGAGCGGGAGACTGCCGGTAGTGAAGGGGGCAGCGACCCGCATCTCACCGGCGGCGATCATCGTGCCGGGGCCGTACTTCTTGTTCGCCTGCTTCATCAGAGCGAGAACTTCGGGCGAGAGTGCCACGCTTCCTCCTCTCGATATGTGCCACATGTTGTGGAACAACTTGTTGCTCAAGAGGAGACTATGGTCGCTGCGCCGATCGCGACAGGCAGAGGAGTTGCTCCTCTAAGTCACGGGTAGGTAACACTCGAAGGGCACCAAAAAGCCCCCCGGGGAATCCCGGGGGGCTGGCCACAGACCGGTCGATCAGGCGGCTGGTACAGGGTGTATGTGATGCGCGGCGAGCGCGTAGACGACAAGTCCTGTTTGCAGGTTCACCCGGCAGGAGATCAGCCCGTCCTCGACCGCCTGCCCCAACGCCTCGCCGGCGAGGCCGTCGTTGAGCAGATCCTGCACGTTGTCCGGTATCCGGACTTCCCCCGCCTGACCCATGTCCACTTGACGCACTCCCCCTCAGCGGACCGCACCCCGCACCCCTACACGTAGGGGGACCCATCCGAGACTCGGAGGGTCGACGTCCGCATGAAAAGGATGCGTGGCGCACGTGTGGTTGTCAACTAAACTTTCCAAAGGTCCCTGGCCGCTCCGGAGTGCGCTTGTGCTCTTGAGCTGGGACAACGCAAGCTACAACCTCGCACTGACACTCCAGGCGCCACGAGAGAGGAGCGCAGTGAGAATCTCCAGAACCCTGGCGGCCAAGCTGAGCTGGCTCATGGATCACCGCACGGACGCAAACGGCGACCGGTGGACCTCCCGCTCTCTGGCCGTGGAGACCGCCGCGCGCGGCGATGGCATGTCGCACGCCACGGTTGGCGCCATCGCCAACGGAACCAACGCCAACCCGCGCATCCAGACCATCGAAACTCTCGCACTGGCCTTGGGCGTCCCGGCCTCGTTCTTTCTCCGTGGCTACACCGAGGAGGACCTGCCGGCACTCGCCCTGCTCGACATCCCCCGTATCCGCCGCATCGTCCACCTGATGCAAGGCCTCTCTGGGGAGGACTTCGACAAGCTCGAAGACACGCTGCACCTGATACACGTTCGCCGCGGCCTGGAGGGCGAATACGTCCCCGAGGCAGCCGCAGAGGAAGCGCCCAAGAAGCGCCGCCCTGGCCGACGACGAACCTTGACCGAGGCTGCCAAGCGCGCAGCCGACACGCTGGAGTAGTTACTCGTGAAGACCCTCATATACACCGTCACCGCCATGTGGGGAGCCGCCGCGACGATCCTGTGCTCCATCCGTGCCCGGGAGAAGTCCAAGAGCCGGGACTACTCCGTAGCAGCCTGGCTCACCACCGCAGCCCTTGCATTCGCCACCTCAGCAGTCTTCTGGAACAACCCCGCCATGCTCCGCTACATGTCCGACCTGCCTGGCGGGTGGCACCTGGGGACGTTCTTCTGCGCCGAGTCCTTGATCCTCATGTGCCTCATGGTCAAGCTGACCCTGGTGTGGTGGATGGCCAGCGAAGGCCAAGCACGCGTACCGATGACCGTGCTCTCCGCCATCAGCGTCATCGCAACGATTGCCCTCCTGGTGCTCTTCGTCAACGACACATACGCCAGCGCCTACATCAACCCCTGGCTGACGAACCTCTTCGAAGACGTAGCCAGCGGCGCCCCAATGAACCCCTCCGCCCTGACATTCGCCCTCATCACCTTGGGCTACGTCTGCGTCACCTCCATCGTCGCCGGCGTGTGCTACGGCCTCCTCGCCGTCGGCACCTGGAAAACCCGGCGCCGAGCATTCGTAGGAATCGCCTTCGCCATGGTGGCAACCATCCTGGGCGTCATCTACACCGCCGGATACCTCTTCATGATCATCAACGCATACAGCCACACAAACGTGGCCATCTCGGCGGACGACTTCGACCTGTTCGGAGTGGCAGGCGCCGGACTGCTGGCTGCGGGCCTGGTCCTCCCGTATACGAGCCTGACCTCAAAGTGGGCAGTCAGACAGCACTGAGACGCAACAGGGGCCACACCTCATCAGGTGCGGCCCCTGTCCTGCTTCCTGGTCAGGCGGCTACAAGGTCGACAACTTCGCACGCTCCAGCGGTGCAAGCCAGCTCCTGCGAACCGACAGTGGAGTCCTCCAGCTCGTAGAACGGCAGGTCGGCCCATACGATCTCGGGCATCTGTGCCAGCAGGTCCCGGTACTGCTGCTCGGTGCAGGACTCGTACGGGGCCTGCTGGTAGGTGTGGTCGCTGTGCGGCAGGAAGCTGACGCCTGAGATCTCGTCCAGGTGGCCCCACACCCACTCCCCAACTTCGTCCCACTCCTCGTTCCTTACCGAGATGGTCACCGAGGGCTTGTGGTCACACCAGTGCCGCTGGATGTCCAGCCAGAGCTTGAGGTGGTCCACTGCGGTGATCTGGTCGCGTGTGATGGCGCCCGGCGGAGCGGCGATCGGGAAGGAGAAGACGTTGTTGGACGGGTTCATCACATCGTCCTCGCACGGCACTCCGTATGCCTTCAGCAGCTGCGACAACGGGTCCTTCTTGTCGGCCCGAACCCGGCGTACGTAGAAGAAGTCGTGCCACGTGTGCATGCCCGAGGAGACCCCCGTGAGCTGGGAAACGGTTCCTGAGGGCTTGACACAGGTGATCGCGTGAGAGCGGGTGATGCCCAGCGCATCGGCGCAGTCGGCGTTGACCGCGGTGGCCCGTTCCCGCATGTCGGCGAGAAGCTGATTGCGGTGCGCTGCGCTCTGCGAAATGAGCATCTCGGAGCCGAAGATGCCTGTGAGGCTCACCCCCAGGAGACGCTCGGTCGCGGCATTCTCCCGCCATTCGTCCCGTAGGAACGGGTAGTCGGTGAGCGTGCTCTGCCAGGTCCCCAGGATCGTGGCCAGCTCGACCTTACGGGCCAGCGTCTCTTCGGTGTCCTCCGCCTCCACAACGACCTCGGAGAGGTTGCAGAAGGAGAAGGGCTTGAGCACGATCTCTGAGCACGGGTTGGTTCCGTACGGGGCGTCCGGGGAACGCCGACCGTACTTGGCAGCCTGGCGCTGGGCCGCGCCGCGGTGGAAGATGCCACGCTCGCCGGAGCCGGAAGCCACCAGGTTGGACCATTCAGCATCGAAGGCCTCGCGGGTCATCCCGTCGGAGTACACCGCGGAGTTGTTCGCCAGGGCGCGGTAAGCGTGCTCCGTCCACCACTCCCCCGACTTGGCGGTTGCCATCTCCTGGTCGTCGAGGTCGGATAGGGAGATCATCGCCGAGCGGCGGACGCCTCCGACCACGATCACGGAGGCGATCTTGCATGCCAGGTCGTGGGCTTCGATCGGGCGTATCCGGCGGCCCGCTGCATCCTTGAGCAGGTGCACAGTGAAGTCGAACAGGTCTGCCAGCGGCTCGGGGCCGGATGCTCGGCCGCCGAAGGTACGCAGCCTGGCGCCGGCCGGCCGGACCTCGGAGTAGTCGACGGCCGGAACCATGCCGTGGACCCAAACGAGGTTCAGCAGCTCCAGGAAGGACTCCGCCCAGCCGAGCTTGCTGTCGCCTACCCGCAGCACTACTTCGGGGGTGTCTCGGATGTCGACGGGCACGGACGGCAGCTTGTCGACGTTCTGCCGCTCGACGCTGTAGCCGACGCCGGTCCCGTTCATGAGGATGTACAGCAGTTCGGCGAAGGACCGTATGTCTGCCAGGGGCAGGTACGAGCAGTTGAAGCCAGCGATGTTGGACAGCTCAAGGGCGTCGCCTGCCGTCATGACCGACCGCATCGACGGCATGACGCGGTGGTTGAGCACCGCATCGCGCAGCTCGTACAGCTCATCACGGTCGGGCTTGTAGGAGAAGTTCTCCTCCAGGTGCTTGACCATGAAGGCAAAGTAACGGTCGACGGTCTCGGTCCAAGTCTCCCGCCGATTCTCGCTGTCCAGATACCGCGCGTACCGCGACAGCGCGATGTAGTTGCGGTACGGGTCCTGGATTGTCCCGTCCGTTTTCAGGATGGTGCTCACGTACTCTCCGGTTATCCGATACGTCCGACGACGCTCATGCTGAATCCGCCGGCCTTGTTGGCTGCCGTCTGTCGTGCGGGAGTCGCTTTGCCTTCAGAGCTGCCCATGAGCCCGGAGGTGCTCTGCACCTTGGGGTACCCGCACTCGTAGCACCGCTTGCCGGCCCGCGGCTCGGTGGGCGCGGCGAAGTAGTTGCTTCCGTCGCAGGACGGGCAGGTCCCTGCGTCGCGAGCATGCATGGCTTGGCGCGGGGCCGCGGGTGCCTGCTCGTAGGGCGGCTGTGGGTACTGCGGGGGCGGGCTCTGAGGGTACTGCGGGGCAGGAGGCTGGTAACCCGGCGCCGGCGCGCTGGAACCCAAGTGCTTGCTCCAGAAGTTGCTCACAGCACTACTCCGCTCTGGATGAGTCCCTTGTCGGTCAAGTTGGACAGCACCGCAATGACAGAGGCGGTCAGAATTGTCTGGTAGTCCGAACGGAACGACGAATAACCAACCGGGTCGTCTTCCAAATCAGAGGTGTCCAGAATACCCCCGAAGAGTAGATCGGTGGCGAGCTGCCCATAAACGGCGAGGAGAGGCATCAGTGGCTCAATTGCCGCGAGCCGTTCGACAGAAGCGAGCTGTTCCATCTCCAGGACGTCGTCGCTTCTTCCGACCTGACCGGATTTCACGAGGAGCTCGTTCTCGGCGCAGCCGGCGTTCATGTCCTGAGCCAGTTCGGCCTTGAGTACCTCGAAGGGAATCGTCTTCATATCAATCCTTGGCTTCGGACCAGCGGTCGCACACGACCACGTCGGCGGTAAGTGGAACCTTGAGCCACGCCTGGATCTCCTCGCCGATCATGGCCTCCTGGAGCATCTTGGAGCCGATGTCCACCATGTCCTCGGGGCAGATGACCACCAGCTCGTCGTGAACCGTGAGCGACAGGCGGATCGGCGAGTCAGCGGCCTTGACTGCACGGTGGAGTCGGACCATGGCCAGCTTGATGAGGTCGGCGGAGGAGCCTTGGATGAGGGAGTTGACGGCCCGTCGCTCGCCCTTGCCGCGCAGCCACCCCTGGCCGGAGGCGATCTCCGGAAGTCGGCGCTTGCGTCCCAGGAGAGTCGTGAGGTCGTGGCTAGCACGCTTGCGTACGGTGCTGATCACGGAGCGCTTGAACTCGTAGATCTCCGGGAACTGCGTCTCGTGTACTTCCATGATTCGCTTGGCCTCGGACACCGGTATGCCGGCCATGCTCGCCACGGTCTCAGGTCCCGCCCCATAGACGATGGCGAAGTTGAGGCCCTTGGCCACCTGCCGCATCTCTTTGGTGACGTCTTCCCATGCCACACCAAAGACGAGGGCCGCGGTGGCGGTGTGGGCGTCGACACCGGCAAGGAAGCCTTCGTAGAGGGCTCCGCGCCCGAGGTAGTGGGCGAGGACCCGCAGCTCGATCTGTCCCCAGTCAGCCACGAGCAGTTTGTGGCCAGGCGGCGCGATGAACAGCGACCGCACTTTGGTGCCGAGCTCGGTTCCGGGCCGCGGAACGTTTTGGAGGTTGGGCGCGGAGCAGGAGAACCGGCCGGTGCGAGCACCGGTTTGTTTGAACTGCGGGTGGATGCGTCCGTTGAAGATGCGGCGTGGCTGGTTGTCCCGGCCGAGGTATCCGTAGACGTACGTGCTGAGGAGCTTGTCGACCTCGGCGTACTCCAGGAGGATGCGGCATACCTCGTTCTCGGGGTATGCCTCCAGCGTCTCGGCGTCGGTCGAGTAGTCACGGTAGGTCAGCTTCTCCTTGGCCCGCTTTTTCTTGACGCCGCCGTCCGTCAGCCTCAGCGGTTTCAGGCCCTGGCCGCCGGTCGGCTTGGGGCCGAAGAGAACGTCCTGCTTCTGCTGTGGCGAGTTGACGTTGAAGACCTTGCCGGCGGCACGGAAGAGCCGGGTCTTGATCTCCTCCAGCTTGATGACCAGCTCGTGTTCGAGCTCCAGGAGGCGGTCTTCGTCTACGCAGGCGCCCGTCTGGTGCATGTCGAGCAGGCACTCAGTGACGCCAAGTTCGAGGCTCATGATGCGCGAGAGGTTCTGCTCTACCAGGTCGCCCGACATGGTGCGCCACAGCAGCCAGGCGTATTTGGCGTCCAGGTAGGCGTAGCGGGCGACGGTTGAGAAGGCGTGCTTCTCGACGCACTTGCCGACGTTCTCCGTGTCGTACTTGTGCCGGTACCTGTCCTGTACGAGGTTCTTGAGACCGTTGAGTCGGTTCTCATCGAGCAGCCACCCTGCCACGAGGGTGCAGCCATACGGGCGGGGAGGGACTCGGCCGCCGTAGTACTTGGCCAAGGAACCGAGGTCGAACGTAGCCGAGTGGGCGATCTTGCGCCGGGGTGAGAAGAGGAGGGGTTCCAGCGCCTTCCAGACCTGAGAGGGGCGCAGTTGCCGGGGCGGGTCGCTCCACACCGCGGGGACCACTTCCCTTTCCCCGGTCTGCTTGTTCTTCCGCCAGGTGTCCTTCGATATGAGTTCGTCCCCGTTGGGGTGGCCCATGGGAATGACGATCGCCCGCCCGTAGGTGGCGAGCGCCACCCAGGTGATCTCGTTGGCGATCGGCACGCCGCGGTGGTCGCCGACTGTCTCCAGGTCGATGACGAACTCGTCGTACCTCGCAAAGTGCGCGACCGCCTCGTTGAGGTCGTCAAGCGTGAGGATCACGTCGCGCACGGGTGCGGGTCCTTCCGGGAGGTCGAGTGGTGGGGAGGAGAAGGGGAAGGCCCGTGGGCCGGCCTTTCCCCACCCGGGGAGGGGGCGGGTGGGGAAAGGGGCCGCTTGAGGGGTGGATTACTCGTCGTCCTCGTCGTCGCCGTCGAGAACCTTGCGGACCACGGCTTCCAGCTCGGCGCGGGTGCTGTGGCGCTCCCACGGATCGTGGAAGGTGTTCTCTTCGAGGCGGTCGAGATCCTCGTCGGTGACCTGGGAGGCGTCCCAGTCGGACTCGACGTCGCGCGCCTTGACGGCCTCGACGTGGTACTCAGTCTTGGTGCCCTTGCCGGTCTTGTAGACGGACAGGTAGAGCATCGGCGACGTGAGGTTCGCGGTGGCCTCGTCACGGCCGACCTTCTTCGGGTCCTTTGCGATGGCCTGAAGTGTGCGAGCGGCCCGTACGCCGACCTCCCAGACCTTGCTGACCCACTTCTCGTCGTCCTCGTCCCAGAGGGCGACGTTGAAGAAGGCGACCTTGCGTCCGTAGTGGTCGAGGTCGTCACACAAGGGGCAGTCGTCCTTGGGGGCGAGTCCGCGGAAGGAGCGCTTGCCGGACTTGATCTCCTGGATCCAGTGGAGCTCGAAGCTGTCGAACGGCTCAGCTTCCAGAAGCTTGATGAGCTGGGGATCCTTGGTGATCTCCAGCTTCAGCTCCTTCTGCTGCTCGAACGAGCCACTACCGCTACCGGCAACTTCGTCGAAGGCATCCCAACCAGAAGAGGCGGCGTTCTTCCGGGCGGAGTTCGTCCGAGTGGCCTTCCCCTTCTGGTCGTCGTCCTCGTCGAAGGCTGCACGGTTACGGCGGACCTTCTCGGGCTTCTCCTCCTCGTCGAAGGCGTCGGCGTTTCGACGGCCTGGGCGGGGCCGTCGAGGCGCAGGGACGTCCTCGTCGAAGATGTCGTCGATGGGAGCTCGGGCCATATCAGTCCTCGTCGTCGGAGATAGCGGGGTGGACGTGCGCGAGGGAGTTCGTCTCGGTGGTGAGTTCCGCGGCCATCAGGCGCTCGCGCTCCATGAGCTGGTCGAGGGCGTCGTTGAGCAGCCGCGGGTCGTCGGAGGAGACTGTGGCGGTGACCTCGATGTGCTCGTAGGAGCCCATGTTGAAGCGCTCGGTGACGCTCTTCGTGTACTGCACAACCGGGGACTTCACGCGAGCTCCTTGAGGGCCAGGAATGCTTCCTTCACGCGAGTGGTGAAGGCGGTATCGGTGATCCGGATGCCGCGGGGGTCGCCGTCGAAGAGACCTTCCTCTTCCGCGATGCGGACGATGACCTCGATCTGCTCGCGGGTGTAGAGACGCCTATTACCGTTCGTCGTCTTGCCGCTGATGAGGTAGGTGGCCTTGGGGATGACTCCCTTTGCTTCCCACTTGCGGATGGTGACTGCGTCACGGCGTAGCGCCTTGCCGAGGTCTCCGATGCCGAAGAACTCGACGTAGCGGTCTCCGAGCTTTTTCACCTGCGGCTTGGCGTCCCAGCCGTTCTCGTCGATCTCGCCTGTGGCCGTACGGTGGTCGTCGCCGGCCTGCACGACGGAAGTCTTGGCTCCTCGGACCCGGCGCGATGAACCGGGGTAGAAGGCGGTTGTGGGGCGCTCAGCGATCTCGGCGAATTCGGCGTGCCAGTCGCGGCTCATGCGGCCACCCGGACGAAGCGCCAGCCCTCCTTCTCAGGAAACATGCGCTCCATGTCGTCGTCGGAGAGCCGCCCTTCCTGGTAGAGGACGTACGCCTCCTGCGGATCGAACTGGCGGACCAGCGGGAAGAGGCGGTCGTACACCGTGGCCTCAGGGGGGTCGGTGTCGCCGGCCTCGACGCTTTCGGCTTCGTCGCTGTCGACGTGGCGGGCGATGCTCTCAGCCACTTCCTCGTCGGCGACTTGGGTCGTCGTCCGCTCCAGCTTCATACCCTTGAAGCGCTTGTCTCCGACGGAGAGGGCGGCCGGCAGCTCGATGATGTAGCTGCCCTTGTCGTCCTTGACGCCGAAGGTGCGCAGGTCAGCGCTCATGTCGTCGCGGAGCTTGTTGAGCATGCTGGTCTGGGTGTCGACGCGGGCCTTGATGATGGCCCACTGAGCCGCCTTGCGCTCGAATGCGGATTCCGGCGTGTTCGCGGTCAGGACCGACTCTGCTGGGGCGTCCGAGAATTCCACGCCGTCTCCTCGTAGTACGTGTAGGGACAGTCGCCAGGGCGACCACATATGCGCGGTATCTCAGACCGCCGCATAGTCGGTGGTTCACCCTGGCGACTGACCCCAGATTAGCACTTGTGGAACAACTTGAACAACAACATGTGCCACAGTTCTTTGGTGCATGGGAAAGCCCCGGCGGTCTTTGACCGCCGGGGCTTCAGAGGTGCTGTTCAGTTGGCCAGCGCCTCTTCGATCCGCTCAATCACCTCGTCCGCGTTCTCCTTGGCGTCCTGGGCGGCGAGCCACTGACCCTCGATCTTCCAGAACTCCTCGCGCATCAGCTGGCGGCAGCGCACGATAGTGGGGGCCTCCTCCCTCATCTCCGCCACCAGTTCCTTGTACCAAGCGGCGGCCGGGTGGTCCTCATAGGTCTTGCCGGCGTCGAGCCATGCCCAGACGAACTCGCGGCAGGTCGGCCGGAGCGGAGTCTCAGGGCGCTTACCGCGCCGCTTGGCGGAACGAGCCTCATTCTCGACCTCCTTGGCCCAGAGCTCGGCTTGCAGCTCCTCCACCATCCGACCCAGGTCGTCAACCGCGGGCTGCTCGACAGTGGGCTCCAGAGCACCGAGGACCACAGTCGCCCGCTCACGGGCGGCGTGAACCTGACGCATCATCCACGGCGCCAGCTCACCCCACATGAGGAGCAGGGTCGGCATGACGGCGTCAAAGGCGGCTTCACCATAGGCGGCGGCAAGGAAGGCGTCACCGCAGTTCAGGGCATACGTCATGGCGCCGATGAGCAGAAGCCAGAGCCGGGGCTTGAGAAGCTCCCGGTGACTCCAGCCGCGCAGGGCGAGGTACTGCTGCCCGACCATGAGAGCGAGGTAGCTGATGGTGACAGCGGGCGCGGTCAGGGGCTGCACTCGATCAGGGACGCCAAGCCGGGCGGCGAGTGCCCAGACGTTGCCGAAGTCGAAGCCGAACGCCAGCAGGATCGCGGAGACCGCGCCCGTCATGACGAAGAAGACGGTGAACCGCTCGCCGGGGATACGGCCGTTGGGGTCCGCCGGGTTCACCGACTTCGGCGCCGTGGAGCGGTTGCGGCGGATAAAGTTTCGCATGGGAGGTAGTTCTCCTAACTCGACGGCTCTGGGTGCGCGCCCAGGGCCGTCTTCCGTTTACGTGTACGTATCGCCTTGCCTCACGTACAGACCTTACAGACCTTACAGAACTGACAGGCCGGTACGCTACCGACATGGAGAAGATCGAGACTGTCGGTGTGCAGCAGGCGCGCGACAAACTGCGCGACCACATCGACGCTGCTGTGCGAGATGGGCAGATCACCCGGATTACCCGACACGGGAAGTACGTGGGTGCCCTGGTGCCCGAAGAGTGGTATCAGCAGGCTCTGGCTGCCCTGGAGGCTCAGGCAGCCGCGGAGAACTGAGACAGGGAACGGGAGAGGTTTTCACGCAAGGACTCGACGTCGTTGACCACACGTCCGTCTGAATCCGCACCGTGGCCGTCGAGGATGGCCTCAGCGGTGCGGGTCTTGAACTGGCGTCGCTGAGCTCGCCGTTCCTCCACCGTGTCCTTCGCCATGACGTCCACGATCGAGACGACGTCGTGGCGGCTGGAGGCGCGCACGTGCCTGGTGTCCTGCTGGTCCTGCGCGCCAGCTGAGTCCCTCTGGTCAAAGTTCACGAGGATGCGCGCCTCGGGTAGGTCGAGTCCGTACCCGCCGGCGCCGGAAGCCAGGAAGAGACGCACGTCCTTCTCGTAGGAGAAGTAAGCCCTGGCTTCCGCCTTCTTGAGTGCGGTGTGATCACCGGTGAAGGACACCGAGCGGTACTGGGGAAGGGCTTCGGCGATGAGCTTGAGCATGCCCTTGAAGAAGGAGAAGACGACGACCTTCACTTCTGGGTCGCGCATCAGCTCCATTCGCAGGTACCGCACCAGCTCTTCCAGCTTCGGGGAGTGCTCGACGCCGTCGAGAATGCCGGCCGCGATCAGGTCGACGCAGTACTTGCTGCCTCCCTTGCCGGCCTCGTAGCGGGCAGCTGATTCACGGATCAGCCCCGGGTGGTTGACGAGCATGTGGAGGGCCAGGAGCCGGCCCATGACGCGCCCCTGCACGGTGTCTTCGGTGGGCTTGGCCTTGCCCGAGTACAGGGCCGCAAGGTCGATCGCGCCGGAGCCGTGGCCAGCTGCTTTGGTCACCTCCGTCAGGACGTCTTCGGCGATGTGCCGGTAGACCCTGGCGGTGGGGGCGTCGAGCTCGACGAGGATGGTGGCCCGCTCGACTTTGGGCATGTAGACGGCGACGTCTGGGTCTTCGCGGGTCTTGCGGACCATTGCCGTGGAGACCTTCTTGTGCAGAAGGGGAAGGTTCTTGTAGGCGATGGGGAAGCCCCCTCTTCCCTTCCCCCCGTTGCTGCGGACGATGAAGGCGGGGTCGAAGTACTCCCACGGGCCGAGCACTTCGGGGTCGACCCACTGGAAGACAGAGAAGAGCTCCTCCGGGTTGCCGTTGTCCATCACGGTGCCCGTCAGACCGATCCGGTGGTCGGCCTTGATCCGCTTGATCTTCCGGGTACGGTCGGCGTTGAAGGTCTTGATCAGGGATGCCTCGTCGGCGACGACGATGCCCGGCTTGATCTTCCGCACCTCCGTCCAGTCGTGGACGAGGTTCTCGTAGGCGGTGACGACGTAGTCCGGGCGGTTCTCGCGGATATAGGCGAACTGCCGCCGCTTCTGGACTGGCGTGCCGTCTATGACGGTGCAGTGATGGTCGGCCGGGACGGTGATGTGTGCCTTTCCTACCGGACGCTTCCTGGTGTCGACGTCGGTGAACTGGGCGATCCGCTCGGCCCACTGCCACTTCAGGGCGGCCGGCACGACGACCATGCACGTGATGTGCCTGTCGGTGTCCATGAGCATCTCGGCCGCGGCGATGGCCATGACGGTCTTGCCTGTGCCCATGCCGTAGGCCGCGAGCATGGCTCCGCGTTCAACGATGCGATCCACGTCCTCGGCCTGGTAGGGGTGGAGCACTCCGGTGAACATCAGCGCCTCCCGAATCTCGCGAGGCTACGCATCATCGGGTGGTACGCCCGCTCGTAGGCGGCCCGGTTCTGCTCCGCGGTCATCTCGCCGGGGTCCTTGACGTCCATGTCGGCGTAGTCGAAGTACCTGACGATCAGGCCGGTTCCGTGGAAGTGCTGGTAGGTCTTGGTGCGCTCGCGCCGGCCGTCGTGGTCGTTGTCGTGGGCGTCGACCAAACGGTTGAGTCGGCCGCCGAGGATGCGGAGCTGCTTGGGGGTGAGGATGGCTCCGTAGCTCGACAGTCCGCCGGCTATGCCGTGCGTCCAGAGCACGGCGGTGTCGATGGGTGACTCGACGAGCACCCCTTCGTCACCGTCAAGGGCTTGGAGGCCGAAGAGGGACTCGCCCTTCTGCATGCCCTCGGGGCAGTTCTTGAAGTGACCCTTCCCCTTCTCCTGCCACCCCAGAAGTTTCCCCTCCTCGTCGCGGACAGGGAAGATCCAGTACTTCCTTTGGGGATCCCACAGGATTTCGAAGCGCTGGGCCGCCTCGGCGCTGATGCGCTTGGATTCCAGGGCCTTGGGCGGCGGATCGGTGAACAGTGCCAGGTGGGACTCGCCGATGTCCTCGGTGGCCTTCTTCTTGGCGTAGGTCTGGCCGGACAGGAGCCGCACGGCCAGGTCGATGGTGCCCTGCTCGCTCACCCACTGCGCGGCGTCCTCGAACTGAACTTCCTGGACCTCGGCGACCAGGGCGACGAACGGGCCGCGGAAGTCGCAGGAGAAGCAGATAAAGACCCCGGTGTCCTTGTGGACGTAACAGGAAGGGTTTCGGTCTTCCTTCCCCTTCCGGCGAAGGTGGGCGGGGCAGGCGATACGGAAGTTCGCGGCGTCTTCCCCCACGATTTCGATCTTCAGCTTGCCGAGCGCCGATTCCACGTCCCCGGGGATCGGTGTGTCGAAGAGGTCGTTGTCACCAACCTGCGTACGCCGGGACATCCTCGCTCACCTCCTCGCCGAACGGGTCGCCCTTCTCCTCGATGAGGGATCCGGACTCCCAGTCGAGGCGTACGTGCCACTCGTCCTTGGGGACGTTGCGGCCGGCCAGGACCTTAAGTTTGTAGTACATGGGGTCATCGGTCTGCTCGACACCGAGGGCCAGGGTGGCGTCCTGGGCGAACGCGCTGGTGTAGCCCATAGAGCCGGAGTTCAGGCCGTTGGCGCCGAGCTTGGAGCGCAGAGCCTGGGTAGTGACGACGAACGGCAGGGCGTTGCGCGCGGCCATGCGCTTGATGCCGCGGGAGATGTTCGTCATCGCGAGCGGAGTCTGCTGCTCTCCGCTGACGGCGTCCACGAAGAAGTAGGCACCGTCGATGATGACCGCGTCGGGCTTGTACTCGTCGATCTTCGCCTGGACGTTGTCGAGGGTCATGCGGGCGGAGGGGTCCTCGGCGATGATGTAGTCGCCCATGCCTTCCAGCTTCCGCATGGCCTTCTCCAGCTTCTTCCACTCCAGCTCGTTCAGGTCACCGCCACGGAGCTTGCGCTGGCTGATGCCGGCGAGGAAGGCGTCGAGGCGCTCGGAGATTTCCATCGCGCTCATCTCGAAGGAGAAGAGCAGCGGCCGGGCGCCGACGGCGTGCATGGCGCGGGTGATGGCGAGAAGGGTGGTGGTCTTGTTGGACTTCTCCAGACCCGTGAGTGTGACCATCTGGCCGGCCTGGAGGCCGAGGGTGAGTCTGTCGAGGCTGGGGAAGCCGGTGGGAAGGCCGATCAGCTCGCCCTCTTCGCGCTCCGCGTAGGCACGGTAGGTGGCAAGGCGGTCGTCCACCGTCCGTGCCCAGTTGAAGTCGCTGCCGACGGGGGTGTCTTCTGCGACCTTGCTCATCAGAGCCCGCAGAATGTCGAGCGAGTGGCCGGTGTCTCCATCGACCAGGGCCTGTACGGCTGCGTTGAGACCGCGTTCGGTCAGGGCGGTCCGGCGCGCTCCGCGAATGCGGTCGATGAGGTAGTCGAGCGGCTCATCGACTTGGGCGTGCTTGAAAGTGGGGTGATCGGCCAGGACTGCGTCGAGGGTTGGCGCCACGCCGTACTCGGCGTTGAAGGCGATCATGTCCTCGAACACGCGGCGGATCTCGCCATCGGCGATGTGCCGAGGCTTGATCTTCGCGTTCAGGACGGCGGAGATGTCGCCAGTCTGGATGACCTTGCAGACGAGCTTGTGCTCGGGCGAAAGGACCGCCTTCATCAGTTCTCCCCCTTCCGGGCCGCGATGGTGGTGTGGACTTGGACGGTGGCTCCGGTGCGGCTGGTCGGCCATTCGACTCGCAGGTCGAGACTTGACCAGTCGGGCTCGCAACCGTCCTCGCGAATGCGGTGCAGGATCACCGTGAGTCCGGCGCGTTTGACGCGCTGGACCTGGTGCTGCGGCATCCAGGCCGGCAGGTCGAAGCTGTGCGTGTAGACGGGCTTTTCACAGGTGTCATGCGGCACGGCGGTGGTCCTTACCGGTCATCGGGATGACCTCGCACGCCTCGGTGAGGAAGCTCTGCATGGAGGCGTTGTAGGTCTTGTCCCAGTCGCCGGGCTTGTTGTTGCTGGTCAAGATGGTTGGAAGGGCGTTGCGATGCCGGCCGCGGATCAGCGCGTCGAAGACGTCGGCTGCGAAGCCTGAGCTGGTGTGGTGCTCCTTGCCAAGGTCGTCGAGTACGACGAGGGGGCAGGTGAGCACCTTGTCGAGCAGCTTCTGGAGAATCAGAAAGCGTTCGCGGGCCAGTTCGTCTCCGGTGGCCTGGTAGAGGTCCCGCCAGTTGCGGTGGTCGATGAGCGCCTGGACGTAGTCAGCGAACGGGACGAAGAAGACGACGCCACGTCGACCGCCGTACTGGCGTCTGATGCTGGTGAGGACGGCCGCGGCGGTGGTGGTCTTGCCAGTGCCGGGGTTGCCGAACAGCAGTAGTCCACGACCGATAAGGCTGCGGTCCTCGGGAAGTTCGGCCATCGCCGCGTCCTGGGGTATGTGGCGCTGGGTCCAGGTGGCCACAAAATCTTCGACGGCTTGGCGTACGTCTGGGTGAGTTCGGTCCAGGTTCTCAGTCCCCTGGCCCCAGTGCTTCACCGGGATCCTGGCGGTGCGCCAGACCAGGCTCTCGTCCCTGGTCGGTGCCTCGACGGTCTGCACGGTCCTCCTCCTGAGCGTTGCGGGGAGGCCCATTGAATCACAACTTGTGGAACAACTTAAGACACAAGTTGTTCTTCACCATTTCCAGTCGCCTGCGGGCTCCTGCTCAGCCGGCTCACTCCAACCGCTGTAGACCTCGCCCGGACGCTCGTGCATGGCCTGAGCCTCGCGCCCCTTGCGGACCGCGTCGATCAGCAGTGCTCGCTTGCCGATGAAGTCCTGCCACGCCAGCGCTCGGGAGTTCCGCAGACCCTCAGTCGTCGCGTACAGCTCCGCCATGGCGCGCAGTTCGTCGGGGGTGAACCCAGCGTCCTTGAGCTTCTTGAAATGGCTCGCCAACGCCCGCAAGTTGGACTCCATGCCGAAGGACCAGGGCTGGGCGCTTACGACCTTCCGCCAGTACTTCGCCAGACCAGGGCCGGTATCCGGTCCAGGTTCGCCCCGCTGAGAGCCGCCCTGGCGGTGCACCACCCCCCAAGGTGCCGCTGCACCCTGGCCGTCCTCGCGGGGGCCGTCCAGGGCCGCCTCAACAGCCGCCTGCGGGCTGCTGGGTTCCTCGTCCGCAGGCTGATCGTCATCCCACAGACCGGTGACTGTAGCCGGGTCGTACTGCGCCGCCTCCACCGCGCGCCGCTTCGCCTCGGATCGCCGGCTCGGCCTCCGGGGCGCCGGGCGCGAAGCGTGCGGCCCTTCCGAAGGAAGGAGATTCTTTGAATCTCCTTCTTGTTGCGCAGAATCCTGCGTAACCCCTACGCCAGATCCTGCGTAACCCCCATGCTCCAGAGGGCTGACCAGGTAGTAGTTGCACTGGCCGCCAGCCGTCCTGCGCTTGGTGGTCAGCCACCCTGCATCGCGCAGCTCCTTGACGGCACCAGAGACCTTGCGGATGCTCCACCCGAGGTCGCCCGCGAGCGTGCGCTGCTTCGGGAAGGCTGCGCCGTTCTTGCCGGCGTACTTGGCCAGCAGGCATCCGAGCCGGAAGGCCGCGTCGGAGATGCTGCGGTCGAGAATGAACAGGTGGGGAGTCTGGACCCACAGTTCATGAGCCTTGAGCTTGTCCTCGGTCACTGGCTACCCGCAGTGATCAGTCCGGCCGACTTCAGCTCGACGTACCAGGTATTGATTTGCGGCAGCGGCGTAGCGAGCTCCTCGGCGATGGCCGCGGTGGTGAGCGGCGCATCCGCGTCGCGGGTCAGCAGGTAGGCGTAGAGGCCCACCGCCGCCCGGCTGAGCGTCGTGTTGCTGGCGATGTCGCGCGGGATGCTGATTGGAGCATCAGGCCAGCCGTTCAGCCTGCCCTGGGGGTAGTCGTCGTGGTTCATGAGGTCACCTCTGCATGTCCGGAAAAATGGCAGGCGGGGCGGCCGAAGCCGCCCCGCCGGGAGGCGCGGCTTAGGCGGCTACCTCGCGGATCTCCACGTCCTTGCGGGGGCGCCCGCGCAGGGGCTCCCAGGCTCCGCTTTCCGGGTTCAGCCACTCCTTGCGGACCTTGCTGCCGAGTCGCTTCACAGGCGTCTCGGACGGCGCGGGGTCCGGCGTGTCCACCTCGTCGGCGGCAGCGGTCTGCGCGGAGGCCTGCTTCGCACGCTCCAGGACCTGGATTGCGCGTTCGGTGACGGGCCGGTACCGGACGGGCGAGAGACGTGCGGCAGCGTCCGCTTCATCGAGCAACCGCAGGTGCCGGGTGACGTTCTCCAGAATGGCGATTACCTCGCGGTCGAGCTCGGTTCCGGCGGTGGAGTCAGAAGTTCGCGGCGTTGCCGCCTGGCGGTGGGCGTTCGCCACCTCCTGCTCCAGGCTCGTGCAGAGCTCGGGGGTTTCGCAGGGCTGGACCTCGGTCTCCGCGGGCGCGCCCTTGGGCTGCTCCGGCAGGGGCACGAGGGTCTGTATGCCGCCTTCACAGGGCTCTTCACAGCATTCGGGCGCCGCTGCGGTCGCGGAGCTCTCAGACGTCGCGTTGTCGTCCTCTGCGGCTCGCGTGGGAGCCGGTGCGATCTGCTTCAGTGCGTCGCGGAGGTCCAGGACGGCGACATCCTCGCCGTGGAGGTAGTCCACCAGCTCGGCCAGCTCTTCCCCGTCCTCGTCGCCGCGAGCGACCAGGAGGAAGCGGTCGCCGTCGCTCGACGCGATGGCCTCACCCAGCGAGGCGTACACGTTGTCGCCGTCGGCCGCCGTGATGACGCCGTCGGCGCCGTCGCGAATGACCTTGGCTGCCTTGTCCAGGGTGTGGCCGGTGATCGCCGTGTACGGCGGCTCGGGCTCGACCTGGCCCGTCCAGTTGTAGATGGCCTTGACGGCTGGGGTGACGTAGCCCTGCGCGGCCGGGAAGAGGAAGGCGACTTCGTCGTGGGTCGTGGGTTCGCCGTTCGCATCGATTCCGAGCCAGTCGTCAAGCAGCTCGGTGACGGTGTTCGCGTCGACTGGGCCGGCACCGGCGACTGCGATGGAGATGGAGGTGGTGGGCAAGTGTGCTCCTTGTGCGGGCACGCCGCGCCTGTGCGCGAACGCGCCAGAGAGGTCGAGACTTGTGCAACATCTTAACCTACAACTTGTTCCACAAGTTGACCTACAAGCAGAAAACCCGCCCCGTTCCCAGGGCGGGCCTTCTATGCGGGAGGAGTGCTTAGCCCTCCGCCTCCACCGCCTGGACGGCGGCCGGCACCTTGTACAGGGCCTTGGCTAGCAGGTCCTGAAGGGTGGAGTCCTTGTAGATGCCGAAGTGGGCGGCCACGCCGAACACGAAGGCAGCACCGGCACTCCAGCCGGCCACCGTCGGGTCGAAGGATGCCGAGTTGGTGACGAAGTCAGTGCCGAGGCCGCTGAGGGCGGCCAGGGCCGCCAGGAGCAGGCCCTTGACCCAGCCCGCCCAGGTCTCCTTGGATACGAAAGCCACTACGAGGGGAAGGAATCCACCGACGAGAAGGTTGACTAGGCTTACCTTGTCCATTAACGCTCCGATATTCAGGAGAAAAGGAGATCGAAAGTCGTTCCCCACGGAACATTATCCTTCAGAATTTCCGTGAGTCGACTGACGTTCCTTGCCCTTCCCGGAAAATAGAGGCTCCTGGACATGTTCGCTGCACCCTGCCAGAGATAATCGGCGGAGAAGTCATCACCGTCGAATGCATCGCGCAGCTCGGACGTCTCTTCCAGAAGGACATCGTCGACCCAGAAGAGCATTCCGGAAGCACTGTTCTGCAACGCCGCGCTAGGGGCGAGAACACCCCCGAAGAACTCCCGGGTGGTGGTGTCCGGCGGGGTCCAGGTGTAGTACACGCGGACCCAGCTGCCCTGCACGAGGTCGGGGCGGTTGGCCTTGATCCAGTCGCTATCAGGGCCCAGGCGGAAGACGGTCGCTGCCGGGTCCCATGCCCCAGCGGCCACGGGCGGGTAGCCCGCGGGAACGTTGACCCATGCCGAGATCGTGTGCGGTACACCGGTGCGCAGCATGTCAGCACCCTTGGCGTCAGGCCGCCTGCTACTGGCCGCCCCTACCCCGACCACAGACAGGTTTGACGTATAGGTGTTCGGGAGCTGGAATTTTGCGGAACCGCCGGCACGCCGCCCCACTGCTCCGTCGCGGGTCATAGGATATGGAGCGCCAGCAGCGCTGTACACGCCCCAGCCGGTGAGATCGGCGGTAAATCCCGGGTTGTTGAGGAGGTTGACCCGCTTCGGCTTGATTCGGATCTTCAAATTGCGCGGAGGTTCCCAAGCGGGTACGCGGTATCCCGCGCTACCACTGTCATAAGCGAGGTAGTGGGAGTCGGAGTAGTAGTACCACCCTGCGACCGGTGTTCCGTCCCAGAAGACGTAGGGCGTCACGGACGCGTATCTGGCGGTGCTTGGCACGGTGACACTGGCCTGTGCGGTGGACCAGACGCCACCAGCCAACGAGGTATTGTCGCCCACGGCGCTCAGGCCGTCGTAGACCTCCGCGTAATTGGAGTCGTACGCGCGGACCCGCACCCGCCATCGCCGCGGGACGTCGGTTGACACCGAAACTCGCGCGGTCACGCGACCGCCTCCCGCTTGCAGGGCGGCAAGAGCGTCCGTGTGTGGGTCCAGTCCCCAGCCGGTGGCGCCGGCCGGTGGAGAAGTCAGCTGCACCACCTTCGCCGACCACCCGCCGACAAGTGACCGTTCCCTAGTACGGGTGGCCATGGTGGCGGGTCCGCCCTCGTAGCACATGTGGTCGTCGTGGAAAGCGGCCGATCGGTTGAGCAGGTTTCCGCTGGGAGCCTTGCCGAACTGCACACGGTCGAACGCCACTGTGCTGTCGGCGGGGAGGTCTTCGAAGCGCAGTCCGACACTGGCGTAGGCGGCGCCCGACCAAAGCTTCCCGGCCGGGCCGCGGTTGTAGTCGATGGGCGCAGTCGCAGTCAGGCTCATGCGCTGCCATGCCGTCGTCACGGTCGGGCGATCCGATCCGGCGATGTAGGACATGGCTGGGTCCGGGGAAACAGAGTTGCCGACGGCGATGTCCGCAAAACCTCCCGCGGGGCGCAGGACGCTGGCCGCGGCGTTGCCACTGGAAACCGAGGTGGCCGATGCGACGATCTGCGTGGAAAACGAGGTGACGGGATCGCTGCCGCTCGCTGTGGACGTGGCCTGCGCCATCTGGGAGGAGACAAGGTAGACCGCCATGTCACAGGCTCCTTTCCATCAGGCCGAAGCAAGCGCCGTCCGGCGCGGCCTGGGCTAGTGATGCCAGCCTCTTCGGCGCGATGCCGGGCCCGATGTACTGGTAGACCTCAATGAGGGCGCTGGTGTGGGAAACGTAGATGCGTCCGCCGTCGGGGATCTCCGGCCACGTGGCCATGGTGGTGATCGTGCTGCCCGCGGTCTTGGTCAGGCGAGTACGCGAAGCCAGCCAGAAGTTCGTGGTGCTGCTGTCGGATCGAAAGAAGATCCCCTGCTCCGCGGCCGAGCCCAGGCGCGGACGCGACATGAAGGTGATGTAGAACTTCAGGTCCCCGATCGGTGTTCCCCAAGGGATGCTCTGGAGAGCCCAGACCTTGTAAGGAGTGGTGCTGGGCACGATTGCGGAGAGCATGCCGTTGGAGACGATCCAGGTGCCGCTCGTCGTCCAGGCGCCGGATCCATCCCATGTCCAGGCGCTGGAGTATCCCTTGGTGCCGTGAAGACTGGTCGTGGGCTCGTCGAAGCGCTGGAAGAAGCCGCTACTCCAGGGCGGGCCGTCTGTGACGGTGCAGATGGCCGTGCCCTGGGCGTCGTACCAGTCGATGAAGGCTCGCGCGGAGATGCCCGTCGCACCGGACAGGGAGGTGGTATATGCGGAGGTAGTGAAGTTCTGTTGGGCCGGGCCGGCGTATTGCCAGAAGGTGGTGTCGGTCGCGTCGCCGTCTGGCTGCGCGTTACGGGAGTCGGCCAGTGCCGTGTACGCGAAGTTGTTGAACGCGACCTGGTCACCGGTGACATATCGAACCTGGGGGCTCCACTGCGGAAGGATGTGCAGCGGGATGCCCCACTGACGGACCATCGACGCCATGCTCAACGGCGCGCTGCCCTGGATGTCGGCGATCTCCCACACCTGGCGGTTGCTGCCCGGCGCCACACCTTCGCTCGATTGCAGGGCTCGCCAGACGGTTCCGGCATCGTCGCGTACCAGGTTGTCCAGCGTGTAGGTGGAGGTACTCGACCACGTATTGGCAGTAGGGGTGCCTACTGAGCGGACGCCAAGGGTGCTGGCTGCGGATCCTACGTTTCGTACCGTGCCGGCGTTGTTGTCGACGTCTGTCGAGGTGACGGACATTAGGCCGGTCGCCACGCTGAGGCCGCCGGGGTACGAACCATTGCTGAGGTTTCGCAGGGTCCATGTGGACGGCCCCAGGGTGATCGGGTTCATCATGGCGGCGCCGACGTCGACTCCCGTGGGGTCGGTGATCTTGGACCACCAGATGCTGCTGAGAGTCGGCTCCTGGCCTGCCGCTAGGTCCACGAGCTCCGTAACGCCCAGGGAGTCGAAACCGGCGAGGTAGTCCTTTGCCGCCGCGTTCTTGCCGACAATCTGGATTTTCAGGGTGTGTGTGCCGGCGCCGAGATCGTAGCGGCCGAGGTAGAGGGCCTTGGAGGCTGTTCTGTAGACCGTCCCCCCAAACGGTGGTGCGACCACGCCCGCCAGGTAATGATCCACAGTGCCCAGGGCACTTGGGATGTTGTCCACGCTGTAGGTAGTCCGGCCGTAGGCAGTACCGTCCACGGCCTTGATGGAGAGGTCATAGGTTCCGCCGGCCGCGACGGCGAAGTTCACGGTCACGTAGCCGTTCGTGGTGCCGCTAAGGGACAAGCGCGGCTTGTACGTGCCCCAGACGCCATATGACGACGACCCGGGCGGCGTGTACTTCGTCACGGTGCCGGAACTCGCTGCGACGGTCATGGTGTCGGCGTTGATCGTGTTGACCGGCTTGACCGCCGTCCAGAGCGCGCCGCCGTGCCTTACGACATCGCCGCGCTGGTACGTGAGGTCCGTATCCCAGTCGGCAAAGTGGGGGTTTGCCCAGTTGGCCTGGTCCTGGTTGAGCATGAGGTTGGTGCTGTCGTCGATGTCGACATCCCACTCCGTAAGGGTGGTGATGAGGTCGGCGATGCCTCGGTTGGTTCCCCTGCTGCGTGCGATGGTCGTGGCTTTACTGGCGTGCAGGCGCCGGCTCAGCGGGTCATCGCTGATTTCCGTGGTGATGCCGAGCTGGTGCGCGAGGCCGCTGATCGCGCTGCTGGGCGCAGAGACAACGTTGTGCAGGTCACGAAGCAGGTCGGTCTCTGTCGCAAGCGTGTCGAGTTGGTGTCCGAAGATCGACAGAAACTTGGCGAGGTCCGGATTGGTGATGCCGTCTTCGTAGCCAGTGACCTCGCTCGTGTCCAGCCGGTAGGGCCGCGGTATCCCCTGGTACATGCGAAGGGAGTAACCGTGATCGGCGACGGAAAGGCCGGCGGCTGCGCCGGCTCGTACCCATGCGTCGCCCACGTTGGCCTGCCAGTAACCGGGGTCTCCGCCTGGAAACTTGTTGGTACTGCCCTTGAGCGCGACGAAGTTGACGCCGTTGTACGCCGCGACGTCTCCGGCTTGGTACGTGTCGGTGGATGACCAGGTACTGACGCCGAGGAACAGGGCGTAATAGTACAAACGCCCTTGGGGCAGATCTAGGTCGTGGTAGGTGTGGTTCGGGTTGTCCCGGGCCATTTCAGCGATGACGGTGCCGTTGTCGGCGTGCGCAGGGACACCGAATGGACTGCGCACGATGCGCAGTGCAGTCCAGGTGTTTTGGGTTGCTGCGCCCCATGTGAGGCGGATGTGTCCAGGCGCGATGGAGGTGGCGATGACTGGCTCGACGCTGTACTGCACGGCGCTCTCGGCGCCGTAGAGGGTCTTGCCGTAGTAGTCGTAGCCATAGACGGCCATGAATGGTTCTCCTGGTGGTGGGCCGCAGGGCTAGGACGGGTAGGCAGGGTCGAGGTCGGCCACCGGGCGCGTGTGGCTGGCGTTGGGCAGGGCGCGGATGTAGGTGAAGCCCGCCCATCCCCAGACGGTGGTGGGCGGCACCGGGTTGGGGTAGTTCCCTCGTATCCCGACGTGCAGGGAGTCCATGTGGCGGATTTGGAGCTGGAGTCGCTCGCCCTGGTACCACTCGCCCGAATAGGTCAGGTCGGTTCTGTGGTAGGCGCTGGTCCCGCCCCGCGGCTGGGTGGAGCTGCCCGTGGCCACATCCGTACCGTGGTCCTCCAGCCACAGCCGGGCGTAGAGAAGGTGGTCGAGGTTGGACGGACCAGAGGCGATCAAACCGATGACCCGCATCGTGATGATCCACCACCCGGTCCGCGGGCAGGTGATGGTGGGCCCGTTCTGGCACAGCCCAAGTGGGTCGGTGATCGGCAGGTTGAAGCCGACGCCGTGCCAGTCATCCCTGGGATAGATCTGGCGGACCGACGCAGGGATGCTCGTGCCGGTTCCGCGCATGGATGCCACAGGCAGGTTCCAGCCGGACTCGGAGGCGTCAATCAACTTGTTGAC
This sequence comes from Streptomyces sp. NPDC043876, assembly GCF_056435825.1. NCBI lineage: Bacteria > Bacillati > Actinomycetota > Actinomycetes > Kitasatosporales > Streptomycetaceae > Streptomyces > Streptomyces sp. NPDC043876. The sequence goes on along the minus strand of NZ_JBWKDV010000005.1, from coordinate 299,793 downwards.
CGTGGTGGCCACCTGGTCGTCGTATCGCTGCATGGAGTCCAGGCGCGCGGCTACGTCTTTGTACTCGACCTTTTTGCCGGAGGCGGTCGTGTAGATGTGGGGCTTCATGCCCACCGCAGCCTCGACCCCGGTTAGTTCATCCTGGATTTCGTTGACGTCGGCGGCCAGGACGAAATCACGGCCGTCCTTGTGGGCTGGAAACGTGCGGATGGCGTTGGGGTAGACCTTGGTCATCTGGTGTCCTTACTGGCCGCCGTCAGCGGTGAGATAGATCTGGCCGGCGACAGGTATCTCCCAGTCACGGCAGATGATGTCCTGCGTGCCGGTCTGGGGGCCGTCCGCGCGGGCCAGCAGTGGGAGGGCTACGTACTCCACGCCGGGGATTGCGTCCAGAAGGGCGTAGATGCGCGAGGCCGGAATGCGCTGGCCGAAACTTGAGCGCTGTGAGGACAGGAGGTCCTGGACGGCTTTGCGCGCGGCGAGAACCACGTCAGCCGCCCGGAAGTTGTCGTAGACGCCGAGGACTGCTGGCTTCGTTGCAGATCCGATGTTGATCGGCACCAGCGTTCCTGGTGTCACGCTGACGTAGACGCCTGTGAGGGTGCGGTCCTGTACGTACCGGACGGTGGCAGTGACCTGGTCCTCGGACGGCAGGTCGTTGTCGGCGCCGATGATGGTGATGGTGACTGAGGAATAGTGGCTGCCGGTCGCCTTGGCTTTGGCGTTGCCGGGAACCGCGAGCGCCAGATCCTCGAAGTCCCGGAGCGTTACAGCGCGGTCCTGCGCGCGGTGGACCTTGGGCGCGTTGACGCGGATGGACTCGGTGTCCTCGATCTCGCGGCCCCCGGTCATTGCGGAGGAGCTGGCGACGTATACACCTGCCGTACCGTCAGCTATGTCGATGATCTGGTTGGCCGCGAGGTTGCCGCGCTCACCACCGCCGACTCGGTAGCTGGCGTAGATGGGGACGTCCAGGGCTGGGATAGCACCGAGTATGCCGTCGCCGAATGTGATGGTGAGGGCGCCCGTGTCGTCGCTTGAGAGCAGGCAAACGTCGTCTGTCGCCGTGGCCGTGAGCAGCGTGTTTGTGGCGTGCCACTCGGTAGGGGTTTCGCCTCCCGCGAAGACGCGGACGCTGCTGATAATGACTGGTGACGCCGGGAGAACGAAGGCTTGGCTGGGGGTCCCATCCGAAGTCCCCAGCGCGTCGACCAAGACGACCGTTTCCATGGTCGTGCCCGCGTTGAGCGTCAGCAGCTCCGAGCCGGCGCGCGCTCCCTCGGTGACGCTTGCCGTGACCGCCCCGCCGGCAGCGGGGACTGTGATCTCCTCGTCGAGCTCGAAAACAAGCGGCGCATCGAGGCTGGCGATGAAGGCTGTGGTCACCTGGGTACCGGCCGGGAGCACGACGCTTGTCGTCTGAGTCGGGTCCGTAGCGAACGTGACACTTCCAGTGGCTGCGGCTGCGGGGGCCGGGGTGTACCCAAGGGTCCGGGCATGGGAGAGCACAGAGGAGCGGCGGGTGGCGGTCTCCAGAAAGGCCTCACGGGCCGCGGCGTCCTGGTAGTAGCTGAGGATGTCACCCATGTGCGCGAAGAGGTTGACCAGCAGAACACCGAAATCCGCCGTCGTCCGCCCTGTCCACTCTGGATACACGCGGCTGGCGTGGGCGAGCATCGCATCGCGGAACCCCTCGAAGTCTTTCGAGGTGTAGTCGATGGCTGGCGTGCTCGACGTCAAATTCGCCACGGCGATAACTCCTGAACTGGGCAACGGGGTTCCCAATTCGTGCACCGTATGGAACTCAGTTTATGAGCGGATGACTGCCAAGCGTTAGAGGGAACCGCCGATAACGCGCCCTCCCGGCAGAATGCTCACGGTTTCCGATTGCCTGACTTCGACACCCGGGGTGGCAGACTCTGCAACTTGAACCTCGACATCCACGATGCCCTCCTGGTCGTCGTGGACGACGGGGGTGATCGAGGTAATGATCGCGGCAGGTTCCCATCGGGCCATCGCCGACTTGACTGCCTCCGTGATGATCAGCGGAGCGATGGGGTCGTTGGGCCGGAAGAGGGCCTGGGAGATGTCGCTACCGAACGCGGGTGCTCCGATGTACTCGCCGGGCGTCGTCCCTATGACACCGCGAGCCCGTTGGCTGAGCATCTGATCGGGCGCAGTGGTCACAGCGACACGGCCCATGGCGTCGAGCTGAAAAGGCATGCGTAGCTGGAGTGACCCGACGCCGGGGTAGCCGGCCGTGCTGGACATCAGCTGCGCGCCCGAGGGCGACGGATGGTCGCCCGTTGCCGTTGAGGCGGTCTTGGTGGTGGCAATCGCTGAGAGGACTGCCTGGGCGTAGACAAAGAAGGCGTCGGTGCGGTTGGCGGGGTTGGCTAGCGCGGCGCCCGTAAGGTCTCCACCTACGTAAAAACTCTCCCGCAGGCCTCTGCTGAGTTCGAGCTGCACGCCAGCTCGCCGCCTAGTGCGGTTGACGACGTTCAGGACGTCGTTGCCGTCGATCTCAGTGGGGGCTTCCGAAACGCTGAATCCCGCTGCTGTCAGTCGCGCTGAGATCGCGGCCATGAGCTCCAGGTCACTGCCGCCGAGGTAGGTCGTCTGGTCCGAGCCGGCAGTGCCGTGCCAGGAGACTGCCCAGTCCGCGTTTGCCAGAATCTCGAAGAGTGCGGAGTGCGCAAACCGTGTCGAGGTGACATGGAGGGTTGAGTTGTTGTCGTTTTTGATGCCCTGGAACGAGAAGTAGGATGCCTGTCCTTCGGCGGCGCAATGGTCGGCGAGTTGTGTAGTCGCCGGCTCGATTCGGCCACCGTGGATGGCGATGTGCGCGCCTGCCGAGTCTCGGACGGTCCGAGCGGAGATGAGATAGTCGACGCCCAACTTCTCGTGCGCCGCGAGTTCGGCGAAGCTGGCGTAGGTGTCAGCCATGGAGGGCTCCAAGAGGTAGTGCGCGTGTCACGGTCCGACCCATTCGAACAGGGCCACGCATCGGTTAGAGGGCAGCGAAGCGGCGCCGTCTGCGTAAAGGAGTACAGACAGTGATTCACCAGCGCTCATGAGTACCGGCAGCGTGTTCCCTGCGCCGTTGCTCCCGGTCGTGGATGCGACGTATCCGATCTGCCAACTGGGGGCCAGCTCACCGTTGCGGCCGACTCCGATGCGGCATTCACTGTTGCCGCTGGTCCACTCGACGTTGACGCTGAAGCGGTACAAGCCTGCGACTGGCGCGTAGAAGCGGGCGGGGTCCGCGGGAGTCCACATGCCTGCCGTCGACTGCGTCACGGTCGCCCAAGGTAGGGCGGTGTAGCTTGCGGGAGGCAACGTGCCCAATGCGTGCACGCTGGCGTGGGCGTAGTGCTTCTCGTCGACCTTGGTGACCGACTGCGACAGCCAGTACACCAAGCGGATGCCACCCCCCTCGAAGGCCGCGAACACCCGCTCGCCAACTGCTGGCAGGCGCAGTAGCGTGCCGGACGGCGATGCCCAGCCGGTGATGGCGGTGCCGGAAACCTGCGGTATGCGCAGCCGCACCCGGCCGGCTCCTTGAGGATCCTGGCTGTGTGTGACGACCGCGGCGTAGACGTCACTGCGCGGCGTGATGCTGCTGGGTATCACGGTCGTCCGATCTGCCCGGCCTGCCACCGTCCATGGCGCAGGAACGTGATGTCAGGGAGCACCTCAAGGACCTTTTCCTTACTCACGAGGTCTAGGCCGTCTGGCCGGTTGCGGCCAAGCACTGTGTCGGTCCAGTACCGGCCAGCGGCGGGCTGGCCCGGCACTACTGAGATGCGATGGGTGGCAGACCGAACCATCCACAGCCCACGGTCCGACGGCCCCACGGCGGAGCCATCCAAGGACATCTCGACACCAGGGCGTAGCGACGCCTCGCCCACAACGGTGGCTTTCGCATGCACCCAGAGCGCTTCGCGATGGACCTCAGCGCTCAGTGCCATCTGTGCCTCGCGTTGGGAGGCGAATGGCCGGCCGACGCTGAACTGGGTCAGGGTTGCGTCTCGTGCTTCCGGTGCTACCTGCCGGACCGTAGATCCGGTATGGGGGTTGTAGGAGTACCCCTCCCTGCGTGTGCGGATCCCGCCTCGCGGGTCGGCTTCCCCGGCGGTGGTCCGGAAGGACTCCACGGTGTCGTGGGTGGAGGCGTCGTACCGGAAGCTGGGGACCGCATCCTGCTTCTCCCTCAGGGAGACCAAGGGAGCGGTGAGGGCCAGCGTTGTGCCGGTGGCGGTCAGCCGGTACCCCACCTCGGCGGCCAGGCCGCGGACGAATGTGAAATCAGAGGCCGACTGCTGGATGAGGGCGTCGAACAGTCGGCCGTGACGCTGCACCTGGGGGCGCAGTCCCGCTGCACGGGCAAGACGACGTGCAATGTACGAGGCAGTGGCCGTCGGCCAGATCCTGTTGGCCTGGGACTGCATTCGGCTGGTGGGTCCGAGCAGCGTGTACACGACGGGGATCTGCACAGAGTGTGCGGATGCCTGGGGAATGCTGTCGCCGCTCACCGAGAGGGAAACGACGTACCCGTAGAAAGTCCGCGGCCGGCCGGCCGTGCCGTAGCGGATGGACACGGGAGTGCCCTGTGCCAGGAGGCCGTAGCGGTCTAGAGGCCACCCCGTGCGCGTCGAGGTTCCGCGGGGAACCTGGTGGATGACCGTGAGTTCCGCGACCTCGTGCTGGCCTTCAGCCTGCGTGATGACAGCGTCGGTGACCCACTTGTTTGGACCCAGCGCAGGAGTCTCCACCGACAGAACTGCCGCACGACTAGATCGCAAAAGGAATCCTGATTCTCGTACCAACCGGGACGTGAGTCCAGTTCATGATGTGCGGGTTGACCTCTGCGATTCGCCACCACTGCGCGGGATCTCCATAATTGACAGCTGCAAGAATGTCCACCCGGTCACCTTCTGACCACGTGTGGACGGTCACTGTGACTCGAAGGACGTCTGCCGCCTTAGGCACGATCACCTTACGGGGCCGGCCGTCCCTGCCGTTAACAATGGTCGTCGAGTTGTTGGCGTATCGGGAGTTGGCGGCGATCACTGTGACGGCACCTTCTGAGTCAACTCGACGGTTATGGCTACACCGCAGCGCTGGGGCACCATCTGGTTCGTAAAGTGCGTGTAGTTCACCGATAGCTGGGATATGTACCCGTAATACGAAAGGGCGTTGCTGAACGCCGGACTGGTTCCGTTGCTCGTGTCACCGCCGAAGAAGATGTAGCAGTTGTACGACTGCATCGGCTGGATCTGGCTGGCATTGACACCTGTGGCCGTGACATCGAAGACGCCGGTTACCCGGTACAGGGCCTCGACGTCCGCCCGCACACCAAGACTGCGCGGGTCGCCGCCGTGGTCGCGAGCGTCGGCCCCGCCGTAGGTGCCGTTGACCTCGTACGTTCGGTCGAAAATGAGGGAGAAGCTGACCTGTCCGATACCGGATGCGGCAACGTACTGGCCGTCCGTCGCTTGCTGGTCCTGTGTGAGCTTCGCGCCCGCGTCGTGGGAGACCGAGATCGTGGAAGGGTTGAAGAGAAAATTCACGCGGTAGGCAGTCTTTGCCGCTTGGTCGTTGAGGTTTTCATCCCGGATGATTGCCCCTCGCCAATAGGCCCCGACTTCCCGGTCCCGCAGACCCAACGTCGGGATGGTTGTCATCCGAGGGTCGAAACGCGGGTTGGAACTGAAGGTCGTAGGCATCAGACACCAGCTCCCAGCTGCTTGATGCGGTTGTCTGCCGCGATGTAGTCGACTACCTTCCTGGCTGCGTCGGACGCGGCCCGGTCGGTCATGGCGCCGTTGACGGCGATGTAGATGGCGCCCTTGGCGAAGGACAGCGACACTCCGCCGGTACCGCTGACGCCCTGGGCGGCAGCGCCGCCAGGCGAGACAACGTTGACCGAATCCTTGATCAGCGCCTGCCGGATGGTTTCTGCCTTGGCCGCCGGAATGATCATCTCGCCCTTGTGGACGACCGCGTCTTGGTCCTCGGGGATCTTCCAGGCACCGACCGCGTACCAGTGCGGATCTCGCTTTTGCCATAGATCCCACGCCTTGGACGGCTTGCCATAGTCCGGCCGGCCAGCGATGTAGTCCAGACCCCACTTGATCTGGGTCGCCGGGTTCGTCGCCCAGTCCTTGCCCGCAGCAGCCATCTTCGAGCCCGGCAGCGCCTGGGGAATGCCGTACGCGTCACTGGTCGGGTTATCAGCCGTCTCGTTCCAGTTCGACTCGTTTTGCCAGAGCTGGTAGAGCGCGTCCCATTCCTTGCCCGTCCAGCCTCGCTGAGCCGCGAGCTTCTTCCCCAAGGCCGCGTTCCCCTGCGGGTTAGAGGGGGCGCTACTGATCTTGCTCGTACTGTCGTCGTTGACGGAGCGACCCGTGCCCGCCTGCCGCGACCCCATGGAGAAGCCGCCCCCGCCCGCAAGGATCCCGGCCAGAGCGTCGACTTCCTCCTGGCTGAAGGAAGTGCCCGAGCCGCCGTAGTACCCAGCGTTGCCGGCACCGGCTTTGTCATCGGTCTGCTTCTTGCCCGTGTTGTAGGAGGAGAGCGAACCGACAGAGCTCGCAACGCGTCGGACTTCGCTGATTTCGCCGGGGTTGAAGGACCGCACACGTACGTCCAGCCCCGTTCGCGGTGCCTCTACAACCTTGCCGCCACCGAGAGCCATCATGACGTGTCCCGGGTTGGGAAACAGAAGGTCACCGGGCTGGATGCTGTCCTTCTCGACGTGAATGCCCACGCCGATCTGTTCCTCGGACGTGCGCGGCAGCCTGATTCCGGCACGGGCAAACGCGAACTGCATCAGACCCGAGCAGTCGAAGGCATCAGGGCCCTCAGCACCCCATACGTAGGGCTTGCCGACTTCGGACAGTGCGACCTTGATTGCGTTGGCGGCGCTGCCGTTCGACAGGTGGTCGGCGCTGGCTGTGGCCTCACCGTCCCCTGAGCTCCCGCCGGATGCGGCGCCACCAGCGGCACCACCGAAAATACCGATGGGGTTGAGTCGCTTGGCGAAATCCCAGGCGCCCTTGACCTTGCCAACTGCGCCCTGCGTGACCGATGCCCAGGCACCCGACGTCCCCACGGTCTGCTTGATGCCGGGGAGTTCCAGCACGCTGTTAATGGCGCTCTCGAACTTCTGGACCGCCTTCGTGGCGCTTTCCATGGCTGGCGCGAAGCTGTCGCCCATGGTGGCGTCGTGCTGCCGCTCCTGGGCCTCAAACGTCTTCCGCGACTGCCCCAGGCTCTCCGAAACCCCGTACTTGGACAGCTTTGCTCGCGCCGCATCGCCCTTCTTGCCGGTCTCCGCAGCATCCGCGATCAGCTGATCCGCCTCCGCGGAGGACATCTTGGAGTTGTTCAGCAGGGTGTTCTTCCCCCGCATGAACTCCTTCAGGTTGTCGACAGTGGCCTCGTCCCAGCCGGACGCCTTGCCCAGTTGATCTACGTTGAAGTCGAGTGCCTGCCCAGAGGCCGTGGCCGCAGCGAACTTCTTGGCGTCGATAGAGCTGGTCCCGAAGGTGCGGGACATGATCGAGTCGGACAGCTCCCCGATCGACCGCGCTTTACCGCCGGCGCCGATAGTGCGTCCGTATCCAAGCCTCTGGGCAGCCAGGGATGCCTGCGGGTTGTACAGGCTGGACATGAGCTTTGAGCCGGACTCGGCATCGAGGCCCGCCATGTACGAGGCGCCGAACGCAGAGCCGCGGGCGGCCTTCTGCTCGGAGGAGCCGTAGGTCAAGCCTAGGTTTTTGTCCAGCAGAAACTGCGCGTTTGAGATGTCCTCAGTGGACTTACCGACCACGGTTCCGTACGAGTGGTCACGGATGTTGTTCTTCCAGTCCCACTTGTCGGTTCCCTTGGGCGCACCACCCGAGGCGATGGCCGCCCAGTTGGTGTACCGGTCCATCTCCTCCATCTGCGGCTTCATCCGGTCGCCGTACTTCTTCGCGGCCTGGTAGGCGCTGTTGAACATGCCGCCAGCGTTGACCTGACCGCCGCCTCCGCTGCCCCCTACGCCGCCGCCGGAGTTGTTGGCGGGGACTGTAGCGCCGAAGCCACCAGCGGGAGGTACCACGGGGCCAGAACCGCCTGACCCGGAACCACCGCCACCCATGAACACAGTGGAGTTTCGCGTGAGATAGAACGGTGCACTGCTCTGACCGGCCTGAGCGGAGAACGTGGACCGCGACAGCCCAGTGACGCGGTTGTAGGCCCACATGTTCTGGCCGGCCCGCAGTCCCCAGGTCGTGTTGTTGGCGGCGTCCTGGCGCCGGATTGCGTCATCGAACAGGGGCCCGTAGTACCCGTCGACCCGGGCCTGGTGCGCCTGACCCAGCCGATCCGCGGAGGCCCCCTCGAAGCGGCTCCTGAGGTCGGGACTGATACCTGGATATTGCCGGCGCTGGCTTGCAGCCTGCCGAGCAACGAGACGCGCCTGAGCGGCGACCCTTGCCTCCCGCTGCTGCTCCTCACGCCGGCGGCGCTCCTCCGCCAGGCGCTGCATCTGCGCAGCGTGGTCCGCCTGCTGTCGCTGCGTGTCGTACTGCCGGGCAGCCTCGTTCGAGCTGAGACGCTGCTCCTGCACCCGCTGGGACTGACGTTCGGTCTGCTCTCGGATCTGTGCCCGCGACATTCGCGCGGCGTCGCGAGCGTCCTGTGCTGCCCGCATGGCGGAGAGATGCTGTGCAGTCTGGCCAGCCTGGCTCCCCCACTGCTGGGCAGCGAGTCCCTGACGGTAGACAGTCTGCTGCCGATCCACGCGTGCGGCGTAGGATGCCACCCGGTTCTGCGCGGCCAGAGCTTGCGCCTCGTACCGTGAGGACAGACGGTCGGCCAGCGGGCCTGTGTATACGCGGCCACTCGTCGGGTGGACGAAAGTGCCGCTTTGGGTCGCGGTGTTGGCCGGCGGGTGCGACACGGGGGCGGGACTGAGTCGAGTCGTTTGGTTGGCCGCAGGGAATGCCTGAGTCGGCTGGCCGCGGTAGGCGGCACCCTTGGTGGCCGAGTTGACCGCGTTCTGCAACGCCCGATTCAGTGCCGCGATGTTGGCACCGAATTTGTCGATGTCCCGGGCGACCTTGTCGGCAGACCGCTGGATGTGGTTGGTGCCGAGGAGACGGCCTCCGAAATTGGGCTCGGCGTTCAGCTCTTCAGCCACTGGAGGCCGCCTCCTTCCGTTCCTTGACCCAGACCGCAAGGTCGCGCCAGTACTCGCGCTCTCTGACCGTCAGGTGCTTGATCTCGCTGAGCTGCCACTCCGGGTGGGCGTAGGCGAGGGTGGTTATGTCAGCCCGCGTCGCGCGGGCGTCAGAAATCGCGAAATAGGTCGGCCACGCTGAGCGGGAGCGGGACCTCACCTCCGCACTCCTCGTGCCTGATGGTCAGCTCCAGCAGCCGCGGGCCGGGCTGGTTGGCCGCCAGCTGCGCAAGGATCGTGCGCCGGTCGGCGAGACCCAGGCGCTTGACGCCGTCCGTACTGGCGGGGAGGGCGTTGCCCTGTGCGTCCCGGATTTCCTGCACACAGCGTGCGAGGAGGATGCTGTTGTGCTCCGCGTTGGTTGCCTTCGCGTCGGTGAGCATCGCCGCCTGGTCAGCGCCGGTGGGGTAGCGCACAAGCGCGCAGCCGCCCTTGCGCAGGGGGACGGTCAGCCGGCGGCTCTTCACCTGGTGCGACTCGATCTGGCCGAGGGAGATGGTCGCGTCAAACACCTCACCGCAGTGATGGCAGCTGATCTCCGCAAGCTCCATCTCGTCGCCGAATGTCGCCCGTCTGATGGCGATGACCAGAGCGTCGCGGTCCCCCAGCAGCAGCTCCGGGAGAACTCCGGTCATGGCGGGCAGGTTTCCGATGCTCACCGTTCCCAGCTCCAGGAGCGTCTCCAGCATCCTCAGCGGGTTGGACCGGACCCGGGCAAGGGCCTCCTCGTCAGCCCCAGTGAGCTCGCGCACTTCAGCCTCGGTGTGAATAACACCGTCACGTTCGAAACCGGCAGGCAGGGTGACGAGGCAGTCGGCCGGCGCCGGGATTGCCGGTGCTTCCCCGACGGACTCTGCAAGGAGCAGCTGAACGGCAGCAGTCGCGCCCTGGGCGTCGCCCAGGACGTCGACCTGTGTGCCTCCGGAGGGCGTGTCGTAGGTCCAGTCGTACTGCAAGTCGGTCATGAATTGTGTCCTCGGGTAGGCGTATTAGTGGATCTGCGCGGAACTGTTGGGGCCGTAGTTGTCTGCGACCTTGAAATCCCAACCTTCATGCGCGAACGTAAGCTGAGAAACGGCGAAAGTATTACTGCCCGCGTCTAGGTCGCCGAAGGCAACCGACGTGGGCCAAGCGTTGTACAGACGCCAAACCGCCTTGACTGCGGCCTTGCTTCGGGTGACCGGGTGATCGATGAGCATGATGTCGATCGTGGCGCGGAATTCGTCGGACGTGTCCGAGCCCGAACCGTTGCCCTGCATAACGTCGAAGAGCTGGTACATCCAGTTCACGAGGCTCTGGTCACCCGGCATCATGCCCTTGGACAGGGTGACGGGGCTGAAATCACTCTGACCTGGCATCTTCTGCGTGGTCGTGTTCATTCCGCCAGCTCGGTAGGCGATGACGTCTGTGGTAACCGAGAGACCTGACACCGTCATGAAGCCGAGCTTGGGGTAAGCCGACGCAAGTTTGCCGACCTGAGAAATCTGGACGTGAAACTTGAACGACCGGAGCGGATCTGTCTGGCGCGAGGCCAGACTCTGGGACTGAGTTACGGTCTTGAGGGTTGCCATTCACTACTCCCGTAGCACGAGGTGCACCGGGTGGTTTCCGACTGGGGTACGAGTGGTGGTTCATGAGGTTTCCAGCGGGGTCCCGCCGGAACGGTTCAACGGGACCCCGCGCTATCAGGCGGTGGCTTCAGCGACCGTGGTTCCGCCCTCGAACTGCGAGATGTGGATCGCGATGTACTCGGCGGGCCGAGCAACGGCGACACCAACGTCCAGGTGCACTTCACCGTTGTCCACCGTCGTTGAGGTGTTGTTGGTTTCGTCGCAGAGGACGAAGAACGCCTGATCGGGGGTAGCCGCAGCGAAGAGGCCAGCCTGCGCCATCTGCGTCAGCTGCTGGGTCACGTTGGCTGCGATCGAATGCCACAGTTCCGGGCGGTTCGGAGCGAAGACCGCGGAGCGGGTGATGCCCACGAGCACCTTGCGGACGTGGGTGAGCAGCCGGCGCACCGCAATGTAGCGATCCGGGTAGCCGCTCATCAGCGTGCGGGCACCCATGATGCAGATGCCGGCCTGCGGGAGCTGCCGGATGACGTTGATGCCCCACGCGTTGAGGCTGTCGAGCTGAGCGCTGCTGAATCGCAGCTCTGTGCTGTAGACACCAGCCAGGCGGCTGAGGTTGCCGGCTGCGGACTGGCTCACGCCGTGCAGCCGATCGGTCTTGGCGTACTGGCCCAGTACCGCGCCGCCGGGCGGCAGGACACGGGTGGCGCCTGTCGCGCGTGAGGCCGGGTCTGCGGAGACGAGCCAAGGGCCGTAGACGCCCACGTAGGAGCTGGCCCGTAGCGGCGGCGGGCTGGACGTCCCGTTGGCCGCGGGAGACAGCTTGGCGTACTCGGTCAGCGCCTCAGTGGTGTCGTCGGAGGTGATACGCGGCGCGTCTACGACGACGAAGGCATAACCGTAGTCTTCGGCCCACTGGATGACAGGGTTGAGGACCGTCGAGTCGTAGATGCCGGGCAGGTTGACGTTGACGATCTCGCCAGTGTTCTCCAGGAGCTTGGTCGCAGCCACCAGGTTGGGTGCTGCGGTGCCGTCACTTCCGCCGGTGAGCGGAGTGCTGCTCTGGAGCGAAGGGGTGATGGCCACGCTGTAGGCGTCGGTAGCCACGTTCTCGACCTTCACGAACGCGGAGCCGTTTTCCGGACTGTTGACCATGGCCAGCAGGTTGCGCGAGTCGGCGGGGTCCAGGGACACGTCGCTGTACCGGTCCGCGATGTACGCGTCCGTGACTCCGCCGACCTTCACGAGGAGATTGAAGCGGCCGGCGCCCGTGTTGGCGTCGGCGACGTCGATGTAGATCCGGTTGCCGAAGGCGCCAGCCGCCTTCGCCGTGAACTTCAGCACCGGCTCTGGGGTGGTCTGCCGGTCGTTGAGTGTCACGGTGGAGGCGAGAGAGTCGGCGGGTACAGCCCGGCAGATGTACGTTTTGCTGCCACCGTTGTTGAAGTAGCTGTACACGGCATAGGGCAGCATGTCGGTGCCGGTGCCCCATCCTCCATAGGTCTGGGTGAACTGGGACCAGGAGGTGATGAGGGTAGGCACAGCGGGGCCGAAATTGTGGGCCCCGACGAAAGCCGCAATCGCCTCCCCGGGGCTCTGACTCACGGGGTTGGAGATCGCGTCCAGCGTCTCGTCCACATAGACGCCGGGGCGCAGGAAAGTCGCCATAGGTAGGTGCTCCTTCGGGGCCTACTGGCCGAGGGGTTCAGTGGTGATGACGACCGTCTCGACGGGCTGGATTTCGGCGATGTCGCCGAGAAGCTCGGAGCTGACATGGACCAGGTAGTCGACCTGCCAGAGGCGTTTTCCCTGACCATCGCGGCCAGCAGTGAATTCCGGCCCTCCAGCGAGTTCGAGTCGGCGGATGGTGCCGTCCTCGGGGACTTCGAGATAGGCCCAGCGCGGGTGGAGGTAGTCGGTGGCGGCGAGGGTGGTCGCGATGTCAGCCGCGTGCCGCTGCTTGCGTGCGTAGACGGTGACCTGGTACTCGATCGTGTAGGGAATGGGATCGGCGGCCAGGTAAGAGGCGGCGGCGTCGTAGCCTTCCGGCGTGTAGCCGAGGGCTACAGTGCCTCGATGTTCCCGTGCACTGTCACGGTCTGCGCGGGTGCGCTCGATCACGATGAGCGGGAAGGTGGCGTCGGCCACCTCGTTCTCGGGAAGCCGGAAGCGGACGTCGACCAGTAGGCCCTCGGCTGGAGCGTTCTCGTCCGCGACAACAATGTCTTGGAGTTTCGCCTTGATGGCGGCATCTTCATTGATTATCCAAGGCACTGCGTGAGCCTTCCGGTCAATATGGCATAGCGTCCTCCGAGTTCAGAATGGCAGGATATGCGGAAATCTGTTATAAGCGGTTTGCGGGTTAGGCTGCTGCGGCCCAGATGGAGGCGCTGGATGTGGCTACAGAACTTAGGGTCAGCGTCGCTGGAAGTGCTGTGAGCAACGTTCCGTAGGTGCCGAATCGTGCGGCGGTCGAAGGCACCTGCGCGTTGCTGAGGCTCGCGGCGAGTTGGCTTCCCCTGGGGAGCGTCGGCGGGGTTGCGCCTACCGCGAGGATTCCCACCCAGTAGTAACCGGGCTGCACCACTTGGGGAGCCGACAGTGCTGCTGATTTCAGCCCCGTGCTTGCCATCGCGGTGGACTGGTCGGCGCTCGTGGCAAGCAGCGTGCCAGCGAGGCTGTATAGGCCGACGAGGCACTGTCCTGAGGTGAGCGTGGCGCCTGCGGTCGTGACGAAGTACGCGAGGCTGGTGATCGTTGTAGTGACTCGGACGGGGATGCGGACCAGATGAAGCACGCCGCTCGGTATCTGGAAAGTGCCTGCCGTAGCCGCGGGATCAAGGGACCACGCCACGTAGTTGTGATCGGCGGGGCCTGGCGCTCGATCAACGGGCAGTGGTGACGCTTCGAGAAACAGGAGCGTGAAGTCCCGGGCTCCGGTGGCTCCGTCCGCGAAGCCGAAGCACACCCTGGCTCGGTGGGGCGCCGAAATGTCGGGGACCCAGATCGCCATGCCCTGCGGCTCACGGTAGGTGAGGGCCGGCTCGGCGGTGATGAGCTGCCGCTGCACGATCTGTCCCGATACCCAGTCAGTGCATGTGATGTAGGCGTTGCCTGCGGGGTCGCCGTCGAGGGCGTAGAGGTAGTTGCCCCAAAGGGTGTGGCCCTGGAAAGTACCGATGCCGGGTGCCGTCTGGTTTACGGCCTGGTCGACGGTACCGAGGGGCGTCCATACATCCTGAGCTGCGGAATCAAGGTCGAAAACCACGTACCGTCGCCCTGTGTCCGAGGGGTCGGGGTAGGTGTAGTGGACGGCCATGCGCCGGCCGACGGGGTCGATTGAGCAGGACACCCCATGTGTGCCGGCACCGAGCGGCCGGTACCTACGCAAGTTGATCGAGTCGAGGACGGCGCCGGCCTGGAACGTGGTGCGGTGCAGCGCGCGGGCGAAGCCACTACCGGAGGAGTCCGCGTCCGTCCAAAGCCACGTCGTACCGTCGCGGCCATATTCGACGGCGATGCTCGATCCGTGACCGGCCCCGCGGATGTACATGACGCCCAGCTGCTGCCCTGTGAGGGAGAGCTTGGTGATCGAGATGTCGCCGGCGTTTTCGCGGGTTGTGTAGGGCACGGGTGCGCTCTCGCCAGGGAGCTGGACCATATCGCCGATGAGCTGGCCCACGTAGATGGCGCCCCCCGCGTAGTCGATGGCGAAGGACTGTGCGACCGTGACGCTGGCGAGCGGCATCTTCTTGAACTGCGTCCGCGGGGTGCCCGAAAGGTCCACGCGCGCCGAGTCTGCCGGAATCTTGGGCGTCAGCACTGCGGGGATCTGCGCCATCGGGACTTTGCCGTCCGAGCCGAGGGTGGCGAGACCGCCGGTGGCACCCTTCTGCGACACGTCCAGAACGGCCTGGCCGTTGCGGGTCAGCGTGCCAGTGAAGTTCTCGTTCGTGGGGATGCTGGCCGTGTTTCCGCTACCCAAGTTCCCGCGCACGAGGGAACCGGGGCCCGTCAGGTCGAGTGGCCCCACGGTGCAGGTACCGACGACATTGACCGAGTTGTTCTGGATGCTGTTACCGCCGGACCCTCCCAGGTTGTCCTCACGGATCAGGCTGCGTGTCACGCCGCTGGCGGTGCCCGTAAGGAGGGAGTTGCCGATCAGGCTGTTGGCGCGGGCACCAGATGCCAGGTGGATACCGGATGCCTGGCCCGCGGTGCCGGCGAGGCCGGGGGCGATGATGGTGTTGCCCTCGACGAGGCAGTTGCTGGCAGCCAGGAAGATGCTCGTGCCTGCGGTGCCATCGAACGTGCAGGACTGGATCTTGGTGTTTTTGACGCCCTGGGCGTAGATGCCGACGCAGTCGTGGCCGCCGTCGGCGAAAGTGCAGCCCAGGACAGTCTGGAGCCCCGCCTTGTCGAGGACGGCGATGGGCCCGGTGACGCCGGTACCGGCAGCGCCGCCCAGGGAGCGGAAATCGCACGCGATCACAGAGTTCTTGACCGAGGACTCCATCCGGATACCTCGGCCTGCACCTGTGCTCAGTGCACCGTTGTCGAATCGGCACTTCACGACCCAGTTCGTGTGCCCAGCGGTGGCGTCAGCCTGCGGACCCAGAAAGAGACCTTCCGCCCAGCAGTGGGTGAGGTGCAGATTCTCGAAGATGGACATCACCGAGCCGGCGGCCCAGATGCCACCACCCGCGGCCTGCTGATCGCAGGTACCGTCGATAGCGAGATCCGCGATGCGCACCCGGGTCTCACCGGGGCCGGTGAAGTTGATCGCGTAGCAGTCCGAGTCGTCCGCCAGCCTCAGCACCGTGGCGTCCCTGCCCGAGCCCACGATCTGGAGCCCGACGCCCGGCCCGACCTGTACCGGTGCACTCAGTACGTACGTGCCCTCCAGCAACCGCAGAGTTCCACGGCCGGCCAGCTGCTGGAGCTCGTCAACAGCGGCCTGAATGACGGTCTGGTCGTCGTGCCCAAGGCAGAGGTAGTCCGCCACGGCCTTGCCCCTGGCGCGGGAGTTGGCCGCTGCCACGACCAGCTCGGCCGACCCGCTCACCATGACCGTCTGGCCAGGACTGGCGCCCCCTGCCAGCGCCTGGTCGGAGAATGAAGACAGGTGCTCGTCGTAGTAGGAATCGGGGTGTGCGTAGGTAGCCATCGGACTCCAATGTGGGTCGGTGTCAGCGGGAGCCGGCGCCGGGCTGCGGGATGTACTGGCGGAAGACGGAATCCGCAGTGAGCTCGTCGGGCTTGACCTCGACCGCGGTGATGGAGACGATCACGTCTTGCCGGCGTATCTGGCCGAGGATGCTCATCTGCTCGATTCGAAAGAGTCGGCCGTCGTAGGCGATTCGGTCCCGCAGGTATCTCTCGTTGTGGATGTCGGCCTGCGTGAGTCCGATGCGGGAGATCTGCCGGAAGACGGCACTGATCTCCAGGGTGTCGGTGGTGTAGAAGCCGCGGTCGCTGCGCTCGTCGCCTACCTCGATATGGGTGGCGTGCAGGACCGGCACCTGCCATGGGCCGTCGTAGGCGAGGCCACCTGCATCGCCTTCGTCGTAGATGTCGTGCACGACTGATCGGGAGCCGCTGAACCGCCACCATGCCACCACGTCCCCGACGTGGCGCTGCCAGGCCCGCAGGCCCTCGTCGATGCGCGACCCCTCCTCGGTGGCACTGAACCTGCCACGCTTCCAGTCCGCCCTGCTCATGCGGCCCAACCGTTGTAGGTCGGATTCGGGATGCCGGACGCGTCGAGGTCGTGCTTGTCGATCTGGGGCAGCACGCGCTGGGGATAGGCGTTGTCGTCGAACTCGCGGTCCACGTACACCGGTACGTAGCGGCCGGTGGTACGGGAGATGCGGCGCAGCGTCGCCATCTCAATACGGAACAGCCCGATGTTGAGCTGTCGGCACAGCTCCTCGTACCTGTCGGTGAGCACCGAGATTTGGTGCAGGATCTGGGTGTAGCGCTGCCCGCGGTCAACGTGGGTGCCCTCGCCGGTGCTGATGTCGACGTCGCTGGAGGCATCGGTGGATACCGCCCACAGTGCGTTGATCACTGCAAGGAGAATCAGAGGGAGCTCTTCTACGTCCGGCAGATTTTCCAGGCGTACGGGCTCGTCGGCGTACCGAATAAATCCGTTTGCCGACCGGTACCGCACAGTCTGCGTTCGGTCGTGGCAGTGCTGAAGTTCCGCGTCCCTGATGTGGCTGATCAGCTCGGCGTCAGTGAACATGCCGGAGCCCGTACCCTCCACTACGAGGACCTGGCCCAGGGGCAGAGGAGCGTGGGCGCCGAGCAGCGTGACACGGCCCTCGCGTGGGTCTACGCGGAAGTCAGTGCCGGCGACGAGGTCGCTGAGCTGTCCGTCAGCCAGCAAGCTGACTCGCGTCACGTTCACATTGACCGTGGACAGGTCGTAGTCGGTCAGCTCCCCCGTACCGGAGAGCACGTCCCTGAAGGCTGCTCCGAAGTCGCCGAGCTCGGAACGCACACGGGTAAGGATCTTGGTCAGCTCTGCCACGAGTCCAGCCCAACTGCCAGCCCACCCGCAGCAAGCACTACGGTTTCGTTCTGCGAGGCACTGACCGGTGCGTCCAGCGCCCACGCTGCGACCATCCGACCGCCCGTGCCCGTAGGAACGTTCGTCAAAGCCACGTGCGTCGCCACTGACCCCATGCCCGAGCTCGCAGTGAACGGCCCGAAGAACAGTGGGGAAGAGTTCGTGATCCCCGCGCCCCCGCCCGCCGCACTACTTGCGGAACCGAACGTGACCGGCTGCCGGCTGTAACCTTCAGCCGTAACCTCCAGGGAAGCCAGCGTCACCGATTCCGCGGCCCGCCCAGGATCGGCCGTCAGCAGCGTCAGGTACGTGGATCCGGTCACGTCCGTACGCCCGTCGATCAGCCCCGTGAGCCAGCTCCCTGTGGTGTCCGCACGTACCTGGGCGGCGAATTCATTGAGGTACGCCACTGGGAGGTAGCTCGACAGCAGGCTCAAACCCTGCTGCTGCCAGAGCTTCATGAGGTAGGAGCGCGTCATGCTGTTCGACGGGGTGTTGGTCGTGTTGGCCGTTGCGGTTACGACCTGAAGCGCCAGGCGCTCAGCCGACTGGGAGAGGTATCCAGACATCAACTCACCTTGATTGTCAGCGTGCCAGTCGGAGCCAGCAGACAGTCGCCTTGCTCCGCCGTGACAGGGAAGTCCAGAGGCCAGACCACGAGGACCGCGAGGTCCGAACCGGTGGGAGCCGTTACCAGCGCCATGTGGGTTACAGGGACTGCCGAGCCGGACATATCAGTGAACGGACCAAACACCGCGCTCGAATCCAGGGTCACGGCTGCCGCGGTCCCCGACTCATATGAGAACTGCTCGCCGGCCTTCGGCGCCGAGAAGGCGACCGCCTGGCGCTGATACCCCGCAGCCGAAACTTCGGAAGCCAACTCCGTCGCAATGTCACCAGGGTCCGACGTGCACAGGGCTAGGAACACCTGGCCACTCGGGGATGCCGCGCGAGCCTGTACTTCCGCCCGTACCGCTTCAATGCCTTCCGCTTCCACCCGATCAAGCAACGCGAGCAGATACTCCCGCGGGGCCCACACCCCCGGGGCGTCCACCGCTCCCCCGCCCCAGTGCCGCGACAAGTGGGCCTTCAGCAGGATGTCTGCCACCGGGTCAGTCCCAGATGACGGACTCTCTCCACCGCCGGTCATGAGCGTGAGCAGCCCATGCGAGGCGTAGCGCGTGAGGTAGCCCCCCGCCACTACGCATCACCCCCGGGAACCACCTCCGGCGCCGGCGACTCCTGGCCCGGCACCTCCTCGGGCGGAGGTTCCACGGGCGGGAGAGCAGACTCCAGGAGGAACGACTCCTCGAACAGGGGCACAGCAATCGCCAGAGTCCGGCTCACTGCGTAACCCGGAAAGGTGGACGTGTCCTCGTATGCAGCGACCACCACGTCCCCCGTCGCGTAACCCACACCCGCGGTACCGGGGGGCACAATCTCCAGCGGCACAGCCACTGCACCCTTTGGCACAGACCCGACACCACTGCCGTAGCCTCCCTCAGCCGTCAGCACATAGCGCTGGCCAAGTTCCACACCACTCACCGCCACCTCCAAGAACGAACAGACAAAAGGGGAGAGGGAGCGCTTCCCTCTCCCCCGCGGGTACCTCAGGCATCAGTGCCAGAGGAGACCCTTCTCCTCCAGGTGGTTGGCGACCGTCGCCGGCACCCGGTACTGCACGCCGACTTCGAAGGTGTAGTAGTTGCCCTGGCCGATCACGATGTCGTTGAGCTCGGAGGTCACCCGGATCACGCGGTCGGACTCCTCGACGACCACCGGCTGCTCTTCCACGGCCGGCCGCGGGGGCTCGACCAGGTCGACGACCGAGTTCGCCTTCTCGGTCTCCGCAACGATCGTCGCGGTAGCCATGCTCTTCGCGCGCTCCTTGGCTTCGGAGTCACGCTCGGCCGCGAGGCTCTCCGCGGCTCGGCCGGTAAGGTCGCCGGCCGGCTTTCGGGCTGTCGCCATGTAGTTCTCCTGCTCGTTCTCAATGGTTGTATTGTTTGCACAAGCGGGCCGCCGGAGCGACCCGCTTGCAGCAGGGCGGCCCAGTGCCCCGTTTTTCGCTAAACCAACTATGCCTAGTTGGTCTCTGCGATGACCACCGAGGCATCGGTGATGAGGCCGAGCCCGAAGATCGAGTACCAGGCCAGCAGGTGTTCTCGGCCGAAGTCCTGGATACCGCCATCGCGAAGCTCGACCGGCAGCGAGATCGCGTGACCGAAGGCGTTGTCACCGATGCAAATTGCCTGGTAAACGTCAGCAGGCGTAGTACCGTTGCCGTTACCGATCTTCTTGACCTGTGTGGTCTCCACAAAAATCACGTCATCGATCCGGCCGATCTCGCCGAGACTGAACGCACCGGGCTGGGCGTACTTGCTCGACTCGATCCAGGTCGGGTCCTCGCGCAGCCAGCGGCTCTGGTGCGGATGCACGAAACAGACGTAGGCATCGCCGAGTCGCGGGATGTTGCGCGTGGCGAGGGTCTCGACGATGTCCTTCACCAGCGAGCTGGTGAACCGGTGATTGCCCGTCATAGCCGCACGGTTGGCTGCCGGCGCACCCTTGTCGTAGGGCGACAGGCGAGTGATCGTGTTGCCCGCGGTGGCGAACTTGTCGAAGCCGTAAAGCACCGAGCTGGCCTGGAGCAGGGTGTCGCGTGCCTGCTCATCGAGGTACTTGGCCATGTTTCGACCCAGGAGACGGCTGCCGGAGGCGAGCACGTCGTCGAAGGACGAGTTGAGAAGGAGTTCTGAGACGGCGATCGCGTAGCCATGCTCAGCGACCGTGATGGAGAACTGAGACGCAGTGAGCGCGTGGGTCTCCATCCGAACACCTTCGACGAGCTGGGAGGCGTCTCCCAGATTGTCGTAACGCATGAAGTGGATCACGAGGCCGGGGGCGGTCCCGAGCTCGGTCTTCTTTACTGCGAACTGCTCGACAATTCGCGGGTTGTTACCCGCTGGCTGCGGGGCCGGGTCATTTCTGCCTGGCTCTTACGGTTTTCCATCCCGCAAGTTCGGACTATATCTTCGCCTCCAGTTTCAGCCCACTTCACACCTAAGTGCTGAAGCTATGGGAGGCGCCTCGCGTGTAGTCTCTACGGAGTCCCAGGTGATGGGTTCCCTCGGTATTCCCCGTGCTACGAATGAGTGCTACGAGGAGGAGGGGTTCACCGATACAGCGTGGTTCTCACTGACCCATCACTGGATCAGGCGGCCCGAGACCGGAGGATCGGCATGGACTGGAAGAGAATTTCCTTCGACCACAGTTCCTGAATGGCCGGAGAGAGCTGGCTGTTGGTGCCCGCGTAATTGGTCGGCGAAGCCGACAGGCGCGGAGTACCGGTGATGGCAGATGCCATGTATTTCCCTTACTTGTGCGGCGGGTGGGCTAGCGGAACATGCCCTGGTTGCTGCGGGCGGCGGAGGCCGCAGGGAGCAGCTGGCCGCGGAGCTTGGCGTACTCCGACATGGGCATGTTCTTGATGTCGCCAGAGGAGTACTGGCGGTAGCCGGCGTCCGTGTCGGCGGGGCCGACGCCGTAACCGGTGGGAGCGGTGCCTCGCATGGAGGCCCGAGCGGTGACCTGGGTCTGCTGGATCTGAGCGACGATCGCGGCGGACTTCTGCTTCATCAGCTCTACGGACTGGCGCAGTTCGTCTTCGGTGTTGCCGTGAACGAGGTCGATCAGCTCGGGGGCAATGTGGTCTGCCTCAGCGGCCAGGATGTCGTTGCGTACCTGCTGGATGCGCGCGTACTCCTGCTCGCGGGCGAAGACCTCGCGGTCGTGCTCATACTGGGACTGAAGTTCCGTGAAGCGCTTCTCCCATGCCTCCTCGCGCTCCTTGAGGAGGGTCTTGGCGGACAGCTCCGCCTCACGCTTAGCCTTGGCCTCGTCATCGGCCTGCTGGCGAGCAGCGGCCTCGGCCGCTTCCTTCTCCTCACGGACGCGCCGGGCCGCTTCCAGCTCGGTCTGCGTGGCCTTGAGGATCTCGTCCTGCTGGTTCAGTCGGCCGTAGAGCTTCTCGCGCTCTTCGCGGCGGACCTTCTCCAGGTCCTCAGCGGTGAATCGGCCGGTGGCCGGATCCTGGGGAGCTTCCGGGATGACAGGCACGGTAAGTACCTGCTCGGTCGGGTCGCCCGAGGCGGTGGCGGCGGTGGTCGGAACGGTCATTAGCTCGACTCCTGGTTACTGGCGTCCTCCGATTTGCGGCCCTGCGGCAGTTTGGTGCCGTATGCCATGGTCACGAATTGGTTGATTAGCGAATGGGTGTCCACACCGAGGTCGATCCCGGTTGCTCCGGGAAGGACTCCGGTCTGATCTGTGTCAGCGGAGTTTTCAGGCGTTGCCTGACTGGTTCCGTTTGACGCGGCCGGACTTCCACCACCTTCCGTGGAGATTCCGGTCATTTGGAGAATAGCAGAGGAAATCGTTGCCTTGATAAGCTCCAGGGCTCCCTGCTCGACGGCATCGCGCTTCTGTTCCGCGAACATCTCCTCCAGGCGCTCGTCGGGGAATTCCTCGCCCAGCTCTACCAGGGCGTTGCGCTTGGATTCCAACCCTATCGCGAGCTTCGCTTGAATCTCGTTTAGCTTTACGAGATTGTCAACAGGCAGCGGCATGGGCCAGACGCATTCAACCTGGTAGACCTGGGGGTCGTTTGGGTCGAGGAGGTCAGGCTGGTCTTCCTCCGTCTTAATGCCGTCGCTGTACGGGTCGTACAGCAGAGTCTCGGGCTCGAAGCAGAAGAGTGTACGGAGGACGAGTTCGTTGATCTGCTTGAGGCCGAAGCCGTAGTTATCCTGCTTGCTGCCGTTACGGTTCATGAGCGGGGCGTACTGAATGGACAGAGCCACGCCACTCGTGTTTGAGATGGGCTGCATCTGACCGAGCGCAGATTCCGGCACGCCCATGATCTCGTGCATCGCAGTCTTCAGCAGCTGGATGTACGCCATAGGGCCGGCCAGGTCGACCCCGTTCTCAAGGTTGTAGACCTTGGCCTTCTCGGGGAGGCCACCCCAAATCTTGCGCGGGCCACGCTCCAAGTTGGTTGCTTTCGCCCCCTGGATGATGGTGGTCGGCGCTGCATGGTAATTGATCACGTCGGAGACATCGGTCATCTTCTCGTTCATTTCCCGGTTGAGGGAGATGATGTCGCCGATGTCGGAGAGGCCCCAAGGAGATCCCGAGACGGTGATGTTCCGTATGTGGACGACGGGAATCATGCCCAGCGGATTAGGCCGCTGGTCGATCAGCTCGTCATTGAGAAACTCCTCAATGGTTTCGTCCGTGAGGATTTCCGTGTAGGACATAACCTGGCGGGTGCCGTCTGCGCCGGTCGTCCAGAACTTGTACTTCAGCTTCATGCGGATCAGACGGTCCCGGTCATGCGGATGATATTCCGGGAAGCAATGGGCCGAGTTCAGCGGAAGTATCCGCACGCGGCCGGGGTGCGATCCGCCTGCCGCGTCAGTCCACGCCGGCTCGTAGGCGACCTTCACGAAGGAGTCGCCGGTTACCCCACCTTGCTCGCCTATGGACTTGAGCAGAGACTTTTTCTCGTTGTCGACCTCCCACACGCGCTTGAGGAGCGCCGGCACGATATGCTCATAGCGCTTAGCGGTGGAGAACTTGACGCCGCGGCTGAAACAGAAGTTGTTGATGTACCGGGCGAACGTTGCGACGTAGTTCAGCGTGATTTGGGGTTCCCCAGCCTCACGTCGATACGCCCAGTGGTGCCCGAGGTAGAACGCGAAATTGGTGGCGTACCGGTTGAGACGCGGGCCGTGGATTTCAAACTCTTCGTCGCTCAGTTCCACAAGCCCCAACGGGCTGATGGAGATCGTGAGGTCAGATCCGGCCGCACGCTGGTTCGGCGGGAAAAAGGCGAAGGACAACCCGCGACACATCCTCGATTAAGCACCGAGTGGTGCACCTGTATGGAGGCGCTGGGTGCTACGAGTAAGTGCGTCGAATGCGCTATGCCCAATCCTCACACAATCCAGGTAGGAGCGTTAGCCGAGAAGCCAGCGCAGGTGCGAGATACCGATAGGAAGGCAGAGAGCCCCCCGGTTGACCGAGGGGCTCTTTCTGGGGCGACTGGATCAGTCGTTGGTGCGTGCGTAGTTCTGCCGGCGCTGGTTGTGGCCGTCACGCACGACCTGCTCGAAGCGCTGCTCCGCGCCGTGTCCCGCGCCGTGCGCGAAGCCGCCGATGAATTCGGGCGCCTCGGGCCAGGCCGCGGAGCCCACGTGCGCTCGCTCGCGCATCGTCTCCTCGGCCGGCTTCTCATACACGTTCGCGTTGTGGCTCATTCGGCCGGGCGCGGTCGCGTAGCCCTGCATGACACCCTTGCCGAACTCGTTCGGGATGTCGGTGTCGGTCGCGATGCCCTCCTCGAACTTGAGTCGACCGCGGCGAGTAGCGTTTACGCCAGTCTTGACTCCGTAGTCGTACGAGCCCTTCTCGGCAAATCCGGGGTTCGGGGCCAGGTTTCCAGCCATGCATTCCTCAATTCCTTGCGAGACGTCTCGCTTCAAGACTGAGGGGCAATTGGGAAAAGTGTTACAGGCGTCGCACAATCATCAAGATTTGCGGTGTTTGCCGCTCCCCGGTCCGAGGGGGTTCGGCCGCGGTGCCGGCTGTGTTGGGAGTGACTCTGTGGTGTCCGGGAACATCAGCTTCTTGGCGGCGGCGAGGTTTTCTACGATGGCGACGGCCTCCCATTCGTACCCGTTCCACCGGCTGACGAGGCGCGGCGCTTCAGGGTTCACGTGGGTACCCCGCGGGCCGGGTCCCAAGATGGTCGCTCGAAGCCGCCCGGCTGTACGCTGCCGGCGCCGTTCAGACCACTCGCTCAAGGATTCGTCGTCCACTGCGCTTCCAGATTCGTCAGCGGTACTGGGGGTGGTCTCCGTCTGACCAGCCGTGCACGGAGAACGGCTCGCCCTTCAGGTATTGAGCGATGCCGAGCGCGTTGTAGGGCACGGTGATGTCAGGAAGACGCTCAGGGTGGTGCCAGGACAAGCCTGCACACTTCTCGGGTTCCAGGTTGGTCGGCGTTCCGGACCAGTGGGTGACAGCGAAGAACCACCCAACTCGGGCCTCCCCTTCGGGGTTGCGGAAGTAGGTGACGTGGACGATCCGCAAGGCGCCGCGCTCGATGACGACTCCGACTTCTTCGGCGGCCTCGCGGATGATCGCGGTGAAGATGTCCTCGCCCTCTTCCACCTTTCCCGAGGGGAGGTTCAGCAGGCCGTCGGCGTACCCCGTGTTCTGGCGCTCGGCGAGGCAGACCTCGCGCGTTTCACCGGTGCCGCGTTCAAGGATGATCATGACGTCGTTGATGGGGCGGGCGGGCACTGGTCCTCCGTGGGTCTGGGTTCGGGGAGGACTGTAGCTCGCGCCCTGTCATCCCACGGCTACGAGTCCCTGGTCACTCAACTCGTCAGCGATCCACCGGACACGCTCGGAGGTGGACAGATCGCAGGGCAGTTCGAGGATGGGAACCTTGGTGTCCACCAGGGCCCGGCGAATCTCGATGTCTGCGGGCGCTTGCAGGGCGATGACCTTCTGTCGCATGAGGTCCCCGCCGGCCTTCTGGTCGAACCGATCCGAGCAGTAGATGATCGCGTCGTACGTCTGGGGCATCCACGCCCGGCACAGAGCCTCCATCGCGGCGAGGACTCGCCCGATCGAGGGGTCGCTCTGATCGAGGACGAGACGGGATAAGGCGAGGACGTTCGCTGGCGTCTTGTCCGCGATCAGGAGCTGGTGGTTACGCGCGGCGCGCAAGGGGACGGAGAGCTGCTGGCCGAAGAGGTCGATTTCCGCCACGACGTCGAAGCCGCCCTTGCCATGCAGGACGATC
Source organism: Streptomyces sp. NPDC043876 (assembly GCF_056435825.1). Taxonomy (NCBI): domain Bacteria; kingdom Bacillati; phylum Actinomycetota; class Actinomycetes; order Kitasatosporales; family Streptomycetaceae; genus Streptomyces; species Streptomyces sp. NPDC043876. The sequence continues at coordinate 274,540 of NZ_JBWKDV010000005.1, read as the reverse complement.
TCCTCCAGCAAGGGACTTGTGCGGGCAGGCTCGCCGGTGATGGCGACGTTCACGCCTTGCTCGCGAAAGTAGGCTGCGAGGGCGTAGATCAGCGTCGTTTTGCCGGCGGCCTGGCTACCTTCGACGCCGATGACGGTGGTGTTGCGAATCGGCACGATCCCTCCAAGAGGTCGGTAAAGGTGGGCTGTTCCAGCCATCCCCAGGCGCCCTTGGCGCCGGTGGCAAGGGCCTGGTTCACGTTGAAGCCCGTCGGCGCCCAGTGGACAAGGCCTTCAACGCGGGCGGCCACGTAGGCCGTGGAGAGGGAGTGGCGCAGGTTCAGGACGCTGACCCGCTCACGGGCTTCGACGTCGCCGTCGCCGATCCAACCGCGGTGCAACTTGGGCATGGTCTGACGCAGAAGTTCCGGCTGGGTGACGTCGAGGCCGAGCTCAGTGCAGACGTCAACGAGGCGGCGTGAGTGCCCTTGCAGAAGGGCTCCGGCGTCATACCGGGTGTCGACGTATCGAACCGCTGCCTCTTGGGTGCGCCTTGCCTTCCACCGGGCACGGGCGAGCTGGAGTTCTTGGTCTTGGGGAGCCTTGTTGGCGAGGACCGCGAGGTCGGAGGAGAGTTGGTGCCCGGTGATTACGTCCGCCTGCTCGCTGGCGAGGCGCAGCACGGCCGAGCCGGCCGCGACAAGGGCGTCCTGCTCGTCGTCACCTTCGACGTAGAGGCTGGTGTACTCCCACCGAACGTCGGCAAGGTCGGTGGACTTCTCGGTGGGCAGGTCGATCCAGACGATGGAGTGGCAGAACGGGCGGTTGCCGCCTTTGACCAGCTTGTCGGTCCACTCGACGTCGAGGGAGGCGATACGGACGGTGCCGGCACGGCGGGCAGGAAGCGCTGTCGGACGGTCCAGGCTGCTGACGGTGATCACGGCGTAGTTCCTTGGGTGAGCGGGGGCCCGCACCGGTTGTCCGGGCCCCCGGCGACGCTACTGGGCTAAGCCGCGCTGTTGGTCGCGAACAGTGCAGGAAGGCGGTCCCAGGCAACGCGTTCGAGTTCGTCGAAAACCTGAGGTGGCTCCTCCCACTCGAAGTGGCCGAGGGCCCTGCCGCCGAGCAGGGCGACGGTCATGGCCTGTGCGAGGGCCCCGCCGGCGCAGTTCTGCGACACGAGGTCCCTGATCGCGGTGTCGGCCACGTCTTGGGTGAGCTCCTGATACGCGCTCTGGACGTTGTCCTGGTCCTGGAGGGGATACAGGTGCGGCCCAAAGCGCATGCCATTGACTGCCGCAGTGTCCGCGAGCGATCCGCCGGGGCCGAGGTCCTGGGCGGTATCGATGCAGCGGGCGATGCCCTTGGCGCGGGGGGTGTGGTGCCGCGCGGTCCATGCCGCTGTGACGCCGGTGACGCCCTGCTGGTCGGGGTTTAAGGCGCGCATGCTGTAGAGGTCGTCCTCGGCGTTGTGCCACGCGATGGCGTGGGCGTCCCGACGGGCCTGGACGAGGAGTACATCCAGAGCGGACATGATCCTGGGGGTGTCCTCGGCCGTGGTGGCAGCCAAGACCCGGTACCCGAAGTTGAACAAGCCGGCGGTTACGGGGACGGCTCGGGTGCGGTGCACCGGAATGAAGACCGCGGCGGCGCTCATCAGTTCCGGGCCCACCCCGTTGTCGGCCCAAAGGACGGCCAGACCGGTCAGAAGATGGCGGGGACGCTGGATGATCTGCCCCGTGGATCCGTACGGTGTCTCGGGCCAGCCGAGGTTGCTCAGTTCGAGCACGTCACACCCCCTGCGTGACGGTGCTGATCGTTCGTCCGAGATACTTGTTGAAGTGGTTCTCCTTGTAGGGGTAGCGCTTCCAGATCTCGGTAATCGGCTCCTCCAGGATGTTGCCGAGGTGCAGCCAGAGGTCGGGCTGGTCGTAGACGGGCCAGGCACGGGCCACGCCGTTCGGCTCGATGACGATCATGTGGCCCTCGGTCTCCGGGGTCCACGTCGTCAGGCGCAGGGCGGGGGACCACCGGTAGGTGGCCCGGTCAGCCTGGAGGCGCTTGAAGGCGTCCTCGGCTTCCTCGTTGGTGATGAACTCGTGCTCAGGCATCTTGAGGGCATTGCCCTTGCGCAAGGGCATGATCAGCTTGAGCTTGCCGGCGTCGAGAACGTCGCCGATCTGCACCGTGTACGGCAGCGCGGGAAGCAGGGATCGGGTGACGACGGTCGACATGGAGATCGGGATGCCGGCGTCCAGCAGGGCGCGGGTGCCGGACATCGTCTTGTCGTAGTCGCCGCGGATCCGCTGGAAGAAGGCGCGCGGGCCCTCCCAGCCCACGTTGGCATAGGCGACCTTCCCGGCGATGGCCCGAGCGTGGTCCTTGCCGTGCGTGGCGTTCGTGGGCACGGCGAGGATCGCGTCCTTGTGCCACATGTCGACGATGTCGCCGAAGTCGCGGCGCATCAACGGCTCGCCGCCGGAGAGGAACACGCGCCCGACGCCTGCGAGGTTCTGCCGCATGCGGTCGAGCTGCTCGATGGTCGGATCCGGCATCTGAAGGATCTCGGAGCACATGGTGCAGTCGAAGTCGCACCGCTTGGTGACCTGGACGATTGCGGAGAGCGGGACAGTGGCCGCGTTCGCGATGTCGGCGACGTCGACTCCGGCCGGTGCCGTGAAGTGGTGCCCGGTGTTGCTAAAGGCCATGCCGTTACCGACCGGAAGCTCAATCTTGCTCGGAACGGTGGGAATCCCAAGTGCGGTCATTTCTGTCCTCCTGATGGATTGCCGGCAGACCGCCGGCGCTTGGGTGCCGGTTGGGGCTTGTTGCGCTGTTCCCAGTCCTTCTCCCGCTCGTCGGGCAGGTCGCGGTATATCGGAAGGTCTGGAAGTCCAATGGGTAGCGCGGCAGGAATCACGGGTTCTCCTTGGGGGGTGCAGACTCGCGGCTATGGCGCTCAGCGATTCGCTTCAGTGCCGAGGCGGTGTCATGAGCAGCCCAGTCGTTGAGCCGAGCCCGGTCGAGGCAGGCGTACAGTGCCCTCTTCGACACGTGCCGGCACCACCATTCCTCGGCATCGAACAGCCATGACGCGACACGGTCACGAACCCCCGGTTTCGGCGGCCCGTGCAGGATCAGGCGGAGGTTACGTTCCCGATTACTCATGGGTGGCGGCGCCGACCGGGTGCAGCGTCTGATCGCCCGGCGGATGAGGGCATTCCCGCGAGCGATCACACGGACCCCTCGGTGTCGGTTGACGTTGCGGCGGCCTCGATCCGGTCCGATAGGCGGTTGGTCTGCTCTGGGGTCGCCAGGCCGAGTGTGATCTGGTCGTTCCGTGAACCGGAGCAGGTGTTGCAGGCGGGGTTCGGATCTACGCCTACATGTCCGCCGCAGGCTTCGGAGACGGCTACCTGCATGCGCTCTGCCAGGTATTCGACCTGCTGCCAGCCCATGTCGTACGGATCGAACTCCTCAGGCCCTGTTCCACCCCAGATGAGCCTCCAGAGCCGCAAAGCGTCCTGAACGTCGAGATCACCGATATTGACGTACCCGTGATCGCTCGTGATCGATGACCCGTCGACCCGACGTCCGATGCCGGCAGCGAAGAACACCTCCCTGAGGCGTACTTCGGCCTTGCGTTCGGGGGACATGCTCAAGACGACAATCTCGGTCAGTCGCCTGGCGTCCTGAGCGGACGCGAGGATCAGCTTGAGAAGACCGTCGCCAACAACGAGTTGGACGTTGACCCCGCGCTGCTTGAAGTAGCGGCGCAACGGCTCGGCGGGGTCTCGCCTCGGCAGCCCGCCATCCGGCACCGCACCCCAGATGTCCCAATCCTCCGCGAACATGGTGACGGTGATGACTCGATCTGCTGCGCCGCCAGCGGTCCACACGGGGGCCCGACCTGCGTCACGCAACGCTGTGTATAGGGCCCTGTGAGCCCTATCTCTGTCTTCAAGTTCCTCTGGACTGAGGGGCGCCGTGAGCGCAGCCTCGTCTTGATACGCCATGCGTAGTTCTCCGGCCGAAAGGAAATAGATCACGTGGATATGGCGGCCAAGCTGATGAGCGGCTGCGTCTGACGTAGCACTCCGGGTCTTCACGAAACGAGCAGAAGAATTGCCGGATGGGCGTCCCAGACAATAAGCAGGTTGTGAGCCTCCACAGTTACCATGCAGGTGCCGCCGTTCCGAAGGTCTTGCATCGCTTCGCGGAAACCGTCAGAGACCCACGACGACGCCCGCTTAGCGCGGTCACCCTCCAGTCCCGTAGCCACAATCCGCAGAGCGTCCCGAATCCACCAGATCGCCTCGGTTTCGCTCTGCGCATGGAAATGCTCATCAATGAGTACGACTCCCACCGTGGTATCGGTCGAAGTTACACGGCACATAAACCCCGGCCGGGCCGTCAAGTCACCGCGGATCACTGGCGCACAACTCCTCTACGGCGGTGTGACAGGCATAGTTTGAAACGCCCGCGGGAATGGCAGTGAACTGATGCACGACGCCTTCGGCGGTCATTTCCAGCTCATACCCTCGACCTGCACTTAGGGCCGACAGAGCTGCCGGAAAGTGCTCAGTGGCTCGAATTTCTCCCCACACCAATTCAAGTCCCGGATGGTCGAGTTGAACGCCGACGTCGAGTGCGCGGGCGGTAAGCCAGTAGACGGCCATAGGGAGTGACATGAACTCGACTCGGGCTAGGTTCAGCATTCGACCGTCGCTCACCACCCGCGCCGTGTGCTGGCACGTGACCTGATCGGCAGACACGATCACCACCGCCGCCTGGAGAGACAGTCAGCAGCACACTCGGCGGCGAGGGCGCCGCACCGTTCGCACTCACGGTCGTCCTCGACGTTGCGGGCCGGCCGCTCTGCCAGGTCACCCGCGGCAAAGGGCACCAGTCCCTGAACCTGGCCAAGTTCCCCGAGGATGCTCTTTAGATCAGTGGCCCAGGCCGCCTTGCTTCGGCTTGGAACCACAAGAGGTGCGCGGTCGTGGAAGAAGATCACGCGCGTGCCCTGTGCCGTGGCCAGCATGCTCTGCACCCGATGGCGGCCCGTGCCGAGCTCTACCACGTCATCACGCCGCAGCTGATCAGGAGCAATGGGCCGCTGATCGCCGCGACGCGTGACCAGGTAGACGAAGTCGTGGCCATCACGGTGCCAAGTCGACAGCTTGACCAGGGGGGATCGGTCAAGGTCTAACAGTCGGGCCAGATGCTCGTCGCGGAGCCGGGATAAGCGCGTGGCGGAATCACGGGTAGGCATGCGTTTCCTCTCGGCTGCACCTCCGCAGCCGGTGAAGGTGGGAAGTTGTGCACCGCTCCGGGAGGCGCCTGTGGGGAGGGGTACGGGCACCTCGACCGGAGCGGTGGTCTGGGACGAGCCGCTCACGCTGCGCACCTGAAGTCGGCGACAGCTCGCTTGCCTGTGCGGCCCGAGTAGTTGTCGAAGTAGAAGTCGTCGCTGAAGGCGGCAGCTAGGAACAACCCCCGGCCGGCCTCGTCGTTGGAGCTGAACTGCGCCTCGGACAAAACAGGTACCTGGGCGGAGCTGTCTGCTACCGAGAGGCGGACTCCCCAGGTGTGCCGTTCGAGCATCAAGGTGCAGGTCCTCGATGGAACGTGCCTGATCACGTTCGTCAGCAGCTCCGTTAGGACCAGCTCCGCGTCACCGGAACGACGTGAGCAGCCCCAAACTTTGAGGACCTCACGGATCGCTGCTCGCATGCCGCGAACGACTTCTTCGCGCACCACCGGGAGCGGGATGACGAGGCGGCTCGTTTCCCTCACGGCTACGGTGATCGTCTGCACGAGTGCCGGATCGAGGTGCAGCGTCGGATCAAAGGAAGCGCAAGTCTCCCCCTCCTGAGCATCCCCGACCATGCGCTCGGCGAGGAGCGGGCCGCTCGGATGCGTAAGAGCTTGGGGCGCACGTCGTCCTGCCGACATTGCGTATCCTCACCGTCGACTCGGGGCTGCGGCGAGCCGCTGCCGAACCGTCTGGACTGCCAACACCGATGGCCTCGCCACGTCAAAGGGAGCCTCAGCGATGGCCGTCGGGTGTGCTGTGCGCCAGCAGGACTGCGACGGCCACAGGGATGGACGTCGATTCTCAACTGCCTGTAGGAGCAACGGTGTCCAGAATCCCATCAGTACCGCTACCGTGGAACCAGTACGTCAGAATTCTGCTTGCTAGATTCTGCGAGAAATGACGCTGCGTCACGAAACGTTCGCTCCTAGGCGTTAACTTCCGCTGGTAAGCAGAACGTTCCTTGCACAGGCAGAAGGTCCACCGACACACTGAGACGTGTAGGGGAGGCATCAGGTGATCACAGACGTCGAGGCGGCCACGCCAGCGCTCTGCCGACTGCAACTCGGCAGCGAGCTGCGGACGCTTCGTCAGAACGCCGGGCTGAAGTCGAGCCAGGTCGTCAGGAAGCTCATTTGGAGTCCGTCAAAGCTGACCCGGCTGGAGACCGGTGAGAACGCGACCGTCGAACCTGCTGATGTCATCGCCCTGTGCGACATCTACCAGGCGGATGCCGAGAAGCGGGCGGTACTGGAGGGCTACGCGGCAGTTACGAAGACGAAGCGCGACTGGTGGCAGTCACCGGAGTACCGACCACTGATCGCTCCCGGGTTCAAGGCATTCCTCGGCCTGGAGGCGACGGCCGCTGCGTTGAACACGTACGAAGCTGAGTTCGTGCCGGGCCTCTTGCAGACCGACGCATACGTACGTGTGATTCACAAGCGGGCGCACCAGGGCCTCGCGGAAGACGAGGTGGACCGGCTCGTAGAGGTCCGCAGGACGCGGCAGGACGTACTGACGCGGGCGGGGTCTGCGTTGAAGTTCTCCGCGATCATCAATGAGGCAGTGCTGCACCGTCGCGTGGGTAGCTCTGAGATCATGCGGGAGCAGCTCACCCACATCGTGGACGTGGCCGAGGCGTTGCCCGCGAACGTGCGCGTCCAGGTCGTCCCCTACCGACTGGGTGCCCATTCAGGCATGAACGGATCGTTCGTCATACTCGCTTTTCCGGAGCAGGCGCTGATCAAGCCCATCGTCTACCTGGAGAACTTGGCGGACGCGTGGGTGAACCGGCGCGAGGGTGACGTTGACCGGTACGCAGACGCGTTCAGCGAGCTACAGACACTTGCCCCGGGTACGCAAGAATCACTGGGCATGATCAAGCAGGCAATCAAGGAGCACTGATGAGCACCACGGCTGACAACGACGTCGCAACCGACGCTGGCTGGTACAAGTCGAGCTACAGCAACGACCAGGGAGGCAACTGCGTCGAGTGCCGCCTTGGGCCCGAGGGCATGGCCGTGCGCGACTCGAAGGTCACAGACGGCCCGAGGTTCCACTTCGCCGGGGGCTCCTGGGAGAACTTCCTCGGCGCCGTTAAGGCTGGAGAGCTGTAGGGCTGAACCGACGGCTATGCAGGCAGTGGGCCCCTCCTATCGGAAGGGGCCCACTGTTGCTTGTACCCCACTCACTAACCGGACTGCCACCCGGCAACGTAGAAGATCCGAGGAGGCAGGATCTGCTCGTAGGGGGCATCAACGATCAAGTCGTGGAGCCGCAGCGGTCCGGCGCCTTGTTCCGGCACGTGGATCATGAACTTTCGTCCGCCTGGGACGCACTCGTGGACGCTGTACAGGACCGGCTTCTCGACGGCGGCCGAGTCGCTGGCCGGCAGGACGGCGGAGAGCCGGCCGTTCACGACCTTGTACCGGCGCGCGTTTGGGACGACCACATCCCCTGTCGCGGTGTCACGGTAGCGACCATGGGCCTGGACGAGAATGCTTCCTGGCAGCGGCTGGCCGCCTTCGACCATATACGTCGCGACGACGGTTCGGAGGGGGATGTCAGCGGGGTACGGCGCCGGCGGGTCGACTGTGGGCGACCCTGGCCCAGTGAGCTGGTTTTGAGACGTCCAGCCAGGGATGTTGTACGGGTCGTTGGGGTCGCTGGAGTGGTAGCTGGGGTCGATGGTCATGGCCGCCTCTAAGGTCCGTCAGTTGGGCCCTATACGGGCATGAGTTCCTCAATGGCGGCCTTGATCCTCCGGGCGAGGTACGCATGGCCGGCATCGTTTGGGTGGACGGCGTCTGCGCCGATGTAGCCAGCAGCGTTGCCAGGGGTGATCCAGGGCCCGTGAATGGCGATCAGAGTGCCAGTTGCGTCGTAGAGCGATCCCGTTATTGGCGAGATGAAGGGGTATCCAGCGGTGGCTGCCGACGCTCGGAGAGTGTTGTCGGTGTTGATGATGCTCGCCGCCGGCGTGGCCGTGGGTGCCCAGCAGCCGATGACGTACACCTCGCAGGTCGGCAGGCCCGCCTTGATCGTGGCGTAGAGAGAGTCAGCAGCCGTGGCGAGGTCCGCCTGAGCGCCACCATTGTCGTTATAGCCACCCCAGACGACCAGCCGCTGCGGCGCCCAGGCGATGACGTCCGTGTTCACCCGGTTTCCGAAGGTTGTGTAGCTGCCGGGAGTGATGTACCCGGTACCGCCGCGTCCCTGCCTCCAGACGTCGGTGGAACCCATGTATCGGGCGACCTTGTCCACCCACGTGCCGGCACCCGCGCCAGTGTTCTGGGCGCTTCCATCTCCGAGGGAGTCGGTGAAGGTCATGAAACGGCCGCCCTGGAGCGGGGTCTTCCAGACCGTCGCGCTGGAAGGTACATAAACACCACCGAAGGGGCAGGTGCTGAAGTCGATCCGGATGCGGCGGGGAGCAGCGCTGCCGAGGTCGACGGTGAGCATGTTGCCGCTGCCGGGCGTAGTGGTCCCCGGGGCGGCGGCCTGCATCAGGTCTGTCACCCTGCGACCGTCGATAGTCAGGCGATACATCGCTGCGGCGCTGATCCATTTGAAGCGGATCTGGAAGATCGCGGCATCGGTGCCGAATTCCACGCTCCAGACGCCCTGTCCTGACGCGTAGGTTCCGGGGTATTTAGAGAGCGGTAGCACGTAGTTGGTGTCGGGTGGGGCCGCCCCGATCGACATGTTCCCGGCGCCGGCATACGTGAACGGACCGGGCACGTCCGTGCCAGCAAGGGCCACGCCCGCGGGCGAGTTCTTTATGTATCCGGTGGTCGGGGTCGTGGTTTGGCTGGTGCTGATGACTGGGGCGGCACCGGCGTAGAGGGTGTCGACCATCACCGGGTCGGGCAGGTTGCGGCGGCGCCACTGTGTGGACTGCACGGCTCCCGTGATCCGGATGTCATCGCCTGCGGCCACTGTGCCAGCGGTCGTTCCCACTGCGCGGGTGGCGGCAGAGCCGAGTCCCAGGTTCGTGCGGGCCGCGGCGGGGTTCGCCAAGTCGGCGAGGTTGGAGGTCTTGGCGAGTTTGTTGGCGTCCGCGTAAGCCCGGTCAGCGTGCGGGTCTGTTGCTCCCGAGTGGGTGGTAATAGCAGCGTTCGCCTTGCTGGTGGCGCCGGCCGGGGTCTCAGCACCGATAGCGGCCGGGGTGATCGGGTCGCCGGCGCCGGTTGCGTGACTGGCGGCATGCCCTAGGGGCAGCCGTGCGTCCGACAGCCGGGGGTCGTCACCCGCGGCGATCTTTCCTGCGCCGGTGCCCACGCGGGCGCTGACAGCAGCGTCGACTGCGCCGACGTCCAGTCCGGACGACTTGGAGTCGGTGTACGCCTTCGCCTTGGTCAGGGCATCCTCGGCCGCGCCCAGCGGCTCGTACTGGGTCCGGGTGTACCCGATGTCCTCGTCCATGACGACGGGGCCGTTGCTCGTCTCAGTGACGTATACGTCGCTTCTGGGCATGTGGGCCTTTCAAGCAGCTCGTGAAAAGAGGAAGTTGGACTCCTCCTGGACTTCCGGCATGGAGAGATCGGCGGTCATGTAGACCGCGTTGGCGAGGGAGTCCACGTAGTCGTCGTGGGCTCCGGCCTCTTCAGGGGCGGAGACGATGACGTTCGGTCCCTGGAAGTTGAGCTCGGCGTCTTCCATCTGCGTGCGGTAGCGCTGATAGGTCTTCAGGCGGCGTGCCTTGGAGTGCGCCGGCCAGCCCAGGTTCCCAGTGCGCATGAGCTCCATCAGGTGCTTCCACCGCTTGGACTGCGCGCCCCGGTCGCTTGGCAGGTCGACGATCTGGGTGCCGGGCATGAGGACGCGGAGGCGCGAGGCGACGACGTCTCCGATTCCGCCGGCGTCGATGCCTATCGCCAGGACGTTGAAGTTGGCGAGGGCATCGCAGATCCGGTAGTACTGCTCCTCCCATTCGAGGCCGGAGAAGTCGTACCAGTTCAGAATCCGGTGCTCGTAGTGACCAAACTCGTCTGGGTAGTCCCAGTTCACCCAGACCACCGTGACGACGGTCGAGTCCTGCTTGCGCGCGGGGTCGATGCCGACGATGACGGGTGTCTTGTGCCATGCGTGGATGGTCTGCATGGACGTGTCGCCAAGCTCGTCCATGCGCTCGCTGGTGGTGAACATGCCTCGGTCGAGGAGCCACTGGAGCCTGTACGAGAGGCGGAACTCGTCTGAGTCCTCTCCGATCGTCAGCTTCTCGCCTTGGATGTAGACGCCGTAGTCGGGGTGGGCCTTGGCGACGTCTTTCCAGGTGGCTTCGAAGTGGTCCTGGCGGGCACCGCGGGCGGTGGAGCGCCGCTTGTTCGCTTGGATGATCTTGTAGAACACGCCCTTGGTGTACGTGGGCGTGCCGGTCAGGATCATCGTTCCGCGGGTCGAAGCGAGCATCGGGGAGATCGACTTGTTCACGACCTTCTCGTCCGCGACCTGGGCCTCGTCGATGAGGATCACGTGGTAGGTACGGCCTTCGATCTGCGCCCGCGGGTGGCAGGTCTGCTGGCGGACCAGTGAGCCGCACTTGACCAGGCGCAATTCCTTCCCTTTGCCGACCACCCGCTCGTCGATCTCCGGGTCGGCCATCAGCTCCTGGGCGCGGGCGGAGGTAAGTCGGGCGACGATGCGCCCGTAGATGTTCTCCGCCATGTCGGTGACCGGCGCGAAGGCACCGAGCCAGACGCCTTCGCGGTAGCGGCCGAGGAGGTTCGGGAAGAGAGGGGCGAGCCTCGGCAGCATGATCATGGACGCGGCGAGCGTGTTGGCCAGCGTCTCGGATTTGCCGGACTGTCGCGCCCAGCACGCGGTGATCTTCGCAGTGTCGCCGAGGATCATCGACTCCAGGATCCGGCGTGCGAGGGGGACCTGGTAGTGCCGTAGCGGATGCCCGGAGAGCTCGTCGATCACCAGAAGCAGCTTGTCGATGATCCGGTCTACGGTCTCCTGGCTGATCTCCGGATTGACCGGAAGCTCGAAGTCATCATCGTTCTCAGCAGCCGCGTTTTCTGGCACCAAAGCCAACCCCATAAATACCCCACATTGCATCAAGTCAGTGCAATAAGGGTAAAAAGGGTTTGCGGGAATGTGTTAGTGGTCGTCGACCCTGGTCAGCGCTAAAGTGCGCTCACTTCATATGCGCAAGGGGGAATTGCCGTGGGCGGCTTTAACTGGTCCGACGAGGACGCCTTCATGCAGGGGGTCTTCCATGAGGCCGACCAGATCCGCGCACAGCCAGGCCACGGCCTGAGCTCCACCCGTCAGGTCTACAGCGTGGCCGCGGCCCGCCAGATCGAGAAGCGCCTGGTCTTCCAGTACCGCCTCGGCACCCGCGCCCTGGCAGTCCTGGCCATCTACGTGGGTGCGCACAGCTGGTGGGAGTCCGGTAGCTTCGCAGACTCGCTCGCACCCATGGCCATCACGATGCTTCTCTACACAGCCATCGTCTTCCGCCTCACCCGGCGCATGCGCTGGGCTGGATTCTCCATCGGCCCTTACGCCGGCCGAGAGGAGGGCGCGTGGCGTCGCGCACAGGGCGGCGTCCATCTGCTGACCCTCTCTGGCGCGGTCATGCTCTCCAGTCTGCTCTTCTGGGCGGTCTGCGTCTCCTGGGCTTTCCCTCTCTCCTGACCCCAGCACGAAGCCCCAGTCGCTCGACGACTGGGGCTTCTTCAGGCGCGGTCGCGGTCGACCAGCTCCTGGACGAGGACCGCAAGGGTGAGCACCCCGTCCACCGCCTCTGCGAGCGCTTGTCCGCTCGCCTGGTTGCGGTGCCGACTGAGGGCCTGCGCCACAGTCGACCCGGTGACGTCTGCCCAGTCCAGCAGATCCGCGGCCGGCAGGTGCTTCACGCGCCTCTCTGCCCGGGGCCGCAAAGGATGGTCCGGCCACACCTTGTCCAGTACGCGTCGCAGACTCATGTATCCAGCCCCAGCATCGTCAGCAGCTCCCACTCGTCATCCGTGTCTTCAGCCCTGCGCGCCACCTGCCGGCGGGCAAGGTCTTCCTCGGCCTCAGTCACGGCCGGGAATGTAGGGCTTCGGGGTGCCCAGCACCGCGACCAGAGCGTCGTGTTCGGTCTCCATCGCTTGCGTCCAGCGGCCGAAACCGATCCCCTGCCGAAATGGCAGCCGGACCACGCGGGTGTCCCCGCGGCGGAATGGCTCCACCATTTCCTGGGTCCACGTCTTGTATGTCAGCGGGAAGCCTTTAAGCGTAGGAACGCGGCGCACAAAGATATTGCTCTTCATGCGCCGGACCCTAGTAGCCGATTCCCAATTGTGTTAACGGATGCGCTTGAAGGGATGCCCTTCCAGTGCCTTGTTGATGATGTTGCGGCCCTCGGAACCGGTGCGGCGCACGTTCTTCCACGTATTCGGGTGCACACGGTAGTAGGCGTACAGCGCTCCCCCATGGCTTCCGCGCCCGTTTTCACCATTGCGGAATTCCACGAACAGAGTGCCCGACTTGGAGTCGTAGCCGGCAGCCACGGTTCGGGGACGCGTGCGGTCGATCGTGTGATTGGGCCAAGTGTTGAACGTCAGCAGCTCCGATGCATCCTGGCCAGCGGTCGCCTCGAAGCGATCCAGGGCACGCCGGGTCTTGGGGCGCATCGACTTACGGAAATCCGCATCGTCACGGTCGATCTGCCGCTTGGAGTAGCGGCCGTCCTTGAGCGCCGGCTGCAACAGCTCCTTCGGCGTCGGCGGTCTCCACCCGTTGTTAGGCATCTCTACCTCCAGAGCTCTGCGCGGTCCACCCAACCGGGTGCTCGTCGCCTTCCGGATCCACGATCACGTCGCGGCTATGCGGGCAGCTGCGGCCGGCCTGCACGTGCACGCCGTCCAGGATCACGCACGCGGACACGTGCATCACAGCCTCCCCGCGGCCCGAGCGCACTCCCGGCACAGGTGGATCACGCTGTGCGCGCCATCGCTCGTGGTCGACAGCGCGGTCACTCGCTGCGGGTGATTGTCACAAGGCTGGGGCCTCGCCTCAGCGGCCTTCTGGGAGGTCTTGCGCGTGGTCATGGTGCTCCTCGTTGCTCGTGTGCGATCTGCGCCTCGACACGGTCCCCGAAGGTCTGGGCGTAGGTGCTCGCGCTTCTTGCTTTGCTGACTGTGAGGCGCAGCGAGGCTGCGCACTGGGTCATGCGTGCTGCTGCGTCCGCAATGTCGATCGTGTGTGGCTTGGAACGCTTGGTGATCCAAAGCGGCACGTTTCCCCCTCAGCCGTCATGACGACGCGCGTCAGCAAGAGTCGTGACTGCGCGATCCATTACGTCGGTGACGCGGGTGGTGGCCGTGACCATTTCCTGCGCGGTGCTGGTCATTGCCTCTGCGAGTGGAATGACCTGCTCGACGAGGTCTCTTAGCCTCGCGTTCTCGTCAACCTCGCGGCGGTATGTCTTTCCGGGGACCACGACCTCGCTTACAAATACTGCGAAGACGAACGCAGCAAGCGGCCCCAGGATCAGCGGGTTATCGAAGGTGACACCCGAGGATCCTGACGCCGCTTCTGCGAGCAGGTAGTGGAGCATTCATACCGCCTTCAGCGTCAAGGACTCACGCTTTTAATGCTAGCGGCGATGTCTCCTACTCTGTTATTCTCCGACGCCGAACGCCTTATGGTTCGCACGCATTTCGTCGACCACAAGGGAGAGATCGGCAGGACGATAGTTCGGACCCTTGAGCACCTTGCCGTCCTCACGGAAGATAGGCCGCCCGTCTGCGCCGAGCTTGCTCATGTTGCTCTCGTGCACCGCGGCGAACGTTTTGCTCATGGGGATCCCGAGCAGCTCAGCGGTGCCGAGTGTCACGTACAGCAGGTCCGCGAGCTCCTTGGCGAGGTTCCCCCAGCAGTCGGCCGGCCACTGGTCCTGCTCGGTACGCCACAGCAGGTCGTCGATCGCCTCGGCGGTCTCGCTGAATTCCTCGGTGATCAGGTGGATTCGGGTGCGCAGCAGGTCGTAGGTGCCCGAAGGCGTCCCGTCTGGGCGGTGCACGGAGAAAGCCTGGTGGAAGTCCGCTACCGCCGCCTCGAAGTCGACGACGTTGGAGGCGGCGGTGTTAAGCGGCAAGGGACTGCTCCTGAGGGTGGGCAGTGACGGGCCAGTCGCCCGGGATCACAACAGCGCTGCGCCTGGTCCGGCGCAGCCAGTCCTGGTACCCCGCAGCCCACGCGGCGTGCCAGAGCTTCTGCATCAAGTACAACTCCCCCAACTCCCGGCCCTGCACCTGGGCGTGACGGGTAGTCCGGGAGAGGCCGACGTCATCGGGCTCCTGGCTCAGGATGGCGTCGGTGATGCGGACGGCCGCTTCGGCATCGGCGCTTGCCTCGTGAGCGTCGGTGAGGGTGACCTTGTAGTACTCGGCCAGCGCCTGAAGCGTCCGCCGGCCCGGCCGATAGGGGTCGACGTGGCGGTCCAGGACGAGCGGGTCCAGCACAATGGCGGCCGGCTGAGCGTCGAGCATGTCCGTGACCGGCGTAACACCGTAGCGACGGCACTCGCGGTCCAGCAGCGTCAGGTCGTACGGCGCGTTCATGATGACCAGAGGAACTCCTGAGTTCAGCGCCAGGCAGACCTGACCCGCGATCTCCGCGGTGGCCCGGCCGGGGTCCATGCCCTGGCTCGACGCCGTTTCCGTACTGATGCCGTGCACCTGGCTGGCCTCCACCGGGATATCAACGCCCGGGTTGACGAGCCAAGTCCGTGAGCGCACGACTGAGCCGTGCAGCACCTCGACGACGGCGGCCGTCACGATGCGAGCCCTCTCCGGATCGGTACCGGTGGTCTCCAGGTCGAAGCCCACGTAGCTGGGGATGTTCACGCTGCCTCCAGGGCGGAAACGGTTGTTCCGGTTCGGTCTGCATTCCGCAGGGTTCGGATGACGTCCAAGTCGGGAACTCGGGCACCCTCCTCGTCGACCTGGTCGCGTAGGCACCGGTAAGCCGCCAGCAGTGCCGGCATGGCCAGCCTCGCGACGAGGTAGAAGGTCAGGTCTTGTCCGTCCTCGTCGTCCACCAAGTGCATCCCGTTGTGGTACTCACGACGCTGCGTTTGGGGGTTGTAGGTGCCGGCATATAGCGGCCCTTGCGCGTCACAGACCGCCTGGAGGAAGTCCAGGTCGGACTCCGCTAGCGGGCCGGGTCCGTCCTCGGCATAGGGGGCGTCGCACTCGGCGCAATGCACCTCCCCCAGGTGATCACGTGTCCAGACGTGATGCTGACTCTGATCAACAGCCTTCGCCGGGCATTGCCCCGACGGCGGATAGTCCGCGGCGAACTGGATCTGCTCCAACGACTGAGGAGCTGCGGTCATGTGGCTCTCGTCTCTCATGGGGATCAGACGGTGAGGGCGGCTGCCGCTGCGGTCATTTCCCGCAGCGCTTCGTCGACCAGGACCTCGACGGCCTCATCCATGGCTGCCTCCGCCTGACGCCGCACAGCGATGCTCCGCAGTCGCTCGTCGAGGGTGTACGAGGGCGAGTTGTCGAGATTCCGGCGGGCGCGGTCGTACCGGCGGGTGGTCCGCGGATCGGCGTGACCGAGAAGGTCCTGCACCTGCTCCAGCGGCATGCCCGACTCCAGCGCCAGGGTCGCCGCGGTGTGCCGCAGGTCATGCGTGCGAATGGGCCGGACACCGGCCCGGCGGGCGAGGCGCTTGATGGTGTCCCAGACCCCCTGGCGAGTGATTCGCCGGCCCGTAGCGGTGGCGATCAGCGGCCCGTCGGTCCGGCCAGCCAGATAGCGCACCAGTGCTGTCCACGCGCTCGGCGGAATGACCAGCGTCTGCACCCGGCCGCCCTTACGCGTGATGCGCAGGACACGGTGTCCGCGTTCCTCGCCCAGGTCCTCGACGTCGGCGTTCACCAGCTCCGAGACACGCATGCCAGTAAGAAGCAGGACATGCACAACCGCAGCGCAGCGGTCGCTGTACGCCTCAGAGGCACGCAGGAACAGCTCGGACTCCTCGAAGGTGAGCCCGGTGGCCTGGCTGATGTTGGACACCGGCTTGCGGTCCACCAGCGCGGCCGGGTTGCGCCAGACAAGGTCCTCCAGCTCCGCCATGGCGTACTGGAAGAGGCCCGAGACAACAGACAAGTGCCGGTTCACCGACCCGTTCCCGTAGCGCCCCGACAGCCACTCCTTGAAAGCGTCGAGCTGCGCCCGCTGCTGGTTGAAGGGGTTCAGCTCGGCTTCGGCGCACCAGGTGAAGTAGTGCCGGAGATCGCGGTGGTACTCGGTGCGGGTTCGACCGGACTTCGTCAGAAGAAAAGCGCCGGCGACTGCGTACGGCTGAATGACGCCATCGGCATGAAGGACCAGCTCGGATCCCACGGGGGTGCCTTCCGTCAGGTATCTGGGAAGGGCCGCAGGCTTGTTGCCCAACAAGCGAGTAGGCCCGGAGTTTCGCCGTGCGCGTTGCCCAACGCGCCTTGACGACTCTCCGAGCCTACAAGAGGAACAACTTGTTGCACAAGTTGTTTGCCTATGAAGTTTTGCCTGGTCAGTGCACCCAAACCTCGGTGTCACTCACTATCCGCAGTCGGCTCGCATCTCCACCAGCCGCCTTAAGCGCCGCCCGCATCACCGCCGGCACCACCTTCACCACCGTCACCACAGGCCCACTGTGTGACATACGACGCCGGGTCTCCAGCCTCCGCCGGACCGACCGCTGCGCATGCTCTGCGGCCTCCTCCTGCGCCAGCCGGTCCCACTCACTCGCGCCATGCCGTACAGCCCGGTCGTAAGCAGAGGTCACGTCCTGCATGCTGCGATTCATCGGCGGTGCCTCCATGCTCGATAGATAGCAAAAGGGACTGGCTCCCGGTTCCCCCCGAGTACCAGTCCCTTTCCAGTTAGGTCACCCCGTAGCTCCACGCCCGCCAACGGGCGCGTAAGACGCTCACTTGCTCGCCGCCGACTCGGACTCAGAAGCCCGGTCGGGGTCCTCCCGGCGAAGCCGTGCGTAAAGGTCCATCAGCGGCTGCGTCGGCATACCGGTCTCCGGCATCCGAGCGATCAACCGCATGTCCTCCGAAGACAGTCGGCCATCACGGGCCTCAAAAGCGTTGTTGAGATACGACCGGACCAACGCCGGCGTAATCTCCTCCCAGTCCTGCTGGGCCAACTCGTCCTCACGCTCGCGCACGCTCCGGAACAGGGCCTCAACTTCGAAGCTGAGCTTCCCCTTGTCCTGGATGGCCGCGACCGCGGCGACCTCCTTGGGATCACGCAGGAGTTCGTCACGCTCCTTGAGGACGCTGCGGAGGTACTCCTTGATCTCGGAGGTTGTGAAGAGGTTGCCCTTGTGGTCCTCGAACAGCTTGAAGAGGGCGACCTTGGCTGCCGCGGCGCGAGTGAAGTAGCCCGCGTTGTGGTCATACCACTCCTGCTTGTGCTCCGCGCACAATTCAAGATCCAGAGCCCGCGACCCGTTAATCTCCACGTGCAGCGGGTGGCCCGGTATGTCCTTCCCGCACACGAGCTCGCGGCCTGCATCGTCATGGCCTAGTAGCCGGTTGCATCGCGCGACTGGCAGCTCAGCCATGGCGCTCCCTCCGTGCTGTCCAGCTCGGCGGCTGTCAGCTTCAACAAACTGTTATGAGGTCAAGATCCCCATTCGGGGCACAGCACGCCCTTGTGCCGTTCGGCAACCACTATAAGCCACGAGTTACTCATCTTGTCCAACACCTTGTTCCACATAGAGGAAACCCCAGAGGCTCCGTTCATATGTTCGATTGCGGTTTCGAACGGGGCCCGAGTGCCGTTTCCCCCGTCGTGAGGTTCACCCACCAACGCATGACGCCGCAGTCAATGAGCTGCGCAATCTGCTCATCCGCTTGCAGGGCGTACAGGTCGGGCAGCGAGGCCTCGTGGGGCACGTCTTCCTTGTCCCGTACATACGGGTCTATCCGATCTATGGCCTTGACCTTGACGGCCATGCCGGGCTCCAGCCCCTCCACCCCCGCAGCTACCGACACTGGCTAGATCTCCCATCCGCCGGCAGAGCGCCGACATGCACCCGGAAATGTCGCACCAAGGACATCTGCCCTGGTGGCGCCCCCAAGGTCTATCACCGGGCGACACTTGTTGGCCATGTTGTGCATCTAGTTGTTGATCAAGGTCAACTTGTCCAGAACGGTGTCGTAGGAAAGCACCACTACTGGCTGGAAACCCTTGTCACACACGGGGCCACCCGCGTAGACACACACCTTCTTCACGCCTCGGTAACCCAGCGGACACCTGACGCTACGAAAGGTTGCTGTGACGCAGATCACTCTCAAGAAAGCCTTAAGTGCGCCATAACGAGCGATGAGCCGGGTATCCGGTGCCACTTGTTGTGGTAGCGCTGACAACGCTGTCAACGTTCATGCCACGGGATGAATCGCCCCTTCGCGCGGCGAACCACCTGCTCCCCATCGCCGGGATCACCGCAGCTTTCCCTGCCCCCGCTTGCGAGCTCAGCGGGCTGGACGCCGGCCAACTCGTGGGTGCTGCACTTCACATGACGCCGCGTAGTGGGTCCCACCGGCCCGCGGGGGTTCATGGAGCGTCCGGATTCACCCAGCGCGATCAGCCGACCCGCTTTCGACACTCTCCGTCGATCAAATCGGCAAACCCACCCCAGCTACGCAGGGCTACTGTCAGAAATGGCATACCAGGTGGCTATACGTCACATCAGGGGGGCCTCGCCTGGCATGCCCATTTAAGGGTGGGGGGTCGCTTATGCCCGAATTCACGCGACTGCATAGTCATGCAAGTTTCTGCATTGCTTGGCTTGCCCGAATTGGTCGATACAGCGGACTCGCCACTATTGGGCAGGTATCGGTAACTACCAAATTCCCGTTTGGGACCTACCGGCCGAGGTCGAGCGGTACGAGATTCCTTGGAAAGCCAGGAAAGTACCCCTGTCAATACCTTTCGCACCGTATCTCTATGCATTGTCGACAAGTTACGGACAGTAAAGGGCTACTGCCCCCGGCGCCCGGGGTGCCCATGGGCCCACCCCCTGACAAACGGACCGTCAGATACGCGCACAGTTACTCAACAGAGTATGTGCAGGTGAGGCCATGCAAAAAGGTGCACGCACGGGGGCAGGCGCACTAGACCAATCGCGTAAGTGGTTGAGCATGAAACATGACCGCAGCTACAGAAAGTAAGTAGCGCGAAAGGTAGCCGGAAAGGTGCCCGCAAGGGGGCGCGGCCGGACGGCCGGACGCGTGAGCGGGGCGCGTGCCTGCCTGCCTGCCTGCCTGCCTCTCTCTCCTCCTAGGGGTAGGGAGTGGCCGTGCCATCCCGGGCCCCCGAATTCCCCGCCGGAGCGAGGCACGGACGGCCGGAGGTAGGCGCACCGCGCCCCGGGGCCGGAGCGAGGCACGGACGGCCGGAGCGAGGCACGGACGGCCGGAGCGAGGCACGGACGGCCGGAGGTAGGCGCACCGCGCCCCGGGGCTGGAGCGAGGCACGGACGGCCGAAAGGTCGGCCATTGAGGGCCGGACCGCGAAAAGGGCTCTGTCTCAGATAGCGATACGGACTTTTAGCAGCTATCGCCACATAGCGAATGTCACGAAAAGGTCACGCCATAACCCGCATACCTGGACACATGGCGACTTACGCGACGCGAACTGACGACTAGTCACACACGCTTTCGTGTGACGTGAGTCACATGACATTTACGGACGAAACCGCACAGAATTTCAGACATATGGGACCGTGGATCGCTACACACTTGCTCTCGACTGTGGAGCGCTCAACACATGTCGTAGTGTTCTACCTGTCACCGCAGCACGGAGCACCTAGCCGGAAGCGGGGGCGACACCGCCGCCGGGCGCGAAAGCGCACGGTTTGAGCCTTAGAGCGATCGGGCGGTGTGGCTACACCAATTGCACACGGACTCAATCCCAATGTATGGGGCGTATGAGGCGCACTCGAATTCGCGCCCGTACCTCATGTGAAAGCCACTAAGTCCCGCGCAAGCGGGGTGGGCCGATCAATAGGTACGGGTGTGCATACAGAGTTATCTCATACGAGACATGCCCAGAATCAAAGAACGGCCCTGAGACCTCCCGCAGCGCTAGGACGCGTTAAGTCGTGAGTAGGCAGTGTTCGAAGAATGGGCATGGTCAGTACCGACCACATACAGGGGTAGTCAGGAAAACGCGCGGGTAGCGCATCAGGGGCGTATTACGTCTAAAGATGCGTCCGTCGTGGCAATCACTGACGCGGGAAAGTTAGTGTCCGTTCCTTGAGAACTAAACAATGCCAATTCTTAGACCCTGCCGCGCGATGTTTCCGCAGCACTTTGGGCGCAAGATCCGTGATGTTTGCGGTGCGCGACCCCTGCTAGCGGCCGGTCTAAGACTCTCTCTCATACGTCGCCTCACTTCGGTCGGGCAGACGTACGCGCTGCTGAAAGGCAGTAAACCTCTCTCGCACTACGGTGCGGCACGGCTCAAGGGAATCATTTCTCCCCGAATCCGTGCCGTAGCCGAGAGCTTGCGGCCCGTTAGGTCCGTAGGCCATCCGTGAGAGGAGAGAGCAAATGGGTTACTACATGACGACCTGCGAGATCCGGCGCGCTTTGGAGACTGCTCCGAAGGAGACCCCGGAGATCAGCGGAACCTACTGCTACGGCGAGTTCTGCAATGATCACGTCGCGGATTACATGGCGACGTCGGCGGGATTCGAGCGTCCGGTGTGCGCATGCCAGTTCAAGGAAGTGCGCTTCTACATCCTGCGCGGAGACTTCGGTGACGCGCTGCTCTACTACCGCGACGGGGAATTCAGCAAGTCCGCTGAGTACCGCTCGCAGGACCACCAGTCGATTGACTGGGACGAGCGCAATCTTAAAACGCAACTTGCGGCGTGAGCCGCACCCCGATTCCCAATGGAGGGACGCTGTCCGGTTCGAATCCGGAATCGGGGACGGGGCCTAACCCGGCGACGGGTGCGGCCCTTTCCGTGAGAGGAGAGAGTACATGTCGAAGATCACCACCACCGTCATGATCACGTCGCCTGTGTTCTTTGCAGGCGAGGTGAAGCGGAAGAGGTTGGGGGATGCGGTTTACCGCATGCATTCCACCCGGGTTCCGGACGGTGAGGTCTTCTGGATCACGAGCAGCAAAAACGGCGAGACGCACTCTTCGAAGGTGTGGACCACGCGGTCCACCGTCCGAAGCAAGTGGAACGAGATCGTTGCCGGTTCTGCTATCTGATCCTCCACCCCGTGCCTACAGCGGAGTAGGCGTGCAATTGCGCGGCCGGTTCGAGACCGGTACGGGGACCATGCGGATTTCTGGTCCGCAGTTGTGAGAGGAGAGAGCCATGAGCACTCTGGCTGTGGAGTTCACCGCCGAGGACTACACCTACGAGTCGACCGACGAGGTCCTGAATGTGATGTTCAGCGCCATGCCGGCCGCGGTAGGTCATGCCTCGGCGTGGTTCGACAAGCCCAGCGAGACCATCGTGATCGACGGTCGGCGGTTCTTTGCCGACCGAGTCGACTACGCGGCCGAGTTGGATGCCCAGTTCGTGCAGTGGGTTATGGATCACGCGCAGGACTATCCGGTCTACGGACAACCCGACGAGGCACGCCCCGTCACGTTCGAGACATGGGCCGAGTCCATTACGGACAAGTACCTTGGCTCCCCCTGCCTCACGGGGTGGAACACGAGCGGGTATGA
The DNA here is from genome assembly GCF_056435825.1 of Streptomyces sp. NPDC043876. Taxonomy (NCBI): domain Bacteria; kingdom Bacillati; phylum Actinomycetota; class Actinomycetes; order Kitasatosporales; family Streptomycetaceae; genus Streptomyces; species Streptomyces sp. NPDC043876. The sequence goes on along the minus strand of NZ_JBWKDV010000005.1, from coordinate 252,541 downwards.
CTCGTTCCTGACCGATGACATAGCGGGCAGATTCTTCCGCAAGGACGGTACGACGTACGTCGCCATGTGGTCGCACAACTACGGCTTCATGAAGACGCGTCCGGTCGTGTTCGAGGTTTCGTGCTACGAGTCGTCGTATTTGCTGGACGACGACAAGGCCACGGTCTACTGCGGCACGTGCCAGCACGTCTGGGACGTCGAGAGCGGCAGCTCGGTCCGGAAAGTTCAGCACAACGGCGAGGAAATGCAGGGATTCGAGGAGTCCGTGTACACCTTCGCCTCAGACCCCAACTGCGACGACTGCGGTACGCCGCTGGGCGTCGAGATGGCGCAGTTCTGACACCCGCTCTGGTGTCACCCCGAGTTCGTTAAGGCGACCTAGCCGCGCTTCGAGGCCGGCCGGGGGCTGGATGCTGCCCGAAAACAGGGCACGCGTCCGCCTTGAGAGGAGAGAGCAATGCCGATGACCATCACCAAGGTAGTGAAGGAATACGAAGGTAAGGTCGCGCATCTGTTGAAGGATGCCGGAATTCCCGCACATCCGTACCAGGTGCTGTATTCGCGACGCACCGAAGTTGGGGGCTTCAGCCTCGACACGGATCCCTCCCGCGAGAACTGCATATTGGTCCGCTGGACGACTGGCAGGTCCGTTCCTGATGGCGAAGCCACACAGCAGGAGCGTAGCCAGAGGCTGGAGGAGTGTGCCCGCGTACTTATGGGACACGGATGCTGGGTCAGCAATCCGCACGGCCACGTTCTGTACGTGGTCGGTCTGGAGTGGTTGAGCTAGCCGTCGATAGGGCGACGTTAAACAGGCACTTAGGCCCTATGCGTTGCCCCCCGAATTCGGGGGGCAGGGTGCACGATTTTGTGCCACCTGAGAGGAGAGAGCTATGCGAAGCACCCCGATGAACTGGTCCGAAACGGTCGTGCGGCGTCGGTCCGGCGCTTTCAAGCAGTGTCCCAACTGCAAGCGTCGGAAGGTGTGCTCCACTCCTGGTGGTGTACACCAGCCGCACGATCGACCGGACGGTAAGCCGTGTAAGTTCGTTGTGGTCTACCGCACGTACTTCACCACGGACGACATCGGAGACGGTGAAATAGCGGGCCGGTCTTACCAGACCCGCGAAATCATCAACTGTGTCCCTGACTGGGCTAAAGACCCGGAAGACAATCCGGTGAAGCTCGCTATCGACGCGATCCGCGACGCCGACTGCGCTTACGACGAAGGCGCCAACTGGTTTTACAACCATGAGGGCTCCTACCTCCGTGACAACTACACGGGGGAACGCGTTGAGCCGTCTGCCCACCTCTACGGGTTCACCGCAGAGGAGGACGCCCACCTCCACATGGTGGTGCAGCGCGGATGGAAACAATTCTGGGCTGACCTGCGCCGTGCGCGTCATGCCGCCACCTGACCTAACGGTCACCCCGAGTTCGTTAAGGCGACCTAGCCGCGCTTCGAGGCCGGCCGGGGGCTGGATGCTGCCCGAAAACAGGGCACGCGTCCGCCTTGAGAGGAGAGAGCAATGACCTTGCGTATCTACGCGGCGAGCCTGTCGGACTACAACGCGGGCGTGCTGCACGGACGCTGGATAGATGCGGACCAAGACCCGGACGCTATCCGCGAGGAGATCGCGGAAATGTTGACCGAGTCCCCTACCGCCCAGGATGAGGGTTGTCCGGCGGAGGAGTACGCGATCCACGACTACGACGGCTTCGGGGGGTTCAACCTCGGAGAGTGGGAGTCGCTGGAGAAGATCACGGCCATCGCTAAGGCGTTGGATGAGTTTCCGGCCGTGGTTGTCGCGTGGTGCTTCCGGGAGTGCTCCCACATGGAGACGGAGGAAGTCTTGGGAGCGCTGCAAGATCTGTCCATCAGAACGATCGAAGATTGCTGGGGCGACGAAAAAGAGGCCCTCGCAAACTATCTTTTCGACCAGATCGATGACTTCGGGGATCTTCCCGAGCGCTACAAGAGTCACCAGATGGACATCGCCAGGAGCATGGCGCACGACAGTATCTGCAATGGGGATTACAACATCCTTTACGAAGGTGGGGGTACCTACCACATCTTCGACACCCTCTGACCATTTGGTCACCCCGAAATCCGTAAAGGCGGATCTCCCGGTATTCGACGGCCGGGCGGGGACTGGGCCCAGTGTGGGTCCTATGAGAGGAGAGAGAAACATGAGCCGCGAGAACTTGACGCGCAATGCTTGGGCTGCTGTTCGGGCCTACGCGCAGGACAGCAACCGGTCTGCCTACCTTCACCCCGATCCGTCGGTCATGGACATGCGTCCGGACGTGGCGATTGAGCTAATCGGTGACCTGATCGGTGACCTGCTGCACCTGGCAACGCGCAACGCTCTTGACGTCGAGGGTCTGCTGGGCGCCGTCTCGGAGCACTTCTACCGCGAGAAGCGGTGGGAGTTCGCTGGCACGGTCAGCTCCGGCACGCTTCGGAACGAGGATCTCCTGCACGCCTTCGCGGGCGCTCTGGAGAACATCGCACCGCGGCGGCTTCGGCAGATCGTCTTCCAGGACGTGATCGCCGAGTCCGAGTACGACGTCAACAAGTGGGTGGCTGACGTTCTGCGAGACGACGTGCACGCGAGCCGGTTGCTGGACGAGCTGAGCTCCGCGCTGAACGACGTGGCGCCGGAGACCTACTACTTCGGCGCGTTGGACGGCGACGCAGCGCACTTCGGCTTCTGGCGCCGCTCCCTCGAAGAGCGGGGCGAGGAGATCACTGAGCTGGCTATGGCGGGGGCTCTCTAGCCTCCGCCCCCCGAAATCCGTATAGGCGGATACACCTGGTTTCGAGTGCCAGGCGGGGGCTGGACCCTATTTAAGAGTGGGTCCTTCCGTGAGAGGAGAGAGACATGGCGGTCCACTACGACCTGTCGGAGATCAAGAGCTACCAGAGGTTGTGGATCAACGACCCCGTTTCGGGTCGGCGACTCAACGGCGTCACGGAAACTCTGGTCTTTTCGATGCTGGCCATCGGCGTACAGAAGATCGCTGAGCGCAACTGGTCTGAGGTGCTCTGGCGCCTTCAGCAGTACGAGGACTTGTGCGGCGCTCTGATGATCAGTGCCGATGGACCGGCCTCCTTCACCGAGAAGGACGTCCGGCGAAACATCGGCCTACGGGTCAACGCTTCGCCTCGTACAGATACCCAGTTCGACGCGTACATGCGTCGGCTGCGGAAGGAGCGCGAGGCCGAGCAGCAGTACATGAAGGCGTCCGCGTGACGTCAGCCCCGGAACTCCAGCAGGGGAGTTCAGCCGGTTCGAATCCGGTCCGGGGCACTGGACCCTCTCTGGGTCCTCTGAGAGGAGAGAGCAATGACTGAGTACAGCATCGCCGAGGATGCGCCTATCCCGACCAAGGCCTTCACCGTGTACTTCACCGGGAAGATCGAGGTCACGGCGTCCCTAGTCGACACGAACGGCAAGACGCGCACCGACAAGGACATCGTCAGCGCGCTCGTCACGGACGTTCAGGAAATGATCAGCGAACACCTCGCGTACTCCGAAGAGAGCTTGGAGGAGTTCGACCTGGTCCAGTCGATCGACGAACTCACCGTCTGGGACACGACGGCGGCGGTTTCGTCTGCAAGCCAACTTCAGAAGGGGTTTGACGAGGCGACCGCCGCGCTGCGGAATGACGTCGGGGATGTCCTGGCCAAGCACCTCGATGCCTACGACTCGCTGCGCGATGACTACGAGGCGCGTGCCGGGGAGATCGTGCCCGCCTTTGCGGACGCCGATTACGAAGCCTGATCAGGCAGCTCCAGGTCTCCGAAGGGGAGCCGTGCCGGTTCGACTCCGGTCTGGAGCACTGGCCCCTTGCGGGTCCTTTGAGAGGAGAGAGACATGGATGACGTGCGCTACCGCGTGGGCGAGTCCTTCCGGTGCGTGAAGCGTCGAATGGTGTCGGTCGAGGGAGACCTCGGTCCGGAGTGCGGCGCGCAGATCGTGATGCACGGGTACTGGTGGTGCGCTCAGGTGTGCCCTGTCTGCCTCGCGAACTACTTCTGCGGCGGCTCCTCCAAGAACTTTATGCGGCTCGACACCGCTGGCTTCTACCCGGACGAGACGGCCGCCTATGTACGGGCCAACATCGCGCGCAACGGCGGCCAGTACATCCCCACGTTCGGCTGAGCCGGATACCCCGAGTTCGTTAAGGCGACCTAGCCGTGCTTCGAGGCCGGCCGGGGGCTGGACGCTGCCTGAAAACAGGCACGCGTCCGCCTTGAGAGGAGAGAGCGATGACGTACTACAAGGACCTCTGGTCCGAGGCGCTCGACCAGGTCGAGACCCTGGAGTGGGATGACATCGACGTCTCAGAGAACGTGGGCCCGATGGGTACCGCGCTTGTGGAGGCGTACGACAAGTTCGAGCGCGATGAGCTCAAGGTGGCGGCGGCCGTGAAGGCTGCTGGCATCCAGTTCGTCCACTACGACGTCGAGACCTTCCAGAAGGTCGTGGACTCCTTCCAGATCGAGTGGGAGAGCTTGGGCGAAGCCGGTCAGGAGTACTTGGACGACCACCACGACAACTTCCCTGTCGACTGGGTGGATCCGAATGCTGGGTTCTGGAAGCAGATCCGGCACGAGAACGAGGTGTGGGTCGAGTTCGACAACCGTCAGGAGATCTGGGTCTTTGAGCGGCTCGGGTCCTGACGTCGCGCGGATGGTCGCAAGGGGAGGTTCGACTCCTCCCCCGCGCACTGGGCCCCCTTGGGGTCTATCGAGAGGAGAGAGACATGAACACAACGGGTGAGCACATCCTTGACGGCGTCCAGTTTGAAGGGAACCCCACTCAGGGGTACGTCGCCAAGACGAACCGCGGGTGGGCCGCCCTGCCGGACGGCGTTGGAAACGGTGAGGAGCGTGAGTTCCTCGGGTTCCGAACGGCTTCGGCTGCCTGGGACGGTCTGCGCAAGATTCGTGCGCGCGATGATCGCCATGCACGTCTCGTCGGCGGGCCGGTGGCGGAGGTATTCGACCACCATCCGCTCTACCGCATGGGGCCCGAGGACCCGACACCGGATGGGGACCAGATCTTCACGGTCACCGTTGCTGGGTCCGGACGTCACGACGGAGAGAAGCCGTACAGCTACGTGGTTTCGGCGACCTACCGGCAGGAGGCGTGGATTACAGCCCTCACCTTCCATATGCGGGAGAGGGAGGACCTCGACTGCTTCGTGGTCGAGGCCGAGTCCTTCGACGGCCTGCCGCCCGAGGACGCTAACTACGGGTGGGAGGACCTGCGCGAGGACCCTTGGGAGACCGTGCGGGAGATCGCGCGTCGCATCAAGGAGCTCGACTCCCAATGGGAGGAGAAGAGCAAGGAGTACATGGACGGGGAAGGCAACTACAAGTCCGACTCGGCGATCAGGGCCTACGCCGAGCGGCGATTCGACGTCGCTCTGGAGGCTTGGGAGATCGCCAGCCGTCTTCCTGGCCCTGCACAGCTCTGACGGCAGCTGCCGTCACCCCGAGATCGTTAAGGCGACCTTGTCGGCTTCGAGGCCGGCCGGGGGCTGGACCCTGCCCGAAAGCGGGTGCGGGTCCGCCTTGAGAGGAGAGAGCAATGACAGTCATCGAGCGTCGTGTGCTTGAGGGCACGATCGTCCAGGCCCCGAAGACGTACACGTTCACTGTGGATGTCGAGGTGTCGGGTTCCGTTCTCGCGGACATCCTGACCACCGCGGTCGAGGGCGGCATCAACTACTGGTGCTCGGTCGAGCAGTACCGGTGGCAGAACCACGAGCCGCAGGACGTCTACGCCGTGGTCCGTGAGGACATGGACGTTCCCCTCCAGCACACGATCACGGTCGACACGATCCGCGAGGGCCTATACCGGCTGATTCGGCGGGAAGCGAAGTGCCACCTGAGCGAGGCCGATGCCCTCAAGCAGATGGCTCTGGACATCGTCTGCGACCCCGACGCGGACTACGACGCAGGAGACGCAGACAACATCGTCCAGGCCGGCCTGTTCAACGAGATCGCGTACGGCTGAGTCCTACAGCCCGGTCCCAGTTCGGGAGTGTGCGGGGTTCAGACCCCGTCCGGGCACGGGGACCTCTTCGGTCCCTTCCGTGAGAGGAGAGAGACATGCAGTTCCAAGGTTTCGAAGCCCGGGGATGGCTCAAGATACTTACCCCCGGCGCCGAGCGACTCTGGATGATCGGAGAGCGCGGTGCTGGCGACTACGTGGTCGCCTCCTGGGGCTCCAATACGGATCCCCAGCCTGGCCAGGAATGGGACCAGGGGCGGTACATCAAGGAGAAGTCGGTCGCGGTCTCCCGCTTTCTGGGCTTCTACGGTGCCGCGGTGGCCGACTACGGAGCTGAGCACGTCGCAATCTGGGGCCACCCCAGCTTCACCGGCGAGATCGACTGTGGCAGCGGCAGCACCCCAGAGTTGACCACCCTCCGCGGCATCCAGAGCGACGCTTTCGCTGGTGTCCGCACGTTGGATGAGGCCATCGCACACCTGGAAGGCCTCAGGTCATCCCGCTTGGCTGACGCCGCGAGAGCCACCGCGCAGCTGCTGTTCTTCGGTGCGCACATCTCCCCCGAGGACCTCGCGCTCGTTGACGCGTTCCCGTCTGTCCGCCGGCAGCTCCTTTCCGCAGCGGCCAGCGTCTGACAAACCCGCCGCATGTGGCCAGCCCCGTATCCGTCAAGGCGGATCACGCCAGCTTCGAGACTGGCCGGGGCGCTGGACCCTTCCAGGTCCTATCTGAGAGGAGAGAGACATGGCCAAGGGTGACTACTTGGAGCCGCACGAGGCCAGGGTCGGCATTCGCGTCACGCACCAATTCCGGAAGATCACGGGCGTGATCGACCACATCTCAACTGACGGTGCCTTCGTCTGGGTCGGCGAGCGGTACGTACTGATCGAGACGGACGACCAGATCCTGCTCCAGGACGCCTCGGTTGCTCACAACTCCGAGATCGTCCACGTCGAATTGACCGGCTCATCCGATACGTGGCGCGCAGCTCGGTGCAAGCTCTGCGGCTGGCAGTCCCGACCGCACACGACCGCGGCTGAGGCTAAGGGCGCCGGTGGGTGCCACAAGGAAAACCCGGAGCAGTTCCGGGCTGAGCAGCGCTGGGAACGCTGGAACAAGATCCGCGACGCGGTTCGGCAGTACGACGAGTTCGAGAGCTGGTGGGTCACCAAGCGGGACGAGTTCCGCGATGAGTACGGCGACTTCCGCGACGACCTTCGGGAGCAGTACGACAAAGCTGCGCAGGAGTACGACGAGAAGGTCTCCGACGTGATGTCGGGTCTGCGTGACCGCGTCAGCGAGCTGCTGAATACGGTGCACCTGCCGGCCTAGCCGCAGTACTGCACCAGCCCCGAATCCGTGCAGGCGGATCACGTCGGCATCGAGGCCGGCCGGGGCACTGCGGGCTGTTGCCCGCGCTCTGTGAGAGGAGAGAGTCATGACGTACGAACTGACATCCGTAGTCGTGTTGAAGCAGGTCCAAGCCGGTAATCGGACCGTGGACCTGGTTTTCGAAACGACTCAGGTCATGATTATGTCCGCCAGGCAAGTGGCGGCGGCCATCGCCGAGGCCATCCCGCACCGGCCCAAGTGTGCTGGTCACCGCTTTACCGTGAAGTACCACGACGGCGAGGTCTGGCGAAGCCTCCGAGCGGTGGGTCCGGCCCGGTCGGAGCGTCCGTTGGCGGTGGGTCGGTGAAGACCACTCTCGATCCTCGCCGCATGTTTAAGCGGGGTGAGTACGGCGAGTACGAGGTCCGTTACGGCAACGATTGGTATGCGGCCACGTTCCATGTGGGGACGGTCTGGAAGGACCCTAAGACCCAGCGCTGGTGTGGGCACACGGTCATTCGGCTGGAGCTCGGCCGTAAGGTCCACACAACGAAGATCGATGTGAAGGACTGTACGACCCGCGGTGACGCGGCGACCGCTCTGGAAGCGGCCTGGCAGGTGGTTGAGCCGGCTCGCACCGAAGCGGCTCCCAATTTCGAGCTGATCAGTGAGGAAATGGCAGCCCGCGAGGAGTCGTGATCGCGATGCTGTCACCCCGGAATCCGACAGGCGGAGCTCCCCAGCATCCGAGGCTGGGGCGGGGACGAAGGCCCGCAAGGGTCTCCATGAGAGGAGAGAGTGTGAACACCAAGATGCACGGCGAGAGCCGCGAGGCCCTGACCCCCCTGGCGCAGGCCTGCCTGGAGCGGGCGTACAGCATCCACGCCAGCATGCGCGACGCCAAGAATCGGGCCCGCCTCATGGGCAAGGACATCTCCCGGACGAAGCGTGTGATCGAGGCAGACGCCCGCTACCAGGGGGCGCTGGAGATGCTGGCCGTTGTCCTGGCGGAGTCCGGGATCAGCATGGCCGGCTACGGCGGGGAGCCTACGGCTGACCTGGCCCTGCCCTTCCTGGAGAAGTGGGCCCGCGAGACCGGCAGGGAAATGGGGCGATGACGGCGCCCGGCCAGGATCGGACAGACAAGCGCACGGCGAACAGGCGGGGACAGTAATGCAACAGATACAGACGCTTCGGCTGGTGCGGTTCACCCCGGAAGGCGTGACGCCGCTCGCGGACGTCGCCCAGGTCCTCACAGAAGCGGGCGAGCTGTCCCTGGCGATCACCACTTTCTCGTCCGATGTGGAAGTGGCAGAACCGGACGCAGAAGCGAAGCTCACAGAGGGCATGGAGCGCAAGCTGCGCATCCGGGAGCTGATGCAGGAGTACCAGCCGGCCATGCGAGAAGATGAGCTGCGCATCTGGGCGACGAACCTCGTCATCGAGCTGGAGGCCGACCAGGCGCAGTAGAGGTACCGGCGGTCCGGGGTGCAGTGGCATCCCGGACCGCCCCTTGAGAGGAGAGACATGGACGACCAGACCGAGTGGCTGCGACCCGAATTCAAAGACCGTGAGTCCGACCTGGTGGCGCTCAAGGATCTGGCCAAGCGCGAAGACGTCTCGCCTCAGACCCTCAACAACTGGATGGCGCGCCACGAGGCTTTCCCGAAGGTCGTGAAGATCGTGCGGGGCCGAACCACGACCAAGTACATCTCGCTCAGCGAGTTCGACACGTACAAGCGGAAGCGGGCGCGGACCGTCAAGAAGAAGCCCGCACCCCGCGCCACGCGCCGGCCCGTCATTGCGGTCCTTCGGGAAAGGGTCGAGGCGGCCGAAGCGAAGCAGGCCAAGCTCCGCCAAGAGGAGAAGTCGGCGGCTGCGGTGCTTCAAGAAGTGCTGGTGCGCTCGCACCAGGCGGACAAGGAGCTGGCCGACCTCAAGGCAAAGCTCAAGGCCGAGGTTGAAGCGGCCAGGCAGGTAGAGACCGACTCATAGCCCTGACGGTCACAGGTGGGGTTCGACTCCCGACCAGGGCACGATGTAGGGCACGTTTCCGGCCCTACAGCAGTGAGAGGAGAGGGCACAACGTGGCACAGAAAGTTCAGGTCCTGCTCGTTGACGACGTAGACGGGGGCGCAGCGGACGAAACCGTCGCCTTCGCGCTCGACGGCAAGACCTACGAGATCGATTTGTCGGCAGAGAACGCTGCCAAGCTCCGGGGTATCTTCACGCCGTACCAGGGCGCCGGGCGCAAGGTCAGCGGCAGAACCGGCACCAGGTCGGGGGCCAGGCGGACGCAGGTGCCTGCCAACGCCGCGACCATGCGGGCATGGGCCAAGTCGAACGGCTGGCCTGCCTTGAAGGACCGTGGCCGAGTACCGGCTGACGCGCGCGCCGCGTACGAGAAGGCCAACAAGGGCAGCTAACCCAGCCCAACAGGGAGAGGCCTCACCAAGATTCGGTGAGGCCTCTTTCGTTTTGTTTCCGTGAGAGGAGAGAGCGATGCAAGAGCGCACGGACAAGCAGACACTTGGCCTGGCACGCGAGATGGTCAAGGCCGTTGTGGCACACATCCGCGGTGGTGAAAGCCGCTATCCGGTTATCCGCGACGTTGCGGCCTTGATGGCAGCTGGTACCAAAGAGGTTCCGCCACACATCCTGCGAGCCGTTCCGGCGCACCCGGATGACCGCCGCGAGGTTCAGGCGACGGCCCGTGATGCGGCGGTCCACGCCCTGTGGCGGGGAGACGAGACCGTCCTCGCGATGGACGAGTACTTGCTGGCAGTTCTGTCGGAGTCTCCGGCTGAGTTGCCCACCGCGGCAGTCAGGGGTCTGCGGTTCAGGAACCCGCTCATCGTGCTCGCCACCCCGGACTTCTCAGATGAGGAGACACGTTACTACCGGGAGCACATTGGGATACCGCTGGGCGCTTATGTCTTCGGGCGTTGGGACCGCGGGCAGCTCCTGTGCTCGACGAACGACGATCGGTTCGAGGACCTGGGGGTGATGTTCGTCGGGTTCATCTCAACAGCCGGAGGCATGGTGCTCCAGACCCTGCGCTGCACGGTGCCACTCGGGCCGGAGAAGACGACGGTTACGGACGCTGTCGCCAGCACAATAGGCGGCTTCCACTTCTCCGAGGACCTTGGCGAGAGTGACATCACGCGCCTGTCGACGTGGCTACGGCGGTACCTCACTCAGGTGTTGCACACGGTGTCGTACGCCGGCAGCAATCCGGAGGACGCCGCGGTGTACCGCGTGCCGGCGAAGGCCAGCAAGAGCAAGAAGGGCCGACGTCAGCGGCCGGACGACGTCGATGGCTTCGTCAAGGTCGGTCCCCGGATCAGCCGCGAGATACGCGAACTGAGGCGGCCATCAAAGCTCCAGGCCGGTGAGCCGGGAGAAACAGCATGACTGGTACCGACGAGGAGTCCGTGGAAGCGCGGTACCAGCGGCTTATCGACCAGCATTTCGCCCTCAGGAACATTCATCCGGATGATCGAACCGAGGACGATTGCGCCGCATTGCGCGACACGTACGAGGAGCTCCGTGTGATCGTGTCCGCCGCGCCAGAGGGCTACAGCCTGCCGACGGTGGCAACGAACCTGATCAGCCACGCCGTAGATCACGGGTGGGGAAGTAACGTGCAGTGGACTCCGCCTGGCTACGACGGCGATCCGTACGTAATCGTCCTGGTAGGCCGCAGGGTTGCTGAAACAGACCGGAGCGACTATCGCGGCGACCGCTGGGTCTACAAGCTTGTATGGAGATCCAGAGGCTGCGGGCCAGGCCGCTTGCGATTGGCAGAGAAACTGGCTAATACCCCTGATTCGGGGGCTTCCGTAACTCGTCCCGCTCCCTCGATTGATGCCATATGTGCGGTAATTGCGCAGCATCCGGTCGAGAACACCAGCCCTGGGCAGACCGTGTAGCAGCGAAAGAGAGGGCCCCGCCGACGAATCGGTCGGGCCCTCCTCTCTAAACCCAGACGAAAAAAAAAGAACCAGCATGGCGATACACCCATCGCTAGCACTGGGCTTTGAAGACGGAAACCGCCGGAAGCCTGCCGTCCCAGTGGCAGGCTTCCATCCGAGAGAGGAGAGACACACGTGGAGCACATGAGAAACGAGCAGCCGCCACTGACCGCCGACGAGGTGGACACCCTCAGCAACGTCGTAAGGCTCGATTGGCGGTTCACGCCTGACCCGCGATTCATCCGGGAAGTTCTGGAGGGTGGCAGCGGCCTCACTATCAAGGGCGCCCGGCACTATGGCTGGCTCACCAACGGGGTGCCGGACATCGTTCTCAACGAGTTCGCCCGCGCGCTGGTTGGCGAGAACCAACCGCGGGGAGCGGAGTACGACGAGTGGGTGGCCTGGCGGAAGAACGTCGCTGAGGTCCACGCAGAGTGGGTGCGGAAGAAGGACAAGGACGGCCAGTGACTGGGCGAAGCAGGAAGGCGCAGCGCCTGGTCCCGGTGGTCTCCATGAACGGTGTACCCGCTACGGCCGCGGTGCCGACTGGGGCACCGGAGGTTGGGGGAGGTTTGCAGCCGGCGCTTGCGCTCGTAGGCACTGCGCAGGATTCGAGGGCAGCGGTCGACGCATTTCTTGAACGGCACCACTTCGCACCGAGCGGTGAGGTTGCGCGGGCGAAGGACTCGCAGACCCGCTGGACGATCGAACGGGACGGACGAGTCGTCGTCACGTTCCTGGCTGATGACGAGGTGGCGCACGTGGCGTTGCCCTGCGAGGAGGGTGTGCGCCGTTGGGCAGCCCTGGCCATCGCTACGGGCGGGACGCTGGCGGTGTGGTTCCTTCCCGAAATGTCGGGGATGGGTACGGAGGACATCAGCCAGCGGATCTCCCCCGGTGGTGGTGAGTGGTGGCGCTTGAGCGTCGGATTCGTGCCCGCCTGAGGTCTGAGCCGGTGCGACGAAACCAGGAAGCCTGTCACACCTCTGTGGCAGGCTTCCGTCCCTGAGAGGAGAGACGTATGCGTGGAGCAGATCTGGAGGAGTCAGGTGAGTGAGCAGAAGCGGGTTGCGGTCTTCGCGCGAAGGCCTCCCGCGGGTAATCCGCTGTCGGTGGACTTGCAGCGCGTGCAGTGCGAGCGGTGGGCCGAGGAGCGCGGAATGGACGTGGTGAAGTCCTACGAAGCCCTCGGTGGCCATGACGTGTATCTGGATCTGCTCGGTGACGTCGGCCGCGGTGAGTTCGACGCTGTGGTGGCCTCTGAACCCCCGAGGTACGGCCGGCGATCGGCGCAGCTGAAGACGCTGGTGCAGGTGGCGCAGAAGGCTGGCGTCTCGGTGCACGTGGTCTCGGGTGGGGACACTGATCTCGCATCGGCCGCCGGAACCTCAACGTTGGAATTGATGGCCGCTGCGGAGGCCCACGTGCCGGATGCTAGCGAGGCCGACCAGGACGCAGAGGAGAGCGAGCCGCTCTACTGGTTCTGCAACTCCTGCGGCGAGGAGGTCCAGGACCAGTTCACCCAGTGCTGCGACGACGGAGAAAACGAGTCGTACGCCCAGTAACAACGAGGCCCCCGGCTCCCTTGTGGAGCGCGGGGGCTTCGTCATGTCTGGATCTAGGCGGGGATGTACACGGTCACCTTCCAGACGGAGTCGCTGTGGTCGTCCACGGTGACGAGGCGGCCGTTGGTCACGGCCTTGTCGACCTCCGCAGCCAGTTCCACAGCCGTGGAACCGCCGCCGAGGAGCGGGTGGTACCTCTTCGGCCAGAAGTGCTCGGTGGTTCGGAAGGGCTGGGGCGTGGAATCCACGACGCCTCCTTGGGTCACGGAGAGGCGCTGCGGGCGCAGTCCTTGCTCCAACCCTTACGTGCTGTTCTGGGGCGTCTTACAGTACGACCCGAGGATTCTTTGCCTAAGCGTGACAATGCCGCGGACGCCATGAGTAGGTACGGGACGATTCCCGGGGTTGGGATCTTCCGAAAGGCCCGTTTGGGCGTGCAGTCTCTGCCAGGATTCGGCTATGACTGATGATCATTTTGGGCGGGTGCGGCCTGCACCGTCGAGCCCGCCGGCGCACGAGCGGTACTTGCGCTCAGTGGATCGCCTGAGATCGGAGTACGCGGCTGGCGAGGGCTCCCGGACGGTGACGTTGACGCTGGCGCAGCGGGCATACCTGGCTCGCGTCCTGGAGGGGCAGCCAGGGCGGGAGGCGGAGAGCTTGCGGATGGTTCTGGACCTGGACGAGCCGGGTCTGGACGTTTCGGACGAGCCCGAAAAACTAGTTTCCGCAGGTCAGGAGGGTTTTCATACAAGTAGGTGTTGACTCACGTCGCGTGTCCACGTGCAGCCAGACCCGCTTGCCGCGGCGCTTGCCCTCGCGGTCGGCCCAGCGCAGCACCTCTTCGAAGGTGGGGACCTCCCAGCGGCCGTCGTAGAGCGTGTTGCGCTGGCGGACGGCGGGGATGCGTTCCTTCGCGCGCAGGGTCTTCAGCTCGGCGAGGGTGAAGTCCTCGGTGAACCAGCCGGTGACGGAGACGCCGTCCACGGACTTGGTGGCCCGCCGGGAGGCGAACTCCGGTCGCTCGCCGACGTCCGTGGTGCCGCCGATCTCGTTCTCGTGCCGGCAGACCAGGTGCCCGTCCCGGGTGGGGACCAGGTCCTGCTCGATGACGTCCGCGCCGAGGTCGAGGGCCAGCTGGTAGGAGCCGAGAGTGTGTTCGGGCCGGTAGCCGCTGGCCCCCCGGTGGCCGATGACCGTGGGGTACGGCAGCTCGCGGTAGCCCCCGCCGTCGCCGTACACCTGCGCGCCGGCCGCCTGCGCGCCGTCCGCGCCCGCTGCCGCCGCCGGTCCCGCGCCGAGCGCGAGCGCTCCGCCGCCCGCCGCCAGTACGGCCGCCCCCAGCACCGCGCGCCTGCCTGCCCCGCCCTGCGCCATCTTCGCCCTCATCCCGTTCGGACCGCCCGGAGCCTTCGCCCCCGGTCGGCGACCGATGGTAGGCAGCGGCCGGTGGCGCGCGGGCGATGCCCGGCGGGACGGGCGGAAAACATGGCGGAAACGTGCGTCAACTTTGGGTATCGGCCTCGTGAACCCGATGTGCGATCAGTGGGGACCCGCGAGTATCGTCCTCACCTGCACTGAGCACGCGCGGTGCTGAAGACGCATTCGATGCCGGAGGGCCCACGTTGTCCCGTATTGCGCTCATCAAAGCCACTGTCGGACCGGTCATGCGGATGATGTTCCGCACCCGTGTCGAGGGTGCCGAGAACATTCCGGGGACCGGGCCGGTCATCCTCGCGGGCAACCACCTGACCTTCATCGATTCGATGATCCTGCCCCTGGTGTGCGACCGCCAGGTGCACTTCATCGGCAAGGACGAGTACGTCACGGGCAAGGGTCTCAAGGGCCGCGCCATGGCCTGGTTCTTCACCGGCTCCGGCATGGTCCCGGTGGACCGCGACGGCGCCAACGGCGGGGTCGCCGCCTTGATGACCGGTCGCAGGATCCTCGAAGAGGGCAAGATCTTCGGCATCTACCCGGAGGGCACCCGCTCCCCCGACGGCCGCCTCTACCGCGGCCGCACCGGCATCGCCCGGCTCACCCTGATGACCGGCGCCCCCGTGGTCCCGTTCGCGGTGATCGGTACCGACAAGCTCCAGCCCGGCGGCAAGGGCATGCCGCGCCCGGGCCGGGTCACCGTCCGCTTCGGCGAGCCGATGGAGTTCTCCCGGTACGAGGGCATGGACCGCGACCGGTACGTCCTGCGCGCGGTCACCGACTCGGTGATGACCGAGGTCATGCGGCTCTCGGGCCAGGAGTACGTCGACATGTACGCGACCAAGGCCAAGGCGGCCTGAGCCCGTACGTCCCCGTCCGGTACACCAGCGTCCCGCGCGCCGCGCTACTGCCTGCTCAGTGACCGGCTGACGCCCGCCGCGGTGGTCGTCGCCAGCACCCAGCCCGTCACGATCAGCAGGTACGAGAGCCACTGGTACCCGCCCCGCGGACCGAAGGCCTCCTCCTGCCCGAAGCCGATGATCGGCAGCATCAGGTCGAGCGTGTAGAAGACCGGGTTGAACTCGGGCGCCTCGCCGGGTTTGAGCGGGGGCGGCGGCCGCAGCCCGTACGCGAGGGCGCCCGTGCACAGCAGGGCCACGAGCCAGCCCGCCGCGCGCAGCGGCCGGAAGCCGTACCCCACGGTGACGTCCTGGAGCAGCCCCCACACCCGGGCGTGCCGGGGCAGGGTGCGCCGGTGCCTGCGGAGTTTGGCGAGCAGCACGCTGCGGGCGCCCGCCTCGTCCCCCGCCGTGCGGTAGGCGGCGGCCAGTTGCTCGTAGGCGTACGGAAGGTAGCCCGCGTCCTCCCGCTCCAGGACGGGCAGCCGCTGCTCGGCGGGCAGGTGCGGGCGCAGCGAGCGGTAGCTCAGCCCGTCCAGGGAGACCGTTTCCGGCCATCCGCCGGGTTCCACGTGGAGCAGGTCGCACTGGGAGCGGCGCAGGTTCACCGCGCCCTGGACGGTGTCGCAGCCGCGCAGCCAGATCTCGCCGATCGCGCAGCTGGAGGCGCGCAGGGCGGTGCCGCCCGGGTTGGCCAGGCGGGAGTGAGCGAGGCCCAGTTGGCCCGGTATCCGGGACCCGGTGAAGTTGACCCGGCCCCGCGCGTGCAGGCCGCGGGCGCGGACGTCGGTGCCGACGCTGAGGCTCTCGGCGTGCAGCGCCTCGCCGCCCGGATTGAGCAGGCGGGCTCCTTCGAGGGTGATCCGGCCGCCGACGGTGGCGCCGTTGATGCGCGTCTGGCCGTGGACGGTCAGCCCCGGGGCGATGACGTCGGTGCCGATGGCGGCGTGGTTGAGCTGGAGCGCGGGTTCGGCGTCCTCGACGGCTCCGCCGCTCTCCCCGGGCGCCGCACGGCCCGGCGGGGTGCCGATGACGGCGCCGGTGAGGAAGAGGCCCCCGGCGATCCGGGCGCCGGCGAGCCGGACCGGTCCGGTGATCCGGCAGCAGGACAGCCGCAGCACCACGTCGACGCTGACGGTGGCGGCGGTCAGACCCGGCAGGGCGGAGTCGCTCAGGACGAACGCGCGCAACCGGGCTCCGTAGAGCAGGGGTTTGCGCTCGAACCAGCAGCCGCGGAGCCGGACCGGGTGCTCGACGACGGCGTACTTGAGGTCGAGCTTGCCGGTGATGCGGAAGCCCTTGAGGTTGAGCCCGGCGACCTGGCCCCCGGCCCCGCCGCCGCCGAGCAGGAGGGCGGTGAGCACCTCGGCCCGTACGGTCCGCTCGGGTCCCCAGGCCGCGCCGTCGGCGGCGCTCTCGTCGGGGTCCTGGCGGGCGTCGACGCGTTCGCCGCGCGGGAAGGCGTCCCACACGCGGCGTTCGGCCGGGGTCAGGTCGGTCGGGGTCGGGTCGGTCGGCTCCATCGCGGGGATGGTGTCGTGCGCATGATCACCGTGTCAACTCCGCGCACGACAGCGCCCCTTGGGTCTGCCCCGGGACGCTGCCGCAGCGTCAGTGTTCGAGGCCGTCCTGCAACTCCTGGCCCTTGAGCAGGAACCAGGCGGCGGCGGCCGTGGCGAGCAGGACGGCCGCGCCGACGCCCGCGGCGAGCCGCAGGCCGTCCACGAAGGCCTCCTGGGCCGCGTCGACCATCACCTGGGCGGTGTGCGGGTCGAGCGTCCTGGCCGCCTCGACGGCCCCGCCGAGGGATTCGTGCGCGGCGGTGGCGACCGGTCCGGAGACCGAAGCCGGGGCGGTGAAGGTCTGGTAGACCCCGGTGACGATGGAGCCGAGCAGGGCGATGCCGAGGGCGGCGCCGAGTTCGTACGCCGTCTCGGAGACGGCCGAGGCCGAACCGGCCTGCTCCTTGGGCACGCTGGAGAGGATCACGTCGGCGGTGACGGTGAAGGAGAAGCCCGCGCCGAGGCCGACGACGAGCAGGGCGGCGCCGAGCAGCGGGTAGCCGGTCTCCTTGCCGATGACGGTGAGGGCGCCCAGCGCCAGGCCGATCGCGGCGAGCCCGCCGGTGACGACGACGCGTACGGAGTACTTGCGGGCGAAGCGGCCCGCGAGCAGACCGGTGACCACCGCGCCGACGGCGGCGGGCAGTTCGGCCAGGCCCGCTTCCAGCGGCTCGCGGCCCTGGACGAGCTGGAGGAACTGCGAGAGGAAGAAGACCAGGCCGGAGAGGCCGAAGACGGTGAGCAGGTCGGCGAGGACCGCGCCGGAGAAGCCGCGGTGCTTGAAGAGCTTCATGTCGAGCAGGGGCGCGGCCAGCGTGTGCTGGCGGCGGACGAAGGCGTAGAGCATGGCGGCGCCGAGGACCGCGGCCGTCCAGACCTCCCAGGTGAGGCCGTCGGTGGCGGCCTGCTTGACGGCGTAGACGACGCCGATGATGCCGACGAGCGAGAGGGCGACGCTGAGCAGGTCCCAGGGGCCCTTCGCGGGGCTCTTCGATTCGGGCAGCAGCTTGATGCCGACGACGACCAGCACGATCATCACGGGCAGGTTGATGAGGAAGACCGAACCCCAGTAGAAGTGCTGGAGCAGCGCACCGCCGATCACGGGGCCGATGGCGGCGCCGGCCGAGGCGGTGGCGCCCCAGATGCCGATGGCGAGGCTGCGTTCCTTGGGGTCGTGGAAGATGTTGCGGATCAGCGCGAGGGTGGACGGCATCAGGGTCGCGCCGGCGACGCCGAGCAGCGCGCGGGCCACGATCATCATCTCGGGGCTGGTCGCGTAGGCGTTCAGGACCGAGACGATGCCGAAGGCGGTGGCGCCGAGCAGCAGCAGCTTCTTGCGGCCGATGCGGTCGCCGAGGGAGCCCATGGAGACGAGCAGACCGGCGATGACGAAGGAGTAGACGTCGCCGATCCACAGCAGCTGGGTGCCGGACGGCTTGAGGTCTTCGCTCAGGGAGGGCGTGGCGAGGCCGAGGACGGTGGCGTCGACCGCGACCAGCAGCACGGCCAGCACGAGGACCGAGAGCGCGACCCAGCGCCCGGGGCTCTTGCCGTCCTCCGTCCCCTTCCGCCTGCTCAGCTCTTCGGTTCTGGTCATTTCTCCACGCTCCGTCGTGCGCCACCGAGCAGCAACTCGGTGATCATGTAATGGAAGTCCTTGGCGGCGACCCGGCCGTCCATGACGGCCCAGGCGCAGGTGCCGATGAGCCCGTACAGGGCTTCGGTGAGCCAGGCCGGGCTCAGGTCGATCCGGATGTCGCCCTCCTGCTGGCCGCGCTTGAAGAGCGCCGAGACGCGGGCGTCGAGCCGGGCCCAGCCCTCGTGGACCTCGTCGCCCTCGAAGAGCTGGTTCTCGGTGACGAGGAAGGCCAGCAGCAGGGCGTTCGGCTCGGCCTCGGCGACGAGGCGCCCCAGGGCCTCGACGGCGCTCCCCTGGTCGAGGCGCGCCGTGTCGAAGGCGATCTCGAACTCGCGGATGCCGAGTTCCTCCAGGGCCCGTACGAGGGCGTCGCGCCCGGCGAAGTGCCGGTGCAGGGTCGCGCGCCCGATGCCGGCGGCGCGGGCGACCTCGTCCATCGTCGCGGTCGATTTGCGGGAGAGCAGGGCCGCCGCAGCGCGGAGCACCTGGTCACGATCCATGGCCATGAGACAACCATAACCCGAATGAGACGTTGGTGTCTCATTGGATATTCGGATGCCCCACCGGGGGCACGGAAGGAATCCTGCCGTGATGACGACGAAGCCACTGCTGCTAATCGATGTGGACGGTCCGCTGAATCCCTACGCGGCCAAGCCGCAGCGGCGTCCCGCGGGCTACACCACGCACCGGATGCGCCCCACCGGCTGGACGGGGGCCGAGAGCGCGAAGCCGCTGCGGGTGTGGCTCAACCCGGGGCACGGCGCGGAGCTGCTGGCGCTGGCGGACGCGTACGAGCTGGTCTGGGCGACGACCTGGAAGGACGAGGCCAACGACTGGATCGGCCCGCACCTGGCGCTGCCGCGGCTGCCTTTCATCGACTGGCCGCAGATGCACGGGAGGGCGCCCCGCGGGACCTTCTGGAAGACCCAGTACGTCCTGGAGTACGCGCAGGGCAGGCCGTTCGCGTGGGTCGACGACGACATCACGCCGATGGACCGGGAGTACGTCGACCCACGCCACCCGGCCCGGGCCCTGTTGCTGCGCATAGACGAGCGGGTCGGGCTGCTCCGGGAGGACTTCGCGCGACTGGCCGACTGGGCGGCGTAGGCCCGGGTACGCGGCAGGGGGCGGCCGGGGCGTTCGCCCCGCCGGCCCCCTGCGCGACTGCTACGACTGCTAGTTCTTGTGGTTCGCCCAGGCGTGCTGGATGACCAGGTCCGCCTTCAGTTCGTTCAGCTGGACGGCGACCGCGCTCGGGGCGGTGCCGCCGCGGCCGTTGCGGGAGGCCAGGGCGCCGGGCACGTTGAGGACCGTGCGGACCTCCGGGGTGAGGTGCTCGGAGATCTTCGCGAACTGCTCGTCCGTCAGCTCATCCAGTTCGATGCCCAGGCCCTCGCACTCCTTGACGCACTCGCCCGCGACCTCGTGCGCCACCCGGAAGGGCACTCCCTGGCGGACCAGCCACTCGGCGATGTCGGTGGCGAGGGAGAACCCGGCCGGGGCCAGCTCCTCCATCCGCGCCCGGTTGACCGTGAGGGTCGCCATCATGCCGGTGAAGGCGGGCAGCAGGACCTCAAGGGTGTCGCAGGAGTCGAAGACCGGCTCCTTGTCCTCCTGGAGGTCCCGGTTGTAGGCCAGCGGCAGGGCCTTGAGGGTGGCGAGCAGACCGGTCAGGTTGCCGATGAGACGGCCCGACTTGCCGCGCGCCAGCTCCGCGATGTCCGGGTTCTTCTTCTGCGGCATGATCGAGGAGCCGGTGGAGAACGCGTCGTGCAGGGTGACGAAGGAGAACTCCTTCGTGTTCCAGATGATGATCTCCTCGGCGATCCGGGACAGGTTGATCCCGATCATCGCCGTGATGAATGCGAACTCCGCGACGAAGTCCCGCGAGGCCGTGCCGTCGATGGAGTTGCCGACCGAGCCGCGCTCGAAGCCGAGGTCCGCCGCCACCTGCTCGGGGTCCAGGCCGAGCGAGGAGCCCGCGAGCGCGCCCGAGCCGTACGGGGAGACCGCGGTCCGGGTGTCCCACTGCCGCAGCCGCTCCGCGTCCCGGGAGAGGGACTGCACGTGCGCCAGCACGTGGTGCGCGAAGAGCACCGGCTGCGCGTGCTGGAGGTGGGTCCGGCCGGGCATCGCCACGTCGGCGTGCGCCTCGGCGAGGCCGACGAGCGCGTCCTGGAGGTCGGCGATCAGCGAGCCGATGATCCGGGCGTGGTCGCGCAGGTACATCCGGAAGAGCGTGGCGACCTGGTCGTTGCGCGAGCGGCCGGCCCGCAGCTTGCCGCCGAGGTCGGGGCCGAGCAGCTCCAGCAGACCGCGCTCCAGGGCGGTGTGCACGTCCTCGTCGGCGATGGTGCCCACCAGGGCGCCGGACTCGACGTCGGCCGCGAGCCGGTCCAGCCCGTCCGACATGCGCTGGAGTTCGTCGGCCGTGAGCAGGCCCGCCTTGTGCAGGACGCGGGCGTGGGCGCGCGAACCGGCGATGTCGTACGGCGCGAGGCGCCAGTCGAAGTGGACCGACGCGGACAGCTTCGCGAGGGCCTCGGCGGGACCGTCGGCGAACCGGCCGCCCCAGAGCCGGACGTCACCGTTGTTGCTGCTCACAGCTACTGCTCCTCAAGAGGTGGGTGTACGACGGCCTCCCCGTCGCGGAGGTCCGGGGAGGCCGTCAGAGCACTGCGCGTACCGCGTACGCGTAACGACAGGACCTCAGGCGAGGTCGCGGCGCGCGGCGATCTTCGAGGACAGGCCGAAGATCTCGATGAAGCCCTGCGCCTTGGACTGGTCGAAGGTGTCGCCCGAGTCGTAGGTCGCGAGGTTGAAGTCGTACAGCGACTCGTCGGACTTGCGGCCGGTGACCACGGCGCGGCCGCCGTGCAGGGTCATCCGGATGTCACCGGTGACGTGCTGGTTGGCCTCGTTGATGAACCCGTCCAGCGCCCGCTTGAGCGGGGAGAACCACAGGCCGTCGTAGACCATCTCGCCCCAGCGCTGCTCGACCTGCCGCTTGTAGCGGGCCAGCTCGCGCTCGACGGTGACGTTCTCCAGCTCCTGGTGGGCGGTGATCAGCGCGATCGCACCCGGCGCCTCGTAGACCTCGCGGGACTTGATGCCGACGAGGCGGTCCTCGACGATGTCGATCCGGCCGATGCCCTGGGCGCCGGCGCGGTCGTTGAGCTGCTGGATGGCCTGGAGCACGCTGACGGGGCGGCCGTCGATGGCGACCGGGACGCCCTCCTTGAAGGAGATGACGACCTCGTCGGGCTCGCGCGGCAGGGCCGGGTTCGAGGTGTACTCGTAGATGTCCTCGATCGGGGCGTTCCAGATGTCCTCCAGGAAGCCCGTCTCGACGGCGCGCCCGAAGACGTTCTGGTCGATGGAGTACGGGGACTTCTTGGTGGTCGCGATCGGGAGCTGCTTCTCCTCGCAGAAGGCGATCGCCTTGTCCCGCGTCATCGCGTAGTCGCGGACCGGGGCGATGCACTTGAGGTCCGGGGCGAGGGCGACGATGCCCGCCTCGAAGCGGACCTGGTCGTTGCCCTTGCCGGTGCAGCCGTGGGCGACGGTCGTGGCGCCGTGCTTCTTGGCCGCGGCGACCAGGTGCTTGACGATGGCCGGCCGGGAGAGCGCCGAGACCAGCGGGTAGCGGTCCATGTAGAGGGCGTTCGCCTTGATCGCCGGGAGGCAGTACTCGTTGGCGAACTCGTCCGAGGCGTCGGCGACCTCGGCCTCGACCGCACCGCAGTCGAGCGCGCGCTTGCGGATGACGTCCAGGTCCTCGCCGCCCTGGCCGACGTCCACGGCGACGGCGATGACCTCGGCGCCCGTCTCCTCGGCGATCCAGCCGATGGCGACGGAGGTGTCCAGGCCGCCCGAGTAGGCGAGTACGACGCGCTCGGTCACGGGTTTCTCCTTACAGGGTGCATCTGACGACAGGCATAACTATGCACTACTCCGTATGTTTCGTCAAAGAGCGCATGAATGCGCTGGTCAGGGGCGTGGCCGGCACTTAGGGTCGGGCCATGACGGGGGACACGAGAGCCATGACGCACGCGCCGCGCCACCGCGGGCGCAGGCGGTGGGACGAGGCCGCGGGCCGCGAGGCGGCCGAGCGGCTGGCCGGGGGCGGGGCTCTGGCCGAGGTGCTCGACACCGACGACCCGGCCGCGTGGATCGCCCTCGACCAGGGCGTACGGGGCCTCCCCCGCCCGGACGGCGCACTGGCGGCACTGCTGCGGGCCCGGCCGGAGACCGCGCTGTGCCACGCGGAGGGCCGGATCCGCGAAGAGGCCCTGCGGGCCCACGGGCAGGACGGCTCGCTGCTGCCCCTGGTCGTCATCCGCTGCGCCGACTGGATCCAGCCGGTACGGACCCGCGCCCGCGCGCTCCTGGAGCGGGCCCTGGCCGAGCACCCGGGCCGCACCCTGGGCGCGCTCACCCCGCTGGTGCTGCGACTCGGGGCGCGCGAGCGGGGCGCGTGGGCGCGGGAGCTGCTCGAGGCCGCGCTCCGGGAGGCTCCCGCGGGGGTGCTGGAGGAGCTGCTGCGCGGCGGCGACCCGGCCGCGCGGCGGTTCGCCGGGGGGCTGCTGCTGGAGTCCGCGCGCCCCGGTGCGGTGGAACTGGCCCGGCGGGCCGCCCGCGAGGGCGACGCGGTGCTGCGGCGGCTGTGGACCGAGGCGGCCCTGGCGGCCCTGGCGGCCCTGGCGGCGGAGGTGGAGCGGGCGCCGTACGCCGCCACGCACGCCCGGGCCTCGACCGGCCGGGCCGGGGGCGGCGCGGGCGCCGGGCCCTACGCCGTGGTCGATCTGCTGCTCGGTGCCCGGTCCGGCCAGGTCCGGGCCGCCGGGGCGCCTTGTGCCGGGGACGCGGTGACGGGCCGGGACGGTGCGGGCGGGAGCGCGGAGGCGGGTGCCGATGCCGACCTCGTGGTCGATCTGCTGCTCGGTGCCCGGTCCGGGCAGGTCCGGGCCGCCGGGGTCACCGCCCTGCGCCGCCTCGGCCGCGCGGCCGAGGCCGGCGATCACCTCGCGGACGGCGTGGCCGTCGTACGGGCCTGCGCCCGCTGGCTGGTCGGCCAGGACGGCGGCGACCCGCACGCCCGTTACCGGGAGCTGTGCGCCGCCCCCGCCACCCTGACCGGCGGGGCCGTGCTCGGGCTCGCCGAATGCGGGCGGCGCACGGACGCCCCCTTGCTGCGCGCCCTGCTGTCGCATCCCCGGCCCGGGGTGCGGGCGGGTGCGGTGGCCGGGCTGCGGCTGCTCGACGCCGCCGACGCCGACGCCGTGTGGCCGCTGCTGGCCGACCCCTCCGGGGCCGTCGTCCGGGAGGCGGCCCTCGCGCTGCGTCCCTCGGTCGACCGGCTGCCCGAGGCGCGGCTCACCGCGCTGCTGGGCCCCGGCAACCCCCCGGCACGGCGGCGGGCCGCGCACCGGCTGCTGCACGCCCGGGGCGGTGTGGCCGCCCTGCGGGCCTCCGTCGCCCTGCTGGAGGACCCGGATCCCGGCCTGCGCGGGCGGGCCGAGCAGTGTCTCCAGGCCCTGTGGTCGCCGTACGCCCCGCCGCCCCTGCCCGCGCGCGATCCGGAGGTGGACGCCCTGCTGGCGCGCTGCACCGGGGTCTTCAGCGACCACGTCCTGCGCCGGATGCGGGCGCGGCTCGGTTTCGCCACGCCCTGACGCGGCGCAGACGGGGGAAAGCGGGCGGGCGGCGGCCCGGCGGCCTCCTGCCGAGGCTCGCGCGGCGTACCGTCCGCAGGGTGCTGCGTACCGCCGCCCTCCTCGGCTCACTGCTCGTCAGCTCCCTGCTGCTGCCGCCGGGAACGTTCCCGGCCGCGCCGCGGGAGACCACGCTGCCCGACCGGCTCGCCGACACCGGCGGCGGCCGTCAGCTGATCACCGCCGTCGCCCCCTCGGCCGGTTCCACCACCGGCCGCCTCACCTGGTGGGAGCGCCGGTCGGGGCGGTGGGTCCCGATGGGCCGGGCGCCCGCCCGGTTCGGCGCGAACGGCCTCACCGAGGGCGCCACCCGCGTCCAGGGCACGGACACCACGCCCGCCGGGCTGTACGACCTGCCGTACGCCTTCGGGATCAGGCCCGCGCCGACGGGCACGGCCTACACCTACCGGCCGGTCCGTGAGGGCGCCTGGTGGTGCCAGGACAACGCCTCCGTGCACTACAACCGCTGGGTGGATCCGCTGCCCGCCGACTGCGCGCCCGGCGAGGCCGAGCACCTGGTGGGCTACGCACGGCAGTACGCGCACGCCCTGGTCATCGGCTTCAACTACGACCGGCCGGTGCACGGGCGCGGCGCCGGGATCTTCCTGCACGTCAACGGCAAGGGCGCGACGGCGGGTTGCGTGTCGGTGCCGGAGGAGTCCATGCGGGCGATCCTGCGCTGGGCCCGGCCGGAGCGGCGTCCGCACATCGCGGTGGGCACGGAGTCGGGGCCGCTGGACGTGACCCGGTACTGAGCCGCCGCCCGCCGCGCCGCGTCAGAACGCGCCGCCGCTGTCCACCCAGGTGTCCGTCTCCACCGGCCGCGGTGCGCGGTGGTCGAGGCGGGCCAGCCGCTCCGGGTCCAGGGCGCGGACGTCCGGGTGCGGGGGCAGCGCGGCGCAGTAGGCGCGGAAGGGGTCGCGCCGCTTCGGCCACACCCGCACCATGACCATGGCCGCGAGCAGGGCGCCGCAGGCGCCGACGGCCACCGCGAGCACGAAGGTGCCCATCAGCACGATCCCCCGCAGGGTGTCCGGCCGGGAGAGCACCACCAGCTGGAAGCTGTACCAGGCGACCACCGCCATGATCAGCAGGATCGCGGCGTCGGCGAGCCGGTCGCGGACCCGGATCGCGGCCAGGCGCGGGTACTTCGCGTCCTCGGCGGAGAGGAAGGCCTCGCGGGCGGCGCGCAGTGCGCTGTCCCCGGACAGGTCGGCCAGGCCGGTCGGCCGGTCCCGGCGGATCAGCGCGGCCAGGACGGCGGCGGGCAGCGGGTGCACCGGCGCGGGACCAGGTTCGGGCCCCCGGTGCGGGCCGCCGGGAGCGAGGGTCAGCAGGCCCCGCGCGTCGATCTCCACGGATCCGTCCAGCAGCAGCCGGGCGACCGCAGGGCGGTGCGTGTCCTCGCCGCGGCCCGCCACGGCCACCGCGTGGTACGGATCGGGCGGGGCGGTGGCCAGCACGTCGGCCGCGGCCCGGTCGGCCCGGTCACGCAGCCGCCACAGCACACCGAGCACGGCGTAACAGGCGAGGGCGACGGCAGCGGCCTCGAACACCGCTGCCCAGAGGGGGTGTTGGCTCATGCCCCCAGGGTCGCCCTCAGCCCTCCTTCTGCGCCAGACGCAGGAGGTGATCGGCGAGTGCCTGACCGCCCGCCGGATCGCGGCTGATCAGCATGAGGGTGTCGTCGCCCGCGATCGTGCCGAGGATGGCCTGGAGTTCGGCCTGGTCGATCGCCGAGGCGAGGAACTGGGCGGCACCCGGCGGGGTGCGCAGGACCACGAGGTTCGCGGAGGCCTCCGCGGAGATCAGCAGTTCGCCGGAGAGGCGCCGCATGCGCTCCTCCTTCGCCGACTCGCCCAGCGGGGCCTGCGGGGTGCGGAAGCCGCCCTCGCTCGGTACCGCGTAGATCAGCTCGCCGTTGGTGTTGCGGATCTTCACCGCGCCCA
Source organism: Streptomyces sp. NPDC043876 (assembly GCF_056435825.1). Taxonomy (NCBI): domain Bacteria; kingdom Bacillati; phylum Actinomycetota; class Actinomycetes; order Kitasatosporales; family Streptomycetaceae; genus Streptomyces; species Streptomyces sp. NPDC043876. The sequence goes on along the minus strand of NZ_JBWKDV010000005.1, from coordinate 226,444 downwards.
GCTCGTCGAGGTCCCGGGAGAGCGTCGCCTGGGTGACGCTCAGCCCGTCGTCGGCGAGCAGCTTCGCCAACTGGCTCTGGGAGCGCACCGGCTGCCGGTTGAGGATGTCCACGATCCGGCGGTGGCGGGCGGTCCGGGTCTGCGGAACGGACTGGCCTCCCCCGGACTCCGTCCGGGGGGACTCCCACGGCTCGTGTTCCTGCGCCTGGCTCATCGTCGTCTCATTCTCCGGATCCGTCCCCGTGGGCCGCGTCGAGGATGCCCGGCAGGGCCCGGAGGAACGCGTCCGCCTCGGCCTCGGTGAGTACGAACGGCGGCATCAGCCGTACGACGTCGGGGGCGGGCGCGTTGACCAGGAAGCCGGCATCCTGAGCCGCCTGCTGCACCTGTGGTGCGAGGGGCTCGGTCAGCACGATACCCAGCAGGAGGCCCGCACCGCGGACACGGGCGACCAGCGGGTGCCCGCTGCCCTCGATTCCGGAGCGCAGCCGCTCGCCGCGCTCCTTGACCCGGTCGAGGAGTCCGTCGGCGGCGATGGTGTCGATGACGGCCAGTCCGGCGGCGCAGGCGACCGGGTTCCCGCCGAAGGTGGTGCCGTGCTGGCCGGGCCGCAGCAGGTCGGCCGCCGGGCCGAAGGCGGCGAGGGCGCCGATCGGCAGACCGCCGCCCAGACCCTTCGCGAGCGTGACGAGGTCGGGTTCGACGCCCTCGTGCGCCTGGTGTTCGAACCACTGGCCGCAGCGGCCGATGCCGGTCTGCACCTCGTCGAGGGCGAGGAGGGTGCCGGTGGCGCGGGTGATCTCGCGGGCGGCGGTCAGGTAACCGGGCGGCGGGACGACCACGCCGTTCTCGCCCTGGATCGGCTCGATCAGGACGAGGGCGGTGTCCTCGGTGACGGCGGCCCGCAGGGCGTCCACGTCGCCGTAGGGCACGTGCGTGACGTCGCCGGGCAGCGGCAGGAAGGGGGTCTGCTTGGCGGGCTGGCCGGTCAGGGCGAGGGCGCCCATGGTGCGGCCGTGGAAGCCGCCGGTGGTGGCGACCATGTGCGGCCGCCCGGTCAGCCGGCCGACCTTGAAGGCCGCCTCGACCGCTTCGGCTCCGGAGTTGCAGAAGAAAACCCGGCCGGTGCGGCCGAAGAGCTGGAGCAGCCGTTCGCCGAGGGCGAGGACGGGCTCGGAGGCGTAGAGGTTGGAGACGTGGCCCAGCGAGGCGATCTGGTGGGAGACGGCGCCGACGACCGCCGGGTGGGCGTGGCCGAGGGCGTTGACGGCGATGCCGCCGACGAAGTCGGTGTACTGCTTGCCGTCGGCGTCCCAGACCTGGGCGCCCGCGCCGCGGACGAGGGCGAGCGCGGGGGTGCCGTAGTTGTCGGTGAGCGCCGCCTGCCAGCGGGCCCGGTAGGCCTCGTTGGACGGCGTCGGCCGCTGGGTCCGGTCGGCCGGGTTCGTCCGGTCCGTCTGCTGCGCGCTGTTCCCGCTCACGCGGATGTCCCTCCCTCTGCGTCGGGCACGACCATCGTGCCGATGCCCTCGTCGGTGAAGATCTCCAGCAGGATCGAGTGCTGGACCCGCCCGTCGATCACCCGGGCGGTGCTCACGCCGCCGCGGACGGCGTGCAGGCAGCCCTCCATCTTGGGGACCATGCCGCTGGACAGCTCGGGCAGCAGCTTCTCCAGCTCGCTGACGGTCAGCCTGCTGATGACCTCGTCGCTGTGGGGCCAGTCCGCGTACAGCCCCTCGACGTCGGTGAGGACCATCAGGGTCTCGGCGCCGAGGGCGGCGGCGAGCGCGGCGGCCGCGGTGTCGGCGTTGACGTTGTAGACGTGCGCGTCGTCGGCGCTGCGCGCGATGGAGGAGATGACCGGGATCCGGCCGTCCGCCAGCAGCGCCTCGATCGCGCCGGTGTCGATGGCGGTGATCTCGCCGACCCGGCCGATGTCGACGCGTTCCCCGTCGATCTCCGGCCGGTGCTGGACGGCGGTGATGGTGTGGGCGTCCTCGCCGGTCATGCCGACGGCGAGCGGCCCGTGCTGGTTGAGCAGGCCGACCAGCTGGCGCTGGACCTGCCCGGCGAGCACCATCCGTACGACGTCCATGGCTTCCGGGGTGGTGACGCGCAGGCCCGCCTTGAACTCGCTGACCAGGCCGTGCCGGTCGAGCTGGGCGTTGATCTGCGGGCCGCCGCCGTGCACGACGACCGGCTTGAGGCCGGCCTGGCGCAGGAAGACGACGTCCTGCGCGAAGGCGGCCTTCAGGTCCTCGTCGATCATGGCGTTGCCGCCGAACTTGATGACGACGACCTTGCCGTTGTGGCGGGTCAGCCAGGGAAGCGCCTCGATGAGGATCTCGGCCTTGGGGAGCGCTGTGTGCTTGCGGGCACTGCCGGGGGCGCCGCTCATGAGGAGTACGCGCTGTTCTCGTGGACGTAGTCGGCGGTCAGGTCGTTGGCCCAGATGACCGCGGACTCGCTGCCGGCGGCCAGGTCGGCGGTGATGCGGACCTCGCGGCCCTTCATCGAGACCAGGTCGCGGTCCTCGCCGACGCAGCCGTTCTTGCAGACCCAGATCCCGTTGATGGCGACGTTCAGCCGGTCCGGGTCGAAGGCGGCCTTCGTGGTGCCGATCGCGGAGAGCACCCGGCCCCAGTTCGGGTCCTCGCCGTGGATGGCGCACTTGAGCAGGTTGTTCCGGGCGATGGACCGGCCCACCTCGACGGCGTCGTCCTCGCCGGCCGCGTTCACGACCTCGATGCGGATGTCCTTGCTGGCGCCCTCGGCGTCGCCGATGAGCTGGCGGGCGAGGTCGTCGCAGACGGTCCGTACGGCCTCGGCGAACTCCTCGTACGCCGGCACCGTGGCGGACGCGCCGGAGGCGAGCAGCAGCACCGTGTCGTTGGTGGACATGCAGCCGTCGGAGTCGACCCGGTCGAAGGTGGTGCGGGTCGCGTCCCGCAGCGCCTTGTCGAGGGTGGCGCTGTCCAGGTCGGCGTCGGTGGTGAGGACGACGAGCATGGTGGCCAGGCCCGGGGCGAGCATGCCCGCGCCCTTGGCCATGCCGCCGACGGTCCAGCCCGCGGCGTGCGAGACGGTCGCGGTCTTGTGGACCGTGTCGGTGGTCTTGATGGCGATCGCCGCGGCCTCGCCGCCGTCGGCGGTGAGCGCTGCGGCGGCGCTCTCGATGCCGGGCAGCAGCTTGTCCATCGGCAGCAGGACGCCGATCAGCCCGGTGGAGGCCACCGCGATCTCCCCGGCGTTGTGCGCGCCGCCGAGGACGGCGGCGGCCTTCTCGGCGGTGGCGTGGGTGTCCTGGAAGCCGCGCGGGCCGGTGCAGGCGTTGGCGCCGCCGGAGTTGAGGACCACGGCGCTGACGGTACCTCCGCGCAGCACCTGCTCGGACCAGAGGACGGGGGCGGCCTTCACGCGGTTGGAGGTGAAGACGCCCGCCGCGGCCAGGCGGGGGCCGTGGTTGACCACGAGGGCCAGGTCCGGGTTGCCGTTCGCCTTGATTCCGGCGGCGATGCCCGCCGCGCTGAAACCTTGTGCTGCCGTGACACTCACGGTGCGACTCCGATCGTGGAAAGACCCAGGCCCTCGTCGAGCCCGAGAGCGATGTTCATGCTCTGCACCGCGCCACCGGCGGTGCCCTTGGTCAGGTTGTCGATGGCGCTGATCGCGATGATCCGCTGCGCCGACGCGTCGTACGCGACCTGGACCTGAACGGCGTTGGAACCGTAGACGGACGCGGTCGCGGGCCACTGGCCCTCGGGGAGCAGGTGGACGAAGGGCTCGTCCGCGTACGCCTTCTCGTACGCCGCGCGCACCGACTCGGCGGTGGTGCCCGGCACCGCCTTGGCCGAGCAGGTCGCCAGGATGCCGCGCGCCATCGGCGCGAGGGTCGGGGTGAAGGACACCGAGACGCGCCGTCCGGCGACGGCCGAGAGGTTCTGCACCATCTCGGGGGTGTGCCGGTGGCCGCCGCCCACGCCGTACGGGCTCATGGAGCCCATCACCTCGGAGCCGAGCAGGTGCGGCTTGAGCGCCTTGCCCGCGCCGGAGGTCCCGGTGGCGGCGACGATCACAGCCTCGGGCTCGGCGAGGCCGTCCTGGTAGGCGGGGAGGAGGGCGAGGGAGACGGCGGTCGGGTAGCAGCCGGGGACCGCCACCCGCTTCGACCCGGCCAGCGCGGCGCGGGCGCCGGGCAGCTCGGGGAGGCCGTAGGGCCAGGTGCCGGCGTGGGGGGCGCCGTAGAAGGCGTCCCAGTCGGCGGCGGACCGCAGCCGGTGGTCGGCGCCCATGTCGACGACGAGGACGTCCTCGCCGAGCCGGGCGGCGACGGCGGCCGACTGGCCGTGCGGCAGGGCGAGGAAGACGACGTCGTGCGGCGCGTCCGGCCCGGCGAGCACCTCGGGGGTGGTCGCTTCGAGCGTACGCCCGGCCAGCGGCACGAGGTGCGGCTGGAGGGGGCCCAGGAGCTGCCCGGCGTTGGAGTTGGCGGTCAGCGCGCCGATCTCGACCTCGGGGTGGGCCAGGAGCAGGCGCAGGAGTTCCCCGCCCGCGTACCCGCTCGCTCCGGCCACCGCTACACGAACCACCATCGGACCCTCCTCGTCGACGGCATGACTATACGTATCGATGCACGTTTATGCAAAGCTCGGGATGACATCAACCGATCTTCGCGCAGGAGCGTTCCGCGTGCTATTTTTTGTGAGCGATCGTTCAACAAAAGCGGTCGCCCAACGAAAGGGAGCGCGATGGGCCGCAAACAGGTGTGGGACCAGGACGAGGTGCTGGCGTCCGCCATGGGCCTCTTCCGGCGCCGCGGCTACCTCGGCGCCTCGCTGCGCGACCTCGAAGAGGCGACCGGCATGCACCCGGGCAGCCTGTACCGGGCCTTCCACAGCAAGGAAGGCCTGTTCAGCGCCGCGCTGGACGCCTACAACGAGCGCGTGGTGGAGGGCCGGGTCCGCGTCCACCTGCGGGACGCGCAGGACCCCGTCGCCGGCATCCGCTCCTTCTTCACCTCGGCGTTCGAGACCGGCGTCACCGACGGACCGGACCCGGGGTGCCTGCTCACCAACACCGCGGTGGAGTCGTTCACCGTTCCGCAGGCGACACCGGGCGTGCGCCGGGGCCTGGAAACCATCGAGTCCGGTTTCGCCGCCGCGCTGACCCGGGCCCGCGCCCTGGGCCTGGTGCCCGCGGACCTCGACGTCGCGGGCGCGGCCGCGCTGCTCCTGGCGCTCTACCAGGGCCTGCTGGTGCTCGTCCGGTCGGGCACGGACGCCGCGAAGCTCCACACCATCACCGACGGAGCACTGACATCGGTCGGTGCCCGGCACGCCAACGAAGAGGAACAGCGATGAGTGACCAACAGCAGCTCTGGGACGACTACGCCGCCTGCTGGTCGGCCGACCCCTCGGTACGGCTCGACGCGCTCGGCGCGGTCGCGGTCGACGACGTCGCCTACCGGGACCCCGGCACCGAAGTCGGCGGCCTGGCCGCGCTCGACGCCTACATGAACGGGTTCGCCGGGGCGTTTCCCGGACACCGCTTCCGCATAGACGAGGTCCTGGACCACCACGACCGGTCCCTGGCCCGCTGGACCCAGATCGGCCCGGACGGCGGGACCTTCATGACGGGCGTGAGCAGCGCGGTGCACCGGGACGGCCGCCTCGCCGACGTGACCGGGTACTTCCTGCCCGCCTGACGGCCTCAGGGGTGCCGGGACGGCGGCGCCGGATGCCCGGGCGGCGGGCGCGGCGTGCATAGGGTCGGATCCATGACGACACGGCTGGTGCAGCTCGCGATGGACGCCCGGGACGACCGCGCGGTCGGCCGCTTCTGGGCGGAGGTGCTCGGCTGGGGCCTGGACAGCGAGGGGCCCGGCGTCACCAACCTCGCGCCCGTGGGGTTCGCCTATCCCGGCCCCACCGCCGTGTGCATCGACGTGGTGCGCGTCCCGGAACCCAAGACGGTGAAGAACCGGGTGCACATCGACCTGGCCACCACCTCGGCCGCCCATCAGGAGGAGCTGGTCGCCCGCCTGCTGGCGCTCGGCGCGACGCCCGCCGGCATCGGCCAGGGCGACGTCCCCTGGACGGTCCTGGCCGACCCGGAGGGCAACGAGTTCTGCGTGCTGGAGCCCCGGCCGGTCTACCGCGACACCGGGCCGATGGCCGCGGTGGTGGTCGACTGCGCGGATCCGCGGGCCATGGCCCGGTTCTGGGGCGGGGCGATGGACTGGACCCTGCACCGGGTGACCGGCGACCAGGCGGTGCTGCGCTCCGCCGCGCAGGTCGGCCCGTACCTGGAATTCGTCCGCACGCCGGACGCGAAGACCGTGAAGAACCGCACCCACCTCGACCTGCGCCCCTATCCCGGGGGCGACACGGCCGCGGAGGCGGCCCGGCTGCGGGCCCTCGGCGCCACCGACGTCGACCTCGGCCAGGGCGACGTCCCGTGGACGGTCCTGGCCGACCCCGAGGGCAACGAGTTCTGCGTCCTCTCCCCGCGCTGACACGCCCGCGGGGGCGCCGGGAGCCGCGTGCGATGCTGGTGGGCGTGACGATCGAGGATCTCGTACGGCTGCGGCGCGCCCGGGACGCGATGGACCGCGACTACGCGCAGCCGCTGGACGTTCCCGCCCTGGCGGACATCGCCCTGATGTCCCCCGGGCACTTCTCCCGCAGCTTCCGCACGGCCTTCGGCGAGACGCCGTACAGCTACCTGATGACCCGCCGGGTCGAGCGGGCGAAGGCGCTGCTGCGCCGCGGTGACCTGAGCGTGACCGAGGTCTGCTTCGCGGTCGGATGCACCTCGCTGGGATCGTTCAGCTCCCGGTTCACCGAGCTGGTCGGCGAGAGTCCGAGCGCCTACCGGGCCCGCCGTCACGACGACGGAGCCGCCATCCCGGCGTGCGTGGCCAAGATCCTCACCCGCCCGGCCAGGAACGGGCCCGCCGCCAGGGCCCAGCGCCCCGACGCCGGCGCGGACGGGGCTGCGGACACGGGGGCCGAACCGCAGGCGGAAACCGGCGTCACGTCGTAGCGTCGCCGTCATGACCATCAAGCTCTCGCAGTGTTTCATCGCGGTCGACGACCACGACAAGGCCCTCGCCTTCTACCGCGACATCCTCGGCCTGGAAGTACGCAACGACGTCGGCTTCGAGGGGATGCGCTGGGTCACCGTCGGCTCGCCGGAGCAGCCCGACGTGGAGGTCGTCCTGGAGCCGCCGCTCGCCAACCCCAACGCCTCGCCGGCCGACAAGCAGGCGATGGCGGAACTGCTGGCCAAGGGCATGCTCCGCGGCGTGATCTTCACGACGGACGACGTCGACGCCACCTTCGCCCGCATCCGGGCCGCGGGCGGCGAGGTGCTGCAGGAACCGGCCGACCAGCCCTACGGCGTGCGCGACTGCGCCTTCCGCGACCCGTCCGGCAACATGCTGCGCTTCAACCAGCCGCGCGCACGCTGAGCCCGCACGCGGCGGTGCCCCGGACCCGGCGGCGTGAGCCGCGGGTCCGGGGCACCGGTCACCGCACGGGGTGCGGGGCGTGGGGCGTGGGGCAGCGGCGTGGAGCGGACCGCGCTCAGGAACGCTGGTCGCCGGACTTCGCCGCGCGCTCCGCGTTGCGCTCCTTGATGCGGACCGTCTCCTTGCGGACCTCGGCCTGCGTGGCGCGCTCCTTCTGCAGCCACTCGGGCATCTCGGCCTTGATGGCTTCGATCTGCTCGGTGGTGAGGGCCTCGGTGACGCCCCCGCGCGCGAGACCGGCGATGGAGACGCCGAGCTTGGACGCGACGACGGGACGCGGGTGCGGACCGTTGAGGCGCAGGTCCTGGAGCCACTGGGGCGGATCGGCCTGGAGCGCACTCAGCTCGGCCCGGGAGACGACACCCTCCTGGAACTCGGCGGGTGTGGCCTCGAGGTACACACCCAGTTTCTTCGCCGCGGTCGCGGGCTTCATGGTCTGGGTGTTCTGGTGCGACGTCATGGGGTCAAGAGTATCGAGCGTGTGCGCCACCTCCGACCACGCCCGGTAACCTGGCCGGGTGACAGGCTCGGAAACACCCCCTTCGTTCCGGCTCGCATACGTCCCGGGAGTGACGCCCACCAAGTGGGTGCGGATCTGGAACGAGCGGCTGCCCGACGTCCCGCTGACCCTGGTCCAGGTGACCCCCGGGGAGGCGCCCGCCCTGCTGCGCGACGGCGGCGCCGACGCGGGCTTCGTGCGCCTGCCGATCGACCGTACGGACCTCAGCGCGATCCCCCTCTACACCGAGACCACCGTGGTCGTGATCCCCAAGGACCACCTGATCACCACGGCCGAAGAGGTGTCCACGGGCGACCTGGCCGACGAGATCGTGCTGCATCCCCTCGACGACACCCTCGAATGGGAGCAGCTGCCGGGCAGGCCCGCGCTCGCCCGCCCCGAGACGACGGCGGACGCGATCGAGCTGGTGGCGGCGGGCATCGGCGTCCTCGCCGTGCCGCAGTCCCTCGCACGCCTGCACCACCGCAAGGACCTCACCTACCGGCCGCTGACGGGGGCGCCCGAATCGCGGGTCGCGCTGTCGTGGCCGGAGGCGGACGAGACCCCTGAGCTGGTCGAGGAGTTCATCGGGATCGTGCGCGGGCGTACGGTCAACAGCTCGCGCGGGCGTACGCCGACCCCGCCGCAGCCGAAGAAGGCCAAGCGCCCCGACGCCGCGGCGGCGCGCCGCAAGCCGGCCGGCGGCAAGCCGACGGGCGGCAAGAACCCGCGCGGCGCCTCCGGAGGCGGCGGCGCCAAGGGCGGCACCGCGAAGGGCGGCGGCAAGGGCGGCGCCAAGCGGGGCAAACCGCGCGGCCGCTGAGCCCTCTCTTTCGGACCGGTCACGCGCCCCGGCCCGCCCCCTGGCGCAGGGTGCGGACGGCCGCCGCCAGTTCCCCGGCGCCCGCGACCCCCGCGAAGCTCATGCGCACGTACGGACCCGGCGGTTCCGCGCAGAAGTACGGGCGGCCCGGGGTCACCGCCACCCCCGCCCGCAGCGCCCCGGCGACGAAGGCCGCCTCGTCGGCCCCGTCGGGCAGCCGCAGCCACAACTGGTACCCGCCGCACGGCAGGTGCGGCAGGGTCAGCTCGGGCAGCTCCCGGCGCAGCGCCCCGGCGAGCACGTCCCGCCGGTGGCGCAGCTCGGCGCCGACGGCGCGCAGGTGGCGCGGCCAGGCGGGCGCCCCGACCAGCTCCAGCGCGGCCTCCTGGAACGGCCGCGGCACGAAGAAGCTGTCCACGACCTGGATGGCGCGCAGCCGCTCCAGGACCGGTCCGCGCGCGGCGAGCGCGCCCACCCGCAGGCTGGGCGAGGTCACCTTGGTCAGCGACCGCACGTGCACCACCACCCCGTCGGGGTCCTCGGCGGCCAGGGTCGCGGGCAGCGGCCCGGCGTCCTCGTGGGCCAGGGCCCGCGCGTAGTCGTCCTCGACGACGAAGGCCCCGGCGGCCCGCGCGATCCGCCGCACCTCGGCCCGCCGCGCGTCGGCCAGCACCGAACCGGTCGGGTTCTGGAAGAGCGGCTGGCATACGAACACCCGCGCGCCGGTGGCTTCGAACGCCGCGGCGAGGTGGTCCGTCCGCACCCCCTCGGCGTCGCAGGGCACCGGCACCGGCCGGCAGCCGGCGGCGCGGGCGATGGCCAGCAGGCCGGGGTAGGTCGGGGACTCGACCAGGATCGGCGCCCCGGGCGGGGCCAGCGCCCGCAGGGCGGTGGTCAGCGCGCTCTGGCCGCCCGCGGTGATCAGCACGTCGGCGGCGGTGAGCGGGCCGCCGATCTCCCGCGCGAACCAGTCGCGCAGTTCCGTCAGCCCCTCCACGGGCGGCCTGGACCAGGCCCCGGGCCGCCGTCCGGCCCGGGCCAGCGCGGCCGCCAGGGCCCGTTCGGGCTGGAGGGAGGAGTGCAGGTAGCCGCCGTTCAGCTCGGCGACGCCGGGCGGCGGGGTGGCGAGGGAGACCAGCACTCCGGAGGCGTCCACCGAGCGGGGCACGATCTCGTCGCTGCCCTCCCCCGCGCTGAGGGCGACCTCCTGCCAGGAGGTGTCCACGGCGGCCGGAGCGCTCTCGCGCGGCGCGCTGCGGAACGCCCCGGCGCCGGGGCGGGTCACGACGAGCCCTTCGGCGGCGAGCTGGGCCAGTGCCCGCGACACCGTCACCGGGCTGACCCGGAACCGCTCCACCAGGGCGCGACTCGACGGCAGCTTTCCACCCACACAGTAGCGGTCCAGCTCCGAGCGGAGGCATTCCACCAGTTCAGTCGCACTGCTACGCTCATACATGAGAGCACAGAATAGCGCTACCCGGCCGAACGCGATAGCGGTTGGCCCGCAGACCCGCCCCGCCGCCGAGCGTGCGCCGGGCAGCCGACGGACCGGCGTTGCGTCCGGCCGGGGCGGCGGCACCGCTCTCGCCGCCCTCGGCGTCGTCGCCTTCTCCCTCACCTTCCCCGCCACCGTGTGGGGCATGGAGAGCTTCGGCCCCTGGTCGTTCGTGGCCCTGCGCAGCGTCCTCGCCGCCCTGATCGCCGCCGCCTTCCTGCTCGCCCTGCGGGTCCGCCCGCCGGCCCGCGCGCACTGGGCCGGTCTCGTCGTGGTCGCCGCCGGGGTGGTCGTCGGCTTCCCGATGCTGACCACGCTGGCCCTGCGCACCTCGACCACCGCGCATTCCGCCGTGGTGGTCGGCCTGCTGCCGCTGACCACCGCCGCGCTCGCCGCGCTGCGCACCGGCGTCCGCCCTTCGCGCGCCTTCTGGGCCGCCGCCGTCGCCGGGGCCGCCGTGGTGCTCGGCTTCACCCTCGCGCAGAGCGGCGGGGCCGTCTCGGCGGGCGATGCCTACCTCTTCGCCTCCCTGCTGGTGTGCGCCGCTGGTTACACCGAGGGGGCCCGTCTCGCCAAGGCGATGCCCGGCTGGCAGGTCATCGGCTGGGCGCTGGTGCTGTGCCTGCCGCTGACGGTGGCCGGCTCGGCGCTCGGGCTGGCGTGGGAGCCCGTACACCTCACCGCGCACGGGATCGCGGGCCTGCTGTGGGCGGCGGCGGGTTCCAGCTTCCTCGGGCTGTACGTCTGGTACCGCGGGATGGCCGAGATCGGGCCCGCCCGCGCCAGTCAGCTCCAGCTCGCCCAGCCGCTGCTGACGCTGGTGTGGGCGGTGGCCCTGCTGGGCGAGCGGCTCACCCCGGCCGCGCCGGTGGCGGCGGCCGCGGTGCTCGTCTGCATTGCCCTGACGCAACGGGTCAAATAGGCCCGGAACGCCGTAAACTGGCGTCACCGACCGGACCGGCCCGAGGAGGTCAGCATGCACGCGACCGAGGGTGACCAGCTGGTGCAGCACGGCAGGATCGTCGGCCAGAACGACAAGGTCGGCGAGATCCTCCAGGTCCTGGGGGACAACGGGACCCCGCCCTACCGGGTCCGCTTCCAGGACGGCCACGAGGCGCTGATGGCCCCCGGGCCCGACTGCGTCGTACGGCACCCCGCCGAGTAGTCAGCGCGGCGGCACCCGCGTCGGATAGTGATCGGCCACCACCCGTGCCATCGCCCCGTTCGGGTCCGCGACCACCTGCTTCGCGGAGAAGTAGACGTGGCCGCGGACCTCCGGGTAGCGGACGGCGACGCCCAGGTGCCGGGACAGCTCCGCTGGGTCCCGCCAGGCCTCCGTGTCGCTGTCGGGGTCGCAGCGGTAGAGCGCCTCGCCGATCAGGAGGTCCACGCCGGTGCCCCGGACGGTCCCCGACCACCAGTCCACGAGCGTCTCGTAGTCGCACTGCGGGTGCCCGATCGGCCAGTAGAGCTGCGGCGCGATGTAGTCGAGCCAGCCCTCGCGCACCCACCGGCGGGTGTCGGCGTACAGGTCGTCGTACGTGCTCACGCCCGCCCGCGTCGGCGAGCCGAGCGGGTCGTCCGCCTGGTTGCGCCAAACCGCGAAGGGGCTGACCCCGAACCGGACCCCCGGGCGGGCCGCGGCGATGCCGGCGGCCATCTCCCGTACCAGCGTGTCGATGTTGTCGCGCCGCCACTCCGCGCGCGAACCGAAGCCGGAGCCGTGCTCCGCGAAGGCGTCGTCGTCGTCGAAGGACCGGCCGGCCACGGGGTAGGGGTAGAAGTAGTCGTCCCAGTGCACCGCGTCCAGCGGGTAGCGGGTCACCGCGTCGAGCATCGCCCGCTGCACGAAGGCGCGGACCTCGGGCAGCCCGGGGTTGTAGTAGAGCTTCCCGCCGTACGGGACCACCCACTCCGGGTGGAGCCGCGCGGGGTGCTCGGGCACCAGCAGGGCCGGGTTCTCGTGGTTGGCCACCCGGTAGGGGTTGAACCAGGCGTGCAGCTCCAGCCCCCGCTCGTGCGCCCGGGCCACGGCCGTGCCCAGCGGGTCCCAGCCCGGGTCCTCGCCCTGCCGCCCGGTCAGCCACTGCGACCAGGGTTCCAGCGCCGAGGGCCACATCGCGTCGGCGGTCGGCCGGACCTGGAGCACCACCGCGTTCAGCCGCCGCTCGACCGCGGTGTCGAGCAGGGCGACCAGCTCCGCCTCCTGCTCCCGCGCGTCCAGCCCCGCCGCCGAGGGCCAGTCGATGTTCTCCACGGAGGCCACCCACATCCCGCGGAAGGCGGGCGCGGTCCCGGACGCGCCCGCCCGCCGCTCGCCACCGGGCCGCGTCCGCGGACCCGCGCTCGCCCCCGCGGGAGTGACCGCCGCCGTCGCCGCCAGCACCCCCAGGCCCGCCGCCAGCAATGCCCTCCGGCCGATGTGCGCCATGTGTCCGCTCCGTTCCGCACAGTGATATTGATCTCGGTGCGCCCAGCATGCCCGCCCCGGGCCGTCATCAGGCCGGAGGTCGGGAGTAACGTCGGGGGGCGTGGCGGGCGCCGGAATGCAGTGACCACTGTCAACGACGGGGGACCCGCGATGGATGAGCAGCGAAAGGCACGATGTGACGGACCTCCCTACCCTCCCGACCGACATCGCACGGGTCGGCGTAGTGGGCTGTGGCCAGATGGGCGCGGGCATCGCCGAGGTGTGCGCCCGCAGCGGTCTTGAGGTGAAGGTCGCCGAGACCACCGGCGAGGCCCTGGAGATCGGCCGTACCCGGCTGCACAACTCCCTGACGAAGGCCGCCGAACGCGGCAAGATCACGGAGGAGGAGCGGGACGCCACCCTGGCCCGCCTCAGCTTCACCACGGACCTCGGCGAGTTCGCCGACCGTGACCTGGTCATCGAGGCCGTCGTCGAGAACGAGCAGGTCAAGACCGAGATCTTCCAGGTGCTCGACCAGGTGGTGACCCGCCCGGACGCGATCCTCGCCTCGAACACCTCCTCCATTCCGCTGGTGAAGCTGGCCGTCGCCACCTCCCGGCCGGACCAGGTCATCGGCATCCACTTCTTCAACCCGGCCCCGGTGCAGCAGCTCGTCGAGCTGATCCCGGCGCTGACCACGGGTGACGAGACGGTCAAGCGGGCCGAGGCCCTGGTCCGGGACGTGCTCGGCAAGCACGCGATCCGCGCCCAGGACCGCTCGGGCTTCGTGGTCAACGCGCTGCTGATCCCGTACCTGCTGTCCGCGATCCGGATGTTCGAGTCGGGCATCGCGAGCCGCGAGGACATCGACAACGGCATGGAGCTGGGCTGCGCCCACCCGATGGGCCCGCTGAAGCTGGCCGACCTCATCGGCCTGGACACCGTGGCCTCGGTGGCCGACTCGATGTACTACGAGTTCAAGGAGCCGCTGTACGCCGCTCCCCCGCTGCTCCAGCGCATGGTGGACGCGGGCCGCCTGGGCCGCAAGACGGGCTCGGGCTTCTACCCGTACGGCTGACCCTGCCGGTCAGCCTGGGTTCAGCCCAGCCGCAGGTGGTGCAGCAGCAGGAGCCCGGCCGCCATGTTGGCGGCCGGGACCTCGCCGCGCGCGATCATGTCGGGCACCCGCGTGAGCGGTACCCACGCGCGGTGCGAGGACTCGAAGTCGTCCTCGGGATGGCCGGTGTACGTCGCCCCCTCCGCCCAGTAGAGGTGGTGGCGGGCGTCGGTCAGGCCGTTGGAGGGCTCCACCGTCATCAGGTGGTGGAGGGGGCCCGGACGCCAGCCCGACTCCTCCTCCATCTCCCGGGCCGCCGCGTCGGCGATGTCCTCGCCGTCCTCGACCACCCCGGCGGGCAGTTCCCAGCCCCAGCTGTCGGTGATGAAGCGGTGGCGCCACAGCAGCAGCACCTCGTCGGCCTCGTTGACCGCCGTGGCGACGGCGACCGGGCGCAGCCGGATCACGAAGTGGTCCAGGTGCCGGCCGTCGGGGAGTTCGACGTCCGCGAGGTTCACATCGAACCAGCGGTTCTTGTACACGGTTTGCTCACTCAGGTTCATCCACTGCACGGTTGTGCCACCTTTCGTTCGAGTAGGTGGCAACATGGCAGCAGTTCGGCGCGTCACAGCGGAACGCGCAGCGCCCCGTCGATGAGGTGCGCGGTCTCCTCGGCCCCCGAACATCCGCTGGTCAGCAGCTGTTCACGGACCGAGCGCAGCCGGTCGCGCAGACGCAGCGACTCCATCCCCTGGGCGCGTTCGGCCATTTCGGCCGCGGCGGCCACCGCCCGGTCCGCCTCCCCCTGGCGCAGCTGGATCTCGCACAGCATCGCCAGCCGGTGCACCCGGCCCCGGTCGTGCGCCGGGGTCCCGACGGCGGCCGTCGCCTGCTCGTGCGCGGCGTCCAGTTCGCCGAGACCGAGCAGCGCCTCGGCCACCTGCACGTTGACCAGGCCGGGTTGCACGTATCCGGTCTCGGCCGGTTCGCTGCCGGGCCGGATCCGCTCGGCCGCCGCCTCGGCGTGCCGGATGCCGGTCAGGGCCGCGGCGCCGTCGCCGAGTTGGGCGTAGGCCTTGGCCTGCATGGCGTACAGGTCGGCCGCCAGCGCCGGGGTGGTGTGCCGCCCCGCGGCCCGCAGCGCCGCCTCCGCGAACGCGACGGCCTGGCGGAACTCCCGCAGGTGCAGGGACTGGTTGACGAGCAGCGCGATCACATAGGCACCGAGGCCCCGGTCCCCGCTGGCCTTCGCGAGCCGCAGTGCCTGGTGGAAGTAGCGCTGGGCGAGCCCGTGGGCGTCCGAGTCGTACGCGCAGATCCCGGCCACCGCCACCAGCGACCCCGTGGCGCGGTAGAGGCCGCGGCCGAGCGCGTCGGGGTAGCTCCCGCGCAGCAGGGGCGCGGTCTCGCTGCCCAGGAAGCGGACGATCCGGTCCCGGGTGGCCACGCCGCCCGCCCGCCGGTACATCAGCTCGTAGTGCGCGCGGGCGGCCCGCAGCATCTCGATGTGCTCCGGGCCGACGGGGTCCGGACCCGTGCGGGAGACATCGGCGTCCTCGGGCGGGTTCTCCCACTCCCAGACCGGAATGACGGCCGGGGTGCCGCACACCGCCCCGGCGGTCAGCAGGTGCGGGCGGGCCTGGCCGTCCGCGCGCCACAGGGCGGTGGCCCGGTCGACGAACCCGCCCAGCGGGGACCCGGCCCCGGCGTCGGGACCGGTGAGGGCGGTGGGCGAGCCGGGCAGGCCGAGCCCGATGTCGTCGAGCGAGAGGGGCCGCCGCAGCCGGCTGCCGAGCACCTCGCAGAGCAGGTCGGGCACTTGGCCGCGGGGGCGCTGGCCCTTGAGCCAGCGGGCGACGGCGGTGTGTTCGTACCGCAGGGCCAGGCCGCGGCTGCGGCCGGCCTGGTTGACGTGTGCGGCGAATCCGGCGTGGGACATGCCCGCCTCGGCGAGGAGGGCATCGAGCAGTGCGTTGGGCTGCATGGGCCGCTCCAAGGGCTCGTCGCTGTCAGGTTAATGGGTGCTCGCTTCACACGGGGTGTGAACCGGATGCGCGCATAAATGCGCCGCGCACCCTGCCGCGAGGGGGCCCGGGAGCGGTTCACTGAAGAGCCTCGCCAAGAGGTAGCCCGGGTCGTCGGCTCCCCCTCGAACAGTGCGACGACCCGTACTAGCGCCGCCCGTTCTGCTGTCTGCCCGACACTCCATGGCAGACGGGCGGCGCGACCCCACCACCGCCGCCGCCCCGGCTCAGGCCCGGCCGAACCGGTCGTTGCGGAGCACGAGCAGGGCGACGTCGTCCACGAGCCGCCCGCCGGTGTGCCGGAGCAGGGACGCGTGCACGCCCGCGACCAGCCGCGCGGGCGTGAGCGCGGCGGCGGCGGCCGCCTCGGTGACGGCGCCGGCGAGCGGGAAGAACCGGCCCGCCCGGTCACGCGCGTCGGCGACCCCGTCGGTGTGCAGGAACAGCGCCTCCCCCGGAGCGAGCCGCCCACACCCCCGCGCGACCAGCCCCCGGGGCAACGGCACCACCCCGAGCGGCGGCAACGTCTCACCCCCGAGCACCTCCAACCCCACCCGCGGCACACACGCCAGCCCCGCGACCCCCGAGGCGAAACCCAGCCCCGCCGGCGTTCGAGACGCGACCCCCGAGCCGAAACCCAGCCCCGCCGGCGTTTGAGGCGCGACCCCCGAGCCGAATTCCAGCCCCGCCGGCGTTTGAGGCGCGGGGTCCGGGGCGGAGCCCCGGGAAACGGCGCCGCACCGCTCGGCCACCGGCACCGGCACTGGCACGGCCACCGGCAGCCACCGCAGCACGTACGGCCACGGATGCCCGGCGTTCAGCGCCAGCAGACTGCCGTCCGGCGCGATCTGCAGGACCAGCACCGTGACGAACTCCTCCGGCTCCCCCCGCACGTACCGCGCCAGCCCCCGCTCCATCCGCCGCAGCACCCCGCCCAGCGTCGCCTCGTCGTAGGCCGCCTCCCGGAAGGAGCCGAGGACCGCCGCGGCCACCCCGAGCGCTCCCGGCCCGTGCCCCCGCGCGTCGCCGATGACCACCCGCACCCCGAACGGCGTCGGCAGCGCCTCGTAGAGGTCCCCGCCCACCGACAGCTGGGCCGCGGCCAGCGCCAGCCCCTCCATCCGGGCCGGGAGCGGCCGCAGCACGGCCCGTTGCACCGCGCCCGTGGTCTCCTGGCTGCGCCGCAGCTCCGCGAGCAGCCGCTTGCGGATGTGCAGCGCGCACCCGGTGGCCAGCAGCAGGAAGGCCGCGCAGGTGGCCAGGCTCGGCCCGAGCGGCCCGGGGGAGGACAGCTCCCAGGACACCGCGGCGCCGCCCCAGGCAAGGACGCACGCCCGGCGCACGTGGGGCTTGTCCCCGTGCGTGATCATCCGTTGGGCCTCCCCTCGGCCGCAACGATTGTGTCCACCCACCGGGGCGCGGGACACGGGTCGCCGGGGTTCTCACCCGAATGAGTGAGGGGCGCCACGGGTGACCCCGGGCGCCCCTCACAGACCTGCTACCTGGTGCTACGCGCCGCGCAGCACCGCTCCCGTGCGCTCGGCGGCCAGCGCCACCGCCGCGTCGCGGGCGGCCGTGGACTCCTCGGCCGTCAGCGTGCGGTCCGCCGCGCGGAAGCGCAGCGCGTAGGCGAGGGACTTCTTCCCCTCGCCGACCTGCTCGCCGGTGAAGACGTCGAACAGCCGCAGCGATTCGAGGAGTTCACCGGCGCCCGTGCGCAGCGCGCTCTCGACCTCGGCGGCCGGGACGGCGCCGTCGACGATCAGCGCCACGTCCTGGGTCGCCACCGGGAAGGTGGAGATCCGGGGCGCCTGGAGGGCCTCGGTCCCGGCCGCCGCGAGGCGGTCGAGGTCGATCTCCATCGCGCTGGTACGGGCGGGCAGACCCAGCGCCTTGACGACGCGCGGGTGCAGCTCACCGGCGTGGCCGACGACCTGCTCCGCCCCGTCGAGGGTGACGACGAGCTCGGCGCAGCGGCCCGGGTGCCAGGGACCGTAGCGGCCCTGGCGCACGACCAGCTCGGCACCGGCCTCGTCGGCCAGCGAGCGGGCGGCCTGGACGGCGTCCGCCCAGTCGGCCGGGCGGCCCTTGCCCCACCAGCCGGCCTGCTCGCGGGCCCCGGCCAGCACGACCGCGGCGTACCGCGGCTGCTCGGGCAGGGCCGCGTTCAGGGTCGCGATCTCCTCGGCCGTCGGACGGCGGTCGACGGGCAGCCGCACCGCGACGCCGGCCTGCGGACCGGCCCGGAAGACCGAGCCCGTCTCGAAGAGCGCGAGGTCGTGGCTGCCGCGGCTGTCGTTGCGGCGCAGCGCGTTCAGCAGCCCCGGCAGCAGCGTGCTGCGCAGGGCGGGCTCCTCGTCGGAGATCGGGTTGACGAGGGTGACCACCCGGCGGGCCGCGTCGTCTGCGGGCAGCTGGAGCTGGTCGAAGACCTGGGCCCCGAGGAACGGGTAGTTCAGCGCCTCGACGTACCCGGCGCCGGCCAGGGTGCGGCCGAACCGGCGGTGCAGCCGCTGCCGGGCGGTGAGTCCGCGGCCGGACGGGGGCTGCGGCAGCGTGGAGGGCAGGTTCGCGTAGCCCTCCAGCCGGATGACCTCTTCGGCGAGGTCGTTGGGCTCGGCGAGGTCGGGGCGCCACGAGGGCACGGTGACGACGAGCTCGTCCTGGCCGTAGACGTCGCAGCCCACCTCCTGGAGGCGGCGCACGACGGTCTCGCGGCCGTAGTCCACGCCCGCGACCCGGTCCGGGTGGTCCGCGCGCATCGCGATGCTCCGCGGCGCCGAGGGGGCGGACAGCTCGGTCACGCCCGCTTCGGCGGTACCGCCCGCGAGCAGCACGAGCAGGTCGACGGTGCGCTGCGCGGCGGCGGCCGCGGCCTGCGGGTCGACCCCGCGCTCGAAGCGCTTGGACGCCTCGGAGGCGAGCTTGTGGCGGCGGGCGGTGCGCGAGATCGACAGCGCGTCGAAGTGCGCCGCCTCGATGACCACGTCGGTGGTGCCCGTGACCCGGAGGGTCTCGGGGTCCGTGACGGAGTCGGCGATCTCGGTGTTGGCGCCGCCCATGACACCGGCGAGCCCGATGGGCCCGCTGTTGTCGGTGATCACCAGGTCCTCGGCGTCCAGCGTGCGCTTGACGCCGTCGAGGGTGGTGAACGTCTCGCCCTGCTCCGCGCGGCGGACGCCGATCGGACCGTCCACGCGGGAGCGGTCGTAGGCGTGCAGCGGCTGGCCGAGTTCGAGCATCACGTAGTTGGTGACGTCGACCGCGAGCGAGATCGGCCGCATGCCGGCCTTCTGCAGGCGGCGGGTGAGCCAGATCGGCGAGCGGGCCTCGGGGTCGAGGCCGACGACCGTGCGGGCGGTGAAGCGGTCGCAGCCCTGCGGGTCGGCGATCTGCACCGGGTAGCCGTAGGAGTTGGGGCCGGGGACGTCGAGCAGCGCCGGGTCGCGCAGCGGCAGCCCGTAGGCCGTCGCCGTCTCCCGGGCCACGCCGCGCATCGAGAGGCAGTAGCCGCGGTCCGGGGTGACGGCGATGTCGAGGACCTCGTCGACCAGCTCCAGGAGCTTGATCGCGTCGGTGCCGACCTCGTGCTCCGGCGGCAGCACGATGATGCCGTGCGTGCCGTCGTCGCCCATGCCCAGCTCGTCGCCGGAGCAGATCATGCCGTGGGAGGTGCGGCCGTACGTCTTGCGCGAGGCGATCGCGAAGTCGCCGGGGAGCACCGCGCCGGGGAGCACCACGACGACCTTGTCGCCGACGGCGAAGTTCCGCGCGCCGCAGACGATCTCCTGGGGCTCGCCGGTGCCGTTGGCCTGGCCGACGTCGACCGTGCAGAAGCGGATCGGCTTGCGGAAGCCCTCCAGCTCCTCGATCGTCAGCACCTTGCCGACGACCAGGGGGCCCTGGAGGCCGGCGCCGAGCTGCTCGACGCGCTCGACTTCGAGTCCGGCGTCGACGAGCCGCGCCTGTACGTCGCGACCGGTCTCGCCCGCGGGCAGGTCGACGTACTCCCGCAGCCAAGAAAGCGGGACCCGCATCAGATCTCCATCCCGAACGGCCGGGTGAAACGAACGTCACCCTCGACCATGTCTCGCATGTCTTCGACGTTGTGGCGGAACATCAGCATCCGTTCGATGCCGAACCCGAAGGCGAATCCGCTGTACTTCTCGGGGTCGACCCCGCAGGCGACGAGCACCTTCGGGTTGACCATGCCGCAGCCGCCCAGCTCGATCCAGCCCTCGCTGGAGCAGGTGCGGCAGGGGCGGTCGGGGTTGCCCACCGATGCGCCGCGGCACACGTAGCACTGCATGTCCATCTCGGCGGACGGCTCGGTGAACGGGAAGTAGTTCGGGCGCAGCCGGGTGGTCATGTCCGGCCCGAAGAGCGCCTGGACCATGTGGTCCAGGGTGCCCTTGAGGTCGGCCATGGTCAGGCCCTCGTCCACGGCGAGCAGCTCGACCTGGTGGAAGACCGGGGTGTGCGTCGCGTCCAGCTCGTCGGTGCGGAAGACCCGGCCGGGGCAGACGACGTAGACGGGCGGGGTGCGCTCCAGCAGCGTGCGCGCCTGCACCGGGGAGGTGTGGGTGCGCAGGACGACACCGGACTCGTCGTCGACGGTGCCCTCGGGCCCCTGGACGAAGAAGGTGTCCTGCATCTGGCGCGCGGGGTGGTCGGGGGTGAAGTTGAGGGCGTCGAAGTTGAACCACTCCGCCTCCACCTCGGGGCCCTCGGCCACCTCGTAGCCCATGGCGACGAAGATGTCCGCGATGCGGTCCATCAGCGTGGTCAGGGGGTGGCGGGCGCCGGCCGGGACGCGGTCGTAGGGCAGCGTGACGTCCACGGCCTCCTCGACCAGGACGCGCTCGTCGCGCTCCGCCTCCAGCTCGACCGTGCGCGCGCCGAAGGCCTTGTTCACGGCGCCGCGGGCCTGGCCGACGCGCTTGCCGGCCTCTGCCTTCGCCTGCGGTGGCAGGGCGCCGATCTCGCGGTTGGCGAGCGCCAGGGGCGAGCGGTCGCCCATGTGCGCGGTCTTCGCCTCCCGCAGCGCGTCGAGGTCGCCGGCGGACGCGAAGGCGGCGAGCGCCTCGTCCCGCATGCGCTCGATCTCATCCGGTTTCAGTGCCTCGACCTCAACAGGGTCGTACGACTTGTTCGGTGCCGACATCTCTTCCCGTACTTCCGATGGCTGGCTGGTGGTCCCCCGCGCGACGCGCAGGACGCGCTCGGCACTAGGACACGAAGGTGCCAAAGGACGAGTCTAAAGGTCGCCGGGGGTGGAGGGAGCCCGTGGGCCGTCCGGTGAGACGCTCCGCAGGGTCACTGCGTGAGGTACGCCGGCGCGGCGACGGGCAGGGTGAACCGGAACTCGGCGCCGCCGCCGGGGCCGCGCCCGACCGTGATGGTGCCGCCGTGGGCTTCGACGATGCCCTTGACGATGTACAGGCCCAGACCGGTGCCGCCGCGCTTGCTGCCCCGCCAGAAGCGGGTGAAGACGCGGCGCATGGAGTCCTCGGGGATGCCGGGGCCTTCGTCGGTCACGGTGACGGCCGTACCCATCTCGTTGTCGTTCTTGGTCGCGGTGGCACCGGCAGGGGCGGGTGCCACCTCGATGGTGACCGTTCCCTCACCGTGGCGCACCGCATTTTCCAGAAGATTGCCGAGGATCTGATCGATCTTGTCCGGGTCGGCCCACAGCGCGGGCAGCGGGCTGGCGACCCGCACGACGAACCGGTCCGGGGCCTGGCCGTTCGCGGTGAGCGCCTGGACGTGCCGCGCCACGGCGGTGGCGATGTCCACCGGCTGGCGGCGCACCTCCAGCCGGCCGGAGTCGATCCGGGAGATGTCGAGCAGCTCGGCGATCAGCCGGGTGACCCGGTTGGCGTCGGCGTCGACGGTCTCCAGCATCAGCCGCTTCTGGTCGTCGGTGAACCGCTCCCACTTCGCCAGCAGGGTCGCGGTGAAGCCCTTGACGGAGGTGAGCGGGGAGCGCAGCTCGTGCGCGACGGTGGCGATCAGCTCGGCATGGCTGCGTTCGGTGCGGCGCCGGGCCTCGGTGCCGCGCAGGCACACCACGAGGCGGCTGAGCGGGCCGGTGGGGTGCGTACGGACGTAACGCGCCGAGACGAGGACCTCGCGGCCCCCCGGCAGCAGCAGGTTGCGCTCGGGCTGGCCGCGCCGGGTGGCGAGGCCGCCGTACGGATCGGTCAGCGCCCACCAGCGGCGGCCTTCGAGGTCCTCCAGCGGCAGCGCCTGCTCGATCCGGTCCCCGAGGGCCTTGCGGGGGTCGACGGCGGTGATCCGGGCGGCGGCCCGGTTGAAGCAGACGACCCGGCCCGCGTGGTCCGCGACGACGAGCCCGTCGGGCAGGTCGTCGGGGTCCATTGCGAAGCCCGCGCCGAGCAGGTCGCCCGGCCCGGCACTGTCCGTACCGACGCTCATGTCCCCGTACCCCACATCTCCGGTCGGCACAGTGGGCGCCCCCGGGCCGCCACATTACTAGCTGGGGGTCACGGAGCGGCACCCTCCGGACGCCCGCTGTGCACGCGCGGAGGCGTAGAGGCACACGGCGGCGGCCGTGGCGAGGTTCAGGCTCTCGGCCTTGCCGTGGATCGGCACGCGCACGACGGCGTCCGCCAGGGCCCGGGTCTCCTCCGGCAGTCCCCAGGCCTCGTTGCCGAACACCCACGCCGAGGGGCCGCCCATGGTGCCGGCGTCCAGCTCGGCGTCGAGGTCGTCCTCCCCCGCGCCGTCGGCGGCCAGGATCCGCACGCCCGCGGCGCGCAGTCCCGCCACGGCCTGCTCGACGGGGACGCCCACGGCGACCGGCAGGTGGAAGAGGGAGCCGACGGAGGCCCGTACGGACTTGGGGTTGTACAGGTCCACGGAGGCGTCGGTCAGGATCACCGCGTCCGCTCCGGCGGCGTCGGCGCAGCGCAGCACGGTGCCCGCGTTCCCGGGGTCGCGGACGTGCGCGAGGACGGCGACCAGCCGGGGGCCGGCCGCCAGAACCGACTCGAAGGAGGTGTCGAGGAAGTGGCAGACGCCGACCAGGCCCTGCGGGGTGACCGTCTGGGAGACCTCGGCAAGGACCTCGTCGGAGGCGTAGTGCACGCGCGCCCCGGCGGCCTCGGCCGCCTCGACGATGTCGGCGTAGCGCTCGGCGGCCTCGACGGTCGCGAACAGCTCGATCAGGGTCGCACCCGCCTCGCCGCGGTGCTCGGCGGCCTCGCGGACGGCCTGCGGGCCCTCGGCGATGAACCGTCGCTCCTTGGTGCGGAAGTTCCGGCGCGCGAGCCGTCGGGCGGCGGCCACCCGGGGGGATCGCGGGGAGATCAGCTCGGCGGGGACGGGGGTGCCCATGGCGGTCGGCTCGCTTCCGTACGTACTGCGGGTCGCAACAGGGGGTCGGACAGGACGACCGGGTGGGCCGGTCGGCCGGTCAAACGCACCGGACCCGCAGGCACGAGGCCTGCGGGTCCGGGCTGTGGCCGGTGAGGGCCGGTGAGCCGGTGGGCTCGGAAGGACGGACTGCTTAGGCAGCGGCCTTCGGGGCGTTGACGTCGGCCGGAAGCGCCTTCTGGGCGACCTCGACCAGCGCGGCGAACGCGTTGGCGTCGTTGACGGCCAGCTCGGCGAGGATCTTGCGGTCCACCTCGATGTTGGCGGCGTTCAGACCCTGGATGAGGCGGTTGTACGTCATGCCGTTCTGGCGGGCCGCAGCGTTGATGCGCTGGATCCACAGCCGACGGAAGTCGCCCTTGCGCTTCTTGCGGTCGTTGAAGTTGTAGACCAGGGAGTGGGTGACCTGCTCCTTGGCCTTGCGGTACAGGCGCGAGCGCTGACCGCGGTAACCCTTGGCGGCCTCGAGGATCGCCCGACGCTTCTTGTGCGCGTTTACTGCCCGCTTGACGCGTGCCACTGTGTACTCCTTGTAGCGGGGCCGTGGATGTCTTCACACGGCCCGAATTCGATGGGGTCCCGGTCCTGACGTCCCGCTCCCGCAGACGGGGAGCGGAGGGACGTCACTTGCCGAGAAGCTTCTTGATCTTCGCGGCGTCGCCGGGGGCCATCTCCGCGGTGCCGGTCAGGCGGCGGGTGACACGGGACGACTTGTGCTCGAGCAGGTGGCGCTTGCCGGCGCGCTCACGGAGCACCTTGCCGGAGCCGGTGATCTTGAAGCGCTTCTTGGAACCGCTGTGCGTCTTGTTCTTCGGCATAGCGCCGTTATCTCCTCGTCGGTGGCGCTCCCACCGGTCCGGAGAACCAGGCTGGCGGGAGCGTCAATTGTGTCGGTTGAATCCGGAGCGGAATGCTCCGGACTCAGGCCTCGGCAGGGGCCTCGGTGGAGGCGGCCTCGGCCGGAGCGTCCTCCGCGGCGGGGGCCTCGTCGGCGACGGCCTCGTCGACTCCGGCCTCGTCCGCGAGGAACTCGTCCTCGGAACCCTCGTCCGTGGCGGAAACACCCTGGCGCTCGGCCTTGCGGGCGGCCTGCGCCTCACGGGCCTCGGCCATCGCCTCGGTCTTCTTCTTGTGCGGACCGAGAACCATGATCATGTTTCGGCCGTCCTGCTTCGGGTTCGACTCGATGAACCCAAGGTCCTCGACGTCCGAAGCCAGACGCTGCAGCAGTCGGTAGCCCAGTTCCGGGCGGGACTGCTCACGACCACGGAACATGATCGTGATCTTGACCTTGTCGCCCTGCTTGAGGAACCGGACGACGTGACCCTTCTTGGTGTCATAGTCGTGCGGGTCGATCTTCGGCCGGAGCTTCATCTCCTTGATGACCGTGTGCGCCTGGTTCTTGCGCGCCTCACGGGCCTTCATGGCCGACTCGTACTTGAACTTGCCGTAGTCCATGAGCTTGCAGACCGGCGGCCTGGCGGACGCCGCTACCTCGACCAGGTCGAGGTCGTACTCCTGCGCAAGCTCGAGCGCCTTCGCGAGCGGCACGATGCCGACCTGCTCGCCGCTCGGACCGACAAGTCGTACCTCGGGAACGCGAATCCGGTCGTTGATGCGGGGCTCGGTGCTGATGGATCCTCCTCGGTTGCACCACCACACGGCCGCCTGGCAGACAGCCGCGTTACGTCTCTGACGTGAGACCAACCGATCCGGAACACAAAAAATGCCCCGGGACGGGACACAGGCGGGGCTCCATGGGAATACCGGAGCACCACCGCATCACAACATCGCGGGGCGCAGCATCAGGCGGCCTTCCATCGTCCGTACGGAACGATGGATACTGCCTTGACCGGTGACCTGCCGTCCCGGAGGACGACTAGGTGGGAGAACGGAGCCTCCACTTGTGGGCCGGACGCATGCGCATCCAGCCGGTCTGGTGACCCCAATATAGCAAGGGGTCTTCCCGGACGCTAACCAGGCCGCGAACCGGCCGGCCCCGGGGGGCCGGAAGGGCGGTCCGGGGAGACGGGCGGGGCCCGGTCCGCACCCCCCGCGGCCCCGGCTTATCGTGAGGACATGACTGACGCGACGCCCCCCGAGACCACCGCAGCCGACCAGGCTCCCGACTACGACGCCATGACCCGCGACATCGCGGACGTGCCCGCGGTCGAGGTGATCACCACGGTGGCCGTGCACCTGCTGAGCGCCGCCGCGGTCAACCTGGGCCTGGACAAGCCGGACTCCGAGCACAAGGACCTCGACGAGGCCCGCAAGCTGATCACCGCCCTGGCCGGGCTGGTCACGGCCAGCGCCACCGAGATCAGCTCCTTCCACGCGGCCCCGCTGCGCGACGGCCTGAAGTCGCTCCAGCTGGCCTTCCGCGAGGCCTCGCTGGTCCCGGACGAGCCGGGCCAGGGGCCGGGCGAGAAGTTCACGGGTCCGGTCTTCGGCTGATCCGGCCGCTCGACCCGCCCGCCGACGGTCCCGGCCGGTCCCCGCACACCGCGGGGACCGGCCGGGACCTTCTGCTGCGGCCGCCGTATCGCCGGTCCGTAGCGGTGGCCCCTCTCAGCCGCGGACGAAGAGGGGCGCTCCGGGAGCGGGCGCGTCCGCGGGCAGCAGGGCCAGGTCCAGCCCGCGCACCAGCCGGGCGCGCAGGGTCTCGTCGGCCGCCAGCGCCTCGGCGAGGGCCCGGGCGCTGCGCCCCGGGTCCGCGCCGTCGGCGAGCACCACGGCCAGGGTGCCGTCGGCGTCGGCACCGGCGGGCCCGAGGTAGGACCGCAGGACGTCCCCGGTCGCGGCCACGACCGCCCGTACGGCCCCGGTGACGGCCGGGTCGGCGAGCGGGTCCGCCTCCGTGCGGCCCTCGGCCGCGGCGAGCAGGGCCGGACCGGTCAGCTGGTAGGGCACCGGACCCGCCAGGTCCAGCACGAGCGTGTCGGCCTTCTCGTGGGCGAGCGCCGCCAGCGCCTGGTGCAGCGGGACGGCCACGGGCCGGGCCGCCGGGTCCCACAGGGCCAGCGAGGCGGTGGAGGTGAAGGCGGGCAGCGCCCGCCGGTTCCCCGCCTTGAGCGTGGGGACGGCCATGTCGCTGGACTTCTCGCGCTTCAGGCCCGTCTGCGGGTCGGTCTCGCTCTCGCCGAGCACGGCCACGACCGGGACGAGCAGCCGGGCTCCCGCCAGCGCCGCGAGGACCCTCGGCTCCTGGGTTCTGTCTTCGGCCCACGCGGCGAGGGCCGCGCTCAGCCGGGGATCGGCGGAGCCGTCGTCGTCGGAGAAACCGGGGTCTGGGATGTTCTTCTGGGCCACAGTTACCCGACCCTATATCGCGGTACGGGACGCGTCCGCCGGGCGGCGCCGCCGCAGCAGTACGCCCGCCAGCGCGAGCAGGGCCGCCCCGGCGCCCGCCGCGACCGGGGCCGCGTACCGGGTGCGGCGCGCGGGGGGACGTACCGGCTCGGGCCCGGGACCGAAGTAGCGGCCCGCGGCCGGGACCGGGGCCGGGAGGACGGGGTCCGCCTTCAGCCCGTCGGCGGCCTGGAGGGCGGCGACCGGGTCGGCCAGGCCGTGCCCGCGCGCGTCGTCGCGGCCGCCGCGCGGGGCGTCGGAGGCGGTGTCCGCCAGCAGCCGCTTGATCTGCGCCGGGGAGAGTTCCGGGTGGGCGGAGCGGACGAGCGCCACGACGCCGGAGACGGAGGCCGCGGCCGCGCTGGTGCCCCAGCCCTCGTAGTAGCCGCGGTCCGGGTCGGCGATGACGATGTCGACGCCGGGGGCGCTGACGGTGGCGTACCAGTTGCGGGTGGAGAAGGGGGCCTTGGCGCCCTTGCGGTCCACGGCGGTGACGGCGATCACGCCGGGATAGGCGGCCGGGTAGGAGACGTGGTCGCCCTGCTCGCCGCCGTTGCCCGCCGAGGCGACCACGACCACGTCCTTGGCCAGGGCGTACTGCACGGCCTCGTCTTCGGCGGCCTCGTGGTGGGCCGACTGGCTGTCGTCGCCCAGGGACAGGTTGATGACGTCGGCCCCGTGGTCGGCGGCCCAGCGGATGCCCTCGGCGAGGGCGCCGCCCTTGCTCTCACGGGCTTTGGCCCGGCCCGGGTCGCCCTCTTCCAGGATCACCCGGACCGGCAGGATCCGCGCCTGCGGCGCGACGCCGAGGACGCCCTGGCGGCGGTCGGTGCCGTGGCCGTGCCCGGCGATCACCCCGGCCATGGCGGTGCCGTGGCGGGCCCAGGCCCGGTCGCCGCGGGAGGCGCCCATACCGATCAGGTCGGCGCCGTCCAGGACCTGACCGTCCAGGTCGGGGTGGGTGGAGTCGACCCCGGTGTCCAGGACCGCGACGGTGACCCCGGCGCCCTGGGTGGTGCCCCACGCCTCTTCCGCGCGCAGCGCGGTCAGGTTCCACTGACGGTCGCGGATGGCGTCCGCGGCGGCGGGCGGGGCGGCCAGGGCGGCGCAGGCGAGGGCGAGGACGGCGCAGAGCGCGGCGGGGCGGGGCCCGGTCCCGGGCGGGCGGATCATCGGGAGGGCTCCGGCTTCGCCGTGGGGTGCGGGGAGGTGTGCGGCGAGGCGGGCAGGGGCGGGGCGGCGAGGGCGCGCAGGGCGCGCTCGATCCGGTCGGCCACGCCCTTGGCCTCGTAGCCGAGGCCGGCCCGCCCGACGGCGCTGGTGTCGTCCTTCTTCACCGCTTCCTCGGCCGGGTGCGGCGCGGGCACCGAGCGGCCGTCCGCGAAGGCGGAGACGGTGTAGACGAGTACGGGCGCCTCGGGCAGGACGGACACCGTCCAGGCGCCGCGCCGGTCGTCGGCGAACCCGTAGCCGGGCGGCGCTGGCAGCCGGCCGCGCAGCGCGGCCATCGCGGGCGCGTCGGCGGGGGTGAACACCATCCCGACGGAGACGAGGGCGCTGCGGGTGGCGTCGGTGTAGGTGGCGCGCAGGACGCGGGTGCACCCGGTGGGCGCGAGCAGCGCCCGCCAGTCGGCGGGCAGTGCGACGCCGCACCCCGCGTCGGGGGCGAGGGCGACCCGGGTCCAGGTCCGGTCGGACCCGCCGGGTCCGGCGCCGCGGCCGTCGAGGGTCGGCGGGAAGAGGGTGTCGACGGGGGTCTCCCGCCAGAGCGACGCCGCGGTGCGGTAGGCGGCGGCGGAGGTCACGGGCCGCTGCCGCTCCCGGTGTTCGGCCCACGCCCCGGCGGCGGCCCCCGCGATCAGCACGGCCCCGGCCGCGGCCGCCAGCCCGGCCAGGACCCGCCTCGCCCGCCCGTGCGGTCGGGGGTCGGCCGGGTGCGCGGGATCCTGCGGCTCCCCGGACCCCTCAGGTACCGCGTGCGGGGCGGTGTGTCGGTCAGACATGGTCATCCGGCGGCTCCGCCCCCGTTCCCTACCGTGCCGTCCCTGCGGTTGCCTGCCCGTACTCTACGACCCCCCGCCCCGCCCCCACCCCCGCAGCCCCGGCGGGCACCACCACCTCCGGCCCCGCCGGGCACACCCAGCCCCACCGGGGCTGCACGCGCCGCCATATCCAGCCCCGCCGGGCCATATCCAGCCCACCGGCACTACAGGCGCCGCCATTTCCAGCCCCGCCGGCGTTTGAGGCACCCCCGGAAGGCCCACACGGCGGCAGCCAGGCACGCGCCGATCCACCCCGGGGCCCACCGGGCACATCCAGCCCCGCTGGCGTTTGAGGCGCCCCCGGAAGGCCCACACGCCGGCAGCCAGGCACGCGCCGATCCACCCCGGGGCCCACCAGGCACATCCAGCCCCGCCGGCGTTTGAGGCGCCCCCGGAAGGCCCACACGCCGGCAGCCAGGCACGCGCCGATCCACCCCGGGGCCCACCAGGCAC
>NZ_JBWKDV010000005.1:0-197262 GCF_056435825.1 Streptomyces sp. NPDC043876 | reverse complement strand
CATCCAGCCCCGCCGGCGTTTGAGGCGCCCCCGGAAGGCCCACACGGCGGCAGCCGGGCACGCGCCGGCCCACCCCGAGCCCCGCCGGCGCTTGAGGCGGCCACGGCCGGCGGCACCGCGGCCACGGGCGGCCCGCCCCCCGCCGCACGGCCCACCGCAGGACCCCGCCGAGCCCTACCCACCGGTAGACCGGCATGGCAAGCTGCGCCCATGACTTCCCCCGCCGCCGACCGGGCCCGCTACGACCGGGCCACCGCCCACCTCGACGCGCCGCTGGCCCTCGTGGACCTCGA
Source organism: Streptomyces sp. NPDC043876 (assembly GCF_056435825.1). Taxonomy (NCBI): domain Bacteria; kingdom Bacillati; phylum Actinomycetota; class Actinomycetes; order Kitasatosporales; family Streptomycetaceae; genus Streptomyces; species Streptomyces sp. NPDC043876. The sequence goes on along the minus strand of NZ_JBWKDV010000005.1, from coordinate 196,969 downwards.
CGCGTTCGACGCCAACGCCGACGACCTCGTGCGCCGGGCCGGCGGGAAGCCGATCCGGGTGGCGAGCAAGTCCGTCCGCTGCCGGACGCTGCTCGAACGGGTCCTGGCGCGGCCCGGGTTCGCCGGGATCATGTCGTACACCCTCGCGGAGTCGCTCTGGCTGGCCAGGTCCGGTTTCGAGGACGTGCTCCTCGCCTACCCCTCCGCCGACCGCGCCGGCTTCGCCGAACTCGCCGCCGACCCCAAGCTCGCCGCCACCGTCACCGTCATGGTGGACGACCCGGCGCAGCTTGAGCTGATCGACCACGCCCGCGGCGGCGGCACCGAGGAGATCCGGGTCTGCCTCGAACTGGACACCGCGCTGCACCTGTTCGGCGGTCGGGTCCGGATCGGCGCCCGCCGCTCCCCGCTGCGCGAACCGGAGCAGCTCGCGGCGCTGGCCCGCGCCGTCACCGCGCGCCCCGGCTTCCGGGTGGTCGGGCTGATGGGATACGAGGGCCATGTGGCCGGCGTGGGCGACTCCCTGACGGGCCGTCCGCTGCGCTCGCGGGCGATCCGGCTGATGCAGGCCACGGCCCGCAAGGAGCTGGCGGCCCGGCGCGCGGAGGCGGTACGGGCGGTGCGCGCGGTCGTCGGCGAGCTGGAGTTCGTCAACGGCGGCGGCACGGGCAGCGTGCAGCAGACGGCCGCCGAGGCCGCGGTCACGGAGATCGCCGCCGGGTCGGGTCTCTACGTACCGCGGCTCTTCGACAACTACACGTCCTTCCGCGGGCGTCCGGCGGCCCTGTTCGCGCAGCCGGTGGTGCGCCGGCCGGGCGTCGGGGTGATCACCGTGCTGGGCGGCGGCTATCCGGCGTCGGGCGCGGCGGGCGCCGACCGGCTGCCGCAGCCGTACCTGCCGCAGGGGCTGCGCTACGACGCCCAGGAGGGCGCCGGCGAGGTACAGACCCCGCTGCTCGGATCGCCCGCGGACGACCTGCGGATCGGTGACCGGGTGTGGTTCCGGCACGCGAAGGCCGGGGAGCTGTGCGAGCGGTTCGAGGAGCTGCACCTCGTCCAGGGCGACCGGGTGACGGCCACCGCCCCGACGTACCGGGGCGAGGGCCGCACCTTCCTCTGACCGCCGACGGCTGGTCGAGGGCCGGCCGAGGGCTAGAAGACGGAGTCCGCCTGGTCCGGGATGACCGTGCCGTCGGCGCGCAGTACCGGGCCGGGCGTTCCGTCGCGCCCGGTGTAGCCGGTGGTGGCGCACGGGTAGGGGGCGGGCTTCTGCTTCTTCGGCTCGATGAACATCGGGTTGACGATCCAGCGGCCGTCGGCGTCGTCGTAGGCCCGGCACATCAGCTCGTTCTTGTTGCGGTTCAGGACCAGCCGCAGGGCGGTCGCGTCGCGCAGGAACGAGACGTCGGTGTCGGAGTCGCCCGCGGCGAACACCTGGCGGCGGCCGGGCGGTTGGATCCGTTCGGCGGCCGCGCCGCGCACGCCGAAGACCTCCTGGTTGATCCAGCAGCGCTTGCCGTCGACGTACGTGATCATCGTGTCGGCGCCGTCGCGCACCGATCCGCAGCCCCGCAGGTGCGCGGTGAAGGTGCCGTCGTACGCGGTCGTGTTGCGGATGCCGATGACGTGGTCGGCGGCCACGCCGACGCCCTCGGCCCAGACCTCGACGACCGGCTGGGGCGAGGCCGAGCTGATCCAGACGTCGAACCCGGCTTTCCGCAGGGCGTCGATCAGGTCCTTCTGCTGGTCGTAGTAGCGCACCCAGGCGGTGGCGTCCGCGCTGCCCACCCGCTGCGTGGCGCCGACGGGCGCGGCGAGGTTCTCCGCGCGCGCGGCGGCGGCGAAGGCCCGGACCTGGCGGGCGGTGTAGCCCTGGGTCAGCTGGGCCAGCCAGGCGTAGGCGGGCTCGGTGGTGCGGTGGTCCCAGCCCGCGAAGGCGGGGGCGCCGGACCGGGTGGCCGAGGTCCCGTAGACGGCGTTGATCTCGTCGGCGCAGCGGATCCCGGCGGGGTCGCCGTCGCCGGTGGGCAGCGGGGCGCCGGGGCGGGCGAGCGGGCCGCAGGCGCCGGCGAGGGCCGTGGCGGCGGCCGGGGTGAGGTAGCGGCTGGTGGTGGACCAGTCGCCGTGGTCGGGCTGGCGGATCCTGCCGTTGCGCAGCAGCCAGAACAGGGTGGCGTCGCCGACGTCGTTCTTGACGACGGTGTTGTCCCAGTCGAAGACGGCGACGGGCTTGTCGTGGCCGGAGCGGTACGGGCCGCACCGCCCGTACCGGTCGATCAGCCGCTGGAGGCGGGCCCGGTTGTCGCCGTACCAGCCGACGCCGACCTCCGGGGTGGCGCAGGGGGCGCCGGGGCGGGCTGCCCGGGCGGCGGGGGCGGCGGCCACGAGGGCGCCCGCCGTGATCGCGACGGCGGCGCCGAGGGCCTGGAACCGTCGTGCGGTGCTGGGCTGGGTCACGGGGGTGAACGCTCCTGGTTCTTGCGCGGATCGTCGCGGACGGGGAGCACGGCAGCCGGGCGTCGCGCGACGCCCGGCTGCCGGGGTGGTGGTGGGGGTGATGGGGGTCTACAGGGGGGTCACGTACGCGCCCGCGATGCCACCGTCGACCAGGAAGTCGGTGGCGTTGACGAAGGAGGAGTCGTCGCTCGCGAGGAAGGCGACGGCGGCGGCGATCTCGGTGGGTTCGGCGAAGCGGCCGACGGGGATGTGCACGAGGCGGCGCGCGGCGCGCTCGGGGTCCTTCGCGAACAGCTCCTGGAGCAGCGGGGTGTTGACGGGGCCCGGGCACAGCGCGTTGACGCGGATGCCCTCGCGGGCGAACTGGACGCCCAGTTCGCGGGACATCGCCAGGACGCCGCCCTTGGAGGCGGTGTAGGAGATCTGGGAGGTCGCCGCGCCCATGATCGCCACGAAGGAGGCGGTGTTGATGATGGATCCGCGGCCCTGGCGCTGCATGTAGGGCAGCGCGGCCTTGCAGCACAGGTAGACGGAGGTCAGGTTGACGTCCTGGACCCGCTTCCAGGCCTCCAGCCCGGTGGTGAGGATCGAGTCGTCGTCCGGGGGCGAGATGCCCGCGTTGTTGAAGGCGATGTCGACGGACCCGTAGGTGTCGAAGGCGGTCTTGAAGAGCGCCTCGACCTCCTCGGGGCTGGTGACGTCGACCTTCACGAAGGTGCCGCCGACCTCTTCGGCCGCGGCCTTGCCGGCCGTCTCGTCGATGTCGCCGCAGACGACGTTGGCGCCTTCGGAGGCGAGCCGGCGGGCGGTGGCGAGGCCGATGCCGCTGCCGGCTCCGGTGATGACGGCGGTACGGCCGACCAGGCGGCGGCAGACGATCTCTTCAGGGGCTCGACTGGACATGGTTCTCAGGCCTCCGTGCTGATGAAGACGTTCTTGGTCTCGGTGAATGCGGTGAGGGCGTCGGGTCCCAGTTCCCGGCCGAGGCCGGACTGCTTGAACCCGCCGAAGGGAGTCCAGTAGCGGACGCTGCTGTGGGAGTTGACGGAGAGGTTGCCCGCGGCGACGGCGCGCGAGACGCGCAGGGCGCGGCCCACGTCGCGGGTCCAGATCGAGCCGGAGAGCCCGTATTCGGTGGCGTTGGCCAGCCGTACGGCGTCCTCCTCGTCCTCGAAGGGCAGGATGACGGCGATCGGGCCGAAGACCTCCTCGGCGGCGACGGGGGCGGTGGGGTCGGCCCCGGTGACGAGGGTGGGCGGGTACCAGAAGCCGGGGCCCTCGGGGGCGGTGCCGCGGACGGCGGTCAGGTCGTCGGTGACGTAGGACCGTACGCGCTCCAGCTGGGCCCGGGAGATGAGCGGGCCCATCTGGGTCTTCTCGTCGGCCGGGTCACCGACGACCACGCCCTCGATCCCGGGCGTGACCAGGTCGAGGAAGCGGTCGTACACGGAGCGCTGGACCAGGATCCGGGTGCGGGCGCAGCAGTCCTGGCCGGTGTTGTCGAGGAAGGCCATGGGGGCGGCGGCCGCGGCGGCTTCGAGGTCGGCGTCGGCGAAGACGATGTTGGGGCTCTTGCCGCCGAGTTCGAGGGTGACGCGCTTGAGCCGGCCGGCGCACGCGGCCATGATCCGCTTGCCCACTCCGGTGGAGCCGGTGAAGACGATCTTCGCCACGCCGGGGTGTTCGACGAGCGCGTCGCCCGCGACCGGTCCGCGGCCGGGCAGCACCTGGAAGAGGTGCTCGGGCAGGCCCGCCTCCAGGGCCAGCTCGGCCAGCCGCAGCGCGGTGAGGGGGGTGGTCTCCGCGGGCTTGAGGATCACCGCGTTGCCCGCGGCGAGGGCGGGCGCCAGGCCCCAGGCGGCGATCGGCATCGGGAAGTTCCAGGGGGCGATCACCCCGATGACGCCGAGCGGTTCGAGGAAGGTGACGTCGAGGCCGCCGGCCACCGGGATCTGCCGGCCGGAGAGCCGCTCCACTCCCCCGGCGGCGAATTCCAGCAGGTCGCGGACGTTGCCCGCTTCCCAGCGGGCGTTGCCGATGGTGTGGCCGGCCTCGCGGACCTCCAGCAGGGCCAGTTCCTCGCGGTGCTCGTCCACCGCGGCGGCGAAGCGGCGCAGCAGCCGGGCCCGGTCGGCGGGAGCGGCGGCCGCCCAGCCGCGCTGGGCCGCGGCGGCCCGTACGACGGCGGCGTCGACGTCGTCCCGTGTGGCGGCCGGGACGGTGGCGACGACTTCCTCGGTGGCCGGGTTCAGTACGTCCAGCGCATCGGATGACACGTGGTGCCTCTCAGTCGTTCGCTCGGTTCCAAGGGGGGCGGGGCGTGCGGCGGTTACAGGCGTTCGAAGGAGCGGCGCAGCTCCCAGTCGGTCACGGCGGAGTCGTAGGCGTCGAGTTCGACGCGGGCCATGTTGCGGTAGTGGGCGACGACTTCGGGGCCGAAGGCGGCCTTGGCGATCTCGCTGTTCTCCCACAGCTCGGCCGCCTCGCGCAGGGTGGTGGGGACGTGCGCGTAGTCGGCGGTGTAGGCGTTGCCCGCGCAGGCCTCGGGCAGCTCCAGCCGGTTCTCGATGCCGTGGAGGCCGGCCGCGACCAGGCCGGCCACCGCCAGGTACGGGTTGACGTCGCCGCCCGGGAGGCGGTTCTCGAAGCGCATGGAGCGGCCGTGGCCGACCACGCGCAGGGCGCAGGTCCGGTTGTCCACCCCCCAGGCGACGGCGGTCGGCGCGAAGGATCCCGGCCGGAAACGCTTGTACGAGTTGATGTTGGGGGCGTAGAGAAGGGAGAAGTCCCGCAGCGCGGCCAGCTGCCCGGCCAGGAAGTGACGCATGACGGGTGACATTCCGCCGTGCACGTCGTCCTTTCCGCCCGCGTCGCCCGCCATCACGTTGCGCCCGTCGGCGTCGTTCAGGGAGAGGTGGATGTGGCAGGAGTTGCCCTCGCGCTCGTCGTACTTGGCCATGAACGTGAGCGAGACGCCCTCCTGCGAGGCGATCTCCTTGGCGCCGGTCTTGTAGACCGCGTGCTGGTCGCAGGTGATCACGGCCTCGTCGTAGCGGAAGGCGATCTCGTGCTGCCCGAGGTTGCACTCGCCCTTGGCGGACTCGACGACCAGGCCCGCGGCCTGCATCTCGTTGCGGATCCGGCGCAGCAGCGGTTCGATCCGGCCGGTGCCGAGGACGGAGTAGTCGATGTTGTACTGGTTGGCGGGGGTCAGGCCGCGGTAGTTGGCGTCCCAGGCCTGCTCGTAGGTGTCCTGGAAGACCATGAACTCCAGCTCGGTGCCCACCATCGCGGTGTACCCGTGCTCCGCCAGGCGCTCCAGCTGGCGCCGCAGGATCTGGCGCGGCGCGGCGACGACGGGCGAGCCGTCGTTCCAGGCGAGGTCGGCCATGACCAGCGCGCTGCCCGGGTTCCAGGGGATGCGGCGCAGGGTGGACAGGTCGGGGTGCATGGCGAAGTCGCCGTAGCCCCGGTCCCAGGAGGACATCTCGTAGCCGTCGACGGTGTTCATGTCGGTGTCGACGGCGAGCAGGTAGTTGCATCCCTCGGTGCCGTGGGACATGACCTCGTCGAGGAAGAACTGCGCGGCGAACCGCTTGCCCTGGAGCCGCCCCTGCATGTCGGGGAAGGCCAGGACCACTGTGTCGATCTCGCCGTCGGCGACCAGGGAGCGGAGCTCCTCGGGCGCGAGCGGCGGCATGCGGTCTACCACGGGAATCTCTCCTTCGGTGAGCCGAGGAGGCCTAAGGTATTGAATAGAACCATTGCTTGGGAAGGGGAGGGGCCGACATGACGAACAACGCGCCGGACGACACGCCGGACAGCGCGCCGCACAGGGGGGCGAGCGGCGGGGCGGCCGACGGGGTGCGCGGACCGTCGCACGGCCTGTCGCACGGACCGTCGCACGGCCCGGGTGACGGCGGTGCGCTCGCGCGGCTGAACCCCGTCCTGCGCCAGGTGCGGGCGGGCAACGGTTTCGAGGAGGCCCTGGAGCAGATCCTCCAGGTGGTCCGGCTGGGACTGGTGCCGGGCGGCGAACGGCTGCCGCCGGAGCGCGAGCTGGCCGAACGGATGGGGATCAGCCGGGTCACGCTGCGCGAGGTGCTGAAGGTGCTCCAGGACCAGGGGCTGGTCGAGGCGCGGCGCGGGCGCTACGGCGGAACGTTCGTGCTGCACCGCCCCGATCCCCCGGCCGGCGCCGCCGAGCAGGAGCTGCGGCGCCGCGTCGCCGGCGTGGACATCGAGGACGCGCTGCGCTTCCGCGAGGTGCTGGAGACGGGCGCGGCCGGGCTCTGCGCCGCGCAGGGGCTGGACGACGCCCGGGCGCAGCGGCTGCGCGGGGCGCTCGCCGCGACCCACGACGCGCCGCTCGCGGACTACCGCCGCCAGGACACCCTCTTCCACCTCACCCTGTGCGAACTGGCGGGCTCCGCCACCCTGACGGCCCAGTACGCGGCCGTCCGGGCGACGGTCAACGACCTGCTGGACTGCATCCCGCTGCTGGTGCGCAACCTGGAGCACTCGCAGCAGCAGCACACCGCGGTGGTGGAGGCGGTGTTGGACGGGGACGCGGAGGCGGCCCGCGAGGTGATGCGGGAACACTGCGCGGGCACGGCGGCGCTGCTGCGGGGGTTCCTGGCGTGACGGGCCGCCGGGCACGCCGTCCGGGCGCCCGGCGACCTCCGGCCGCGGGGAGGTTTTCGTAACCGCCGTTTAACGCAGGGGTCTTGCGCGCTCCACCCGCTTACCGCAAAGGTACGCCCCACAACCATTGCATTGCCCTAGGCAGGAGCGCACATGGCCGACGACTTCGATGCCCGGCTGACGAAAGCCGCACCCGGATCCGCGCCCTCCGGACCCGCGTCCGGGCCCGACGGCGCGGGCGGCGCCGCAGGCGACGGCGGGAACGACTACCTGGAACGCCGCACCCTGCGCCGCGGCAGCGCCGGCTGGCTGCTGCTGACCGGTCTCGGCGTCGCCTACGTCGTCTCCGGCGACTTCTCCGGCTGGAACGTCGGCCTGAGCAAGGGCGGCTTCGGCGGCCTCGCCATCGCCACCGTCCTCATGGGCGCCATGTACGCCTGCCTGGTCTTCTCCCTCGCCGAACTCTCCACGATCCTGCCCACCGCGGGCGGCGGCTACGGCTTCGCCCGGCGCGCCCTGGGCCCCTGGGGCGGTTTCCTCACCGGCACCGCGATCCTCATCGAGTACATCCTGGCGCCGGCCGCGATCGTCATCTTCATCGGCGACTACGTCGAGTCCCTCGGACTCTTCGGCCTCACCTCCAGCTGGCCGGTCTACCTCGGCTGCTTCGTCGTCTTCATCGGCGTGCACCTGTGGGGCGTGGGCGAGGCGCTGCGGTTCAGCCTCGTCGTCACCGCCATAGCCGTCGCGGCCTTGCTGATCTTCGCCGTCGGCGCCTTCACCGACTTCTCCGTCAGCGGCCTCGACGACATCGCCGTCGTCACGGGGGCGGCGGGGTCGAGCTCCTGGCTGCCGTACGGCGCGCTGGGGATCTGGGCGGCGTTCCCCTTCGGCATGTGGTTCTTCCTCGGCGTCGAGGGCGTACCGCTCGCTGCCGAGGAGGCCAAGGACCCGGTCCGCTCCATGCCGAAGGCGCTCGCCATCTCGATGGGCATCCTGGCGCTCCTCGCGCTGATCACCTTCTTCGCCGCGACCGGCGCGCAGGGCGCGGACGCCGTCAAGGACGCGGGCAATCCGCTGGTCGTCGCGCTGGAGGGGGAGGGCGGGCCGACCGCCCTGAGCCGCTTCGTCAACTACGCGGGTCTGGCGGGCCTGGTGGCCTCCTTCTTCTCCCTCATCTACGCCGGTTCGCGCCAGCTCTTCGCCCTCTCCCGCGCGGGCTACCTGCCCCGCTTCCTCTCCCTGACCAGCAGCCGCAAGGCCCCCTACCTCGGTCTGGTCATCCCCGGCGCGATCGGCTTCGCGCTGGCCGCGGCCACCGGTGACGGGGCCCGGATGCTCAACATCGCGGTCTTCGGCGCGACCATCTCCTACGCCCTGATGGCGCTCTCGCACATCGTGCTGCGCCGCCGGGAACCGGACCTGGAGCGGCCCTACCGCACCCCGGGCGGGGTGCTGACCTCCACGGTCGCCTTCGTACTCGCCCTGTCGGCCCTGGTCGCCACCTTCCTGGTGGACAAGGACGCCGCGTTCATCGCGCTCGCCGTGTACGCCGTCGCCCTCGCCTACTTCGCGTTCTACAGTCGGCACCACCTGGTGGCCTCGGCGCCCGAGGAGGAGTTCGCGGCACTGGCGGCGGCCGAGGCGGAACTGTCCCGGGACTGACCGCCGTCGAGCCCGCGCCGCCCCTGTCCCCGCTCCCCCTTCCGGAGGTACGCACCGTGCCCAAGCCGCTCATCGGCATCACCACCTACGTCGAGGCGTCCACGCGCTACGGCGCGTGGGACCTTCCGACCGCCCTCGTGCCCGCGGGGTACTACGAGCTGGTCCAGGCGTCCGGCGGCACGGCGGTGCTGCTGCCGCCGGACGAGCCCGGGGAGGCGGGGGTGGTCCTGAGCCGGCTGGACGGCCTGGTCGTCGCGGGCGGCCCCGATGTGGACCCGGCCCACTACGGAGCCCCCCGCGACCCCCGTACGGGCTCCCCCGCGACCGTGCGCGACGCCTGGGAACTGGCCCTGATCCGGGCCGCCCTGGCGCAGGGCACCCCGCTGCTGGGGATCTGCCGGGGCATGCAGGCGCTGAACGTGGCCCTGGGCGGCACACTGGTCCAGCACATCGACGGGCACGCCGGGGAGCCGGGGCCGGTGGCCTGGCATCCGGTGCGGCCGGTGCGGGGGACGCTGTACGGGGCGCTCGTGCCGGAGGTGGCGGAGGTGCCGACGTACCACCACCAGTGCGTGGACCGGCTGGGGCGGGGCCTGATCGCCTCGGCACACGCGCTGGACGGGACGGTGGAGGCGATCGAACTCCCGGCCGACGGTGCCGTCTGGGCCCTGGGCGTCCAGTGGCACCCCGAACGCGACAAGGACACCCGCGTGATGTCCGCCCTGATCACCGCCGCGACCCGCGTCCCGACCCGGGTCCGCTGACCCGCGGGGCGCACCCTTCCCTCCGCGGGAGCGATCCCCGGGGCTGCCCTCACGCCGGGCGGGCTGGACCCGACACACGGCCCGCCGCCGCCCACCCCACCCCTGGTACACGCCTGCGGCGGGCGCCCTCAAACGCCGGGCGGGCTGGATTTTCCCCCGGTCGGCGTCAGGACTTCACCGGGCCCTGCCCTTTCCAGCCCCGCCGGCGTTTGAGGCGCCGCCGGAGGCCCCCGGCCGGGCGGGCGACCGGTCAACGGCCACCCCCCACCAACCACCGGGCGCCGCCCACCCACGCTCGCCCCACCAAGGCACCCGACCCCGCCCGGGGTCCCCTCCAGCCCCGCCGGCGATTGGGGCGCCGCCGGAGGCCCCCGGCCGGATGGGCGACCGCTCCGCGCCCGCCCCCAACACGCACCCGGCAGGGGCCGGCGTCAGGACGGGGTGGCCCGGGTCAGGGACAGGAGGTCGCGGGCCGGGCCCGCGGGGCGGGTGCCCGCGGGCCAGACGGCCCGCAGCGACCGGCCCAGCGGCACACCGGCCACGGCGACCGCCACCAGCCGCCGCCCCGCCAGCTCCTCCCGCAGCGCCAGCTCCGACAGCACGCACGGCCCCGCCCCGCTCACCGCGGCCGCCTTCACCGCCGTGGTCGAGGCGAGTTCCAGCAGCGGCCGCGCCAGCCCCCCGCACCCGGCCAGCGCAGCGTCCAGCACCTGCCGCGTGCCGGACCCCCGTTCCCGCAGGATCAGCGGCGTCGCGGCCAGTTCGGCGGGGGCCACCTCCCCCGACCGCCGCCGGGCCCACGGGTGCCCCGGGGCCACCGCGACCACCAGCCGGTCCTGCGCGATGACCACCGCGTCCAGGCCGTCCGGCACCGCGAGCCCCTCGACGAAGCCGAGGTCGGCCTCCCGCGCCAGCACCCGCTCCGCGACCAGCGCCGAGTTGTCGGCCTGGAGGGACACCGCCGTGCCGGGCCGCGCCGCCCGCAGCGCGATCAGCCAGCCCGGCAGCAGGTACTCCGCGATGGTCATGCTGGCGGCCACCCGCAGCCGCGAGTCCCGCGCCCCCCGCAGCGCCTGCGCCCCCGCGTCGAATGCCTCCGCCGCCTCCACCACCCGCCGCGCCCAGTCGGTGACGAGCGCGCCCTGCGCGGTGAGCGTGGACCCGCGCGGCGAACGGTCCACCAGGGCCACCCCCAGCCGCGCCTCCATGGCCCGGATCCGGCTGCTCGCCGCGGGCTGGGTGATCCCCACCTCCCGCGCGGCCGCGCCGAGGCTGCCCACCCGCGCCACCGCGATCAGCAGTTCCAGCGCCCCCAGATCCGGCACCCGGTGCGAGAGCGGGACCACCTGCTCGGCACCACCCGCCCCACCGACTGCCCCACCGACCGCGCCACCGTCACTCATAACACCAGTTTATGACCTCATAGGGAGATCACCTCTGCCGCCCGCCCCACCCGGGGCGCACGCTGGAGGCATGGTCACCACCGCGCACCCCCGCCCCGCCGCCCACCAGGCACCCGAGGCACCCCCCGCCCCCTCCGCCCAGGCACCCGGAACCGCCGCCACCCCCCGGCGCCCGCTCGCCGCCCTGCGCCACCTCGGCCCGAACTGGTACGCCTGCGTCATGGGCACCGCGATCATCGCCAACGCCGGTGCGACCCTGCCCTACCAGCTCCCCGGCCAGCGCGTGGCCTGCCAGGCCGTCTGGGCCCTGTCCGCGGCCCTCGTGCTCGTCCTGCTCACCGCCCGCGCCGGCCACTGGCTGCACCACCGCGACCAGGCCCGGGCCCACCTGCTGGACCCCGCGGTCGCCCCCTTCTACGGCTGTCTGTCGATGGCCCTGCTCGCGGTCGGCGGCGGCACCCTCATCGTCGGCAAGGACCTCATCGGGCTGCCCGCCGCGATCGCCGCGGACACCGTGCTCTTCACCGCCGGTACCGCGATAGGCCTGGTGATGGCCGTGGCCGTGCCCTACCTGATGGTGGTCCGGCACAAGGTCGAGGCCGCCCAGGCCACCCCCGTCTGGCTGCTGCCGCTGGTCGCCCCCATGGTCTCCGCCGCGCTCGGCCCCCTGCTGATCCCCCACCTGCCCGCCGGCCAGCCCCGCGAGGCGCTGCTGCTGGCCTGCTACGCGATGTTCGGCGTCAGCCTGCTCGCCACCCTGCTGATGCTCCCCCTGGTCTTCGGCCGGCTGATCTTCCAAGGCCCGCTGCCCCTCGCTCTGACCCCCACCCTGTTCCTGGTCCTGGGACCCCTGGGGCAGTCCACCACCGCCGTGAACCAGCTCGCCGACATGGCCCCCCGGTCGATCGGGGCGCCCTACGCCGAGGGCCTCGGCGCCTTCGCCGTCGTCTACGGCGTCCCCGTCATGGGGTTCGCCCTGCTGTGGCTCGCGCTCGCGGTCGCCCTGCTGGTCCGCGCGGCCCGGCGCGGCATGGGCTTCGCGATGACCTGGTGGGCGCTGACCTTCCCCCTGGGCACCTGCGTCACCGGCGCGGCGGGCCTGGCCCGGCACACCGGACTGGACGCCTTCGCCTGGCTGGCCGCCGCCCTGTTCCTGCTGCTGGTGGCCGCCTGGCTGGCCGCCGCGTTCCACACCCTGCGCGGCCTCGCCGCGGGCCGCCTCCTCGCCGCACCCCGCTGAGCCACGAAAACCCCTACGGGCGCCGCGCCGCCCGCAGGGCCTCGGCCAGGACCGCCGGCGCTTCGGTCAGGGAGGGCCCGTACCAGGTCAGGTGCCGACCGCTGACGAGTGCGGCGGGCAGCCCCGGGAAGGCCTCCGGACCGTCCCCGGCGGCGAAGGGGTACGGCTCGTCCGGCAGCACCACCAGGTCGCAGCCGGCCGCGCGCAGCTCCCCGGCCGGCACCCGCGGATACCGCTCGGCGTGCCCGGCGTACACGTTGCGCACCCCGAGGCGGGCCAGCAGGTCGCCCGCGAAGGTGTCCCGCCCCAGCACCATCCAGGGCCGCCGCCACACGGGTACGAACGCGCTCCGGGCTCGCTGCGGTACCACCCGTTCCCACGCCGCCCCGGCGTCCGCCAGCCAGCCGGGCCGGGCCAGTCCCAGGGCGTCGGTGAACAGCGCCTCCAGCTCGCGCAGGGCGCCGGGCAGGTCGCGGACTTCGGTGACCAGGACCCGTAGCCCGGCGGCGCGCAGCGCGTCGAGGTCCTGGGCCCGGTTCTCCTCCTCGTTGGCGACGACCAGGTCCGGGCGCAGGGCGATGACGGCCCGCACGTCGGGGTTCTTCGTGCCGCCGACGCGCACCGCGGCGCCGAGGTCGGCCGGGTGCGTGCACCAGTCGGTGACGCCCACGAGCAGCCCGGGGGCGGAGACCGCGACCGCCTCGGTCAGGGAGGGCACCAGGGAGACGGTCCGCGGCCCCCGCACGCCGGTCAGTGTTCCGGCGAGGGGGGCTCGGAGGTGGCGTGGATGTGGTCGCCGACGGCCACCACGAGGAGCTTGGTGTCCTCGGTCATGGCCCGCCAGCGGTGCCGCACCCCGCCCGAGAGGAACAGCGCGTCGCCGCACTCCAGCCGGTACGCGCGCCCCTCGGCCTCGACCTGGCAGGACCCGGAGACCACGTACATCAGCTCGTCGTTGCGGTGCTGGTACTCGCGGCCCGCGTCCCGGTCCCCGCTGAATTCAAGGGCGTGCAGCTGGTGGTGCCCGCGCACCAGGGGACGGACGCCCGGCGCCGGTTCCAGGCCGTCCTGGTCGGCGGCGCTGACGAGGTCCACCGTGCGGGCCGTGTCGGACGCGGCCAGCAGTTCGACGGCCGTGGTCTCCAGCGCGTCCGCGACCCGTTCCAGGGAGCGCATGCTGGGCCGGGCCCGTTCGTTCTCTATCTGGCTCAGGAAGGGCACCGACAGTCCGCTGCGCGCCGAGACGGCGGCGAGGGTGAGCCGCAGCGCGCGGCGCCGCTTGCGCACGGCCACGCCCACCCGGAGCGGTTCCTTGGTGTCTCTGTCCTTTTCCTTGTCGTCCATGGCGGGGCTGCCCTCCCCTTGTCCGTCGCACATGGGTGTGCTGTAAGCACCTTACGCAGCATCGGCCGCGCGCACCGCTCGCACGGCACGACCGGATCGGGGCCCAGGCGAATTCCGAGCGGTGCTCCAGTGCCGGCGGCCGCGCTGCGTACGCGCTCCCCCGCTGCCCGTGACGCGCGTGCCGGGGGGTGTCGGTGGGGTACGGCATCATCGTCAGGGTGACCCGACGCCTGATGCTCCTCGACACCGCTTCCCTGTACTACCGCGCCTACTTCGGCGTACCGGACTCCGTCCGGGCGCCCGACGGGACCCCGGTCAACGCCGTGCGCGGGCTCCTCGACTTCATCGGGCGGCTGGTCCAGGACCACCGGCCGGACGACCTGGTGGCCTGCATGGACGCCGACTGGCGGCCGCACTGGCGGGTGGAGCTGATTCCCTCGTACAAGGCCCACCGCGTCGCCGTGGAGACCGAGACCGGCCCCGACGAGGAGGAGACCCCCGACACGCTCGCCCCGCAGGTCCCGATCATCGAGGCCGCGCTGGACGCCTTCGGCATCGCCCGGGTGGGCGTGGCGGGGTACGAGGCGGACGACGTGATCGGCACCCTGACCGCGCGGGCCACCGGCCCGGTGGACATCGTCACCGGCGACCGGGACCTCTACCAGCTCGTCGACGACGCCAGGGCGCGGCGCGTGCTGTACCCGCTGAAGGGGGTCGGCTCGCTCCAGGTGACCGACGAGGCGTGGCTGCGCGAGAAGTACGGAGTGGACGGTCCCGGTTACGCCGACTTGGCATTGTTGCGCGGCGATCCCAGCGACGGGCTGCCGGGAGTGCCCGGAGTGGGCGAGAAGACCGCCGCGAAACTCCTCGACACCTACGGTGACCTGGCCGGAATCCTCGCCGCGGTCGCGGATCCGGCGTCGAAACTCACCCCCGTGCAGCGCAAGCGGCTGGACGAGGCCCGGCCCTACCTCGCGGTGGCCCCCAAGGTGGTCCAGGTGGCCCTTGACGTGCCGCTTCCCGTCTTCGACGCGGCCCTGCCCGCCGCTCCGGCGCACCAGGACGTCGTGGACGCGCTGGCCCACCGATGGGGCCTGGGAGGCGCGGTTGCGCGCCTCACCACCGCACTTCGACCGTGAGGTGGTAACTTAGGTAATCCTAAGTAGGAAGCAGCGCGGAACACCGGGGAGACGCCGTGGCAGAAGGACGAGCCCGCAGGATCGCCACCGCCGAGGTGGTTCGGACCGAGCGACTGAGCGCCCACATGGTGCGCGTCGTCCTCGGCGGAGAAGGCCTGGCCGCCAGGTTCACGGTCGGGGACTTCACCGACCACTACGTGAAACTGCTCTTCGCCCCGGAGGACGTCACCTACGCGGAACCCTGGGACCTCGAAGAGATCAGATCCACCCACCCCCGCGAGCACTGGCCCCGGCAGCGCGCCTACACGGTGCGCTCCTGGGACGCGGTGCGCTGCGAACTGACCATCGACTTCGTCGTCCACGGCGACGAGGGCCTCGCGGGCCCGTGGGCGGCGCGCGTCCAGCCCGGCGAGACGGTCCGCTTCCTGGGCCCCGGCGGCGCCTACGGCCCCGACCCGACGGCCGACTGGCACCTCCTGGCCGGTGACGAGAGCGCCCTGCCCGCGATCGGCGCCACCATGGAGCACATGCCGCGGGGCGCCGTGGTGATCGCGCTGGTGGAGGTCTCCGGACCGGACGACGAGCAGAAGATCGCCACGCCGGACGGGATCACCCCGATCTGGATCCACCGGGGCGCGCGGCCCGTCGGCGAAGCCCTGGTCGAGGCGGTCACGGCGCTGCGGTTCCCGACCGGCCGGGTCCAGGCCTTCGTGCACGGGGAGGCGGGCTTCGTGAAGGAGCTGCGCCGCCACCTGCGCACCGAGCGCGGCATCCCTGCCAAGCAGCTCTCGATCTCCGGCTACTGGCGCCTGGGCGAGACGGACGAGGGCTGGCGCGCCATCAAGCGCGACTGGAACGCCCAGGTCGAAGCCGAACAGGAACCCGTCGGCGCCCGGGCCTGACCCCCACGGGGCCCCGGTCCGGGTGCCCGCGCCACGGCGCGCCCCGCGCCGACAGGCCGACGTCGCCCCGCACCGCGCCGGAACCGGCCCCGTACGGCGCCCCGCCCCGCGCCGGCAGGCCGACGTGCGGCGGCCGGTCGACGTGCCCCCGCACCGCGCCGGGCCCGGCCCCCGCGCGGCCCCGTCCGGCCGGGCTCCGCCCCCGCGCGCGCCGGGCCCGTACCCGGCGGACAATGGCCGCATGCGCAGCTCACGCATCCGTGCCCGCACCCTCGGCGCCGCAGGAGCCGCCCTGCTCCTGGCCACGACCGCGACGGCCGCCCTCACCGCGGGCGCGACGGGCGCCGCGGCGGCGGCCGCACCGCCCTCCGCGGCCGACCCGTCGGACCCGGCGGACCCCGCGGCCCCGGTCGGTCCGGGCAGCACGACCGGCCCGGACAAGACGACCGGCCCGGACGACACGACCGGACCGCCGCAGCCGAAGCCCGCGCTCACCGACGCCCAGGTCGACAAGGCCCTCGCCCGCCTCGACACCGCCATCCCGGACCTGATGCGCCGCACCGGCGTCCCCGGGGTGTCCGTCGCCGTGGTCCGCCACGACAAGGTGGCCTACCTCAAGGGATTCGGCGTCCGCAGGACCGGCGACCCGGCGAAGGTCGGTCCCGACACCGTCTTCCAGATCGCCTCGCTCTCCAAGCCCGTCTCCTCGACCGTCGTCGCCGGCACCCTCACCGACGCGGCCGGCTGGGACCGCCACCTGGAGCTGCCCGGCTTCGCGCTGAAGGACCCCTGGGTCACCGGCCACGTCACCACCGCCGATCTCTTCTCCCACCGCAGCGGCCTGCCCGACCACGCCGGTGACCTCCTCGAAGACCTCGGCTACGACCAGTCGTACATCCTGGCCCACCTGCGCGAGCAGCCGCTGGCCCCCTTCCGCGCGAGCTACGCCTACACCAACTTCGGCCTGACCGCCGCCGCCGAGGCCGTGGCCCGCGCCAAGGGGGTCAGCTGGGAGAAGCTCAGCCGGGACACCCTGTTCAGGCCCGCGGGGATGGCCCACACCTCGACCGCCTTCAAGGCCTTCCAGGACGCGCCGGACCACGCGCTCACCCACGTCCGGAACGCCGACGGCACGTGGAGCCCGCGCTCCGTCCGCGACCCCGACGCCCAGGCCCCGGCGGGCGGGGTCAGCTCCAGTGCCCGCGACCTGAGCCGCTGGCTGCGCCTCCAGCTCTCCGGCGGAACCCTGGACGGCCACCGCATCATCCCCGCCGAGCCCCTCGCCCGTACCCACCTCCCCGAGGTCGTCGCCTCCCCGCCCGCCACCCCCACCGGCCGCGCCGGTTTCTACGGACTGGGCTGGAACGTGTCCTACGACGACGCGGGCCGGCTGCGCCTGAGCCACTCCGGCGCCTTCGCCCTCGGAGCCAACACCAACGTCACGATGCTGCCCCTGGAACAGCTGGCCGTCGTCGTCCTCACCAACGGCGCCCCGGTGGGCCTCGCCGACGCCGCCGCCCTCGACTTCTTCGACACTGCCGAGCACGGCAAACCCACCACCGACTGGCTGCGGCTGACCGGCTCGCTCTACGCGCAGCAGGAGGACGCCGCACGCTCCTCCACCGACTACGCCCACCCGCCCGCCGGAGCGAAGCCCGCCCGCGCGGACACGGCGTACACCGGCACCTACGACAACCCGTACTTCGGCAGGCTCACCGTGAGCGCCGCACCCGGCAGCCGGGCCGGTGAGGGCCTGACCCTCTCCCTCGGCCCCCGCCCGCAGCGCTTCCCGCTGACCCACTACGACGGCGACACCTTCAGCTTCGAGACCACCGGCGAGAACGCGGTCGGCCGCACCGGCGTCACCTTCGCCGACGGCACGGTCCGCATCGAATACCTGGACGCCGGCCCCGGGCACCTGGGCACCTTCACGCGCGGCCGGTGACCCGCGCCGGGCCGCATACGCTGGCCCCGATGAGACGCAGAGCCCAGACCCCTCCCGCCGCCCCGCTGCCCCAGCTCGACGGCATCGACCCGGTCCGGCTCCGGCTGCCCGCCGACTCCCCGCACGCCACCGTCGGCGCGTTCCTCGAAGCCCACTACGCGGGCACCTCCGGCGCGGCGCCCATGGCGCGACTACTGGCAGCGGGGCGGGTCGTCGGCGCCGACGGGCGGCCCCGGCGCGCCGAGGACCCGTACGCCCCGGGCACCTTCCTGTGGTTCCACCGCGAACTGCCCACGGAGAGCCCGGTGCCCTACGCGCCCCGCGTGCTGTACCGGGACGCGCACCTGCTCGTCGCCGACAAGCCGCACTTCCTGGCCACCACCCCGCGCGGCAGCCACGTCACCCAGACCGCCCTCGCCCTGCTGCGCCACCGCCTGGAGCTGCCCGCCCTCAGCCCGGCGCACCGCCTCGACCGGCTGACCGCGGGCCTGGTGATGTTCAGCGTCCGCCCCGAGGACCGCGGGGCCTACCAGCTCCTGTTCCAGAACCGGCTGGTGCACAAGGAGTACGAGGCCGTCGCGCCCCTCGTGCCGGGACTCGCCCTGCCCCGCACCGTGCGCAGCCGGATCGAGAAGACCCGGGGGGTGATGGCCGCGGCGGAGGTCCCGGGCGCCGAGCCCAATGCCGAGAGCCGGATCGAACTCCTCGCGCACCGCGGCGGCCTGGGGCACTACCGGCTGACCCCGCACACCGGCCGCACCCACCAGCTCCGCGTCCACATGAACAGCCTCGGCGCCCCGATCCTCGGGGACCCGGTCTACCCTGAGGTCGCCGACCCGGCCCCGGACGACTACCGGCGCCCGCTCCAACTCCTGGCGCGCAGCCTGTCGTTCACCGATCCGGTCACCGGTCTCGCGCACCGCTTCGAGAGCACCCGCACCCTGGGAGCCTGGACCGACTACGACGCGTGGGCCGCCGGGATCCCGCCCGAGCCGGACGCCTGAGAGGGGCCCGGCGCCACGCCCGCGACCCGCAGCGCCGCGTCCGCCGTGGCCTCCGCGAAGGCCGCCACGGGACGCTCCGGAGCCGAGCGGTGGACGAGCATCACGCCCTCGATCAGGCCGAAGACCAGGTCGTTGCGCAGGGCCAGTCCGGCCGCGTCCCGGGCCAGTTCGGCGCCCGCGGCCGTGGCCCGCAGCAACGCCCGGTAGGCATCGCGCAGTTCGGCGCGCAGGGAGCGGAAGCGGGCGAACCGCTCGCCGCCGCCGACCTCGGGCAGCAGGTAGAGGGCGCCCAGGTTGTGCGGCCCGGAGCACAGCAGCATGACGTCGGCCCGGCACAGCTCCCACAGCCGGCGCTCGGCGCTCGGACCGTCGGCGGCGAGCAGCCGCCGGGCCAGGGCCAGGGAGGGGGCCACGGTGGACTCCAGCAGTTCGGCGAGGAGTTCCTCCTTGCCGCCGAAGTAGTGGTACATCGTCGCCTGGCGCATACCGGCCAGCTCGGCCACGGCCCGGGTGGTGGTGGCCGCGTACCCGCGCACCGTGAACAGCTGCGCCGCCGCGGCGAGGAGTTCCTCGCGCGGCGGCTGCCCGCTGACCGGTCTTCGCTGATCGGCACGTGGCCGTCCGACCCGTCTCGCCCCTTCGCCCGCTGCCCCACTCATGCGCCGATCGTCGCACAGCGCACGCCCAAAGGATCATGGCAAGAGATGAGATCGAGCCACACCCGTGTTAGGAGGAAGCCCCAAAAGCCCCTAGCCGACCGAGCTGTAGGCCACTACGCCCCGCAACAGGGAGTCCACGGCCTTGCGGGCATTGCGGGCCACCGTACTGGTCCCCCCGCGGGAGTGCGTCGGCGCGGCCGCCGCGACCTGGCCGAGCACGTCGATGACCTGCTTGCACCAGCGCACGAAGTCACCGGCGGGCATCCCCGCCTCGCGCAGCACCTCGTCGAGGCTCTTGTCGGAGGCCCACTGGTACACCGCCCACGCGAAACCGAGGTCGGGTTCGCGCTGGCCCACGCCCTCCGCCTGGTTGATGCGGTGCTCCTCCTCCAGCGCGTCGAGGCGGCCCCAGATGCGGACCATCTCCGCCAGCGCGACCGTCGCCGCACCGGCCGGCACCTTGGGCGCCACCGCGTCGTCCGACTGCCGCGCCTCGAACACCAGCGCCGAGACGCACGCGGCCAGTTCGGCAGGGCTCAGGCCCTCCCAGATCCCGGCCCGCAGGCACTCCGACGCCAACAGGTCCAGCTCGCCGTACAACCGCGCGAGCCGCCTGCCGTGCTCGGTGACCTCGTCCTCGCGCAGGTAGTCCAGCTCCGTCAGCAGCGCGTGGATCCGGTCGAAGGTGCGGGCGATGGTGTTCGTCCGGCCCTCGATGCGGCGCTCCAGCTGCTGGGTGTCGCGCTTGAGCCGGTGGTAGCGCTCCGCCCAGCGCGCGTGGTCCTCGCGCTCGTCGCACCCGTGGCACGGGTGCGCGCGCAGCGCGGCGCGCAGCCGCGCGATCTCCCGGTCGTCGGCGGCCTCGGCCCGGCCGCGCCGGCTGCGCTCGGGCGCGATGTGCCCCGCCTTGGTGCGCAGCTGGGAGGCGAGGTCACGGCGCGACTGCGGGGAGCGCGCGTTGAAGGACTTGGGGATCCGCATCCGCTCGATGGGCTCGACCGGCACCGGGAAGTCGATCGCCGCGAGCCGCTTGACCTGCCGCTCGGCGGTCAGCACCAGCGGGCGCGGACCCTCCGTGTACTCCTGGCCGCGGTGCCCGTTGGACCGCCCCGCGGGCACGCCCGGGTCCAGGACCAGTGCGAGACCGGCGAACTTGCCCGTCGGCACGTGGATGACGTCGCCCGGCTTGAGCTTCTCCAGGGAACCGGCCGCCTGGGCCCGCCGCTGGGCCGCGCCCTGCTTGGCCAGGTCCGTCTCGCGGTCCTTGAGGTCGCGGCGCAGCTGCGCGTACTCCTCGAAGTCGCCGAGGTGGCAGGTCATGCCCTCGGTGTAGCCCGACAGCCCCTCCTCGTTGCGCTGCACCTGCTTGGAGATGCCGACGACGGAGCGGTCCGCCTGGAACTGCGCGAAGGAGGTCTCCAGGAGCTCGCGCGAGCGGTGCCGCCCGAACATCTGGACCAGGTTCACGGCCATGTTGTACGAGGGCTTGAAGCTGGAGCGCAGCGGGTACGTGCGGGTACCGGCCAGACCCGCGAGGGCCGCCGGGTCCATCGCCCGCTGCCACAGCACCACCGCGTGACCCTCGACGTCGATGCCGCGGCGCCCGGCCCGGCCGGTGAGCTGCGTGTACTCGCCGGGGGTGATGTCGGCGTGCTGCTCGCCGTTCCACTTGACCAGCTTCTCCAGGATCACCGTGCGCGCGGGCATGTTGATGCCCAGCGCCAGGGTCTCGGTGGCGAAGACGGCCTTGACCAGGCCGCGGACGAAGAGCTCCTCCACGACCTCCTTGAAGGTCGGCAGCATCCCGGCGTGGTGCGCGGCGATGCCCCGCTCCAGGCCTTCGAGCCACTCGTAGTAGCCGAGGACGTGCAGGTCCTCGGAGGGGATCGAAGCGGTGCGCTCCTCGACGATCTCCCGCACCCGGGCCCGCTTGGCGTCGTCGTTCAGGCGCAGTCCCGCGTACAGGCACTGCTGGACGGCCGCCTCGCAGCCGGCGCGGCTGAAGATGAAGGTGATGGCCGGGAGCAGGCCCTCGTTGTCGAGGCGCTCGATGACCTCCGGCCGGCCCGGGGTCCAGATCCGGTTGCGGGAGCGCCGCTCGCGCTCGCGGTCGGCCTCGCGGACCATCTTGCCGCGCCGCCGGTCCTTCGGGCTGTACGTGCGGGTGTTCTCCTCCCGCGCCATGCGCAGCAGGTCGGGGTTGACCTCGCGGCGCCCGCTGCCCCGACCGCCGTGGTCGCTCTCCTCCTCGAAGAGGTCGTAGATCCGGCGGCCTGCCATGACGTGCTGCCACAGCGGAACGGGCCGCTCCTCGGAGACGATCACCTCCGTGTCGCCGCGGACGGTGTCCAGCCAGTCACCGAACTCCTCGGCGTTGGACACGGTGGCGGAGAGCGAGACGAGGGTGACCGACTCGGGGAGGTGGATGATCACTTCCTCCCACACGGCGCCGCGGAACCGGTCGGAGAGGTAGTGCACCTCGTCCATGACGACGTAGCCGAGACCCGTCAGCGCGGGGGACTTCGCGTACAGCATGTTGCGCAGGACCTCGGTGGTCATCACGACCACCGGGGCGTCGGCGTTGACGCTGTTGTCACCCGTCAGCAGGCCGACCTTGGCCGCGCCGTAGCGCTTGACGAGGTCGGCGTACTTCTGGTTCGACAGGGCCTTGATCGGCGTGGTGTAGAAGCACTTCTTGCCCTGGAGCAGCGCCAGGTGGACGGCGAACTCGCCGACGATGGTCTTGCCCGACCCGGTGGGGGCGGCGACGAGCACGCCCTTTCCGGCCTCCAGGGCCTTGCACGCCTCGATCTGGAAGGGATCCAGATCGAACTCGTACATCTGCCGGAAGGGGTGCAGGGCCGTGGCTTCTTCGGCGGCGCGGCGGCGGAACGCGGCGTACGCGTCGGCGGGTGAGAGTTCCTCGGTCATCTTGTCATCGAGCCTACCCGTCACCTCTGACAACAAGCGCGATCTTTATGACAGCAGCCGGACCGCCGAGGGCACGCACACGGCCGTGACGGGCAGCGGACCCACCGGCTCGCCGTCCGCGTAGGCGGTGCTTCCGGCGGCCTCCAGCGTGACCTTCGCGGCTCGGTGGACGCTCACCTTCGGGTGGCCGGTATGCGTCCCCTTGTAGACCCGCGGGAAGACCTTCAGCAGGGTGGCGCGCGAGCAGTCGCCGACCACGGTCACGTCGAACAGCCCGTCGTCGGGCAGCGCGTCCGGGCAGATCCGCATCCCGCCGCCGTACGAGGACCCGTTGCCGACGGCGACCAGCGTGGCCTCGGTCTCCACGGGCGGGCCGTCGTCCAGGGTGATCCGGTAGCGCAGGGGCCGGAAGGCGGCCAGCTCGGCGAGGATCGCCAGGTCGTACTTGAAGCGCCCCGCCGGCAGCCGCATCCGGTTGCCCCGGTCGTTGACCCGGGAGTCGAAACCCGAGCACAGCACCGTCCCGTACCAGCGGCCGTCCACCCGCCCCAGGTCGATCTCGCGGAAGCGGCCCTCCTTCAGGACCCGCGCCGCCAGCCGACCGGCCGCCGCGGGCTCCCGTACGGGCAGCCCCAGCGCCCGCGCGAAGTCGTTGCCGGTCCCCACCGCGACCACCCCGAGGGGTACCAGCGTGCCCGCCACGGCCTGCAGGGCCAGCGAGACCATCCCGTCGCCGCCGACGGCGATCACCGCCCCCGTGCCCTCGCGCACGGCCGCGCGCAGCCGGACCAGCGCGTCCGGCGCATCGGCGCCGACCACCGTGCGCACCGAGAAGCCGGCCGCCCGCAACGCGGAAGCGGCCGGCTGCGCGGCGTGCGCGCCCCGGCCGCGTCCTGCGGTGGGATTGACGAAGAGGGTGATCTCTGCACTCACCCTGCGGACGGTACCCGTCAGGTGGCGTCGTCGTAACCGTTGATCCGCCGGCGTCCGCCGTCGTCCTGGCCGGGCAGCGCACCGGGAGCCGCGACCGGCTCGATCTCCCCGACGGGCGCCGGGGTCAGGTCCAGCGCGGAGGCCTCGTCGTCGTCGAGACCGGCGTCGGGGTTGTTGCGCCTGCGCCTGCGGTCGTTCAGCATGCAGACGCCGAGCGCGATGAAGTACAGCGCGATGATCGGCGCCGCGAGCGACATCATCGTCAGGGGGTCACCGGTGGGCGTCGCGAAGGCCGCGAAGACCGTGATGCCGAGCACCATGATCCGCCACCAGCTCGCCAGGCGCCGGGCCGTGAGCACACCGGTGACGTTCAGCAGGATCAGCAGCAGCGGCAGCTCGAAGGCCAGGCCGAAGACGACGACCATGCGCGTGACCAGGTCGAGGTAGTCGTCGACGGGCAGCAGGTTGCGCGCGTTGTCGGGCGTGAACTCCAGCAGGATCTGGGCGGTCTGCGGAAGGATCTTGTACGCGAGCACCGCGCCGGTGCCGAAGAGCGGCGCGCCGAGCGCGACGAAGCCGATCGCGTACCGCTTCTCGTGGTTGTGCAGCCCCGGCGCGACGAAGGCCCACAGCTGGTAGAGCCAGACCGGGGCGGAGAGCACCACGCCCGCGGTGAGCGAGACCTTCAAGGCGATCGAGAACGGCGCGATGAGACCGTTCACGGTCATGTCCGCGCAGGGCCGGCCGTTGCGCTGCGAGACCACTCCGTTGCTGCAGCCGACCGAATCCAGCATCGGCTTCAGCATGAAGTCGATCAGGTTCTTGTAGTAGAAGGCCGCCACGATGGTGATCACCAGGATCGCCACGACCGCCTTCACCAGGCGGTTTCTCAGCTCACGCAGGTGCTCGATGAGAGGCATCCGCCCTTCGGCGTCCTTCTCCCTCTTCTCCTGCTTTCGGGCAGACTTGAGCAACCCAGGTCCCTTGGCTCGTTGCAGATGAGTGACGCGACCCGTAGGGGTCAGGCCTGGGTGGAGCGGTTCGGCTCGCTGACCGGACGCGCGCTGGTGACGTCACCCGGAGCGGCCTGGATGGTCCGCGGAGCCGTCTGCGGGGCCTGGTCCGCGGGCGCGGCCGCAGCCGCCGCCGCGGCGTCCTCGGCCTCGCCGTCCTTCTTCATCGCCTTGGCCTCGCTCTTGAGGATGCGGGCGGACTTGCCCAGCGAGCGGGCCATGTCCGGGAGCTTCTTCGCCCCGAACAGCAGGAAGATCACAGCGATGATCAGGAGGATCTCAAGAGGCTTCAGATTGCCCATAACGTCTGACTTCCTTCTCACCGAAGCGGCTGGTCGTAAGGAGGCGGCGGACCGGGACAGCAAATCGGATACCGCTCTGACAAGGATCGTAACCCCCAGGGGTAAACGCCCGGCAATCCCCCGGGGCCCCCGTGATTGCGGGCGCCTAGTACCCCGTGCGGCCCGCACGGGCCAGATCCGCAGTCGCGCGCTCCAGCTCGCCCGACGCGTCGGCGATCTTGCGACTGGCCTCGGCGACCTGTCCGGAAAGCCTGCGGACCTCGACGAACACGCGCACGGCGAGCACGGCGAGGACGGCGACCCCGAGGAACCCCAGGGCAATTGCGAGCATCGGCCACAGCATGGGGCGAGCCTAGCGCGTGCCCCGCACCCGGACGCCGCCAGGGCGCGGCGGCCCGCCCGCACCAGGGGCGGTCCAGTGACCTTCCAGCGCACCCGCCGCCCGCGGGCCCGCAGCCCGGGCCCGCAGCGACCGCCCGGGCCCTTACACGCTGCGCAGGGTGCTCACGCCGCCACCCGTCAGCAGCTCGATGATCCGCTCCCCCGCGTGCTTGCGCACCGCCGCCCCGCACTCCGGGCAGGTGAAGGAGTAGAAGGTGGTGCGACGGCTGGCCCCGATGGCCAGGCGCAGCGCACCCGCGGTCAGCTCGAAGCGGCCCCGGCAGTCCGGACAGGCCGCCTTGAAACTGACCGCGCCGGCTCCCGGCGCCGACGGCGCGGCCGCGCCGGGCGTGGAGGTGACTGACATCGTGCGGCGATCCCCCTCGGTCGCGGTCCTCAGACCTCTTCTCCGTACCCCGCCAGCGCCTCGCGCGCCGCCCGGCGCGCACTGTCCGCCAGCCCGGCCGGCGACACGATCCGGCCGTCCCCGCCCAGCCGCAGCCCCAGCCGGCGCAGCGACGCCGGATCCGGCGTGCGCAGCGTGATCCGCAGCCCGCCGTCCGCCAGCTCCTCGGCACTGTCGTGCGGGTAGTACTCGGCGACCCAGCGGCCGCCCGGCCCCACCTCGATGACCACCTCCGGATCCCCCGCCGCGGGCTGCACGAGGCCCACCGACAGGTCCCGCGGCTCGATCGCCGGCGGCTCCGCCCGCTCGTCCAGCAGCCGGATCTCGGCCACCCGGTCCAGCCGGAAGGTGCGCCGCGCCTCGGAGAGGTGGCACCACCCCTCCATGTACGTGTGCCCCACCGCGAACAGCCGGATCGGATCCACGGTGCGCTCGGTCAGCTCGTCCCGGGCCGGCGAGTAGTACCGCAGCCACACCCGGCGCCGCTCGGCGATCGCCCGGTCGACGTCCGCGAAGACCCCGCCCTCCGATTCGAAGGTCACCGACAGCCGCGAGCTGGCTCCGGCCGCCTCGCCCGCCGCGGCCTCCAGCTTCGCGGTCGCCCGCAGCAGAGCGTCCCGGTCACTCTCGCGCAGCCCCGGCAGCGTGGCGACCGCGCGCGCGGCCACCAGCAGCGCCGTCGCCTCGTCCGCGGCCAGCCGCAGCGGCTCCGCCGTGGACTCCCCCGACGCGTCGGGGTTGCGCCACCAGATGCGCTCCCCGTCGGTGTCGATGTCCAGCAGGTCCCCGCCGCGGAAGCTCGTCCCGCACATGGGCAGCACGTCGAGGTCCGAGATCAGCTCGTCCTCCGTGATCCCGAAGGCCCGCGCGACATCGGCGACGTGCGCCCCCGGACGCTCGCGCAGATAGGTCACCAGCGACAGCATCCGTCGCGTCTGGTCAATGGCATTGGCAGCCATGCTGGTACGTGTCCCCCCTAGCCCTTGGCCACGGCGCGCAGCCGGTCCACCACATCGGCCCGCAGATCCGCGGGCTCCACCACCACCACGTCCGGCCCGAACTCCACGAGCCACGCGTCCAGCCCGTGACCGTACGGGATCTCCAGCTCGTCCCAGCCGTCGGCGCCCTCGCGCACGGCCGTCGCCCGCGCCCGCAGCGGATAACCCGCACCCGCCCGCAGCCGGATCAGCGCCGACCGGTCCGCGGTGTCCCCGGCCCAGCCCGCCACCGTCTCCCGCACCGTCACCACGTCCGGCACCGGAGCCGTGTACCGCCCCGCCCGCGACCGCACCTTGCCGGTGATCCGCGACAGCCGGAACACCCGCTCCGCACCGCGGTCCCGGTCGAAACCGGCGAGGTACCAGTGCCCGCGCCAGCACTCCAGCGCCCACGGCTCCACCTGACGCGTCGCCGGACGCGCCGCGTTGGAGTTGCGGTAGTCGAAGACCACCGGCCGCCGGTCCCGGCACGCCAGCATCAGCGGCTCGAACGCCGCCTCGTGGACCGGGATGCGCGGCTCGATGGCACTGTGCTGGCCGTCGTACGGATCCCCCGCCTCCGGCATGCCCCCGGCGCGCAGCTTCTGCAGCGCGCCACTGGCCGCCCCCGCCAGCCGGGCCTGCTGCCACACCTTCGCCGCCAGCCCCAGCGCCGCGGCCTCCTCGGCGTCCAGCGACACCGCCGGCAGCCGGTTGCTGTCCCGCCGCGCCAGGTAGCCGATGTCCCCGTCGAGGCTCTCGACGGTCTCGATGACCAGCCCCAGCTCGCGCAGATCGTCCTTGTCCCGCTCGAACATCCGGTTGAAGGACTCGTCGTTGCCGGCCTCCAGATAGGCCTCGATGGACCCGCGCAACTCGCGCTTGCTGAGCGGCCGGCGCGTCCCCAGCAGACACAGCGCCAGGTTCATCAGCCGCTCGGCCTTGGCAATCGCCATCGACGCCCTTCCCCCGATCTCCCACGACACACTCGTGACCGTTGACCGTACCGCCCTGCGGCCCCTCGGCAAAAGTGAGGGCGGCGCCGCGGACAGGGCCCGCCCGGCCCCGCCGACACGCCCGGAGGGCCCCCGCCGTACGGCGGGGGCCCTCCGGGTGAACAGACCGTGGATCAGGCGGCCATCAGGTCGCACACGAAGATCAGCGTCTCGCCCGGCTTGATCGCCCGGCCCGCGCCGCGGTCACCGTAGGCCAGGTGGGCCGGGATCGTCAGCTTGCGACGGCCGCCGACCTTCATGCCCTGCACGCCCTGGTCCCAGCCCTTGATGACCTGACCGACACCGAGGGTGAACGGGAGCGGCTCACCGCGGTTCCACGAGGCGTCGAACTCCTCGCCCGTGGAGAACGCGACACCCACGTAGTGGACCTTGATGTTGGAGCCCGCCTTGGCCTCCGCCCCGTCGCCCAGCCAGATGTCCTCGATCACGAGGTCGGTGGGGACTTCGCCGCCGGGGAAATCGATCTCGGGCTTCTCGAGCTTGTCGCTCACGGAACTGCTCCTCATACGTACGAACAAGGGGGGTACCTCCCGGCGGGAGCCGGGGGGACAACCGGACAAGTCTTACATCACGGCGACGATGTCGAGACTGAAGACCAGCGTCGAGTTCGCCGGGATGGTGCCCTGCTCCTTCTCACCGAAACCCTCGGCAGGCGGGATCACCAGCAGGAGACGGCTGCCGACCTTCTTGCCGACGATGCCGTCCTTGAGGCCCTTCACCGACATCTGGGCCATCGGCCACGTCACCGACGTCCCGGTGGTGTACGTGCTTTCGAAGGTCTTGTCGTCCTTCCACGTCTTGCCGTTGAACCGGACCGCCACGCTGTCGCTGTCCTTCACGACCGCGCCGTCACCCTCCAGCACGTACTGCGAGACCAGCTTGGCCGGCGGGGTCACGTCCTTGGGAATCGTGACCGACACCTCCTTGCCGTCGGTGTTCGTACCGATCTTCGGCAGGTCCTTGCCGTCCTGCGGGATCTCCTTGCCCGTGGCCGACGCCGGGATGGTGGTCCCCTTGACGATGTCCACGACGAAGACCAGCGTGGCGTTGGGCTTGATCTTGTCGCCCGACCCCTGCGCGCCGTAGCCCAGCTCCGGCGGGATCACCAGCTCGACACGGCTGCCGACCTTCTTGCCCTCCAGGCCCTGGTCCCAGCCCTTGATGACCATGCCCGCACCGATGTTCAGATCGAAGGGCGCCGGGCGGCCGAAGCTCTTGTCGAACGGCTCGGAAGCGTCCCAGACCTGACCCAGGTAGTTCACCTGGGCCGCGTCACCCTTCTTCAGCGCCGGGCCCTTGCCCTCGCTGAGCACCTCCACCTTCAGGTCCTTGGGCGGATCGCCCTTGCCCTTCGCGATGGTGGGTTCCTCGCCGAACTTGGCGCCCTTCGTGATCGCGGGCACCCCGTTCTTCGACTGGGCGGAGTCGGAGCCCTTGTCGTCACCGCCACCACAGGCCGCTGTCGACAGCAGCAGGAGGGGGACGACAAGCAGGCCGGCAATTCGGCGCACGTGTTCCTCAGATCTCAGACGGCACATCGGTCGCCGCCAACTCTAAGGCGTGCACCGGGCCCCGTACGAGAGACGTACGGGGCCCGTGAGATGTGACACGACAAGATCCCGCCCCGGGACCACCCGCAAGCGGCCCCGGAACGCGCCACCGGCACCTACATGCCGGCGATCAGCTTCTCCACCCGGTCGTCCACCGACCGGAACGGGTCCTTGCACAGCACCGTGCGCTGCGCCTGGTCGTTCAGCTTCAGGTGCACCCAGTCCACCGTGAAGTCCCGCCGCTGCTCCTGCGCCCGACGGATGAAGTCACCGCGCAGCCGCGCCCGCGTGGTCTGCGGGGGCACCGACTTGCCCTCGAAGATCTTCAGGTCGTTGCAGATCCGCGCCGCCTGCCCCTTGCGCTCCAGCAGGTAGTACAGACCCCGCCGCCGGTGGATGTCGTGATAGGCGAGGTCTATCTGCGCGACCCGCGGATTCGACATCGTCATGTTGTGCTTGGCCCGGTACCGCTCGATCAGCTGGTACTTCATGACCCAGTCGATCTCCGTGCCGATCCGGTCCAGATCCTCCGCGTCGATCGCGTCCAGCGTCCGGCCCCACAGCTCCAGCACCTGGTCGACGACCCCCGTACGGATCCCCCGGCGCTCGGCGAAGTCCACGGCCTTGTCGTAGTACTCCCGCTGGATCTCCAGCGCCGAGGCCTCCCGGCCGCTCGCCAGACGCACCTTGCGCTGCCCCGTGATGTCGTGGCTGACCTCACGGATCGCCCGGATCGGGTTCTCCAGGGTCAGGTCCCGCATCACCGTGCCCGCCTCGATCATGCGCAGCACCAGATCGGTCGCGCCGACCTTCAGCAGCATGGTCGTCTCGGACATGTTCGAGTCGCCCACGATGACGTGCAGACGCCGGTAGCGCTCCGCGTCCGCGTGCGGCTCGTCCCTGGTGTTGATGATCGGCCGCGAACGGGTCGTCGCGGAACTGACGCCCTCCCAGATGTGCTCGGCCCGCTGGCTCACGCAGTAGACCGCGCCCCGCGGCGTCTGCAGCACCTTGCCCGCACCGCAGATCAGCTGGCGCGTGACGAGGAACGGAATGAGGATGTCCGCCAGGCGGGAGAATTCACCGTGCCGCGCCACCAGGTAGTTCTCGTGGCAGCCGTACGAATTGCCCGCCGAGTCGGTGTTGTTCTTGAACAGGTAGACGTCGCCCGCGATTCCCTCCTCGTGCAAGCGGCGTTCTGCGTCGACGAGCAGACCTTCCAGAATGCGCTCGCCGGCCTTGTCGTGGGTGACCAGTTCGGTCACGTTGTCGCATTCGGGAGTTGCATATTCCGGATGCGAACCCACATCGAGGTACAGGCGGGCGCCGTTCCGCAGGAAGACATTGCTGCTGCGGCCCCATGAGACGACACGGCGGAAGAGGTAGCGCGCCACTTCGTCAGGTGACAGTCGGCGCTGTCCCCTGAACGTGCACGTGACGCCGTACTCGTTCTCCAGCCCGAAAATGCGGCGGTCCATGACTGAACATTACGCCTTCTGCTGTGTTCTGAAACCGGGTTCGAGAGCGCCGTTCCGATCATTTTCATCCGGGTCCCCGTCCGGACCCCCGTCCGACGCCCCGTCCGAGACCCCGTCCGACGCCGATCCCACCGCACCCGCCGCGCGCGCCGCCAGCACCCGCTGAGTACCCGTCAGCACCAACAGCGCCGCCGCACCCGCCACGCTCGCCACCGCGAAACCCGACGCCGTACCCCCCAGCTCCACCACCGGACCCGCCACCGCCGTACCGATCGCCGCACCCACCCCGAAGAACGTCACCAGCCACGAGAACGCCTCCGTCACCGTCCCCGCCGGAGCATGCCGGTCCACCACGATGAACGCACACGCGATCGCCGGCGCCAGGAACACCCCCGCCAACGCCGCCAACGCCGTCATCGCCACCGGACCCGGCACCAGCATCAACGGCAGATAACACACCGCCAGCAACGCCACCAGCACCCGCAGCCGCCGCTCCGGCGCACCCGGCCAGTGCCGCGCCCCGTACGCCACCCCGCCCACCAGCGCCCCCAGCCCCAGCGCGGCCATCAACCAGCCGTACACCGCCTGCCCACCGTGCCCGTCGGCATACGCCACCCCCGCCACCGTGATCGAACCGAGCGCCGTCCCCACGAAGAAGAACGCCCCCAGCAGCGCCAGCAGCCCCCGCGAACGCAGCGCCCCCAGCCAGTGCGCCTCCCGCGGCGCCGAACGCCACGCCCTCGACGGCTCGCTCACCACCACCGACAGCGCACCCAGCACCCCGATCCCATTGATCACCAGCAGCGCCACCGCCGGATCCCACAGCGCCACGAACAGGGTCACCAGCAGCGGACCCACCGTGAACATGACCTCCTGCGCCACCGCGTCCATGGCGTACGCGGCGTGCACCCGCTCCTCCTTGCCGCCCAGCACCCCCGGCCACAGCGCCCGCAGCCCGCCCTCCAGCGGCGGCGTGAACAGCCCCGCCACCACCACGGCGGCGTACGCCGAGAACACCGACCCCGTCCCCGCCAGAGCCAGCCACACCATGCCCAGCGCCGACACCAGCGCCGCCGGCAGCTGGATCCGCGGCTGCCCGAAGAGGTCCACCGCCCGCCCCAGCAACGGCTGCCCCACCGCGTTCGCCACTCCGTACACCGCCGCCAGCGCCCCCGCGAGGCTGTAGCTGCCGCCCTCCGCCCGCGTGAACAGGACGATGGCGATCGGGGCGGTGCCGTTGGGCAGCCGGCCTATCAGGGTGCCCACGAGCAGCCTCGTCGCGTGCCGGGTCCTGAGCAGCTCCGCGTATCCCGCGGCCATGACCGCCCCTTTCCGCCCGGAACCAGCCGGGGTAATACGTATAACCTGACGCGTCATACGTACCATGGCCCCACCACCCCGGTCCACCCCACCACCCCACCCGCGGCCGCCCCACCACCCCCCGCCCCCGGCCACAGCCCCACTCAGGAGCCCCCTGTGACGAGACCCACCAGCCGCGACGTCGCCCACGCAGCCGGAGTCTCCCAGGCCACCGTCTCCCTCGTCCTCGCCGACAAATGGCGCGGCCGCGTCTCCGAACGCACCGCCGCCCACGTCCGCGAAAGCGCCGCACACCTCGGCTACCGCCCCAACCTCGCCGCCCGCAACCTCCGCCTCGGCAGCACCCGCACCGCCCTCCTCGTCGTCCCCGCCCTCACCAACGAATTCTTCGCCCGCGTCTACACCGGCGCCGCCCGCGTCGCCGCCGAACACGGCTTCGGCGTCGTCCTCTACCCCTCCCCCGACGGCACCGGACCCGCCCGCGACCCCTTCCCCTCAGCCCGAGCCGCCCTCGACGGCATCATCGCCTCCTCCATGGCCACCCACGCCCTCGAAGCCATCGGCGGCGACCGCCTCCCCCTCGTCATGCTCGACAGCGACCCCACCGCCGACCGCGCCGCCGCCCACGTCAACCTCGCCATCGCCGACGGCATGCGCCAGGTCACCGAACACCTCCAGCACCTCGGCCACCAGCGCTACCTCCACCTCGCCTCCGCCGTCGACTCCTGGACCTTCCACGTCCGCGCCACCGCCCTGAACCGCCTCCTGGGCCCCCGCACCGACCTGCGCACCACCCGGTCCGCCCTCAGCGTCCACGCCGCCAGACAGGCCGTGGAAGCCGCCCTCAGCACCCCCGGCGACCGGCCCACCGCCATCATCTGCGACGACGACATCCTCGCCGCCGGCGCCTGCAAAGCCGCCCGCCGCCTCGGCCTGCGCGTCCCCGACGACCTCTCCGTCACCGGCTTCGACGACCTCGCCCTCGCCACCGCCGTCGAACCCGAACTCACCACCGTCGCCCTCCCCGCCGAACGCGTCGGCGAACACGGCATGACCGCCCTCCTCGCCGTCCTCGACGGCACCCCCTGGACCGCCCCCGACCTCCCCGTCCAACTCGTCGTACGCGACTCCACCGCACCTCCGCCGCGCACCACCCCCTGAACGCACCGGTGCCCCGGCCCGCCTCCACAGAGACCGACCGGGGCACCCGGCAAAGCGACCGCGACGCCTACTCGGCGTCCTCGGGCTCCTCATCGTTCGACACGGCATCCGCCTGCGCCGCCGCCGGCACGTCCGCCTCCAGCAGACGCGACAGCTGACGACCCCGGATCCGCTTGAACTTGCGCTGCTGATCCCGCGTCCGGTCCAGCACCGCGACCTCCAGCCGCTCCGCCGGAATCGCCTTGTCCGCACCGTTCGCCTGACTCGACAGCGCCTGCACCGCCAGCTTCAACGCCTCGGACAGGGTCATCCCGTCCTGGTGCCGCTGATCCAGGAACGTACTGATCTGCTCGGCATTGCCACCGACCGCGACCGAACCGTGCTCGTCCACGATCGACCCGTCGTGCGGAAGCCGGTAGATCTGGTCCCCGGCCGCGGTCGCACCGACCTCGGCCACCACCAGCTCCACCTCGTACGGCTTCTCACCCGCACTGGAGAAGATCGTGCCCAGCGTCTGCGCGTACACGTTCGCCAGCCCACGGGCCGTCACATCATCGCGGTCGTAGGTGTACCCGCGCAGATCCGCGTACCGCACACCACCGATCCGCAGGTTCTCGTACTCGTTGTACTTACCGGCGGCCGCGAAACCGATCCGGTCGTAGATCTCGCTGAACTTGTGCAGCGCACGGGACGGGTTCTCGCCGACGAACACAATGCCGTCGGCGTACTGCAGCACGACGAGGCTGCGGCCGCGTGCGATGCCCTTGCGGGCGTATTCCGCCCGGTCGGCCATGGCCTGCTGGGGTGACACATAGAACGGAGTCGACACCGGCTGTCCGTCCCTTTCTTCTGGGCTCCTGAGGGGCGGCGAATGGTCAGAGCAGGGCGGCGCGCGGACCGTCGGGCTGCTCCAGCCGACGGTTGGTGACCTTGCGGGCGAGCTCCTGCGACTGCTCGTCCGTCAG
Organism: Streptomyces sp. NPDC043876; assembly: GCF_056435825.1. Lineage (NCBI taxonomy): Bacteria > Bacillati > Actinomycetota > Actinomycetes > Kitasatosporales > Streptomycetaceae > Streptomyces > Streptomyces sp. NPDC043876. Next base: position 163,370 of record NZ_JBWKDV010000005.1, on the reverse strand, counting down.
CCTGCGGAATCCCTCGTCCGTGATGACCGTGACGATCGGATAGATGTGGCGGTACAGGTCCGGCCCACCGGTCGCCGAATCGTCGTCGGCGGCGTCGTACAGGGCCTGCACGACCAGCGTGGTGGCCTGCTCCTCCGTCAGGTCGGGCCGGTAGAGCTTCTTCATCGACCCCCGGGCGAAGATCGAACCCGACCCGGTGGCGGCGTAGCCGTGCTCCTCGGAGCGGCCGCCCGTCACGTCGTAGGAGAAGATCCGGCCCTTCTCCTTGGCCTCGTCGTACCCGGCGAAGAGCGGCACCACGGCCAGCCCCTGCATCGCCATGCCCAGGTTGCCCCGGATCATGGTCGAGAGCCGGTTCGCCTTGCCCTCCAGCGAAAGGGTCGTCCCCTCCACCTTCTCGAAGTGCTCCAGCTCCAGCTGGAACAGCTTGACCATCTCCACGGCCAGACCCGCCGTACCCGCGATGCCCACCGCGGAGTACTCGTCGGCCGGGAACACCTTCTCGATGTCCCGCTGGGCGATCATGTTGCCCATGGTCGCCCGCCGGTCACCGGCGAGCACGACCCCGCCGGGGAAGGTGGTGGCCACGATGGTCGTCCCGTGCGGCGCCTCGACGACACCCTCGGGCAGCTTGCGGTTGCCCGGCAGCATCTCGGGCGAGTGCGCGCCCAGGAAGTCCATGAAGGACGACGACCCCGGCGTCAGGAAGGCTGCCGGTAGACGCCCTGTGCTACGAGTGTTGGGTTCCACAGGTTTCCTTCCACGTAAGCGGCTGCACGCCGTATGACGTCCGGCCGATCCTTGAGCTGCCCAATTCCTGCGTTGCAGCCGAAGCAGAGTACGCCTCGGACCCTACCCGTCTGATGATCGTGATCCACATGCTCCGCCGGACTCTCTTGGCAGATCGCGCAGAGCCCGCCCTGCGCGGCGATCATCTCCTCGCGTTCGGCCTCGGTGATGCCGTAGGAGCGCTTGAGGTGGCCTGCCCGGCCCTGGATGGCCCGGCAGGCCTTGCAGCGAGTCGACAGTCCGTCGGAAGCGCTGGAGTTCCTGTGCCACTCGCTGTGCGGCTTCACCACTCCGCACTGCCGGCAGAGCTTGCTGCCCGCCGGTACTTCCACGTGCTCCCTGACGGCCTTGCCTTGGGCCGCCTGACGGCGTCGGTAGTGCTCGGCGCCGTAGGCTGCTACGCACTCACGACATCTGGGCTGAAGCCCATCGCGCCGGTTTCGATCTGAGGCGAATCCGCTCAGTGATATGTCACGGGCACACCCGCGGCACCACTTCGTTCCGTTGGACATGGAGCACACACTGGCGGATCCGCCTTAGATTCGAAGGCTACTCGCCGCCTTTTTGTACGAAACTCCGAACGAAATCCTCGGCATTTTCCTCAAGTACATCGTCAATCTCGTCAAGTACCGAGTCGACGTCGTCCGAGAGCTTCTCGTGCCGTTCCTGGACGTCCGAACTCGCCTCGGCGGTCGTCTCCTCGACCTCCTCGGTCGAGCGCGTCGCCTTCTGCTGTCCGCCGCCGGTGTCCTTGGTCGCCATGTCTACCTCACCCCGCTCGGTTCGCACGCTCACGTCGAGAGACCCCGGGAATTCGGGATCCCTCAAGATCAGACCCTACGTCGGACCCTACAAGGAGGGTCCGACATTCGTCCCCGCAGTTGTCGGAAAAGCTCCGGCATAACGTCCGGTCTTCTCATGATTCCCGGACCGGGGGCCTTTCAGGCCCCTTCAGCGCCCCGAAAGGACCCGGACCAGGTCCTCCGCCGTGCGGCAGCGGTCCAGGAGTTCCTTCACGTGGGCCCGGGTGCCCCGCAGCGGCTCCAGCGTGGGGACGCGCTGGAGCGAGTCGTGGCCCGGGAGGTCGAAGATCACGGAGTCCCACGACGCTGCGGCCACGTCGTCGGCGTACTGCTCCAGGCAGCGGCCGCGGAAGTAGGCCCGGGTGTCCTCGGGGGGCTTGGTCTCGGCCCGTTCGACGGCCGGCTCGTCCAGCAGCCGCTTGATCTTGCCGCGGGCCACCAGGCGGTTGTAGAGGCCCTTGTCGGGGCGGACGTCCGAGTACTGGAGGTCCACCAGCCCGAGCCGCGCCGCGTCCCAGTCGAGTCCGTCGCGCCTGCGGTAGCCCTCCAGGATTTCCCGTTTGGCGATCCAGTCCAGCTCCCCCGCGAGGCTCATCGGATCGGTCTCCAGCCGCCCCAGCACGTCCTCCCAGCGGGCCAGCACGTCCTTGGTCTGGTCGTCCGCGTCGGAGCCGAACCGCTCGTCGACGTACTTCCGGGCCAGCTCGAAGTACTCCATCTGGAGCTGTACGGCGGTCAGCGTGCGCCCGCTGCGCAGGGTGATCAGCTGGTGCAGGTCGGGGTCGTGGGAGACCTGGTGCAGGGTGCGCACCGGCTGGTCCACGGCCAGGTCGACGCTGATGAAGCCGTCCTCGATCATGGAGAGCACGAGGGCGGTGGTGCCGAGTTTGAGGTAGGTGGAGATCTCGGAGAGGTTGGCGTCGCCGATGATCACGTGGAGGCGGCGGTACTTCTCCGCGTCCGAGTGCGGCTCGTCGCGGGTGTTGATGATGGGGCGCTTGAGGGTGGTCTCCAGGCCGACCTCGACCTCGAAGTAGTCCGCGCGCTGGCTGATCTGGAAGCCGTGTTCGCGGCCGTCCTGGCCGATGCCGACGCGGCCGGCGCCGGTGACGACCTGGCGGGAGACGAAGAAGGGCGTCAGGTGGCGCACGATGTCCGAGAAGGGGGTCTCCCGCTTCATCAGGTAGTTCTCGTGCGTGCCGTAGGAGGCGCCCTTGTTGTCGGTGTTGTTCTTGTAGAGGTGGATCGGCTGGGCGCCGGGCAGCTGGGCGGCCCGTTCGGCGGCCTCGGCCATGATCCGTTCGCCGGCCTTGTCCCAGAGGACGGCGTCCCGCGGGTTGGTGATCTCCGGCGAGCTGTATTCGGGGTGTGCGTGGTCGACGTAGAGGCGCGCGCCGTTGGTGAGGATGACGTTGGCGAGGCCGATGTCCTCGTCGGTGAGCTGGCTGTTGTCGGCGGCCTCGCGGGCGAGGTCGAAGCCGCGGGCGTCCCGCAGCGGGTTCTCCTCCTCGAAGTCCCAGCGGGCGCGTCGCGCCCGGTGCATCGCCGCCGCGTAGGCGTTGACGATCTGGGACGAGGTGAGCATGGCATTGGCGTTCGGGTGACCGGGGACGGAGATCCCGTACTCCGTCTCGATCCCCATTACTCGCCGTACGGTCATGCGGCCCTCCTTGCCCGGCGGCGCTTCCGATCGGAAGCGGCGCTCAAGTACCGCTGGTGCTCCGGTGCGTGTGCGGTGCCCGTCCCCGCACTGCGGATGCGGCGGTACGGAAGAGCCTAGAGCGGCTCCGCGCTGGTGGGGAGATCATTTCAATCATCGGCTTGGCCGGCCGCGGCCGAAAAGCAGTCGGCTGCGGGTGCCCCGGTGGGGGGACCCGCAGCCGCCCCGCTGTGTCAGAGGTACTGGCCGGTGTTGGCGACCGTGTCGATGGAGCGTCCGGTGTCCGCGCCCTGCTTTCCGGTGACGAGCGTGCGGATGAAGACGATCCGCTCGCCCTTCTTGCCGGAGATGCGGGCCCAGTCGTCGGGGTTGGTGGTGTTGGGCAGGTCCTCGTTCTCCTTGAACTCGTCCACGCACGCCTGGAGGAGGTGGGAGACGCGAAGGCCCTTCTGGTTGTGCTCGAGGAAGGCCTTGATGGCCATCTTCTTCGCACGGTCCACGATGTTCTGGATCATCGCGCCCGAGTTGAAGTCCTTGAAGTAGAGGACTTCCTTGTCGCCGTTGGCGTACGTGACCTCGAGGAAGCGGTTCTCCTCGGTCTCGGCGTACATCTGCTCGACGACGGTCTGGATCATGCTGTGGACGGTGACGGCCGGGGAGCCCTGGTGTTCGGACAGGTCGTCCGTGTGCAGGGGCAGGCTGGCCTTGAGGTACTTGGCGAAGATGTCCTTCGCGGCTTCCGCGTCCGGGCGCTCGATCTTGATCTTCACGTCGAGACGGCCGGGCCGCAGGATGGCCGGGTCGATCATGTCCTCGCGGTTGGAGGCGCCGATGACGATGACGTTCTCCAGGCCTTCCACGCCGTCGATCTCGGCGAGCAGCTGGGGGACGATGGTGTTCTCCACGTCCGAGCTGACTCCGGATCCGCGGGTGCGGAAGAGGGATTCCATCTCGTCGAAGAAGACGATGACGGGGGTGCCCTCGCTCGCCTTCTCCCGGGCACGCTGGAAGACGAGGCGGATGTGCCGCTCGGTCTCGCCGACGTACTTGTTGAGGAGTTCGGGGCCCTTGATGTTGAGGAAGTAGGACTTCCCCGCGGGCTGGCCGGTGACCTCGGCGACCTTCTTGGCCAGGGAATTGGCGACCGCCTTGGCGATCAGCGTCTTTCCGCAGCCGGGGGGGCCGTAGAGGAGGATGCCCTTGGGCGGGCGAAGTTCGTGTTCCTTGAAGAGGTCGGGGTGGAGGTACGGGAGCTCGACGGCGTCGCGGATCAGCTCGATCTGGTCGCCCAGGCCGCCGATCTTCTCGTAGTCGATGTCCGGGACCTCTTCGAGGACGAGTTCCTCGACCTCGCTCTTGGGCACCACTTCGTAGACGTAGCCGGACCTGGGTTCGAGCAGGAGGGCGTCGCCGGGTCGGATGATGATGTCCAGGAGCGGCTCGGCGAGCCTCACCACCCTTTCCTCGTCGGTGTGCCCGACCACCAGGGCGCGCTCGCCGTCCTCGAGGATCTCCTTGAGGGTGACGATGTCCCCGGCCCGTTCGAATGCCATGGCCTCGACCACGTTGAGGGCTTCGTTGAGCATGACCTCCTGGCCACGCCTGAGGTCCTCGGGTTCGACGCTGGGGCTGACGTTCACGCGGAGCTTGCGGCCCCCCGTGAAGATGTCGACCGTGCCGTCGTCGTTCGACTGGAGGAAGACTCCGAAGCCGGCGGGGGGCTGTGCGAGCCGGTCGACTTCTTCCTTGAGGGCCACGATCTGGTCGCGGGCCTCACGGAGCGTATTGGCGAGCCGCTCGTTCTGTGCGGACACACCGGCCAGATTTGTCTGGAGCTCGACGATCCGCTCTTCGAGAATCCTCGTGTGTCGCGGAGAGTCGGCGAGCTTACGTCGCAGGACGGCGATTTCCTGCTCGAGATAGGCAACCTGACCGGCGGGGTCATCGGACCCTCGCCCCGGCCGGATGCCGCGGGTGATGTCATCGTCGTGGGCTGCCACGGTCCTCACCTCCTCCAAGGGGAGCTGGACGCTTCCTGACCCTACCTGGGCTGGTGGTGATTGAAACCCCTAGATCACAAAGACGGTAGGGGTGTGTCCGATCTTCACCCTTGCGTACTCCCTCACGCCAAGGAAATACCCACCCTTCAACATCGGAAAGCAGCCGGTTGTAAGGTCGAACTGTTCAACACCCGTCAGGGCTCGCGCGACTTGCTGCGACTTGTGACCGGAGTGGATCACCGAAGACAGGGAACGGCAGGAGATATGACCGTGCAGCACGAGGCTCAGACGGGCGGTGCCGGCGAGGGCGGGGAGCTGCTGGAGGTCTGGATCGACCAGGACCTCTGCACCGGGGACGGGATCTGTGTGCAGTACGCACCGGAGGTCTTCGAGCTGGACATCGATGGTCTGGCGTATGTGAAGAGCGGGGACGACGAGCTGTTGCAGGAGGCGGGGGCGACTACTCCGGTTCCGCTGCCGCTGTTGCGGGACGTGGTCGATTCGGCCAAGGAATGTCCGGGGGACTGCATCCACGTGCGCCGGGTTTCGGACAGGGTCGAGGTCTACGGTCCCGACGCGCAATAGCGGGGGTTCCCGAATCAAACCCGTTTCGGGTCCGGGTCCGTAAGCTCCTGGCTGAATTTTCCGCCGGTCCAGCGCCACTTGGACTGCTGCTTCACGTCGGGTGCGTAGCGCGGTACCCGGGGTGAGGAGTACCCGAGTAGGGTCGCCGTGACGGTGTGGTCACGCAGGGCGAGGTCGGTGACGGTCTTGCGGTCGCCGGGGGCGAGCAGGGTGGCGACGACTCTGGCGGGCGTCTCCGCGGTCGGGGCCGCGGTGAGGACGTAGAGGGCGTGGGGCGGGGTGCCGGACCCGGCTTCGCAGCGGACGGCGGCGACGGTTTCGGGGCGGTCGTCGCCGTCGAGGTCGCCCTGGGCGGTGGCGATGACGCGCTGGGGTACGCCGTGGCAGTCGAGCGGGAAGACGACGGCGGCCGGGTCGGGTGCGGTGGCGGGGGTGGCCGCTGGTCCGGCGGCGGCGTTCTGCGGGGCGGAGGCGGCGGCGGGGCCCGGCTGGAGGAGGGCGGCGGCGCCGATGACGGCGGCCAGCGCCACCGCGGTGGCCATCCAGTGCACCGGTCGGGCGTCGGTGTGGGCCTGGTCCGGGGCGGCGGGGGTGTGCGGCACGCGGGGCGTCTCCTGAGGGCGGCGCTGACGGGGAGCCAGCATCGTGCCACACCTCACACGGGGGTGGAACGGGCGGGTCCGTCGTGGCGCTGCGCGGGGGTCCTGCGTGGTGGTTGTGCGTGGTGGTGCCCGTGGTGGTGCAACGAAGAGGCGCCGGTGCGCGGTTCCCGCGGTGAGCGGGGAACCGCGCACCGGCGCCGGTGCGTTGTGCGGGCCGTGCGGCGGGTGGGTCAGCCGCGGTCGCTGGACGCGGTGCGCTCGGTCTCGGCGGTGCGTTCGGCGGAGCGGCTGCCGGGGCCGTCGTAGTCCTCGCCGTAGGCGCCCTTGGAGGGGCGGCGGCGGCGCAGGGGGGCTTCGACGCCGTCGGCGAGGCGCCGGGCGGTGACGAGGAAGCCGGTGTGGCCGATCATGCGGTGGTCGGGGCGGACGGCGAGGCCTTCGACGTGCCAGTTGCGGATCATCGATTCCCAGGGCTGCGGTTCGGCGTAGCAGCCGAACTCGCGGATGGATTCGACGGTGCGCGAGAGCTGGGTGGTGGTGGCCACGTAGCAGCAGAGGATGCCGCCGGGGACGAGTGCCTTGGAGACGGCCTCCAGGCATTCCCAGGGGGCGAGCATGTCGAGGATCACGCGGTCGACGTCGGTGTCGGACAGGTTGTCCTGGAGGTCGCCGACGGTGAGCTGCCATGCGGGGTGGGGGCCGCCGAAGTAGCGTTCCACGTTCGCGGTGGCGATCTCGGCGAAGTCCGGGCGTCGTTCGTAGCTGTGGAGCATGCCCTGGTCGCCGATCGCGCGGAGCAGGAAGCTGCTCAGCGATCCGGAGCCGACACCGGCTTCGACGACGCGGGCGCCGGGGAAGATGTCGGCGAAGGCCAGGATCTGGCCAGCGTCCTTGGGGTAGACCACGGCGGCGCCGCGGGGCATGGACAGGACGTAGTCGGGGAGCAGGGGGCGCAGCGCGAGGTAGGCGACGTTGCCCGTGGTGCGGACAACGCTGCCCTCGGGAGCACCGATCAGCTCGTCGTGCGGGAAGGAACCCTTGTGGGTGTGGAAATTCTTCCCGGCTTCGAGCGTGAACGTGTAGTGGCGGCCCTTGGGGTCGGTGAGCTGTACCTGGTCCCCGACCTTGAAGGGCCCGCGTCGGCGGGCGGCACCGGTCGGTTCGGACATGTGACCAGTGTATTGGCTCTATGGGTGGGGGCGTGCCATGGCCTTCACGAAGGCCTTTTCGACGTCGAGGGTGGACAGGACGCCGTAGATCCGGCCGCCGGGTTCGAGGACGAGGTATTCGCTGGCGGGGTGGGCGCGGAGGCGGTCGAGGAGGTCTTCGCCGGCGAGTTCGGCGGAGACCTTCATGCCGTCGGTGAGGTCTTGGGCGAGGGTGCTGACGGCGACCCAGGGGCGGCGGTGTTCGGGTACGGAGGCGATGGCGGCTTCGCGGACGAGGGCGGTGGGGTCGCCGTGGCCGTCGACGACGACGAGGGCGCGGGCTCCGGCGTCGTTGGCGCGGCGCAGTGCTTCGGAGAGGGGGGTGGCGGATTCGACGGGGATGGCGCGTCGGGTGAGGGTGCGGGCGCGCAGTTCGGGGAGGTGCTGGCGCAGGCGGGCCATGCGGAGGCTGTTTCCGGCGCCGGTCCACATGATGCCGGCGAGGATCGCGGCGAGGAGGGCGTTCATGACGGTGTCCATGCCGCCGAGGTCCTGGGTGCCGGCGCCGCTGATGATTCCGGTGCCGGTGAGGAGGGGGAGGCCGAAGAGGACGGCGACGGCGATGGCGCGGCCGACCCAGGCGGCGGTGATGGTGCCGGTCATGGGGTTTTTGGTGAGGCCCCAGATGACGGCGCGGAGCATACGGCCGCCGTCGAGGGGGAGGCCGGGGAGCAGGTTGAACGCGGCGACGAGGAGGTTGGAGATCATGAGGCCGGCGAGGAGGACGCCGGGGACGGTGGGGGGGTCGACGGCTTTCATGCCGAGGTAGAAGGCTCCGGCGAGGAGGAGGGAGAGGAGGGGGCCGACGAAGGCGAGGACGAATTCGCGGGCGGGGCTCTCGGATTCCTTTTCGATTTCGGAGACGCCGCCGAAGAACTGGAGCTGGATGCGGCGGACGGGGAGTTTGAAGCGGAGGGCGGCGATGGTGTGGGCGAGTTCGTGGACGAGGACGGAGGCGTAGAAGGCGACGGCGAAGAAGAGGGCGACGAGGTAGCGGGCGGGTCCGAGGTCGGGCAGGACGCGTTCGAGCTGGTTGCCGAAGATCCAGGTGATGAGGGCGGCGACGAGGAACCAGCTGGGCGAGACGTAGACGGGTACGCCGAAGGGGCGTCCCATGAGGATTCCGCCGCCCGGTCCGGAACGGCGGCCTGTGTGCTCGCCGTTTTCGTCGGTGTCTGCCACGGGTGTCCTTCGGTCGGTCGGTGCTGTCCGTGTGGTGCTGTCCGTGCGGTCCGGCCTGGTGGGTGGGGGGCGCGGTGGCGCGGTGTGGTGCTCCGATCATGCAGTGCGAGGGGGGTCGGCGTCGATGGTATGCCGGTGCTGTCGGCGGCGGGTCGTAGGGTCTTGGTATGACGACGAGCCCCGGTAGTGGTCCGGCCGAAGCAGCGCGGCCTTCTTCGCTCTCCCCTTCGCGGGCGAGCGATTTCATGCGGTGTCCGTTGCTGTACCGGTTCCGGGTGATCGACAAGTTGCCGGAAAAGCCGAGTGCGGCGGCGACGCGGGGGACGCTGGTGCACGCGGTGCTGGAGCGGCTTTTCGATCATCCGGCGGTGGAGCGGACGGCGCCGCGGGCGAAGGCGTTGATTCCGGGGCAGTGGGAGCGGTTGGTGGAGGCGCGGCCGGAGCTGACGGAGCTGTTTCCGGGCGATGACGGGGGTGCGGCTCTGTCGGGCTGGCTGACGGAGGCGGAGTCTTTGGTGGACCGGTGGTTCACGTTGGAGGATCCGACGCGGCTGGAGCCGGTGGAGCGCGAGTTCTTCGTGGAGACGGAGCTGGATTCGGGGCTGCGGCTGCGCGGGATCATCGACCGGGTGGACGTGGCGCCGTCGGGTGAGGTGCGGATCGTCGACTACAAGACGGGGAAGGCGCCGCGGCCGGAGTACGCGGAGGGCGCCCTGTTCCAGATGAAGTTCTACGCGCTGGTGGTGTGGCGGCTGAAGCGGGTGGTGCCGCGGCGGCTCCAGCTGGTGTACCTGGGCAGTGGTGATGTGATCACGTACGACCCGGTGGTGGAGGACCTGGAGCGGATGGAGCGCAAGCTGCTGGCGCTGTGGGAGGCGATCCGGGAGGCGACGGAGACGGGTGACTGGCGGCCGCGGCCGACGAAGCTGTGCGGGTGGTGTGATCACCAGGCGGTGTGTCCGGAGTTCGGCGGTACTCCCCCGGTGTATCCGCTGGTCATCACCCCGCGGGCGGAGGTGGAGCGGGCGCCGCAGGCGTGAGCGGTGGGTCAGGGCAGAATGGGCCGGGTCCTGGCGGGCCGTCGCGGTTGTCCGGGGCCGTCCTGCCGACCGACCTATTTCGAGGGAGACCCTGTGGCGATCCGCGTCCTGCTGGTCGACGACCAGCCCCTGCTGCGCACCGGCTTCCGGATGATCCTGGAGGCCGAGGGGGATCTGGTGGTCGTGGGTGAGGCCGGGGACGGTCTGCAGGCGATCGACCAGGTCCGGGCGCTGCAGCCGGATGTGGTGCTGATGGACATCCGGATGCCGCGGATGGACGGGGTGGAGGCGACGCGGCAGATCACGGGTCCGGGGCGGGATGGTCCGGCGAAGGTTCTGGTGCTGACCACGTTCGATCTGGACGAGTACGTGGTGGAGGCGCTGCGCGCGGGGGCCAGTGGGTTCTTGTTGAAGGACGCGCCGGCGGTGGAGCTGGTTCAGGCGATCCGGGTGGTGGCGTCGGGCGAGGCGATGCTGGCGCCGAGCATCACGCGGCGGTTGCTGGACAAGTACGCGGGGCACCTGCCGTCGGGTGAGGCGGCCGTGCCGAACACGCTGGGGACGCTGACCGAGCGTGAGGTGGAGGTGTTGAAGCTGGTGTCGCGGGGGTTGTCGAACGCGGAGATCGCGGCGGACCTGTTCGTGAGCGAGACCACGGTGAAGACGCATGTGGGTCATGTGCTGACGAAGCTGGGGCTGCGGGATCGGGTCCAGGCCGCGGTGTACGCGTACGAGAGCGGCCTGGTCCGCCCGGGAGCGCAGTGACTCCCTGAGGCGGGGCGGCCGGGCGGCTGGGGTGGGGGCGGGTCGGCCCTGGGCGGATCAGCCCTGGGCGGGTCAGCCCTTGCTGATCTCCCAGAAGCGGAAGACGGTGGAGGCGTCCAGGGACCACTGGAGGCCGGCGATGTCGGGGCGGGCGACCGCGTACTGCTTGCCCTGCCAGAGCGGGAGGATGGGCACCTCGTCGGCGACGATGTCCTGGAGACGGGTGAAGTCGGCGGTGGTGGCGGTGCGGTCGGCCTTGGCGGAGGTCGCCGGGATGATGCCTCCGGTGATCTCCTTGTTGTCGTAGTTGTTGCCGAGGACGTTGTCGGGGCCGAAGAAGGGCTGCGTGAAGTTGTCGGCGTCGGGATAGTCGGGGACCCAGCCCTTGACGTAGACGCCGTACTTGCCGGCCTGGATGTCCTTCTCGTACTGGGCGAATTCGACGGACTTGACCTCGGCGTCGAAGAGGCCGCTGGCGTTGAGCTGCTTGGCTATGGCCTGGAACTGCTGGTCGGTGGAGGGCCCGTAGCGGGACGGGGTGGACCAGAGGGTGAGCTTGATCTTGTCCTTGTAGCCGGCGGCCTTCAGGAGTGCCCTGGCCTTCTCGGGCTGGGGGCTGCCGCCGTAGCGGTCGAAGAACGGCGTGCTGTGGCCGCCGATGCCGGCGGGGACGATCGAGTAGAGCGGGGTGGCGGTGCCGTCGTAGACGCTCTTGACGAGGGCCTCGCGGTCGACGAGGTAGGCGATGGCCTTGCGGACGGGGAGCTTGCCGACGACGGGGTCGTTCATGTTGAAGACGAGGTGTTCGACTTCGGCGCCGGCGCCCTGGACGACCAGGACCTTCTGGTCGCCGGTCTTGGCGGCCATGCCGGCGATGTCCTTGGCGGCGAGGCCGCGGAAGGCGAAGTCGACGTCGCCCGCTTCGAGGGCGGTCTTGAGGGCGCCCTCGTCCTCGTGGAAGAACTTCATGGTGATGCCGGTGTTCTTGGCCTTGGCCGTGCCGGTGTAGGCGCCGTTGACGGAGAAGGCGGCGCTCTTGGTGGTGAAGGAGTCCAGCGTGTAGACGCCGGAGCCGACGGCCTTGCCGTCGGTGCGGAGCTTGTCGGCCGGGTACTCGCGGTGGTCGACGATGGAGCCCGCGCCCGAGGCGATCTTGCTGGGGAAGGTCGCGTCGGGTGCCTTGAGGTGGAAGACGACGGTCTTGTCGTCGGGGGTGTCGATGCGGGTGACCGAGGCGAACATGACGGCGGGGCCGTTGGCGTCGTTGATCTTCAGCGTGCGCTCGAAGGAGTACTTGACGTCCTGGGAGGTGAGGCTGTCGCCGTTGCTGAACTTCAGGCCGTCGCGCAGGGTGCACTTGTACACCTTGCTGTCGCTGCCCTCGAACGCGCAGGAGCGGGCGGCGTCCGGTTCGGGGGTGGTGCCGCCCTTGGGGAAGGCGAGCAGCGACTGGAAGACGTTGTTGAAGAGGAGCCAGGAGCCGGGGTCGTAGCCGGACGCGGGGTCCGTCGAGCGCACGTCCGCGGACATGCCCATGACGACGCCCTTGCCGTTGCCGGCGGCGCCGCCGTCCTGTGCGCCGCAACCGCTGAGCAGCGCGGCGGCGGTGACCGCCCCGAGCGGGGCGGTCAGCCACTGGTTACGTCTCATCACGAACGTCCTTCACAGTCGAACCGTCTTGTGGGCGCCGGCCCGCGGGTGCCGCGGGCCGGCGGTAGCCGTGGTGCTCAGCCGCTGACGCCGCGGCCGAGTTCCCAGAGCTGGAGGTCGGAGATGGAGTTGACCGACCACTCCACACCGGTGATGCCGTCGCGTGCGGCGACGTACTGCTTGCCCTGCCACAGGGGCAGGACGGGGACGTCGTCGGCGACGATGTCCTGCATCTCCGCGATCGCGGGGGCGGCGACGCTGCGGTCGACGGCGCGGCGCGATTCGGGGATGAGCTTGGAGCGCACCGTGGTGTTGGCGTACGGCGTGCCCAGGAAGTTGTCCTGCTCCAGGAACGGGGCGAGGAAGTTGTCGGCGTCGGAGTAGTCGGGGAACCAGCCGAGGCCGAAGGCGGCGAAGTCGCCCTTCTTCTGCGCGGGGCGGAAGGCGGCCCAGTCGCTGCCCTGGACGGTGACGTCGAAGAGCTGCGTGGAGTTCAGCTGGGCCTTGAGGGCCGCGAACTCGGCGGCGGTGCCGTCGCCGTAGTGGTCGTTGGTGTAGTTCAGGGTGAGCTTGACCGGGGTCTTGATGCCGGCTTCCTTCAGCAGGCTCGCGGCCTTGGCGGTGTTGGCTTCGCCGTACTTGTTGAAGAAGGAGTTGACGTGGCCGTTGACCGTGGTGGGGACCAGGGAGTAGAGCGGCTGCGCGGACTTGCCGTACACCTTGGAGATGAGGGCGCTGCGGTCGACGGCGGCGGCGAGCGCCTGGCGCACGGCCTTGTCCTTGACGACCGGGGCCTCGGTGTTGAAGCCGATGTAGCGGATTTCGAGGCCGGGCAGCGGGACGAGCTTGACGCCCTTGGGCGGCTTGGCGGCGAAGTCCTGGATCTGGTCGGGCGACAGGGTGCGCGAGACCATGTGGATGGAGCCGTCGGTGAGGGCCTTGCCCATGGCGGCGGAGTCCGTGAAGGTGCGCAGTTCGACCTTGTCGTTCTGCGGTTTGATGTCGCCCTTGTAGTTCGGGTTCTTGCTGAAGACGGCGCGGACGAGGTGGTTGTCCTTGACCTCGGCCTTCATCGTGTACGGGCCGGAGCCGTCGACGGCGAAGCCCTCGCGGAGCTTCTTGGCGTCGTAGGTCTTCTGGTTGACGATGCCGGCGGCGGGCGTCGACAGCTTGTACGGGAAGGTGGCGTCCGGGGTCTTCAGGTGGAAGACGACGGTGTCCGCGCCCTTGGCCTCGACGGTGTCGAGGGTGGAGAGCAGGGAGACCGGGCCGTTCTCGTCCTTGATGGCGAGGACGCGCTCGATGGAGAACTTGACGTCCTTGGCGGTGAGCGGGTCGCCGTTGGCGAACTTCATCCCGGGGCGCAGGGTGCAGCGGTAGCTCTCGTTGCCCGCGTCGGTGAAGCGGCAGTCCGAGGCCGCTTCGGGGACGGGCTGCCCGCCGCCGCGCGGGGTGTGCATCAGGGTCTGGACGGTCTGGCGCAGTACGTTCCAGGTCCCGGCGTCGTAGGCGTAGGCGGGGTCGAACGGGGCGGGCACCGTGTCGGCGGCCTCGAACCGGTCGGTGGTGCCGACGACGATCGCTCCTGTGCCCGCTCCGGTTCCGCTGGTGCTGCCGCAGGCGGTCAGCGCGGGGGTGAGCAGGCCGGCTGCGGCCGTCAGCACCATGGTCTTGCGGTTCATCCTCGAAAAACTCCCTCAACCCGGCACTTGTTCACAGCGGTGAAAAGGGCGCTGCGTGCGTCGCCCGTTCAGGGCGGAACGATCGGGCCGGTGGTGTGACGATCGGTCCACGCGACTCCGGCACAGGGGTGTGTGCGCGGAGCGGCTGAGGTGCGGCGCAGTGCCCGCGTCGACATTAGTGGGCCTGGAAGGGATGGCTTGAATCGGTCGCGGCGGGGGTGTACGCGCACCGTGAGGGCGGGAGTACGGCGGCTCACACCGATGTCCGCGCGGATTCGGTCAGGAGCTGATCAATCGGGACACATGGGAAGCCCTCGGGGGCTCCCGGGACGCCGCAGGGCAGTCGCCCCGGTGACGAAGGTCACCCGAACAACTGCCCTGGCAAGGATGGAATTTCGGCCTCCGGGGCTCCGTACCGGACGGTCTGCGGTGGGAGCTGCCCCTGACCCCCATTCCGTTCGGAAACCCAGCGTGCGCGGTCAGTTCATCAAAGTGATGAGGGAGCGCAGGAAGGTCAGGTCCACGTCCTCCAGGGAGCGGACGACGGTACGGCCGGGGGCGGCCGGGATGAGGCCCACGGACGGTACGGCGACCACCCGGCAGCCGGCGGCTTCGGCGGAGGCGACCCCGGTCGCGGTGTCCTCGACGACGGCGCACCGCGAGGGGTGGGCGCCCAGCGCGCGGGCGGCGATCAGGTAGGGGTCGGGGTGGGGCTTCGTGCGGGGCACCTCGTCCCCGGCGATGCTGACCGCGAAGCGCTCGGGGCCCAGCGAGCGCAGGACCCGGTCGATGACGCGGCGGTGCGAGGCGGACACGAGGGCGGTGGGGACGTTGTGCCGGGCGAGCTCGGAGAGCAGCCGCTCGGCGCCGGGCATCATGGGCACGGCGTCGGCGATGCGGGCTTCGAAGCGCTCGTTGAGCAGGACGGAGAGCTCGGCGAGGCCGATGTCGGCGCCGGTGGACTGGATCAGGAAGGCGGCGCTGCGGCTCATGGGGCCGCCGACGACGATGTCGCGCCAGGACTCGTCCAGCCGGTGGCCCAGCTCGCCGAAGATGTCGACCTCGACGTCCCACCAGAACCCCTCCGTGTCGACGAGCGTGCCGTCCATGTCGAGCAGCACCGCCTGGAGGGCATGTCCGTCGGCCGTACGGGCGACGGGCGCGGGAACGGTGCTGGTCATCCGGCACACCTCTCTGAGGGGACGAGAAGGCCGGTCACCGCTCCCGTCCGGTATGTCCCGGGGAAACAGGCGACCGGCCTGTATGGGACCGACAAGTGTACGTCGGTCCGCGTCAGCGTGCGTTGAAATACTTCGCTTCGGGGTGGTGGATGACGATGGCGTCGGTGGACTGCTCGGGGTGGAGCTGGAACTCCTCGGAGAGGTGGACCCCGATGCGCTCCGGCTGGAGGAGGTCGGCGATCTTGGCGCGGTCCTCCAGGTCGGGGCAGGCGCCGTAGCCGAGCGAGAAGCGGGCGCCGCGGTACTTCAGGTCGAACATGTCCTCGACCCGGGACGGGTCCTCGCCGGCGTAGCCGAGTTCGGCGCGGACGCGGGCGTGCCAGTACTCGGCCATGGCTTCGGCGAGCTGGACGGACAGGCCGTGCAGTTCGAGGTAGTCGCGGTAGGCGTCGGCGGCGAACAGTTTGGCGGTGGCCTCGCCGATCTTCGAGCCGACGGTGACGACCTGGAGGCCGATGACGTCGGTCTCCCCGGATTCCTCGGGGCGGAAGAAGTCGGCCAGGCACAGCCGGCGGCCGCGGCGCTGGCGGGGGAAGGTGAACCGGGTCCGCTCGTTGCCCTGCTCGTCCAGGATGATCACGTCGTCGCCCTTGGACACGCACGGGAAGTAGCCGTAGACCACGGCGGCTTCCAGCAGGTTCTCGGTGTGCAGCTTCTCCAGGAGCCCGCGCAGCCGCGGCCGGCCCTCGCTCTCGACCAGCTCCTCGTACGTCGGCCCGCCCGCGCGGGCCTGCTTGAGCCCCCACTGGCCCTTGAACAGGGCGCCCTCGTCCAGCCAGGACGCGTAGTCCTTCAGCGGGATGCCCTTGACCACCCGCGTCCCCCAGAACGGCGGGACCGGCACCGGGTTGGTGACGGAGACGTCGGAGCGGGCCGGGCCGCCGTCCGGCTCCTCCTCCACGACCAGGGGCGTGTCGCGCTTGGCGACGCGGCGCTGCTTCAGCTCGGGCAGGGCGGCGCCCGGGACGCCGCGCTTCACCGCGATCAGGGCGTCCATGAGGCGCAGGCCTTCGAAGGCGTCGCGGGCGTAGCGGACTTCGCCTTCGTAGATCTCGTGGAGGTCTTGTTCGACGTAGGCGCGGGTGAGGGCGGCGCCGCCGAGGATGACGGGGTAGTCGGCGGCGAGTTTGCGCTGGTTGAGTTCCTGGAGGTTCTCCTTCATGATCACCGTGGATTTGACCAGCAGCCCGGACATGCCGATCACGTCCGCGCGGTGTTCCACCGCCGCTTCCAGGATCGCCGAGACCGGCTGCTTGATCCCGATGTTGACCACGTTGTAGCCGTTGTTGGACAAGATGATGTCGACGAGGTTCTTGCCGATGTCGTGAACGTCGCCGCGGACCGTGGCCAGCACGATCGTCCCCTTGCCGTCCGCGTCGGTCTTCTCCATGTGCGGCTCCAGATAGGCCACCGCCGTCTTCATCACCTCGGCCGACTGGAGCACGAACGGCAGCTGCATCTGACCCGACCCGAACAGCTCACCGACGACCTTCATCCCCTCCAGCAGGGTGTCGTTGACGATGTCCAGCGCCGGACGCGAGGCAAGGGCCTCGTCCAGATCCGCCTCCAGGCCGTTCTTCTCCCCGTCGATGATCCGCCGCTGCAACCGCTCGTCCAGCGGCAGCGCGAGAAGCTCCTCCGCCCGCCCCGCCTTCAACGACTTCGTGTTGACCCCCTCGAAGAGGGCCATCAGCTTCTGCAGCGGGTCATAACCCTCCGCCCGCCGGTCATAGATCAGATCCAGCGCGGTGGTGACCTGCTCCTCGTCGAACCGCGCGATCGGCAGGATCTTCGAGGCGTGCACGATCGCCGAATCCAGACCCGCCTTCACACACTCGTCCAGAAAGACGGAGTTCAGCAGCACCCGCGCCGCCGGATTCAGCCCGAACGAGATGTTCGACAGACCCAGCGTGGTCTGGACGTCCGGGTGGCGGCGCTTGAGCTCGCGGATCGCCTCGATCGTCGCGATCCCGTCCCCGCGCGACTCCTCCTGACCCGTGCAGATCGTGAAGGTCAGGGTGTCGATCAGGATGTCCGACTCCCGGATCCCCCAGTTCCCCGTCAGATCCGCGATCAGCCGCTGCGCGATCGCCACCTTGTGCTCGACCGTCCGCGCCTGACCCTGCTCATCGATCGTCAACGCGATCAGCGCCGCACCATGCTCCTGCGCCAGCCGGGTGACCTGCGCGAACCGCGAATCCGGCCCGTCACCGTCCTCATAGTTCACCGAGTTGATCACCGCACGCCCGCCCAGACGCTCCAGACCCGCCTTGATCACCGGAACCTCGGTCGAGTCCAGCACCACCGGCAGCGTCGACGCCGTCGCGAACCGCCCCGCCAGCTCGTCCATGTCCGCCACACCATCACGGCCGACATAGTCCACACACAGATCCAGCATGTGCGCGCCCTCACGGATCTGGTCCCGGACCATCTCCACACAGTCGTCCCAGCGCGCCTCCAGCATCGCGTCCCGGAACTTCTTCGACCCGTTCGCGTTCGTCCGCTCACCGATCGCCATGAACGCCAGATCCTGCCGGAACGCAACCGTCTGGTAGAGCGAGGAAGCGCCGGGCTCGGGGCGGGGATCGCGGGCCGCCGGGGCCAGCCCGCGGACCCGCTCGACGACCTGGCGCAGGTGCTCGGGGGTGGTGCCGCAGCAGCCGCCGACCAGGGAGAGCCCGTACTCGCGGACGAAGGTCTCCTGCGCGTCCGCCAGCTCGCTCGCCGACAGGGGGTAATGGGCGCCGTCCTTGGTCAGGACGGGCAGTCCGGCGTTGGGCATGCAGGACAGGGGGATACGGGCGTTGCGGGCGAGGTAGCGCAGGTGCTCGCTCATCTCCGCCGGGCCCGTCGCACAGTTCAGCCCGATCATGTCGATACCCAGGGGCTCCAGCGCGGTCAGCGCCGCACCGATCTCCGAGCCCAGCAGCATCGTCCCGGTCGTCTCCACCGTCACCGAACAGATCAACGGAACCGACACGCCCAGCGCGTCCATCGCCCGCCGCGCACCGATGACCGACGCCTTCGTCTGGAGCAGGTCCTGCGTCGTCTCCACCAGCAACGCGTCCGCGCCACCCGTCAGCAGACCCTCCGCGTTGATCTGGTAGGCGTCGCGGATCGCCTCGTAGCGGATGTGGCCGAGGGTGGGGAGCTTGGTGCCGGGGCCCATCGAGCCGAGGACCCAGCGCTGCTGACCGGTCGAGGCGGTGAACTCGTCGGCGACCTCGCGCGCGATCCGCGCACCCGACTCCGACAGCTCGAAATTGCGGCCGGGGATGTCGTACTCGACCAGGGCTGACAGGTTGGCGCCGAAGGTGTTGGTCTCGACGCAGTCCACACCCACCGAGAAGTACGCCTCGTGCACGGAGCGCACGATGTCGGGGCGCGTCACGTTCAGGACCTCGTTGCAGCCTTCCAGGTCCTGGAAGTCCTCCATGGTCGGGTCCTGCGCCTGGAGCATCGTCCCCATGGCACCGTCGGCGACCACCACACGGGCGGCCAGCGCCTGCCGGAGGGCGTCGGCCCGGGTCTGGGTGTCTGCGGGCGGGTTCGGCAACGAGGCCATGGTTGAGCTCCCTGGGATGCGACGGCTGTCGGCTTTGCACCCCCGCTGTGTCAAGGGTGCACGCGGTCAGGGTAACCGCGCGATACCGGCCCCGGTGAGGGTGTCCCACGTGGCGGACTGCATTCTGTGCGCGGGGGTCTGGCGTCTCTGGCCGGTTCGCTGTGGCTCGAACAGTTTCCCCACATGCGAAGAGTCGGCATCGACCGATACTGTTCAGCATTGTCGAACCACGTCAGCAGGAGGCAGCCCGATGGCACGGAACATCCAGTCGCTCGAGCGAGCCGCTGCGATGCTGCGACTCCTGGCGGGCGGTGAGCGCCGCCTCGGTCTGTCGGACGTGGCCTCCTCGCTGGGGCTGGCCAAGGGCACGGCCCACGGCATCCTGCGCACGCTGCAGGCCGAGGGCTTCGTGGAGCAGGACCCCGCCTCGGGCCGCTACCAGCTGGGCGCGGAGCTGCTGCGCCTGGGCAACAGCTATCTGGACGTACACGAGCTGCGCGCCCGTGCGCTGGTGTGGACGGACGACCTGGCCCGGGCGAGCGGCGAGAGCGTGTACGTGGGCGTGCTGCACAAGAGCGGGGTGCTGATCATGCACCACGTCTTCCGCCCCGACGACAGCCGCCAGGTGCTGGAGGTGGGGGCCATGCAGCCGCTGCACTCCACGGCCCTCGGCAAGGTCATCTCCGCGTTCGACCCGGTGGCGCACAGCCAGGTGATGGAGGCCGAGCGCGAGTCGTTCACGCCGCGCACGGTCACGGAGGCGGCGGGTTTCGAAGAGGTGCTGGACCTGATCCGGGCGCGCGGCTGGGGTTCCGACGTCGAGGAGACCTGGGAGGGTCTGGCCTCGGTGGCGGCGCCGATCCACGACCGGCGCCGGATGCCGGTGGGCGCGGTGGCGGTGTCGGGGGCCGTGGAGCGGGTCTGCGGCGAGGCCGGTGAGCCGCGTCCGGCGCTGGTGGCGGCCGTACGGGACTGTGCGCGCGCGGTGTCGCGCGACCTCGGCGCGGGCCGATTCTGACCTTCTCTTTCCGGCCAGGGGCGGTTACAGGGCTGTTCCATGCCCATTTCGGCGCGTTTATGACCATGGAGTGGCTGGATTTGGGCGATCGTACCTAGTGGTAACGATCCGGCACTTTGGCCTGGCCAGGCCTTGACTGGTTCTCCACCCGGGCGGAAAACTGCCGTTCACCGGTCGGCATTGTCGAACACCTAACGGCAATACGCGTTAGGGTAGGGCGAGGCCAAGGACCGGTGCAGCACTCACCGAGTGCGTGGGACCACCGGAGGGACCCGGTGTTCCACCCACCCCCTGGACGTTTGACAAAGGAGTCGCGGGTGTCCAGCTCCGACATCTTCATGGGCGAGACCATCGGTACCGCCCTGCTCACCCTGCTCGGCGGCGGCGTCTGCGCCGCGGTGACGCTCAAGAGCTCCAAGGCCCGCAACGCGGGCTGGCTGGCGATCACGTTCGGCTGGGGCTTCGCGGTCCTGATAGCCGCCTACGTGTCCGCCCCGCTCTCGGGCGCCCACCTGAACCCGGCGGTCACCGTCGGCCTCGCGGTCAAGAGCGGCGAGTGGAACGACGTACCGGTGTACTTCGCCGGCCAGCTGCTCGGCGCGATGCTCGGCGCCGTCCTGATGTGGGCCACCTACTACGGCCAGTTCCGCGCGCACCTCTCCGACCCGGAGCACATACGCGACGCGAAGCTCGGCCCCGAGGACCCGCACCCCCACGACCAGGCCGGCCCGGTCCTCGGCGTCTTCTCCACCGGCCCCGAGATCCGCAACGTCGTCCAGAACCTCATCACCGAGATCATCGGCACCGCCGTCCTGGTCCTGGCCATCCTGACCCAGGGCCTCCAGGACGACGGCAAGGGCCTCGGTGTCATAGGCGTCCTGATCACGTCCTTCGTGGTCGTCGGCATCGGCCTCTCGCTCGGCGGGCCGACCGGCTACGCCATCAACCCGGTGCGCGACCTCGGTCCGCGCATCGTGCACGCCCTGCTTCCGCTGCCCAACAAGGGCGGCTCGGACTGGGGGTACTCCTGGATCCCGGTGGTCGGACCGCTCGCCGGTGCCGCACTCGCCGGCGGTCTGTACAACCTCGCGTTCGCCTGATCAGCACCGGCTCGTTTCGCAAGATCCGCACCGCCCCCTGATTCCGCCTACTCACAGACCTGCCAGGAGCAGCCACCATGACCAGCAGCACCGGCCCCTTCATCGCCGCGATCGACCAGGGCACCACGTCCTCCCGCTGCATCGTCTTCGACCGCGACGGGCGCATCGTCGCCGTCGACCAGAAGGAGCACGAGCAGATCTTCCCGAAGCCGGGCTGGGTCGAGCACGACGCCGCCGAGATCTGGACCAACGTCCAGGAGGTCGTCGCCGGGGCCATCGCCAAGGCCGAGATCACGGCCGCCGACGTCAAGGCCGTCGGCATCACCAACCAGCGCGAGACCACCCTGCTGTGGGACCGGCACACCGGCGAGCCGGTGCACAACGCGCTGGTCTGGCAGGACACCCGCACCGACTCCCTCTGCAAGGAGCTCGGCCGCAACGTCGGCCAGGACCGCTTCCGCCGCGAGACCGGCCTGCCGCTGGCGAGCTACTTCGCCGGCCCCAAGGTCCGCTGGCTGCTCGACAACGTCGAGGGCCTGCGCGAGCGCGCCGAGGCCGGGGACATCCTCTTCGGCACCATGGACTCCTGGGTCATCTGGAACCTCACCGGCGGCGCGCAGGGCGGTGTGCACGTCACCGACGTCACCAACGCCTCGCGCACCATGCTGATGAACCTGCACACCCTGGCCTGGGACGAGAAGATCGCCGAGTCCATGGGCGTCCCGATGAACGTCCTCCCGGAGATCAAGTCCTCCGCCGAGGTCTACGGCCACGTCAAGGACGGCGTCCTCGCCGGTGTCCCGGTCGCCTCGGCGCTCGGTGACCAGCAGGCCGCCCTGTTCGGCCAGACGTGTTTCGCCGAGGGCGAGGCGAAGTCGACGTACGGCACCGGCACGTTCATGCTCATGAACACCGGCGACAAGATCATCAACTCCTACAGCGGCCTGCTGACCACCGTCGGCTACCAGATCGGCGACCAGCAGCCGGTCTACGCGCTGGAGGGCTCCATCGCCGTCACCGGCTCGCTCGTCCAGTGGATGCGCGACCAGATGGGCATGATCAAGACCGCGGCCGAGATCGAGACCCTGGCGTCCTCGGTCGAGGACAACGGCGGCGCGTACTTCGTGCCCGCCTTCTCCGGCCTGTTCGCCCCGTACTGGCGCTCCGACGCCCGCGGTGTGATCGCCGGCCTGACCCGGTACGTCACCAAGGCGCACATCGCCCGTGCCGTCCTGGAGGCCACCGCCTGGCAGACCCGCGAGATCACCGACGCCATGACCAAGGACTCCGGCGTCGAGCTGGCGGCCCTCAAGGTCGACGGCGGCATGACCTCCAACAACCTGCTGATGCAGACCCTCTCCGACTTCGTGGACGCCCCCGTGGTGCGCCCGATGGTCGCCGAGACCACCTGCCTCGGCGCCGCCTACGCCGCCGGCCTGGCCGTCGGCTTCTGGCCCGACACCGACGCCCTGCGCGCCAACTGGCGCCGCGCGGCGGAGTGGACCCCGCGCATGCCCGCCGAACAGCGGGACCGCGAGTACAAGAGCTGGCTCAAGGCCGTGGAGCGTTCCATGGGCTGGGTCGACGACGAAGACGCCAGCTGACCGCACCAGCTGAGTCAATCGACGAGGAGCTAAGAGAGATATGAGCAGCCTGCAGAGCGTTCCCTCACTGGGATCGCACCCGACCGCCGGTTCGAACGCGAGCCGAGCCGAGACCCGCGAGCAGCTGGCCAAGGCCACGTACGACCTGCTCGTCATCGGCGGTGGAATCCTGGGCACCTCCGTGGCCTGGCACGCCGCGCAGTCGGGTCTGCGGGTCGCCATGGTGGACGCCGGCGACTTCGCCGGCGCCACCTCCTCGGCCTCCTCCAAGCTCGTCCACGGGGGCCTGCGCTACCTGCAGACCGGCGCGGTCAAGCTGGTCGCGGAGAACCACCACGAGCGCCGGGTGCTGGCCAAGGACGTGGCCCCGCACCTGGTCAACCCGCTGACCTTCTACCTCCCCGTGTACAAGGGCGGCCCGGTCGGCGCCGCGAAGCTCGGGGCGGGCGTCTTCGCGTACTCGGCGCTGTCCGGTTTCGGTGACGGCATGGGCAAGGTCATATCGCCGGCCCGCGCCGTCGCCGACAACCCGGGCCTGAAGACGGACAACCTGAAGGCCGTCGCGGTCTACTACGACCACCAGATGAACGACTCGCGGGTCGCCGTCATGACGGTCCGCGCGGCCGTCGAATCGGGCGCCGTCGTCCTCAACCACGCCGAGGTCACCGGCCTGCGCATGACGCAGGGCCGGGTCTCCGGCGCCGAACTCAAGGACCGTCTCGACGGCACCGAGTTCGGGGTCGACGCGCGCGTCGTGCTCAACGCCACCGGCCCGTGGGTGGACCACCTGCGGCGCATGGAAGACAAGCACTCGATGCCGTCGATCCGCCTCTCCAAGGGCGCGCACATCGTGATGAAGCGGAAGTCGCCGTGGAAGGCCGCCATGGCCACCCCGATCGACAAGTACCGCATCACCTTCGCCCTCCCCTGGGAGGACCAGCTGCTCCTCGGGACGACCGACGAGGTCTACGAGGGCGACCCGGCGGACGTGCGCGCCACCGAGTCCGACATCGAGCAGATCCTCGACGAGGCGGCCTTCTCCGTGAAGGACGCCGACCTCGACCGCTCCCTGATGACGTACGCCTTCGCGGGCCTGCGGGTGCTGCCCGGCGGCCCCGGCGGGGTCGAGAAGGCCAAGCGCGAGACGGTGGTCTCCGAGGGCCGCGCGGGCATGCTGTCGGTGGCCGGCGGCAAGTGGACGACGTACCGGCACATCGGCCGCGTCGTCATGGACAAGCTGGCCAAGCTCCCGGGCAGCCCGCTCACCGACGACATGGAGCCGGTGAAGTCGCTGGTCCGCCGGGTGCCGCTGCCCGGTGTCGCCAACCCCAACGCGGTGGCGCACCGGCTGCTGATCGACCGTGACCCGGGCTCGCGGATGGACCCTCTGACCGCGCGTCACCTGGCCTCGCACTACGGCTCGCTGGCCTTCGACATCGCCCGCCTCGCCAACGAGGACCCGGCACTCGCCGAGCGGATCCACGAGGACGGCCCGGAGATCTGGGCGCAGGTCGCCTACGCCCGCGACCACGAGTGGGCGGAGACGGCCGACGACGTCCTGCGCCGCCGTACGACGGTCACCGTGCGCGGTCTCGACACCGCCGAGGTGCGCGCTCGCGTCGAGGAGATGCTGAGCCGCAAGGCATAGCGCGGGCACGCCCGGGGCATAGCTCCGGCGCAGGTGGGGAAGAGGGGTGGTCCCGGGGACCACCCCTTTTCCGTGGGCTGTGGAAGGCGCACCGGCAAGGCTTAGGCTGGCCCCCGTACACAAGGGGAACTTCGGAAGGAGACCTGGGTGATCGAGCTTGAGGGCGTGCCCGAGCTGATCGACCCGGTCATGGTGGCCGCGTTCGAGGGCTGGAACGACGCGGGTGACGCCGCCTCCGGTGCGGTCACGCACCTGGACCGGGAGTGGAAGGGCGAGGTGTTCGCGGCGCTCGACGCCGAGGACTACTACGACTTCCAGGTCAACCGTCCGACGGTGTGGCTGGACAACGGGGTCCGGAAGGTCACCTGGCCGACCACCCGGCTGTCCGTGGTCCGGGTGGGCGGCGCCAAGCCGCGCGACCTGGTCCTGGTCCGGGGCATCGAACCGTCCATGAGGTGGCGGTCGTTCTGCAACGAGCTCCTCGGTTTCGCCCATGAACTGGGCGTCGAGATGGTGGTCATCCTGGGCGCGCTGCTCGGGGACACCCCGCACACCCGGCCGGTGCCGGTGAGCGGGGTGACGTCCGATCCCGACCTGGCGCGGACGATGGATCTGGAGGAGACCCGGTACGAGGGCCCCACCGGCATCGTGGGCATCCTTCAGGAGGCGTGCACGCACGCGGGCGTGCCGGCCGTCTCGCTGTGGGCGGCGGTGCCGCACTACGTGTCGCAGCCGCCGAACCCGAAGGCGACGCTGGCCCTGCTGAACCGGCTGGAGGACCTGATCGACATCCGCATCCCGCTGGGTGAACTCCCGGAGGACGCGCGGGCGTGGCAGGTGGGGGTGGACCAACTGGCCGCCGAGGACAGCGAGGTGGCGGAGTACGTCCAGACGCTGGAGGAGGCGCGGGACACGGCGGACCTCCCGGAGGCCTCCGGGGAGGCCATCGCCCGGGAGTTCGAGCGGTACCTGCGGCGGCGGGACGGTGGTCCCGGGCCGGGCGTGGCGGGTGACGCGGGTCCGGGGGACGGCTCGTACCTCCGCGACCCGTCGGGCGGGCGGCCGCGGGGACCGCGCCGCAAACCGGACGCCTCCGGCGAGGACCCGTCCGACCCCCCGCCGCTCCCTCCCCCGGACGACGCCCCGGACACCCCGGAACCGTAGCCCTCAAACGCCGGGCGGGCTGTTCATGTGCCCTCAAACGCCGGGCGGGCTGTTCTTGCCCTCAAACGCCGGGCGGGCTGTTCTTGCCCTCAAACGCCGGGCGGGCTGGGATGTGCCGGGCGCGTCCGATCCAGCCCCGCCGGCGTTTGAGGCGTCCCCGGAGGGCGGACGGGTCCGCACCGGCCGGGAACACCCTTGGCGGCGCCCGCAAGGCCTATGGGCCGCCCAGCCGAAACCCAGCCCGCCGGCGTTTGAGGCGTCCCCGGAGGGCGGACGGCCCGTGCCCGGCACGGCAGGCCCGAACACCCGGCCCCGCCGGCGTTTGAGGCGCTCGCGGAGGGCATACGGGGGCTATGTGGCCGAGTAGCCCGGGAGCCGGGGGACCCATGCGCGCAGCCCCCCGCCCGGGTAGGGCGGGGGGCTGCGGGGGTGTCGGTGGGGCGGGGTCAGAGGGCTACGCCCAGGAGGGCGTCCACGGTGCGGGAGACGAGCCCGGGCGCGGCCTCGTCGGAGCCGCCGGAGGCGATCTGCGCGTCCACCCAGCGGTCCACGGCCGCCAGCGCCCGCGGCGCGTCGAGGTCGTCCGCGAGCGCCTCGCGGACCTCCTCCACCAGCGCGTCGGCGGCCAGCCCGTCCGGCCGGGACACGGCGGCACGCCACCGCTCCAGCCGGGCCACCGCGTCGGCGAGGACCGCGTCGGTCCACTCCCAGTCGGCCCGGTAGTGGTGCGACAGCAGGGCCAGGCGGATCGCCGCCGGATCGACCCCGGCCCGCCGCAGCGCGGAGACGAAGACCAGGTTGCCCTTGGACTTGGACATCTTCTGGCCGCCCAGCCCGACCATGCCCGCGTGCACGTAGGCCTTGGCCATCGGGAACTCGCCCGTCAGGGCCTGCGCGTGCGAGGCGCCCATCTCGTGGTGCGGGAAGGCGAGATCGGACCCGCCGCCCTGGATGTCGAAGCCCATGCCCAGGTGGTCCAGGGCGATGGCGACGCACTCGATGTGCCAGCCGGGCCGGCCGCGGCCCAGCGAGCCGCCGTCCCAGCTCGGTTCGCCGGGGCGGGCGGCCATCCACAGCATCGGGTCGAGCGGGTTCTTCTTGCCCGGTCGCTCCGGGTCGCCGCCGCGCTCGGCGGACAGCAGCCGCATCGCCTCGGCGTCGAGGTGGGAGACCGAGCCGAAGTGCGGGTCGGACCCGACCGAGAAGTAGGTGTCACCGTCGAGTTCGTAGGCGGCGCCCGCGTCGCGGAGCCGCTCCACGAGCGGCACGATCCCGGGTATGGCCTCGACGGCGCCGATGTAGTGCTGCGGGGGGAGCATCCGCAGCGCGGTCATGTCCTCGCGGAACAGGGCGGTCTCGCGCTCGGCGAGTTCGGTCCAGTCGTGGCCGTCGCGCAGGGCCCGCTCCAGGAGCGGATCGTCCACGTCGGTCACGTTCTGGACGTAGTGCACCTGCCGCTTGGTGTCGAGCCACACGCGCTGCACGAGGTCGAACGCGTTGTAGGTCGCCGCGTGACCCATGTGGGTCGCGTCGTACGGGGTGATGCCGCAGACGTAGATACGGGCGACGGGACCGGGGGAAAGGGTGACCTTCCCCTGAGTCGAAGTGTCGTGGATCTGGAGGTCGCGGCCCTTGCCAGGCAGGGCGGGGACCTCAGAAGCGGGCCAGGCATGCATGCCGTGAGCCTAACCGGACGGGTGTTCCGCAAACGAACCGGACCTGCGCTCTTGGCGTGATCGACACCCTTGCGATCTTGCCTCCGGTGTGCGTACGGACGTACGCGGCCGGGACCGGGTGTCAGACGGGCGGCCAGGGGATCGAGGGCCACTCCCCGGAGGGCCGGGGGTGCTCCCCGGTGCGCAGCAGGTCCGCCACGCGGCCCCGTACGGCGCCCAGCTCGACCGGTGTGATCAGTTCGGCCAGCCGGGTGGCGAGCGGCGCTCCGTCGGCCAGCAGGAGGGTCAGCGAGGCGAGGACGGCGCGCGCCTCGTCGGTCAGCGGCTCCCCGGCCCAGCCCCAGAGCAGGGTGCGCAGCTTGTCCTCGGTGTGGAAACTCACGCCGTGGTCGATGCCGTAGAGCCGGCCGTCGGGGGCGGGCAGCAGGTGGCCGCCCTTGCGGTCGCCGTTGTTGATCACGGCGTCGAGGACGGCGAGGCGGCGCAGCCGGGGGTCGTCGGCGTGGACGAGGAGCGCGGTGCGGCCTTCGCCGACCTCGGCGAGGGCGACGGGTTTCCAGCCCTCCCCCGCCTCCTCCCCTTCGACCAGGGCGAGCAGCCGGCCACCGGGGTCACCGCCCTCGCCGGACCCGTCGGAGTCGCCCGGCCCGTCGGAGTCGTCGGGTTCTTCGGCCTCAGCCGTCTCGATCCAGTGCTGGACCATGCCCTCGCCGTAGGGCCCGTCGCGCAGCACGGTCGCCGGGATCAGGCCCCAGCCGGTGGCTTCGGAGACCAGGAAGGCGGCGCGTTCGCGCTGGGCGAGGTTGCCGTCGGGGAAGTCCCACAGCGGCCGCTCGCCCTTGACGGGCTTGTAGACGCAGTCCACGCTCACGCCCTCGTGCGTGGCGGTGCACAGCAGGACGGCGTTGGACGCCTCCCTGATCCGGCCCTGGACGGTCAGTTCCCCCCGGGCGAGCACCTCCAGCAGGGCCCCCGTCCCCAGGTCATCCGTCCGCTCGTCCCGCGTCCGGCTCCGCACGCCGTGGTCCTCCCCCATCGCGCTCACGCTCCGCGCCGGTAGCCGTTCTGGCGCGGACAGACGTGCCCCTCCGGGTCCAGCGGGAGGCTGCACAGCGGGCACGGCGGGCGGCCCGCGTTGACGACGTCCAGGGCCCGCTTGGCGAAGGCGCGGGCCTGCGCCCCGGAGAGCCGCACGCGCAGCATCGGCGGGCCGTTCTCCTCGTCCTGGAGCAGCCGCTCCTCGGCCTCGGCGAGGTCCTCGTCCGAGTCCGCGTCGAGTTCCACCAGCGCCTGCGCCTCGACGATCATGCGCTGTTCCTCGCCGTCCCAGGCCAGGGCCATGGTGCCGACGCGGAACTCCTCCTCGACGGGGACGTCGAGCGGGGCGGTGTCGGCCGCCTCGGCGGGCGCCACGGCGGGGACCGGCGCGTTGCCGCCGGTGCGCCGTACGACTTCGTCCAGCAGTTCGTCCATCCGTTCCGCGAGCGCCGCGACCTGGGTCTTTTCCAGGGACACGCTGGTCACGCGGGGGCCGGTGGAAGCCTGGAGGAAGAAGGTGCGGCGTCCGGGCAGGCCGACCGTACCGGCCACGAAGCGGTCCGGCGGGTCGTAGAGGAACACCTGACGGGGCACGTCCAGTCTCCAGTCTCTGCGGCAGGATGTGGCCTGCGCACGGGGGGCTGTGCTGATGGATGAAGGCCAGTCCACCCTACTGCGCCGTTCGATCACACAGCGCCCGCACCGCCTCCCACGACGGCGTTCCCGCCGTCTTCGGCTCCTTTGTCCGCGCCCGGCTCCGCCGGCTCGGCGGCCGCGTCGGGCGCGGGCCGGGCGGCGAGGCCCGCGAGGTCGCCGGTGTCGCCCAGCCGGAGCAGGAAGGGGCGGGTGGGCGTGTAGCGGATCGCCGTGATCGAACAGGGGTCGACGTGGATGCGCTGGAAGAGGTCGAGGTGCATCCCGAGGGCGTCGGCGACCAGCGACTTGATGATGTCGCCGTGCGAGCACATCAGGTAGGCGGCGTCGGGGCCGTGCTCCTCGTCGATGCGCGCGTTCCAGTCGCGGACGGCTTCCACGGCGCGGGCCTGCATGGCGCGCATGGACTCGCCGCCGGGGAACGCGGCGGCCGAGGGGTGTTGCTGGACGATCCGCATCAGGGGTTCGTCGGTGAGTTCGGAGAGTTTGCGGCCGGACCAGTCGCCGTAGTGGCACTCGCCGATCCGCTCGTCCGGGTGCAGCGCCAGCTCGGGCCGGGCGGCGAGCAGCGGCGCCAGGGTCTGGCGGCAGCGCTCCAGCGGGCTGGTGACGGCGGCGGCGAGCGGCAGGTCGGCGAGACGGCCGGGCAGCGCGGCGGCCTGTTCGGCGCCGCGCTCGTCCAGCTCGACGCCGGGGGTCCATCCGGCGAGCAGCCCTGCGGTGTTGGCGGTGGACCGCCCGTGTCGTACGAGGATCAGCGTGGCCATGCGGACAGGGTATGCGCCGGCGGTGGTGTGCGGCCGGGGCCGGGTCGGGAAACAATGCCGGGGTGATTGTGGACTGCGCGATTTACCGGGACGGCCGCCGTACCGATGGACCCGAAGACTTCTCGGACGCCCTGGCCGAGGCCCGGGCCGCCGGTGATGCCTTCCTGTGGGTCGGCATGCACGAGCCGTCGGCGAAGGAGTTCGAGCACGTCAGCCACGAGTTCGGGCTGCACGCGCTGGCCGTGGAGGACGCCCTCACGGCGCACCAGCGGCCGAAGCTGGAGGTGTACGACGATTCGCTGTTCGTGGTCCTCAAGCCGGTGCTGTACGACGACGCGACGGACACGGTGAGCACGGGCGAGCTGATGGTCTTCATCGGGGACTCGTTCGTGGTGACGGTGCGGCACGGCGAGGGCGCCGCGCTGACCGCCGTGCGGCACCGGCTGGAGCGGGAGCCGGACGTGCTCAAGCACGGGCCCACGGCGGTGCTGTACGCGGTGGCCGACGCGGTGGTGGACCACTACATCGACGTGGCGGCGGAGCTCCAGGCGGACCTGGAGGAGCTGGAGGCGGAGGTGTTCGCGCCGAACCCCTCGGAGTCGAAGAACACCGCGGCCCGGATCTACAACTTCAAACGGCAGGTGCTGGAGTTCCGCCGGGCGACCAGCCCGCTGCTCCAGCCGATGGACCGGCTGGCCTCGGGGAACCTGCCGTTCGTGCACGAGCACTCGCGGCCGTTCTTCCGCGACGTCTCCGACCACCTGACCAAGGCGAACGAGTACATCGAGGGCCTGGACCGGCTGCTGTCGGACGCCCTGGCCGCGCACTTGGCGCAGATGGGGGTGCGGCAGAACGACGACATGCGCAAGATCTCGGCGTGGGCGGCGATGGCGGCCGTGCCCACGATGGTCGCGGGGATCTACGGGATGAACTTCGAGCACATGCCGGAGCTGAAGCACACCTGGGGCTATCCGGGCGTGGTGGTGCTGATGGTGGTGCTGTGCGTGGGCCTGCACCGGTTGTTCAAACGGCGGGGCTGGCTGTAGCCACCCCCACCCCCGAGTGGGCCCGCCCGGCGCCGCCGGGCCCGGCCGCGGCCCCGAGGGCGTCGCGGCGCTCCGGCATGCGCAGGCGCACCATGCGGTGCCAGCCCGCGAAGCGCTCGTACGCGTACACGGAGCGGATGCCGGCGGCGAGCGCGGCGGACTTCGGGGCGGGCCAGCGCAGCAGCCGGCCCATGTGGCCCATCACGGCGAGGCTGACGTCGCGGTAGACCGCGATCTCGGCGAGCGCGCTCTGGCGCAGCACCCGCTGGATGGCGGGGCCGTGGCCGCGGGCGGCGAGGCGCAGCAGTTCCTCGTGGCAGTAGGCGAGGTGGTTGTCCTCGTCGGCGCTGATCATGCGCACCGCCCTGCCGATCTCGGGGTGGTCCCCGAAGTACCGCACGAGCAGTGCCATCTGGTCGGCGGCGCGCTGCTCGGTGACCCGGCTGTGGGCGAGGTAGACGACGATGTCCCGCTCGGTCAGCGGTTCCTCGCGGCGCAGCTTCTCGTGGGCGAGGCCGATGCCGAGCCGTTCCAGTTTCATCGTGTAGTCGGTGTCGGCGGGGACGGTGACGGCGTGCAGTCCCCGGTGGCGCAGCAGGGCGTGGAAGATCCGGCCGTGTTTGTCCTCGTCGGCGCCGTGCCGGACGATCCGGGGCGCGAGGGCGCGCATGCCGTCGGGCACCAGCGCCGCGATCCGCGCGTTCTCCCAGCCGCCCTGGGACTCCCCGCTGGCGGCGATGGAGCAGAACAGCTGGAAGGAGTCGTCGTCGTCGAGGATCTCCCGGAACAGGCTGCGGGCAGAGAGCATGGGGCGGAACACCTCCGGGGAAGCGGGACTTCACTCAAGTCCCGATCCCGGGGCCGGGCAACCGCACGTAGTCCGAAGGGGTAGCCGCGCAGGCGTAACCCGCGGGGCTCCCCGCGCGTTGTTCGCTGTGCCGGCCGTGGCGGGGAAGACCCCCCGAGCCCCCACCACGGCCGCAGACTTTCCCGCGGGAGCTACGCGAGTCCGGCCCGCTCCAGGGCCTCGGTGCCGGTGCGCAGGGCGGTGACCCGCTCCTCCAGGGTGAATCCGGCGGGGGCCAGGGTCAGGGTGGTGACTCCGGCTTCGGCGTAGGCCGTCATCTTGTCCGCGATCCGCTCCACGGAGCCGAGCAGCGTGGTGGAGTCGATGAGCGAGTGCGGGATCGCGGCGGCCGCGCCCGGCTTGTCGCCGGCCAGGTACTTGTCCTGGATCTCGGCGGCTTCCTTCTCGTAGCCCATGCGCTGGGCGAGCTGGTTGTAGAAGTTCTGCTTCCGGCTGCCCATGCCGCCGACGTACAGGGCGGTGTAGGGGCGGAACATGTCAGCGAGGGCGTTCACGTCGTCGCCGACGGCGAGCGGGACGGTCGGGCAGACGTCGAAGCCGTCCATGGTCAGTCCGGCCTTCTCGCGGCCCGCCCGGATGTGGGTGAGCGCGGTGGCCTCCAGGTGCTCGGCGGCCGGGAAGATCAGCAGCGCGCCGTCGGCGATCTCGCCGGTCTGCTCCAGGTTCTTGGGGCCGATGGCGGCGATGTAGAGCGGGATGTGCTCGCGCGTGGGGTGCACGGTGAGCTTGAGCGGCTTGCCGGGGCCGCCGGGCAGCGGCAGGGTCCAGTGCTCGCCGTCGTGCGAGAGGCGTTCACGGCTCATGGCCTTGCGCACGATCTCCACGTACTCGCGGGTGCGGGCCAGCGGCTTGTCGAACTTGACGCCGTACCAGCCCTCGGAGACCTGCGGCCCGGAGACGCCGAGGCCGAGGCGGAAGCGGCCGCCGGAGAGCGAGTCGAGGGTGGCGGCCGTCATCGCGGTCATGGCGGGCTGGCGGGCCGGGATCTGGAGGATCGCGGAGCCGATGTCGATGCGCTCGGTCTGGGCGGCGACCCAGGCCAGGACGGTGGGGGCGTCGGAGCCGTAGGCCTCGGCGGCCCAGCACACGTCGTAGCCGAGGCGGTCGGCCTCCTGGGCGACGGCGAGGTTGTCGGCGTCCATGCCCGCGCCCCAGTAGCCGAGATTGATGCCGAGCCGCATGTCGTCCCCTTTGAGCCGGTACACGTCTGTACTGATGAGTAACGTCGCTGTTCCCCGGGACTCTAGCGCGCCGGGGCGCCATCCGTCAGTGCCCCGGACGTCCCGCAGTACGCTCAGCGCTCATGGAGCAGAGGCATCTCGGCCGCACCGGCCTGCGCGTGTCCCGGATCGGCCTCGGCACCCTGACGTGGGGCCGCTCGGCGGGGGGACAGGGCGAGGAGGCCGCCGCCGAGCAGCTCAAGGCCTTCTGGGACGCGGGCGGCACGCTGGTGGACACCGCGGACGTGTACGGGGACGGCGAGGCGGAGTACCTGCTGGGGCGGCTGCTGGACGGGCTGGTGCCGCGCCGGGACCTGGTGATCTCCACCAAGGCGGGCGGGGTGGCCGATCCGGAGCGCCGCTTCGACTGCTCGCGCGGGCACCTGCTGGCGGCGCTGGACGACTCGCTGGCGCGCCTCGGCACCGACTACGTCGACCTCTGGCAGGTCCATGCCTTCGATCCCTGGACCCCGCTGGAGGAGACCCTGCACGCGCTGGACCTCGCGGTCGGCAGCGGGCGGGCCCGGTACGTGGGGGTGGCCAACTTCTCCGGCTGGCAGCTCGCGAAGGCCGCGACCTGGCAGCGCGCCGCGCCCGGCGTCAGGACTCCGCTGGCGTGCACCCAGATGGAGTACTCGCTGCTCCAGCGCGGCGTGGAGCGGGAGGTGCTCCCGGCGGCCCTGGACCTGGGTGTCGGGCTGCTGCCCTCGTCCCCGCTGGGGCGCGGGGTGCTGACCGGCAAGTACCGCGAGGGCGTCCCGGCGGACTCCCGGGGGGCCTCGGAGACCCTGGCCGCCTTCGTGGACCCGTACCTGGACCAGGCCGCGAGCCGGATCGTGGAGGCGGTGGCGACGGCGGCCCACGGGCTGGCCGTCACCCCGCTCCAGGTGGCCCTGGCCTGGATCCGCGACCGCCCGGGGGTCGCGGCGCCGGTCGTGGGGGCCCGTACGCCGGCCCAGCTCGCGGCGGCCCTGTCGGTGGAGGCCCTTAGTCTTCCGGAGGAGATCTGCCGCGCGCTGGACGACGTCTCGGCGCCCGTGCACCGCTATCCCGATCCTGACTGGAGCACGCTGTGAGTACGGACCGTACGGACCCGCCCCCGGAGGCCACCCCCACCACCGAGGGCGGCCCCGGGGCCGACGCGGCGCCGGTCGCCTCCGGCGCGGCGGCGCAGGACGGCCACCCGGACCCGGCGGCCGCGGACGGTCCGGCCGGCGCGGTGGGTGGTGAGGACGACCTGGGTGACGTACCGCCCGCCGAGGACGGCTCCGCAGCGGGGATCCCCGCGGGCGAGGACGGCGGCGACCGCTCTGCCGGCCCCGAGGCAGCGGACGACGAGGGCGACGGCGGGACCGGCGCGGTGGGTGACGGGGCGGAGGCCGACGGCGGGCCCGGCGCGGCCGGTGAGGAGCCTCCCGTCGGGGACGAGGCGGCCGACGGCTCCGCCGAAGGGGACGGCGCGCGCTCCGGCGCGCAGGCCGGTGGGGACGCCGGAGCGGCCGAGGGGCAGATCCCCGGTCAGGCGGGCGGGGGCGAGGCGCCCGCGGCCGGGATCAGCGAGGCCGCGGCCGAGCTGGCCGCGCAGAAGATCGAGCGGGAGCGCATCGCCCGGCGCAAGGCGGAGCGGACCGCTCCGGTCGAGGCGGGGGCCAAGCTCAGCGGCACCGCGGCGGACCTGCTGGCCGCCGTCCGCGCCGTGGAGGGCGGGGAGAAGCCGCCCTCGCGCTATTTCGACGACGCCCCCGCCGCACCCCGCCGGACCCCGGCCCCGGCGCCCGTCGCAGAGCGCCCCCGGAGTGCGCCGCGGCCCCCCGCCCCGGCCGAGGCCGTCGACGCCGTACGCGCGCTGCTCGCCCGGACCGGCGGCCCCGAGGCGGTCGCCGCCAAGGCCGCCGAGGCGCTCGGCGAGGACGCCGCCGGGCGGCTCACCGAAGACCCCTGGCAGCTGCTGGCCGTGCCCGGCGTCCGCCCCACCCAGGCCGACGGCTTCGCCCGCGCCCTGCTCGGCGCGGACTGCGGGCCCGGGGACGAGCGCCGCACGGCCGCCCTGGTGGCCTGGCTGCTCGCCCAGGCGGCCCTGAAGGGCCACACCGCGCTGGAGGCCTCCGTGCTGACCGGCGCCCTCGGCCAGTACGCCGTGCCGGACCCGGCCGAGGCCCTGGAGCAGGCCATCGGCGACGGCGCCGTCCTCGTCTTCCAGGAGCCCGTGGGCGAGCCCGTCCCGGAGGGCGAGGAGCAGCCCGTCACGATCCTGGTGGGCCTGGAGGGCTGCGCCCTGGCCGAGGAGAGCCTCGCCGACGGCCTGGCCCGCCTGGTCAACACCTTCGGTGCGGCCGCGGACCCCGCCGAGTGGGCGGCCGCCGCCCCCGCCGGGCCCGGACCCGCCGCCGCGGAGCTGATCCGCGCCGTCGCGGGCCACGGCCTGGTGACCCACACCGGTGGCGAGGCCGCCCGCGCGGAGCCGCTGGTCCTGCTGGCCACCGCCCGCGCGCTCGGGCTGCGGGCCTGGCTCGCCTGCCACGCCCCCGCCGCCCGTGACCGCGCGGGCGAGGGCGCCGCGACCGTCGCGGGGCTGCTGGACGGGACCGAGGGTCCCGGACGCGACCAGGACGGGCAGCTGGCCCTCGACCTGCTCGTCGTCACCGACGCCCCGCAGCTGGACGTGGAGAGCGCCGCCGCGCTCGTCGAGTCCGTCCCCGACGGGGCCCGGCTGGTGCTGTCCGGGGATCCCGGAGTGCTCGGATCCGCGGGACCGGGGCGGGTGTTCGCGGACGTGCTGGCGGCCCGTGCCTGCCCGCAGGTCGCCTCCCGCGTGCCCGATCCCGGTCCGCTCGGCGAGCTGGTCTCGGGGATCGGCGCCGGGGAACTGCTCGCGGTCGACGCCCCCGGCAAGGAGGTCGTCATCGTGCCGGTGCGCGACGCCGGGGAGGCCGTCCACCGCACAGTTCAGCTGGTGGCCGAGTCCGTGCCGCGCGCCTTCGGGCTCCCGGCCGAGGGGGTCCAGGTGATCACCCCCGGCCACGGCGGCTCGGCGGGTACGCGGGCGCTGAACGCCGCGCTCAAGGAGCGGCTGAACCCCGGGCCCGGGCGGTTCGGCGGGTTCGACCCCGGTGACCGGGTCGTGTACGTGCCCTCGCCGGGCCGTG
Source organism: Streptomyces sp. NPDC043876 (assembly GCF_056435825.1). NCBI lineage: Bacteria > Bacillati > Actinomycetota > Actinomycetes > Kitasatosporales > Streptomycetaceae > Streptomyces > Streptomyces sp. NPDC043876. Next base: position 127,649 of record NZ_JBWKDV010000005.1, on the reverse strand, counting down.
CGCTGCCGGGGCGGGTGGTCACGGCCGACGCCGAGGGGCTCCACCTGGACTGCCCGGGCGCGGCGGGCGGGCGGGTCGTCGTACCGAAGGAGCGGGTCGAGTCGGCGGTGCGGCACGGCTGGGCGGTGACGGCGCACCAGGCGGTGGGCTCGCGCTGGCCCGGTGTGGTCGTCGTGCTGCCCGGGGACGCGGCGGACGCGCTGTCCCGGGACTGGGTCTACACCGCCTTCGGGCGGGCCGAGCGGCACCTGTCCGTGGTGCACGGGGTGGACCAGGCGCTGCCGCGGGCGGTGGCGGAGGTCCTGCCGAAGCCGCGGACGACGCGGTTGGCGGGGCTGCTGCGGGGGCTGGCCGCTGCCGCGGCGGGTGCGGACCGGCCGGAGTGACGCCTTGGTCCCCGGGGCCCGCGCCCTGAGCGTGCGCGGGCCCCGGGGACCCGGCCCGGTCGCGCCCGGGGCCCGCCGGGCCACCCTCGGCCGCTGCCGTCGCCGTCGCCTGCCCGGGTGCCGGTGTGCCGGTGTGCCGGTGTGCCTCCGGCGGGTGTGCCTCCGGCGGCGCCTCAAACGCCGGCGGGGCTGATGTGGCTGGGCTCCGTGCGGTTCCAGGGGCCCGTCGGGTGGGGGTCAGGGACCCGCCGGGTGGGGGGTGTCGAGGTCGGCTTCGTCTTCCTCGAACTCATCGTCGAAGACGGAGCTGACGTCGAAGCGGTGCAGCACGTGCTCCGGATCGGCGTGCTCGAAGGGGGCGTTGAGCCACTCCCCCGGTTCCGCCGCTTCCTCCGACGGTGCGAGCCAGAGCGTGGAGTCGCCCTCTTCGAGACCGAACTCCTTGTAGCGGGAGGCGATCTCGTCCGGCTCGTACTCGCCGAAGAGCACGCCGAGCGCACCCCCCGTGCCGCCGTCGTGGACCGGCTCGGCGTCCGGGTCGTGCGCGGCCACGCGTTCGGCCTGGGCGATCAGGCGCTGCGGTTCGGCGACGACGTAGTCGCGGCGGATCAGCACGCTGAAGGCGCTGGGATCGGCGGGGCCGGTGTACGGGACACCGTCCTCGGCGGCGGGAATCTCGAAGGGGGTGACCTCGTCGTAGCGGTCATAGAGGAGTTCGTCGTACTCCTCGGCGGCGGCGGCGAGTTCGTTGAAGGCGGCGTAGACGGCCGGATCCTCGTCTCCGGACCTGCCCTCGACCGCCGCAAGGTGACGGTCCAGCGCGGTCTTGACCGCCTCGGCGGCGGCGCGTACCTCGGCAACAGTGGGCAGAGCGGCATCAGACATAGAGCAGACGCTATCCGTAGCGGGGGTCCGTCTGCACAATAGATGCGATGCCGGAATACGAATTTGTCGACGTGTACGTGCCGCGCGGGGTGCCTCGCAAGGAGGCGACCCGGCTGCTGACCGATCATGCCGAGTACGGGAACTGGGAGCTGGACCGGCTCACGCTGCACCGGGACGGGAGTCGCCGGGTGAGACTGCGGCGCCGGATCATCCGGCAGATACGCGCGACCTGGTGAGGTACGGCGCGGGCCCCGGCGGGGGCCCGCGCCGCGTGTGGCCGCCGGACCCTCTCGTCAGGCGGCGTTGCGGGCGCGCCGGTAGAGCACGGCGCCGGCCAGCAGCATGCCGCCGGCGAGCGGTACGGCCCCGCCGAGGAAGTCGCCGGCCCCGGTGGCGGCCAGCGTCTCGGCGCCGCCGGTGTGGCTGCCGCTCGGGGCTCCGGGGTAGGTGACCGGCGTTCCGGTACCCGTGCCCGTACTCGGGCCCGTACTCGTGCCCGTCCCGTGGCCGCTGCTCGTGCCGGTGGTGCCGCCCGGGTTCCCGCCGTGGCCTCCCGGCGTGCCCGGGTTCTGGCCGTGGTGGCCGCCCGGGGTGCCCGGGTTCCCGCCGTGGTGGCCCTCGTGGCCAGCCGGCTTGCCCGCGTTGTTCGCGCAGAAGGCGCCGAAGGCGGGGTTCAGCGCCCCCACCACCGTCACGGTGTTCCCGCAGAGGTTGACCGGCGCGTCCACGGGCGCCTGGAGGGCGTTCCCGGACAGCAGTCCCGGTGAGCCCGCCGCGTGCCCGGAGGCGACGGCCCCGCCGCCTCCGGCGCCGTCCGCGTGGGCGTAGCCGCCGCCCAGCGCGAGCATGCCGCCCGCGGCCGCCACCGTGATCAGCGTCTTCCTGGCGCCCTGGTTCCCGTGGGTGTGTCGTGCGTGTCGCATGTGTACGTGTCCCCAACCTGGTCCGCTGTGCGCGGCCGCAGCTCTGTACGTTCGTTACGGATCGACGTACTGGCCGTGCAGGCTCCCCCGCCTGGTACGCCGAAGGGACGGCCCGAAGGGCGCGGCCCCGGAAAGCCCGGTGCCCCGGAGCGCTGGAATGCGCTCCGGGGCTGAGGACTTCAGGCGTCAGCTGTTGACGCAGGTGTTGCCGAAGGCCGGGTTGAGCAGGCCGATCACGGAGATCGTGTTACCGCACACGTTCACCGGGATGTGGACCGGGACCTGGATGACGTTGCCCGAGGCGACACCGGGGGAACCGATGGCCGCACCCTGGGCACCGGCGTCGGCGACGGCCAGACCCGCACCAGCGAGTACGAGGCCACCAGTGGCAGCCGCAGCGGCGACAACCTTCTTGATCATTGTTCCTCCTAGTAGGCAATGCGGTACCAGCCGCGGACCGCACCACCTGTAACGAGGAGTTCCCACCGGGGCTACGAGCGTATGAGCGCATTCACTCTTCTCAGTGGCCTTCGCACGCGCTCGCGATTCCCCTCGCCCGGCTCAGGCGTTGTCGATGAAACGGTCCAGGACCCGCACGCCGAACTTGAGGCCGTCGACCGGAACCCGCTCGTCCACCCCGTGGAACATCCCGGCGAAGTCCAGCTCGGGCGGCAGCTGGAGCGGTGCGAAGCCGAAGCAGCGGATGCCCAGGTCGTCGAAGGACTTGGCGTCCGTACCGCCGGAGAGCATGTACGGGACCGCGCGCGCGATCGGGTCCTCGGCCCGCAGGGCGCCCTGCATGGCGTCGACGAGCCTCCCGTCGAAGTCCGTCTCCAGCGCCTTGTCCCCGTGGACGTCCTCCCGCTTGACGCGCGGGCCGAGGATCCGGTCGAGGTCGGCGAAGAACTCGTCCTCGTAGCCGGGCAGGAAGCGGCCGTCCACGTGCGCGGTGGCCTGGCCTGGGATGACGTTGACCTTGTAGCCGGCGCCGAGCATGGTCGGGGCCGCCGAGTTGCGCAGGGTGGCGCCGACCATCTTGGCGATGCCGCCGAGCTTGGCGAGCGTGGCGTCCATGTCCTCGGGGTCGAGCGGGGTGCCGAGCGCGTCCGAGAGTTCGTCCAGGAACGACCGTACGGTCTTGGTCACGCGCACCGGCCACGTGTGGCGGCCGAGCCGGCCCACGGCCTCGCACAGCTCCGTGATGGCGTTGTCGTTGTTGGTCATCGACCCGTGGCCGGCGGTGCCGTCCACGGTGAGGCGCATCCAGTGCATGCCCTTCTGGGCGGTCTCCACCAGGTACAGCCGCAGGTTCTCGTTCACGGTGAAGGAGAAGCCGCCGACCTCGCCGATCGCCTCGGTGACCCCCTCGAAGAGCCCGGGGTGCTTGTCGACGAGGTGGCGGGCCCCGTACGTGCCGCCGGCCTCCTCGTCGGCGAGGAAGGCGAGCACGATGTCGCGCGGGGGCTTGCGGCCGCTGCGCATCCGGTCGCGCACGACCGCGAGGGTCATGGCGTCCATGTCCTTCATGTCGACCGCGCCGCGGCCCCACAGGCAGCCGTCGGCGATCTCGCCCGCGAAGGGGTCGTAGGTCCAGTCGGCGGCGTTCGCCGGGACGACGTCGGTGTGGCCGTGGATCAGCAGCGCGGGCCGTGAGGGGTCCTCGCCCTCGATCCGGGCCACGGTGGAGGCCCTGCCCTTGTGGGACTCGAAGATCTGCGGCTCCAGGCCCACCTCGGCGAGCTGCTCGGCGACCCACTCGGCCGCCTTGCGCTCGCCGGGACCCGAATGGTCGCCGTAGTTGCTGGTGTCGATCCGGATGAGGTCCCGGCAGAGGTCGACGACCTCGTCCTCGCCGGAGACGGTCCTGCCCGCGCTCGACTCGCTCACGCTGCTTCCTCCCACTGATCAGTACCGAACTCCCCCATCCTCCCGCCCCGGACCGCTGCGCCCAAGGGCGATCCCCGGTCAGTGGGGGGCGTGATCGGGGCCCCCGGAATGTTTGGTAATGTTTTCCCTGTCGGAACGGCCCGCGAGGGACGCGAGACAGACACCTTGTCCGGGTGGCGGAATGGCAGACGCGCTAGCTTGAGGTGCTAGTGCCCTTTATCGGGCGTGGGGGTTCAAGTCCCCCCTCGGACACAAGAGAAGGACCCCGCTGCGGCGGGGTCCTTTTTCGTGCTCCTGCCGCGGTGGTCCGGTCGCCGGCCGGAGCCTGCGCGCGAGGGCCCCCGCCGGGTGGCGGGGGCCCTCGTGGTCACGGGCGCGGCGGGCAGGTCAGTCGCGGGGCTGCGCGGCGGCCTCGCGCGCGGCGGCGATCTCGGCGACCCGGCGGCGGACCAGGAACCAGCCGCCGACCAGGGCGGCGGCGATGACCGGCAGGAAGAGGATGGTGCGGCGGCCGACGCCGCCGTCGCTCCACATCAGGACCAGCACGGTGACCAGGAAGACCAGGGTCACGATCTGCGTGTACGGGGCCCAGGGCAGCCGGTAGGACGGGCGCTCCACGCGGCCCTCGCGGGCCCGGCGCCAGAAGTGCAGGGAGCAGAGCATGACCATCGCCCAGGTGCCCAGGATGCCGATGGACGCGAAGTTGAGGACGATCTCGAAGGCGTCCTCGGGCATGAAGTAGTTCAGGCCCACGCCCATGACGCCGAAGGCGGCCGTGAACAGGACGCCGCCGTAGGGGACCTTGCCGCGGTTCATCTTGGCGGTGAACTTCGGGGCGGAACCGGCGGTGGCCATCGAGCGCAGGATGCGGCCGGTGGAGTAGAGGCCGGAGTTCAGGCTGGAGAGGGCCGCGGTCAGGACGACCAGGTTCATGATGCCCGCGGCGCCCGGGACGCCGAGCTTGTCGAAGACCGTGACGAAGGGGCTCTGGTCGGCGGAGTACGCGGTGTAGGGCAGGAGCAGCGCCAGCAGGACCACGGAGCCGACGTAGAAGACGCCGACGCGCCACATGATCGAGTTGATCGCCTTCGGCATGATCTTCTCGGGGTTCTCGGTCTCGCCGGCGGCGACGCCGCACAGCTCGACGGAGGCGTACGCGAAGACGACGCCCTGGACCACCAGGAGCATCGGGAGCATGCCCGCGGGGAAGATGCCGCCGTTGTCGGTGATGGAGCCGAGGCCGGGGGTGTGGCCGTCGATGGGGTGGCTGGTGGCGACCAGGTAGATGCCGACCAGGAGGAAGGCGACGAGGGCGCCGACCTTGACGATCGAGAACCAGAACTCCATCTCGCCGAAGTACTTCACCGAGATCAGGTTCACGGAGAGGACGACAGAGAGGGCGATGAGGGCGAGGATCCACGGCGGAATGTCGCTGAACATCGACCAGAAGTGGGCGTAGGTCGCGGCCGCCGTGATGTCGGCGACGGTGGTGGTGGACCAGTTGAGGAAGTACAGCCAGCCCGCCGTGTACGCGCCCTTCTCGCCCATGAACTCGCGCGCGTAGGAGACGAAGGCCCCCGACGACGGCCGGTAGAGGACCAGCTCGCCCAGGGCGCGCACGACGAAGAAGGCGAAGACGCCGCACACCGCGTAGGCGATGGCGAGGGAGGGGCCGGCGTTGGCCAGGCGGCCGCCCGCGCCGAGGAACAGGCCGGTGCCTATCGCTCCGCCGATCGCGATCATGTTGATGTGGCGGGACTTCAGGTCCTTGCTGTAACCCTCGTCACCGGCGTCCACGTGGACGGGCCGGCCGGCCGTCGGTGCGGCGGGGGCCCGGGACGCGGCCTCTTTCAGGGTGCGGTCACTCATCTACGACGTCGCCTTCGTGGGGTGGACGGGCAGGTCCGGGCCGCGGCACAGGAGAGCTGGGTGGTATCGCCTGGGCCCGCGGTCCGGATTTGATCGCCCCAGGAGACCATGTGGGCCGCGCTCGGACCAAAACCGGCCCTTTACCCGCCAGAGGCCCACGGCTCCCCCCGAAAGGGGTGCCGGGGGCCTCCGCGGCCTTCTCGGGCGTACGCCGCTCAGGCGTGCGGGGTCGCCTCGGCGGCCTGGTCGAGGCGGAAGGCCTCGTTGCCCAGGCCGATGCGGGCGTGCACCTCGGGGCGCCGGGAGCGCAGGAGCGACCCGTAGGCCAGCCCGCCCGCGGCGGCGACGCCGATGATGGCGGGCAGCGCCCAGCTGAGCGCGGAGCCCTCGTCCGCGCCGACCAGGACGGCGAAGTCCTTGACGGTGTAGGCGGCGATGCCGAGCAGGGCGAGGCCCGCGGCGCCCGCGGCGGCGAGGCGCCAGACCTGGGCGGAGGCGGTGCCGCGGCGGACGAAGAAGGCGATGACGGCGAAGGAGGCGGCGGCCATCAGCAGGGTGATGCCGAGGGCGCCGACGCTGCCCATCCAGGTGAACAGGTGCAGGACGGGGGCGGTGGGGTCGCCGACGGGCTTGTCGTCGGTGAGGGCGAAGCCGACGACGACGAGGGCGGAGACGCCGGTCTGGAGCAGGGAGCCGGTGCCGGGGGCGCCGGTGCCCGCGTTGGTGCGGCCGAAGGCGGCGGGGAGCAGGCCCTCGCGGCCCATCGCGAAGGCGTAGCGGGCGACGACGTTGTGGAAGCTGAGCATGGCCGCGAACATGCCGGTGACGAAGAGCACGTGCAGGACGTCGGTGAAGGCGCTGCCGAGGCGGTCCTCGGTGAGCGCGAACAGCAGCCCTGGGCCCGCGGCGCCGGAGGCCTTGACGACCTGGGAGGGGCCGGTGGCGACGGTGAGGGCCCAGGCGCTCAGCGCGAAGAAGAGGGCGACGAAGCCGACGGCGAGGAACATGACGCGGGAGACCACGATGTGCGGCTTGCTGGTCTCCTCGGCGTAGACCGGGGACTGCTCGAAGCCGACGAAGGCGGCGATGCAGAAGCACAGGGCGGTGCCCAGGCCCGGACCGCTGAGGGTGGCCGGGTTGAAGGCGTGTAGGGAGAGGCCTTCGGCGCCCGGCTTGCCGAGGGCGGCGGCGTCGAAGATGACGACGAGCGCGCACTCGATGAGGATGAGGACGCCGATCACCTTGGCGTTGAGGTCGATCTTGAGCCAGCCGAGGGCGCTGGTGGCGGCGACCGCGAGCAGGGCGGGTATCCACCAGGCCACCTCGATGCCGAGGTAGGTGGTGAGGAGGCCGGAGACCTCGAATCCGAGGATGCCGTACACGCCGACCTGCATGGCGCTGTACGCGACGAGGGCGACCATGGAGGCGCCCGCGCCGGCGGTGGCGCCCAGGCCGCGCGCGATGTAGGCGTAGAAGGCGCCGGCGTTGTGGACGTGCCGGCTCATTTCGGCGTAGCCGATGCTGAACAGGGCGAGGACGACGCCGAGGACGACGAAGAGCAGCGGCTGGCCGACGACGCCCATGACGCCGAAGGTGGTCGGCATCACACCGGCCACCACCATCAGGGGGGCGCTGGCCGCGAGTACGGAGAGCAGCAGTCCCGCGGTGCCGAGGCGGTCGGCGCGCAGTGCGCGGTCCTGCCCCTTGTACGTGCGGATCTCGGCCGCGGTGCTGCGCGGGGACGTCGTGGAACTGCCCGTCGCCATGGCGGGGGTCCTTTCGGAGAGGGAAGTTCAGGTCGGAGGGGACGTTCAGGCGGAGCGGGTGCTTCAGGCGGAGCGGGTGGTTCAGGCGGAGCGGGTGGTTCAGGCGGAGCCGAGCGCGGCATGGCGCGCGGCGAGGAAGGCCTTGTGCGGGTCGAGGTCCGGATAGGACCAGGGGGCCCGCGTGGCATGGCTGCCGATGCGGTGGAAGAGCGCGGCGGCCTCGGCGGGGCGGCCCTCGCAGAGTTTCGCGTGGGCGAGGAAGTTGAGGTCGACGCGGTTGCGCGGGTGGTCCTCGCGCTCCCATTCGAGCCACCAGTCGAAGGCGTGGCGCAGCACCTGGCGGGCGCGGCGGCCGGACCAGTGCTCGGCGGCCGCGGTGGCGCCCGGGCCGGTGGTGCCGTGGGCGGCGGCGAGGACGCGGTAGCGCTCGGCGTGGGCGATGACGGGGAGGACGGCCAGCGGCGAATCGGCCGGGGACTCCTCGGCGGCCCAGGCGGCGAAGTCGTAGACCTCGTGGAGCGGGTCCTGGCCGCTGCCGGGGAGGCGCTCGGCGAGCCGGGCGACCATCACGTGGTGGGCGTGGTGGTGTTCCCGGTGGCGGGCGCGGACCTGGTCGAAGTGCCGGCTGAACTCCTCCTCCGTGCCGAAGGCACGGGACAGCAGCAGCAGGCCGAGCCAGGGGGTGGGGTCGGCGGGCAGCAGGGCGGCGGCGCGGCGGCAGGCCTCGTCGGCCGCTTCGGGGGTGCCCTTGCGGCGCAGGGCGGTGAAGACGGCGGCGCAGGCGAGAAGGGTGGCGGCGTCGGCGCTCTCGGGTTCGGCGAGCAGCCATTCGCGGGCCCAGGCGGTGGCGGCGGGGGTTTCGGCGAGGACGACGACGCGGTGGCCGCGGCGGTCCCAGTCGTCGGCGGTGGCCGCGAGCAGGCTGCGGGCGGTGGCCCAGCGGCCCTGGGTGAACTGGGAGCGGACGTCGACCAGTTCGGTGTCGCACAGCGCCGGGTCGAAGAGCTGGGCGTCCCGCTTGCGGGCGCGGCCGAGGGGCGGCGGAGGCGGAGACATCCGCGGTTTCCCTCCAGAACGCGAGCGCGGGTCGACGAGCGGCGGACGAATGGCGGCCGGGCGGTGGCCGACCGGTGGATGATCACGCACAGCAAACCGGTAGGCACAGCTCCGCGTCAAGGTCCAGTCCACTGGGTGGCGAGTTTCAACTGCTGGTGTGAGACGGTCGAGTTGGGGCGGTCGCGGCGGTTCCGCGGGGTGCGCGCGTCGGCGTTAGGGTGGCCGGATGATGATCCCCGAGGACGTCCCCGCGGACCTGCCGCCGTACCTGCTGGGCTTTCCCGGGCCCCTGCGCGACCGGTTGGTGGCGGCGGTGCTGAGCGGGGCGAAGACCACCACGACGGGGCTGTTGGCCGGTTACGAGGCCGAGAACGAGCCATTGCCGCGGCCCGGTGACCGCCGGGTGCTGATCGACTCGGCGGAGGCACCGGTGGCGGTGGTGGAGGTGCTCGACGTCCGGGTGCTGCGGCTCGCGGACGTCGACCTGCGGCACGCGGTGGACGAGGGCGAGGGGGACACCTCCGTGGCCGAATGGCGCGCCTCGCACGAGGAGTTCTGGCACAGCGCGCCGGTACGGGAAGAACTCGGCGATCCCGGCTTCACGGTGGACGAGGACACGATGGTCGTTGCGGAGCGGTTCCGTGTGCTGGGGCCGCGGAACTGACGACGCGGGCCGCTCCGGTCCGGGCGGACCTGGCCGGGGCGCGGCCCCGACCCTGCGGCCCTGGGGCCGCAAATGCAGCCCGCCCGGCGTTTGAGGGCCCGCCGGAGGCGACGCCGACCCGCAGGGGCACAACGGCCGGGCCCCACCACCCGGTGGGCCGGCCCTCCGGGGGCGCCTCAAACGCCGGCGAGGCTGGATAGGCACTCCGGGCCACCCGCCGGCAGGGCAGGAAGGGCACGCGTCCGGCCCGGCTACGGACGCAAATCCAGCCCGCCCGGCGATTGAGGGCCCGCCTGAGGCGACGCCGACCCGCAGGGCACAACCGTCGGACCCCACCACCCGGTCGATGGGCCCTCCGGGGGCGCCTCAAACGCCGGCGAGGCTGGATAGGCACTCCGGGCCACCCGCCAGCAGGGCTGGGAGGGCACGCGTCAGGCCCGGCCTGCGGACGCAAAACCAGCCCGCCCGGCGATTGAGGCCCCGCCGGAGGCGACGGCCACCCGCAGGGCACAACCGTCGGACCCCACCACCCGGTGAGCAGGCCTTCCGGGGGCGCCTCAAACACCGGCGAGGCTGGAAGGGGGCAGGGCGGCCCGTCGGCGAGGGTGGATGGGGCGCCGGGCAGCCCGGCCTGCGGCCCCGGGGAAGGGCCGCCGGGGCCGAGGCGCGTTCAGCCCGCCCGGCGCTTGAGGGCGAGGGCGGGGCCCGTCAGGTCACCGACGTGGCCGCTGCGCGGCCTGCGGCTCGGCCCGAGTAGATGCAGCCCCCGAGGAAGGTCCCCTCCAGCGCCCGGTAACCGTGCACGCCACCGCCCCCGAACCCCGCCGCCTCCCCCGCCGCGTAGAGACCCGGCAGCGGCGCCCCGTCCGCGCCGAGGACGCGCGAGGACAGGTCGGTCTCCAGGCCGCCGAGGGACTTGCGGGTCAGGACCGAGAGCCGGACCGCGATCAGCGGCCCCGCCTTGGGGTCCAGGATCCGGTGCGGGGCGGCCGTACGGATCAGCTTGTCGCCGAGGTACCTGCGGGCCCCGTGGATCGACATCACCTGGAGGTCCTTGGTGAAGGGGTTCGCGATCTCCCGGTCGCGCGCCGTGATCTCGCGCCGCAGCGCGTCCTCCTCGATGAGGTCTTCCTTCGTGACCGCGTTCATGCCGCGGACCAGGGCGCCGAGATCGCGCTCGACGACGAAGTCGGCGCCGTTGTCCATGAAGGCCTGGACCGGTCCGGGGACGTCCTGACGGGCCCGGTTGATCACCTCGCGGACCGACTTCCCGGTGAGGTCGGGGTTCTGCTCGGATCCGGAGAGCCCGAACTCCTTGCCGATGATCCGCCGGTTGAGGACGAACCAGGTGTGGTCGTGGCCGGTCTTCATGATGTGGTCGAGCGTGCCGAGCGTGTCGAAGCCCGGGAAGAGCGGTACGGGCAGCCGCTTGCCGGTCGCGTCCAGCCACAGCGAGGAGGGGCCGGGCAGGATCCGGATGCCGTGCCGGGCCCAGATCGGGTTCCAGTTCTCGATGCCCTCGGTGTAGTGCCACATCCGGTCCTTGTTGATGTGACGGGCGCCCGCGCGCTCGGCGATGCCCAGCATCAGGCCGTCCACGTGGGCCGGGACCCCGGACAGCAGCCGCTCCGGCGGCGTGCCGAGCCGCTCGGGCCACTGGGCGCGGACCAGGTCGTGGTTGCCGCCGATGCCGCCGGAGGTGACGATGACCGCCTGGGCGCGCAGCGAGAACGCGCCCGCGACCTCGCGGCCGCTCGCGGTGCCGCGCACCGCGTCGGACGGCTCCAGGACCTCGCCGGTGACGGTGTCCAGGGCCCCGGCGGTGGAGGAGAGGCCGGTGACCCGGTGGCGGAACCGCAGCTCGACCAGCCCGCGGGCCACCCCGGCCCGGACCCGCCGCTCGAAGGGTTCGACCAGCCCGGGGCCGGTGCCCCAGGTGATGTGGAAGCGGGGTACGGAGTTCCCGTGCCCGGTGGCGTCGTAGCCGCCGCGCTCGGCCCAGCCGACGACGGGGAAGAAGCGGACCCCCCGCTGGTGCAGCCAGGACCGCTTCTCCCCCGCCGCGAAGTCGACGTACGCCTCGGCCCAGCGGCGCGGCCAGGCGTCCTCGGGCCGGTCGAAACCGGCGGTGCCGAACCAGTCCTGGAGGGCCAGCGCGTGGCTGTCCTTGATGCGCATGCGGCGCTGCTCGGGGGAGTTCACGAAGAACAGCCCGCCGAAGGACCAGTGGGCCTGGCCGCCGATCGACGCCTCGGGCTCCTGGTCGAGCAGGATGACCTTGCGGCCCGCGTCCACCAGCTCGGCGGTGGCCACGAGCCCCGCCAGCCCGGCGCCGATCACGATGACGTCTGCGTCGTACCCCATGCGTTTCCCGTCCTGCCCTCGGTGGATGGGAGTGATCCTGACTACCTGGCGGTAACCAGTCAACACCGGGGAAGGAATGCCCGACATGAACACCAACAGCCCGGTGGAAGAGCCGGCGGACGAGGTACTGGACGTGGTGGACCGGGAGGACCGGGTGACCGGCCGGGCCCGACGGGCCGAGGTCTACGCCCGCGGCCTGATCCACCGCTGCGTGTTCGTCCGGGTCCGGGACCCCGAGGGGCGGATCTTCGTGCACCGGCGCACCGCGACGAAGCTGGTCTTCCCGTCCCGCTACGACATGTTCGTGGGCGGGGTGCTGGGCGCGGGCGAGAGCTACGCGTCGGCCGCGCTGCGGGAAGCCGAGGAAGAGCTGGGGGTGAGCGGGCTCGCGCAGCCGGAGCCGGTGCTGAAGTTCCTGTACGAGGGCGAGGGCGGCACCTGGTGGTCGTACGTGCACGAGGTCCGCTGCGACCTGCCGGTGCGCCCGCAGGTCTCCGAGGTGGACTGGTACGCCTTCGTGGACGAGCCGGAGCTCACCCGCCGGGTGGCGGACGGTTCCTGGCCCTGGGTACCGGACGGCCTGGAGGCCTACCGAAGGCTGGAGCAGCACCGGCGGAGGGCGTGACTCCGGCCCCAAACGGTGGGTCGCGGCCGGGCCTGAACCAATCGGCCGCGCACACGGCGGGTCGCGGCCGGGACGGGGACACGCAGGAGTGTCCCCGCAGGACGAGCGGCCACCACTGGTGCCCTTCTCCGACCCGGTGGGGCCGCGAGCCGAGGAGACGCTCGTGCGGGGCACCGGCCCGGACGCGGCCCGCCCACCCCGAGCCGCCCCGACCGCTCCCGCGATCACCCCGCTCCGCCCGCTAGATTGGCCGGATGATCGACTTCGTCAGGGACGTGCGCCTCTGGTTCGCCCCGCGGCGGCTGCGGGACGAGGGGGCGACCCCCGACTACCGGTTCTCCCTCGCCAACGAGCGGACCTTCCTCGCCTGGATCCGGACCGCGCTGGCCCTGGTCGGCGGGGGCTTCGCGGTGGACCAGTTCCTGCCGGACCTGCGCTGGGCGGTCCGGGTCGGGCTGGCGTTCGTCCTCCTGGCGGTCGGTGCGGCCTGCGCGCTGCGCGCGGTGAACCACTGGGTGCGCTGCGAGCGCGCGATGCGGCGCGGTGAGGACCTGCCGTTGTCACCGTTCCCGGTGGTGCTGAGCCTCGGCGTGGGGGTGGTCGCGGTCGCGATGGTGGTGGTCGTCCTCATGGGCTGGACGACCGGGCGGTGAGCGCGCGCGACCCCGGGCTGCAGCCCGAACGCACCCGGATGGCGTGGCGGCGTACGACGCTGAGCGCCTCGGTGACCGCCGTCCTGGGGGTGCGGCAGGCGCTCCGCGGGTCCGGGTCGCCGTCGGCGGTGGCCGTGACGGCGGTGATCGTCGTGGTCTGGCTGGCGCTCCTGGTGGTGGCGCACCGCAGGATGACGGAGCTGGCGGACGGACGGCCCCCGGGGCTCGCCCCCCGCACCGCGCTCGCGGCCGCCCTGGGGACCGTGGCCCTCGCGGTGTGCGCGGCCGGCCTGGTCGGATGACCGGGCTTCCGCGCACCGCGGGACGTCACTGACCGGCTCCGACGAGCGGCGCGGCACCCCCGCCCGCCCCCGCCCTCCCCGGGTCCCGCGCCGGCTGGCAGGATGCTGCCCGCCCGTCAACGCGACCCGGGGAGAGCGCAGATGACCGCAGAGAAGCCCTACCTCGTCCAGCCGGCGCCCGGCGTCTTCGCCTACATACAGCCGGACGGCGGCTGGTGTCTGAACAACGCCGGGCTCGTGACCGGCGGCGGCCGGAGCCTGCTGGTCGACACCGCCGCCACCGAGCGCCGGGCGCTGGCGCTGCGGGACGCCGTCCTGTCGACCGGGTCACCGCTGCCGCGCACGGTGGTCAACACCCACCACCACGGCGACCACACCTACGGCAACGCCGTGTTCACCCCCGAGGCCCTCGTCCTCGGCCACGACCTGTGCCGCTCGGAGCAGCTCGACGCGGGCCGCCAGCTCGAACTGATCTGGCCGGAGACCGACTTCGGGGCCCTTCCGCTGACCGCTCCCGACCTCACCTACAGCGAGCGCGTCACCGTGTACGTGGGCGACACCGAGGTGGAGGTGATGCACCCGGGCGTCGCGCACACCGTCGGCGACTCCGTGGTGTGGCTGCCCCGGCAGCGGACCGTCTTCACCGGGGACCTGGTCTTCGCCGAGGGCACGCCGTTCCTGGCGATGGGTTCGCTGGCGGGCTCGCTGCGGGCGCTGGAGCTGCTGCGGGCCCTGGACGCGGAGACCGTCGTACCGGGGCACGGGCCGCTGACGGACCCGTCGGCGTACGGGGCCACCGAACGCTACCTGCGCTACGTCGACCACCTCGCCCGGGAGGGCCGCGAGCGCGGGGACACCCCGCTGGAGACCGCGCGCCGGGCGGACCTCGGGGAGTTCGCGCACTGGAGGGAGAGCGAGCGGCTGGTGGCGAACCTGCACCGGGCGTACGCGGAGCTGGACGGGGGCGTCCTCGGGGAGCCGCTGGACATCATGGCGGTGCTGCGGGACATGACGGTGATGAACGGCGGGGTGCCGGTCGCCTGCCACGCGTGACGGCGGAGTGCGCACCGGGCCGCGGCCTCGGGGGCGAAGTTCCGGTCCGCACCCTGGACGGCATACCGACTGGTCGGCATGATGGCTCCGAGACACCTGCCCCCGGCCGACCGGCACCCGCCCACCCTTCACGGAGGTCCGCACCATGACCACACCACCGGCCGACCCCCGGGGTCTCGACCTGGAGCGGCTGCGCGGCCACCTCGACCGCGCGCGGCCCGGACTGGTGACCGGGCCACTGAGCGGCCGGCTGATCGAGGGCGGCCGGTCGAACCTCACCTACGAGATCACCGACGGCGCCGGCCGCTGGGTGGTCCGCCGCCCGCCGCTCGGGCACGTCCTGGCCACCGCGCACGACATGCGCCGCGAGCACCGGGTGATCGCGGCGCTGGCGGGCACGGCCGTGCCGGTGCCCGGAGCGCTGCTGCTCTGCGAGGACGAGTCGGTGCTCGGCGCCCCGTTCTACGTCATGGAGTACGTGGAGGGGGTGCCCTACCGCACGGCGGACCAGCTCGCCGCGCTCGGCCCCGACCGGACCCGGCGCGCGGTGCTCGGCCTGGTGGACACCCTGGTCGACCTGCACGCGGTGGACCCGGAGGCGGTGGGCCTCGGCGACTTCGGCCGCCCCGAGGGCTTCCTCGACCGGCAGCTGCGCCGCTGGGGCAAGCAGCTCGCGGCCTCCCGGGGGCGCGAGCTGGCCGGGATCGACGAGCTGCACGGAGCGCTCGGCCGGGCCCTGCCCCGCTCCCCCGCGCCGACCGTCGTGCACGGCGACTTCCGGCTCGACAACGTGCTGATCGGCGGTCCTGACGACACCATCCGCGCGGTGCTGGACTGGGAGATGTCCACCCTCGGCGATCCGCTGACCGACCTCGGGCTGCTGGTCATGTACAGCTCCGACCTGGGGCTGACCGAGTCCCCGGTGAGCACGACGAGCGGCGCGCCCGGCCACCCGGCGCCCGCCGAGCTGATCGAGCGGTACGCGGCCCGCTCGGGCCGGGACACCGGGGCGATCTCCTGGTACACGGCCTTCGCCTGGTTCAAACTCGCGGTGATCCTCGAAGGCATCCACTACCGCTTCACCCTCGGCCAGACCGTGGGAGCGGGTTTCGACCGGATCGGCGAACTGGTCCCGGTCTTCATCGCACACGGTCTGACGACCCTCCAGGAAGGCTGAGGCACGCGCTCATGGACTTCGCATTCGACGCCCGGACCGAGGAACTCCGCGAGCGGCTGCTCGCGTTCATGGACGAGTACGTCTATCCGGCGGAGGCGGTGGCGGCCGAGCAGCGGGCGCTGCTCGCCTCGCCCTGGGACACTCCGGCGGTCTTCGGCGAGCTCAAGGCCGAGGCCCGCCGCCAGGGCCTGTGGAACCTCTTCTTCGTGGACGGGCACGGCGCCGGCGGACAGGGCGCCGACGGCGAGCGGTACGGCGCCGGGCTGACCAACCTCCAGTACGCGCCGCTCGCCGAGATCACCGGCCGCAGCCCGCACCTGGCCCCCATGGCCACCAACTGCGCGGCCCCGGACACCGGGAACATGGAGCTGCTGGCCCAGTTCGGCGACGACGAGCAGAAGAAGCGGTGGCTGGAGCCGCTGCTGGCCGGGGAGATCCGGTCCGCGTTCGCGATGACCGAGCCGGAGGTGGCGTCCTCGGACGCCACCAACGTCGAGACGCGGATCGAGCGGTCCGCCGACGGCGCGAGCTACGTGGTCACCGGCCGCAAGTGGTACATCTCCGGAGCCATGAACCCGGACTGCGCCGTGTTCATCGTGATGGGCAAGACCGACCCGGACCACGCCGATCCGCGCCGCCAGCAGTCGATGATCCTGGTGCCGCGCGACGCCCCGGGCGTCGAGATCCGGCGGGCGATGAGCGTGTACGGCTACCAGGACCACGACCACGGCGGCCATGCCGAGGTGGTCTTCGACGGCGTACGGGTCCCCGCCTCGCACCTGATCGGCGAGGAGGGCGGCGGCTTCGCGATCGCCCAGGCCCGGCTCGGCCCGGGCCGCATCCACCACTGCATGCGGCTGATCGGGATGGCGGAGCGCGCCATCGAGCTGATGTGCCGGCGCGCTCTGGCGCGGACCGCCTTCGGCAAGGAGCTGGCCGCGCAGGGCGTGGTGCAGAACTGGATCGCGGACGCGCGGGTGACCGTGGAGCAGCTGCGGCTGCTGGTGCTGAAGACGGCCTGGCTGATGGACACGGTGGGCAACCGGGGCGCGCACACCGAGATCCAGGCCATCAAGATCGCGACCCCGCGCGCGGTGGTCGGGATCCTGGACCAGGCGGTGCAGCTGCACGGGGCGGGCGGGGTCAGCCAGGACTTCCCGCTCGCGGAGCTGTGGGCGGCGGCGCGGACGCTGCGCCTCGCGGACGGCCCGGACGAGGTGCACCAGCGCTCGCTGGCCCGGCGGGAGCTCAAGCGCTACCGCTGACCCGCCGGGCGCACACCCGGTGCCCCCGGCCCGCCGGCCGGGGGCACCGGGGTCACCGGGCGTCAGGGGCGCAGGGCGCGCAGCAGCAGGTCGGCGAGGTGGTCGGCGACCTGCTGCGGGGTGAGCGGGCCGTCCTCGCGGTACCAGGTGGACAGGTGGTGGACCGACCCGAAGTGGTAGTCCACGATCAGGTCGGCGGGGGTGGCGGTGGCGAAGACCCCGGCGAGCTGGCCCTCTTCGACCAGGGCCCGGAAGCGCTCGTGGTAGCGCCGGCGCTCGGCCCGTACCTGCTTGTACTTCTCCGGGCTGAGCTGGTGCATCGACCGGAAGAAGATCATCGCGTCGTCGAGGTTCTCGATCGTGGTGACCACCACGTCGGCCGCGGCCGCGCGCAGCCGCTCCTCGACCGGGGCCGGCGAGTCGGCGATCGCGTCGAGCCGCTGCTGCTGGAGACGCAGCATGCGCGCGTACACCTCGTGGAGCAGGTCGTCCTTGGAGCCGAAGTAGTGGTAGAGCGCGCCCTTGGTGACCCCGGCCGCCTCCACGATCTCCTGGACCGAGGTGCGGTCGTAGCCCCGCTCGGCGAAGAGCCGGGTGGCGACGGCCAGCAGCCGCTGCGGGACCGGCGCGTCCTGCGCGGCGGCGGACTCCTTCGGCCGTGCGGCCCCCTCGGGCGGCCGGTTGGACTCCTGCGGGCGTGCGGACTCCTGCGACCGCGCGGGCTCCCTGGTTTCCATGGCCTTCGCCTTCCCTTCGGCTTCACCTACGACATGACGCGCGCACCGCTGGTTTTCAGCCGCGCTCGCGCAGTTCCCGTCGCAGGATCTTGCCACTGGTCGTCTTCGGGAGAACAGGCAGGATCTCGACCTGGCGCGGGTACTTGTACGCGGCGATCCGCTCGGCGCAGTACGCGGACAGCTCGGCGGGCTCCACGGACATACCGGGGCGAAGACTGACGTACGCCTTCACACTCTCCCCCCTGTACGGGTCCGGAACGCCCACGACGGCCGCTTCGCGGACCGCCGGATGGGTGTAGAGCAGGTCCTCGACCTCGCGCGGCCAGACCTTGAAACCGGAGGCGTTGATCATGTCCTTCTTGCGGTCGACCACATAGAGCCAGCCATCCGCGTCCATGAACCCCACGTCGCCGGTGCGCAGCTCGCCGTCCGGGAAGGCCGTCGCGGTGGCGTCGGGCAGCCGCCAGTAGCCCGGCACCACCTGGGGGCCGCGGACGGCGATCTCGCCGCTCTCGCCGAGCGGCACCTCGGCGCCCCGCTCGTCGAGGATCCGGACGAGCGTCTCCGCGCCCGGCAGCCCGACGGAGAGGGTGCCGGAGGCGGGGTCGACCGGCGCTTCGAGGTGCGGGGGCACCGAGGCGCAGGGGGCGGTGCACTCGGTCAGCCCGTAGCCGTTGCGGAGGTAGCAGCCGAAGGCGGCGCGCAGCCGCTCGACCAGCGCGGGCGGCAGCGGGGCCCCGCCGGAGGAGACCACCAGGAAGGAGGCGAAGTGGTCGCGGGTCACGTCCGGGTGGGCGGCCAGGGCCATGAAGGCGGTGGCCGGGCCGACGGTGTAGGCCGGGCGGTGTTCGAGGAAGGCGTCCAGGACCACGCCGGCGTCGAAGCGGTGGGCCAGGGCGAGGGTGCCCGCGTTGCGGAAGCAGGCGGCGAGTTCGCAGACCAGGCCGGTGATGTGGAAGAGCGGGGCGAGGGCGAAGTAGGTGGCGCCCTCGGGGACGGGGTGCCCGGTGACCTGCCGCTCGGCGTTGTAGGTGACCGCACCGTGCGGGTTCATGGCGCCCTTGGGGGTGCCGCTGGTGCCGGAGGTGTAGCTGATCAGGGCGGTGTCGGCGGGTCCGGTGCCGGGGAGGGCGGGCGCCGGGTGACCGCGGCGGGCCACGGTCAGGAAGTCCTCGGCCGGGGCGCCGGGGGGCGGCGGCTCGTGCTCCGGCTCCGGTGCCAGGACCCGCGTGTCGCCGCGGCTCTGGAAGTCCAGGTCACTGGCGGTGAGCACGGTCCGCACGTCCGTGCCCGCGGTCGCCGCGGCGAGGTACGCCGACCAGGCGCGGGGCTCGCACACCAGCGCGGCGGCGCCGGAGTCGCGCAGGATGTGGCCCACCTCGGCGGACTTGTACATGGGGTTGAGCGGGACCACGACGGCCCCGGCCTTCCAGACGGCCAGGGCGGCGAGCGCGAAGTGGGGGGTGTTCTGGAGCATCACCGCGACCCGGTCCCCGGCCCGCACCCCGCGCTCCGCGAGGTACCCGGCGACGGAGTCGGAGAGCGCGTCGGCCTCGGCGTAGCCGATCCGCCCGTCGAAGTAGGCGAGCGCGGTGCGGCCCGGGGCCCGGGCCACTGCGGCGCGGAAGGCGTGCAGCACGGTGGGCGGCGGATCCACCGGGGCCCGCTGCGCGGCGGTGAGCCGGCCGAGCCAGGGGCGCGCGGCGTACGGCGAGGCGGGCGCGGGGGGCTGCGTCGGGCGGGCACCGGAGGGCGCGTCCGGGGCCGGGTGCGCGTCCGGGTGTGCGTCCGGGGTCGGGGCCGGGCGCGTGTCCCGGGTCGGGTGGGCGTCCGTAGGCGGCTGCGCGTCCGGGGTCACTCCGTCTCCCACTTCTGCTGGAGGTGGTTCATCCCGGCGAGCCAGCGGTCGGGATCGGCGGCGCGGGCGGCGGCGTACCCGGCGACCTCGGGGTGCGGGAGGATCAGGAACCGGTCCCGCGCCATGCCCTCGAAAAGGGCGTCCGCGACCGCCTCGGGCTCGATGGCGGTCGGCGCGAGCACCAGCTCACCGGCGGACCCCGCGGCCGTCAGCATGTCGGTGCGCACTCCTTGCGGGCAGATGGCGTGGACCCGGATCCCGCGGTGGCGGTAGGTCAGCGACAGCCATTCGGCGAAGGCGAGTGCACCGTGCTTGGTGACACTGTACGGCGCGGCCCCGATCATGGTCAGGAGCCCGGCGGCCGAGACGGTGGAGACGAACCGGCCGCTCCCGCGCTCCAGCCAGTGCGGCAGCAGCGCGCGGGCCGCACGGACGTGGGCCATCACGTTCGTCTGCCAGGCCGCGTCCCAGACCGCCTCGTCGGCGAAGGCGTCGCCGCCCGAGGCCAGCCCGGCGTTCGCGCAGTAGACGTCCACCGTCCCGCCGAGCGCCTCGCGGGCCGCCTCCGCGACGGCCGAGGCGTCACCGGCCAGCGCGGTCGCCCGGGGGCCGATCTCCGCCGCGACGGCCGCGGCCTTGACCGGGTCGAGGTCGTTGACCACGACGGTCGCGCCCTCGGCGGCGAACCGGCGCGCGAGGGCGGCGCCGATCCCGCCGCCCGCGCCGGTGACGACGACGCGCGCCCCCTCGTGGGCGTTCCGGACGCCGCCGCCCCGGGTGTCCTCCCGCTCCTGCGCCTGCCCGCGCTCCCCTCGGCCGTCGTCCCCGTGTCCGTCGTGCCGGCCGTACTGGTCCGTGCCCACTGGATCGCTCCTCGTCGCCTGCCGCGGCCCGCGCCGGATCGCGCCGGTCGACGGCAGACTAACCAGTCGGTATGCCGGGACGGAAGAGTGCCGACGCCCAGGGGGTGTCTGGTGGGTCTGCGTGGGGAAGGAGCGGCGTCCGGTGCGTGCTCTCGGTGTGCCGGCCGGAAGCCTGCGTACTGGGCGTACTTGGCTTTCGGCCGGTGCGGCGAGAGCGCGTGTCGGGCGTCGCGACGCCGCGGAGACCCACCAGACACCCGCTAGCGTGGGCCGATGGAACTGTCGCGGCGGGGACTGCTGGGAGTGGCCGGAGCACTGGGCGCCGCCGGGGTGGTGGGAGCCGCGCCGCCCGCGCGGGCGGGCTCGGAGCAGTCCCCGGAGCAGGTGGTGACCGGGCTGGAGCGGCTGATGGCCGACGGGTACGCGGAACTCGCCGGTCAGCGGGTCGGCGTGCTCACCAACCCCACCGGGATCACCGCCGACGCGCGCCACCTGGTGGACGTACTGCACGCGGACGAACGGGTGCGCCTGGTCGCGGTGTTCGGGCCGGAGCACGGGTTCCGCGGGACCGCGCAGGCGGGCGGGTCGGAGGGGACCGCGCGCGATCCGGCGACCGGGCTGCCCGTGTACGACGTCTACGGCAAGAGCGGCCAGGCACTGGCGGACGTCTTCACCGCGGCCGGGGTGGACACGGTGGTCTTCGACGTCCAGGACGTGGGGGCGCGGTTCTACACCTACATCTGGACGCTCTACGACTGCATGCGGGCGGCGGCCCTGGCGGACAAGGCCGTGGTGGTGCTGGACCGGCCCAATCCGGTCGGCGGGGCGCGGGCCGCCGGTCCGGTGCTGGAGCGGGCGTACGCGAGCGGGGTGGGCCGGGAGCCGATCGCGCTCGCGCACGGGATGACCGCGGCCGAGCTGGCGCTGCTGTTCAACGGCGAGTTCCTGGCGGCGCGCCCGGCCCGGCTGCGCACGGTCCAGATGTCCGGCTGGCGGCGCGGGGCGCGGTTCGGGGCGACGGGGCTGCCGTGGGTGCCGCCGAGCCCCAACGTGCCGACCCCGGAGACGGCGCTCGCGTATGCCGGGACCTGCCTGTTCGAGGGGACGAACCTGTCCGAGGGGCGGGGCACCACCACCCCCTTCCAGCTGCTGGGCGCGGAGGGCGTGGACCGGCGGTGGGCGCGGGAGGCGGAGGCGCTGGGGCTGGCGGGGGTGTGGTTCCGGGAGGCCTGGTTCACGCCGTCCTTCTCCAAGCACGCGGGCCGCGTGTGCGGCGGGGTGCGGCTGCTGGTGCACGATCCGGAGGCGTTCGACCCGGTGCGGACCGGGGTCGGGCTGCTGGTGAGCGCGCGCCGCGCCTGGAGCGGGTTCGCGTGGCGGGAGGACCACTGGATCGACCGGCTGACCGGCTCGGACCGGGTGCGGCGGATGGTGGACGCGGGGGCCGGGGTCGCGGAGATCGCGGCGGACTGGGAGGCGGGGCTGGCGCGGTTCGCGGCGGTGCGGGAGGGGTACCTGCTCTACCGCTGAGCCCGGCCGCGCGCGGGGCGCGTACGGCGGTCCGGCCGGGGGTCTGGCCGGACGGGGGCGGCCGCAGGATGCTGTCGGCACCGGCCGCGCGGCGGCCCGGCGGTGCGACGCGGAGGGGGACGTCATGGCGGGTGCGGGGATGGCGGGCGCGGGGGTCGCGGGGATGGGCGTACGGCCGTACGCGGAGCTGGTCTTCGACGCGGACGGGGACGTGGATCCGGCGAGCCGGGACGCGGTGGCCGGGCTGGACGTGACCGACCTGCTGGTCTTCGCGCACGGCTGGAACAGCTCCCGGGCCACCTCGACCCGGCTCTACGACCGCTTCTTCGCGCCGTTCCCCGGACTGCTGGGGCCGGGGGTGCGGCCCGGGTACGTGGGGGTGTTCTGGCCGTCGACGGCCTTCTCCGACGAGCCGGCACCGGACTTCGAGCACCAGGGAGCGGCCGTCGGCGCCGGCTACGCGATACGGCTGGATCCGCCGACGCGGCGGGCGCTCGGGGAGTTCTGGCCGGGCCGGGACGCCGAGCTGGACCGGGTGGCGGAGCTCCTGGACGAGCAGCCGGAATCGACCGCCGCCTTCGTCGAGTTCGGTGCGTTGATACGGGAGTTGAGCGGCACGGACGGAGCGCCGGGCCAGGATGCCGCCGTATCCGGTGGGGTGCCCCTGATGTTCACGGCGGACGTGCTGGAGGTGTGCCGGGCCTTTACGGACGCCCTCGCGGAGACCGGGGCGCTGGACGGCGCGCCGCCGGAGCCGGGGGCGCGGGGGCTGTCGCCCGGCAGCGCCGCGCACTCGCTCTGGAACGGGGCCAAGGAGCTGCTGCGGCAGGCCGCCTACTACCGGATGAAGAAGCGCGCGGGGGCCGTCGGGGAGCACGGGCTCGGCCCGGTCCTGGCGGGTCTGGCCCGGACCGCGGGCGGCGGGACCGGCCCGCGGGTGCACCTGATCGGGCACAGCTTCGGGGCGCGGGTGGTGGCGTTCGCACTGCGCGCGATGCCCGAGGGCGGCCCGCTGCCCGTGCGCTCGGTGACCCTGCTCCAAGCCGCCTTCTCCCACTACGCGTTCGCCGCGCGGCTGCCGTTCGGCCGGGGCGCGGGGGACCTGCGCGGCCTGCAGGCGCGGGTGGACGGTCCGGTGGTGGCCTGCCATTCGGACTTCGACACGGCGCTGAAGGTGTTCTACCCGCTGGCCTCCCGGCTGGCCGGGGACGCGACCGGTTTCGCGGGTTTCGACAGCCGGTGGGGCGCGCTGGGGCACGACGGCATCCAGGAGGTCCCGGGAGCGGCGCGGCTGACCCTGGAGGCGGCTCTGCGCGGCGGGCTGCCGGCGGCCGGATGCGTCAGCGTGGACGCGGCGTCCGTGGTGCGCCGCGGAGGGGCGCCTTCCGGGGCGCACAGCGACGTCTGCCACGAGGAACTGGCCCGTCTGGTCACCCTGGCGGGGCGCGTGGGGCGCTGATTTCCGGCCATGTGCCACCCACACGCATCGACCGCCCCCGCATGCGCCTGCGGATGGGCGGGCATGTTGGGCACATCAACGACATGTGACGTCACTCGATGCCCTATGCGAGCACGAGCGCGACGGAGGTGCAGGTGAGATGGCGGGTTTCCGTAGTCTGGCGTACCAGGTGCGCGACGCGGCCAACGACCGGGCCCTGCGGCGCCATTCCCTGCGCCGCTGCCTGGAGCGGTTCGCCCCGTACGGGCACCGGGCGACCTGGTCGCACCTGTGCGACCGGCACGGGATCGGGCCCGACGACCGGGGCGCGGACCCGCTCCGGCTGGTCGCGGCGCTGGAGGAGCTGGAGGACGCCCGGGCGGTGTGGCTGGAGTACGAGCGGCACTTCGCCGAGCGCAGGCGGCGGGAGAAGCACGACGGGCTGCGCCGGCCGGAGTGGGCGTGGAGCGGCGAGGCGGTGGTGCGGTGCGCCGACCCGGACGTCCGTCCCGACGGCGCGCTGGGCGAGGTGCTGCGGCGGCTGGTGAAGGCGCTGGAGTCGGAACCAAGCACGGGGTGCCCGGTGTGCGGGGACGAGGAGCTGCGCTGGCAGGCCCCGGCCGGGCCGGGGCACTGGGTCGGGCCGGTGTGCGCGGGCTGCGGAATCGTGGTGCCGAGACCCGCGCTCGCGGAGACGGCGTGAGGGGCTGCCCGTAGGTTGCCGCGTTGTGCGGACGGGGCTGCCCGTACGGGGTTACCGGGGCGTGACGTAGAGGCGGGAGCCGGTGATGCGGTCGCCGAAGACGTCGCCCGGGTTGGACAGCACGCAGGTCTCCAGGGAGAGGCAGCCGCAGCCGATGCAGTCGCTCAAGTGGTCGCGCAGGCGGCTGAGCTGCTCGATCCGCTGATCGAGTTCGGCGCGCCAGTTCTCGGACAGCCGGGCCCAGTCCTCGTGGGTGGGGGTGCGCTCCTCCGGCAGCTGGGCCAGGGCTTCGCGGATGGTGACCAGCGGGATGCCGACGCGCTGGGCGGCGCGGACGAAGGCGACCCGGCGCAGGGCGTCACGGGTGTAGCGGCGCTGGTTGCCCGCGGTGCGGCGGCTGCTGATCAGGCCCTTGGTCTCGTAGAAGTGGAGCGCGGAGACCGCCGCGCCGCTGCGCGCGGACAGCTGGCCGACGGTGAGTTCGTGGACGTTTTCGGGAATCTGCGGCACCCGGCCGAGCGTAGTCGGTGCCGTCGGGGGTGCGGTGGGGGTGCCGGAGGCCGTGGGGGGCGGTGGGCCCGGGCGTCCGTTGACAGAGCCTTGCGGCCCCAGCATGCTGAGCAAGCGCTTATTCCGTTGATCGACAGCTGTTGAGAGGCAGGGGCACCCGCATGGCCGAGCCCAGGATCTTCACGTCCGCCGAGGAGCTGCGCGCAGGGGTCGGTGAGCCGCTCGGGCCGAGCGAGTGGCTGGAGATCGACCAGAAGCGCATCGACCTCTTCGCGGACGCCACCGGCGATCACCAGTGGATCCACGTCGACCCGGAGCGGGCCGCGTCGGGGCCCTTCGGGACGACCATCGCGCACGGCTACCTGACGCTGGCGCTGCTGCCGACGCTGGTGCCGCAGACCATGCGGGTCGAGGGCATGAAGATGGGCATCAACTACGGGGTGGACAAGGTGCGCTTCCCGGCGCCGGTGCCGGTCGGCTCGCGGCTGCGGTCCACCGCGGTGATCACCGCCGTCACGGAGGCGGGCGGCGGGGTACAGGTCGCCGCGACCGTGACGATCGAGCGCGAGGGCGGCGACAAGCCGGTGTGCGTGGCGGAGACGGTGTCGCGGTACTACTTCTAACGGCGGCCGGGGCGGGCGGCCGGCGCGGGCGGCCGGCGGTCGGCCGGCGCGGCGGATCAGGGAGGCGGAGGCGCAATGACCCGGGCGGCGCTACGGCGTCACGGGCGCGCCCCGACCATGCGGAGCACGAGGCCGGCATAGAGGGCGCCGACCTCCTCGGGCGTGCGCTGCCCGGACGCGCTGAACCAGCGGGCCACGTCGATGCACAGCGACAGCACGGCGAGGGTGGTGCCGGGCACGTCCGGGACGTCGAACTCCCCCGCGCGCACCCCGTCGGCGAGGATCCGGCGGACGGCGGCGTCGCTGCGGCGGCGCAGAGCCACGATCTCGGAGCGGTGCTCCGGAGCGAGAGCATCGAGCTCGTACTGGACCACCCGCGCGGTGGTGTGGTGCGCGGCGTGCCACAGCACGAAGGACCGGACGGCGGCGTCAAGCCGCTCGGCGGCGGTGCCGGCGCCGTCCGCGGCCGTCTCCAGGATCTCCAGGGCCTTGTCGTGGCCGATCCGGCTGATCCGGTGGAGCAGCTCTTCCTTGGTCTTGTAGTGGATGTACAGCGCGGCCGGGCTCATCCCGGCCCGGCCGGCGATGTCCCGCGTGGTGGTGGCGTGGTAGCCGCGCTCCGCAAAGGCCTCGACGGCCGCGAGCAGCAGCCGGCGCGCGGCGTCGGGGGTGACCTCCGACCACGGCCGGTAGCCGCCGGTCGTCGCCTGGTCCGCGATGTCCATCGCCCGCTCACCCTCTTCGCCCTGCTCGTCCCCGTGTGGAAGTGAACACCTTACCGGAGGGTGAGCAAGCGCTTAGGTCGTCCGGCGCCGGCACGGCGATGACGCTCCGCGGCCGGCGCCGCGCTCAGCGCTCCTGCGCGGGCTTCGGCGGCCGCGGCGTGAAGGGGTCGTACTCCGTCATGATCTTCTCCATCCGCGCCTGGTCGACCCGGGTGACGATCTGGGTCACCTCCTGGCGGTCGCGGACCACCTTGGCGAGCGTGAAGGCGGAGGTGGTGAGGTAGAGCACCGCGATGCCGAGGAAGGCCCGGACCCAGGCGTTCGCCTCCAGGTTGTAGATCCCCAGGGCGACGGCGCCCATCGCGACGCCGAAGGAGGCGACGGCCTGGCCGTAGTAGGCCCCCGTGTTCTGCTGCTTGACCGGTGTCTCGTTCATGGCTCCAGCATCGCGAGCCGGGGCGGCGGGGGTAATCCGCTCGCGTACTCATGTGCGTACTCAGGAACGGCTCGCGGGAGGCCGCGCGGCGGGCGCTCAGAAGGCCGAGACACCGGTGAGGGCGCGGCCGATGAGCAGCTTCTGGATCTGGCTGGTGCCTTCGTAGAGGGTCATCACGCGGGCGTCGCGCAGGAGCTTGCCCGCCGGGTACTCGTCGATGTAGCCGTAACCGCCGTGCACCTGGAGGGCGTTGCTCGCGGCGCGGACGGCGGCCTCCGAGGCGAAGAGCTTGGCGGTGGAGGACTCGGCCGCGAAGGGGAGCCCGCGGTCGATGAGGTCGGCGACGCGCCAGGTGAGCAGCCGGGCGGCGTCCACGTCCACGGAGATGTCCGCGATCAGCTCCTGGACGAGCTGGTGACCGGCGATCGGCTTGCCGAACTGCTCGCGCTCGGCGGCGTACGCGAGGGCGGCGTCCAGCGCGGCCTGCGCGATGCCGACGCAGCCCGCGGCGACCGACATCCGGCCCTTGGCCAGCGCGGACATCGCTACGGAGAAGCCCTTGCCCTCGGGGCCGAGCATGGCGGTGGCGGGCACGCGCACGTCCTCGAAGGCGAGTTCGGCGGTGGCCTGGCCGCGCAGGCCGAGTTTGCCGTGGATCTCGCGGCGGGTCAGGCCGGGGGCGTCGGCCGGGACGAGGAAGGCGGAGACGCCGCGGTGGCCCGGCTCGTCGTTGGTGCGGGCGAAAAGGAGGACGACGTCGGCCCAGGTGCCGTTGGTGATGAACTGCTTGGCGCCGTTGACGGTGTACGTGCCGGTGGCCGGGTCGAGGACGGCGCGGGTGGTGAGGTTCCCCGCGTCGGAGCCGGTGCCGGGCTCGGTGAGGCCGAAGCAGCCGAGGGCGTCGCCGGAGCACAGCCGCGGCAGCCAGGACCGCTTCTGCTCCTCGTCGCCCCAGGCCGCGATGGTCTTGGCGACCAGGCCGAGGGAGACGGAGACGATGCCGCGCACGGCGGAGTCGGCGCGGCCGAGTTCCTCGGTCACCAGGACGTAGGAGAGGTGGTCGCCGCCGGAGCCGCCGTACTCCTCGGGGACGGTCAGGCCGAGGAAGCCGACGGAGCCGAGCTTCTCGACGATCCCCCGGTCCACGCTCTCGGCGCGGTCCCACGCGGCGGCGTACGGGGCGATCTCGCGGTCGGCGAAGTCGCGCGCGAGCCGGCGGACCGCCGTCTGCTCCTCGCTGAGTTCCAGGTTCATGGCCACCCCTCGCACGTCGCTCGGACGCATGGGACGACGCCTTAAATTAGCGCCGCTAGTTTAATTCGGGCAGGCCCTACTATGTGGCGCATGGCCAGACCGCGCAAGCCCCTCCTGAGCAGAGAACGCATCGTCGAGGCGGCGGGCGCGCTCGTGGACGCGGAGGGACTGGAGGCGGTCTCGACCCGGCGGCTGGCCGCGGCCCTGGGGGTCAGCGGCCCCTCCCTCTACAACCACTTCCGCACCAAGGACCAGATCCTGGAGGCGGTGGCGGACGCGGTGAGCGCGCGGGTCGACCTGTCGATGTTCGAGGCCGGAGACCCCCGCGACTGGCGCACGGCGCTGGCCGACTGGGCGCACTCCTACCGGGACGCACTGGCCGACCACCCCCACATCGTGCCGGTATTGGCCCGGGGGCCGGGGCGGCGGCCGGCCGGCCTGCGGGTCGCCGACGCGGTGTTCGGCGCGATGACGCAAGCGGGCTGGCCGCCCGCCCAGGCGACCCGCATCGGCGCCCTGATGCGCTACTTCATCCTGGGCTCGGCCGTCGCCTCCTTCGCCCGAGGTTTCGTGGACGACGAGGCGGCGTACGACCCGGCGGACTACCCCCACCTCGGCCAGGCCCACCTCCTGGCGGACCGCCAGCGCGAAGTCGACCAAGGCGCCTTCGAAACCGGCCTGACGGCCCTCCTGGACGGCCTGACCCTCCAGTACGAGGCCTTGCGGGGCGAGTAGACCAGCCCCGCCGGCGTACGAGGGACCACGGAGGCAGCACCGGCCCGGCACCTACGCGCAGGCGCACGCACCGGGCCAGGGCCAGCCAAATCCAGCCCCGCCGGCGTTTGAGGCGCCGCCGGAGGCAGCACCAGCCCAGGACCCACGCGCAGGCACACACACCGGACCGGGGCCAGCCAAATCCAGCCCCGCCGGCGTTTGAGGCGCCGCCGGAGGCAGCACCAGCCCGGCACCCACGCGCAGGCACACACACCGGGCCAGGGCCAGCCAAATCCAGCCCCGCCGGCGTTTGAGGCGCCGCCGGAGGCAGCACCAGCCCGGCACCCACGCGCAGGCACACACACCGGGCCGGGACCCCTCGCCCGAGACCGGGGCCCGGGCCGGGGGGCGGGCCCGGGGTCGGCTAGAAGACGACCAGGGACCGGCCCCCCTTGCCCGCCAGCATCGCCTCGAAGGCGGCCGGAATCCCGTCGAGCCCGATCCGGTCGGTGACCAGCCCCGAAAGATCCAGCCGCCCACCCCGCACGTGCGCCGCCAGCACCGGCAGATCCCGGGCCGGATCACTGTTGCCGTAGACGCAGCCGGTCAGGGTACGGGCGAAGTGGAAGATCTCCAGGGCGTGGAAGGAGACCTGCTGCTCCTTGCCCCCGATCCCGACGACCGTCGTGCGCCCACCCCGCCGGGTGGAGTCCCAGGCCCCCCGGATCGTCTCGGCCCGCCCCACGCACTCGACGGCGACGTCCACCCCCCGGCCCCCGGTGAGGCCGCGGATCTCCTTGGCGGTGGTGTCGGAGGCCAGCACGAACTCCGTGGCCCCGGCCGCCCGGGCCAGTTCCTCCTTGGCCGGGGAGACGTCCACGGCCACGATCGGCCCCGCCATCGCGATCCGCGCCGCCTGGAGCGCGGCCAGGCCGACCCCGCCGACGCCGAAGACGGCGACGGACTCCCCCGGCCGGACCTGGGCGCTGTGGTGGACGGCCCCGTACCCGGTGAGGACGGCGCAGCCCAGCAGCGCGGCCTCCGCGAGCGGGACCCCGGCCGGCGCCGGCAGCACGCAGCGGGCCGCGACGACCGTCTCCTCCGCGAAGGCGGCCACGTTGAGCCCGGGATGCAGTTCGGTGCCCCGCGCGTCGTGGGCGTAGACCGCGCCGACGCCCGCGAGGGCGTTGACGCAGAGCCAGACCTCGCCGATCGAGCAGTGGTGGCACTGCCCGCAGGACGGGGCCCAGTTGAGGACCACCCCGTCGCCGGGCGCGACGTGGGTGACGCCCTCCCCGACGGAGAGGACGGTCCCGGACCCCTCGTGGCCGAGGACGGCGGGTACGGGCACCCGCATGGTGCCGTTGGTGAGGGAGAGGTCCGAGTGGCAGACCCCGGCGGCAGTGAGCTTGACCCGGACCTGCCCGGGTCCGGGGTCGGGGAGCACGATCTCCCGGATCTCCAGGGGTGCTCCGATGGCGGGCAGAATGGCGGCGCGGACCATGATCGTCGTCTCCGTGTTCGCGGGGCTCAGAACTGCAGGGACTTGGTCTGGAGGTACTCGGCCAGGCCGTGCGGGCCCAGCTCGCGGCCGACGCCGGACTGCTTGTACCCGCCGAAGGGGGCGCGCGGGTTGAACCGGCCGCCGTTGATGTCCACCTGGCCGGTGTCCATGCGGCGCGCGAAGGCGACCGCGCTCTCCTCGTCGGCCGCCCACACGGCTCCGCCCAGCCCGTAGACGGTGCCGTTGGCGATGCGCAGTGCCTCGTCCTCGTCGGCGTAGGCCAGGATCGACAGGACGGGGCCGAAGATCTCCTCCTGCGCGATGGTCATCTCCGGCGTGACGTCGGCGAAGACGGTGGGCGCGACGAAGTAGCCGCGTTCGGCGGGCGCGTCGGGGCCGCCCGCGACCAGGCGGGCGCCCTCCTCGACGCCCCGGGCGATGTAGCCGCGGACGCGCTCGTGCTGCTTGGCGTTGACGACCGGGCCGAGGCGGGTGGCCGGGTCGCGCGGATCGCCGATGGCGTACTTGGCCACCGCGGCGGCGGCGAGGGTGACGGCTTCCTCGTAGTCGTCGCGGTGGACGAGCATCCGGGTCAGGGCGTTGCAGCTCTGGCCGGCGTTGTTCATGACGTGGCCCACTCCGGCCGCGACCGCCTTGGCGAGGTCGGCCCCGGGCAGGATGACATTGGCCGATTTGCCGCCCAGTTCGAGGGCGACGCGCTTGACGGCCGCGCCCGCGGTGGCGCCGATCTGCTTGCCGACGGCGGTCGAGCCGGTGAAGGAGACCAGGTCCACCCCGGGGTGCGCGGCGAGTGCCTGCCCGGCGACCGGGCCGGTCCCGGTCACCAGATTGAAGACGCCGGCGGGAATGCCCGCCTCGTGCACGGCTTCGGCGAAGAGCTGTGCGGTGAGCGGGGTGTCCTCGGCGGGCTTGAGGACGACGGTGCAGCCGGCGGCGAGAGCGGGTGCCACCTTGGCAACGACCTGGTGCAGGGGATAGTTCCAGGGGGTGATGGCCCCGACCACGCCGACCGGTTCGAGCAGGACGGTGGAGTTGCCGATGCGCTCCTCGAAGGCGTACGTCGCACCCAGTTCGGCGTAGGAGTCGGCCACGGCGATGGGCGCCCCGACGTGGACCATCTCGGAGAAGCCGAGCGGGGAGCCGAGCTCCGCGGTGATGGTCTGCGCGATCTCGCCCTTGCGGGCGATCAGGACGTCCCGCAGGGCCGCTATCCGTGCGGCCCGCTCCGCGGGCGGGGTGGCCGCCCAGCCGGGGAAGGCGGTCCTGGCCGCCCGGACCGCCGCGTCCACGTCCTCCCCGGTCCCGGCCGGGACGGTGGCGATGACCTGCTCGTCGGCCGGGTTGACGACCTCGATCCGGTCCTGTCCGGCGGCGGGCCGCCATTCCCCGCCGATGTACATCCCGTCGTGGGCCTTCATCGCATTCCTCCCGAGCACGAGCGCGTGAACCACATGGACCGCTTGGACCGCATGGACGTCGCGGCCACCCTACAAACTAGCGTCGGTAGTTTTCTGTGCGCCAGGGTCAGACGGTGCCGAAAAGCATCCCCGCCGCGAGGACGACGAGCGACGTGAGGGCCGCCCACTTCACGGTGAAGCGGGTGTGGTCGCCGAACTCGACCTTGGCCATGCCCACGAGGACGTAGACGGCCGGGACCAGCGGGCTGGACATGTGCAGGGCCTGACCGGCCAGGGAGGCGCGGGCGATCGCGAGCGGCGAGACCCCGTGGGCGGCCCCCGCCTCCGCCAGCACGGGCAGGACGCCGAAGTAGAAGCCGTCGTTCGACATGAAGTAGGTGAGCGGCAGGCTGAGCAGTCCCGTGACCAGCGCCATGTGCGGGCCCATGCCGTCCGGGATCGCCCCGACCAGCCAGGCCGCCATGTCCTTGACCATGCCGGTGCCGGTGAGGACACCGGTGAAGACGGCGGCGGCGAAGACCATGCCCGCGACGTTGAGGACGTTGTCGGCGTGCGCGGCGATACGGGCCTTCTGGTCGGCCATCTTCGGGTAGTTCACGGTGAGGGCGAGGGCAGCGCCGAGGAGGAACAGCACCGGGATGGGCAGCAACTCCATGATCATGGCGGTGAGCAGGACGACGGTGAGGGCGGCGTTGAACCAGTAGAGCCGGGGCCGCAGGGTGGCCCGCGCGGTATCCAGCCCCTGGAAGGCGTCGTCGTCGGGCGCGCCGGGACCGGCGGCCGCGGCATCGACAGCCCCCGCCTCCGCTCCGGCTCCGGATCCGGCTCCGGCTCCGGCTCCGGCTCCGGCTCCGGCTCCGGCTCCGGCTCCGGCGTGAGCCTGTCCCGCGGGTGCGGTGGCGCCCGTACCGGCCGCCACCAGCCGCCCTGCTTCGACGTGCGAGCCGACCTCGGCGTCGGAGTCGGAATCGGAGTGGGCGTCGGAGTGGGCGTCGGAGTGGGCGTCGGCCGCGCCGGGGAGCGACAGCGCGCCCACCCGGCGGCGCTCGCGCAGCCCGAGGACGTACGCCAGGACGAAGACGCACAGCAGGCCGACCGCCAGGGCCGGGATCATCGGTACGAAGATGTCCGACGCGTCGAGCTTGAGCGCGGTCGCGGCGCGGGCGGTCGGGCCGCCCCACGGGAGGGTGTTCATGACCCCGTTCGCGGTGGCGGCGACCCCGGTCATGACGACCAGGCTGAGGCCGAGCCGCTTGTAGAGCGGGTACATCGCCGACACCGTGATCATGAAGGTGGTCGAGCCGTCCCCGTCGAGCGAGACGATCGCGGCCAGCACCGCCGTACCGACCACCACCCGCATCGGATCGGCCTTGCAGAAGCGCAGGATGCCGCGGACGACCGGGTCGAAGAGGCCCACGTCGATCATCACGCCGAAGTAGACGATGGCGAACATGAGCATGGCGGCGGTCGGCGCGAGTTTGCCGACGCCGTCGATGACGTAGTCGCCCAGGTGCGCGCCCTTGCCGGCGAACACGCAGAAGAGCGCGGGAATGAGGACGAGCGCCGCGATCGGCGACATTTTCTTCATCATGATCAGGACCAGGAAGGTCGCGATCATGGCGAAGCCGAGGAAGGTCAGCATGCTGGGAAGGTAGGTGTCCCCCGGTCACCCCAACAAGACGTCGGCGCGTGAGCAATACGAGCAAAACCCCAGCTCAGGGCAGGGGCGCCAGCTCCACGGGAAAGCCGTTGAGCACGGCGGTCCCCGACAGCGGGTCGAGCCGGGAGCCGTCGAGGAGCTGGTTGACGTTGGCTCCCGGCACCTTCGCCGCCGCTCCCGTGCGGGTACCGGGCCGGTCATGGCCCCAGCCGTGCGGCAGGCTGACCACCCCGGCGCGGACGGTGTCGGTGACCTCGACCGGGACCTCCAGGCTGCCGCCGTCGGCGGTGATCCTGGCCCGGCCGCCGTCGGCGAGGCCGAGGCGGCCGGCGTCGTCGGGGTGGACGTGCAGGGTGCAGCGGTTGGAACCGCCGGTCAGGGCGGGGACGTTGTGGAGCCAGCTGTTGTTGGACCGCAGGTGGCGCCGGCCCACGAGGACGAGGGCGGTAGGACGGTCGGCGAGCGCGGCGCGCAGCCGGGGCAGGTCGGCGGCGATCGGCTCCGGCAGCAGCTCGATCCTGCCGCTGCGGGTCTTCAGCGGGCCCGGCAGCCGGGAGCCGAGGGGGCCGAGGTCCACGCCGTGCGGAGCGCGGCGCAGGTCGTCGAGGGTGAGGTCGTAGGGGCCCAGCCGCAGCATCATGTCGAGCCGCCGCTCGGGGCCGGTCCCGCCCGCGAGGGTCCGCGCCCATGCCTGCGGGTCCGCGCCGGCTAGCGGTGAGCGCGGATCTGCGGCGGCCCGCGCCGCGGTGTCGGCGATGACCAGGTCGTCGACGGCGCCGGGGTCCGCGCCGTGCTGCCCGGAGACGGCGAGGATCAGCCGGGCGTGGATCTCGCACTCGTCCATCCGCCCCTCCTCCAGCGGGATGGCGGGGGGCGAGTAGCGGGCCTGGTTGTGGACGGCGAAACCGTTGAACGCGAAGTCGAAGTGGGCGCTCTGGGCGGGCGGCGGCGGGGGCAGCACGACATGGGCGTGGCGCGAGGTCTCGTTGAGGTAGGGGTCCACCGAGACCATGAAGTCGAGCCCGGACAGGGCGCGGTCGAGCCGGTCCCCGTCGGGCGCGGACAGCACCGGGTTGGCGGCGACGGCGATCACCACCCGGACCTGCCCCTCCCCCGGGGTCTCGATCTCCTCCGCGAGGGCGGTCATGGGCAGTTCGCCCTTGGCCTCGGGGTGGCCGGAGACCCGGCTGGCCCAGCGGCCCAGCGCGAACCCCCGGCCGGGACCGGCCGGACGGGGCGCCGCGGCGGTCGCGGAGAGCGGGAACAGCGCGCCGCCGGGGCGGTCGAGGTTGCCGGTGAGCACGTTCAGTACGTCGACCAGCCAGCTGGCCAGGGTGCCGTGGGCGACGGTGCAGCTGCCGATGCGGGCGTAGACGGCGGCGGTCGGGGCGGCGGCCAGGTCGCGGGCCAGCTGCCGGATCTCCTCGGCGGTCAGGTCGCAGGCGGGGGCGACCTCTTCCGGGGTGAACGCGCGGAGGGCTTCGGAGAGTTCCTCGAGTCCGTCGAGGTGTTCGGCGAGCGCTCCGGGGTCGGTGAGCTTCTCGCCGAGCAGGGTGTGCGCGAGCGCCGCGAGCAGCAGGGCGTCGCTGCCGGGGCGGGGCGCGAGGTGGCGGTCCGCCAGGCGCGCGGTGCGCGTGCGGCGCGGGTCGACGACGACGAGGGTGCCGCCGCGGGCGCGCAGGGCCTTGAGCCGCCCGGGGAAGTCGGGGGCGGTGCACAGGGAGCCGTTGGATTCGACCGGGTTGGCGCCGATGAGCAGCAGGAAGTCGGTGCGGTCGAGGTCCGGCACGGGGATCGCGAAGGGGTCGCCGAAGAGCAGGCCGCTGGAGACGTGCTTGGGCATCTGGTCGAGGGTGCTGGCGGTGAAGAGGTTGCGGGTGGCGAGCGTCTTGAGGAGCACGGGCGGGTAGAGGGCGCCGGCCATGGTGTGGGTGTTGGGGTTGCCCAGGACGACGCCCACGGACTGGGGCCCGTAGCGTCCGGTGATCGCGGGGACGGCGGCGGCGATGGCGTCGAACGCCTCGTCCCAGGTGGCCTCCCGGAGTTCGCCGTCGCGGCGGACGAGGGGGGTGCGCAGCCGGTCGGGGTCGGCGTCGACGGCGCCGAAGGCGGCGCCCTTGGGGCAGATGAACCCGCGGCTGAAGATGTCGTCCCGGTCCCCGCGGGCGCCGGTGACGGCCGTTCCCTCGATGGTCAGGGTGAGGCCGCAGGTGGCCTCGCACAGGGGGCAGATGCGCAGGGCGGTACGGGGCATGGGCCCTCCAGGGGCGGCAGGCTGCGGCGGCACGCGGGCGGCCCGAGCATACCGACCGGTACGGAGGCTGGGGAGACCCTGGTGCGCGCGGACCGGAGGGGGCGGGGCGCGCGTGTCCCGTCGGCCGGGTCGCGGGGCCCTGCCGGCCGGGTCGCAGGGCCCCGCCGAACCCGCCGCGAGCGGTTCCGCCGGCGGGTCAGGGGGCCCGGTCCCCTCAGTCCAGGACCCGGGCGAGATAGGCGTGCATCATCGCGCGGATCTCGTCGATGATGGCGGGATCACCGGCGGGGGCGGCCCGGAAGGCGAGGTGGACGAGGGCGTCGGTGGCCTCGACGGCGACGAGGACCGTACGCCGCAGGGCCGGGTCGGCGGTGCGCCCGAGGTGGAGGCAGAGCAGGTCGGTGAGGCGGCCGGCGACCATGCCGTTCGGGTCGGCGGGGTCGGCGGCTTCGCTAGGCGGCGGCGGGGGCACGCCGAAATCGACCAGGGCGAAGCCGGGAACGGTGCGCTTCATCACCAGGTACTCGTCGAGGACGGCGTCGACCACGGGCCGCCAGTCGGCGTCCGGGAGCGCGGCGAGCCGGGCGGTGATGCCTTCGGCGTAGCGGTCGAGGTTGCGCTCGGCCAGGGCGTAGGCCATGGCGCGTTTGTTGCCGAAGAAGCGGTAGACGGAGCCGATCGGGACCCCGGCCCGGAGGGCGACGGCCCGGGTGCTGAGGTTCTCGTACCCCGTCTCGTCGAGGAGTTCGGCGCAGGCGTCGAGGATCCGGGCGAGCCGGTCGGCGCTGCGCTGCTGGATCGGGGCGCGGCGCAGGGGGTGGGCTGGAGGCACGGGGTCCATCATGCCGGTCCGCGGTCCTCAGTTCAGCAGGAGGCTCAGCCCTCCGACGGTGTACGTGATCATCAGGGCGAGCAGGGGCAGTTGTCCGGCCACGGCCCGGGCGGGCGGAAAGAGGCGCACGGACCGGTCGTGCGCGGCGACCACCCCGAGGACGTGGCCGGTGACGACGGCGATGACCTGCAGGGCAGCCAGCCCGCCGGGCTCCAGGGGCGGCGCGGGAGCCGGAACGGAGGCGTTGTCAGTGCCGCCTGCCATCATGACTGTGCGTGCCGATTCAGTCGCGAAGAGCGAGAAGTAGTGGGCCACGAGATACCCGACGGCGATCGGGAGGAGGGAGGGGGCAAAGGCGGTCAGCGGACGCGGCAGCGGGCCGGCGACCAGGCGGGTGGCCCCGGCACAGAGGCAGTAGAGGAGGGCGACGAGGGTGACGGACCCGAGGAGCCCGAGCGTGGCCGCGGGGGTGCGGCCGAGGGGGGAGGTCTGTACGACGTTGATCCACCAGGGGTGGTCGGAGAAGCCGTCGTAGGCGGTGGAACCGAGCAGGACGCAGACGACGGCGACGAGTCCGGGCCGCTCGGGCGTCGCGTCGAGTCCGTGGAAGGGGTTACGGAGGACCAGGCGGCCGTCGTCGCGGCGGCCGAGGGGGGAGAAGCGGGCCAGGAGGGTCGAGTACGCCTCGAAGGGGTCTCCTTCGGCGAACCACGATGCGCCGAAGCGGGCCGCGAGTCCGAGTTGGACGGTGGCGAAGACGATGAGGGCGGTCAGGAGGGTGGTGCGCGAGGCGGGGCTACGGGACACGAGTTCGAGCCAGGTGAAGCAGAAGAGGCCGATGGCGGCGGGCCAGAGGCCGAGCCGTGGCGGGAGGGGGTGCGGGGGCCGGACCGGGCCGCGACGGGCGGGCCGCAGGCGGCTCCGCAGCCGGGTCAGCAACCGGTGCAGGGTGCGCAGCGGGTTGAGCAGGCTCCAGACGGGGCCGAGGAGAAGGGAGGCGGGGACGAGCCCGACCCAGAGCAGGACATAGACGGCGCCGGGAGCGGGGTTGCGCGCGGGGTCGTCGGGACCGAGGAGGAGGTGCACGAGGAAGAAGAAGGCGGCCGCGAGTCCGAGGACCCGCAGCGCGGTCCGGGTGGCCGGCGCGTCGGCCACCCGCTGGACGGCGGCGGGCAGCGGGCGGCCGGAGCGGTTGCCGCGGAAGCGGGAGGCGGACCAGAGGAGGCCGAGCGCGAGGAAGGAGACGAAGAGCGCGGTGAAGGCACCGGCGAAGGCGTAGAAGGGCGAGATGGGGAGGTCGTGCTGGGAACCGATGCCGTGGGCGAGGGGGGTGGGCGCCGGGGTCACCGGACGAGGAGTTGGGTCAGGACCAGGTCGGACTCGTGGGTCTCGACCTCGAAGAGGCCCGGGCGGTCGACCGTCAGGACCAGGGTGGCCTCCTGGCCGGCGGGGAGCGTCAGTTCCTTGTCGTAGCCGTGGACGTGGAGGGTGTCCGCGCGGTCGCTGGTGACGCGCAGTGCGACCCGTTCGCCGCGCTTCAGCTCCGTCCGGCCGGGGGCGGGGGTGACCTTGCCGTCGTGGACGGTGAGGGTGACGGTCCGGTCGGCGGTGGCGGCCGGGTCCGGGGACGGGGCCTGAGCGCTGGGCGGGGACGTGGACGGGGCTCCGGGGGTGGCGTGGTCGTGGCCCGCCGCGCCCGGGGCGGGCGCGATCAGCGGGACCGCGGCCTCCACCGGCTTGCCGTCGACCGCCCAGGCGGTGTGGTCGTCCGCGTACAGGCGGGCGGTCAGGGTGTGCGCGCCCTGGGGCACCTGGGTGGCGGACAGGTGGAACCAAGGGCCGTACAGCCGGGCCACCTTGCGGCCGTCGAGCAGCAGGTGGGCGTGGCCGCCGCCGGCGAGGGCGGCGCCGCCCACGCTGTCGGGGGTGAAGCGGAAGTTGCCCACCTCCAGCTGGAGGTTCCAGCCGTCCTCGCTGTCGGGGCGGAAGGCGAGCTTCACCTCGGGCGCACCCTTGGCCGGAACTTGGCGCAGCCGGTGGCCGGCCTCGTCCCGGGCGTCCAGGAGGGTGCCGACGGAGCCGGAGGCCTGCTGGTGAGTGGTGCCGGGCTTGTGGTGGGTGGTGGCCCGCCCGCCGCAGCCGGCCGTACCGGCCGCGGCAAGCAGGAGCAGCACCGCGCAGACCGCCGCCCGCCGCCCCCGCCCGACCCGGGGGCGGGGGCGGCGGCGCGCGCTGATGCTCGGGCTCGGGCTGGTGCTCGGGCTCGGGCTCGGGCTCGGGCTCGGGCGGGAACCCTGCCGCCCGGGCAGCGTCGCCCGCTCCCCGGCGCTCACGCGGCACCGCCGGGGGCGAAGGCGGCGGCGCCGCCCTGCGCCTGGGCCGGGGCGTCACCGTGCCCCGGAGCGGGGGCACCGCCCTGCGCCGAACCCGGGGCACCACCGCGCCCCGAAGCCGGAGTCTCCCCCGGCCCGGACGCCCCGCCAGCCGGTCCGGACGCCCCGGCACCGGCCGCGGATGCCCCGGCACCCGGCGCGGACGCCTCGGCACCGGGAGCGGGCGCCTCGGCACCGCCCCCATCCGAGTCGTCGGCCGTCCCCGGCCCTGGTTCCCGGGCCGGGCCCGGGCGAGCGGAGGCGGTGACGGCCCACAGGCACCACACGACCGCCACCAGGGCGCGGATCCAGGCGGGGCTCAGCGGGATCCAGGGGATCATCAGCACCGCCTTGTCGAAGGCGTCGAGCAGGGTCAGGGCGCCGAGCAGCAGGGTCAGCCGCGCCAGCCAGGGGCGGGTGGGCCGCAGTGCGATCCCCGTGCCCGTCCACCACAGCCCGAGCAGGAACAGCGCGAGCGCCGGTACGAAGGTGCTGGTCAGCGCCATGGTGGAGCCGGCGACGTCCAGGGCGAGTCCGGCCAAGCCGAGCAGCGCCGACACCGTGCCCAGCCGTGATCCGCGCAGCCTGCGCCACCACAGCACCCCGCCGACCAGGGCCAGTACCACCGCGACCGCCAGCGCGATCTGGGTCTCCACCCGTTCCAGACCCCGGGCGCCGTACCAGTCGCAGCCGGCCGGGAGTTTGCGCGCCTGGACGCTGTAGTCGGCGCAGACGAGGAGTTGGGCCAGCTTGACCGGTTCTCCCGCCAGCCGGGCCGAGCCGCCCGACACCGCGCCGCGCGCCGCTCCGCACTGCGGGAGCGTGCCGGGGGTGGAGCCGTCGGGTCCGTCC
Source organism: Streptomyces sp. NPDC043876 (assembly GCF_056435825.1). Classification (NCBI taxonomy): domain Bacteria; kingdom Bacillati; phylum Actinomycetota; class Actinomycetes; order Kitasatosporales; family Streptomycetaceae; genus Streptomyces; species Streptomyces sp. NPDC043876. The sequence continues at coordinate 88,470 of NZ_JBWKDV010000005.1, read as the reverse complement.
TGCCAGCAGTTGCCCGTGCCCTGGCCGTCCCACCACACGTCCGCGCCGTTGGGGCGGGAGGCTCCGCTCTTGTCCTTGCCCAGGACGTTCCCGGCGTACCGGTTGTGGTGCGAGGTGTCGGTCTGCTTGCCCCAGGCCGACTCGCCGCGGATGAAGGCGGGGACCGCGCTCAGGAAGAATCCGGCGCGCCGGTGTCCGTAGACCCAGTTGTTCTCGTAGATGTTCCAATTGCCGCCCGCGGTGATGATGCCGGTGCCCGGCGGCATGGAGATCTGCGGGCAGACGACGCCCTGCTCGTAGCCGCGGTCGACGGGGGCCTTGGCGCAGGTGCCGTCGGCGACGTAGGGGTAGAAGTCCGCGTTGTTGTCGTGGATCAGGTTCCGCTCGAACAGGGCGTGGTTCTGCGGGAGTCCGGGGTGGCCGGGGAAGGCGCTGTCCATCGAGGCGCCGCCCATGTTGGCGTCGAACTCGTTGTCGTGCACCCACACCGAGTCGCCCGCGGTGCCCGAGTACCCGACCATGTTGTGGTGGCTGCGGCAGCCGGTGATCTCGATGGAGTGGCGCGGGACGTCGTAGCCGCGGCCGTCGTTGATGTCGGAGGCGCTGCCGGGGTAGATGCCGGAGTCGCCGTTGCCGTAGGACTCGCAGTTCTTGTACAGGCCGTGGTCGCTGGCGAAGGTGAGGAAGCCGTATTCGTCGTTCCACCGGGTCAGGACGTCGTCGATGACGAAGCCGTCGCCCGCGAGCACGTACAGCGAGTTGAAGGTGGTGCGCTGGGCGGTGAAGTTCCGGAAGTAGATCCCGTCGGACTTGTCGGCCCGGATGGCGTTCAGCTTCTGGTACTTCGCGTCGATGACGACGTCCTGGCGGGACGCTCCGGTGCCCTCGATCTGCAGGTTCTTCTTGCCGAGGATGGCGACGAGGTTCTGGTTGTGGCGGCACGCCACCTGCTGCTCGTAGGACAGGATCTGGTAGCCGAGCGAGGAGTTGGGGGCTTTCAGCGCCGCGCACGCGCCCGTGGGCTTGGGCAGCGAGGGCTCCTCCTCGTACAGGCCGGGCAGGATCGCGATGTTCATCCCGGGCCGGTCGACGGCGTCGACGGCGGCCTGGAGGTCGCGGAAGCCGTTCTTCTCGCACCGGTCGTACAGGGCGAGGTTGCGCTGCCTGAGCGGCTCGGGGAAGCCCGCGGTCCGGCGCTCGAAGTCGGGGCGGCCGGTCTTGCAGACGAGGAGGTCGGGTTCGCCCGCGCGGTACTGCGGCACGCTGCCGGAGCCGTCGGGGAGGGTGATCGGGCGCTCCTCGTGCGCCTGCGCGGCGGGCGCGGCGGCGAAAAGGACCACGAGGGAGAGGAGGGCGGCTGGGAGAGCCGCCGGAACGGCTGGGAACCTGCGGATCCACGACATGCGCGGAAGAGTAGAGCAATGTTCATGTTTTGGGATCCCCGCGCGCAGGAATCGTTGATCGGCAGTGCCCGTTGACGGCGGCGGCGCGGAATCCTACTGTCAGCCATAGGATTCCTTCGACGGAGCGGGAGCAGCGATGAGCGAGCAGGCCAGGAAGACGGCGGAGGGGCTGGAGTACCTCACCGGCTTCGGCAACGAGCACAGCTCGGAGGCGGTTCCCGGCGCCCTGCCGGTCGGCCGGAACTCGCCCCAGCGGGCCGGGCTCGGGCTCTACGCCGAGCAGCTCAGCGGCAGCGCCTTCACCGAGCCGCGCCCGCACAACCACCGCTCCTGGCTCTACCGCATCCGCCCTTCCGCCGCGCACCCGCCCTTCACGCGCACCGGCAACGGCGCCCTGCGCACGGCTCCCTTCACCGAATCCGTCCCGGACCCCAACCGGCTGCGCTGGAACCCGCTGCCGGACCCGGCGCCCGGCACCGACTTCGTGTCCGGCCTGTGGACCCTCGGCGGCAACGGCGACGCCACCCAGCGCACCGGCATGGCCATCCACCTCTACGCCGCCGACACCTCCATGACCGACCGGGTGTTCAGCGACTCCGACGGCGAGCTGCTGATCGTCCCCGAGCGGGGCGCTCTGCTGCTGCGCACCGAATTCGGCCTGCTCGGCGTCCGCCCCGGCGAGATCGCCCTCATCCCGCGCGGGATCCGGTTCCGCGTGGAGCTGCTCGACGCCACCGCCCGCGGTTACGTCTGCGAGAACTACGGCCGCCCCTTCGAGCTGCCCCACCTGGGCCCGATCGGGGCCAACGGGCTGGCCGCGGCCCGGGACTTCCAGGCCCCGGTGGCGGCCTACGAGGACGAGGACCGGCCGGTCGAGGTGGTCAACAAGTTCTGCGGCAACCTCTGGTCCGCCACCTACGACCACTCCCCGCTCGACGTGGTCGCCTGGCACGGCTCGCACGTCCCCTACGTCTACGACCTGCGGCGCTTCAACGTCCTGGGCAGCATCAGCTACGACCACCCGGACCCCTCGATCTTCACGGTCCTCACCGCGCCGTCCGACACCCCGGGCCTCGCGGGCGTCGACTTCGTGGTCTTCGCCCCGCGCTGGCTGGTCGGCGAGGACACCTTCCGGCCGCCCTACTTCCACCGGAACGTGATGAGCGAGTACATGGGCCTGATCGAGGGGGCCTACGACGCCAAGGCGGAGGGGTTCGTTCCGGGCGGCGGGTCCCTGCACAACATGATGTCCGCGCACGGCCCGGACCGGGAGACCTTCGACCGCGCCAGCGCCGCCGAACTCAAGCCGCAGAAGATCGAGGACGGCCTGGCCTTCATGTTCGAGACCCGCTGGCCGGTCACCGCCACCGCGCAGGCGGCCGGCGCCGGTCACCTCCAGCGCGCCTACGACGACGTCTGGCAGGGGCTCGAACGCCACTTCCGCGCCTAACATCGCAGCACGCCGCCCCTGCCCGACCCGTACGGAGACCCGCCGTGACCGCCTTCGCCCCCGATTCCCTGGTGCTGAACCGGAAGCTCCCGCTCTGGTACCAGGTGTCGCAGTCACTGCGCGCGTCGATACTCGGCCGCACCCCGGACGCGACGCTGCGCCTGCCGACGGAGGAACAGCTCGCCGGGCACTACGGGGTGAGCGTGCTGACCATGCGCCAGGCGCTCAAGGAGCTGGAGCAGGAGGGCCTGATCAGCAGGCACCGGCGGCGCGGCACCTTCATCGAGCCGGGGGCGCGGCGCGGGGCGCCGGTGCGGCTGCTGGGCTCGGTCGACGCGATCGTGGCCCAGCAGTCGGGCGAACGTACGACGATTCTCGGCCATACGCGGACGCCGGTGCCCGGGGAGCTGCTGGAGTACTTCCCCGGCCTCGCCGAGGTGGTGACGTACCGGCGGCTGCGGCACGACGGGGAGACCGGTGAGCCGACGAACTGGGCCGAGAACGCGGTCCGCCCGGAGCTCGCCGACGCGGTGGACCTGGCCGATCTGGAACGGTGGCCGATGACCAAGGTGCTGCGCGACGTGGTGGGCGTGCGGATCAGCCGGATCACGGACACCGTCGAGGCGCGGCTCGCCGACCCGGCCACCGCGGAGCTGCTCCAGGTGCCGCTGCTGAGCCCGATCCTGCACTACACCGGGGTGACCTACGACGAGGACGGCCGGGTGGTGGACGTGGCCCGGATCCGCTACCGCGGCGACCGCTTCTCCTTCACGGTGACGATGGACGCGCATTAGGCAGACCCGCACCCCCTGGGCGGGCCCGCAGCCCTAGCATCGGGTGCTGTGAGCGAAGACGTACCTGAGCCCGCCGCGCCCCTGCTGGACGAGCTGATGCCCTGGTCGGTGGCCGGCCTGCGGCTCGGGCGGGACTGGGTGGCCGCGCCCGATCCCGGCGCGCTGCGGGCCCGCTGGGCGGCGCTGACCGCCGCCGAAGGCGCCGAGCGGGAGCGGCTGTTCCGGCCGAGCCGCTCGCGCGGGCCCGCCGCCGGGGCGGCCGCGCTGCCCGGGCAGCGCACGGCCACGGGCCGGTTCGGGCGGGAGCCCGGCGCTTGCCCGGACCCGGTCCGGGTGCTGTACGAGCCCTTCGACGAGCAGTGGCTGCTGCCCGACCAGCGGCTCATCGACGCGGCCCGGCCGGAGCTGTGGCGGGTCCTGGACGACCGGCAGCTGTTCCTCCTGGAACCGCCCGGCCTGCCGACCCCACTGGTCACCGCGCACCTCCCGGCGGGGCGGCTCGGCCGGATCCGGCCGCTGCACCGCCGCCCCGGGGGCGCCGAGCCCAATCTGGCGCCGGGGCTGCTGCCGCTGCTGGGCGAGTGGCACCGCGGGCGGGTGGCCCCCGAGGACGTCCTGTGCTGGATCCTCGCCGCGGCCCGCCCCGGCCCGCGGGGGTGCGAGGTACCGCTCCCGGCCGACCCGGAGCGCTGGCGGTCCGGGCTGGAGCTGGGGCAGCGACTGCTGGCCGTCCAGGTGCGCGGGGCCCGCGGGGGCGGGGCGCCACGGCTGCCGGGCGGGCGCCGCCCGTACGTCCGCTCGGCGGTCGCGGGGTGGCCGGCCGGGCTGTCGTACGACGCGGAGGGCGAGAGCCTGCTGCTGGGCGACGGGAGCATCGCGCCGGTCCCGGCGACGGCGTGGACGTACGAGGTGAACGGGGTGCGCGTGCTGGAGCGGTGGTTCGCCGCCCGCGGCGCGCACCGGACGCCGGAGGCGGCGGGCCTGGCCGCGCTGGGCCCCGCCGCGTGGCCGCAGACCTGGACCTCGGAGCTGCTGGCCCTGGTCTCCGCCCTCGCCCTGCTGGCCGATCTGGCGCCGGAGCGGGCCGCGTTCGAGCCGGGGCCCGCGCTCCCGGCGGAGCGGCTGCGCGCGGCCGGGGTGCTGCCGCCGCCGCGCTGGTCCCGCCGGCCGGCCTCGGTGCTGAGCCACCAGGAGGAGGGCCCGGGCGGCCAGTTCGCGCTCCCGTTCTAGGGCCGTGAGCGGCGCCGGGCGTACGGGCTTCAGGGGGCCGGGGGTGACAGGGCGCGGACGGGACGGTAGGACCGGGGCATGAACACCGCACCCGAACCAGCACGCGCACCCGAACCCGCGCCCCCTGCGCCCCCGCTCCCCCTCCCCCTCGACGGGATCACCGTCGTCGCCGTCGAGCAGGCCGTCTCCGCCCCCTTCGCCACCCGGCAGCTCGCCGACCTCGGGGCCCGGGTGATCAAGGTCGAGCGGCCCGACGGAGGGGACTTCGCGCGCGGCTACGACACCGCCGCGCACGGGCTCGCCTCCCACTTCGTGTGGGCCAACCGCGGCAAGGAGTCCGTCGCGCTCGACCTGAAGGACCCGCGCGGCCGGGAGGCCCTGCACGGGCTGCTCGCCGGCGCGGACGTCTTCGTGCAGAACCTCGCGCAGGGGGCCGCCGCGCGGCTCGGGCTGGACGCCGCCGCGCTGTGCGCGCGCTACCCGCGGCTGGTCGCCGTCGACATCTCGGGGTACGGGGCGGAGGGACCGTACGCGCACAAGCGGGCCTACGACATGCTCGTGCAGTGCGAGGCGGGCCTGGTCTCGGTCACCGGTACGCCCGGCCGGCCGGTCAAGGCGGGCATCCCGGCCGCCGACATCGCCGCGGCCATGTACGCCTTCTCGGGGGTCCTCGCGGCGTTGCTGCGGCGCGGCACGACCGGGCGCGGGGGTCCGGTCGAGGTCTCGATGCTGGACGCGCTGGCCGAGTGGATGGGGCATCCGCTGCACCTGGTCCTGCACGGCGGCGCGGAACCCGCCCGGACCGGTCTGGCGCACGCCGTGATCGCGCCCTACGACGCCTACCCGACGGCCGACGGGGACCGGGTCCTGCTGTCGGTGCAGAACGACCGCGAGTGGCGGCGCCTCGCCGAACAGGTTCTGGAGCGGCCGGAGTTGGCGGATGACCCGGCGTACGCGACGAACGCGGCACGGACCGCGAACCGGGAGAAGACCGATGCGGTGGTGGCCGAGGCGCTGGGCCGCCACGGGGCGGCCGAGGCGCTCGCGCTGCTGGAGGCGGCCGGGATCGCCTGTGCGCGGCTGAACTCGGTGGCCGGGCTGGCCGGGCATCCCCAGCTGGCGGCCCGGGACCGCTGGCGGGAGATCGGTTCACCGGTGGGCCCGCTGCGGGCGCTGCTGCCGCCGATCGGGCTGCCGGGGGGCGCGGAACCGCGGATGGGTGCGGTTCCCGCGCTCGGCGAGCACACCGACTGCGTGCTGCGCGCCCTGGGGATGACGGACGCGCAGCTCACGGAACTGCGCCGGGACGGTGTGATCGCCTGAGGCCGGGGGTTACGGGACCGGATCCGGCAGCCGTCGCAACTGCCCCGGATCCGGAGGAGGTTACGAGCGGCGGCTGCCGAAGAGCGTGCGACGCAGCCGTCGCAGCGGTGCGAAGAGCGAGACGCGCGCGCTCCGGCTCCGCAGTACGTGCGTGTGGTCGCGCGACGTCAGCTCACGCATCAGCAGCGTGGCCTCGGCCGCGTCACCGTGCGGGACGGCGGGTCCGCCGAGCACCGCGAGGTGACGGTCGAGGCGCGAACTGGTCGCGCCGCTTCCGCAGGTGATGGCAGGCACGCGGGGCGGCCTGCTGCGCATTGCTATCTGTTCCATGTCTCTCCCCACCCGTACGAGGGCACCCGGCCCGGGCAGGTTAACCCTATCCCCCCCGGGCGGCAGCCGGGTATCCCGGTCGTGTGAATTACCCCTGCGCACAGCGGCAGTTGACGGTTACTCAGCGCAGTTGACGGTTACTCTCCGAAGTGATCGCGCGTCAAGGGGCCGGTCGCCCGCGGCCGCTGGGGCGAGAGGGGAAGCGACGACGCGACAGGGGTCACACCGGCCGACGTCGGTTAACTTGGAGTGATCGACCCGTTACGCGGATGAGGGGGGCTCGCGTGAGTGGAGGACCGGGCGGCGACGCACGGATGATCGCGGGACGGTACCGGCTGCTGGGCCCGCTGGGCCGCGGCGGCATGGGGATCGTCTGGCGGGCCCGGGACGAGGTCCTGGGCCGCGAGGTCGCCGTGAAGGAGGTCCGGGCCCCGGCCGGCCTGGACGAGGCCGACGTGCGGCGGATGTACGCGCGCCTGGAGCGCGAGGCGTGGGCCTCGGCCCGGGTCACGCACCGCGGGGTGGTCACCGTCTACGACGTGGCCACCGACGGCGGGCGGCCCTGGATCGTGATGGAGCTGGTGCGCGGCCTCTCGCTCGCGGAGGTACTGGAGGCCGACGGCCCGCTGCCCCCGCAGCGGGCCGCGCACATCGGCGAACAGGTGCTGTCGGCGCTGCGCGCCGCGCACGCGGCGGGCGTGCTGCACCGCGACGTGAAACCCGCCAACGTGATGATCGCCAACGACGGCCGGGTCCTGCTGGGCGACTTCGGGATCGCCCGGCTGGAGGGCTCCTCGGCGCTCACGATGACGGGCGAGGTGGTCGGCTCCCCCGAGTACCTGGCGCCGGAGGCCGCGCTGGGCGCCGCGCCCGGGCCCGCGTCGGACCTGTGGTCGCTGGGCGTGACGCTCTACGCGGCGGTCGAGGGGCACACCCCCTTCCGCCAGGACACTCCGGTCGCCACCCTGCAGGCCGTGGTGGAGCGGGACGCGCCGCCCGCGCGCCGCGCCGGGGCGCTGGGGCCCGTACTCGAAGGCCTGCTGCGCAAGGACCCGGACCTGCGCATCGGTGCGCAGGAAGCGGCGCGGATGCTGCGGGTGGTGGGCGCGGGCGGGACCGTACGGGCGGAGGGCGGACCGGCGTCGGGTCCCGGCGCGCCGACCGCCGCGGGCCCGTACGGAACACCCGCGCCCACGCTGCCGCTCCCCGCTCCCCCGCCCCGCACCCCGGGCGGGCCCGCGCCCCGCACGGGGTACGGACCGGCCGCGGAGTCGCCCCGTACCGGGCGGGCGGGCCTGGTCCTGGTCCTGGGGATCGCGGTCCTGCTGCTGGCACTGGCGCTGCTGGGCTGGCTGCTGGCCAGGGACCGCGCGGACGGCGCCGGCGGCAGCGGGGCGGCGGGCCCGGGCGGTCCGACGGGCGCCTCCGCCTCCTCCCCCGCCTCCTCCGCGCCGACGCCGTCGGCCACCGCGTCGGACAGTCCCTCGCCGAGCGGTTCCTCTCCGGCCGCCCAGAACGTCACCGTGGCCGTGCACGCGGTGCGCGACCGCTACGTGGGCCCGTGCCCGCCGCCGGAGGCGTCCGCGCCCGCCTTCACCGCGGCCCTGGAGGTGGTCCGTACGCCGGTGGTCGTGGAGTACCGCTGGGCCACGCGCAGCGGGATCAGTTCGGCGCCGGACTGGCAGGCCGTCACCTTCGGGGCGGGCGGGCCCGCGCTCCGGGAGGCGGCCTTCACCGAGCTGAGCCACCGGCCGGACGGAACGCTGGACGACGCGGTCCGGCTGGAGGTGCGGCGGCCCGTTGCGGTGAACACCGATTGGGTGAACTTCTCTGTCAGGTGCGAGCGGGGGACCCCGTCGGGCGGGGCCCCCTCCCCGGGCGCGTCCGGCACGTCCGGTACGTCCGCGACGCCGGGCCCGTCGTCCGGCACGGGCCCGGCGCCGTGAGCGGGGCGCTCGGGACGGTCAGACCGCGCCGGTGAAGACGGGCAGGTAACCGCCGGACTGTCCGGCGGCGGTCGGGTGGTAGGACTCGCCGATGTTGGCCCAGTTGAGGCTGTGCAGCCACTCGTTGCCGGAGCAGATCTCGTGCCCGGTGAAGGCGCCGGTGACGGAGGCGAAGGCGAAGCCGTGGTTGGCGGCCCGCTTGGCGAGGGCGGCGTTCAGGTAGTCGGCGGCGCCGTCGATCGCCGAGCGCTTGCCCTCGGACAGGCCGGCGACGCAGCCGCCGCCCAGCTTGTAGAAGCGCGGGTAGCCGAGGACGACCACGCGCGCGTTCGGTGCCCGCGATCCCACCGCGTTGTAGAGGGCGTCGAGTTTGCCGGGGAGGGTGGAGTCGACGTACGCCCTGGCCTGGTTGACGCGGTTGATGCAGGTGGTCTCGGACTGGAGCACACAGGTCGTCATGACGTCGGAGAACCCGGCGTCGTTGCCCCCGGCGGTGAGGCTGACGAGGTCGGTCCCCGTGTTGAGCGGAGCGAGCTGGCCCGAGAGGACGTCGTCCGTCCGGGCGCCGGAGCATGCGGTGAACGAGAAGGTCTGGGGCGCGTGCGCGGCGGCCCAGAGGGCTGGGTAGGCCCGGCTGGACCGCTTGCAATTGCCGCTGGCGCTGTCGTAGTTCCCGGATCCGACGCCCGAGGAGTAGGAGTCGCCGAGCGCGACGTAGCCGAAGTCGGCTTGGGCGGCGGAGGCCTGCCCGGCGCCGAACAGCGCGGCGCCCGCGGCGAGGAGGAGTGACGAGGTTAATGCGGCAAACCGTGACAATCTCATGTACGGCTCCTTGTGGGGGTTTCCTGTCCGTTCTGTGGTACAAGGAGCGGAGGCCTTCTGGAAGTGTTCATGCCAAGAATGTTCGGGGTGGACTTCCGGTCCGAATCTTCACCGCGGATGCGTTTGAAGAGGGAACTCACCCACCCGTTCCGGCGAAACACGGGTGCACGGGGGCACTTCGTGCCGGATCATGGGCGCCATGCCAGCCAACCCTCATGACGCGCTGCCGATCCGGCTCAACGTCGACGACAGCGACTCGCCGTCGGACGTCGTCGACGCCCTGTTCCTCGGCCGGTTCGCGTCGGGCGAGCAGCCGTTCTCGCACAGCGTGTCCATCGAGCGGGTGAAGGCGGGGGCCGAACTCGTCCCGGCCGCCGCCACCGTGCTGCGCGCGGCCCGCGACTCCGACCGCAGCGCCACGCTCGCCGAGGGCGAGGGGTGGACCATGCTCGTCTCGCGCTGGAGCCGGGGCGCGGACGTCACCGTGACGGCCGTCAGCGACGAACTGGCCGCCAGCGTCCTCGGCGAGGCGACCGAAGGCGTCCAGGACGAGCCCGAACCGCAGCCCGAGAACGTCACCATGGGGTTCTGGTACGTCTCCCCGCGCCGCGGCCCGTACCGCACGACCCGCCAGATCGCGGCCGGCACCTGGGCCGAGGTGCGGCCCAACTACACCGCGCCCGTGGCGGCCTCGCTGGACCGCCTCATGAAGGTGACCCCCGATGACATCGCGGGGCGGCTGCTGCTGCTCCACGGGCCGCCCGGGACCGGCAAGACCTCGGCGCTGCGCACCCTCGCCCGCTCCTGGCGGGACTGGTGCCAGGTGGACTGCGTCCTCGACCCGGAGCGGCTGTTCAACGACGTCGGCTACCTGATGGACATCGCCATCGGCGAGGACGAGGGCACGGCCAAGGGCCGCTGGCGGCTGCTGCTGCTGGAGGACTGTGACGAGCTGATCCGCGGCGAGGCCCGGCACACCGCCGGACAGGCGCTGTCACGGCTGCTGAACCTGACGGACGGCCTGCTGGGCCAGGGCCGCAACGTCCTGGTCGGCGTCACCACCAACGAGGACCTGGAGCGGCTGCACCCCGCCGTGGTCCGGCCCGGGCGCTGCCTGGCCCGGATCGAGGTGGACCGGCTGACGCACCGGGAGGCGGTGGACTGGCTCGGCACCGACGAGGGGGTGCCGCGCGAGGGGGCGACCCTGGCCGAGCTGTTCGCGCTGCGGCGCGGCGCGGGCCCGGCGTCCCTGCTGCCGCCCCAGGGGCACGGGGCGGACGCGGGGCTGTACCTGTAAGTACCTGTAAGGGCGGGCGCCGCCCCCGGGAGCTGTCAGCCGCCGTAGCGGGCCCGGAGCGCGGCCACGGCGGCCGCCTCGGCGGCCTGCCGGGTCAGGCCCAGGCGGTGGGCGCGCTCCGCGTACGCCTGGGCGGCCGCGGCGGCCTCGCGGTCCGCGGCGCCGCCCTCGGCGGCGACGAAGGTGCCGCCCCGGCCTCGGGTCTCGATCACCCCGTCCGTCTCCAGCGCCCGGTAGGCCTTGGCGACGGTGTTCGCGGCCAAGCCCAGCTCCTGCGCCAGCCCGCGCACCGTCGGCAGTTTGAAACCGGCCGGGAGGCGCCCGGAGCGCGCCTGCGCGGAGATCTGCGCGCGCACCTGTTCGTAGGGGGCGGGCGCACCGGCCGAGTCGTCGAGGGCGAGCTTCAGGTTCGTCGAGGTCACGGGCCCGATTGTCGCCCATGCGCCGCCCGTCGGCGGGAAATCGGGAGGCGGACCGGGCGGGGCCGCCCGTAGCGTCGCCGTATGACCGTAACGATTCGTGACCTGCGTCCCGGTGACGCGGCAGACGCCGAAGCCGTCGTCCGCGTCCGCCGGGCCGCGCTCCCCTACATGATCACGACCCCCGAGGGCGTCGCCTACGAGCTGGCCGGCGCCCACCCCGACCGGCACTACCGCCTCCTGGTCGCGGAGGCGCCCGACGGCACGGTGGTGGGCAGCGCCCAGGTGGGCATCGCCCATGACAGCCCCGAGCCGGGTCAGGGATTCCTGAACGCGTACGTCGACCCCGCCCACCGGGGTCTGGGAGCGGGCGGCCCCCTCGTGCGCGCGGCGGAGCGGCACCTCGCGGAGCAGGGTGCCACCGACGTCTTCGCATGGGTCATGGACCGGCCCGCCGACCGCGCCTTCGCCGAGCGGCGCGGGTACGCGGCCCGGCGCAGCGCCCATTTCCTGCGTCTGGACCTGACCGGCGCGGCCCTGCCGGAGCTGCCCGCCGTCCTCCCGGACGGGATCGGACTGCGGACCGCCGTTGACTTCGCGGACGACCCGCGGCCCCTGTTCGAGGCCGACGCGGAGGTCGCCGCCGACGAACCGGGCGACGTGCCGACCGACCTGGACGACTACGAGGACTGGCTGGCGCACGTGTGGCGCGCCCCCGCCCTGGACCGGGAGCTGACCACGGTCGTCCTCGTCGACGGCGAGGTGGCGGCCTTCACCGCCGCCCACACCGACGGCTCCACGCGCTACGCCTCGGCGATGACCGGCACCCGGCGCCCCTTCCGCGGCCGGGGACTGGCCACGCTCGCCAAGACCGCCTCCCTGCACCGGGCGCGGGCGGCGGGCTACACGGAGGCGTTCACGGGCAACGACAGCGGGAACGCCCCGATGCTCGCCGTCAACAAAGGCTTCGGCTACCAGATCTGCGCCTCGGAGGTCCGCTACACGAAGACCCTGTCCGAGCGGCGGCCGGGATGCTGACCGTGACCCTGCTCAAGGGCGGCGCGACCAAGATCCGCTATCCGGCCGAGCTGCTGAGCGACGACGGCGTGCGCGTCTGCGTACGGGCCCCCTGGGCGGCCCCGGGCGTCCGCGACTTCGGCTTCGTCCGCTTCGAGCCGGGCGACGTGTTCACCGAGTACTTCTGGCGGGACCGCTGGTACGCGGTCAAGGAGGTCAGAAGCGGCGCGGGCGTCCTCAAGGGCTGGTACTGCGACATCACCCGGCCCGCGGCCGTCCGGGACGGCGAGGTCGTCGTGGAGGACCTCGACCTGGACCTGTGGGTCTCGGCGGACGGGTCGCGGGTCCTGCGGCTGGACGAGGACGAGTTCGCGGCCGGCGGCCTGGCGGAGCGCGACCCCCGGGCCGCGGCGCGCGCCGTGGAGGCCCTGGACGCGCTGGAGCACCAGGCCAACTCGGCGGCCGGCCTGACCGCTTTGCTCGGCTGAGGGGTCCCGCACGGAGCCGTTCCTGAGGGGGTGCTTACCGGCGCCTTAAGCGGGCCCTAAGGATCGGCTCCAGGGCGGCCGAGGCCCCGGAACCGCGGGTTCCGGTGGCTAGCTTGGGCGGGCCGGAGCGGGTCGGAGGCGGCGTCGCCACCCACACGGGGGGGGTGACGCCGCCTCCGGCCCGCAGCACCGGTCCGTACGCCCGTACGCCCCGCCCAGAGGAGTTCCGCCCATGTCCGCATCCCGCTCCCACGCCGCCCCGCGCACCGCCGTCCGGGCCGCCGCCCGGATCGCCGCCCTGGGCCTCGCCCCGCTCGCGGTGGCCGCGTACGCCGCCGCGCCGGCCGCCGCGCACGGTTCGATGACGGACCCGGTCAGCCGGGTGGCGGCGTGCTACGCGGAGGGGCCGGAGTCGCCCGCGTCGGCGGCGTGCAAGGCGGCCGTCGCCGCGAGCGGCGCGCAGGCGTTCTACGACTGGAACGCGGTGAACATCGCCAACGCGGCGGGCCAGAGCAAGGCGCTGATCCCGGACGGGCAGCTGTGCTCGGCGGGCAACGGCAAGTACAAGGGCCTGGACCTGCCGCGCGCGGACTGGCCGGCCAGTCCGATGACGTCCGGCGCGCACACCTTCCGCTACAAGGGCACCGCCCCGCACAAGGGTTCGTTCGAGCTGTACGTCACGAAGGACTCGTACGACCCGACGAAGCCGCTGAAGTGGTCGGACCTGGAGGCCGCGCCCTTCGCGAAGGTGAGCGACCCGGGCATGCAGAACGGCGACTACGTCTTCTCCGCCGCCGTTCCGAAGAAGACCGGCCGCCACCTGATCTACAGCGTCTGGCAGCGGTCGGACAGCCCGGAGGCCTTCTACACCTGCTCCGACGTGGTCTTCGGCAAGGACGGCGGGGGCAACGGGAACCAGCCCGCCCCGCGGCCCACCACCCGGCCCACCACCGCCCCGGCGGCTTCGGCGGACCCCGCCGCGGGCTCGTCCGCCGCGCCCGGCGGCGCCGCGCCGACGGCCGGCCCGAAGGCGCCCACGGACCAGCAGATCGCGGACGGCGCGGGCAGGTCCACGGTCGAGCACAGCGGCCACGGCGACAACGACCCGAAGACGAACGGCTCTTCGCCCGCCCCCGTCGCGGCGGCCGCCCCGGCGACCTCCCCGGCGGAGGGCGGCCTCGCCCAGACCGGCGGCGACGGCGCGACCCCGATGATCGCGATCACCGGGGCGGCCGTCCTCGCACTGGGCGCGGCCGTGCTCTTCGCAGTGGCCCGTCGCCGGACCACCGCCGGCCGGCACGGCCGCTGACGGTCACCCGTCCGCGGCGGACCGCCCGCGCGTCAGGAGAAGACCGACGCGCAGGTGGTCCGCTGCGCGTGCTGCGGGTCGAGCGCGTTGGCCGCCTCGTGCCAGGCGATCCTGTCGGTCAGGCCGATCGCGACGTGCTCGGAGACGTCGACCGCGCACAGGTCCTGGAGCAGCACGTTGTGTACGTTCGGCCCGTCGAGGAACTGGGTGCGGTAGGGGGTGACCACCTCGTCGAACCGGGTCGCGATGACGGTGTAGTTGACTCCCGGCACGGTGTCGCCGCCCGCGTTCAGCTTGGTCACGAAGGGCGATCCCGCGACCTGGTCGGCCAGCCCCGGGGTCGCCGAGTTGATCAGGTCCCCGGCGCCGGGAAAGTAGGGCAGGAGCTTGGTCAGGCCGAGCAGGGTGGTTCCGTGGTTGTCGGGGGCGAGGCCGACCAGGGCGTTGGTCTTGGCGGCGCCGCCGAGGAACTTCAGGTAGTAGTTCGGCATCATGCCGCCCTGCGAGTGCCCGACGATGTCGGTCTTCGCGGCGCCGGTGGAGGCGAGCACCTTGTCGACGAAGACGTCGAGCTGGCCCGCGGACTTGTCGATCGGGCCGAGCCCGTTGAAGAGGGGCACGCCGGGCAGCTGCCCGTAGTCGAGGGAGTAGACGCAGTACCCGCGGTTCACGAGGTACGGGGCGAAGCCGAGCCAGTTGTCGACGGAGTTGCCGAAGGTGCCGTGGACCAGCACGACGGGGCGCGGGTGCGCGGCGGAGGGCTTGCAGGACCAGTTGTTCCATCCGCTGTGGGGGGCGGTGTCCGCCTGGGCCGGTCCCGTGGGGGCCAGGGCGGCGGCGGCGAGGGCGAGGACGGCCAGCGGGCGGAGCAGGCGTCGTCTCCAGGGCAGCATCGAGTGATCTCCTTGCGGGTCAAGGGGAACGTGCGGGGGGGAAGGGCGTGGGGAGTCCCGTGATCCGGATCACATGGGGGTGCTGCTGCCGCCAAATTACGGGCGAGTAGCAAGACTTGGAAGTTACGCGTCAGTAAAGAATGCGTGTCGTAGGCCGAATGGGCTCACACGGCGTGTACGGGCGCCCCCGCGCGCGGCCTTGGGACGGTGCGGCGGTCGCGGACCACGCTCACGCGGCCAGGCTGCCGCGGGCGATGGCGGACGGGCCGAAGCGGGCCCGGATCCGGTCCGTGACCGCCTCCAGCCGGCGGGCCTTCTCGTCCTCGGGGTCGAAGGTCAGCTGGTGGGCGGCCCGGTCGGCCGGGGTCAGGTCCTCGGCCCGCAGGGAGAGCGCGCGGACCCGGGCCCGCTGGAGCCCGAGGGCCGCGTGGACGGCGTAGGCCGTGGCGGTCAGGGTGGCCGAGTGGGCGGTGGGCTCGGGCAGCACCCGGGTCCGGGTCAGGGTCGTGCGGTCCGCGCAGCGCACGGTGAGGGAGAGCGCGCGGCAGACCTGGTCCCCCGCGCGCAGCCGGGCGCCGAGCTCCTCGGCGAGGGAGAGCAGGGCGCGGCGGTGGCGTACGGGGTCCAGCTCGTCCCGGTCGAAGGGGCGCTCGGCGGCCAGTGACCGCGCGGCCGCGCCGGGCAGCACCGGGGTGCGGTCGATGCCGTGGGCCCGCTCGTGCACCTCGCGCCCGGTCCGGGGTCCCAGGAGCCGCCGCAGGGTCGCGGGCGGGGCGGCGGCGACCCGGCCGACGGTGTCGAGGCCGTAGGAGCAGAGCACCCGGGCGGCCTTGGGGCCCACCCCGGCCAGGGTCACGACGGGCCGGGCGGCCAGGAACTCCCGTACGGCGGCGGGCTCGTCCGGGACCAGCACGGTGTGCCCGGGTCCGGCCGCGCGGGCCGCCATCGTGGCCAGCATCGGGTTCCCGGCGGCGCCGATGGCGCACTCGGCGCCGTACAGGGCGAGGGCGCGCACCCGGATCACCGCGGCGAGGTCCGCCGCGTCCCGCCCGAAGTAGCGCAGGGCGCCCCGGACATCGGCGAGGGCCCCGTCGGGCGGCAGCGGCTGGACCACCGGGGTGAGGGCGCCGAGCAGGGCGAGCAGCCCGGCGTGGGTGGGTGCGTCGAGCGGGGTTCCGTCGGCCCGCCGGAAGCGCAGGCACAGGACCGGCGCCCCGCGCGCGGCCGTTCCCGGGCCCGGTGCCGCGTTCATCCCGCGCTCCCGGGGCTGGAGTGCCAGAGCTTGCGGCCCGTGGCGGGGCCGGTGCCCGGGGGCTGGAGGTCGGCCCAGGGGTTCAGCTCGTACCCGGTCGGCAGCTGGATCGTCCGGCGCGGGCGGGTGGGCGCGGCGGACTCTTCCGGCGGTTCTTCCGGCAGTCCTTCCGGCTCCGCGGGACCTTCCGGTCCGACCGGTTCCGCCGGTTCCGCCGGTTCCGCCAGGCGGGCCGCGACCGCCTCCAGGCCGCCCGTGGCCCGCAGTTCGGCCAGTTCGGCCAGGTTCCAGGCGGCCGAGCCGACCACGCTCAGGCTCTGCGGGCCGCGCCGCTGGACCACTCCGCGCACCAGCAGCAGGAAGGAGTGGAAGACGGTGTGGGCGCACGTCGCGTGGCTGTCGTCGAAGAAGGCGAGGTCGACCAGGCCGCTGCCGTCGTCGAGGGTGGTGAAGATGACCCGCCTCCCGGAGCGGATCGGCGGGGTCTGGGTGGCCGCCTTGGCGCCCGCGACCAGGACGCTCTGGCCGTGGGCGGCGGTGCGCAGGGCGCGGGCCGGGACCACTCCCAGCTCGGCCAGGAAGGCCTGGCGGTCCCCCATCAGGTGGCGGGAGGCGTCCATGCCGAGCACGCCGAGTTCGGCGCTGAGCCGTTCGGCGTCGTCCAGGTCGGGCAGCCCGGCGGATGCCGTGGACCGGCCTCCGTCCAGCGGGAGTTGGGGTCCGTGGCCGCCTTTCGACCGCTGGGCGCCGTGCAGTTCGGACAGGTGCAGCAGCAGGTCGCGGCGGTTGGCGCCGAAGGCGTCCAACGCGCCGACCTGGGCGAGCCGTTCGGCGACCGGCCGGCCCGGCCGGGCCCGCTCCCAGAAGTCGCGCAGGGAGCCGTAGGGCTGTCCGGCCTCGATCCGCGCGGACTCGGCCTCGCTGATGCCGTGGACGTCGCAGAGCGCGAGCCGCAGCCCCCAGCGCCCCGCGCCTCCCTCCCCATCGGACACCAGTTCGATCCGGTGGGCGGCGCCCGACCGGTTCACGTCCAGCGGCAGCACGGGCACCCCGCGCCGCCGCGCGTCCGCGAGCAGCAGCCGCTTGGGGTACATGCCGGGGTCGTGGGTGAGCAGCCCGGCGTAGAAGGCGGCCGGGTGGTGCGCCTTGAGCCAGGCGGACTGGTAGGTCGGCACCGCGAAGGCCACCGCGTGCGCCTTGCAGAAGCCGTACGAGCCGAAGGCCTCGACGATTTCCCAGGTACGGGCGATCACCTCGGGCGCGTAGCCGTGTCCGGCGGCCCGGGCCGCGAACCAGAGCTTGATCCGGGCCTGCGAATCCGGGTCGGACAGCCCGCGCCGCACCCGGTCGGCCTCGTCCCGCCCGCAGCGGGTCATGATGTCGACGATCTCGATGATCTGCTCGTGGAAGACGACGACCCCGTAGGTCTCGCGCAGCGGCCGCGCCAGGTCCTCGTGCGGGAAGCGGACCGGCGCCCGCCCGTGCCGGGCCTCGATGAAGGGGCGCACCATGTCGGCCGCGACCGGGCCCGGCCGGAAGAGCGAGATGTCCACGACGAGGTCGTGGAAGGTGGCGGGCTGGAGCCGTCCCACCAGGTCGCGCTGGCCGGGCGATTCGATCTGGAAGCAGCCCAGCGTCTCGGCGGACCGGATCAGCTCGTACGTCGCCCGGTCGCCCGGCGGGACCTGCGCCGGGTCGTCCAGGTCCAGCTCCCGCCCGGTGCCGCGCCGGATCTCGGCGACGGCGTGCGCCATCGCCGACTGCATCCGCACCCCGAGCACGTCGAGCTTGAGCAGCCCGAGGTCCTCGACGTCGTCCTTGTCGAACTGGGACATGGGGAAGCCCTCGCCGCTGGTGGGGACCACCGGCGTACGGGCGAGCAGCGAGGCGTCGGAGAGCAGCACCCCGCACGGGTGCATGGCGACCCCGCGCGGCAGCGCGTCCAGCGCCTCGACCAGGTCCCACAGCCGCCCGTGCAGCTCGCCCCGCTCCTGCCGTTCGCGCACCTCGCGCAGCTCGGGCAGTTCGGCGAGGGCCGCGCGGGCGTCGCGGGCCCGGATGTGCGGGAAGGCCTTGGCGAGCCGGTCGGTCTCGGCGGGGTCCAGGGACAGCGCGGCGCCCACGTCGCGGATGGCGTGGCGGACCCGATAGGTCTCGGGCATGGCGACGGTGGCGACCCGTTCGCCGCCGAAGCGGTCGAGGATGCGGCGGTAGACCTCCAGGCGGCGCGCGGACTCCACGTCGATGTCGATGTCGGGCAGGACCCGCCGGCGCTTGGACAGGAAGCGCTCCATCAGCAGCCCGTGCTCGACCGGGTCGGCGTGCGCGATGCCGAGGAGGTGGTTGACCAGGGAGCCGGCGCCGGAGCCGCGGGCGGCCACCCGGATGCCCATGTCCCGGATGTCGTCCACCACGTGGGCGACCGTCAGGAAGTACGAGGCGAAGCCGTGGTAGGCGATGATGTCCAGCTCGTGCCGCATCCGCTCGCCGTACACGGGGTCGTCCGCGTGCCCGCGCAGCACCAGGCCCGCCGCGCAGCGGGAGGCGAGCACCCGCTGGGCGGTGCGGTGGGCGGCGCCGACGAGCCGGGGCTCGGGGAAGTGCACCTCGCCGATGCCGAGGTCGTCCGCGGGGTCGACCACGCAGGCCTCGGCGGTGGCGCGGGTCTCGGCCAGCAGGGCCCGGGCTCCGGAGGGGCCCAGACCGGCCGCGAGCGCGATGCGGTCGGCGGCCTCGGCCATGGCGGCGGGGCCCTTGAGCCAGCGCTCGCCGCTGTCGAGGCCGCGCCGGGGGTCGACGGGGACGAGCCGGCGGGCCGCGTCCAGGACGTCGGCGACCGGGCCCTGGCCCTGGTCGGCGTACCGCACGGCGTTGCTGAGCACGGCCCGTACGCCCTGGTCGGCGGCGAAGCCGACGGTGCGGGCGGCGAGGCGCAGCGAGCCGGGGCCGGTGCCCGCCCGGGCGCCGGTGCGGCCGTGGTCGACGGCCTCCAGGCGCAGGTCGTCGCCGTAGACCTCCCGCCAGGGGGCGAGCAGCCGGGCGGCCCGGTCGGGGCGGCCCGCGGCGAGCGCGCGGCCGACCTCGGAGTCGGGGCCGAGCAGGACGGACACGCCGCTCGCGCCGCGCAGGGCGTCCCAGGGCAGCAGCGGGGAGCCCGCGCCGCCCCGGACGCGGGTGTGGGCGGCGGTGATCATCCGGCAGAGTTCGGCCCAGCCCGCGGCGCCGTCCCGGGCGAGGAAGAGCGCCCGGGTGGCGGATTCGTCGATGAAGGC
Source organism: Streptomyces sp. NPDC043876 (assembly GCF_056435825.1). Classification (NCBI taxonomy): domain Bacteria; kingdom Bacillati; phylum Actinomycetota; class Actinomycetes; order Kitasatosporales; family Streptomycetaceae; genus Streptomyces; species Streptomyces sp. NPDC043876. The sequence continues at coordinate 69,225 of NZ_JBWKDV010000005.1, read as the reverse complement.
GCCCCCTTTGACGGGGGTGACGGGGCTGCGGAGCCGGTGGGAGGCCTCTCCGCGCGCGGCGGCTGCCGGGGCGGCGGGGACGGGGGCCGGGGCCACCGCCAGGCCGACGCCGAACAGGGGGCGGATCCCGGCCTTCTCGCACGCCTTCAGGAAGCGGACCGCGCCCGCGAGGGTGTCGCGGTCGGTGAGCGCGAGGGCGTCCATGCCGCGCTCCGCGGCGCGCTCGGCCAGCCGTTCGGGGTGCGAGGCGCCGTAGCGCACGGAGAACCCCGAAACGGTGTGCAGATGCGTAAAGCCCGGCATCCGCGGCCTCCTGCTGATCTCGATGCGCCCGACACTCCTTCGCCCTCCCCCGCTCTCCACCATAGAGCAATTCGAATGTCCGTGCGAAACACATGTTCGACCGCCCGGGTTCGCGCACCGGACGTCCGGTCATCCGTTCGGCCCACCCCTGCTGCGCCCGGACCCCGTCCGGTCGAGCGTGAAGGCATGAACCGGCCCACCGATACCGCAGCAGGCCCCTCGGGCAGCACCGCCCGCCCGTCCGGCGGCTTCCTCACCGAGGTCAAGGACGCCGTGACCACCCGGGCAGCCCTGCTCGTCCTGGGGGTGCTGGCGCTCCAGCTCGCCTTCATCACCTCCTACATCGGCGCCTTCCACCACCCGAAGCCGAGCGAGATCCCGCTGGCGGTCACCGCCCCCGCCGCCCGGCTCACCGAGCGGTCCGTGCAGCAGCTCGGCGCGCTGCCCGGCACGCCCCTCGACCCCCGCGCGGTCAAGGACGAGGCCACCGCCCTGCGCCAGATCCGCAACCGGGACGTGGACGGCGCACTGATCATCGACCCCGGCGGCACCACCGACCGGCTGCTCGTCGCGGGCGGCGCCGGCGCCTCGCTCTCCCAGGCACTCGAAGAGGTCGTCGGCCGGGCCGAGAAGGCCCAGGGCCGCACGGTCGCGGTCACCGACGTGGCGCCCTCCGCCGCGGGCGACGGGCGCGGCCTCAGCTCCTTCTACCTCGTCGTCGGCTGGTGCGTGGGCGGCTACCTGTGCGCCGCGATCCTCGCGATCAGCGCGGGGGCCCGGCCCGCCAACTCCGCCCGCGCCGTCATCCGGCTCGGCGCGCTGCTGGTGTACTCCCTGGCCGCCGGGCTGCTCGGCGCGGTGATCGCGGGCCCGGTGCTGGACGCGCTGCCCGGCAGCATCCCCGCCCTGTGGGGCCTCGGCACCCTGGTCGTCTTCGCGGTCGGCGCGATCACCCTGGCCCTCCAGGGGCTGGCCGGCGTGGTCGGCATCGGCCTGGCCATCCTGCTGGTGGTCGTCTTCGGCAACCCGAGCGCGGGCGGCGCCTACCCCTACCCGCTGCTGCCGCCGTTCTGGAAGACCATCGGTCCCGTCCTGCCGCCGGGCGCGGGCACCTACGCCGCCCGCTCCATCGCCTACTTCAAGGGCAACGGCACCGGCCCCCCGATGCTGATCCTGGCGGGCTGGGCCCTCCTCGGCTCCGCGGTGACCCTGGCCTGCGCCCTCGCCCACCGGGGGCGCCCGGGACCGGCCGTGGGCAGCGGCCTGCCCGGGTCGGACGCCGCCGACGAGAGCGCCGTGTGAGCACCCCCGTACGGGCCCGCCCACCCTCGCGCGGGCCCGTACGGAGGACGGCCCCGCGCCACCCGGAAGAGCCGCCCGGAAGCGGAAGCGCGGGCGCCGGAAAGGCCCCGCGAGTGCGCCCTACCGCGCTCCTCCCCCAGCGCGCACAATCACCTGGACGGCTTCACCGTCGACCGTGAGGGAGGGACGCGTGCACAACCGGGTGCGCACCGCGGACGGACGGCATCTGATGGTGGAGCGCTTCGGCGACCCGCGCGGCAGACCCGTCTTCCTGCTGCACGGCACTCCGGGCAGCAGGCTCGGCCCCGCCCCCCGGGGGATGGTCCTCTACCAGCGCAGGATGCAGGTCATCGCCTACGACCGCCCCGGCTACGGCGACTCCGACCGGCTGCGCGGCCGCACGGTCGCCGACGCCGTCCAGGACGTGGCCGCCATCGCCGACGCCCTCGGGCTGGAGCGGTTCGCCGTGGCCGGCCGCTCCGGCGGCGCCCCGCACGCCCTGGCCTGCGCGGCGCTGCTGCCCGAGCGGGTCACCCGGACGGCGGCCCTGGTCGGCCTCGCGCCGTGGGACGCGGACGGGCTCGACTGGTTCGACGGCATGACCGCCTCGAACGTGCGCGAGTACACCACCGCCTCGGTGGACCCCGAGGAACTGGCCGCCCGGCTGACCCCGCGGGCCGCCGCCATCGGCAAGGACCCGGGGCGACTGCTGGACGAACTGCGCATCGAACTCACCGACAACGACCGGATGATCGTCGCGGACGCCGGGCTGCGCTCGATGCTTCTGCGCAACTTCCGCGAGGGGCTGCGCAATTCGGCGGACGGCTGGATCGACGACGCCCTCGCCCTGTGCAGCCCCTGGGGGTTCGACCCGGCCGGCATCCGCTGCCCGGTGATGATCTGGCACGGCGAACAGGACGTGTTCTCCCCGGTCGGCCACTCGCGCTGGCTGGCCGAGCGGATCCCCGGCGCGACCGCCACCATCGACCCCGGCGCGGCCCACTTCGCGGCCCTGCGCGCCCTGCCGGAGATCCTCACCTGGCTGCTGCGCGACCTCCCCGGCCCGCCCGAACAGCACCGGCGGCCCGCCTGACGGCGACCGCGCGGGGACCCGCGGGTGACCGGAAAAGGAAATGCGTCACTCTTTCCCTAGAACGCTTGACCATGCGTCATGTCCCGGTTGCCAATAGGGCGTGGACGAGTAAAGTCCACGCATGACACGAGCGTGACGCTCTTGTCAATCCCCCGCCCATTCACATGGCCCCCTCAAGGACGGTGTCGTGAACACTTCCGCAACCCCCGCGACCAGCACGGTCAAGACCCACCGGGTCCCGCTCGCCCAGATCGACGTCCGCAGCGCGTCTTCCGCCGTCGCGCTCGGACGAGTGCTGCGCGCGGAATCCGGCCGACCGGTTCAGGCACCCATCTTCAACTCTGCGCTCTGACCCCGAAGCAGGCGCTCTAGACTGGTGGAATGACCGGCCTGATCGCTTTTCGCGAGATCGTCCTGAAGGTTCACAGCAGATGCGATCTCGCTTGTGATCATTGCTATGTCTATGAACACGCAGATCAGAGCTGGCGAGCCCGGCCGAAGGTGATCTCCCCCGAGGTCATTTCGCACACCGCGTCGCGGCTCGCCGAACATGCCCGTGATCATGCACTCCCCTCCGTCACGGTGATTCTTCACGGAGGGGAACCCCTGCTGGCGGGACCGGACCGGCTCCGGCTGGTGTGCGAGGAGTTCACCCGGGCCCTCGCCGGAACCGCCGCGCTGGACCTGCGCATCCACACCAACGGCCTCCAGCTGAGCCCGCGCTACCTCGACCTCTTCGCCGCCTTCGGCGTCCGGGTCGGCATCTCCCTCGACGGGGACCGCGCCGCCAACGACCGCCACCGCCGCTTCGCGGACGGCCGCACCAGCCACCCGCAGGTCCTCGCCGCCGTGGCGCTGCTCCGTTCGGCCCCCTACCGCCACCTCTACCAGGGCCTGTTGTGCACCGTGGACGTGGCCAACGACCCGGTCGCCGTGCTCGACGCCCTCGTCGCCCTCGAACCCCCGCGCGTGGACTTCCTGCTCCCGCACGCCACGTGGGAGAGCCCGCCGCCACGCCCGGACGGCGCCCCCGACGCCTACGCCCGCTGGCTGCTGCGCGTCTTCGACCACTGGGACCGGATCGGCCGTCCCGTGCCCGTACGGATCTTCGAATCGCTGGCCAGCACCCTGCGCGGCGGCCCCAGCCTGACCGAGTCCCTGGGGCTGGCACCGACCGACCTCGTGGTCGTGGAGACGGACGGGACCCTGGAGCAGGTCGACTCGCTCAAGAGCGCCTACGAGGGCGCCGCCGCCACCGGCTTCGACGTCTTCTCCCACACCTTCGACCAGGTCGCGGCCCATCCGGGGGTGCGCGCCCGGCAGCTCGGGCTGGCGGGCGTCAGCGGGGAATGCCGCCGCTGCCCCGTCGTACGCTCGTGCGGCGGCGGCCTCTACACCCACCGCTACCGCGCCGCGAACGGCTTCGCCAACCCCTCCGTCTACTGCGCCGACCTGCGCGAACTGGTCGACGGGGTCGAGGGCCGGACCGCCGCCGAGGCGACCGCCGCCGAGCTGACCGATCCGGCCGAACTGGGCGCCTCCCAGCACCAGTTGACCCGGGTCCTGCTCGCCCGGCTGCACGCGGAGTTGACCGAGTTCGCCCCCCGCGCGGAGGGCGGGGCCGCCTGGGCGCGGGCCTGGGAGCTGCTGGGGGCGGTGGAGGACGCGGGCGGTGCGGGGGCGGACGCGCTGGACGCCGTACTGGCGCACCCCTACACCCGGACCTGGGTGCTGGCCGCCCTGGACGCGGCCGGGGAAGGGCGCCCCGACGGGCCGGAGGCGGCGCTGCGGCTGGCGGCGCTGGCCGCCGCCGCCGTGCTGCGCGGCGGCCTGGACCTGCCGGCCGAGGTGGCCTACCGGGACGGCGAGGTGTACCTGCCCACGCTGGGGCTGCTGCGGCTCGGGGAGCCCGGCACCGACGGCCGGGCCACGCTGCGGGCCGCCGGGGAGGGCTACACGGCCCACGACGGCCGCTCCGCGCACCGCTTCGGCCGGGCCGCCGGGGACGCGCGCTGGCAGCCCGTACGGTCCTGGTCGCCGGGACCGCGGGGCCCGGCGGTGGCGCTGGACGACCTCGACCCGTACCGCACCTGCTTCGCCCGCCCCCCGCGGCTGCGGCTCGGCGCGGGCGAGGCCGAGGAGTGGCGCGAGCGCCTCGGCGCGGCCTGGGCGCTGCTGCACCGGGCGGTACCGGAGTTCGCGCGGGCGGCGGCGGGCAGCGTGAGCACCCTGACCCCGCTGGCGGGCGGCCCGCGGGCGGTCGGCTGGGGCGAGGCGGGCCGCCACGGCCCCGGCGCGCTCGGCCTGCCGTACGCGGCGGGGGTCGGGGAGACCGCCCTGGCGCTGCTGACCGGGCAGCGGCGGGCCCGGCTGCGGGCGCTGACGGAGGTGACCGACCTGTACGCGCTGGACGGGGCCTGGGAGCACCCCTCGCCCTGGCGGGAGCGGCCGGTTCCGGTGTCCCGGCTGCTGGCGGACGTGCACGAGCGGGTCGCCGTGGAGGCGTACCGGCGGGCCACCGAGCCGCACTACCCGGCGGGCACGGACCGGATCCACCGGGCGCTGGACCGGCTCGCCGGGGCGGCCGAACTGACCAGCACCGGCAAGCGGCTGGTGGAGGAGCTGCGCTGGGAGGCCAAGGCGGTCGACGCGTGAGCGGCCGCACGCCCGCCGCGCCCCCGGCCCCTCCCCCCGCCACCCCGTCGGCCCCGCTCCCCGCCACCCGCCCGGCCGCGGCCGTCCCGAGCGTGCCGGCCCTCGCCGCCCAGCTGCGGCTGCTCGGGGTGCGCCCCGGGGCGCGGCTCCTGGTGCACGCCTCGCTGCGCGGCACCGGACTGCGCGCCGAGCGGCTGCGCGAGGCCCTGCTCGGGGTGCTGGGCCCCCGCGGCACGCTGGTGGTCCCCGCCTTCACCGCGGCCAACTCCCGCACCTCCAGCGCCCACCTGGCCCGGACGGCGGTCCTCAGCGACGCCGAGGCGGCGGCCTTCCGGGAGCGGATGCCCGCCTTCGATCCGGCGCGCACCCCGAGCGAGGACATGGGCGTCTTCGCGGAGGCGGTGCGCACCGCGCCGGGGGCCGTGCGCAGCGGCCATCCGCAGACCTCCTTCGCGGTGCTGGGCGCGGACGCGGGGCGGTTCGCCGCCGGGCACCGGCTGACCTGCCATCTGGGTGAGGATTCGCCGTTGGGAACGCTGTGCCGGGAGGGGGGGCAGGTACTGATGATCAATGTGGGATTTTCCGTCTGTACCGCTTTCCATCTCGCGGAGTATCGAATTCCGAAGCCGCCCTTGCGCATGTACGCGTGTGTGGTGAAGGTGAACCATCCGGGGCGGCGGCAGGGGGAGGAGTGGACGGCGTACGAGGACGTCGCGCTCGACGACGGTGATTTCGCGGAGATCGGCCGGGCCTTTCCGCCGCACAAGGTGCGCGACGGGCGGCTGGGAGGGGCGTCGGCCACGATCTTCGGTATTCCTGATGCCGTTGATCACGCCGTTACCTGGATGACCGAAAACAGACGCTGATTGACTGAACCATGAGGCGATGTGGCGAAGCAGCTCCGGAATGATGTTTCTTCGCTTCACATCTTCGGGACGGGGGTCGTGTGCCCGCATCAGTGCAGCCGTACTTTTTTCTCAGTTATGCGCATACGCCGAGGTTCGGGGCCGGGGGGCCCGACCCGGACATGTGGGTGGAGCGGCTTTTCCGTGATCTCTCCGGACACGTCATGGCGCTCACCGATCTGCCCGCCGGAGCCGACGCCGGTTTCATGGACCGGGAGATACGCAGCGGTGAAGGCTGGTCGGAACGGCTCGGCACGGCGCTGGCCACCTGCCGGGTCTTCGTCCCGCTGTTCTCGCCGCGGTACTTCGCCAGTGAGATGTGCGGAAAGGAATGGTTCGCCTTCGCGCACCGCACCATCCAGCGGACCGCCGTCAGCGGCGAACCCGCCGAGGCCATCGTGCCCGCCCTGTGGGTGCCGGTGCCGCCCGCGCAGCTGCCCGGTCCCGCCGAGCGGCTCCAGTTCAACCACAACACCTTCGGCGAGCGCTACGTCACCGACGGGCTCTACGGTCTGATCAAACTGCGCGGGTACGCGGAGCAGTACGAGCGGGCCGTCTACGAACTGGCCAAGCGCATCGTGCGCGTCGCCGAGTCCGTGCGCCTGGAGATCAGCCGCCCGATGGACTACCGGGTGGTGCCCAGCGCCTTCGGCGGTCCCGGAGCCGCGGGCGGTACCGGGACCGCGGCCCGCACCCTGCACGTCACGGTGGCCGCAGCCACCCGGCACGACCTGCCCGAGGGCCGCAGCCCCGAGTACTACGGCGACAGCGCCCTGGACTGGAACCCCTACCACCCGGCGGCCCAGCGGCCCGTGGCCTACGTCGCGGAGGACCTGGTGCGCTCCCTCAACTACCAGACCACCCTGGCCTCCTTCGACGACGACGCCGGGCACTTCGACACCAAGCAGCCGCCGACCCGCCCGGAGATCCTGATCGTCGACCGCTGGGCCGTCGCCGACGACCTGCGCCGCCAGCGCCTGGCCGCCTTCGACCAGGACCCGCGGCCCTGGGTGAGCGTGGTCGTGCCGTGGAACCGCTACGACCACCAGAGCCGGGCCAGGGAAGCCGAGTTGACCGGCCGGCTGGAGGACACCATGCCGGTCAAGATGAGCCAGGGCCGGATCGCCTGCCGGGCCGCCGCCAACGGGGTGGCGAACATGGAGACGCTCGGGCAGATCCTGCCGCAGGTGGTCGAGGCGGCCGCGCAGCAGTTCCTCAGACACGCCCAGGTCTATCCGCCCGCGGGCGGCGCGCACTCCGAACGGCCCCGGCTGCTCGGGCCGATGGGCATGACCGGACCACCGGCGCCGCCGCCCGCGCCGTTCCCGCCCGACACCGAAGGGCACCACACCCGCACCAGCGGGCAGCACCCGGACGCCGACGGACCGACCAACGAAGCGGGGGACGCGGATGACAGCCAGTCGTGACGGACGGATCGTCACCTTCTACTCGTACAAGGGCGGCACCGGCCGCACCATGGCACTGGCCAACACCGCCTGGATCCTCGCCGCCAACGGCAAGCGGGTCCTCGCCGTGGACTGGGACCTGGAGGCCCCGGGGCTGCACCGCTTCTTCCACCCGTTCCTGGACCCCTCCACCCTCGGGGCCACCACCGGGATCATCGACCTGATCAGCGAGTACGCCTGGGCGGCGACCAGCCCGGCGCAGCGCTCCGACGACTGGCACAAGGACTACGCGCGGATCCAGCCGCACGCGGTCTCCCTCACGCCCGAGACCCTCGGCTGGGAGTTCCCCGACGGCGGCACCCTCGACTTCGTCTCCGCGGGCCGGCAGAACCGCGAGTACTCCGCCACCGTCTCCACCTTCGACTGGGACAACTTCTACGACCGGCTCGGCGGCGGCCACTTCTTCGACGCCCTGCGCGAGGACATGAAGCGAAACTACGATTACGTCCTCATCGACAGCCGGACCGGGCTCAGCGACATCGCCGACATCTGCACGGTCCACCTCCCCGACATCCTGGTCGACTGCTTCACCCTCTCCGACCAGTCCATCGACGGCGCCGCCTCGGTGGCGCGGCAGATCGACGAGCGGTTCAACGACCGCGGCATCAAGATCTACCCGGTCCCGATGCGCATCGACGAGGGCGAGAAGGAGAAGGCCGACGCGGGCCGCGCGCTGGCCCGGATCAAGTTCGACCGCTTCCCCAGCGGCCTGGGCGGCGACGAACTCACCGCCTACTGGGGCGCTGTGGAGATCCCCTACCGGCCCTACTACGCCTACGAGGAGACGCTGGCCACCTTCGGCGACGAGGCCGGGCTCACCAACTCCCTGCTCTCCGCCTTCGAACGGCTCACCACGGTGGTCACCGAGGGCGAGATCACCTCCATGCCCGCCATCGGCGAGGAGGTGCGGCTGCGCATCCGCGACGCCTTCACCCGGCGCCGCCCCGCCCTGCCCGCCGACCTCTTCCTCTCCTACGTCGCCGAGAACCGGATGTGGGCCGACTGGATCGAGTCGGTGCTCACCCGGGCCGGCTTCCGGGTCGTGCCGAAGGACGTCTCCGCGGAACGCCCGCCCGAGGCCACCCCCGGGGACACCCTCGGCGGCGCGGGGATCAGCATCGACACCGCCGCCCGGACCGTCGTGCTGCTCTCCAGCGCCTACCTCAAGTCCGCCCGGGCGGTGAACGTCTGGGAGCGGGCCGCGGCCGAGGACCCGACCGGCGGGCGCCGCCAGCTGGTGCCGCTGCGCGTGGGCGACGTACGCCTGAGCACCCCGTACATCGACCGCAATCCGGTGGACCTCTTCCGCCTCGACGAAGCGCACGCGACCACGGCCCTGCTGCGGGCGGTCGAGCGGCCGATGGCCCTCAACGACGGCGTCAACAGCGCCACGGCGCCCGGCCCGCGCTTCCCCGGCACCGTGCCGAAGATCTGGAACGCGCCGCCCCGCAACCCCGGGTTCACCGGGCGCTCCATCGTGCTGGAGCGCATGCGCGACCAGCTCGGCGGCGGCATGGCCGTGGTCCTGCCGCAGCCGCAGACCCTCTACGGGCTCGGCGGGGTCGGCAAGACGCAGGTCGCGCTGGAGTACGTCCACCGGTTCATGGCCGACTACGACCTGGTGTGGTGGATCTCCTCCGAGCAGACGGACGACGTGGTCGCGGCCCTCGCGGAGCTGGCCGTCCGGCTCGGGGCGCAGACCGGCGAGGACATGGCGGCGGCCTCGCAGGAGGCGATCGACCTGCTGCGGCGCGGGGTGCCCTCCTCGCGCTGGCTGCTCGTCTTCGACAACGCGGACGACCCGGAGACCCTCAAGCGGTTCTTCCCGCCGGGCGGCCCCGGGCACGTCCTGGTCACCTCCCGCAACCAGAGCTGGTCGCAGTACGGGGACGCGCTGCCGGTGGACGTCTTCCTGCGCGAGGAGTCCATCGAGCACCTCCAGCGGCGGGCCCCCGGGCTCACCAAGGACGACGCCGAGCAGGTCGCGATCGCGGTCGGCGACCTGCCGCTCGCCGTCGAACAGGCCGGTGCCTGGATCGCGGAGACCGCGACGCCCGTCTCGGCCTACCTGGAGCAGCTCGCCCAGCAGGCGGCAAGGGTGCTGGCGCTGAACCAGCCGCCCGGCTACCCGGAGCCGGTCGCGGCCACCTGGAACGTCTCCATAGAACGCCTGCAGAGCCGCTCCCCCGCCGCGGTGCGGCTGCTCCAGCTCTGCGCGTTCTTCGCACCCGAGCCGATCTCGGCGAACCTCCTCTACAGCAAGGAGATGATCGACGCCCTCAAGCCCTACGACTCCTCGCTCCAGGAGAAGCTGGTCCTGGGCCGGGTGATCCGGGAGATCGGCCGCTTCGCGATGGCCAAGGTCGACCAGGTCAGCAACAGCATCCAGGTGCACCGCCTCGTACAGGCCGTGATCCGGGCGCAGTTGAGCGAGGAGGAGCAGCGCGAGGCCCGGCACGCGGTGCACCGGATCCTGGCGGGCGCCCGGCCGGACGACGACGAGCCGATAGACAACCCGGAGACCTGGCCCCGCTTCAACACCATCTGGCCGCACCTGACCCCGTCCGAGGCCCGGTTCTGCAAGGAGCCGGAGACCCGGCGGCTGCTGATCGACCGGGTCCGCTACCTGTGGAAGCGCGGCGACTTCAAGGCGGCCTACCAGCTCGGCGAGGAGCTGCGCGAAACCTGGAAGGAGACGCTCGGCGGCGACGACCTCCAGTACCTCTACCTGCGCTTCCACCTGTCCAACATCCTGCGCTCGCAGGGGCGGTTCGTGGAGGCCAAGGAGCTGGACGAGGTCACCCTGGAGCGCCAGCGCACGGCGCTGGGCCCCTCGCACCCGCACACCTACATGACCACCAGCGGCCTGGCGATGGACCTGGGCACCCTCGGCCGCTACGGCGAGGCGATGGAACTGGCGACGGCCGCCCACGAGGGGTTCAGCCAGATCTTCCACGAGTCGCACCCCCGGACCCTGGCGGCCGCGAACAACCTGGCGCTGAACCTGCGGATGGTCGGGCAGTACGCCCGGGCCCGCGAGATCGACCAGGAGGTCTTCGACCGGCGCACCGAAGTGCTCGGCCCGGACCACCCGTACACCCTGTCCTCGGCCCAGAGCCTGGCCCGCGACCTGCGGGAGGTCGGCCGCTACGACGACTCGGTGCAGCTGTTGAGCCGGACCTACGAGATCTACAAGCGGCAGCTGGGCCGCGCCTTCCCGGGCACCCTGGCCGCCGCCAAGTCCCTCGCCGTCTCGCTGCGCCGGGCGGGCGAACTGGAGGACGCGCGGCGGCTGACCACCGCGACCCGCAACCGCTACCGGGCCAAGTACACCTCGGTCAACCCGGACCTGCTGGCCTGCGAACTCAACCTGGCCGCCGACCTGTTCGCCATCGGCGACGCGGCCGGGGCGCGGGACCTGGCGCAGGAGGTCGTCGACGAGTACGTGAAGGTGCCCGGCGAGCGCCACCCGTACACGCTGGCCGCGATCAACAACCTCGCGGTGTTCCACTGGGGTTCGGGCGCCGCGGAGACCGCCGAGACCATGCTGCGCCAGGTGATCGGGCACCTGCGCGAGGTCCTCGGCGACAACCACCCGCACACCATCTTCGCCAACCTGAACCTGGCGAACACCCTGGCCGACCTCGGGGATCCGGAGGGCGCGCTGGAGCTGGAGCGGATGGCGGTGATGCGGCTGCGCGAGGCGCTCGGCGCGCACCACCCCGAAACCCTGGCGAGCGCCTCGAACATGGCGGTCAGCCTGGACTCGATGGGCCGCAAGGAGGAGGCCGCGCGGGTCCGCGCGGAGGCGGTGAACGAGCTGACCCGGCTCCTCGGCGAGGACCACGGCCTGACCCGCTACGCACGCGACGAGCGCCGGGTCCACCGCGACCTGGAGCCGCTGGCGGTGTGACCGCCCGCGAGCGGGGCGGCGGCCGGGGACCGGGCAGGTCCCGGCGGCCGCCCCGCGCACCACTGGACCGCAGACTGGGGGGTTCGCCGTGACCGACAGCATGACCTTTCGCAACGAAGACCTGCCGGCCCTCTTCCACCACACCGACCAGGCGGCGATCTCCCGGCAGCGGGAGTCCACGCAGGCCGTCCGTGCGCAGCTGCTGCTGCTCGTGGCGGCCGCGGTGGCCGGCGCGCTGCCGTCCTCGGCCCGTCTCGGGTCGCTGCACGTGTTCGGGATGCTGAGCGCGCTCGCATACGCCGGGGTGCTCGGCGTGGGGGTGCGGGCCACCCGGCGCCGGGCCCGCCCGCAGTGGCAGCTCAACCGCAGCGCCGCGGAGTTCGTCAAGTCGCTGGCCTGGCGGTACGCCGTGCACGGCGCGCCGTTCGGCAGCGACGTGCCCGATGCCGCGCAGCTGTACGGGACCCGGCTGGAGGCGGGTCTGGACGAGCTGCGCAAGATGGGCTGGGAGGACCCGCGGACCGCCGGGGCGGTGCCGACGGGCGGGGAGATCACCGGGGCGATGCACCGGCTGCGCGGGCTCGGCTACCAGGTGCGGCGCGAGACGTACGTACGGGACCGGCTGATCGAGCAGCGCAAGTGGTACCGGCGCAAGACGGAGGTCTCGCGGCGGGCGACCGCCGTGTGGTCGTGGTCGATCGTGCTGCTGACCTGCGTGGCCCTGCTGGTCGCGCTGCTGGGTGCCTTCGGCTCGGGGCCGGGCACGCGGCTGACGGGACTGCTGAGCGCCGCCGCCGCGGCCGGGATCGCCTGGAACGAGATGCGCCGCCACCATCCGCTGATCGAGGCGCACACGCTGATCGAGCAGGACCTGTCCGCGATGATGGTGGTGATGCAGACGACGATCACGGAGTCGCAGTGGCCCTCCGCGGTCTACGAGACGGAGCGGTACGTCTCCCCGCAGCACACCGACTGGCTGGCCCGCCACAGCAGTTGAGTCCGGGGCGCGCGGTCGTCCGCGGTGCGGTCAGTCCCGTACGACGCCCGCGCGCCACAGGACGGTGACCGGTTTGCCGAGCGCGCGGGCGTAGGCGACGATCTCGCCCGTGCCGCCGTGCCCGCGGGCCGGCAGGCCGTCCCAGACGGCGACGAGCCGGTCGCAGCTGTCGGCGATGAAGGTGCCCGCCGCGTAGTACGCCTCGTCGGTGGAGCGGGCGAAGTCCAGCCGGACCTCCTGGGCGGCGAGGCGCCGCAGCCGGTGGTAGCCGGCCAGCGGGGCGCCGTCGGCGAAGGTGGCCTCGTAGTCGGCGCTGGGGATCACCACGGTGAGGTCGGCGCCGCATTCCAGGGCGATGTCGGCGAAGAGCTGGTCGGCTCCCTCCGCGAGGCTGGACAGCGCCTCCAGCGGGCCGTCGTGTCCGCCGAGCACGGCCCTTAGCCCGTCCTCGACGTGGGGGAGCACTGCGGCGGGAAGGATCCGGTGACCGGTCACTCCGATGCGTTTCATCCACGCGCCTCCCCCGTGCTGCCCGGACACCCTGGACATCCTCCCAGAAGGCGGGAGGACGTCCAGGGTGCGGACCGGAGCGCGCCCGGCGCGGGTGGGGCGGATCACCGCCGGGCGGTGCGGTCAGTAGACGCTGACCCCGTAGGCCGCCAGGGCCTCGGTGACCGGCTGGAAGAACGTGGTGCCGCCGCTGGAGCAGTTGCCGCTGCCGCCGGAGGTCAGGCCGATCGCCCGGGTGCCGGAGTAGAGCGGGCCGCCGCTGTCACCGGGCTCGGCGCAGACGTTGGTGCGGATCAGGCCGGAAACGATGTCGCCGTTGCCGTAGTTGACGGTGGCGTTGAGGGCCTGCACCGTGCCGCTGTGGATGCCGGTGGTGGAGCCGCGCCGGGTGACGGACATCCCGACGGTGGCGTTGGCCGCGCTGGTGATGTCCTGGCTGCCGACGGTGCCCTCGTGGGCCAGCGAGGTGTTGTCGTAGCGGACCAGGCCGTAGTCGTTGCCCGGGAAGCTGGATCCGACGGTGGCGCCGATCGTCGTGGTGTGCGCGCTGTTCGTCCACCAGGTGCCCGCGCCGTCGGTGCAGTGGCCGGCGGTGAGCAGGTAGTACGTGGTGCCGCTGCGGACGTTGAAGCCGAGCGAGCAGCGCCAGTTGGAGGCGTAGATCGCGTCGCCGCCCTTGATGAGCTTGCGCAGCGTGCCGGCGGTGCGCTCGACGCGCAGGGCCCCGGCGTCGGCCCCGGCCTCGCGCTTGATTCTGGCGAGGTCGGAGGCGGAGACCCTGGAGTCGGCGGTCACCACGAGGGTGCCGGTGGCCGGGTCGGTGTACCAGGCGGTGCCCGCGACGTCGGCGCGCTGGACCGAGGCGCCGACGGCGGCGAGCCGGTCGGCGCTGAGGCCCCGCGCGTCGGTGTCGGAGCTGGCGCTGGCCGTCCCGGGGACGGTGAAGGCGGCGACGGCGGCGAGACCCGCCGCGAGCACCGCGAGCCGGGTGCGGGCGCGGGCCCGGACGCGGGTGGGGCCGGGGGTGGGGGTGTGGGGGGTGTGGGGGATGTGCCTGAAGCTCATTTCTCGTCCTCCCGGAGGGGATCGGGGCGCGGCGGACGCGTGGGCCTGGCCGTGCACCTGACAAGCACTGACCGGGAGTGTGGTGGCGTCAGATACCGGTAGCAAGGGCTGGTTTCAGCCGCCGTTCACCCGCCGCGATCTCGAACGGCAGGGTGTTCCCGGGCGGCGGGAAGGGACAGATGAAGTGGTCCGCGAAGGCGCAGGGCGGCAGCAGCGCCCGGTTGAAGTCGACCGTGACGGAGCCGTCCCCGGCCGGGACGCCGGGCCGCAGGAAACGGAAGCGGTAGCTGCTGCGCCCGCCGGTGGCATCGCCGAAGACCGCCCACAGGCTGCCGTCGTCCTCGTCCACGGCCACCTGGAGGGTGTGCGGGGCGCCCTGGAAGTCGAAGGACAGCTCGCCGCCGAGACCGAGCCCCCGGGCGCGCCCGTCGGCGTTCTCGACCTGTACGGTCCGGTCCTCGCCGTACGCCCGGAAGCGGCCGGGGAGGGCGTACGCCGGGTCGTACGGGGTGGCTTCGATCGTCCCGAAGGCGGCGCGGGCCGGGGAGCGCGGGTCGTAGGACCGCACCGCCCAGGCCCCTTCGGGCCGGATCAGCACGAGGCGTACGTCCCCCGCGGCGACCCGGGAACGGGACGCCGGCCCGTCGTCGGGGCCGAGCACCGCCTCCCCCGCGAAGGGCTCCCCGTCGAGGGTGAGCGCGTCGGCGGGGGCGGCGGTGAGCTGGACCGCGCCGGCGCTCTCGCGCCACTGCCCGGGAACGTCCGGAATTCGACCCTCCGGGGCGTCGGCCAGCCAGTGGGTACCGGTGAGGGCCAGGGGGCCGTAGGGGGCGGACACCGCCTCCACCCGGCGCTCGTGCCAGTGCGTCCAGGCGGTGGGGGCGTCCGCCGCGTCAGGGGTCATGCGGTCACGTTTCCACACGCGTCCCCCGCGCGGGCGCGACCGGCCGGACACGCTCCCCCGTACGGACCTGATCCGACGCGGTATCAGCAGCCGCAGTCGCACCCGCAGTCGCAGCAGTCACAGCCATCGCAGCAGCCGCCGTCACCGCAGCACCCGCAGTCGCAGTTGTCGCACCAGGCCTCCCGCTTCTGGCGCGACCAGGGCCCCTCGTGTTCGGTGCAGCACAGCTGGCAGGTGCAGAAGAGTCCGATCGACACCGCGCAGCCCGCGAGCAGCCCCCGGCGCGGCTTCTGCGGCGGCAGGCCGCCGAAGCCGCCGCCGCTCCCGCCCCCGGGCCCGCCCGGGCCCCTCGGCGGGGGCGCGACGGGGCCGCCGGGCGCGGTCGGCCCGTAGGGGTTGGCGCCGTACTGCTGCGCGTGCGGGGCGCCGTACGGGCCCCCGCTCCCGGCGTCCCAGGCGGGCGGCGCCGCGCCGAAGCCCGGGGCGCCCTGGCCGTGGCCGTGGTTCTGGCCGTGGCCGTGTGCGGGGGATCCGGCGGCGGCGCCGGCGCCGGTGTGCCCGCAGGAGCCGGTGCCGAAGGCGCGGTCCACCGAGGTCCGCAGCTCGTGGACCAGCAGCCGGTGCGCGAGCCCCGCGTCCACGAATTCGGCCTCGCGCAGGGCCAGCCGTATCCCGTGCAGCGCGTCGTCGCAGAGCCGCCGCGCCTCGGCGAGCGTGGTCCCGGTGGCCGTCAGCGGGTTCCAGGCGCCTGCCGCGGCGTCCGCGGCCTGGTCCTCCACCGCGTCCAGCAGGTGCGCGAGCCGCCCGAAGTACCGGCCGGCCTCGGCGAGCGCGGGGGCGTTGCCTGGACGCCCGGCCAAGGTCGCGGTATGCGCGAAGGCGGCGGCCGTGGCGGTCTCGGTCGGCTCGGTCACCCGCAGCACCGGGGTGCCGGGGCCGGCCAGTGCCTCGATGGCGCCCTGCCGGTCCACCGCGTCCACGAGCACCGCGGTGTCGAAGCCCAGGGAGGCCCCGGTGCGGGCCCCGGCACGGTCCCAGCGCCGGGCCACGGTGCGCGCGGCGGCGGCCAGCGGAGCCCGCGCCAACAGGCCGTCCCGGTCGGCCACGTGGTCCCGTACCTTCGCCGAGGCGAGGACCAGGGAGACGGCGGCGGCGAGCCGCGCGCCCTCGCCGTTGGCCACCGGGGCGGTGCGCATCCCGCGCAGCGGGCAGGGGCCCGCCGTGCGCCGGGCGCCCGGGGCCGGTCCGGACTGAGCCTCCGTCAGAACGGAGACGAGCAGCCCGTCGTAGTTGGTGACGATCCGCGCGAACTGCCCGTGGTCCCCCCGAAGTGCCAGGCACAGTCCGCAGAGATGGGCCGTCCACTCCGTCTTGAACCGGTCTCCGAGCCGGTGCGTGCAGGGTCTGACGATGCCGAACAAGTGGTTCCCCCGTGTGTCAAGCGCGTGCGTGCGGGGCATCGTATCGAGCCCGGCCCTTCACCCGTACGCCCCCTGCGGTCACCTGAACGGATGCAGCGATCGTATTTTCACTCAGTCAGCAGTGGGTAGACGCTGGGAACCTTGGCCCGCACCGGATGTTGTGCACCAGTACCGTCACGAAACCCCTGCGCGGCGACTATCCACTTGGCGCGTTGTCAGCATCATGGTCGACCATAGGGACGCGGAGAAGAAGACAGACAGACACCGGTGAAAGGAGGCGTCCATGGGTTCGGTACGCAAGGCGAGTGCCTGGCTGGGTCTCGTCGAGGACAGCGGCGACGAGCGGTACTACGACGACGAGTACGCGGAGGCCGCGGCACAGAGCAACCACTCGGGCGGTGTCGAGCGCGAGCAGTGGGTCACCGACCCCCGGATCCAGGTGGCGTCCGAGTCGGCCGTCGAGCAGGGGCGGCGGATCGCCACGGTGACGCCCGACGGCTTCCGCGACGCGCGGGGCATCGGCGAGCTGTTCCGCGAGGGCGTTCCGGTGATCGTGAACCTGTCGTCGATGGACCCGGGCGACGCCAAGCGCGTGGTCGACTTCGCGGCGGGGCTGACCTTCGGCCTGCGCGGCTCGATCGAGCGGGTGGCGACCAGAGTCTTCCTGCTGACCCCGGCCGACACCCAGATCGTCAGCGGCGAGCCCGGCGGGCGCACGCGCGACTTCTTCAACCAGAGCTGAGCGGGGTGCTCACCGGAAGGCGTCGAGGCCGGTGAGTGCCTTGCCCAGGACCAGCTGGTGCATCTCGACGGTGCCCTCGTAGGTGAGCACCGATTCGAGGTTGGTGGCGTGCCGCATGACGGGGTACTCCAGGGAGATCCCGTTGGCGCCGAGCACGGTCCGCGCGGTGCGGCAGATCTCGATCGCCTCGCGGACGTTGTTGAGCTTGCCGAAGCTGATCTGCTCCGGCCGCAGGGTGCCCGCGTCCATGCGGCGGCCCAGGTGGTGGGCGAGCAGGATCCCCTTGTGGAGTTCCAGTGCCATGTCCGCGAGCTTGGCCTGGGTGAGCTGGAAGCCGCCGATCGGCTTCCCGAACTGCTCCCGCGTCTTCGCGTAGTCGAGCGCCGACTCGAAGCTGGCGCGCGCCGCGCCCATGGAACCCCAGACGATGCCGTACCGCGCGTGGCTGAGGCAGCCGAGCGGTCCCTTGAGACCGGTGACGCCCGGCAGCACCGCGTCGGCGGGCAGCCGTACGTCGTCCAGGACCAGCTCGCTGGTCACCGACGCGCGCAGCGACCACTTGTGCTTGATCTCGGGCGCCGAGAAGCCGGCGCTGTCCGTCGGCACGGCGAAGCCGCGGATCCCCTCGTCGGTCTGCGCCCACACCACGGCGACGGCCGCGACGCTGCCGTTGGTGATCCACATCTTGCGGCCGCTCAGCACCCAGTCGCTGCCGTCGCGCTTGGCCTGGGTCCGCATCGCGGCCGGGTCCGAGCCGACATCGGGCTCGGTCAGCCCGAAGCAGCCGATCAACTCGCCGGCGGCCATGCCGGGCAGCCAGCGCTGCTTCTGCTCCTCGGATCCGTACTTCCAGATCGCGTACATGGCGAGCGAGCCCTGTACGGAGACCAGGGAGCGGATCCCGGAGTCGGCGGCCTCCAGCTCCAGGCAGGCCAGTCCGTACTGCACAGCGCTGGCGCCCGCGCACCCGTACCCGGTCAGGGACATCCCGAGCGCGCCGATGGCCCCCAGCTCGCGGGCCAGTTCCCGGATCCCGGGCAGCTCGCCCTTCTCGTACCAGTCCGCGACGTACGGCAGCACGCGGTCGGCGGCCCAGTCCCGGACGGTGTCCCGCACGGCGAGGTCCTCGGGGCTGAGCAGCTCGTCGAGCCCGAGGGGGTCGGTGGGGACGAAGGGCGTTTTCGACGCGGACACGGGGGCCTCCCGGCGGGCCTGAGACAAAACCTAGCGCTGCAAGTTATCCCCCGCCCGTGCCCGTGGTCCACCCCTCCCGAGCCGGGGGCGGGGGATCGCCCGCCGGTGCGGGCCGGACGTGCTCGCCCTGATCCGCCGGGCACGCGTCAAAGCTGCCCTCAAACGCCGGGCGGGCTGAATTGCCCTCCGGGCAACTCAGCCCGCCGGCGTTTGAGGCGCGGGGTCCGGGGCGGAGCCCCGTGTCCACCACCCGCACCCCCAGCCCCGCCGGCGTTTGAGGCGCGGGGTCTGGGGCGGAGCCCCAGGGAACGGGGAAGGGTGGGGAGGGGCAGGCTCCGCGCAGCGGATACCGGCCGGGCACCCGGCCGCCGGCCCCGGTCACGACTGACGCGACCGGTCCCGC
Source organism: Streptomyces sp. NPDC043876 (assembly GCF_056435825.1). NCBI lineage: Bacteria > Bacillati > Actinomycetota > Actinomycetes > Kitasatosporales > Streptomycetaceae > Streptomyces > Streptomyces sp. NPDC043876. The sequence continues at coordinate 50,352 of NZ_JBWKDV010000005.1, read as the reverse complement.
GCCCGGGTCGGGGCCGAGGCAGGGTGGCCGCCCCCGGTCGGGAGCGGGTGGCTGCCGCCGGCCGGGGCCGGGCGGGTGCCCGGGGTCGGTTGGGGCGGGAGCCATGGTGGGGCGGCGGGTTCCGCGCACGGCAGACCCGGCCCCCCGACCGGCTCGGGCTCCAGCCCCCGCGGCAGCCGTAGCCCCAGCACGGCCCCCAGGAACAGCAGCCCCGCACTCACCCCCAAGGTCACATGCAGCCCGTGCACGAAGGCGTGCCGCGCCGCGGAGTACAGCGCCTCCCCCGCCGGCCCCCCGAGCCCCCGCGCGATCTGGTACGCCTCGCCGAGCGAATTCCCGGCCCGCCCCGCATCGGCCGCCGACACCCCCGGCACCTCCCGCAGCCCGGGTATGTACGCCGCGTTCATGACGCTGCCGAGCAGCGCGATGCCCATGCCCGCACCCAGCTGGTAGGAGGTCTCGCCGATCGCCGCCGCACCCCCCGCCTTGCTGGCCGGAGCCTCGCTCAGCATGGACTCGTACGCCGCGAAGAGCGTCGTCTGGAGCCCGAACCCGAGCACCACGAAGCCGCAGGCCAGCAGCCAGGGCCGGTCATCCAGGCCCATCAGCGTCAGCAGCAGCACCGCGCAGGCGGTGAGCGTGAAACCGAACGAGACCATCGTGCGCGGCCCGACCCGCTGGAGGGTGTACGAGCCGGTGGCACCGGCCGCCATCGCCGCGAAGGTGAGCGGCAGCAGCCGCAGACCGGTCTCCAGCGGGGTGAGGTGCAGCACCAGCTGGAGGTACTGGACGGCGATCAGCTCCAGGCCGACCAGCGCCAGCATGGCGAGCACGATGCAGGCCACCGAGGTGGAGAAGGCCGGCCGGGAGAACATCCCGATGTCGATCAGGGGGTAGCGGCGGCGTTTCTGCCGCCGTACGAAGAGCACCAGCAGCACGATCCCGGCCAGCAGCGGCAGCACCGCCCCGGCCTCCATGACGCTCCGGTCGGCGCCCACCCGCTTGACCCCGAGCACGGCGGCGAGCACGCCCCCGGCTGCCATCAGCGCGCCGAGGACGTCCCAGGGACCGTCGTTCGCCCCCTTCGACTCGGGCAGCAGCCAGCGGCCCAGCGGCAGGATGAGCGCCATCAGCGGAATGTTGATCAAGAAGACGGAACCCCACCAGAAGTGCTGGACGAGGAAGCCGCCGATGACCGGCCCGCCGGCCGCGCCGACGGCGGCCACGGCGGTCCATATGCCGATGGCGAGGGCCCGCTCGCGCCGGTCGGGGAAGACCGCGCGCAGGATGGACAGGGTCGCGGGCATGATCATGGCGCCGCCGATGCCGAGCAGCGCGCGGGCGGTGATCAGCAGCTGCGCGTTGCCGGCGAGGGCGGCGATCGCGGAGGCGACGCCGAAGAGCGCGTAGCCGAGCAGCAGGATCCGGCGGCGGCCGACCCGGTCGCCCAGGGTGCCGAAGAGGATCAGCAGCGCGGCGCACACGAGGGGGTAGGCGTCGACGATCCACAGCAGTTCGACCGCGCCGGGGCGCAGGTCCTCGGTGACCGAGGGGACCGCGACGTGCAGGATCGTGGAGTCGAGCGCGACGAGGAGCAGGCTGACGCAGAGGACGGCGAGCACGGCCCAGCGGTTGGCGCCGCCGGTGAGCGCGCCCAGCCGCTGCCGGAGGGTGTTCGTCTCCGACATGCATCTACCTCCCAGGTGAGCCCTCGCCTCGGCGGAGCAGCGTCCGACGGCCGCGGACGGCGGCGTTCCACGGGGCCCGGCATCGACGGCGAGTGAACGGACAGCGTACGCGAGTTCGAGCCACCGCCGACGTGGCCAAGCTCTCATCACGGTCACGGTCGCACGGCCCCCCGCGAGCCCGGCGCAGCACCCCCCTTCCCCGTCCCTCACGGGCGTACGCACCAGGTCACCGGCCGGGTCCCGGCCCGCGGGCCCCGATAATCGATCCCGTGAACGACCACGCCCCGCACGCCCCGACCGCCCCGCCGCCCCCGCGGAACCGGCCTGCGCACCGCCCCTCGGGCCGCGTCGCGGTCCGCCGCGCGGGAGCCCTCGTACCGGCCGCCCTGCGCCGCGCGGCGCCCGCGCTCGCCGCCTTCGCCGCGGTCCGGGCGCTGGGGCTGCTCGCGCTGTGGCTGTGGGGAAGGGCCGCGGACAGCAGCGCGCACACGCTGCTCGGCGCCCGCTGGGACTCCCTCTGGTACGCGCGGGTCGCGGCCGAGGGGTACGGGTACGAGGTGGTGCTCGCCAACGGCGACGTCCACTCGAACCTGGCCTTCTTCCCGCTGCTGCCGTGGCTGGAGCGGGCCGTGGCCGCGCCGACCGGGCTCCCGTACGGGGACGCCGGCCTCGTGGTGGCGTGGGCCGCGTCCCTGGCCGCGGCCTGGGGGATCTTCGCGGTCGCCGACCTCCTGTACGGGCGGCGGGCCGGGGTGGCGGCGGTGGCGCTGTGGGCCGCACTGCCGGTCGGCGTCGTGCAGTCCATGGCGTACAGCGAGGCGCTCTTCACGGCGCTGGCCGCCTGGGCGCTGTACGGGGTACTGCGCGGCCACTGGCTGACGGCCGGCGCGGCGGCCTCGCTGGCGGGACTGACCCGGCCGGTCGGAGCCGCGGTGGTGGTCGCGGTCTGGGTGGCCGCCGTACGGGCCTGGCGGCGCGGCGAGGGTTCGTGGCGCACGGCGGCCGGGGCGGTGCTGGCCCCGGTGGGCGCGGCGGGGTACGTCCTCTGGGTCGGCGCCCGCACCGGGGGCGGGTTGTTCGGGTACCTGGACGTGCAGGGCGGCTGGGGCAACGGCTTCGACGGGGGCTGGGCCTTCGCCCGCTTCCTCGCCGGCCGGCTCGGCTCGGGGACGCCCGCGGGCGTCCTCGCCGGGGTGGGGCTGATCGCGGGGGTCGCGCTGGTGCTGTGGCTGTGCGCGCTGTGCGCGCGGGGGCGCCAGCCGGTGGCGCTGCTGGTCTACGGCGGGATCGTGGTGGCCCTGGCACTGTGTGCCTCCGGGTACTTCGGGTCCAAACCGCGGCTGCTGCTGCCCGCCTTCCCGCTGCTGCTGCCGATCGCGGTGGTCCTGGCCCGGTGGCGGACGGGCCAGTCGGCGGCGGTGCTGGGGGCGCTCGCCCTGGTGTCGGCGGTCTACGGCGCCTGGTGGCTGAACGGTTCGGGGCCGCCGTAGCGGCTCCTCGCGCACCGGTGCGCCGTAGCGGCCCCGCGGTATCGGATGCGCCGTCACGGAAGGGGGAATTCCGATCAATCTTTGCGCAAAACAATTCCTTCTCGCCGCCATAAAGTCCCGATAAGCGCATCCCCTTATTCGGGACACCTGTGGATCACGCCCCGGCGGCCGTGGCACGGGCCAATGCCGGATTCCAGTGAATAAAGACCCGAACGAGACCAACTCCACATCACATGGTCATCACAAAGCCCGGGATTCGACCGGGCGGCCCATCGGCGCGCGGTAACGTCGATTGGGTGCGTACCGACCAAATTTTCACCCGTCTGGAGCGGGTGTTCGCCCGCCTCGACCGGGAACCCGAACGACCGGCTCATCTGCAAGTGCCGCAGATGAGCCGGCACCGTGTCGTGCTCTTCGGCGCGACGCTCGTGTTCTACCTGTCGATCGTGATCGGGGTACTGACCACCTCGTGGCTGGTCCGGCTCGACTGGCAGCTCATGTTCTTCCGGCCGTACGAGCAGTGGCCGCAGGTGCACGCCTTCCTCGACTACCTCGTGGTGCTGGGCCAGCGCGGCCCCACCTCGATGATGGTCATGGCCTGGCTCGGCTGGCGCTGCTGGCGCCAGCACACCCTGCGCCCGCTGATCACCCTGGGCGTGGCGCTCCTCGCGCTCAACGTGACCGTGGGCTCGGTGAAGATCGGCCTCGGGCGCCTCGGTCCGCACTACGCGACCCGGATCGGCTCCGCCGAGATGTTCGGCGGCGGCGATATATTTCCTTCCGGCCACACCGCCAACGCCGTGGTGACCTGGGGGATCCTGGCCTACCTGGCCTCCACCGGAGTCACCCGTCGGGTGCTGTCGACGCTGTCCGCGATCGTCGCGCTGAGCGTCGGTGCCACGACCGTCTACCTCGGTACGCACTGGGTCAGCGACGTGCTGCTCGGCTGGGCCGCCGGGCTGCTGGTGCTGCTGGCCCTGCCGTGGTTCGAGCCGTTCATCGCGCGGGCCGAGGCCTTCATCATGGAGCAGCGCGTCGCCTGGCGGCTGCGCCGCGAGAACGGCCGGGGCGTGGTCCCGGTGCCCGTGGCGCCGCTCTCCGCGCAGGCCAAGGTGTTCGTGCAGCGGGCGGCCAGTGCGCTTCCCGCCGCCGAGGACGTCACCGCGGTGCCGGCGGGTGCGGCGGCCGGGCACGCCGCCGCGGCCCGTACGGCCGCCCCGCACGTGGCCGCCCGGCCGCACCTCATCCGCTCGGAACGGACCCCGGTCACGCCGGTCGGCAGCCGCCGGCCGCCGCACACCGACCGGGACCGGACCGGGCGCAATCCGGCGGCCCGTCCGGTGACCGGAGGCTGATCCTTCCGCGCGGGCGGGGACCCGGTACGCACAGTCCGAACCCGCCCCTCGCCCCGCCCCTCGACGCTCCGCCACGACTGCCGCGAGCCGGATCTCCCTCCGGGCCGCGGCAGTCGTGCGTCAGCCGGACGCCCAGGTGTTCGTCCAAACCGGGTCACGCTTGTGTCACGGATTGTCGACAGCCGCCGCCCCGCGGAGTTCGGCCGGGCAATTGTTTACCGCCCCCGCCGCGGCCCCATTCGCATTCCCCGAAGCCAAGAATTCCCACCCCCCATTCTCCGAACCCCTTCCCCCTTTCCTTGCCCCGGGGCCCCCGAACTGACACCGGCCCGGCCCCTGAGTCCCCACCCGAGCCCGGCGGTTCCACGGCCCGGACGGCCCCGCCACCACGCGCCCTCAAACGCCGGGCGGGCTGACCCGCCCGAGGCGCCTCCGGCGGGGGCCCTCAAACGCCGGGCGGGCTGAAGTTGCCCAGCGGCCACCGAGCTGACCCGAGGCGCCTCCAGGTCGGCCCTCAAATGCCGGGCGGGCCGAGACGGCCCCGCCAGCACGCCGCGTTGCCCGGCGGACGACCACGCACACCACCCCAGCCCCGCCGGCGTTTGAGGCGCCGCCGGAGGCAAGGTCAGCCCGCCCGGCGATTGAGGGCGCCACCGGCCCTCACCGGACCGTCAGCGCCCGCGCCCACCCGGCACGCCCGCCGCCGGACTCGGCACCGGCACCGGAACAGGGGCCGAGGCAACCGGGCCCGCAGGGCCCCCTACCGGACCAGGAGCCGCCGGCGTCGGCGCCGCCCCCGCCGGGGCCGCCGGATCCGCCGCGGGGAGGGCCAGGAGCGTGCCCACCACCAGGGCATCCGGCCGCCCCCCGATCACGACCCGGTTCGCTTCGTACAGCGCCCGCCACCCGCCCCGCACCCGGTGCCTCCGCGCGATCGAGTCCAACGAGTCCCCGCCCCGCACCACGTGCATCCGCCCCGCCAGCCCGTACCGCTTCGAGCAGACCGGCCACGCCTCCCACCCCTGCGTGCCCAGCACGTCCTCCGCCACCCGGATCTGCTGGTCCCGCGCCGCCAGGTCCGCGCGCGGCGCGTAGCCGAGCCCGCCGTGCTCCTCCCAGGTCGGCTGCCAGAACTGCAGGCCCCCGTAGAAGCCGTTGCCGGTGTTCACGTTCCAGCGCCCGCCGCTCTCGCAGTCGGCGACGCAGTCCCAGGGCCACTCGCCGCCCGGCCCGCAGTCCCCGGGCCCGCTGCCGATCACCCCCGGCGCGCCGACGGCCGCCACCCCGCCGGGGCCGGGCGCGGGCGGGGGCGGCGCGGAGGCGTACCCGCGGGAGGCCGCCGACGGCAGGAACACCAGCGCGGCGGCCGTCACCACGGCCGCCCGGATCCGGAAGGTGGGCATCTGGTCACGCTACGCAGCCCCGCGCGCGCCCCCGCCCCGGCGCGCGGCCGCCCCCGCCCCGCCACCCGTAAGGCCGACGCCCGAGGCGCCGCCCCGCTCGCGAAATTCGCGCATTCGGCGCTGCCAACTGAGCACAAAAGGAAAAGAGTTGGTCCGAACACGAAGCTCCGGTCAGCCCGTTCACTCGTCCGGGGGGCAGGTTCGATTCCGTTCCCTCTTTCGGCGTGACCACGGACACCGCTCCCCCGTTGATCCCGGCGAGCCGGGAACCGCCCGGCCCCGCACGCCGAGACGGAACGGCCCACCGGTCCGTCGTAGTCCGAGGAGTCACTCCGTGCCGCGCATGCTCGAGGTCAGTGATGACGTACGCGCCGAGATCGGCGACGAAGAAGCCAACCGGCTGCTCGCCGGTGACCAGGCCCCGAGCAGTTACGACTGCACCTCGTGCCGCACCCCGGGAGACTCGGAGCGCGAGCAGACCAGCACCGTGCTGTTCGTCGGCGAGGAGACGGCCGTCCTCGCCTTCGCCCACGCCCTGTGCATCCCCTCCCAGGTGGTCAACGTCTCGGAGGCCCAGCTCCAGGGCGCCGTCCGCAGCATCACCGGCACCGACCCGGCCGCCGAGGCGCCCCGCGACGCCTTCGCCGCCCCCGAGGTCCCCCAGGCCGTACCGGGCGGCCAGGCCGTCCTCGGGATCACCAGCGGACTGGTCCTGATCGGCGGCGAGCTGCACCCCGCGCTGGTCGTCGAGCCGACCGCGCCGATCGCCCGCCCCGGCACCGACGGCCCCGGCGACGACTTCCTGCCGCTCCTGATCGAGCAGGGCTTCATCCCGGTCACCGACACCTCCACCCTGCCCTCGCAGCTGTCCGGCTGGTCGGTCCTGCTCGCCGCGGGCCTGCTGCACGCCGTGCTCCAGCCCGGCGTCGACGGCGGCGCCCCCACCTCCTGGTGGCAGGCGCACAAGGCGCTCTCGGTCACCGACGGCTGGCGGGCCGCCGTCAACAAGACCCAGCGCGTCCTCGTCTACGCCGCCCCCGCCGGCTCGATCGGCCAGCAGCCCCGCGAGGACCTGCTGCGCGACGCGCTCGACAAGGCCGCGGCCGCGGGCAAGCTCGTGGCCGCCTCCATGCCGCTCGCGGGCACCTGAGCCCCGCCGCACCCCCACCGGACTGCCGTCGTCCGGTCCCGCCGCCGGACCCTTCCGGCGCCGGGACCGCGCGGCGGCGTGCGCCGGGGGTGCGCGGTCCGTCCCGCACACCCCCGGCGATCTGCGATTTCTCCCCGGCGCCCCGCATCCGCGGGGCGCCGGTTTCGTTGGCAGATACGTGCATTCATACGATCCCTCCCGCGCCCCGTCCTATCCGAGCACCGTCCCCCCGATGCGCCCCGCCTGGACGCGGGAGGGGGCGCACGCCGCGTCGCACGCCATCTCGCCCACCCCGATCTTCGACGCGCTGTACTCGGAGTACCTGCGCTCCTTCCGGGCCCTGCCCGGCGACCGCAGCGGCGAGGAGGACCTCGGGTTCACCGCGTTCGGGACGGCCCAGGCCGCCCACGGGGGCGCGCTGGCCACCACCGGCTACGGGAGCACGTACGGCAGCGGCCAGACCAGCACCAGCGGCTGGAACGGCTCCGCCTGGCAGACCGACCCGTGGCAGTCCTCGTACGTCCCGCAGTCCTCGTACGTCCCCCAGCCGTCCTACGCCGCCCAGGGCGCCCAGGCCTCCTCGGGTACGTCCTCGTCCCACGGGTACGCCGCCATCGCCACCGCCCCCGGACACGCGAACGGGCGGCAGCACCAGACCGGGATGCAGCACATCCCGGCGGCCCTGCCGCCCGCTCCGCGCCGGGGCTACTGACCCCCGGCGGACCTTCCGGTCACTTCTTGGCCTTGCTCTTGTTGAAGCCGCGCTTCTCGCGCACCCGCACCGAGATGTGGATCGGGGTGCCCTCGAAGCCGAACTCCTCGCGCAGGCGGCGCTCGATGAAGCGCCGGTAGCCGTGCTCCAGGAAGCCGGAGGCGAAGAGCACGAACCGCGGCGGCTTGGTGCCCGCCTGGGTGCCGAACAGGATGCGGGGCTGCTTGCCGCCGCGCACCGGGTGCGGGTGGGAGGCGACGATCTCGCCGAGGAACGCGTTCAGGCGGCCCGTCGGGACGCGCGTCTCCCAGCCCGCCAGGGCCGTCTCGATCGCCGGGACCAGCTTCTCCATGTGGCGGCCGGTGAGGGCGGAGACGTTGACGCGGGGGGCCCAGGCCACCTGCTGCATCTCGGTCTCGATCTCGCGTTCGAGGTAGTAGCGGCGCTCCTCGTCCAGCTCGTCCCACTTGTTGTAGGCGATGACGATGGCGCGCCCGGACTCCACGGCCATGGTGATGATGCGCTGGTCCTGGACGCTGATCGACTCGGTGGTGTCGATCAGGATGACCGCGACCTCCGCCTTCTCGACGGCGGCGGCGGTGCGCAGGGAGGCGTAGTAGTCGGCGCCCTGCTGGAGGTGGACCTTCTTGCGGATGCCCGCGGTGTCCACGAACTTCCAGGTGATGCCGCCGAGCTCGATCAGTTCGTCGACCGGGTCGCGGGTGGTGCCGGCCATCTCGTTGACGACGACCCGGTCCTCCCTGGCGACCTTGTTCAGGAGCGAGGACTTGCCGACGTTCGGGCGGCCGATCAGCGCGATCCGGCGCGGACCGCCGGGGGCGGCGGTGCCGAAGGTCTGCGGCGGGGCCTCAGGGAGCGCCTCCAGGACGGCGTCGAGCATGTCGCCCGTGCCGCGGCCGTGCAGCGAGGAGACCGGGTGCGGCATGCCGAGGCCGAGCGACCACAGGGCGCTCGCGTCCGCTTCGCCGCTCTGGCCGTCCACCTTGTTGGCGCAGAGCACGACGGGCTTGCCCGCCCTGCGCAGCAGCTTGACGACGGCCTCGTCGGTGTCGGTGGCGCCGACCTTGGCGTCCACGACGAAGACGACCGCGTCGGCGGTCTCGATCGCGTACTCGGCCTGGGCGGCGACGGACGCGTCGATGCCGAGGACGTCCTGCTCCCAGCCACCGGTGTCCATGACCTTGAACCGGCGGCCGGCCCATTCGGCGTCGTACGAGACGCGGTCGCGGGTGACGCCCGGCTTGTCCTCGACCACCGCTTCGCGGCGACCGATGATGCGGTTCACCAGGGTCGACTTGCCGACGTTCGGGCGGCCGACGACGGCGAGGACGGGGAGCGGGCCGGCGCCCGCCTCCTCGATCGCGCCTTCGACGTCCTCGATGTCGAAGCCTTCTTCCGCGGCGAGCTCCATGAACTCCGCGTACTCGGCGTCTCCGAGTGCTCCGTGGTCGTGCTGGTCGTTCATGAAGTCCGTTCCTCGTCGTTCGTGGTGATCGGTGGCACCCGCAGCGTGCGGATCCACTACTGAGTTCAAGTCTCGCCTAGCGGCCGGTGAGCCGCTTGGCGTCGGCCAGGTGGCGGGTCAGCCGGTCCTGGATGCGTACGGTGGCCTCGTCGAGCGCGGTGCGCGTGCGGCGGCCGCTGCCGTCGCCCGCGTCGAAGGCGTCGCCGAAGACGACGTCGACGCGGCCCCTGAAGGGCGGCAGTGCCGTGACCAGCCTGCCACGGCGCTCGGTGCTGCCGAGCACCGCGACGGGCACTATGGGCGCCCCGCCGCGGAGCGCGAAGTACGCCAGGCCCGCGCGCAGCGAGGCGAAGTCGCCGTCGCCGCGGGTGCCCTCGGGGAAGATGCCGAGCACGCCGCCGCCGCCCAGGACGTCCAGGGCGCGGGTCACGGCTCCCCGGTCGGTGCCGGAGCGGTCGACCTTGACCTGTCCGATCCCTTCCAGGAAGGGGCCGAGCGGGCCGATGAACGCTTCCTTCTTGACCAGGAAGTGCACGGGCCGCGGCGCGGTGCCCATGACCATGGGGCCGTCGACGTTGTGGGAGTGGTTGACGGCCAGGATGAGCGGCCCGGAGGCCGGCACCTTCCACGCGCCGAGCACCCGGGGCTTCCAGAGCCCGTACATGAGCCCGATCCCGATCCGCCGGCCTGCCGCCGCACCCCGCGGGGAGGGCGCTTCGCTCACCGGCCGCCGCCCGCCCGCTGGTCCTCCACGAGGGTCACGACGCACTCGATGACCTGGTCGAGGGTGAGGTCGGTGGTGTCGACCTCGACCGCGTCCGCCGCCTTGGCGAGCGGGGAGGTCTTGCGGCCGGAGTCGGCCGCGTCGCGCTTGATGAGCGCCGCCTTCGTGGCCGCGAGGTCCTGGGCCTGGGGGCCCTTCAGCTCGCCGCTGCGGCGGGCGGCGCGCGCCTCGGCCGAAGCGGTGAGGAACACCTTGAGGTCGGCGTCGGGCAGGACGGTGGTGCCGATGTCCCGGCCCTCGACGACGATCCCGGCGGCGCTCTGGGCCGCGTCGGCGGCGATCGAGCGCTGGAGGTCGGTGATCAGGGTGCGCACCTCGGGCACCGCGCTGACCGCACTGACCTTGGAGGTGACCTCCTGGGTGCGGATCGGCCCGGCGGCGTCGAGGCCGTCCACGCTGATGGTGGGGGCGCAGGGGTCCGTACCGGAGACGATGACGGGCTTGCCCGCCGCGAGCGCGATGGCCTGCGGGTCGTCGAGGTCGACGCCGTTGGTGATCATCCACCAGGTGATGGCCCGGTACTGCGCACCGGTGTCCAGGTACCGCAGCCCGAGCTTGGCGGCGACGGCCTTGGAGGTGCTGGACTTGCCCGTGCCGGAGGGACCGTCGATGGCGACGATCACGGCGGACTGAGCGGCGGTTTCCACGGGGCGAGCACCTTCCTGGTTGCGCGTACGTGTCCGGGCGCGCGAAAACGCCCCTCCTTAAGGGTAACGACTCGCCGGGGCCCTTGACGCCGGTCGCTCCGGGGGCTGCCCGGAGGGCGGCGGATCCGGGCCGCGGGCCTACTGGCGCAGGGCCCAGCCGCGCTCGCGCAGCTCGGCGGTGAGGCCCGCCGCCGCCCTCGGTTCCACGCTCAGCTGGACCAGGCCGGCCTGCTGCCCGTTGGCGTGCTCGATCCGTACGTCCTCGATGTTGACCCCGGCCCGCCCGGCGTCGGCGAAGATCCGCGCCAGCTCGCCCGGCTGGTCGCTGATCAGCACGGTCACCGTCTCGTACACGGTCGGCGCGGAGCCGTGCTTGCCCGGCACCCGGACCCGGCCCGCGTTGCCGCGGCGCAGCACGTCCTCGATGCCCTCGGCGCCGCCGCGCCGCTTCTCCTCGTCCGCGGACTGCAGTCCGCGCAGTGCCTGCACAGTCTCCTCCAGGTCGGCGGCGATCCCGGCGAGCACGTCGGCGACCGGTCCGGGGTTGGCGGAGAGGATCTCCACCCACATCCGGGGGTCGGAGGCGGCGATCCGGGTGACGTCGCGGATGCCCTGCCCGCACAGCCGTACGGCGCTCTCGTCGGCCTCCTCCAGCCGCGCGGCGACCATGCTGGACACGAGCTGCGGGGTGTGCGAGACCAGCGCGACCGCCCGGTCGTGGGCGTCGGCGTCCATCACGACGGGCACGGCCCGGCAGAGCGCGACCAGCTCCAGCGCCAGGTTCAGCACCTCGTGGTCGCTGTCCCGGGTCGGCGTCAGCACCCAGGGGCGCCCCTCGAACAGGTCGGCGGTCCCGGCGAGCGGGCCGGAGCGCTCCTTGCCCGCCATCGGGTGCGTCCCGATGTACGCCGTCAGGTCCACGCCCAGGGCCTCCAGCTCGCGCCGCGGGCCCCCCTTGACGCTCGCCACGTCGACGTAGGCCCGGCCGAGGCCCCGCTCGATCGCGTCGGCCAGGGTCGCGGCGACGTGGGCGGGCGGTACGGCGACGATCACCAGGTCGACCCTGCCCTCGGCGGGCTCGTCCGTACCGGCGCCGAAGGAGGCGGCCGTACGGGCCTGGGCGGGGTCGTGGTCGGTGAGGTGGACGGTGATCCCGCGGGCGGTCAGGGCGAGGGCCGCCGAGGTGCCGATGAGGCCGGTTCCGATGACGGCGGCGGTTCTCACGGGGGCTCCTCGGGTGGATCGTGCGGCGGGTGCGCCGGTGGGCCGGTGGACCGCTGGGCCGGTGCGCTCCCAGGGTAGCCAGGCGCGGGCACCGCGGGGGCCCGGCGGTCCGCCCCGGGGGACGGCCCGCCGGGCCCGGCCGGCCGGTGGGCCCGGGCGGCGACCCCGTACCGCACCGGCCGGGCCTGCGGTAGAACGACGGCATGATCTTCCACATCGTCCCGCTCGCCGACTGGTCCGCCGCGCCGGAGCGCCCGTACGCCCCGCCCTCGCTCGACTCGGAGGGCTTCGTGCACTGTTCGGGGGACGCGGCCACCGCGCTGGCCATCGCCGACGCCCACTTCGGCGGGGTCGGCGGGCCGCTGCTCGCGCTCGAACTCGACGAAGGAGCCCTGACCGCGCCGGTGCGCCGGGAGGGTGAATCCGGCGGCCGCTACCCGCACGTGCACGGTCCGTTGAACCGGGACGCGGTGGTCCGCGTGTGGGAGGTCGTACGGACACCGGGGCGACCGGCGGAACTGGTTCCGCGGGCACCCGGCCACTGACCGGGGACCGGCCGGGCGGAGCGGACGACGGCGCGGCGGGCTTCTCACGCGGCCCGTGAGGCGCCAGGATGCTGCTGCCCCACCGGTCACCCAGCGAGGAGAAGTCATGAGCGAGCCCACCCGCACCGCCCGGCGCACGGTACTGGCGGCAGGAGCGGTGGCCCTGGCGGGCGGCGCGCTCACCGCGTGCGGCGGTGACGAGAAGCCGGCGGGTGGTTCCGGGGCCGCCACGAGCCCCGGCGCGGTCCCGAGCGGGCCGGACGGCGCGTCGGCCGCGCCCTCCGCGGCACCCTCGGCGGCGGCCTCCACCGGCGGGACGGCCGGCAAGGCGCTGCTGAAGGCCTCGGCCGTACCGGTGGGCGGCGGCACGGTCCTCAAGGACGAGAAGCTCGTGGTCACCCAGCCGTCGGCGGGCTCCTACCGGTGCTTCACGGCGGTCTGCACCCACCAGGGCTGCCTCGTGAACAAGGTGGCGGACGGCACCATCGACTGCCCGTGCCACGGCAGCAAGTTCAACGTCATGGACGGCGCCGTGGCCCACGGCCCGGCCACCCGCCCGCTCGCGGAGAAGAAGATCGTGGTGTCCCCGGCGGGCGACATCACCCTCGCCTGACCCGCGGGCCACTCCCCGAAATCGCGTCGCGTGGCGGGCCGCCACCCGCCTACGCTGCGGCGATGGACAGGGACGACGAGCTGACGCTGGTGAGCGAACACACGGTCTACTCGTGCGTGACGGGTTCGCGGGCGTTCGGGCTGGCGACGGAGACGAGCGACACCGACCGGCGCGGTGTCTACCTCGCCCCCACCCCGCTGTTCTGGCGGTTCGACAAGCCGCCCACGCATGTGGAGGGGCCCCGGGAGGAGGAGTTCTCCTGGGAGCTGGAACGCTTCTGCGAGCTGGCCCTGCGCGCCAACCCCAACATCCTGGAGTGCCTGCACTCCCCCCTGGTGGAACGGCTGACCCCGGTGGGCGAGGAACTCCTCGCGCTCCGCGGGGCGTTCCTCTCCCGGCGCGCCCACACCACCTTCACCCGCTATGCGACCTCGCAGCGCGCCAAACTCGACGCGGACGTCCGGATCCACGGCGCCCCGCGCTGGAAGCACGCGATGCACCTGCTGCGCCTGCTGGAGTCGTGCCTGCACCTCCTGCGCACGGGCCGCCTGTCCGTCGACGTCGGCCCCCTGCGCGAGGGCCTGCTGGCCGTCAAGCGCGGCGAGGTCCCCTGGCCCGAGGTGGAGACCCGCATGACCCGCCTGGCGGCCGACTGCGAGAGCGCCCTCCTGACCACCCCCCTACCGCCGACCCCCGACCTGCCCCGCGTAGAAGCCTTCCTCCACCACACCCGCCGCACCTCGGCCCGCTGAGGGGGCGGCCTCCGTACGCGTACGGACCACGAAGGCGTCCAGGGCCGCGTACGCCGTCGGTCCGACCGGCAGCGCACTGGCCGCCTGCGCCTCGTCCAGGTCTCCGTGCAGCGCCTCGAAGTCCCGCAGCATCCGCCCGGTGTCCGGCCCGGTGTACGGCCCGTGCTCGGCGGCCACCTTGGCGGCGATCAGCTCGGTCAGGTACCCGGGCGCCCCGGCCACCTCGGCCACGAGCACCGGCAGGTTCGCCTGCACCCCGCCCCCGCGCATCAGCCGGATGCCGGTCAGCAGCGTCCGGAACGCGTAGAGCAGCGGCTTGAGTTCGCCGCTCTTCTCGAAGAGCCGCCACTGGGTGTTCGCGAAGCCGCGGTAGTGATGGGCGTGGTGGGAGGTCAGCACGCCCGGCGCGAGGGAGACGAGCTCTTCGTGCGCGGCCGTCGTGTGGACGACCAGCGGGGAGAGCAACTGTTCCAGCACATACCCGTTGGGCCGCAGCATCAGTCGGACGAACTTGCGCAGGTCGTGGGTGACCAGGTCCATCTCGGTCCCGTCACGGTCCCACATGCGCGTCCGGGTCTCCTCGGGCGCACCGAGACCGAAGAGCGCCTCGGGCGGGAGCAGATGGACCCCGCGCAGGTCGACGTCCGAGTCCCGGGAGGGAAATCCGTACAGGTGGGCGCCCGACACCGCGGCGAAGAGCAGCGGGTCGGGCTGCTCTGCCACGACCGGGGTGAGGTCGGTGCTCAGTGCGTCCAGCACGGCTCACGCGTCCCAGAGGGTGCCGAAGGCGAGGAGTTCGTCGCGGTATTCGATGCGGCCCTCCCACTCGCGGGGCCAGACGGCCGCCCCGAGGTGGGCGCCCGCGAAGGCGCCGGTCAGGCAGGCGATCGAGTCCGAGTCGCCGGCCGTGCAGGTGGCGCGGCGCAGGGCGGTCAGCGGGTCTTCGGGGAAGAGCAGGAAGCAGTGCAGGGCGGTGGCCAGGGCCTCCTCGGCGATCCAGCCGTCGCCGGTGGCCAGGCAGGGGTCGGTCTCCGGGGAGGGGGCGCGCAGGGCGGCCGCGAGGCGGTCCAGGACGGCCAGGCAGTCGTCCCAGCCGCGCGCCATGTACGACTCGGGCGAGGCGTCCGCGGTGGTGCGCCGCCAGAGGTCGCCGAGCCAGCGCTCGTGGTAGCGGGTCCGGTTGTCGAGGGCGTAGGAGCGCAGCTGCCCGACCAGGCCCGTCACCTCGGTGCCGTGCGCGAGGAGGTGCACGGCCCGGGCGGTGAGGTCGGAGGCCGCCAGCGCCGTCGGATGGCCGTGGGTGAGGGCCGACTGGAGCTGGGCGGCGCCCGCCCGTTCCTCCTCGGTCCAGCCGGGTACGAGCCCCACCGGCACCACCCGCATGTTGGCCCCGCAGCCCTTCGAGCCGACCTGGCTGGCGTCGCGCCAGTCGCGCTCCGGCTCCTTCAGCAGCGAGCAGGCGACCATGCAGGTGCGGCCGGGGGCGCGGTTGTTCTCGGGCGAGCGCCACCATTCGACGAACTCCTCGCGGACCGGGCGGGCGAGCCGCAGCGGAGCGACCGGGCCGCGTCCGGCGGCCTCCCGCATGCCGCGGGCCAGGGCGAGGGTCATCTGGGTGTCGTCGGTGACGATCGCCGGGCGCGGCAGCCCCATCTCCCGCCAGGGGCCGGTCTTGGCGAGGATGGAGGGGACGTCGTTGAACTCCGTCGGGAAGCCGAGGGCGTCGCCCAGGGCCAGGCCGATCATGGCTCCCGTCGCCGCCCGCTTGCCGGTCGTGGTCATCGTGAGGGTCCTTCCGAAGGGCGGAGCAGGGGCGGGTGGAGGGCGGTGGCCGGGCCGGCCCGGTAGAGCGCGGCCGGTTTGCCGCGCCCGCCGGTCAACCGGGCGGCTCCCGGCACCGCGTCGACGAAGCCGGGGGTGGCGAGCACCTTGCGGCGGAAGTTGGGGCGGTCCAGGGAGGTGTCCCAGACGGTCTCGTAGACGCCCTGGAGTTCCCCGAGGGTGAACTCCGGCGGGCAGAAGGCGGTGGCCAGGCAGGTGTATTCGAGCTTCGCGCCGACCCGTTCCCGCGCGTCGGCCAGGATCACCGCGTGGTCGAAGGCGAGACCGAGGCCCGGTTCCCGCGCCTCCTCCACCGGCACCCAGCGCGCGTGCTCGGCGTCGCCGCCGCCCGCCGGGGCCGGTTCCGGCATGTCCGGGACCAGCGCGGTGAAGGCGACCGAGACGACCCGCATGCGGGGGTCCCGGCCGGGGTCGCTGTACGTGCGCAGCTGCTCCAGGTGGAGGTCCGCGACCACGGGCCCGGGCAGCCCGGTCTCCTCGGCGAGTTCACGGCGGGCGGCGTCCTCGGCGGACTCGCGGGGCAGCACGAACCCGCCGGGCAGCGCCCAGGCCCCGGCGTACGGTTCCTGGCCGCGCCGGATCAGCAGGACGTGCAGCCGCCCGTCCCGCACGGTGAACACGGCGAGGTCGGCGGTGACGGCGAACGGCTCGAAGGCGGCCGGGTCGTACCCCTCGGGGCGCCGGGCGCTCACCGGCGCTCCGCCGTCATGGAGGTGCCCCCGCGCTTGTTCTCCGGCAGCGGGTCGGCGAAGTGCCAGCCCTCGGCCAGCAGCGCGTCCACCGCCCGGACGGCCGTCTCCAGCCGCTCGCGCCGGTCCCCGCCGACGACCAGGAAACGCTTCCCGGTGCGCGTGAGTTCCTCCCGGAACCGCCCGGTCATCCAGGGCCGCAGCCCGGGCCCGTCCCGCAGCCCGTCGTCCTCGAAGGGGACGCCCTCGTGGTCGGTGAGCAGGTACAGGTCCCGCCGCGGCCCGCAAGCGGCGATCTCCTCGACCTCCGCGCTGCGGGCGCCGAGGTAGCGCTCGTGCCAGATGCCGGTGGCGAAGGAGTCGGTGTCGCAGAACAGCACCGGCGAGCCGAGCCGGGCCGCCGCCTCCTCGTCCGCGTCCTGGCGGCGCGCGATCACCGGGAACTCGGCGGAGGCGAACTCCGCGTCGGCCCAGTCCGCCGCCGGGTCGGCGGCGCGCAGGGCCGCCAGTTTCTCCTCGCTGTAGCGGCGCCCGTACTCGGCGACCCAACCGGTCCGCGCCCAAATACCGCCCCGACTCCGGTAGTGCGCGGCGAGGGCCCGCGAGAGGGTGGTGGTGCCGGTGGACTCGGCGCCGAGGACGACGACCCGCCGGGTGAGGGCGGCCCGTACGCCCGGGCCGAGGAACTCCCAGGTCCCGACGGGGTCCGCGCGCACGGCCCTCCCCGAGACCGGGAAGAGCGAGCGGGCGGGGTCGACGAGGACCTCCTCGGCGCCGAAGCGCCGGGCCAGCTCGCTCCCGTACTCCTCCGAGGTGAAGACGGCGTCCACCGGCTCGCCGACGGCGCCCCGGAAGACGGCCATGTGGGCCTCCCACACCGCCGGGTCGTACAGGTCGACCGGGATGTCGTCCACCGCGCCGACGACCCGCGCCCCCGGGTGCGCCTCGCGCATCCAGGCGACCCGGTCGGCGAGCGGCACCGACTCCACGGAGGCGGCGCAGACCAGGACGGTCAGCCGCTCGCACCGCTCCTGCGCGGTCCGCACGAGGTGGTGGTGGCCGGCGTGCGGCGGGTAGAACTTCCCGAGCACGAGCCCGTGCCCGTGGCGCCGCCCGGAGCCCGCCGGGTACGCCGTCATGCCGTCGCTCCCGCGGCCGGTGTACGGGCGGCGGGCGTGGCCAGGGACCGCAGCCAGCCGACCAGGCCCGCCACGCACAGGGCGAGGAAGCCGACGTACAGGGCGGAGGTCAGGTACAGCCCCTTGTAGGCGTACAGCGGGACGTAGACCAGGTCGGCCGCGATCCACAGCCACCAGGACTCGACGAGCTTGCGGCACTGCCCGTAGGTGGCCATGAGCGAGAGGGCGGTGGTGAGCGCGTCCCAGAACGGGACGGTGGAGTCGCTGACCCGGGCGAGCAGCAGGGTGAGCCCGAGGGTACCCACCACCCCCGCCGCGGCGAGCCAGGCCCATTCGGCGCGCGTGGTGCGGCGCACCGGCAGGGCTTCGGCGGCGCCCGGTCCACCCCCGTGGGTCCAGGACCACCAGCCGTAGGCGGCGAGGGCGATGAAGACGATCTGGAGCCCGGCGTCGGCGTAGAGGCCGGTCCGGGCGAAGAGCACGATGAAGAAGATGTTGTTGGCGATGCCGATCGGCCAGTTGGCGATGTGCTGCCGGGCCACCAGCCAGACGCACAGGGCGCCGGTGGCGAAGCCGAGTACCTCGGTCCAGTCCACGTCGGACCCCCCGCTCTCTTTATAGTCATCCTGACTATAAAGGCGAAGGGCCGGTCGGGGCAAGGGAAAAGCCCGCGGCGCCAAGGGCGCCGCGGGCTCTCCGGGTGGTGCGGGCGGGACTACAGGCCGACCTCGCGCATCAGCATGCCGACCTCGGTGTTGGTCAGGCGGCGCAGCCAGCCGGACTTCTGGTCGCCCAGCTCGATCGGACCGAAGGCGGTCCGCACGAGCTTCTCGACGGGGAAGCCCGCCTCGGCCATCATGCGGCGCACGATGTGCTTGCGGCCCTCGTGGAGGGTCACCTCGACCAGGTAGTTCTTGCCGAGCTGGTCGACGACGCGGAAGTGGTCGGCGCGGGCGTAGCCGTCCTCCAGCTCGATGCCGTCCTTGAGTCGCTTGCCGATCTCGCGCGGCAGCGGGCCCGTGATGGCCGCGACGTACGTCTTCTTCACGCCGTACTTCGGGTGCGTGAGGCGGTGGGCCAGCTCACCGTGGTTGGTGAGCAGGATGATGCCCTCGGTCTCGGTGTCGAGCCGGCCGACGTGGAAGAGACGCGTCTCACGGTTGGTGACGTAGTCGCCGAGGCACTGGCGGCCGTCCGGGTCCTCCATGGTGGAGACGACCCCGGCGGGCTTGTTCAGCGCGAAGAAGAGGTACGACTGGGTGGCGACGGTCAGGCCGTCCACCTTGATCTCGTCCGAGGGCAGGACGCGCTTGCCCTGCTCCAGCACGATCTGGCCGTTGACCTCGACGCGCGACTGCTCGATGAGCTCCTCGCACGCGCGGCGCGAACCCATGCCGGCGCGGGCGAGCACCTTCTGCAGGCGCTCACCCTCCTCCTCGGCACCCGGGAAGGTCTTCGGGGTCTTGATCACGGGCTTGTCGGCGTACCGGTCGCGCACGCGCTCCTCGATCCGCGCGTCCAGCTCGCGCGGACGGGACTGGCCGCTGCGGCTGCCGGGACCGCTGCGCGGGCCGCCCGCCTGGCCGATGCCCGGGGTCCTGGAGGTCTTGGGACCGCCCTTGGCGCCACCGCGGGCCGCCGCGCCGCGGGCACCGCCGCGGTTGCCGTCGGCCGCGCCACGGGCACCGCCGCCGCCCGCCTTGGCACCGCCGCGGCCGTTGCGCTCGCCCTCGGGGCCGACGTCGTAGCGGCGCTCCTCGGGACGGGGGTTGCGGATCCGGGGCGCGGGCGCCTGGTCGCGGTCACGGGAGTCCGAGCCGCCGCCCTGGTAGCCGCTGCCGCCCTGGTAGCCACCGCCCTGGTAGCCGCCGGAGGACGAGCCGCCACGGGAGCCGCCGCCCTGGTAGCCGCCGCCGGAGGAGGAACCACCGCGGGAGGCGCCGCCGCCCTGGTAGCCGCCACCGGACGAACCGCCGCGCGAGCCGCCCTGGTAGCCGCCGCCGGAGGACGAGCCCCCGCGGGAGCCGCCGCCCTGGTAGCCGCCGCCGGAGGACGAGCCCCCGCGGGAGGCGCCGCCACCCTGGTAGCCACCGCCGGAGGAGCCGCCGCGCGAGCCGCCGCCGCCCTGGTAGCCACCCGAGGAGGAGCCGCCGCGCGAGCCGCCGCCGGAGGAGCCCCCGCGGGAGCCGCCGCCCTGGTAGCCGCCGCCGGAGGACGAGCCGCCGCGGGAGCCACCGCGCCCGCCTCCACCGCCGCCGCTGCTGTTCCTGTTGCCGCCGCCGTTGCCGTTACCGCTGCTTCGCATCAAAGTTCCGTCGTCTTGTCGTCATTCAGGAGAATCCGGCGCATACGGTGCGTCCGGATCGAACGACGGCACACCCTCCAGCGTCTCGGCTTCGATCGCGTCCGCCTCGGGGAGGAAGGGCGCGAGCTCCGGGAGCTCGTCCAGGCCGCGCAGGCCCATCCGCTCCAGAAAGTAGTTCGTCGTCCTGTACAGGATCGCACCTGTTTCGGGTTCCGTCCCCGCCTCGGCCACCAGACCGCGCTGCAGGAGGGTCCGCATGACCCCGTCGCAGTTGACTCCGCGCACCGCCGAGACCCGCGAGCGGCTCACCGGCTGGCGGTAGGCGACCACGGCCAGCGTCTCCAGCGCGGCCTGCGTCAGCCGGGCCTGCTGGCCGTCCAGGACGAAGGCCTCCACCGCCGCCGCGTACCGGGGCCGCGTGTAGAAGCGCCAGCCCCCGGCGATCAGCCGGAGCTCGAAACCGCGGCCCTGGCGGGTGTACTCGTCGGCCAGCTCCCGCAGGGCCACCGCGACCTCGCGCGGGGTCCGCTCCAGCACCTTGGCGAGGTGCGCCTCGGTCGCGGGTTCGTCGACGACCATGAGTACGGCCTCCAGCGCGGGCCCCAGCGGCAGCCCGCCCGGGCCCCCCTGGCCGCCGCCGTCCGCCTCGTCCCTCTCGTCCACGTCACTCATCCCGTACGCCTTCCCCGGTCCGGTCGAACTCGTCACTCACGGCCGCCGCGCCCGCCGCGCGGTCCTCGCCGCCGCTCCAGCGGACGGTGAGCGTCCGCAGGGCCTCCTCCTGGTCCAGGACGACCGCCTTCTCCCGGTACAGCTCCAGCAGCGCCAGGAAGCGCGCCACCACGGTGAGGGTGTCGGCGGTGTCCTCGGTCAGCTCCTGGAAGGTCGCCTCGCCGCGGGCGCGCAGGATCCGTACGACGACCTCCGCCTGCTCCCGGACGCTGACCAGCGGTGCGTGGATGTGGTCGACGTACACCTCGGGCTTCGCCCGGGGCCGCATCGCGTTGACGGCGATCCGGGCGAAGCCCTCGGGGCCGATGCTGATGACGACGTCGGGCAGCAGTTCCGCGTGGTGCGGCTCCAGCCCGACGGTGCGGGGGTAGCGGCGGCCCTCGCTCTCGGCCCGCTCTTCGAAGATCGCGGCGATGCGCTTGTAGGCGCGGTACTGGAGCAGCCGGGCGAACAGCAGGTCCCGGGCCTCCAACAGCGCCAGGTCGGCCTCGTCCTCCACCTCGGCCGCCGGGAGCAGCCGGGCGGCCTTGAGGTCGATGAGGGTCGCGGCGACGACGAGGAACTCGGTGGTCTGGTCGAGGTCCCAGTCCGGTCCCATGGCACGGATGTGCGCCATGAACTCGTCGGTCACCTTCGAGAGGGCCACCTCGGTGACGTCGAGCTTGTGCCGCGAGATCAACTGGAGCAGAAGGTCGAAGGGCCCCTCGAAGTTCGCCAGCCGCAGCGTGAACCGGCCGTCGCCGGGGGCGAGGGCTGCCGGGGCGGCCGCGCCGGGGCCGTGGCCCTCCTGCTCACCGGGGGTGGGAACGGCCGGGCGGGGGCCGTGATACTCCGGCTCACCGGCGGCGAGGGCGGCCGGGCGAGGGCCGTGGCCCTCCTGCTCACCGGGGGTGGGAACGGCCGGTCGGGGGCCGTGATACTCCGGCTCACCGGCGGCGAGGGCGGCCGGGCGGGGGCCGGGGTCCTCCGGCTCACCGGGGGCCGGGGCGGCCGGGCGGGGGCCAGACCCGCCCGTGGGCTCCCCCGACGCACCGACAAGGCCCTGTACGGGCGCAGGAGGCTCTCCTGCCGCCTGCGGGCCCTCCGCGGCCGCCCGGGCCTCCACGGGGCCCACGGGGCTCTCTACGGCCGTTCGCGGCGGCTCGGGAGCGGCGGCCCCGCCCGGGCCGAGGCTGCGACGGGCGCGGCGGCCAGGACGGCCGGGGTCGGCATCCGCGGCGGCGTCTGGTGTCGAGGGGGGCATGGCGGTCCAGGGAGTACGGAACGGGAAACGGGATACGGAACGGGGAACGGGATCTCGGCCCCATGCTGCCCCCTGCGCCCCCGGCAGCCGGTGAGGCCCCGCGCGAGCGGCGGTTCGCCGCGCGCACCGCCCCGACCCCTGACAGGTCGCCGCCACGTCGGGGGCGCGAAACCCCGCGGGGGCGGCCCGAGAGCGGACGCAGGCCCGCGGACCTCGGACCACGGGGCGGCCCGCAGCACGGAGCCGGTGCGGTGGGCTTGGCACGGAGCGGGGGCGGGACGCGAGCGGCGCAACCGGCTCGGAGCGGCACTCTTGGCGCGGAGCGGTGCTCTCGGTAGCGAGCAGGGCACCCGGCTCGGAGCGGCGCTCTTGATACGGAGCGCTGCGCCAGGGTCACGAGCGGTGCACCCGGCACAAAGCTGAGCACCGACCGACACGGAGCGGTGCTCTCGGTACGGAGCGGCGCGCCCGGACGCGAGCGGTGCACTCCGGCACGGAGCGGCGCTCTTGGTACGGAGCGGTGGGCCTGGACGCGAACAGCGCCTCTGGCACGGAGCGGCACGCCCGACACGGAGCGGTGCTCTCGCTACGGAGCGGTGCGCCCGGCACGAGAGCCTTGCCGGTTCGGCCCCGTACGCGCGCCCCGGAGGCCTCCGGGGCGACCTCGGCCCACCGGCACCCTCGCGTCGGATGCGCCCAGCGGGGGGCAGCGATGCCGAGGGTCAGCGGCCGCACAGAACCGGCGACCGCACAGGGTCAGCTACCGCACGGCACCGGCGGCCCCGCCGCGTCAGCCGCCCCGCAGGACCAGCGACCCCGCAGACTCAGCCGCCCCGCAGCACCAGCGACCCCTCAGACTCTCAGCAGCCCCGCAAGCTCTCAGCGACCCCGCAGCCGGCGGACCAGGATGCTCGCGTCGCCGCGGGACTCCAGGTCGGCCAGGACGACCGCCACGGCCTCCCGGACGATCCGCCCGCGGTCCACCGCGAGGCCGTGCTCGCCGCGCAGCACCAGCCGCGCGTGCTCCAGGTCCATCAGTTCCTCGGCGGAGACGTAGACCGTGATCTTCTCGTCGTGCCGCTCGCGGCCGCTCGGCCGCCGGTTCGCCCCGCGGCCCTTGCCGCGCCGCGGCTCACCGCCACCGCCGCCGGCCCCGTTCACGGAGCCGGCAGAACCTTCCTGCGACCTGCGCGGAGCGCCCACGGCGCCCACGGCGTCGCCCTCCCGGCTGCGCCCCTCCGCCCCCGCGTCCTCCGCGGCGGCGGTGTGCTCCGACCGGGCCGACGCACCGCCCGCGGCCGAGGCCGCGTCCTCGCCCGAGCGCCGCGGCGAGGACGACTGGAGGGCCATCCCCCCGGTCGTGCGGAACAGTTCGTCGGCTCCGGGCAGACTCACTCGGCGGGACACCGGGCGAGCACCTCCCTGGCCAACTGGCGGTAGGCGGCGGCGCCGACGGAGTTGGAGGCGTACGTGGTGATCGGTTCACCGGCGACCGTGGTCTCCGGGAAGCGCACCGTACGGCCGATGACGGTGTGGTAGACGTGGTCGTCGAAGGCCTCGACGACGCGCGCCAGCACCTCGCGGCTGTGCACCGTACGGGAGTCGTACATCGTGGCGAGGATGCCGTCGAGCTCCAGCTCGGGGTTGAGCCGCTCCTGCACCTTCTCGATGGTCTCGGTCAGCAGCGCCACGCCGCGCAGCGCGAAGAACTCGCACTCCAGCGGGACGATGACCTTGTGAGCCGCCGTCAGGGCGTTCACGGTCAGCAGACCGAGCGAGGGCTGGCAGTCGATCACGATGTAGTCGTAGTCGGCCATCAGCGGCTTGAGCGCCCGCTGGAGCGTCGACTCGCGCGCGACCTCGCTGACCAACTGCACTTCGGCGGCGGACAGGTCGATGTTGCTCGGCAGCAGGTCCATGTTCGGGACCGCCGTCTTCAGCAGCACCTCGTCGGCCGACATCCCGCGCTCCATGAGCAGGTTGTAGACCGTCAGGTCGAGTTCCATCGGGTTCACGCCGAGTCCCACGGACAGCGCGCCCTGCGGGTCGAAGTCGACGAGCAGCACGCGGCGCCCGTACTCGGCGAGCGCCGCACCCAGATTGATGGTCGACGTGGTCTTGCCCACGCCGCCCTTCTGGTTGCACATCGCGATGATCTTCGCCGGACCGTGGTCCGTCAGCGGACCCGGGATCGGGAAGTACGGCAGCGGCCGTCCGGTCGGGCCGATCCGCTCCCGGCGCTGGCGTGCAGCGTCGGGCGCGAGGGTGGCCGCGTACTCGGGGTCGGGCTCGTACTCGGCGTCGGGGTCGTAGAAGTGCCCTTCGGGCACCACGTCATAGTCGGCGAAACCAGTGGGCTTTTCGCCGCTCAGGTCGCCGGCCCTGGAGTTCACGTCTAGGCCGTCCATGCTCTTTTGGGGCGTCGTCAGGTGCTGGTGGTTTGCGAAGGTGCGTACCGCGACGGAGCCGACTGCCTCGAGTCCGACCGGACCCTGGCCCCGCGCAGGCGTCCCTGCTTGACCACCTCCAGGAGCAAATGTCGACTCATTCACAAGTCGTCTTACCTCCTTGGACGTGACCAGGACACTTATCGATAGGTCAGCGTGGCACCATGCCGACGGTTGGCGACTCTATGGCGTGTCACCGCTCCGCAGCAACACAATCCGCCGGACCCGCCGCGTTGTGTCGGCAACCGAACACCACTCTGTCAAGGGCGTGCGAGCTGTCACTGCGAAGTTTCACGGGTGCGCGAATCGGTTAAAGGGTTACGTTCGAGGCGAGTTGAGCGGGGTCGCCGCGGGCCTCGAAACACGTCCGGCCGGACCTTGTCAGCAAGGTCCGGCCGGATACGTGAGATTGACGTCAGTCGTTGACGCAGGAGCCGTCGGCCGGTGTCGGCCGCGCGGTTCGGATCAGCCGAGGAGCGACTTGAGCTCCAGCGTCGGCAGGCCGTGCGCCTCGGCGACGGGGCCGTAAACGACCTGCCCGTCATGGGTGTTGAGACCCAGGGCGAGCGCGGCGTCGCGGCGCAGCGCCTCGACCCAGCCGTTGTTCGCCAGCGACACGATGTACGGCAGCGTGGCGTTGGTGAGGGCGTAGGTGGAGGTGTTCGGGACCGCGCCCGGCATGTTCGCGACGCAGTAGAAGACCGAGTTGTGGACCTGGAAGGTCGGCTCGGCGTGGGTGGTCGGGCGGGAGTCCTCGAAGCAGCCGCCCTGGTCGATCGCAATGTCGACAAGGACACTTCCGGGCTTCATCCGGGAGACCAGCTCGTTGGTGACCAGCTTCGGGGCCTTCGCACCCGGGATGAGCACCGCGCCGATGACGAGGTCGGCCTCCAGGACCGCCTTCTCCAGCTCGAAGGCGTTGGAGACGATCGTCTGGATCTTCGTGCCGAAGATCTTGTCGGCCTCGCGCAGCTTGTTGATGTCGCGGTCGAGCAGGGTCACGTGGAAGCCCATGCCGATGGCGATCTGCGCGGCGTTCCAGCCGGAGACGCCGCCGCCGATGACGACCGCCTTCGCGGCCTGGGTGCCGGGGACGCCGCCCGGGAGGATGCCGCGGCCGCCGACGGAGCGCATCAGGTGGTAGGCGCCGACCTGCGGGGCCAGCCGGCCCGCGACCTCGGACATGGGGGCGAGCAGCGGGAGCGCGCGGTTGGCCAGCTCGACCGTCTCGTACGCGATCGCGGTGGTGCCGGACTCCAGCAGCGCGTCCGTGCACTCGCGGGAGGCCGCGAGGTGCAGGTACGTGAAGAGGGTCTGGTCCTTGCGGAGGCGGTGGTACTCCTCCGCGATGGGCTCCTTGACCTTCAGCAGCAGGTCGGCGGTGGCCCAGACCTCGTCGGCGGTGCCGAGGATCTCGGCGCCGGCCGAGACGTACTCGGCGTCCGTGATCGAGGAGCCGACACCGGCGTTCTGCTCGACGAAGACCTGGTGGCCGTTACGGACCAGCTCATGCACGCCGGCGGGCGTGATGGCGACCCGGAACTCGTTGTTCTTGACCTCGCGGGGGATGCCGACCTTCATCGTCGATCACGGTCCTTGGCTCAGGGGAAATTACTGGGTACTTCCATACATACCCGCCCACAAGAACGCGCAACGGGATGCACCACGGACTGCCGCGGTGAACCCAGTCTAATGAAGGATGAGTCGCTGTCTAGCCTTGCAAACGAATAATCTCAGTCGGAACTACTACGGATTTCGCAGGCTGCGGGGTCGTCTCCGAGCAATCTGTCGGCCACAGCCCGGTGCAGCCTGGCGGCCGCGGGGTCGCCGAGCCGGTCCAGCGTGTCGGCGAGCCGCACCTGGAGCGCGGCCTGCAGGCGCACGTCACCGGCCTTGCGCGCCAGCTCGATCGCCTCGCGGCAGGTGTGCAGCGATTCCTCCGGCCGCCCGGCGTACTCGCGCACCCGTGCCATCTCGCTCAACGCCTTTGCCTGGCCCGGTACATCGGCCAGCTTCCGGTAGCCCGCCGAGGCCGCCCGCCAGCTGCGCAGCGCGTCCCCGTAGCGGCCCGCGTAGGTGTGCACGTTGCCGAGCCGCCCGTACAGCCTCGCCTCGTCCGCTCGCTCCCCCCTCGCGAGGGCCTGGGACAGCGCTCGACCGAACCAGTCGGCGGCCCGGTGCCAGTCCCCCAGCTCCTGGTACGCGCCGCCTACGGATTCCATCGCGCGGCCGGTCGCGTAGGGGTCGTTCGCGGCCCGTCCCGCGTCCAGCGCGGCGCGGTACCGCTCCAGCGCGTCGTACGTACGTCCGGTTTCGGCGTCCAGGTCGGCCAGGTTCAGCAGGGCCGCGGCCTGCTCGCGGTGGAGTCCGCGGCGCTCGGCGACGTCCAGGACGAGGCGGTGCAGCCCGTACAGCTCGGGCGCGGCCTCCGCCGTACCGCGGTGGTCGGCCAGGGCCCGGACGAGCCCGGCGACCAGGCGGCGGGCCAGGGTGTCCAGGTCGCCGTCGGCCACGGCCAGCGCGGCGGCGGCGGTCAGTGCGGGCAGCCGGCTGTCCAGCCAGCGCGCGGCGGCCCTGCGGTCCGGGAAGCGCAGGGTGCGCGGCAGGCCGTCGAGCAGCTCGCGGACCGTGTCCTCGTCGTCCTCGGCCATGGCCCGGCAGGAGTGCAGCAGCCGGACCGTGCGCTCCAGCATCCGGGCCCGGGCCAGCTGGACCTCGGCGGTACGTTCCTTCGCTTCCAGGAGCGCCTGGAGCAGCGGGGCGAGGCAGCCGGGCAGCAGGTACTGGCCGTCCGCGGCCGGGCGCAGCAGCGCCAGCCCGGTGAAGTCCTCCAGCGTGGACTGGGCCGCCGCTACGGAGCAGCCCGCCAGGGCGGAGGCGATGTGCGAGTCGACCATCCCGGCCGGGGCCAGTGGGAGCAGCCGCAGGCTGCGCTGGGCGGGCTGCGGCAGGGATTCGTAGACCAGCCGGAAGGCGCGGGCCAGCGGTCCGGCGGTGCCGGCGGGCATCTCGTGGAGCTGCTTGGCCACGTCGGCGACGGCGGCCTTGGGATGGGCGGCGAGGTAGCCGCCGGCCAGGGCCAGCGCGGCGGGCTGGCCCCCGCAGGCCTCGGCGAGCGCCTCGGCGGCGCGGGGGTCGGCGGTGACGCGGGTGGTGCCCATGCGCTGGGCCAGCAGATCGACGGCGGAGGGGGTGTCGAGCCCGCCGAGGGTGCAGGGGCGGACGTCCGGGATCCCGGTGAGGGGGCCCTCGGCGGTCACCACGACCAGGCACTCGGGGGTGTCGGGCAGGAGGGCGTCCACCTGGTGCGGGTCGGCGGCGTCGTCGACGAGGAGGATCACCCGCTTGCCGGTGAGCGCCTCGCGCAGGGCGGAACTCAGCTCGTCCTCGGCGGCGCCGGGCGGGGTGGTCCGGCCGAGCGCCTCCAGCAGGCCCCTGACGGCCCGTTCGGTGGCGACCGGGTCCCCGCCGGGGGTGGTGAGGCGGGTCCGGAACACCCCGTCGGGGTACTCGCCGGCCACCTCGGCCACGAAGGCCTCGGCGAGCGCGGTGCGGCCGGAGCCGGGGCGCCCGGCGACGAGTAGCACCCGCGCCCGGGGCGCCTTGGCCTTGCGGCCGGAGAGGGTGTCGAGCCCGGTCCTGGCGATGTCCTCGCGCAGCTCCTTGAGCTCGCGCCTCCGCCCGACGAAATCCGTCACGGATCCGCTCCTCTCCCTGCCCTCGGGGATGCTGAGCGTAGTTCACACAGAGCGACGAACCGGGTGGAGCGCGGCGGACAAATCGCCCGATCGGATCAGCGGATGGTCACACCACCCTGTCCTTCCCGGGCCGCCCCTTGCCTCCGGCGGCCCCTCAAACGCCGGGGAGGCTGATCTTGCCGCCGCCCGCCCGGTGCGGCGCTCGGCCGAAGCCCCCGCGGGCCGGGCGGCCCGCTCTCCTCGCCTGCGATGTCCGTGCCTCCGGCGGCCCCTCAAACGCCGGGGAGGCTGGTGTGTGCCCCGCTGGATTCCCCTGCGGCCCCGCCTCCAGCCCCGCCGGCGTTTGAGGCGCCGCCGGAGGCAGGGCCGGGGGCGGCGGGCCCTGCCCACGGCGCGCAGCGGCGGCGCGGCCCCGGGCCCGGGGCCGGGCGCGGGACCCGGGGGAAGGCCCCCGGCGGCCTACGCCTGGTACGGCCGGGCCGGCCAAGGGGCGTCGGCCGGGCGGAGGGCCGCGACCCCGTCACCGGCCAGCGCCGCGCTGAGCGCGAGGACGCCGGTGACCAGCCCGGCGTTCGCCAGCTCCCCCGCCAGCACCCCCCGCACCAGCTCCCCCAACGGCACCCGCGCCAGCTCCATGTCCGCCTCCTCGTCCGAGACGGCGAACCGGTCCCCCTCCGCCTCCGCGAGGTCCCGCGCAAGGAAGATCCGGATCGCCTCGTCCGACCCGCCGGGCGAGGCGAAGAAGTCGGCGAGCACCCACCAGGACTCCGCCTGGACGTGGGTCTCCTCGTACAGCTCCCGCCGCGCCGCGTGCAGCGGGTTCTCCCCCGGTACGTCGAGCAGCCCGGCCGGCAGCTCCCACAGCCGGTGCCGCACCGGGTGCCGGTACTGCCGCAGCACCAGGACCCGGTCCTCCTCGTCCAGCGCCAGTACGCACACCGATCCCGGGTGCACCTGGTAGTCGCGCCGCACGACGGCTCCGTCCGGCATCCGGACCTGGTCCGACCGGACCGCCGTCTTCGCGCCCTCGAACGGGGTCCGCGCGGCGACGACCTCCCACGACTCCGCCGTGTCAGTGATGCCCATGGCCATACCCTCCCGGGAAACGCGACAGCCGGGACACGGTTCGTGCCCCGGCTGCCTACCGTATCGACCGTAGGGCGGTCGGCTCCGCGCCTACGCGCCCTGCTGGCGCGCCACGGCCGCCTTGACCAGCCCCGCGAAGAGCGGGTGCGGGCGGGTCGGACGCGAGCGCAGCTCCGGGTGGGCCTGGGTGGCCACCAGGTAGGGGTGCACCTCGCGCGGGTACTCGACGTACTCGACGAGCTTGTTGTCGGGGGAGGTGCCGGAGAAGACGAGGCCCGCCTTCTTCTCCAGCTCGCCGCGGTAGGCGTTGTTCACCTCGTAGCGGTGGCGGTGGCGCTCCTCGACGTACGGCTGGTCGTCGTAGACCTCGCGCACGATCGAGCCCTCGGCGAGCTTCGCCGGGTACATGCCCAGGCGCATGGTGCCGCCCAGGTCGCCCGCGCCCTCGACGAAGGCCAGCTGCTCCTCCATCGTGGAGATCACCGGGTGGGGGGTGGAGGCGTCGAACTCGGTGGAGTTGGCGTCCTCGATGCCCGCCAGGTTGCGCGCGGCCTCGATGACCACGCACTGCAGGCCCAGGCACAGGCCGAGCAGCGGGATCTTGTTCTCGCGGGCGTAGGTGATCGCGCCGACCTTGCCGTTGACGCCACGGTCGCCGAAGCCGCCGGGCACGCAGATCGCGTCCACGTCGGACAGCTGCGCGGCGGCGCCGGCCGGGGTCTTGCAGTCGTCGGAGGTGACCCACTTGATCTGGACGCGGGCCTTGTTGGCGAAACCGCCGGCGCGCAGCGCCTCGGTCACCGACAAGTAGGCGTCGGGCAGGTCGATGTACTTGCCGACCAGCGCGACCTTGACCTCGTGGTCGGGGTTGTGGACCCGGTCCAGCAGGTCCTCCCAGACGCGCCAGTCGACGTCGCGGAAGGGCAGGTCGAGCTTGCGCACGACATAGGCGTCCAGGCCCTCGGTGTGCAGGACCTTCGGGATGTCATAGATCGACTTGGCGTCGATCGCGGCGACGACCGCGGTCTCGTCGACGTCGCACATCAGCGAGATCTTGCGCTTGATGGAGGTCGGGACCTCGCGGTCGGCGCGCAGCACGATCGCGTCGGGCTGGATGCCGATGTTGCGCAGGGCCGCGACCGAGTGCTGGGTCGGCTTGGTCTTCAGCTCGCCGGAGGGGCCGATGTAGGGCAGCAGCGAGATGTGCACGACGAAGACGTTGTCGCGGCCGACCTCGTGGCGGACCTGGCGGACGGTCTCCAGGAACGGCAGGGACTCGATGTCGCCGACCGTGCCGCCGACCTCGGTGATGACGACGTCGACGTCGTCGGTCGCCATCCGCCGGATGCGGTGCTTGATCTCGTTGGTGATGTGCGGGATGACCTGCACCGTGTCGCCGAGGTACTCGCCGCGCCGCTCCTTGGCGATGACCTGCGAGTAGACCTGGCCGGTGGTGACGTTGGCCGAGCCGTCGAGGTCGACGTCGAGGAAGCGCTCGTAGTGCCCGATGTCCAGGTCGGTCTCGGCGCCGTCGTTGGTGACGAACACCTCACCGTGCTGGAACGGGTTCATGGTGCCCGGGTCGACGTTGAGGTAGGGGTCGAGCTTCTGCATCGTGACCCGCAGGCCGCGCGCCTTCAGCAGCGCACCCAGGCTGGAGGCCGTGAGGCCCTTGCCGAGGGACGAAGCGACACCCCCGGTGACGAAGATGTGCTTGGTCGTCATGGCTGTGCTGTTTCGAAAAGCAGCGGGCGGCGTCGCCAAGAGGGGGCTCCCGTGGTCGCGAGGTGAGTGAGTCCGACACCTTCCCCGGGGTCCGTGAAGGAGTATCCGGGGGCGTCGAAGCTGCGGTTTCGGGGTTCCTGATTCGCACAGGCAGACCACCGGTCCACGGGGTACCAGCCTATCAGCGACCCGGAGAGTCCGCCTCCGGCCGCGTCCGCGGCGCGCCCCGCGGGCATCCGCCGAGCGGGTCGGCCGGCGCCACCCCCGTACCCGTTGGCAACGCCAACACCGTCACCCGTTTGGCTCAGGCATATTCTTCCAAGACTTAAGGAGATCACTAGGGTGCCGTCATATCCTGCTCGGATATCACTCAGCGGGAATCGCACAACGCAAGCGCCCCTCGGGGCGGACGTGGCCGTTCGACTGGAGTTGCAAGTGTCCGGGCGCATCGAGGATTACGCACTGATCGGGGACATGCAGACCGCCGCACTGGTCTGCCGGGACGGCTCGGTGGACTGGTTGTGTCTGCCACGTTTCGATTCCCATGCCGTCTTCGCGGCCCTCCTCGGGACCGAGGACCACGGTTTCTGGCGCATCGGCCCCGCCTTCGCGCCGGGCGCCGCCGCGCCCCGGGCCGACCGGCGCCGGTACAACGGCGATTCCCTGGTCCTGGAGTCCGAGTGGGACACGCCGCGCGGCACGGTGCGCGTGACGGACTTCATGCCGCCGCGCGAGGACCACGCCCCGCAGCTGATCCGGATCGTGGAGGGCGTCAGCGGCCGGGTGCCGATGCGGTCCGCCCTGCGCATGCGGTTCAGCTACGGCCGGGTGGTGCCCTGGGTGCACAAGGTGGACGCCCGTACGGTCGCCGTCGCGGGTCCGGACTCGGTGTGGCTGGACACCGAGGCGGAGACCTACGGCAAGGACCTCACCACCTACTCCGACTTCACGGTCGCTCCCGGTGAGCGGATCGCCTTCTGCATCAGCTGGCAGCCCTCGCACAAGGAGCCCCCGGAGGCGCCCGACGCCGAGGCGGCGCTGGAGGCCACCACCCTGTTCTGGCGCGAGTGGGTCGAGCAGTGCACCTACCACGGCCCCTACCGCGAGGCCGTCGTCCGTTCCCTGATCACCCTCAAGGCGCTGACGTACGGGCCCACGGGCGGCATCGTGGCCGCGCCGACCACCTCCCTGCCGGAGGAGATCGGCGGCGTCCGGAACTGGGACTACCGCTACACCTGGCTGCGCGACGCGGCGATCACCCTGTCCTCGCTGCTGCGCACCGGCTACCGCGCGGAGGCCGCGGCCTGGCGCGAGTGGCTGCTGCGGGCGGTGGCGGGCGACCCGGAGAACCTGCAGATCATGTACGGGATCGCGGGCGAGCGGGAGCTCGGCGAGACCGAGCTGGACTGGCTGCCCGGGTACGAGAACTCCACGCCCGTGCGCGTCGGCAACGGCGCGGCGCACCAGCTCCAGCTCGACGTCTACGGCGAGGTCACCGAGGCCCTGCACCTGGGCCACATGACGGGCCTGGCGCGCAACGACTACGCGTCGCTGCTCCAGCTCAAACTGATCCGCTACCTGGAAACGCACTGGAACGAGCCGGACGAGGGCATCTGGGAGGTGCGCGGACCGCGCCGCCACTTCGTGCACTCGAAGGTCATGGCGTGGGTCGCCGTGGACCGCACGATCAAGCTGATCGAGAGCGGCGACGCGGACGGCCCGCTGGAGCGCTGGCGCGAGCTGCGCGACGAGATCCACCAGGACGTGTGCGAGAAGGGGTACGACAAGGAGCGCAACACCTTCACCCAGTCCTACGGGTCGAAGGAACTGGACGCCTCTCTGCTGCTCATCCCGCAGATGGGCTTCCTGCCGCCGGACGACAAGCGGGTCATCGGCACGATCGAGGCGATCCAGCGCGAACTGTCGACCCCGGACGGCTTCATCCTGCGCTACCCGACGGCCGGCGAGGAGGCCGGCGTGGACGGCCTGGAGGGCGACGAGGGGGCCTTCCTCGCGTGTTCCTTCTGGATGGCCGACGACCTGGCGATGATCGGCCGCGTGGACGAGGCCCGGCGCCTCTTCGAGAAGCTGCTCTCGCTGCGCAACGACCTCGGTCTGCTGGCGGAGGAGTGGGACCCGGTCCTCCAGCGCCAGGTGGGCAACTTCCCGCAGGCGTTCAGCCACGTCCCCCTGATCGACACCGCCCTGCGGCTGACGGCGAGCGGCGCGTACGGAGGGTAGGCGCGCCGCGGTCGCGCCCGGGGCCCGCGCCCCCGGCGCGCCGCGCGCGGGCCCGCCTCCTACGCTGGAGGGGTCCCCACGCCCCTGCGAGGAAGGGGGCGGCCATGGCTCCCCTCTCGAAGGCGGGCACGGCTCTCGCCGAGCTCCGCGACGATCTCTGCGGTGAGGTCCTCGCTCCGGGGGACCCGGGGTACGACGACGCCCGCAGCGTGTTCAACGCCATGGTGGACCGGCGTCCCGCCGTCATCGCCCGGTGCGAGAGCGAGGCCGACGTCGTCACCGCCGTCCGCTTCGCCCGCGAGCTGGACCTGAAGGTCGCGGTGCGCGGCGGCGGTCACAGCGTGGCGGGCGACGGGCTCGGGGACGGCGCCCTCGTGGTCGACCTGCGCCGGATGAACGAGGTGACGGTCCACCCGGCCGCCGGGGCCGTCCGGGTCGGCGGCGGCGCCCTGATGGGCGACCTCGACCGGGCCTGCGCGCCGTACGCGGTGGCCACCACGGGCGGGCGCGTCTCCACCACCGGAGTCGGCGGACTCGTCCTGGGCGGCGGTTCGGGCTGGCTGGACCGCGCCTTCGGCCTGTCCGTGGACAACCTCCTCGGCGTGGACCTGGTCACCGCCGACGGCGAGACCCTGACCGCGACCGCCGAGGACCGTCCCGAGCTGTTCTGGGCCCTGCACGGCGGCGGCGGGAACTTCGGCGTCGCGACCTCCCTGACCCTGCGCACCCACCCGCTGCCCGCCTTCGCCGTGGCGCTGCTGCTGTATCCGCCCGGGGCGGGGCCCGAGGTGGCCCGCGTCTACCGCGACGTCCTGGAGGCGGCGCCGCCC
The DNA here is from genome assembly GCF_056435825.1 of Streptomyces sp. NPDC043876. Classification (NCBI taxonomy): domain Bacteria; kingdom Bacillati; phylum Actinomycetota; class Actinomycetes; order Kitasatosporales; family Streptomycetaceae; genus Streptomyces; species Streptomyces sp. NPDC043876. Next base: position 16,526 of record NZ_JBWKDV010000005.1, on the reverse strand, counting down.
GAGGCCGGGGGCGGGCTGATCTTCATGACCGGGCCGCCCGCCCCCTTCGTACCGCCCGAGCTGGTCGGGACCCCGCTGTGCGGCGCGCTGGTCACCTTCGCGGGCACGGAGGAGGAGCTGCGGAAGATGGCGGCGCCGCTGCTGGCGCTCGCGCACCCGGCGGAACTGGTCACGGCCCTGCCCTACGCCGACTTCCAGTGCATGCTCGACGACCCGCCGGGGCTGCGTAACCACTGGTCGGCGGAGTACCTGACCGGCGCCCCGGACGAGCTGCTCGACGTCTTCTGCGCCCGCGCCGCCTCGATGCCCGCCCCGACGCCCACCCAGCACGTGCTGTTCCCACTGGGCGGCGCGGTCGCGGACGGCCCGACGGGCTACCCGGTGCCGTACCGGGAGGCGCCCTGGGCGGTGCACCCCTTCGCCGTGTGGGAGGACCCGGCCGACGACGCCCGCTGCCGGCAGTGGGTGAAGGACGTACGGGCCGACGTGCAGCCCTGGAGCACGGGGGCCGTGTACCTCAACTTCACCGGCGACGAGGGACCCGAGCGGGTCGCGGCCGGGCTGGGCGCCGCGAACCTGCGGCGCCTCGCCGAGGTGAAGGCGCGGTACGACCCCGACAACGTCTTCCGTTTCAACCACAACATCAAACCGGCCTGATCACGGCCCCGCGGACCCCTGATAGCGTCCCGCGACATGGACAACCAGGGCGGTATCACCGTTCAGCGGGCACTGGAGCTGCCGGGACTGCGCAGCGGGCTGCCGGAGGTCATGGCGGGCGCGGACCGCCTCGGGCGCACCGTGCGCTGGGTGCACGCGGGCGAGGTGCCCAACATCGCCTCACTGCTCAAGGGCGGTGAGCTGCTGCTGACCACGGGCCTCGGGCTGGGCACCCGGCCGAGCGAGCAGCGCGCCTTCGTGCGCCGCCTCGCCGACCGGGGGATCGCCGCGCTCGTCGTCGAGCTGGGGCCGCGCTTCACCAAGCTGCCCGCGACGATCGTGGAGACGGCGCGCGCGGCCGGGCTGCCGCTGGTCCAGCTGCACCGCGAGGTGCCCTTCGTCGCGGTGACGGAGGAGGTCCACACCGAGATCGTCAACGGGCACTACGCCCTGCTCCAGCGCGCCGAGGAGGTCCACCGGCGCTGTACGCAGGCGCTCCTGGGCGGCGGCGGGATCCCCCAGGTCCTGCGCATCCTCGCCGACTTCACCGCCAACCCGGTGTTCCTGGAGACCCCCGACGGACAGCTGCTCTACGCGGCCGCCAGCACGGCGGGCGAGGCCGCGGCCGACCCCCTCCAGGTCTGGGAGGGGCTGCGCGGCCAGCGGGAGGCCGGCCCCTCCGCGCACACCGTGGTCGTCGACGTACCGGGCGGCGGACCCGGCACCGGGTCGGTCCGGGCGCGCCTCGTCCTGCTGGGGGTCGGCGCGCCGCTGCTGCCCGTGCACCGGATGGCGGCGGAGCGGACCGCGGGGGTGCTGGCGGTGGTCCTGATGCAGGCCCGCCAGGAGGACGAGCTGGCGGCGCGGGGGCGCGGGGACTTTCTGACCGACCTGGCGGAGGGCCGGATCAGCGCGGAGGACGCTCCGGCGCAGGCGCGCGTCCTCGGCTTCAAACCGGGCGCCGGGCCGCTGCTGCCGATCGTCATGCGGCTGGCCTCCGACCTCGGGGCGTCGGGGAACTGGGCGGTGCTCGCCCGCGCCGTGCTGGAGGAGCTCGCGGCGGTCGGCGTGCCGGTGCTGCTGGGCGTGCGGCCGGTGGAGGGGCGGGTGCCGCTGCTGGTGTCGCTGCGGGCGGAGTCGGAGCGTACGGCGGTCGCCGACCGGGTCGCGGCGGCGCTGCGGGCCGGGGTGGAGCGGGCCGGCCTGGACCGGGCGGGCGCCCCGCCCGCGGTGGTGGTCGGCGTCGCGGGCGGCTGGGCGGCGGCCTCCGCGGGCCTGCGGCACGCGGCCGAGACGGCGACGGCCGCGCAGGGGCTGCCCGCGCGGCCGTGGTACGACGCGCGCCGGCTGGACATCGACCTGCTGCTGTGGCGGCTGCGGGAACAGCCGGACCTGGCCGCCTTCGTGGAGCGGGCCATCGGGGCGCTGCGCACGCACGACCTGACCTCCAAGCCGCCGCTGCTGCCCACGCTGGAGACGTACCTGGCGCACGCGGGCCGCAAGGCGGAGACGGCCCGGGAGCTGCACCTGAACCGCCAGACGCTGTACAACCGGCTGGCCCGCATCGCGGAGCTGCTGGGCACGGACCTGGACGACCCGGAGACGGTCCTGTCGCTGAGCCTGGCCCTGCGGGCCCGCCGGCACGTGAGCGCCGCCTCCCCGTCCTGACGGGGGCGGGCCCGCCGGCGGCCGGTCAGCGCCCCCAGCGCTCCATCAGCTCGTCGTACACGGACAGCACCTGCGCCACCGTGTCGTCCTCCGAGGGCCACGTACGGGCCTGGGCGTGCCCGGCCCCGGCCAGTGCGGCGCGCCGGTCCGGGGACGACAGGAGGCCGCCCACCGCGCGGGCCAGCGCCTCGGCGTCGCCGTACGGGACCAGGACCGCCGCGTCCCCCACCAGCTCCGGTACGCCGCCGACGTCCGTGGCCACGAGCGCCACCCCGGCCCGCAGGGCCTCCTGGGCCAGCAGCGAGCGCGCCTCCCAGCGGCTCGGCAGCACCGCCACGTCCGCCGCGGCGAGCAGTTCGGCCGCGTCGGAGCGCCGCCCGAGCAGCCGTACGGGCAGGTCCTCGTCCATGATCCGCCGGGTCAGCTCGGCCCGTAGCGGCCCCTCCCCCGCGATCACCAGCAGCGGTACGGGGTCCAGCTCCCGCCAGGCGCGCGCCGCGTCCAGCAGCACCCCGTAGCCGCGGTGCGCCACCAGGCTGCCGACCGCGATCAGCAACGGCCGTTCCACCGCGCCCAGTTCCGCCCGCACCTTCTCCAGGTCACCGCGTGTCCGCGCCCCCGGCACCGTCACCGGCGCGAGCCGCGCGTCCCGGGCCCCCCGCAGCCGGGCCAGGTCCACCTGGTCCGAGGACGCGCCCAGGACCACCGCCGCCGACCGCGCCACCCGGCGCTCCATCAGCCGGGAGATGCGCCCGAGCGCGCCCCCGGCCGCGGGGCCGCCGCCGTGCCAGGTCACCACCAGGGGCACCCGGTGCCCGCGCAGGGCCAGCGCGGCCCGCATCGCGGCCCGCACCCCGTGCGCGTGGACCACGTCGGCGCCCGCGCAGACGGCCCGCAGGGCGCTCACCGCGTCGGGGGCGAACTGTGCGCCGGCGCCGGTGAAGTCGTACTCCCCCTCGGCCTCGACGGGCGCGCACACCGTCACCCGCAGCCCGCGCGCGGCGAGTCCGGTGGCGAGCGAGCGCACGTGCGCGCTGCTGCCCGCGCCGGCGCCGCCGAGGACCTGGACGGTGCGCAGGGGCGGCCGCCCGTACGGCTGGGCGGGGGCGGGTACCGCGGAGCTGCTCACGGGCGGGGCTCCTGGAGGAGGGAGTCAGAGACGTCGCCCAGGATGCCAGCCCGCACGCGCGTACCGGGACCATACGGGTGCGGATCCCGTACGGGAGCGGCTGATATTCACCTGACCATCACCCACATGGGTGAGGGTCAGGGGCCGTTCGTTCACGGCACGGCCACCCGCACGGGTGGGGGCCGGGCACCGACAGGACTCGGGCCCGGCACCGGCACCGGCACCGGCTAAGCGTCCGCGCGCGCCGTGGCGAGCAGTTCCTCCGCGTGCGCCCGGGCCGTCTCGGAGTCCTCCTGGCCGGCCAGCATCCGCGACAGCTCGCGGATCCGGTCCTCGCCCTCCAGGACGGTGACCCCGCTGCGGGTCACGGACCCGTCGTGCGTCTTCTCCACCAGCAGCTGCCGGTCCGCGAAGGCCGCCACCTGCGGGAGGTGCGTGACGACGACGACCTGCGCGGTCTTCGCCAGCTTGGCGAGGCGGCGGCCGACCTCGACGGCCGCCTTGCCGCCCACGCCCGCGTCGACCTCGTCGAAGAGGTACGTCGGCACCGGGTCCGACCCCGCGAAGACCACCTCGACCGCCAGCATCACCCGGGAGAGTTCACCGCCCGAGGCGCCCTTGGTGATCGGCCGCGGCTGCGCGCCCGGGTGCGGGGCCAGCAGCAGCTCCACCTCATCGGCTCCCGACGGCCCGTAGGCCACCACGCGGCCGTTGACCTCGACGCCTTCGCCCGAGGGGTCCTCGGTCTGCCGGATGTCGATGCTCACGCGGGCGTGCGGCATGGCCAGGGAGGCCAGCTCGGCGGTCACGGCGGAAGCGAAGCGCGCGGCGGCCTCCGTCCGCGCGTCGGTCAACGCCTGCGCGAGGCCCGACAGTTCGGAGCGCAGCGCGTCCCGCTCGGCGGTCAGCTCCGCGATCCGCTCGTCGTCGCCGTCGAGTTCCAGCAGCCGCTCGGCGCCCCGCTCGGCCCACTCCAGTACGGAGTCCACGGTCGCCCCGGCGGCCCCGGCGGACCCGTACTTGCGGGTCAGCTGGGTCAGCGCGGCGCGCCGCTCCTCGACGGCGGCCAGCCGCAGCGGATCGACGTCGAGCCCGTCGGCGTAACCGGCCAGCTCCCCCGCCACGTCGGCGAGCAGGATCCCCAGCTCCCCGATCCGTTCGGCGAGGACGCCGAGCGCCGGGTCGTAGGCGCGTACGGCCTCCAGCGCCCGGTGGGCGCCCGCGACCATGGTGTTCGCGTCGACGCCCTCCGGGTCCTCCGGATTGCCCGCGAGCGCGGCGTGCGCGGCGGCGGCCGCCGAGGCCAGGGACTCGGCGTGGCCGAGCCGCTCGGCCTCCGCCGCCAGCTCCACGTCCTCGCCGGGAAGCGGCTCCACGGCCGCGATCTCGTCGAGGCCGAAGCGCAGCAGGTCCGCCTCCTGGGCCCGCTCCCGGGCCCGGGTGGTGATCGTGTCCAGTTCACCGGCCACGGCCCGCAGCCGCCGGTGGGCGGCCGCGTACTTCTCCAGCGGGACCGCGACGGCGTCCCCGGCGTACCGGTCGAGCGCCTGGCGCTGCCGCGCCGGCCGCATCAGGCCCTGCTGGTCGGTCTGCCCGTGGACGGCGACCAGGTCGTCCGCCAGCTCGGCGAGCAGCCCCACGGGCACCGAGCGGCCGCCCACGTGGGCGCGCGAGCGCCCCTCCGCGGACACCGTGCGGCTGATCAGCAGGGCGCCGTCGTCCAGCTCGGCCCCGGCCTCTTCGGCGCGCAGGGCGGCGGGCGCGCCGGGGCGCAGCACGATCCGGCCCTCGACGACCGCGGCCTTGGCCCCGATCCGTACGAGCGCCGGGTCGGCCCGGCCACCGAGCAGCAGCCCGAGGCTCGTGACGACCATCGTCTTGCCCGCTCCGGTCTCGCCCGTCACCGCGGTGAAACCGGGCGACAGCTCGACCACCGCGTCGTCGATGACTCCGAGCGACCGTATCCGCATCTCCTCAAGCACGTCCCAGACCATACCGAGGTTTCCCGCGCGTCACGCGCGGCGCCCTCGGGCGCGCCCCCGGCGAGACCCCGGAACGATCAGTGCGGCGCGCCGCGCCAGCCGGAGACGGGAAGCGCGAACTTCGCGACGAGGCGGTCCGTGAAGGAGGCGTGGTGCAGCCGGGCGAGCCGGACCGGCACGGCGCCCCTGCGGACCTCCACCCGGGCCCCGGCGGGCAGCTCCAGCATCCGGCGGCCGTCGCACCACAGGACGCCGTGCGGGGTGCCGGGCTGGACCTCCACCGCGAGCACCGAGTCCGGCGAGGTCACCAGCGGCTTGGCGAACAGCGCGTGCGCGCTGATCGGGACCATGAGCAGCGCCTCGACCTCCGGCCAGACCACCGGTCCGCCCGCGGAGAACGCGTACGCCGTGGAGCCGGTGGGGGTCGCGCAGACGATCCCGTCGCAGCCGAAGCCGGTCACCGGCCGGCCGTCGATCTCCAGGACCACTTCGAGCATCCGCTCCGGCGACACCTTCTGGACGGCCGCCTCGTTGAGCGCCCAGTCCCGGTGGACGACGTCGCCGTTGGTGTGGACGGACACGTCGAGGGTCATCCGCTCCTCGACCTCGTACGCCTTGGTGACGACCCGGTCGACCACCTTGTCCAGGTCGTCGCGCTCGGCCTCGGCGAGGAACCCCACCCGGCCGAGGTTGACGCCCAGCATCGGCACCCCGGAGCCGCGCGCGAACTCGGCGCCGCGCAGCAGCGTCCCGTCCCCGCCGAGCACGATCAGCAGCTCGCAGCCGTCGAGCACGCCGGGCGTGCAGTCGGTGACGAGTTCCACCTCGGGCGGCAGCGGCAGGTCGGCCGCCTCCTGCCGCAGGACGCGCACCCCCAGCCCGCAGCGCAGCAGGCCCTGGACGACCAGCTCGGCGCTGCGGATGGCCGCGGGCCGGCCGGTGTGCGCGAGCAGGAAGACGGTACGTGGTGCGGGCAAACCTGAAGCTGAATCTGTCACTGCGGCCCCTCCGCCACTGCACGGTCAACATCCGCCGGGTCGAGCGCCGGTGCCCCCGCCCTCAGCCACAGAAAATACTCGACGTTCCCGGAGGGGCCGGGCAGCGGACTGGCGGTCACGCCCAGCACGCCCAGGCCCAGCTTCCCCGCCTGCCGGGCGACCTCGCGCACCGCCTCCGCGCGCAGCTCCGTACTGCGCACGACGCCGCCGCTGCCGAGCCGGTCCTTGCCCACTTCGAACTGCGGTTTGACCATGAGGACGAGGTCGGCGTCCGGCGCCGTGCACCGCACCAGAGCGGGCAGCACCAGGCCGATGGAGATGAAGGAGAGGTCGCCCACGACCAGGTCGGCGGGGATCCCGTCGATCTGCTCCAGGGTCAGCTCGCGGACGTTCGTCCGGTCCTTGACCGTGACCCGCTCGTCGCTCTGCAGCGACCAGGCGAGCTGCCCGTAGCCGACGTCGACGGCGACGACGTGCGCGACGCCGGAGCGCAGCAGCACGTCGGTGAACCCGCCGGTGGAGGCGCCCGCGTCCAGCGCCCGCCGGCCCTCGACGCGCAGCCCCAGCGGCCGGAAGGCGGCCAGCGCGCCGGCCAGTTTGTGGCCGCCCCGCGAGACGTAGTCGGGGTCGCTGTCGTCCTTGCGGACGACGAGCGCCGCGGCGGTCTCGACCTGGGTGGCGGCCTTGGTCGCGGTCGCCCCGCCCACGGTGACCCGGCCGGCGGCGATCAGCTGCGCGGCGTGCTCGCGCGAGCGGGCCATGTTGCGGCGCACCAGTTCGGCGTCCAGGCGGCGGCGTGCCACTCCTGCCACGTTCGGTTCAGCTCCTGAGGTCGTACGGCGTGGATGCGGGCGGCGGCGCGTCGAGCGCGGTCAGCTCGTCGCGCAGGACCCGGTGTACATCCTCGTACACCTGGACGTGCCCGTCCGCCGGAAGGTGGTCGGCGTCCGCCAGCCGTTCGAGTCCCGCGTCGACCGGGGCGTGGCCGGTGGGGGCGCGTACGACGCCCAGCGGGGCGGGAGCGCCGGGCTCGGGCTCGGCGTCGGACAGGGCCCCGGGCGCGGGCTGCGGCCCGGCCTCGGGCGCTTCGTCGGTCATGCCCCGACGCTACCCCGAAGCCGGCCGCCGCCACGCACGGCTCTGCGGTACCGTCGGGCTCACCATGGCGACGATCGAAGAGTGCCGCGCGGCACTCGACAAACTCTCCGACAACCTGGCCGGATCCACCGGGGACGTGCGCGGCGCCGCCGCGCTCGACCGCTCCCTGAGCTGCCACATCACCGATCTGGACCAGACGTTCACGGGCCGTCTCGACGGCGGCCGGATCCGGGTGGACGCGGACTCCCCGCATCCCGGACCGCCCCGCGCGAAGGCCGAGATCCGCCTGTCGATGACCGGCGCGGACCTGCTGGCGATGGTCGCGGGCGAGCTGAAGTTCGCGAAGGGCTGGGCCTCCGGCCGGGTCGGCCTGGAGGCCGGCTTCCGCGACCTGCTGCGGCTGCGCAGCATGCTTTAGGACCGGGCGGCCGCCTGCGCGGGGGCGCCGGGCACGGCCGCGGCGGCGGGGGTCTTCGTACGGGCCGCGCGCGCGGCCGGGATCACCAGCGGCGTCCCCGTCTGCGGGTCGTCGATGATCTGGCAGCGCAGCCCGAAGACCCGCTCCACCAGCTCCGCGGTGACGATCTCGGCGGGCGGCCCCTCGGCGACCACCTCGCCGTCGCGCATCGCGATCAGGTGCGTGGCGTAGCGGGCCGCGTGGTTGAGGTCGTGCAGCACCGCGACCAGCGTCCGCCCCCGCTCCTCGTGCAGGTGCGCGCACAGGTCCAGGACGTCGATCTGGTGCTGGATGTCCAGGTACGTCGTCGGCTCGTCCAGCAGCAGCAGCGGGGTCTGCTGGGCCAGGGCCATCGCGATCCACACGCGCTGGCGCTGGCCGCCCGAGAGTTCGTCCACGGCCCGGTCGGCGAGTTCGGCGACCCCGGTCGAGGCCATGGACTCGGCGACGATCCGCTCGTCCTCGGCCGACCACTGCCGCAGCAGGCCCTGGTGCGGGTAGCGGCCGCGCGAGACCAGGTCGGCGACGGTGATGCCGTCGGGGGCGATCGAGGACTGCGGCAGCAGACCGAGCGTCTTCGCCACCTTCTTCGCGGGCATCGAGGCGATCGCGTGCCCGTCCAGCAGCACCTGACCGGCCGTCGGCTTCAGCATCCGCGCCAGGGCGCGCAGCAGCGTGGACTTGCCGCAGGCGTTGGGTCCGACGATCACCGTGAAGGAGTGGTCGGGGATCTCCACCGACAGGTTCTCGGCGATGACCCGCTGGTCGTAGCCGAGGGTCACGTTCCGCGCGGTCAGCCGCTGCACTGGGGTACTCCTTGGGTTCCGGCCCGGTTCACCGGACGGTTCGGGGGGCGATGGGGCGGGGCCGCGGCGCGCGGGCCGCTCATATCCGCCCGGCCTTGCGTTCCGTGACGAGCAGCCACAGCAGGTAGACACCGCCGACCAGGCCCGTCACCACGCCCACCGGCAGCTGGTCGGAGCCGAAGACGCGCTGCGAGGTCCAGTCGGACGCCAGCAGCAGGGCGGCGCCCATCAGCGCGCCGGACAGCAGGTTGGCGCCGGGCGAGCGGGTCAGCCGGCGCGCCAGCTGGGGGGCGGCCAGCGCGACGAAGCTGATCGGCCCGGCGGCGGCGCTCGCCGCCGTGGTCAGCACGATCGCCGCGAACATCAGCAGGATCCGGGTGCGCTCCACCCGTACGCCGAGCGCGTACGCGGCGTCGTCGCCCATCTCCATCATCCGCAGCGCCCTGCCCTGCCCCAGGACCAGCGGGAAGACGACCAGGCAGGTCGCCAGCAGCGGCCACACCTGCGCCGAGTCGCGCCCGGCCAGCGACCCGGTCAGCCAGACCATCGCCCGGGCGGCGTCGACGAGCTGGGCCTTCGTCAGCAGGTACTGGATGACGGCGATCAGCATCGCGGAGGCTCCGATGCCGACGAGGACGAGGCGGTAGCCGTGGATGCCGCGCTTGTAGGCCAGCAGGTAGACCGCGACACCGGTCAGCACGCCTCCGACGACCGCGCCGGTCGCCACCTCCCCCGCGCCGCCCTTGAACAGGACGATCACGACGAGCGCGCCGACCGCGGACCCGTAGCCGAAGCCGAGCAGGTCCGGGGAGCCGAGCGGGTTGCGGGACACGGACTGGAAGATCCCGCCGGCCATCCCGAGGGCCGCGCCGACCAGGACGGCCACGAGCACGCGCGGCAGCCGCAGGTCGTTGATGACGAAGTCGTGGGCGGGGGTGCCGTCACCGACCAGGGTCCTGACGACGTCCGCCGGGGCGATCTCGAAGTCGCCGGTGCCGATGAGCAGGACGGCGAGCACCAGCACGGCGGCGAGCAGCAGCAGACCGACCGCCAGCGCGCGCGGCTCCACCCGCAGGGAGATCCCGCCGGGCCCGCGCAGCCCCCGGGAGGGCGCACCGCCGGACCTCTTGACGCCCTTCGCACCCGCGCCGCTCTTCACGGTCTTCGCGTTCACAGCTGGGCCATCCTCTTGCGCCGGACGAGGGTGATGAAGACGGGACCGCCGATGAGCGCGGTGACGATGCCGACCTGGAGCTCCGCCGGGCGCGTGATGACCCGGCCGATGACGTCGGCGGCGAGCAGCAGGGCCGGTGAGAGCACCGCCGAGTAGGCCAGCACCCAGCGCATGTCCGGGCCGGTGAAGAAGCGGACCAGGTGCGGGATCATCAGCCCGATGAAGACGATGGGACCGCAGGCGGCGGTCGCCGCACCGCAGAGCAGGGTGATCGCCGCCATCGCGGTGACCCGGGTCAGGGTGAGGTTCGCGCCGAGCGCCCGCGCGGTGTCGTCGCCCATCGCCATGGCGTTGAGCGGTCGCCCCAGGCACAGCGCGAGGACCGCGCCGACCAGGAGGAACGGCGCCACCTGGCGGACGGTGTCCATGTTCGCGGAGGCCAGCGAGCCGACGGTCCAGAAGCGCAGCTTCTCCAGCGCCTTGCTGTCCATGAGCTGCACGGCGTTGATGTAGCCGACCAGCGCCGCGCTGGCCGCCGTACCGGCGAGGGCGAGCCGCACCGGCGTCGCGCTGCGGCTGCCGCCGAGGACGTAGACGACCACCGAGACGACGGCTGCGCCGAGGAAGGCCCACCAGACGTACGCGCTCAGGGTGGACGCCCCGAAGAAGCTGATCGCGGAGACCACGGCCGCCGCGGCGCCCGCGTTGACGCCGAGGATGCCGGGTTCCGCCAGCGGATTGCGGGTCAGCGCCTGCATCACCGCGCCGGAGAGGCCGAGGCCGAGGCCGACCATCAGGCCGAGCACGGTCCGCGGCACCCGCAGGTCCCTGACCACCACGTCGGCGGGGGTTCCCGTGAAGTGGAACAGGCCGTGCCGGACCTGATCGAGCGGCATCTGCTTGGCGCCCACCGCGATGCTCGCCAGCGCGATCAGCACCAACACCGCGAGGGCGGCCGCCAGACCGGCGGCGCGCGCGGCGTGTCGCGGGCGGGGGGCGGCCGTCGCGGCCGCGCTCTGTTCGGGGGGACTCTCGACCAACACGAAAGTTAGGTTAGCCTACCCTCCGCGTTCTGCGAGTCCCCCCGCCCCCGGACCCTCTTCGACCGGCTACAGGCCGAGCCGGGCCAGCGCCTTGCCCGCGTCCAGCGTGCACGACCCGTCCCCGGCCTGCGTCCAGGCCGCCGCGCACAGCGCCCGCAGCCCGTCGAGCGGATCACCCCCGGCGTCCGCGTCCGCGGCATCCGTCTCCCGGCCGTCGCCGTCGCCGTCCCCGGCGCGCAGCTCCAGTACGCCGTCCCGCGCGAGCGCGGTCCACCCGCCGCAGCGGAAACCGTCCCCGGCGTCCTCCACCTCGGGCTGCCCGGTCAGCAGGCCCCGCAGGTCCCGGTCCACGTACGTCGGCCGGTGCTTCGGCTCGGCCCGCAGCAGCTGCGCCCCGTCCGTCACCCCGGTCAGCACGAGCAGCGAGTCCACCTCCCCGTGGAAGGCGCCCTCGATGTCGGTGTCCAGCCGGTCCCCGACCACCAGCGGCCGCTCGGCGCCGGTGCGCAGGATCGTTTCGCGGTGCATGGGCGGCAGCGGCTTGCCCGCCACCTGCGGCTCGGCGCCCGTGGCGATCCGTACGACCTCCACCGCGGCCCCGTTGCCCGGCGCGATCCCCCGCGCGCTCGGGATCGTCAGGTCCGTGTTCGACGCGAACCACGGCACCCCGCGCGCGATCGCGTACGAGGCCTCCGCGAAGCGCCCCCACGGGAGGTCCGGCCCGCCGAAGCCCTGGACCACCGCCGCCAGGTCCTCCTCGTCCGCCGACTCCACCGGCACGAGCCCGCGCTCGCGCAGCGCGACCCGCAGCCCCTCACCGCCGATGACCAGCACCTTGGATCCCGCCGGCACCTGATCGGCGATCAGCCGGGACACCGCCTGCGCCGAGGTGATCACCTCGGCCGCCTCGGACGGGATGCCCAGCTCGCTCAGGTGTCCCGCGACGGCGTCCGGCGTCCGCAGCGCGTTGTTCGTGACGTACGCGAGGTGCATCCCGTCGGCCCGCGCCGCCAGCAGCGAGTCCACCGCGTGCGCGATCGCCTCGCCCCCCGTGTACACCACCCCGTCCAGGTCCAGCAGGGCCGTGTCGTACGCCTGGTGCAGACTGCGCTCACTGCCCGCGGGCCTGGTCCTGCTCTGCCGGGTCATCCTGACCGCCCCTTCGTCTTCTGGCCGATTCCGTGCTCCACCCTGATCATCCCGCATCGCGAGACGGGACTTACCATGCACGAATGACCACACCAGGAACCGAGGACAACGGATCGCGCGACGGACTGCGCCTCGTGCCCTTCCCCGGGCTTCGCTACGTCCCGGAGCGCGTCGGCAGTCTCGCCGCCGTCACCTCGCCCCCCTACGACGTGGTCGTGCGACCTGACGGACTCCACCACCTGGAGTCCGCGGACCCGCACAACATCGTCCGGCTGATCCTCCCCCAGGCCGCCACCCCGGACGCGCGCAACGAACAGGCCGCCCGGACCCTCGACGACTGGCTCGCCGAGGGCATCCTCAGCGCTGACCCGGAGCCCGCGCTGTACGTGTACGAGCAGCGCAGGGGCGAGATGCTCCAGCGCGGGGTCATCGGCGCGCTCGCCCTGTCCGCGGCCGATGCCGGGGTCGTCCTGCCGCACGAGGACGTCATGCCGCCCGTGGTCACCGACCGGGCCGGTCTGATGCGCGCCACCTCGGCCAACCTCGAACCGCTGTTGCTGACCTACCGCAGCGACGACGGAGCCGGGGGCACCGGGGCGGCCGAGGTCGTCGAGGCCACCGCGTCCCGCCCGCCCCTGCTGTCGACCACCACCGAGGACGGTTTCTGCCACCGGCTGTGGGCCGTCACCGACCCCGCCGAAGTGGCCGCGGTCACCGAGGACCTCGGCCACCGCCAGGCCCTCATCGCCGACGGCCACCACCGCTGGGCGACGTACCTGCGCCTCCAGGAGGAGCACCCGGGCCCCACCCCCTGGGACTTCGGCCTGGTGCTGCTCGTGGACACCGCCCGCTATCCGCTCCAGGTCCGCGCCATCCACCGGATGCTGCGCCGCCTGCCGGTCTCCGACGCGCTGGCCGCGCTGGCGGGATCGTTCACGGTCCGCCGGGTCGACGGCCCGCTGCCGGCCGCGCTGGCCGCCCTCGGCGAGGCCTCCGCCCGGGGCAACGCGTTCCTGCTGACCGGTGACGGCGACTTCCACCTGGTGACCGACCCCGATCCGGAGCTGATCGAGCGCACGGTCCGGCACGACCGCCCGGAGGCCTGGCGCCGCCTGGACGCGACCGTGCTGCACGCGACCCTGCTGGACGCCCTGTGGCGGGTCCCGGACGCGGCCGACCACATCGTGTACATCCACGACGCCGAGGCCACCGTCGACATGGCCGAACGCAGCGGCGGCACGGCGGTACTGCTCCACCCGGTACGGGAGGACGTGGTCCGGGAGCTGGCCCGCCAGGGCGTCACCATGCCCCGCAAGTCGACCTCCTTCGGGCCCAAGCCGGCCACCGGACTCGTGCTGCGCAGCCTGGGCTGAGCGGCGTCCCCGCGCACGCCGGGCCGGGGAACGCGGCCCCGGAACGACAGAAGGGCGGCGCCCCCACGGGGGCACCGCCCTTCGTCATGCCGTGCGTCAGGCCTTGTCGCGGTCCTGGTCCTCGAACGCGGCATCGATCTCGTCGCGGTCGGGCTCGACCTCGTCGCGGTGGGGCTCGTCGTCGATCAGGTCGTCCTCGACCACGATCTCGTCCGCGACGTCGGAGTCCGCCTCGACGCGGGCGAGCAGCTCGTCCTCGTCGTCCTCGTCGTCGTCCATCTCGCGGGCGTCGGACGCCTCGTACGCGTCGTCCTCGTCGTCCTCGCGGGCCTCGGACGCCTCGTACACGTCGTCCTCGTCGTCCTCACGGGCGCCGGACGGCTCGTACTCCTCGTCGTCCTCGTCGTAGTACTCGGCGACACCCGAGTCGTCGGAGTCCTGGACCCGGCGGTCCTCGTCGCTGAGGGCCTCGCGGTCCTCGGCGCCCATCGCGTCGACGAACTCGACACCGTCCAGCTCGGCGAGCCGGTCGGAGGCGTCGGTCGAACCGTCCTTGTCGGACTCGATCGTCTTGGCGAACCACTCGCGTGCCTCGTCCTCGCGACCGTTGGCCAGCAGGGCGTCGGCGTAGGCGTACCGCAGGCGCGCGGTCCACGGCTGCACGGCGGAGGAGGCCAGCTCCGGGCTCTGCAGGGTCACGATGGCGGCGTCGAGCTGCCCCATGTCCCGGCGGGCACCGGCGGCGACCAGGCGCATCTCGACCTGGCCGGCCTTGTCCAGCTTCTGCACCTCGGGCTCGCCGGCCATCGCCAGCGCCCGCTCGGGGCGGCCGAGGCCGCGCTCGCAGTCGGCCATGACGGGCCACAGCTCGACCGAACCGGTCATCCGCTTCGCGGCGCGGAACTCGGCGAGCGCCTCGCTGTACTTCTGCGTGGCGTACGCGGCGAAACCGGCGGCCTCGCGGACGGCGGCGACGCGGGAGGCGAGCCGCAGCGCGATGCGGGCGTAGGCGTAGGCCTGCTCCGGGTCCTCGTCGATCAGCCGGGCCACCATGACCAGGTTGCGCGAGACCTCTTCGGCCAGACCCTTCGGCAGGCTCAGCAGCTCCTGGCGCACGTCCGGGTCGATCTCGTGACCGGTGATGTCGTCGTCGATCGGGAGTCGCTTGATCGGCTCGCGGTCGCGGTAGTCGTTGTCGCGGTCGTCACGGCCGCCACGGTACCCACCGCGGTCGCCACCCCGGTCGCCGCGGTCGTCACGGCGGGGGTAGCTCGGACGGTCGCCGCCACGGTCGTCGCGGCCGCGGAAACCGCCGCTCTGCGGACGGTCGCCACCCCGGTCGTCACGGCGGGGGTAGCTGGGACGGTCGCCAGCGCGGTCGTCGCGACCGCCGCGGAATCCGCCACGGTCGTCATCACGGCGGGGGTAGCTCGGACGGTCGCCGCCACGGTCGTCGCGGCCGCGGAAACCGCCGCTCTGCGGACGGTCGCCACCCCGGTCATCGCGACGCGGGAAGCTGGGACGGTCGCCACCCCGGTCGTCACGACGGGGGTAGCTGGGACGGTCGCCACCGCGGTCGTCACGGCCGCCGCGGAATCCGCCACGGTCGTCATCACGGCGCGGGAAGCTCGGACGGCTGCCCCGGTCGTCATCGCGACGGGGGTAGCTCGGACGGTCACCACCGCGGTCATCACGACGGAAACCGCCGCCACCGCCCTGGGGGCGCGCACCGCGGTCGTCATCACGACGCGGGTAGCTCGGGCGGTCGCCGCCACGGAAGCCGCCGCCCTGGGGACGGTCGCCACCGCGGTCATCGCGACGCGGGAAGCTCGGACGGTCGCCACCACGGTCGTCGCGACGGAAGCCACCGCTCTGCGGGCGGTCGCCGCCACGGTCGTCGCGACGCGGGAAGCTGGGACGGTCGCCACCGCGGTCGTCGCGACCGCCGCGGAATCCGCCACGGTCGTCATCACGGCGCGGGAAGCTCGGACGGCTGCCCCGGTCGTCATCGCGACGGGGGTAGCTCGGACGGTCGCCACCGCGGTCGTCACGACGGAAACCGCCGCCACCGCCCTGGGGGCGCGCACCGCGGTCGTCATCACGACGGGGGTAGCTCGGACGGTCGCCGCCACGGAAGCCACCGCCCTGGGGACGGTCGCCACCACGGTCGTCACGGCGCGGGAAGCTCGGACGGTCGCCACCGCGGTCGTCACGGCGGAAGCCACCGCTCTGCGGACGGTCGCCGCCACGGTCATCGCGACGCGGGAAGCTCGGACGGTCGCCACCCTGGGGGCGCCCACCGCGGTCGTCATCACGACGGGGGTAGCTCGGGCGGTCGCCGCCACGGAAGCCACCGCCCTGGGGACGGTCGCCACCACGGTCATCGCGACGCGGGAAGCTCGGACGGTCGCCGCCACGGTCGTCACGGCGGAAACCGCCGCTCTGCGGACGGTCGCCACCCTGGGGGCGGCCTCCACGGTCGTCATCACGACGGGGGTAGCTCGGGCGGTCGCCGCCACGGAAGCCACCGCTCTGGGGGCGGTCGCCACCACCGGCGGGACGGCCACCACGGTCATCGCGGCGGAAGCCGCCTCCGGTGCCGCCGCCGGCGGGACGCCCGCCGCGGTCGCCGCCACGGAAGCCGCCGCCCTGGGGACGGTCGCCACCGCGGTCGTCACGGCCCCCGCGGTAGCCGCCCCTGTCACCGCCGTCGTTACGACGAGGCTCGCGCTCCGGACGATCGTCGGGAGAGTTGGACATGGGTGTGACTCCTGTCTTCGGGGTACCGCTAGTCATTCTCGCGCAACCAACCCATGGCCGCGCTTCGGCGCAATTCGAATAAAATAAAAAAGACCCTTGGTCCAGCGTTGAACGCTGGACCAAGGGTCCCTTGAAAGATTGTTCGGCGGCGTCCTACTCTCCCACAGGGTCCCCCCTGCAGTACCATCGGCGCTGAAAGGCTTAGCTTCCGGGTTCGAAATGTAACCGGGCG